>NZ_JAFFIX010000010.1 GCF_016916835.1 Actinacidiphila bryophytorum | reverse complement strand
TCGGGGGCACCCCCACCCTGACTCCGTCGGGGGCACCCCCACCCTGACTCCGTCGGGGGCACCCTCCCCCTGACTCCGTCGGGGGCACCCCCACCCTGACTCCGTCGGGGGACCCTCCCTGACCTCGCCGGGGGGCCGCACGGACTCCCACTTGCGCCTCGGCGGAGGGCCGCGGCTTTGGGTGGGGCGGCCGGAGATGGGAAGCTTTGCTCATCCGCGGCTCACCCTTGCGTCATCACGAGGTACGGTCGCCTTCACCACCCTCCACCTGCAGGAAGGCCGCGACCGTGCGCCTGCGCCCCGAAGCCGCCCCCGAAGCGCCCCCGGCGGACCCCGGCGTGCCGGAGACGGCGGACGGAAAGCCGCCGGCCGAACCGGCCGGCGGACCCGACGGGCAGGCGCCGCCGCGGGCCTCGCGCCGCCGGCGGTTCGTCGCGCTCGCCCGCAGGTCGGCCCGCAGCAGCGCGGTCGCCGCGGCGAGCGGCCTGGCCCTGGCCGCCGCCTTCCCGCCCTACGACCTGTGGCCGCTGTCGCTCGTCGCGGTCGCCGCGCTGTCGCTGCTGACCCGCGGCAGGACGGTGCGGCAGGGCGCCTGGCTCGGCTTCGCCTTCGGCTTCCCCTTCTTCGTCTGGCTGCTGCAGTGGCTGCACACCGTCGGCTGGGACGCCGTGGTGGGCCTCGCGGCCATCGAGGCGGTCTTCCTGGCCGCGCTGGGCGCCTGCCTGGTGCTGGGCCAGCGGCTGCCCTGGTGGCCGCTGTGGGCGGCCTGCCTTTGGGTCACCGAGGAGCTGACCCGGGACCGGCTGCCTTTCGGCGGCTTCCCGTGGGGGCGGCTGGCCTTCGCCAACGCCGGCTCCCCGTTCACCCCGCTGGCCGCGCTCGGCGGCGCCCCGCTGGTGACCTTCGCGGTCGCGCTCAGCGGCACGCTGCTGGCCGCGGCGGCGCTCACCGGCCTGCGGCTGTACCGCAGCCGCGCCTGGAGCCCCGGCTCGGTGCTGCCCGCGGCCGGCGCCCTGGTGCTGTCCGCGGCGGTGCTGCTGGCGGGCCTGCTCGTACCGGTGCCGACGGACGCCGCCGACCACGTGAAGATCGCCGTCGTGCAGGGCAACGTCCAGCAGCCGGGCATGCACTTCCTCGGCCGCCCGATGATGATCCTGGACAACCACGTCAAGGCCACGCTCAAGCTCGCCGCCGACATCAAGGCGGGCCGGGTGCCCAAGCCCGACCTGGTGCTGTGGCCGGAGAACTCCTCCGACCTCGACCCGTTCTCCAACCCCGCCGCGTACGACAAGATCACCGAGGCGGTGCAGGCGGTCGGCGTCCCGGTGCTGGTGGGCGTCCTGGTGGACGGCCCGGACGCCGACCACGTGCAGAACGAGGGCATCGTCTGGGACCCGGTCAAGGGCCCGGGCGCGCACTACACCAAGCAGCACCCGGTGCCCTTCGGCGAGTACGTGCCCTTCCGCAAGGAGCTGACCAAGGTCATCAGCCGGCTGGACGAGATCCCGCGGGACTTCTACCCCGGCAAGACCACCGGTGTGCTGCAGATCGGCCCGGCCCGGCTGGGCGACGTGATCTGCTTCGAGGTCGCCTACGACGGCATCGTGCGCGACACCGTCAACGCCGGGGCGCGGGCCATCGTCGTACAGACCAACAACGCCACCTACGGCAGAACCGGGCAGCCCGAGCAGCAGCTCGCGATGTCCCGGCTGCGCGCGATCGAGCACGGGCGGGCCGTCGTCACCGCCGCGACCAGCGGGATCAGTGCGATCGTCGGTCCCGATGGCAAGATCGAACAGCGCAGCGAGGAGTTCACCCAGCAGGTGCTGAACGCCGACATCCCGCTGCGCGACGGCAAGACGGTCGCCGATCGCGTCGGTGCGGCACCCGAGTGGGCACTCGCTATGGTGGGGCTTCTGTCCTGTGCGGTCGCCATCGCGCTCGACAGGCGGGGCCGTACCCGCACCACGAAAGGACAGGAACAGCAGTGAACGACGGCGAGCAGCGGAGCTTCGGGCCGCTCGGCAGGGTCCTGGTCATCATCCCGACCTACAACGAGGCCGAGAACGTGGTGCCGATCGTGCGGCGGGTGCGGGCCGCGGTGGCGGACGCCCACGTCCTGATCGCCGATGACAACAGCCCTGACGGCACCGGCAAGCTGGCCGACGACCTGGCCGCCGACGACACCTGCGTGCACGTGCTGCACCGCAAGGGCAAGGAGGGGCTCGGCGCCGCCTACCTGGCGGGCTTCCGCTGGGGCATCGACAACGGCTACGACGTTCTGGTCGAGATGGACGCCGACGGCTCCCACCAGCCCGAGGAGCTGCCGCGGCTGCTGACCGCGCTCAAGAGCGCCGACCTGGTGCTCGGCTCGCGCTGGATCCCCGGCGGCCGGGTGGTGAACTGGCCCAGGAGCCGCGAGTTCATCTCCCGCGGCGGCAGCACGTACTCCCGGCTGATGCTCGGCGTGACCATCCGCGACGTCACCGGCGGCTACCGGGCCTTCCGCAAGGAGACCCTGCTCGGCCTCGGCATGGACGACGTCGCCTCCGCCGGCTACTGCTTCCAGGTGGACCTGGCCTGGCGTGCGGTCAAGGCCGGCTTCCACGTGGTCGAGGTGCCGATCACCTTCGTGGAGCGCGAGCGCGGCGACAGCAAGATGAGCCGCAACATCGTCGCCGAGGCCCTGCTGCGGGTCACCGCGTGGGGCATCAGCTCCCGGGTCGGCAAGATCACCGGCGGAAAGCCGTCCGCCGCTGCCGACGCCAGGAGCGCGGTCGACGGCACCGATGCCAATGCCAATGCCGACGCCGAGGCCGACCCGGAGGCGGACGTACGCCCGCACGTCGGCCCCCAGGCGGACGGCGGCGCCGACGACGCGATCACCGCCGAGGCGGGCCGCCCGACGCCCTCCTAGGCCGTCCCAGGCCCCGCACGGCGGCCCCGCGGCCCTAGGGCCTGTCGTTTGGATCTCCGCGGCGTCGCGGCGCCCGGCACGCACATCTGCCGCGTTGTCGTCGGTCGACGACGCTCCGCGTCGCCTCCCTCCTCCGCCTTGCAGCTGCACGCACCGAACACCGCTCCTTCTCCACGGAGATCCAAACGACAGGCCCTAGCCCAGGATGTTCACCGCACGCGCCACCACCAGCACCACGGTCAGCAGGGACACCGCGGACTGCGCGAGCATCAGGGCCTTCGCCCAGCGCGTCACCGGCATCACGTCGGTCGGGCTGAAAGCCGTGGAGTTAGTGAAGGACAGGTAGAAGTAGTCGAAGAAGGCCGGCTCCCAGTGCGGTGGGGCCAGCTCCGGCGACTGCATCTGGACGAAGAGGAAGTCCGGTACGTCCCGCTCGCCCTGGGAGCGGGCCGCCGGGCCGCCGCGGTCCAGCTCCCAGTACAGCAGCGCGAAGATCACCACGTTGGTCAGCCAGATCGCACCGCCGGTCAGCAGCAGCGTCCCCGCTGCCGCGGTCTCGGTACCGCGGATCAGCCCGGCCACCAGGCGGATCGCCGAATAGGCGTTGGCGCCGCCGATCACCAGGGCCAGGCCGATCTCCAGCGCCCGGACCGTACGCGAGCCGCGCTCGATGCGGTGCGGGTTGCTCGCGATCAGCGCGACCAGCAGCACCAGCTCCACGGTCGGCATCAGCCACCGCGGGTGCACCGCCAGCCGGGAGGGCAGCGCCAGCTGGATCACCACCACGGCCACCACCGCGGCGGTGGAGGCCCAGCGCGGCTCCCCGCGGGTGACCCGGCGCCAGGCCGGCAGCAGCACGTGTTCTGTTTCCCGCAGGTCGTCCGTCACGTCGCACATCGTGTCGGCAGGGCACCGCGGGAGTCCACCGCGGGCGGTCCCTGCCGACCCGGCCTTTACCCGCTCTTTGGCACACTTGAGCTATGACGACGAGTACCCCGCCCCCCGTCCGCCCGCGCTCCGCGCAGCAGCCGCGGCGGCGCTCCCGCGCCAGGACCGTGGTGCCGCTGGTGATCGCGGCCTGGGCGGTGCTGGAGATCTGGCTGCTGACGGTGGTGGCCTCCGCCACCAGCGGCCTGGTGGTGCTGCTCTGCATCGTCGCCGGCTTCGTCCTGGGCGCCGCCGCCGTCAAGCGGGCCGGGCGCAGCGCCTGGCGCAACCTGACCGCCGCGGTCCAGCAGCAGCAGGCCGGTGCCGCGGCACCGGCCGAGGTGCCGGCCGGCGGCGGGCGTACGGGACTGCACATGCTGGGCGGGATGCTGCTGATCATCCCCGGCTTCATCTCCGACGCCGTGGGCCTGGTGCTGCTCTTCCCGCCGACCCGCAAGCTGGTCGGCTCGCTGGCCGAGCGCGCCGCTGCCCGCTCGATGCGCCGCCACCCGGGTGCCGCCGACCCCGGTTCGCTGGGCGACCTCTTCCAGCAGGCCCAGCAGGCCGGTGAGCAGAGCCGTATCCACCGCCCCGACGGCAAGGTCATCCAGGGTGAGGTCGTCGACCGCGAGGGTCCGCGGCAGAACTGAGCAGCGCTGACGCAGCGCTGGCGGGGGTGTCCGGGCACGGGAAAGGTGTCCGGACACGACAAAGCCGCCCGGCGGAAAACGCAACGCTGCGTTCCGCGCCGGGCGGGATGGTCGGTGCCGCCCCCGGACGTCACCCGGGGAGCGGGTCTCAAGCGGTCTTGCGGTTGTCACGCGGATGCACCGCGATGTTCATCGCCCCGGAGCGCAGGACGGCCAGCCGTTCGGCCAGCACCTCCTCCAGCTCCTCCAGCGTGCGCCGCTCCATGAGCATGTCCCAGTGCGTGCGCGCGGGCTTGGTGGTCTTCTCCTCGGGACCTTCTCCGTCCACCAGAAGTGCGGTCTGGCCGCAGGCGCGGCACTCCCACTCCGGCGGAATCTCGGCCTCGACCGAGAACGGCATCTCAAAGCGATGTCCGTTCCGGCATGCGTACTCAACGGTCTGGCGCGGGGCCAGATCGATACCGCGGTCGGTCTCGTAGCTGGTGGCCCCGAGTCGCGTGCCGCGGAGAGCTCGCTCACTCATGAATCGTGCCTCCCGGGCTTGGTCGCCCACAGGACAGGTGTCGCTGTCGTCGTCATCCGGTCAACGTCCGGTCGGCGGTGAAGATTCCCGATGAGGGATATGCGTCGCCCGTCGTGTCGCCCCTGTTTGTACCCACCGGCGCCCGGTTTGTCACATCTGAGGGGGGATGTCACCCGGTGTTGTCATATCTTTTGCGTGCAGTAACGGTCAAGCTACCGGGCCAACCGCGTACACTACCGGTCCGCACCGCCCGAGGCTAAATCGTGTCCGCAACCGCCGCGTGCTCCCGCGGACCTGCCCCCGCCGGTGCCCCGGCCCGGATTCGGCTACCCGCCTGCGGGCCGCCGAAAACCCGGAGGAAGAACTGGGCGAGCGGGCCGATCGCCAGCGCGTACAGGACGGTGCCCGCGCCGACCCCGCCGCCGAGCAGGAAACCGGCCGCCAGCACGGTCAGCTCGATGCCCGTGCGGATCAGCCGCAGCGAGCGGCCCGTCCTGCGGTGCAGGCCCGTCATCAGCCCGTCCCGCGGTCCGGGGCCGAAGCGGGCCGCGATGTACAGGCCGGTCGCCACCCCGTTGAAGAGCACCCCGGCCAGCAGCAGCGGGATACGGGCGCCCAGCGCCTCCACGTGCGGGACCAGCGCGCAGGTCGCGTCGATCGAGGCGCCCACCAGGACGACGTTGGACACCGTGCCCAGGCCCGGACGCTGCCGGATCGGCCACCACAGCAGCAGTACCACCGCACCGACGAGAATGGAGACGGTGCCGATGCTGATCCCGGTGTGCTTCGACAGGCCCTGGTGGAAGACATCCCACGGGTCCAGGCCGAGGTCGGCGCGGATCACCAGCGCGTCGGTCACGCCGTAGAGGACCAGGCCGGCGTACAGCCGTACGAGACGGCCCACCGGCAGCGGGCCACGCAGGAGAAGAGGCGGACGGGACGGAAACGGACGAAACGGCGACAACGGAACCCCCCTGGCGGTCGTACGGACGCGCATGCCACTGTGTGGCCTGGAAGGGGAAGCAATCCATGGCCAATCCGCGGAAGGTGGACTGAATTCATGTCGCAGTGGACTGCGTCGGTCAGCGCGGCACATCTGGCCCGGCTGCTGCAGCCGGGACCCGCGCCCAGCACAGGCGGCCGCAAACTGCCCGCCTACCGCGGACTCGCCGACGGCGTCAGGCTGCTGGTGCTCGAAGGCCGCGTCCAGGTCGCCGCACGGCTGCCCGCCGAACGCGAACTCGCGCTCGCGCTCGGCGTCAGCAGGACCACCGTGGCCGCCGCCTACGAGGCGCTGCGGGCCGAGGGATTCGCCCGCTCCCGGCGCGGCGCCGGCAGCTGGACCGCGATCCCCGAAGGCCATGTGCTGCCCTCCCGCAGCCTCGAACCCCTGCCGCCCGACGCGGCCGGCACCGTCATCGACCTCGGCTGCGCCGCACTGCCCGCGCCCGAGCCGTGGCTGACCAACGCCATGCAGGGCGCCCTCGCGGAACTCCCCGCCTACGCCGCCACCCACGGCGACTTCCCCGCGGGCCTGCCCGTGCTGCGCGAGGCCATCGCCGACCGCTACACCGCGCGGGGCGTGCCCACCATGCCCGAGCAGATCATGGTGACCACCGGGGCGATGGGCGCCATCGGGGCCGCCGCCCGGCGGGTGGCGGGCTTCGGCGAACGCGTCGCCGTCGAGTCGCCCAGCTACGCCAACGTCCTCGAACTCTTCCGGGAGACCGGGGCGCGGCTGGTAGCCGTCGCGCTGCGCGAAGGCCTGGGCGGCTGGGACATGGGCGCATGGCGCCGCGTCCTGCGGGACGCGGCGCCCCGGATGGTGTACGTCATGCCCGACTACCACAACCCCACCGGCACGCTCGTCGGCGACGAGGAGCGGCGCGAGCTGGTGGAGGCGGCCAGGGCCGCGGGCACGGTCGTCGTGGCCGACGAGACCATGGCGGAACTCACCCTCGACGGTGACGAGTCGGGCGTGCGCCCGATGGCCGCGTTCGACCGCGGCGGGACCGTCATGACCGTCGGCTCCGCCAGCAAGGCCGTCTGGGCCGGGCTGCGCATCGGCTGGGTCAGGTCCACGCCCGACGTCGTGCGGCGCCTGGTCTCCGCGCGCGCCTACCTCGACCTGGGCTCGCCGGTCGTGGACCAGCTCGCCGTCGCCTGGCTGCTGCGGGGCGGCGGCTGGGACCAGGCGCTCGCCGCGCGGCGCGCACGAGCCCGCGAGTGCCGGGACGACCTCGCGGCGGCGCTGCGCGAGCACACTCCCGGGTGGGACTTCGCGGTGCCCCGCGGCGGCATGACCATGTGGGTACGCACCGGGGACGTCTCCGGCTCGCGGCTCGCCGTGGCCGGCGAACGCCTCGGGGTCCGCGTTCCTTCAGGCCCCCGCTTCGGCGTCGACGGCGCCTTCGAGTCCTACGTCCGGGTCCCCTTCACGGTCAGCGGCCCCACCGCCACCGAGGCGGCCACCCGCCTCGCGGCCGCCGCCGCCCTCATCCACTCCGGCGCCGCCCCCGACGCCGACCCCTCCAGCCTCTTCGTCGCCTAGCCCCGACGAGGGGGTCCTTTGCCCGGGAGGGCGCCCACCTAGGGGCGCGGGGAACTGCGCGCGCAACCACCCATCGGCGGGTGGTCCGTCTTCGAAAGGAATTGCCTCTTCGGGTCGGTGCCGACCCGCGCGTGGGTGGTGGGTTGGTCGCGCAGTTCCCCGCGCCCCTGGGGGGCGCCGCCGGCCGCTGCGGTGCCGCCTCACCCCGGCGGGGGTGCCCTTGCGGCTGGGCCGAGCTGCCAGGGGCGCGGGGAACTGCGCGACCAGCCCACCACCGGGGGGTGGTCCGGCGGGGACGGTGCAGCCCCCTTGGGGCGGCGGCCTCTGGGGGAGAGGGTGCCCACCCTCGAAGGGGAGGCCGGTTGGGCTCAGGTCAAGTCGGCCACCGTGCGGATGACCGCTTCCTTGCGCAAGGTGGACGGTTCCGGCTCGGGGGCCGGGTCCTGGGCCGGGGCGGGGGGCGGGGTGGCGCCCGGGAGGAGGGCGAGGACGGCCTCGCGCTGGGGGGAGGTCGCCTCGTCGTCGTAGGGGTCGGGGGTCGCCGGGACCTGGAGCCGCAGCACCGGCCCGGTGCCGAGCCGGGCGTACCCCCGGCCCGGGGGCACCTCCGCGGCCGGGGTGGTGCGCTGCGCCGCCCCCAGCACCGCCTCGACGTGCTCGGGCGCGAGCCGCCCGAGCACGACCCGCGCCCGGGTGTGGGCGATGACGACCGGCGCCAGCGCTTCCGTGGCGTCGAGCTGGTCGGCGACGGCCACGGCCACGTTCGCGGCCCGCCCGTGCCGCAGCGGCACGTCGAGCAGCAGCTGCGGGTCGGGCCGCCCTTCGGCCAGCGCCAGCTGGCTGAGCGCGGTGGGCCGGTCCACCAGGATCCACAGCGGGCGCCGCGCGTCCTCGTCGAGGGGCCGGCCTTCCTGCCGGGCGCGGTTGACGGCGACGAGCCGCCGCTCGGTCTCGTGCGCGGCCCATTCGAGCGTGGCGGCGGCGCCGAGCAGCCCGTCCTCGACGGCGAGCACCCCCGGCCGCCCGGTCAGGCACGCGTATTCGCCGGTGCCGCTGCCGTCCACGATGACGACGTCGCCGTGCACGAGCGACTGCAGTGCGATGGACCGCAGCAGGCTGGTCGTGCCGGTGCCCGGCTGGCCGAGTGCCAGCAGGTGCGGCTCGGTGGAGCGGGCGCCGGTGCGCCAGACGACGGGCGGCGCGTCGCGGGTCTCCGCACCGCTGCCGGCGACCGGCACCGTCCGCGGTACGGCGTCGGCGTCGGTGAAGCCGAGCACCGTCTCGCCGGGCGCGGTGACGAAGCGCTGGGCGACGATGTCGGTGGGCAGCGGTGGCAGCGCGGTGAGGGTGAGGTGGTTGTCCTCCTCGTTCCAGTCGAAGCGGTACTCCCGGCCCCGCCCGGCCTTGGCGTGCAGCAACTGCTCGACCCTGGCGCGGGACTCGGCCTCGCCGTCGGTGAAGTAGGCGGGGTAGCGCAGGTGCAGCCGGGCCAGCCGGCCGTCCTCGAAGTCGTAGGAGCTGAAGGCCTTGTCCCAGCTGCCGTCGTAGGCGTAGAGGGGCGCGGGGTCGGCCGGGTCCGACAGGTACGGGACCAGCGCCTCGTACAGTGACTGGAGCCGCCCGGTCTCCGCCTCGCCGGGTCCCGCGGGGGCGGCGGGGGTGCGGTCGCGGCCCATCCAGGCCGCGGAGGCCAGCAGCGCGGCGACGGCGAGCAGCGGCCCGTACGGCATCATCACCACGACGACAAGACCGGCGGCGGCCAGCAGGAGTGCGGGGCCGCGCCGGTCCTTGGGGGTGCGGCCCCACCAGCTGGTGGTCCAGGCGGCCTGCCGGCGCATGCCGCGGGCGATGGTGATGACGGGGTGGAGGACGTCGGAGGCGCCGTCGGCGGCGCTGCGCGCCAGGTCGCGACCGCGGACGAGCGCCGGTCGGCTGCTCAGGATGCTGGGAAGGGGACGCCTGGCCACGGTTGCTCCATGGGGTGGTTCGGGTGCGGGGGCCGCGGGGGACGCGCGGCGGTGCAGCGGGGGAGGGTGTGGGACCGAAAGCGACCCGGGAGCGGGGCGACCGCTCCCGGGTCTGCGGGTGGCATACGCATACGTCGTGCCGTCTGCCGTTACGCCGGCTAGATCTTGATCCCGCCCAGCAGGCTGGCCAGGCTCGCGCCGCCCGCGGTGATGCTGGGGGCGATGGCGGTGCTCGCGAGGTAGAAGCCGAACAGCGCGCTGACGATGCCGTGGGACACCTTCAGCCCGTCCTTGCGGAAGAACAGGAAGACGATGACGCCGAGCAGGACGACGCCGGAGATGGACAGGATCATGGGCTTTCTCCTGGGTGATGGGGACGGTCACCATGAGTTCTTCCAGGGTCACAAAAAGTCATGATTCCCGCGCGCTGGCAAACGGGTGATTTGTAGAGAATTTCCCCCATATGAGTGGACGCACGGCCGCCTCGTACCCGGCGGAGCGCCCGCCCGGCGGTCCGGCAGGATGGCCGTGTGCAGCTCACCCCGATCACCTGGCCCCGGCTCGCGGAGGCCCTCGCCGACCGGATCGCGGCGAAGGCGCCGCCCGCGGGGCCGTGGTGGCGGGTCGCGGTGGACGGCGCCCCCGCCGCCGGCACCGCGGACCTGGCGGACGCCGTGGCCGCGGCGCTGCCTGCGCTGGGCCACCCGGTGCTGCGGGTGCGGGCGCAGTCCTTCTGGCGGCCCGCCTCGCAGCGGCTGGAATACGGGCACGAGGACGTCGACGCGTACTACCAGCTGTGGCTGGACACCGGCGCCCTGCGCCGCGAGGTGCTCGACCCGCTCGGCCCCGGCGGCAGCGGGCGTGCCCTGCCCTCGCTGCGCGACCCGGGCACGGACCGCTCCACCCGTGCGGAGTACGTGGCGCTGCCGCCGGGCGGCGTCCTGGTGCTGGACGGCCCGCTGCTGCTCGGCCAGGGCCTGCCGCTGGACCTGACGGTGCATCTGCGGCTGTCGGAGGGCGCGCTGCGGCGGCGTACGGAGCCGGACCAGCAGTGGACGCTGCCCGCCTACCGGCGCTATGCGAGCGAGGCGCTGCCGGAAGAGAGCGCCGATGTCCTGGTACGCGCCGACGACCCGCGGCACCCGGCCTGGAGCGGCTGAGGCGGGCCGCGGCCGCCGGCGTACCACCCGCCTTGCCGTGGGGGTATGCGCCCCGCTAGCGTCCTCGAACACCATGACTGTCGCCACCGCGCCGCTGACGGCCGAGCACATACCCCTGGCCGTGCAGCGTTACGACCGCTGGTTCTCCCGTGCCCGGCGCCCCCCGTCCCAGCGCTCCTGGCTGGCCGACGGACCGGTGCGCGGCGACGAACTGGTGGGCAGGCTGCACGCCGTGCCCGGCCTGGAAGCATGCCGCGCCCTGGACGGCGACGGCAACCTGATCGGCTACCTCGCCGCCCAGCCGGTCACTCTGGCCGCCGACGACCCGGCGGCGCTGCGCACCCACCCGCGCTCCGCGCTCGTCCCCTACGGCGGCCACGCGCTGCCCGGCGGGCGGGAGACCGAGGTGCTGCGCTCGATGTACGCGAAGGTCGCCGAGCGGCTGGTCGCGGACCGCCGGCTGGTCCACTACGTGCAGGTGCCGGCCGGCGACGTCGCGACCGCCCCCTGGGCCGACCTCGGCTTCGGCCGCGAGGTGGTGCACGGCCTGATGGCGGTCAAGGCCAGGGGCCGCCAGCCGCGCGGCGTCGAGGGCCTGGGCATCCGCCGCGCGGGACCGGGCGACCTGCCGCAGATCGGCCGGATGGCCGCGGAGTCCTCCCGGCGGCAGCGCGAGTCGGCGATGTTCCAGCCGCAGCCCGAGGGTCCGCTGGCCGCCCTGCGGCTGCACTACGCCGACGCGCTCGCCGACCCGCGCTGCGGTGCCTGGATCGCGTCCCGCAGGGGCGAGGAGATCGCCATGGTGGTGGTCGTCCCCGCCACCCCCGACCCGGTGATACCCGAGTCGTGCGTGGAGTTGGCCGAGGCGTACGTGGAGCCCGCCGCGCGCGGCGAGGGCATCAGCCGGGTGCTGCTGGCCACCGCGCTGGCGTGGGCGTACGACAACGGGCACCGCTACATGTCGGCCCGCTGGCACTCGGCGTCCCCGCTGGCGGCCGGGCACTGGCCCGCGGTCGGTTTCCGGCCGGTCGGCTACCGGCTCAGCAGGACCCTGGACGCACGTATCGGCGGGGCACCCGGAAGCTACTGAAACGCGGCCTGACGGGCCGTCGGCCGCAAAACGTGACCGATCCGAAATTCCTGGGCAATTCCGGCATTTCGCAGTGACCGGGATCACCCGCGAACCGCCGCGTGACCGGCGTCACCGGGGGAACACGGTCCGGTTTCCCCGGAACACCCGCTGTTCCCGGCGCGGGCGGTTTGTCACCCTGCGCACCCCGCCCCTCGACCCGCGGCGACCGGCGCGCACACGCACCGGTATGCCCGGACGGCGGGGAGTAACCACCGGTACGGGCGGAATGGTGGGGCATGCCGCCTTTGGTTGCCCGCCGCTCCCGGCGTCGTCTAGCTTCGCCCTACCGCGGGCCGGACGCCCGCGAATCCGCCGGGCGGGACGCCGAATCCTGCCGCCGCCCGGTGATCGGAACAGCCGAGCATTCAGCGCAGGAGCGGGGGACCCAGGTAAGCCGCCGTCCGGGGACACCGGACGGCTCGGGGTGAAGTCGCGCCGCCGCACGCACACCGCACAGCGCGGGCACGGCAGGCGCGGCCGGGCATCTCCTGCCCGAACCCGACAGCTCACCTCGCAGGCGTAGGAGAGGAATTCCCCCATGCCCGCAAAGGGACAGCACCGCAAGCCCCGCTCGCTCAACCGCCTCACCCGGGTGTGCATCGCCGCCGGCACCGGGGGCGCCGCCCTCGCCCTGCCGCTGGTCTCCGTCGCCCACGCGTCGGCCGCCGAGCCCGCCAAGGCCCCCGCCGCCTCCGCCAAGGCCCACCAGTACACCGTGGTACGCGGCGACACCCTCGCGAAGATCGCCACCGCCCACCACGTCAAGGGCGGCTGGAAGGCCCTCTACAACGCCAACAAGAAGGTCATCGGCACCAACCCGAGCCTGATCCGCCCCGGCCAGCACCTCACGCTGAACACGGCCGTGGCCAAGGCCGCCCCGGCCCCCGCCAAGAAGGCCGCGCCCGCCGCCGCCAAGAAGACCGTCAGCGCCAGCGGGTACAGCAAGCCGGTCGGCGACGCCGCCATCGGCACGCCTTACCACGCCGAGGGCTCCAACTGGTCCTCCGGCTACCACACCGGCGTCGACTTCCTGGTCTGGAGCGGCACCCCGGTCCACTCCGTCGCCGCGGGCACCGTCGTCCACGCCGGCGCCGACGGCTCCTACGGCAACGACGTGATCATCCGGCACGCCGACGGCAAGTACACGCTGTACGGCCACCTGACCAACCCGGTCGTCTCGGCCGGCCAGACCGTCGCCTCCGGCCAGGAGATCGGCATATCCGGCGCCACCGGCAACGTCACCGGGCCGCACCTGCACTTCGAGGTCCGCACCACCCCGGACTACGGCTCCGACATCGACCCGGTCGCCTACCTCGCCGCGCACGGCGTCACCGTCTGACCCGACCCGACCCGACACGATGCGGCCCAGCCGCCGCGCCGTCCGTGCCCGCCCGGTCTTCACCACCGGGCGGGCACGGCCCAGGTCAGAACAGCCCCGCCAGCTCGCCGCGGGAGACCACACCGAGCTTCGGATACGCCTTGTAGAGGTGGTAGCCGACCGTCCGCGGGCTCAGGAACAGCCGGGCGGCGATGTCCTTGTTCGACAGGCCCTCCGCCGCCAGCCGCACGATCTGCGACTCCTGCGGTGTCAGCCCCGCCTCCGCGTCCACCGGGCCGCTCTCCCGGCCGGCCTCCGGCACCGCGCCGCCCGCCGCGCCCAGTTCGCCGCGCGCCCGTTCCGCCCAGGGACGCGCCCCCAGCCGCTCGAAGGCGTCAAGCGCCCCGCGCAGCACGGTCCTGGCCTCGTTCTTGCGCCGCGCCCGCCGCAGCCACTCGCCGTACAGCAGCCCCGTACGCGCCGACTCCATGGCCCGCCGGTGCGGGTCGTGCCCCGCGAGCGCCGCACGGAAGTACGCCTCCGCGCCGTCGTCCGGCGCCCGCAGCGCCCGGCAGCGGTCCACCAGCGCCGCCGCCCAGCCCTGCCCCGAGCGGGCCGCCCACGCCTCGAAGCGGGCGAAGGGCGCGTCCGCGCGCTCCGGCACCCCGAGCCGCACCGCGGCCTCCACCAGGTCGGGGACGCTGCGGGTCGCGCAGATGTGGTGGCGCACCGACTCCTCGCCGAGCAGCGCCAGGCGGTCGAGCGCGGCCTGCGCCCGGCCGAGACCCAGCTCCAGCAGCCCCTGCGACCAGTAGGCCCACGGTGCGCCCGGCGCCATGGCCGTACCAGAACCGCCCGCGAGGGCCGCGTCGACCAGGCCGCGGCACTCCTGCTCCTCGCCGCGCACCGCGGCGACGTGCGCGAGCGCGCTGCTCAACTGGCTCACCCACTGCCGCTGGCCGGTGTCCGCGGCGATCCGCAGCGCCTCGGCCGCGGTGGCCGCGGCGTCCTCGTAGCGGCTGTCGAAGATCTCCGCCTCCGCGCGGAAGAACATGATCGTGGTGAGCCGGCCCACCCCGCCGCTCTCCCGGCTCTCCGCGGCCAGCGCGGTCGTCAGCTCGTGCGACTGGGCGTCCTGGCCCAGCGTCAGCCCCACCCCGCACAGCATCACCAGGTCCCGCGGGTCGACCCGCCCGCCGTGCGCGGCCCGTGCCGCGTCCGCGGCGGCGCCCACCCCGGGCGGTGCCTGCCCAGCCGGGTGCCGGCCCAGCGCCCCGGTCAGGAAGCGGGCCACCGGGAGGATCGGGGCGTCCGCGGGCAGGTCGAGGGCCGCCAGCCTCTCCACGGTGTCGGCGACCTCGTCCGCGCCGAGATACCACGCGGTGTGCGTGGCCTGCACCAGCATCCGCGCCGCCCGCGCCGGATCGCTCACCGCGACCAGCCCGGCCCCCTCGACCAGCCCCCGGTGGGCACCGGAGAAGTCCCCCTCCCAGAAGTCGGCCAGCCCGCGTACGTACATCGCCCGCGCCCGCGCCTGCCCCGCGGCCTCCTCCCCAGCCCCGTAGACCGCGCCTGCCCCCGCCTGCCCGGCGACCTCCCCGCCACTGGCTGCGCTGGCCCCCTGGGGGGAGCCGGGCGGTCCTGCGGTGGGCGGTGCGGGTGTGCCTGGGGCTTGCGGGGGTGCGGGCGGGTGGGGGCGGAGGGAGCGGGTGGCCTGGTCGGCCAGGGTGCGGGCCTGGGGGAGTTCGCCGGCCTCGGAGGCGGACTCCGCGGCCAGCAGCAGGCGGCGCAGCCGGGACGCGGGGTCGGTGCTCAGCCGGGCGGCACGGGCGTAGGCGGCGGCAGCCGCGGTGTGCCCGCTGCGTTCCCTGGCGCGGCCCGCGGTCTGTTCGAGCGCCGTCGCCACCTCCTCGTCAGGGCCGGTCGCCGCCGCGGCCAGGTGCCAGGCCCGGTGGTCGGGCTCGCGCTCGGGGTCGGCGGCGCGGGCCAGGGCGCGGTGTGCGGCCAGCCGCTCCGGGAGCGCGGCCCGCTGGTGGATCGCGGCCCGCACCAGCGGGTGGCGGAAGCGCAGTGCGGTGCCGCCCACCGTGACCAGCCCGGCGTCCTGCGCGGGCGGCAGGTCCGCGACGCCCGCGTCCAGGTCGGCCGCGGCCCGCAGGATCGTGCCCAGCTCGCCCGTGTGGTCGGCGGCGGCCACCAGCAGCAGCGTCTGGGTGGCCCGCGGCAGATGGCTGACCCGGCCGTGGAAGGCCAGTTGCAGCCGGCTGGTCAGCGGCAGCGGATGGGCCACGTCGGCGGTGGCTTCCGGGCCGCGCAGGCCGACGGGCAGTTCGAGCAGTGCCAGCGGATTGCCCTGCGCCTCGGCGAGCACCTGCCGGCGTACCGGCTCGGCGAGCGGCCCGGCACGGTCGGCGAGCAGTGCTCCTGCCGCCGCCTCGTCCAGCGGCGCGGGCCGCAGCTCGGGCAGCCCCGGCGCCGGGAAGGCGCCCTCGCCGTCCCGTGCGGCGAAGACCAGGGCGATACCCTCCGCGTCCAGCCTGCGGGCCGCGAAGGCCAGCGCGTCGGCGGACGCCCGGTCCAGCCACTGGGCGTCGTCCACGACGCACAGCAGCGGGCCGTCCGCCGCGTGCTCGGACAGCAGCGACAGCACCGCGAGCCCGACGAACATCGGCTCGCCCGCGCCCTCGCCCGCACCCTCCGCCGCCAGGCCGAACGCCGCCCGCAGCGCCCGCCGTTGCGGCTCGGGCAGCGCGTCCAGCGACCCCAGTGCCGGACGCAGCAGCAACTGCAGCCCGGCGTAGGGCAGTTCCGCCTCGAACTCCACGCCCGAGCCGCGCACCACGCTCATGCCCTCGGCCGCGCCGACCGCGTACTCCAGCAGCGCTGTCTTGCCGATCCCGGCCTCGCCGCGCAGCACCAGCACACCGCTGCGCCCGGCCCGCGCGCCGTCCAGCAGTGCCCGCAGCTCCGCCGCTTCCCCGTCCCGTCCGTGCAGCATGCCCCGCACGCTAGCCGACCGGCCCGCCGCCGCCCGCGGCGCCGAGCCCCTGCCGTATCGCCGACTCCACCGGCGAGTACGCCCCGTCCGCCCGCTCCAACTCCAGCGGCACCGCGGGGTGCAGCGGCGGCTGCGCCATGAAGCGCGGCCGGCTGCCGTGGTGCGGCTGCGCCGCGTGCACCAGGAAGGGGTGGCACAGGAAGACATCGCCGGCCCGGCCCGTCGCCAGTGCGACGGGCCGGTGCTCGCTCGCCGAGACCAGCGCGGGGGCCAGCGCCAGGCCCGACACACCCGCCTCGCCGTACGGGGCGAGCAGCGGCGGGATGTCCAGGTGGGAGCCGACCCTGATACGGGTCGGCGCATTGTGCTCGTCGACGTCCGTGAAGAGGAACAGCATCAGCAGCGCCCGGTCGCGTGAGCGCAGGTTGGTGAAGTACCAGGTGGCGCCGTCGGGGAGATAGCTGCCCTCGATGTGCCAGCCGGCGTCGTCGGGCTCCTCCTCGTGGGGGAAGCGCAGCGGGAAGGAGCCCAGCGAGTCGCGCGGCACCCACCGGCCCGCGCCGACCAGCAGGTCGAACGCGGCATGCAGCACGGGGGTGTTGGCAGCGGCGGCGAAGGGTGGCTGCGCCATCCCGCCCACCCAGTGCACCGGCTGTGTCCACGTCGCCGGGTCGTCGGGGTCGCACCCGGTCTCCTGCCACAGCAGCGCCGCGCACTCCCGCGCGACCTCCGCGGAGAAGGCCCCCTCGATCTTCACGAAGCCGTCCCGCAGGAAGGCCTCGGCCATGCCCGTACCGTCCGCCTGACCGGCCTGCGCACCCGCCGTCGCGTCCATGCGCCCGATCATCACGCGGCCCGCTCCCCGCGGGCCACCGGATTTCCGCCCGGCCGTCCCCGCTCAGCCGGCTCCGGGGAGGGTGCCCTGCACCAGGCGCAGGAAGGACGCGTTGTCCGGGGTCCTGCGCAGCTTGTCCAGCAGCACGTCGAGGCCGGACTGCGCGTCCCTGCCGTGCAGCACCTGCCGCAGGCCCCGCACCACGGGCAGTTCCGCCGCCGTCAGCAGCATCTCCTCGCGCCGGGTGCCGGACGCGGTCACGTCGACGGCGGGGAAGACCCGCCGCTCGGCGAGCGCCCGGTCCAGGTGCAGCTCCATGTTGCCGGTGCTCTTCAGCTCCTCGTAGAAGAAGTTGTCCGCCCGGGAGCCGGTGTCGATCAGCGCGGTCGCCAGGATGGTGAGCGAACCGCCCTCCTCGGCCAGCCGCGCCGCCCCGAAGAAGCGCTTCGGGCCGAGCAGCGCGGCCGCGTCCACACCGCCGGACAGCGTACGGCCGCTGGCCGCGCCCGCGGTGTTGTGCGCCCGGCACAGCCGGGTCAGCGAGTCCAGCAGGATCACCACGTCCTGCCCCAGCTCCACCAGCCGCTTGGCCCGCTCGACGGCCAGCTCGGCGAGTGCGATGTGCTCGCGCGCGGGCCGGTCGAAGGTCGAGGCCAGCACCTCGCCGCGCACACTGCGCCGCATGTCGGTGACCTCCTCGGGGCGTTCGTCCAGCAGCACCACCATCAGGTGGCACTCGGGGTGGTTGGCGGCGACGGCCGCCGCGATGCTCTGCAGCAGCACCGTCTTGCCGGCCTTCGGCGGGGCCACGACCAGCCCGCGCTGGCCCTTGCCGACGGGGGTGAGCAGGTCCATCAGCCGCCCGGACAGCGCGCCCGAGCCCTTGAGCAGCCCGCTCTCCAGGCGCAGCCGCTCGCGCGGGTGAAGCGGTGTCAGGTCGGCGAAGTGCGGCCTGCGCTGCTGTACGGGCAGGCCGTTGACCAGCAGGACGTCGCCGAGGGTGCCGGGTTTGGCGGCGGTGCCCTCGACCAGGTCGCCCCTGCGCAGGCCCGCCTTGCGGATCTGCGCCGCGGGGACGTGGACGTCGCCGGGGGAGGCGTGCAGTCCTGCCGTACGAAGGCGGCCCTGGCCGCCGGAGCCCTGGATGTCGAGGACACCCGCCACCCGGCTCGTCGTCTGCGGCCGTACGTCCGGCCGTTCGAGAATGTCGGTCATCAGGTTGTCGTCCTTTCGCGGACGGAAAGAAGGGGTGTGCGGCGCGAGCGGACACAACACGCTCCGCGGACCGCGGACATCGCCAGGTGGCCCGGGCCGCGGCGAAGAACCGCGGCGCTGGGGGCGAACCGGCGCACATCGCTGAGCCTGGGGCCGTGGGAGACCTGCACGCTCACGACTGCGGAGAAGAACCACCGGGCCGTACGGGACTGCCGTCGGGCGGTGGGAACTCAGAACCAGCACCGGCGCCGCTGAGAAGAGGGCGCAGACATGTGCTGCCTGTACTGTAGCACGCCGCCTTGCCGCCGCCGGGTCACCGGTTGCGGCCGCCGCCCGTCCTGCGCCGCAGCAGCAGGACCGACGCGGCCGCCACCACGGCCAGGCCGCCGCCCACGTACCAGGCCCGCGCCGAGGTGTTCGAGGAGTGCGCCGCCGGTGCGGGCGCGGGCTTCTGCTCCTCCTTCAGCCGGGCCTGTGGCGGCTGGTGCTGCTCCTGCTTGGCCGACGCCGGGGCCTGCGCCGGGATGCCCTTGAGGTGGTAGGCGGTCGGCGCGGCGTTCAGGGTGCCCACCGAGGCGGTGTGGCCCGCGGCGGCGAAACCCCAGTCCAGCAGCTTGGCCGCCTCCGTGTAGACCGCCTGCGGCAGCCCCGACTGCGGGTTCATCACGGTGACGATGAGGGTCCTGCCCTGCCGGGTCGCGGCGGCGATCAGGGTGTTGCCCGCGTTGGTGGTGTAGCCGTTCTTCACCCCGACCAGCCCCGGGTAGGGGTGCACACCGCCCGCGCCGGTCAGCAGCCGGTTGGTGTTCTGGATGCCGAACGACTTCACGTACGTGCCGTGCGCGTCGAAGCCGCCCGGGAACTGCGCCGTCGCCGTCGAGGCGTAGCCGGCGAAGTCGCGGTTCGCCAGGCCCGCGCGGGCGAACAGCGCCAGGTCGTACGCGGACGAGACCTGGCCCGGGTAGTCGTAGCCGTCGGGCGAGACGACATGGGTGTCGTCGGCACCCAGCATCTCGGCCTTGGCCTGCATCTGGGACACCGTCAGCGGCACCGAGCCGTTCATGTGCGCCAGTACGTGCACGGCGTCGTTGCCCGACGCGAGGAAGACCCCGCGCCACAGGTCCGCCACGGTGTACGTCTGCCCGGCCTGCACGCCGACCAGGCTGCTGCCCGCGCCGATGCCGGCCAGGTCGTCGTCGACGACCTTGTGCGTCTCGTCCGCGGGGAAGCGCGGCAGGACGGTCACCGCGAAGAGCGTCTTGAGGGTGGACGCGGGCGGCAGCTCGCGGTGCGCGTTCTTCGCGGCCAGGACCTTCCCCGACCTGGCGTCGGAGACGGTCCACGACAGGGCGCTGATGCCCGAGGGCAGCCGGGGCGCGCCGTCCTCGCGCTGCACGTGCACACCGGGTTCGCCGAGCAGTTCGCCGCCGACCTGCGAGTCCCCGGCCGCGTGTGCCGGGGCGGCGATTACGGCCAGACAGCATCCCGCGCCGAACACGGCGGCGACGCGGCGGCGGACACGGGTGGCTGCGCGGCGGTTGCTCATACGTTCACCGTATGAACGCCAACGCCCTCCGGGCAGGTTGACGAGGCCCATCCGAGCCCCCCCGACCACCCCCTCGGGTGACCCCCTACTCCGACCAGCCCCCTCGACGGGGTCCCTTCGGCGGGGCCGAGCCATCCGCTGGCCGCGGGGGCTGAGGGGGCGCCTCTGCCTAGGGCGGTGCTTGTCAGGGGCGCGGGGAACTGCGCGCCCAGCCACCGACTGGCGGGTGGTCCGGCTCCGACAGGAATTGCCCCTTTGGGGCGGTGACGACCCGCGCGCGGTGGTGGGTTGGCCGCGCCGTTCCCCGCGCCCCTGAAGTGCGCCGCCGGCCGCAGCGGTACCGCCTCACCCCGGCGGGCTATGGGGTGCCGCTGCCGCAGAGGGCACCCCATAGGGGCGCGGGGAACTGCGCGCCAAGCCCACCACCGGCCGGTGGTCCGTCTCCGACAGGAATTGCCCCTTTGGGTCGGTGGCGACCCGCGCGCCCGGTGGGGCGGGGTCAGGTCAGGAGGAGGGCGAGGTGGCGGTAGGAGTCCAGGAGCCGACGGCGGTCGTATGTGCTGGTGGTCAGGAGGAATTCGTCGGCCCCGCTCCGCAGGAGCAAGGAGGAGAGAGCCGACGCCACCTGCGTCGGATCACCGTGGAGCTGGCCCTGGAGCGCCGCGTCGAAGCGGCTTCGCTCGGCCGAGGTCATCGCGACGGCCTCGACCTCCTCGGGCGGCAGCAGCGGCGGGAAGACCCCGTGCGTACGGGAGTACGCGGTCGCCCACGCCTCGGGCAGCAGCATGCGGTACGCCTCGCGGGCGGTGTCCGCGACGGCGACCGTGCCGGACAGGACGACGTAGGGCGCCGCGGCCCACGCGGAGGGCCGGAAGGCGGCACGGTAGCGGTCGACCGCCCGTAGCATCGCGTCCTCGCCGCGTATCCCGCCGATGACGAGCGGCAGCCCCAGCTCGGCCGCCAGGTCGGCACCGCTGCCGGTGGCGAGCAGGAAGGGCGCGGGCCGCAGGCCTTCCGCGGGCCGGGCGTGGACGCCGGGGTGGGCGGTCTGCTCGCCGGTGAACCAGCCGAGCAGTTCGGTGACCTGCGAGCCGAAGGTGCCGGCGGCCTCCTTGCCGTGGCCGAGCGCCCGGCGTACGGCGTCGGTGAAGCCGACGGAGCGCCCGAGGCCCATGTCGACGCGGCCGGGGAAGAGCGACTCCAGGACGCCGAACTGCTCGGCCACCACCAGCGGCCGGTGGTTGGGCAGCATCACCCCGCCGGTGCCGACCCGGATCGTGCCGGTGGCCGCGGCGACCGCCGCGGCCAGCACCGTGGGGGCGGAACCCGCGACGCCGGGCACGCTGTGGTGCTCGGAGACCCAGAAGCGGCGGTAGCCGAGTGCCTCGGCCTCCCGGGCGAGTGCCACCGTCTCGCGCACCGCCGCGGGTCCGTCCGTGCCCTCCCTGGTCCTGGAGCGGTCCAGGATCGAGAAGGGCGTGTCGCGCAGTACGGAGCTCACCTTCCTTGCAACGCTCACGCCCGCCGGTGATTCCCACCCGCCTGCGCAGTCCCGCCTGCACCGTGCGGCGTACGGGGGGCGTAACCGCACGGGTGCGCCCTTGTGGGCCGCCCGGGGCGGGCCTACTCTGTGGCCGCCCGGCAATTCGGGCGTATGGCTGCCCGGGTCGCGGAGCGCGGCGCCGGGCCGGTCCCGGGGAGGACTCGCGCTATGCCCTTACGCGGACGCCACCGCCGTTACCGCCCGAGCAGGGTCTCCCAGGCCTCGCTGACCGTCACGGCGGGCGGGGCGGGCCTCGCGCTCCCGCTGATCGGGCTGAGCAGCGCGCACGCCGAGTCGGCCGGGGTGTGGGACAAGGTCGCGAACTGCGAGTCCTCCGGCAACTGGCACATCAACACCGGCAACGGCTACTACGGCGGCCTGCAGTTCTCGGCCTCCACCTGGAAGTCCTTCGGCGGCGGCGCCTATGCGGGCCGCGCGGACCTGGCCTCGAAGAACCAGCAGATCGCGGTGGCCGAGCGGGTGCTGCGCAGCCAGGGGCCGGGCGCCTGGCCGGTCTGCTCGGTACGTGCCGGGCTCACCCGCGAGGCGGCCACCGCCTCGCACAACGTGCCGGTGCCCGAGGGCAAGATCAGGCCTGTGACGGCGAGCAAGGCCCCCGTGAAGACCACCCCGAGGACTGCGGCGAAGGCCGCCGCGCCCAAGGCGCACGCCCAGGCCCCGGCGGCGCAGGCGCACGACCGCTACACGGTGGTCCCGGGCGACACGCTGTCCGGGATCGCGGAGGACCAGCACGTCAGGGGCGGCTGGCCGCAGCTGTACGCCGACAACCGCTCGGTCGTCGGCGGCGACCCCGACCTGATCTTCCCCGGCCAGCGTCTCGCGCTGACCGCACCGCACGCGGCCCCGGCGAAGGCCTCGCCCACCACGGCCCTGCAGAAGGCGGCACCGCACCGCAAGCCCGCCGCCAAGCCGAAGCCCGCGGCCAAGCCGGCGGCCGAGCCGGCGCAGAAGAAGACCGCCACCGCGGTGTCGGCGCACACCAAGCCGGCCGCGGCCCCGCACACCGGCGGCTACACCCTCCCGGTGCACGCCCCGCTCGGTACGCCCTACCACGCCTCGGGCAGCCACTGGGCCAGCGGCTACCACACCGGCATGGACTTCCTGGTGCCGACCGGCACCGCCGTACACTCGGTCGCCGCGGGCAAGGTCGTCACGGCCGGCTGGGGCGGCTCGTACGGCTACCAGGTGGTGATCCGGCACGCGGACGGCCACTACAGCCAGTACGGCCACCTGTCGCAGATCTCCGTCAAGGTCGGGCAGCAGGTCAACGAGGGCCAGCGGATCGCCCGCTCCGGGTCCACCGGCAACGTCACCGGGCCGCATCTGCACTTCGAGATCAGGACCGGGCCGGTCTACGGCGACGACATCGACCCGCGGCGCTATCTGCGCGCCCACGGCGTGTCGGTCTGACGGGCACTTCCCCCGGCACTACGGCGTACGGCCGCGGTCCGCGTACGCGCTCAGCGGCGGCAGCAGCGCGGTGAGCCAGCAGCCGGCGAAGAGCCAGCCGCCGACCACGTCGGACGGCCAGTGCACCCCCAGGTAGACCCGGGTGCAGCCGACCGCGACCGCCGCCAGGCCGCACAGCGCTGCCAGGATCCGGCCCGCGGTGCCGGGCCAGGCGCGCAGCAGGCCCCAGGCGAGCAGCGTCGCGGCCATCGCGCTGGTCGCGGTGTGCCCCGAGGGGAAGGAGTGGCCCGAGGCGTGCGCCGCCCAGTCCGCGGCGGGCGGCCTGGCCCGGTCCAGCAGCGTCACCAGCAGGGTGCGCAGCCCCTGGCCCGCCAGCAGGACCAGCAGGGCGAGCAGCGCCACCCGCAGCCCGTGCCGTGCGGTGCGCCCGCCCGCCAGCCAGCCGCCGAGTGCGGCGGCCAGATAGGGATACGGGCCCGTGCCCGCGTCGGTGACGGCCCGGGCGGCGGTGGCCGCGGCGTGCGGCCGGTGCGCGACCGACCAGTGGTGCGGCCCGGTGTCGAAGCCGTAGGGCGTGCCGTGCCGGGCCAGCACCAGCCAGGCCAGCAGGGCGAAGGCCGCGGCGAGCAGGGCGGGCGGCAGCAGCCGGGAGGGGCGCAGGCGTACGGTCATCGCGCGGTGGGCCCCTTCCCGGCGGCGGGCGCGCGTCCTGCGGGCCGGCCGCGGCGGTGAATCTGACTACAGGTATGTAGTCAGATTACCGCCCAAGCCCCCGCCTGCCGCCTGCCCTTGCGTGTCTGTGCGCGCCGGGCGCGGATGCCCTGTCGTCGTACGGCTCACGGCAGGGGGTCCGCCTGTCCGCCACCCGCGCGCTCCGGCGGAGTAGGCGGCGTACCGGTCACGGCCGGGCGGTCGGGATGTTGTCGTGCACCTTGTGCGGGTCGGTCGTCGCGACGGGCGCGAGCACCCGCTCGATCTCCGCCATGACGTCGGCGCCCAGCCGGACACCGGACGCCTTGGCGTTCTCGGCCACCTGCTCGGGCCGGGACGCCCCGACGATCGCGGCGGAGACGTTGGGGTTCTGCAGCACCCAGGCGACCGCGAGCTGGGCCATCGACAGTCCGGCGTCGGCCGCCAGCGGCTTCAGCTCCTGGACCCGGGCCAGCAGGTCGTCCCGCATCCAGCGGCCGATCATGTTCGCGCCGCCCTTGTCGTCGGTGGCCCGCGAGCCGGCCGGCGGCTGCTCGCCCGGCAGGTACTTGCCGGTGAGCACGCCCTGGGCGACGGGCGAGAAGACGATCTGGCCCAGCCCCAGCTCCTCGGAGGCGGGGATGACCTCGCCCTCGATGACCCGCCACAGGGCCGAGTACTGCGGCTGGTTGGACACCAGCGGGATGCGCAGCTCGCGCGCCAGGGCGTGGCCGCGGCGGATCTGGTCGGCCGACCACTCCGAGACGCCGATGTAGTGCGCCTTGCCCGAGTGCACGACGTCGGCGAAGGCCTCCATCGTCTCCTCCAGCGGCGTGAACCGGTCGTAGCGGTGCGCCTGGTAGACGTCGACGTGGTCCGTCTGCAGCCGGCGCAGCGAGTTGTCGATCGACTCCATGATGTGCTTGCGGGACAGGCCGCGGTCGTTGCGGCCGGGCCCGGTGGGCCAGAAGACCTTGGTGAGGATCTCCAGGTTCTCCCGCCGCTCGCCCTTCAGCGCCCGGCCGAGCACCGACTCGGCGCGGGTCTGCGCGTAGACGTCGGCGGTGTCGAAGGTGGTGATGCCGACGTCCAGGGCGGCGCGGACGCAGGCGGTCGCGGCGTCCTCCTCGACCTGGGAGCCGTGGGTGAGCCAGTTTCCGTATGCGATCTCGCTGACGATCAGGCCGCTGCGGCCGAGGTGACGGTATTCCATGGTGTTCGACCATAGACGCCGCCCCGGCCTGCGGTGAAGGCGGCCGGGAGTCGGCGGCCCCCAGGTCGCAGAGCCGGGCCGCGACCCGGACCGGGTGGCGCCTGCCGCAACGGCGGAGCCGGGGGAGTGGAGGTCAGCGGGTCCTGCGGGGCGAGGCCAGCAGGAAGGGGGCGCCGTCGCGGGCGCGGTGCTCGGTGCACTGCCATCCGCAGCGGTCGAGCAGCTCGGCGCAGCGGGCCAGCGCCCGTACCGCGGTGTCCTGGTCGGGGGCGCCGCGCCAGCCGACCCGGGGCAACCCGTCCGCACCGTCCGCCGTCACCGCGTATCCGGCGCCCCCCGCGGGCGGGGCGGGCGGGCAGCCGCCCGCCTCAAGGGCCAGCGCGACCGCGTGCACGGGCCGGTCCCGCTCCCACGGCGCCGGAGCGTCCGTCGCGCCGTCCAGCAGCAGCGCCCTGATCCGCAGCAGGCCCTCCCACGCGGTGGCCACCTCGGCGGCCCGCCGCGGCCCGCGCGGCGGCCCCGTCCCGGTGCCGTCGTCCGCGGTGAAGGTGTCGGCGGCGGGCGCCGGGCGGCCGGGGGCCGGGACGTCCGGCCGAGCCGCCGTCAGGTCGGCGCGCAGCGCCAGCCCCTGCGGCGACAGGTAGTAGCTGTGGTGGCCCGCCCTGCCGTGCGGGACCGCGAGTCCGCGCGCGACGAGGGCGGCGCACACGTCGCCGCGCGCGGCCAGCCGCCCGGTCGCCGGGTCGGAGCCGGTGACCGCCCGCCGCTGGGCCGCGGTCAGCGCGCCGCTGATGGCCATGGGTGGTCCCTCCCGCTGCTGTGCCGCATGCCGGACAGGCCCCGGCGGCGTCGTCCCGTGCCGTCCCGTGCCGCCGCCCGGAACCGGCGCACGGATCCGCCGTCCGGAGCCGTGCCGTGCCTGCACCGTACCGCGGGGCGCCGACAAGGCCCCTTCCTGCGGCAACTGTGCGAATTCGCTACGGAATTCGTAAGGGCGCCGCCCGGTGAATACGTCCGGAAGTCCAGGGTGTAAGGTCCCGGACCCACAGCAATTCGGCGGGCGGGGCCGTACGGGCGAAGTCCGGTCTGCAAAGGGAGGGTTCATGAGACTGACGGTTCAGGGCCGCAGGAGATCCGCGGCCGTGGCGACAGCGGGAATGGCCGCGTTGATCGGTTCCGTGGTGATGGCGGGGCCGGCTTCCGCGCACACCCCGACCTGGTCGGTGACCTGCGATTCGGTGAAGGTCGACCTGACCGCGTACAACAGCCGTGCGCACAACACGGTGACGCTGACCGTCGTCGGCGGCGAAGGCGCGCTGGTCGACCAGGACTTCGGCGCCACCTTCCACTTCAAGGACAAGCTGCCGCCGCACGACAAGCCGCTCGACCTGCACCTGGTGGTCACGGCGAGCGACGGGGCGCAGTTCGGCAGGGACGAGACCAAGACCGCGCCGGTGTGCGACACCCCGACCACCCCGGCGACCACCCCGGCGACCACCCCGGCGACGACGCCTGCGACCACTCCGCCCACCACCGCGACCACGCCGCCCACCACATCGCCGGCGCCGGTCGCCGCGGTGACCACGCCCGCCCAGGGCGGCGGCGACCTGGCTGAGACCGGCAGCTCCAACGCCACGCCGATGATCGCGGGAATCGCCGTCGCCGTCGTCGTGGTGGGCGGCGGCCTGGTCTTCTGGACCCGCAGGCGCGGATCGGCGTCCCACCGCTGACCTGCCGCGAGGCAATGCCGGCTGGCAGCGCCCGGCAATTGCGATCACCGCGGCTCCGGGGAATGCGCCACCGTACCGTGGCGTATTCCCCGGAGAATTCGATCACGCCGCTCCCGGGCCTTCCGCTACCCCGCGGAATTTCTTGATCGCCATCGGGGAGTATGCCGTCGGGCAGCCGCCGGAGCGTCGGGGGAGATCAACTCGCCCGGCAATCAAGGGGCTTGGGGAATTCCACCGCGGCGCCCCCCTTCCGCCGGCCGAGATCACCGCGGCGCCGGCACCCCCGCAGGCGCCCGCTGTGAAAAGCCGGGGAAAACCCGCCCCTGTCCCGGAGCGCTGTCCGCGCCCGCCTAGGATCGGGGGATGGATCTTCGATGGCCGCGGCGCAGGCGGTGGTTGGCCGGGGCGGGCGCGCTGGCGCTTCTGGCGGCGGGCGGCGCGGCCGCCGGGACCGCCGCGGCGGGCGGCGGCGGGACCGCGGTGCACCGTACCGACGCGATGCTCAGCGGCGCCGGCGGTGTCCGCCTCGACACCTCCTACTTCACCGCGGGCGGCACGGGCCGCAGGCCCGCGGTGCTGCTCGGCCACGGCTTCGGTGGCAGCAAGGCCGACGTGCGCGGGCAGGCGGAGTCGCTGGCCAGGCACGGATACGCGGTGCTGACCTGGTCGGCCCGCGGCTTCGGGGCCTCGACCGGCACCATCGGGCTCAACGCGCCGGACGGCGAGGTCGCCGACGTCAGCCGGCTCGTCGACTGGCTCGCGGCCCGCCCCGAGGTGCGGCTGGATGCGCCCGGCGACCCGCGGGTCGGCGTCTCGGGCGTGTCCTACGGCGGTGCGATCTCGCTGCTGGCCGCCGGGTACGACCACCGGGTCGACGCCATCGCGCCGCGCGAGACGTACTGGAACCTGGCCGACGCGCTCTTCCCCAACGACGTCTACAAGAAGCTCTGGTCGGGCATCTTCTTCTCCTCGGGCTCCGCGGCGCTCCCGGGCGCGGCTGCCGGCACGTCTCCCGGCACGTCTCCCCGTGCGGCTTCCGGAGCCGCCCCCGACCCGCTGTGCGGCCGCTTCGCCCCCACCATCTGCGCCCTCTACCAGCGCGTCGCCACCTCGGGCAGCCCGGACGCCGCCGCCCGCGAGCAGCTCGAAGCGCTCAGCCCGTCCGCGGTCGCGTCCAGGATCAAGGTCCCGGCGCTGATCGTGCAGGGCCAGACCGACTCGCTGTTCACGCTGGCCCAGTCCGACGCCATGGCCAAGGCGATCAGGGCGAACGGCGCACCGGTCGCGGTCGACTGGATCGCCGGCGGCCACGACGGCGGCGACACCGAGGACGGCAGGATCGACCGCCGGGTCACCGCGTGGTTCGACCACTACCTCAAGGGCGCCACCGGCACCGGCACGGGACCCGCCTTCCGGGTCACCCGCACCGGCGGCCTGAACTCCACCGACGGCAGCGTGGTGCTGCGCGGCGCCGAGGGCGACAGCTACCCGGGGCTCGAAGGCACCACCGCCCGGCGGATCACCCTGACCGGCCGCGAGCAGCGGATCACCAACCCGGCGGGCGGCGCGCCCCCGGCGATCTCGGCGCTGCCGGGCGCGGGGTCGCTGTCCGCCCTGTCCTCGCTCGGCGCGAGCCTGTCGCTCGACGTCCCGGGGCAGTACGCGCAGTTCGACTCGGCGCCGCTGACCGCGGGCACCCATCTGACCGGTGCGCCGACGGTGACCCTGCGGGTCGCCACCGACGCGCCCGACGCGGTGCTCTTCGGCAAGCTCTACGACGTCTCGCCCGGCGGCAAGTCCACCCTGCCCGCGGCCCTGGCCGCGCCCGTCCGGGTCCAGGGCTCCCCGTCGGGCACCGCCGTGACGCTGCAACTGCCCGCCGTGGACCACGACTTCGCCGCGGGCCACCGGATGCGGCTGGTGCTGGCGACCACCGACCTGGGCTACGCGTCACCTGCCGCGCCCTCCGCCATGACCGTCTCGCTGCTGTCGCCGGAGCTGACCGTGCCGCTGGACAGCGCGCTCGGCGACGACGCCGCGGCGCTGCCGTGGTGGGCGTGGGCGCTGCCGCCGCTGGCGCTGCTGGCCGCGGCGGCGCTGCTGCTGACCGGCCGGCGGCGGGTGCGCCCGCGGCCCGCGGACCCGGCGCTGGCCGCGGTGCCTCTGCAGATCACCGGGCTGAGCAAGCGCTATGCGAAGTCGGCCGACCGGTACGCCGTACGCGACCTGTCCTTCCGGGTCGAGCCGGGCCAGGTGCTCGGGCTGCTCGGTCCGAACGGGGCGGGCAAGACCACGACGCTGCGGATGCTGATGGGTCTGATCCGCCCCGACGACGGCGAGATCCGGGTGTTCGGCGAGGCGGTGCGCCCCGGCGCGCCGGTGCTGTCCCGGCTCGGCGCCTTCGTGGAGGGCGCGGGCTTCCTGCCGCACCTGACGGGCCGGGCCAACCTGGAGCTGTACTGGCAGGCGACCGGCCGCCCCCCGCAGGACGCCCGGATGGCCGAGGCCCTGGAGATCGCGGGGCTCGGCGAGGCGCTGGAGCGCGCGGTGCGCACGTACTCGCAG
The DNA here is from genome assembly GCF_016916835.1 of Actinacidiphila bryophytorum. Lineage (GTDB taxonomy): Bacteria > Actinomycetota > Actinomycetes > Streptomycetales > Streptomycetaceae > Actinacidiphila > Actinacidiphila bryophytorum. The sequence continues at coordinate 270,256 of NZ_JAFFIX010000010.1, read as the reverse complement.
GGCATGCGGCAGCGGCTGGCCATCGCCCAGGCCATGCTGGGCCTGCCCGACCTGCTGATCCTCGACGAGCCGACCAACGGCCTCGACCCGCCGCAGATCCGCGAGATGCGCGAGGTGCTGATCCGCTACGCCGCCGCCGGGCGCACGGTCATCGTCTCCAGCCATCTGCTGGCCGAGGTCGAGCAGAGCTGTACGCACCTGGTGGTGATGGACCGCGGGCGGCTGGTCACCGCGGGTCCCGTCGCCGACATCGTCGGCTCGGCGGACACCGTGCTGGTCGGCGTGGACGGCGAGGTGCCGCAGAGCGTGGTCGACAAGGTCGGCGAGCTGCCGGGGGTGTCCACCGCGGTCCGCGAGGAGGACGGCCTGCTCGCGGTGCTCGACGGGCTGACCTCGGCGCAGTTCGTGGCCGAACTCGTCCGGCTCGGGGTGCCGGTGGCCCGGGTCGGGCCGCACCGCCGCCTGGAGGACGCCTTCCTGACCCTGATCGGAGGCTCGGCATGAGCACCGCACCCCCCGCCGCCGTCCCGTCGCCGCCGTCGTCACCGGCCGCCGCGGCCGGCTACCGCCCGGGCCGTACGCTGCGGCTGCGGGTCGAGGCCCGCCGGCAGCTGCGCAGGCGCCGCACGATGATCGTGGCCGCGCTGCTCGCCGCGCTGCCCTTCATCCTGATCATCGCCTTCGCCATCGGCGGCACTCCGAAGGAGGGGCGCAACGGCCCCACCCTGATCGACACCGCCACCGCCTCGGGCGCCAACTTCGCCGCGACCTGCCTGTTCGTCTCTGCGGGCTTCGTGCTGGTGGTGCCGGTCGCGCTGTTCTGCGGTGACACGGTCGCCTCGGAGGCCGGCTGGTCGAGCCTGCGCTACCTGCTGGCCGCGCCGGTGCCCAGGACCCGGCTGCTGGGCGTGAAGCTCGCGGTGGCGCTGGGCTTCAGCGCGGTGGCGCTGGTGCTGCTGCCTGCGGTCGCGCTGGTCGCGGGGACGGTCGCGTACGGCTGGGGCGACCTGGAGCTGCCGACCGGTGGGGCGCTGGCGTCGGGGGACGCGCTGCCGCGGCTGGCCGTGGCGGTGGTGTACATCTTCGTCAGCCAACTGGTCACCGCGGCCCTGGCGTTCTGGCTGTCGACGAAGACGGACGCGCCGCTGGGCGCGGTAGGGGGCGCCGTCGGGCTGACCATCGTCGGCAATGTGCTGGACGCGGTGACCGCGCTCGGCTCGTGGCGCGACGTGCTGCCCGCGCACTGGCAGTTCTCCTGGGCCGACGCTCTGCAGCCCAGTCTGGAGTGGTCGGGGATGCTGCAGGGCGCGTCGGTGTCGGTGTCGTACGCGATCGTGCTGACGGCGCTGGCCTTCCGCGGCTTCCGCACCAAGGACGTGGTGTCCTGACGGACACCGATGACGCGGTGTCATGACGGGCCGTGAAACGACGGCCCGTCATGGCATGGTCATGGAACTTCCACGGGAGGGCCATCCGGGTAGAACGGCGGCCGGAGAACAGCGGATCCTCTTGTCCTGGGCATGATCTGTGGGTGTGATCACGTCAGCCGTCCCGTGCGGTCGTCCTCCATGCAAGGAGTGTCCATGCGCAGAGTCCGTCCGCGGTCCACCACCTCCGCAGTCGCAGCGGCCGCGGCCACCGCCCTCGTCGCCGCCGCGTTGACAGCTGCTCCGCTCGGCGGCGCCGCGGCCGCCGCGCCCCCCGCCGGCCACGCGCCGGCCGTCAAGCCGGTGCCCGCGGTCGCCGGCCACCGGCTCATCCACGGGGTGAGCAGCCCGCTCACCATCGCGCAGTGCCAGGCGACCTGGGGCGTCAACTGCTACAGCCCGCTGCAGTACCGGCAGGCCTACGACCTCAACCCGCTCTACCGCGCGGGCGTCACCGGCAAGGGCCGCACCATCGTGATCGTGGACTCGTTCGGCTCGCCGACGATCCAGCACGATCTGGACGTCTACAGCGCCCAGTGGGGCATCAAGAGCTCCACGGTGCAGGTGGTCAAGTGGGGCGACGTGCCGCCCTTCGACCCGGCGAACCCCGACCACACCGGGTGGGCGGGCGAGAGCACGCTCGACGTGGAGATGGCGCACGCGGTCGCGCCGGACGCGCACATCGTGCTGGTGGAGACCGGGGTCGCCGAGACCGAGGGCGTCACCGGGCTGCCGGAGATGATGGACGCGGAGAAGTACCTGATCGACCACGGTGTGGGCGATGTGATCACCCAGAGCTTCGGGGCGACGGAGAACACCTTCCCCGGCTTCGGCAAGGGCGACTTCTCCAGCATCCAGAAGCTGCGCTACGCCTTCCAGGACGCGGTCCGGCACGGCGTGACGGTACTGGCCTCCTCCGGCGACGGCGGCGCCACCGACGCGATGGCCGACGGCGAGACCGACTACCCGTACCCGGTGAACTCCTGGCCCTCCGCCGACCCGCTGGTCACCTCGATCGGCGGCACCCAGCTGCACCTGGACGACGCGGGGGACCGTACCGCGCCCGACAGCGTCTACAACGACTACGGGGCGGGCGGCGGCGGCCAGTCGCACGTCTTCCCCCGCCCCTCCTACCAGGCCGGGGTCAGGAACGTGGTCGGCGCCCGCCGCGGCACCCCGGACATCTCGATGGCCGCGGCGGTCGACGGCGGCGCGTGGGTGTACTCCAGCTACGACCCGACGGCCACCGGCTGGGACGTCTACGGCGGCACCAGCGAGGCCAGCCCGCTGTTCTCCGGCATCGTCGCGCTGGCCGACCAGCTCGGCGGGCACCGGGTGGGCGACATCCACCAGGCGCTGTACGCGCTGGCGAAGGGCAGTGCCAAGTTCAGCGGCATCGTGGACGTCAAGGACGGCACGAACAACACCTATGACGGCGTCACCGGTTACACCGCGGTGAAGGGCTACGACATGGCGACCGGCGTCGGCACGCTGGACGCCGCGCGGTTCGTTCCCGCGCTCGCGCTGACCGCGTGGGGGCGCTGACCGCGGAGCGCGCCATAGGAACTGGTCACTGCCGCACCCTCCCCGGTGCGGCGGTGGCCTTGGTGCGGGCGGGTGCCGGAAAGGCCGGAATCCGGGGGCGGATTGGTCCAAGTCCATTATCTGTTAGGACTCTTGACAGTTGGGTGGTCCAGACCAGCAATATTGGTCCAGACCAGCAGACCGCCGTCTGCCGATCCCCCCACCGGAAGGAGCGCGGTCCATGACCGGACCCGTTCGCAGACCTCTTTTCCGCGCACTGCTCACCGGCGTCGCCACCGCCGCCACCGCGGCAGGGCTCGCCCTGACCGGCGGCGCCGGCACCGCACACGCGGCCACCGCGCTGCCGAGCCACGTATCCGCCCCGTACTTCGAGACCTGGACAGGCGACAGCATGTCCGGGCTCGCCTCCGCGTCCGGCAACAAGTACCTGACGATGGCCTTCCTGCAGGCCGCGACCAAGGGCTCCTGCACGCCGTACTGGAGCGGCGACAGCAGCATGCCGGTCGCCGCCTCCAGCTTCGGCAGCGACATCAGCGCCATGCAGGCGGCCGGCGGCAACGCCATCCCGTCCTTCGGCGGCTACACCGCGGACAACACCGGCACCGAGATCGCCGACTCCTGCACCAACGTCGGCTCGATCGCCGCCGCCTTCGAGAAGGTCGTCACGACCTACGACGTCAGCCGCATCGACCTGGACATCGAGGACAACTCGCTGACCAACAGCGCCGGCATCGACCGCCGCAACAAGGCTGTCAAGCAGGTGCAGGACTGGGCGGCGAGCAACGGCCGCACGGTCCAGTTCTCCTACACCCTGCCGACCACCACCCACGGCCTGGCGAGCAGCGGGCTCAACGTCCTGCAGAACGCGGTGAGCAACGGCGTCAAGCTCGACGTCGTCAACCTCATGACGTTCGACTACTACGACAACGCCAGCCACGACATGGCAGCGGACACCCAGACCGCCGCCCAGGGCCTGCACGACCAGCTGGCCCAGCTCGTCCCCGGCAAGACCGACGCGCAGCTGTGGGGCATGGTGGGCGTCACCGAGATGCCCGGCATCGACGACTTCGGCGCCGCCGAGACCTTCACCACCGCCAACGCGACCTCGGTCTACAACTGGGCGGTCGCCAAGGGCATCAACACGCTGTCCTTCTGGGCGCTGCAGCGCGACAACGGCGGCTGCCCCGGCCAGGGCGGCTCCGACTCCTGCTCGGGCACCACGCAGAGCACCTGGCAGTTCAGCCACACCTTCGAGCCGTTCAACGGGGCGAGCACCCCGCCGCCGGCCAACGACTTCTCGGTGTCGCTGAGCCCGGCGTCCGCCACCGTCACCGCCGGCGGGTCTGCGACCTCCAGCGTGCACACCGCGGTCACCGCCGGCTCCGCCCAGGCGGTCACCCTGTCGGTCAGCGGCGCGCCGGCCGGCGTCACCGCGTCGGTCAGCCCCGGCTCGGTCACCGCGGGCGGCAACGCCACCTTGTCGGTGTCCACGACCGCCTCGGCCGTCTCTGGCACCTACGCGCTGACCGTCACCGGCTCCGCGGCCGGCACCAGCCACTCGGCGACCTACACCCTGACGGTCACCGGCGGCACCACGGCCTGCACCGCGGCCCCGTGGAGCAGCTCGGCGATCTACGTCGGCGGCAACACCGTCTCGTACGGCGGCCACACCTGGAAGGCCAAGTGGTGGACGACGGGCGAGACCCCCGGCACCACCGGTGAATGGGGAGTCTGGCAGGACCTCGGCGCCTGCTAGGACGCCCCGGGTCCCGTGGTACGGCGGCCGGACCGCCCCGGATTCGGGGTCCGGCCGCCGATCCTCTAAAGTCGCACCGACGTCTACGGGAATGTAGTCGCAGCTGTAGTCGGAGCGGGCCGGGCCAGTACCGGCAGACCAGGGGACAGGACCACCCATGAGTGCCATCGGCGTCGGCCAGGCCGTCATCCTCGGAGTCGTGGAAGGGGTCACCGAATTCCTCCCGGTGTCCTCCACCGGGCACCTGAAACTGGCCGAGGGCCTGATGAACATCAAGGTGGACGACGACGCGGTCGTCGGCTTCACCGCGGTGATCCAGGTCGGCGCCATCGCCGCGGTGTTCGTCTACTTCTTCAGGGACATCATGCGGTTCGTCAGCGCGTGGCTGCGCGGGCTGACGGACAAGCGGGAACGCGACAACCACGACTACAAGTTCACCTGGTGGGTGATCTACTCCACGATCCCGATCGTGATCGTCGGCCTCGCGGCCAAACCGCTGATCGACGGTCCGCTCGGCTCGCTGTGGGTGGTCGCCGTGTCGCTGATCGGCGGCAGCATAGTGATGTGGGCCGCTGAGCAGATGGCCAGGTTCAAGCGCAGCGAGCAGGAGGTGACGCTCAAGGACGCGATGTACGTCGGCTCCTCGCAGATCCTGGCGCTGCTCTTCCCCGGCTTCTCCCGCTCCGGCGCCACCATCTCCACCGCGCTGATCCGCGACCTCGACCGGATGGCGGCCACCCGGCTGTCGTTCTTCCTCGGCCTGCCCGCGCTCACCGGCGCGGGGCTGTACGAGCTCAAGGACGCCACCGGCGGCGGGGTGAGCACCACCGCGCTCGCCGTCGGCACCCTGGTGTCCTTCGTGGTCGCCTACGCGTCCATCGCATGGCTGCTGCGCTTCGTCGCGCGGCACTCCTTCAACGCCTTCGTGATCTACCGGATCGTGGTCGGCTTCATCCTGATCGGGCTGCTGGCGACCAACGTCCTGGACGCCTGACCAGCGGCTCAACGCCGTACCGAAGGCCGGGCCTTGAGGCCCGGCCTTTGCTGCGACCGCATAGTTCACGACTTATTTTTTGATGTGTATTGACTCCCCGACAGGCGGCCCCTAGCGTCCACAGCGCATCGCGACCCCACAACGCGACGAGGAGACTCGTGTGACCCAGGTACCCGCAGGGACCGGTTCGCCGTCCCGCACCCCCCGCCACCGCAGAAGGACCGCCGCCCTCGCGGCGGCTTTCCTGATACCGGTCGGCGCCGGCATCGCCCTGGTCTCCGCCCCCTCCGCCGGGGCCGCGACCATCCCGACCGCCCCGGCCACCGTGACCGGCCTCGGCAGCGGCAAGTGCGTGGACGCCCGCGCCGCTGCCACTGCCAACGGCACCGCCGTGCAGCAGTACACCTGCAACGGCAGCAGCGCCCAGCAGTGGCAGTTCACCGCGACCGACAGCGGCTACTACCGCATCGGCGTCGCCCCGGCGCCCGACCAGGTCTGGGACGTCACGGACGTGTCCACCGCCGACAGCGCCAAGACCCAGCTGTGGCTGTACGGCGGCGGCGCCAACCAGCAGTGGCTGCCGGTCGCCGAGTCCGGCGGCAGCTTCCACTTCGTCAACCGCAACAGCGGCAAGTGCCTGGACGTGCCCGGCGCTTCCACCGCCGACAGCGTCCAGCTGCAGCAGTACACCTGCAACGGCACCGCCGCGCAGTCCTTCACCGTCAGCGGCTCGGGCGGCAGCACCACCCCGCCGCCCGGCACGCCGGACTTCGGTCCCAACGTCACCGTGTTCGACCCGTCGATGTCGACTTCCGCCATCCAGTCGAAGATCAACTCGGTCTACAGCACGCAGGTCAACAACGAGTTCGGGACGCAGCGCAACGCCCTGCTCTTCACCCCAGGGACCTACAACGTCGATGTCCCGGTCGGCTACTACACCCAGGTCGCAGGCCTCGGCCTGTCGCCCGACCAGGTGTCGATCACCGGCGGCGGGGTGCACGTGGCCGGGCACACCAACGACGGAAACGCCACCCAGATCTTCTGGCGCGACGCCGAGAACATGTCGCTCAGCCCCAGTTCCGGCAGCACCATGTGGGCCGCCTCCCAGGCCGACCCCTTCCGCCGGATGGACGTGCACGGCGGCATGCTGCTGTACGACAACACGCACGGCACCTCGACCAACTGGTCCAGCGGCGGCTATGTCGGCAACTCCCGCATCTCCGGCACGATCAGCTCCGGCACCCAGCAGCAGTACCTGACCAAGAACACCTCTATGGGCGGCTGGTCCGGCAGCAACTGGAACATGGTCTTCGTCGGCGACACCGGTGCACCGGGCAACTCCTTCCCCAACCCGCCCGACACCACGGTCGCGCAGAGCCCCACCAGCAAGGAGAAGCCGTTCCTGTACGTGGACTCGGCAGGCAACTGGCAGGTGTTCAACCCGGCGCTGCGAACCAACGCCCAGGGCCCGGACTGGACCAACGGCACCCCGGCCGGCACCTCCATCCCGATCGGCGACTTCTACATCGTCAAGCCCGGTGACACCGCGACGACGATGAACAACGCGCTGGCCGCGGGCAAGAACCTGCTCGTCACCCCCGGCGTCTACCACCTGTCCGCGCCGCTGAACATCACCCGCCCCGACACCGTGGTGCTCGGTATGGGCATAGCCACGCTGGTACCGGACAACGGGGTCACCGCGGTCACCACCGCCGACGTCGGCGGCATCGACATCGCGGGCCTGCTGATCAGCGCCAACACCACCAACTCCGCGACGCTGATGCAGATCGGCCCGGCCGGCTCCTCGGCCGGCCACGCTGCGGACCCGACCGTGCTGCAGGACGTGTTCTTCCGCGTCGGCGGCGACATCGCGGGCAAGGCCACCACCACCCTGGTGATCAACAGCGCGAACGTCATCGGCGACGACCTGTGGCTGTGGCGTGGCGACCACTCCAACGGCGTCGGCTGGAACACCAACCCGGCCGCGCAGGGACTGGTCGTCAACGGCTCGGACGTGACGATGTACGGCCTGGCCGTCGAGCACTACGAGAAGTACCAGACGACCTGGAACGGCAACGGCGGGCGCACGTACTTCTACCAGAGCGAGACCCCCTACGACGTGCCCGACCAGGGCAGCTGGACCACCAGCGGCGGCGATCTCGGCTACGCCTCCTACAAGGTCGCCAACTCGGTGACCTCGCACGAGGCCTGGGGTGTCGGCGTCTACGCCTATCTGCGCGACAACCCGTCCCTGGTCCTCGGCCACGCCATCGAGGTGCCCACCGTGGCCGGGGTGAAATTCCACAACATGGTCACGACCGTCCTCGGCGGTGCCGGCACGATCAACCACATCATCGACACCACCGGCGCCCAGGTCACGGCCAGCCACAGTCACGAGACCTGGACGAACTACCCCTAGGAGCACCGCCGACGGCGGCCCCGCGGCGATAGGAACCCGGCCGACCCATCCCCCCACGGGTGGGCCGGCCGGGCGTCTGTGGCCGGCGGACCCCGCGGTCCGCCGGCGGCAGCAAGCCGGTCAGGTCAGCGTTGCTGCCGCCGGGTCCCAGCCGTCCGGCAGCACCGGCACCACGGGGGCGCCGGACTCCAGCGGCAGTACGGTGCCGCGCTCGGCGGCCTCGGTGATCGTGGACATCAACTCCAGGACGTGCTGCGCCAGTTCACCCGAAGCGCGGTGTCCGGTGCCGCCGCGTATCGCCCGCGCCATGTCCAGTACGCCCATGCCGCGGCCCGCCGTGGAACCGGTCACCGGCAGCTCCCGCCAGGTCTCCTCGCCGAACCCCTGGACCCGCAGCGGCCCGTCGAAGGTGTTCGGGTCGGGCAGCGACAGGGTGCCCTCGGTACCGGTGATCTCGATCGTCCGGCGCGACACGGAGGAGTCGAAGCTGAACGTCGCCGACGCGCTCGGGCCGCTGGTGAAGTCCAGCAGCGCCTGCACATGTGTCGGCACCTCCACCGCGAAGGACGTGCCCGCCTTCGGCCCGGAACCGATCACCCGCTCGGCGCGTGCCTGCCTGGCCGCCGCCGAGACCCGGCGGACCGGGCCGAACAGCGCCACCAGCGCCGTCAGGTAGTACGGGCCGATGTCGAACAGCGGCCCGGCGCCGTACTGGAAGAGGAACTCCGGGCTCGGGTGCCAGCTCTCGGGACCCGGCCCCTGCGTCACCGCGGTCACCGCGACCGGCTCGCCGATCGCCCCGGCGGCCACCGCCCGCGCGGCCGACTGGAGTCCCGCGCCCAGGAAGGTGTCGGGCGCGCTGCCCACCCGCAGGCCCGCGGCCTGCGCCTCGGCCAGGATCTTCGCCCCGTCGGCCGGTGCCAGCGCCAGCGGCTTCTCGCCGTAGACGTGCTTGCCGGCCTGCAGCGCGGCGCCGGCGACCTCGGCGTGGGCCGCCGGGATGGTCAGGTTGACGACGATCTCGACCTCGGGGATCGCCAGCACCGAGGCCACGTCGCCGGCCGCCGGCACCTCGTAGGTGTCGGCCGCGGCCCTGGCCCGCTCGACGTCCAGGTCGGCCACCGCGAGCACCCGCACGTCGGGGAAGGTCGACAGCGCCGTCAGGTACTGCGTACTGATCACCCCGGCGCCGACCAGGGCGACGCCGACAGGACCGCTGCTCATGAACGCCCCTCGAGGTCCGTCAGGTACATGTGGCTCTCGGCGACGGCCTCGAAGACGTCGCCCGCGCAGCTGTCCAGCTCCACGATCCGCACCGCGTCCGGCGCCGCCGCCAGGATCGGCGGCACGTCGATGGTGCCCTTGCCGACCGCGGTGTGCGGCTGCTCCTTGACACCGGGACCGTCCTTGACGTGCAGCGCGTAGACCCGCTCGCCCAGGGTGCGCAGCAGCGCCGGCACCTCGGCGCCGCCGACGGCCGCCCAGTAGGTGTCCACCTCGAGGAAGACCTCGGGCGCCAGCAGATCGGCCAGCACCTCAAGGGCGGTACGGCCCTCGAAGCGCGGCTCGATCTCCCACCAGTGGTTGTGGTAGCCGATCAGCACGTCGTGCTCCGCGGCCTTCGCGGCGAAGCCGTTGAGCTGGTCCGCGACCTGCTGCAGGCCCTCGCGGGTGGTGAACAGCTCGTGCTCGATCCCGCCGGGGATGATCGCCCGGTCGGTGCCGACGGTGCGCACCGCGTCGAAGACCTCGCCCGCGTCCTGGCTGAACAGCGCGTACGCATGGGTGCTGGGCACGGTCAGGCCCAGCTCGTCGGCGAGCTTGCGGAAGCCGGCCGGGTCGCCGGTCGGGTCGTAGGGCTCCACCGAGCGGTAGCCGATCTCGGCGAGCCGGGTCAGCGTGCCGTCGCGGTCGGCGGCGATCTGGTCCCGGAGGGTGTAGAGCTGGATGCTCAGGGGCTTGGCCATCGAAACGATGCCTCCTGGAATGCGGCAGGTGCGGTACGGGCGGTACGGGTGCGGCCCGGCGGAGCCGCGTGTCGGTCGGCGTGCGGTGGGAGCTTGCGGAGCTGTGCGGGCGGGCGGGGCGTCAGCCCACGATGAGCGGGCGCAGCGTGCGGTGTGCGATCTCGAGACCCTGGGTGATCCTGGTGGTGTCCCCGCTCCATACGGGGTCCTCGTGCTCCACGGACAGCACCCCGGTGAAGCCGCCCTCGTAGAGGGTGTCCACGATCCGGCGCCAGTCCACATCGCCGAGCCCCGGCACCCGGTAGCGCCACCAGCCGCTGTCCCACCCGTCGGCGCGCCCGACGGTGCGGCCGAAGACGCCGTAGCGGTCCCTGGCCCGCGGGTCCAGCTGGGCGTCCTTGGCCTGGGCGTGCGGGATGCGGTCGACGTAGGGGCGCAGCGCGGCCACCGGGTCGATGCCCAGCCACAGCAGGTGCGAGGGGTCGTAGTTGAGGTAGAGGCCCAGGCCGAACATCCACTCCCACAGCTCGGGGGAGTAGGCGAGGTTGCCCGGGTAGCCGTCCGGGTGCCAGCCCTCCATCACGCAGTTCTCGATGATGATCCGCACCCCGCGCTCGCCCGCGTACTCGACCAGGGCGGGCAGTTCGCGTTCGGCCTGCGCGATGTTCTCCCGGACCGACAGGCCCGGGTGGCGGCCGACGAAGGTGCCGACGTACGGGACGCCGAGCAGTGCGGCCGCGTCGACGTTCGCCCGGACGTGGGCGGCGATCTCCGCCCTGCGGGTGCGGTCGGGGTGCAGGTTGTTCTCGTAGTACGCCAGCGCCGACAGGGTCAGGCCGTGCCGCGCGAACAGCGCGTTCACCTCGTCGGCCTGCCGCTTGCCGAAGCCGGTGACGTCGATGTGGCTGGCCTCGAAGTCCCGTGACCCGGCGGACGGCCAGGTGGCCACCTCCAGCGCCTGGTAGTCGTGCGAGGCCGCCCACGCGGCGATCTCGTCCAGCGGCAGCTGCGGAAGGCAGGCGGTCAGGAAGCCCAGCTTCATCTCAGGAGACCTCTTTCCAGGACCGGTCGGCCGCCGACGCCAGTACGGCCTCGGTGAGGCGCACCATGCGGGCGGCGTCGTCGAAGGTGGGGAAGGCCCCACCGGTGCCGCCCTCGCGGACGGCGCTGTGCACATCGCGCACGAAGGCGGCGAAGCAGTCGAGATAGCCCATCGGGTGCCCGCCGGGCACCACCGACAGGCGCGCGGCGGCGGGCGAGAGGACCGCGGGGTCGCGCTGCACCGCCGCGTTCTCACCGCGGCTGCCGACGAAGAGCGTCTCGGGGCTCTCCTGGTCGAAGGCCAGCGACGTGGTGCTGCCGTCCACCTCGAACCACAGCCGGTTCTTCCGGCCTGGCGAGATCTGCGAGACCGTCACCGTACCGGTGGCACCGCGGTCGGTGCGGAAGAGCAGCTGCACCGCGTCCTCGGTGGCCGGCAGCCCGCCGGACCTGGCCAGCGTCTGGCTGGCCGCGGTCAGCTCGCTGATCCGGTGCCCGGTCACCCACTCGACCAGGTCGCACCAGTGCGAGCCGATGTCGGCGAAGGCCCTGGAGGGACCGCCGGCCACCGCGTCGACCCGCCAGTTGGTGTCCTCCGGCTGCGAGAGCCAGTCCTGCAGGTAGTGCCCGTGCAGCAGGCGTACGTCGCCGGCCCGGCCGTCCAGCACCCTGGCCCGAGCCTCGGCCGCCATCGGGTGGTAGCGGTAGACGAACGGCACCGCGGCCACCCGCCCGGACTCCGCGGCCAGCGCCGCCAGGGCGTCCGCGGTCGCCGCCGACGTGGTCAGCGGCTTCTCGCACACCACGTGCTTGCCGGCCCGCAGGGCCAGCTCCGCCAGGCCCGCGTGCGCGTCGTTGGGCGTGCAGATGTGCACCACGTCCACGTCGTCGCTGGTGACCAGCTCCTCGGAGGTGTCGAAGGCCCGCTCCACGCCCAGCGCGGCGGCGGCCTCCTTGGCGCGTGCCGGGGTCGAGGCGCTCACGCCGACCACCGGTGCCCCGGTGCGGCGCACCGCGTCCAGGTGCACGCGCCCGATCATCCCCACGCCGGCGACAGCCGTGCGCAGGGCCGGCAGGGACGGCGGTGACGGTGATGACACCGCCGTTGTCATACTGCCCACAAATGGCCTCCCATTCCGCTTGCTCGAAACGCTAGCCATCACTCTTTCGGTTGACAATGGCAAGATTTCCGCTAACTTCTGTCATAAATCCGCCGGACGACAGCCCGACGAAAGGCAGCCCCCACGGTGACCGCAGCAAGCGACCGGCAGTTGACCGCGCTCAGCGAACTGGCAGGACTCGTCGCGGGCGGCGTCACCCGGCGCAGCCAACTCGCCACCGCCACCGGCCTGTCACGCGCCGCGGTCGCCCAGCGCGTCGACCTGCTCATCGCCAAGGGCCTGCTGGTCGAGACCGGCACCGTCGCCACCGAGCGCGGCCGGCCCCCGCTCACCCTGCAACTCGCCTCCGCCACCGCCGTGGTGTGCGCGGTCGACCTCGGCGCCACCCACAGCGCCGTCGCCGTCGCCGGCCTCGGCGGCACGGTCCTGGCCGAGGCCACCGAGGACCTCGACATCAACGACGGACCCGAAGCCGTCCTCACCGGCCTGCACAAGCAGCTCGGCCGGCTCCTCGACACCGCGGGGCACCCCGCAGAGCACGTGCGGGCGATCAGCATCGGCCTGCCGGGACCCGTCGAAGCCAGCACCGGTACGGTCATCCGCCCGCCGATCATGCGCGGCTGGGACGGCTACCGCGTCCCGTCCTTCTTCGCCGACCGCTACCGCGCCCCCGTCCTGGTGGACAACGACGTCAACATGATGGCGCTCGGCGAATACGGTCACCGGCCCGCCACCGCGCACCTGCTCTACGTCAAGGTCGGCACCGGCATCGGCTGCGGCATCGTCTCCGGCGGCCTCGTCCACCGCGGCGCCACCGGCGCGGCAGGCGACATCGGGCACATCCGGGTCCCCGGGCACGACGAGGTCCTCTGCCACTGCGGCAACACCGGCTGCGTCGAAGCCGTCGCCTCCGGCGCCGCCATCGCCGCGACCCTGCGCGAAGCCGGCCTGCCCGCCGAACACGCCGCCGACGTCGTACGGCTGGTCGCCGCGGGCGACCCGCTGGCCCGCCGCCAGGTCAGGCTCGCCGCCCAGCGGCTCGGCGACGTCGTCGCCTCCCTGGTCAGCTTCTACAACCCCGACACCATCGTGCTCGGCGGCAGCATCGCCAGCCTCCACGACGACCTGCTCGCCGACATCCGCGCCGCCGTCTACCGCCGCGCCCTGCCGCTGGCCACCCGCACCGTCGCCATCGAGACCACCCTGCTCGGGCGCAGGGCCGGCATCGAGGGCGCCCGGCGGCTCGCCGTACAGCACCTGCTCTCCCCCGAGGGGATCGGACACATGCTCGGCTGACCCGCCGGCAGCGCAGGATACGACAAACAGACCCGCTGGTTGCGCCTTTCACAGAACCACCGCCGATCGCCGCGACGGATGGGCATGCTGGTGCCATGGAGTACTCCGGCGACGAAGCCACCGCCTACCAGACCATCCGGGTCACCGCCCCGGAGTCCCCGGTCGCGGCGCTCGCCGATGTGGAGGCGTGGAAGGCCCGCAAGACCTACCCTTCCATGCTCTTCGCCGGCGGCCCGGTCTTCGGAGTCGCCCGCGAAAGACCAGCCGGCGGCTGGGCGCTCCAGCCCTACTTCAGCGGGCTCGCACCGCAGGACGCCAGGGACAGCCTCGGCGCGTACTTCCGCCGCGTCGCCAAGGAGGCAGGACCCCCGCGGCAGGCCGCCGAATACCAGGCGGCAGGCGAACTGCTCGACTGGGAGGCGCTCAACGACCTCACGGTGTGCGGGCGCCGCTACCGCATCGTCCGCGCCGAGCGCTTCATCCGCATGGGACCCGACGGACCCGAACCGCCCCGGGTCACCGACCCCGACCCCAGCGAGCCCGGCGAGTCCCACGACGGCCACGACCCGGCCGCGGGCCTGGTCATCGACCCCTACGACGCCACCGGGGTCTCCGACGGGATCCTCAAGGCCGAACTCCTCGCGGCCCTGCGCAAACACGGCACGGTCCCGGGCGACGTCCGCGACGACGCGCGCGCCGCCGCGGCCGCGTACCCCGCCGGGGTGCTGCTGCCCGCCACCTTCCTGACCGCGGAACGCGACGGCGGCCAGTGGCGGCCCGCGTCCAGCGGCACCGCCACCACACCGCAGGCCGCACGGGACGGGCTGGCCATGCAGCTTCGGGTCATGGTGCCGTGGCAGCGCGACCTCACCGCCGAGCAGCGGTCCGTCCACAACGCGGCGGCGGACCGGCTCGACGCGGAGCGCTGCGACGAACTCGACGTCGCCGGGCGCCACTTCCGCATCGTGCGGGTCGAACGCCTCGTCCGCGTCGGCCCCGACGGCCCGGAGGGGCCGCGCCCCTCCGACCCCGACCCCGTGCCGCCCGTCATGGTCCAGGACCGCGAGCTGCGTGCGCAGGGCGTCATCCGGGAGGACGAGGACGGGTCCGAGGAGCCGGACGAAAGCACCCAGCGTTTCCTCCGTCTCTTCGACGAGGAACGCCGGCGGCGCGCTTCCTTGCGGCGCCCCCGCTAGGTGGGTGCCACTTGCTGTGAGCTTGCACCTTGCGGTGCGTGGGGGCTGGGCGCGCAGTTCCCCGCGCCCCTGATGGTTGCCCTCTCTCGCAGAGTCGGCGCTTTCGGGCGGCGCCCTCTGCGCAGGAGGGTGAGCGTTTTTCTGAGGGGTGCCGTCTGCCTGGGAGGGTGAGCGTTTTTCAGGGGCGCGGGGAACTGCGCGCCCAGCCTGGGCGGGCGGAAAGAAAGCAACGCCACAGCAAGGGGCAATCACCTGTGCACCACCCGCCGGGGGAAAGGCGGGAAGCCCACCGCAAGGGGCAGGGGTCGGGACCTGCCACCCCACCCGGGGAGAGGGTCAGTGCGGGTCATCGGGGGGCGCGGCCCACAGGTGGTGGGTGGCGTAGGTGCGCCAGGGGCGCCAGTGGGGGGAAGGGGGGGTGGCCGGGGGGAGGAGGACGTCGGGGTCGCCCAGGGCTCGCATGCGGATGGCCGAGGCCGTCCGCAAGGCCACCCCGGGCAGCGCGAGGAGCATCCGCTCGGCCTCGTCCCGGTCGGCCCCGGGATCGACCCGCAGCGCGCCGGAGGCGAGGGCCACGGCCACCCCGCGAAGCACCGGCCGAACCGAGGTGCCCACCTCGGTGAGAGCGGCCTCGGCGAGGTCCGCGGCCCGCGGGAAGAGCCGGGTGAGCCCACCGCTGGGCGCGTCCAGCGGCGTACCGTACGCGGCGGCCACCGCGCAGGAGACCGCAGCGTCGCCGATGACCGCTCGCAGCGCGTACTCCTCGGGGTCCGCGGTGCCCGGCGCCCGCAGCCCGGGGTGCAGGGCGACGGAGCCGGCCAGCAGGGGGTCGGCGCCGAGGCGTTCAGCCACGGCGTAGGGATCGGCGTCGAGGTCGAAGAGCCGCCGCACCCGCTGCGTGGCCGTCGTGAGGTCGCGCAGGTCGCCGAGGTGGAGCCGGCAGTCGAGCCAGCCGCCGCGGCCGGGGCGTTCGGCGACCTCGGCGACGCCTGAGCCGTGCGGGAGCCGCAGGGTGCGGCGGTAGGTGCGGGAGCCGCGGGCGCCGGTGACCTCCTCGACGCCGGCGACGGTGCGGGCGGCGAGGTGGTCGAAGACCTGCCGGGAGTCGTAGGGGCCGCGGTAGGCGAGCCGCAGCGGGACACCGGTCGCGGTGCCGTGGTCGCCGCGGGGTCCCGGGGTGCGGGAGGTCCTGCCGGGGCGGGCGGCGCGCAGCTCGGTGGGGGTGGCCGCGTAGATCTCCCTGATCGTCTCGTTGAACTGCCGCACGCTGGCGAACCCGGCGGCGAAGGCGATCTCGGCGGCCTGCATGGAGGTGGTCTGCAGCAGGACCCGGGCGGTGTGGCCGCGCTGGGCGCGGGCCAGCGCGATGGGTCCTGCGCCCAGTTCGGCGTTGAGCTGCCGCTGGACCTGCCGGGCGCTGTAGCCGAGCCGGGTGGCCAGGCCCGCGACGCCCTCGCGGTCGACGATGCCGTCGCCGATCAGCCGGACGGCCCGGCCGACGACGTCGGCCCGCGCGTTCCAGTCGGCGGAGCCGGGCACCGCGTCGGGCCGGCACCGCCGGCAGGCGCGGAAGCCGGCGCCCTGTGCGGCGGCGGCGGTGGCGTAGAAGGACACGTTCGCCCGCTTGGGGGTGATCGCCGGGCAGCTGGGCCGGCAGTAGATTCCGGTGCTGGACACGCCGAAGAAGAAGACCCCGTCGAAGCGCGCGTCACGGCTCCGCACCGCCTCGTACCTGCTGTCCTCGGTCGTCATGCGTCCAGTATGACCAGCCCCCACCCCGCGGGCTAGCGGATATCGGACGCCACGCTCCCGCGCGGCCCGACAGGGGCGGGGCGCTCAGCGCGGGCGGACCGTGCGGGGGCCGGCGCAGGTCGCGCCGGCCGCCTCGGCGCGGGCGCGCAGGCCGCGGTCGGCGGTCACCACCAGGCAGTGGCGGCCGGCCGCGGCGGCGGCCAGTTCCGCGATGAGGTCGTCGCCGCTGCCGGGCGCCTCCTCGATCCGCACCCCGGGGACGGGCGGCACACCGCGGGCCGCGCCCTCGGTCACCAGGACCACGTCGAGCGGGACGCCGACCGCCCAGGGCGGGGCGCCGCAGCCTGGGGGGAGGCCCGCGGCCGCCAGTGGGGCCAGCAGGTCGCGGAGCCGGGCGGCGGCGCCCCGCCGGTCCTTCCACCAGCCGTCGGGCACCGAGCCGACGACGTTCGCACCGTCGACGACGACCAGCGGTGCCGGGCCGCTCACGACCGGCCGCCTGTCAGGTGCGGGAAGCGGAATTCGGTGCGGCTGCGCAGCACCTCGCCGGGCCGCAGCACCGCCGAGGGGTATTCGCGGCGGTTCGGCGAGTCGGGCAGGTGCTGGGTCTCCAGGCACACCGCGTCGTGCGGCCCGTAGCGGTGCCCGCCGGGTGCTGCGAGGGTGCCGTCGAGCTGGTTGGCGGTGTAGACCTGGATGCCGGGCTCGGTGGTGCGCACCTCAAGCGTCCGCCCGCTGTCCGGGTCGTGGAGCACCGCGGCGGTGCGCGGCACGGCGGGGTCGGCCGCCTTGCGCAGCACCCAGCAGTGGTCGTAGCCGTCGGCGGACTTGACCTGCGGGTCGGGCGCCCGCAGGCCGTCGCCGAGCGCGCGCGGCCTGGTGAAGTCGAACGGGGTGCCCGCCACCCGCTGTTCGGGACCCCAGGGGATGGACTCGGTGGAGACCGGCAGGAAGCCGTCGGCGTCGATACGCAGCATGTGCCGCAGTATCGCGCCCGACGCGTCCGCCCCGCCGCCCGCGGCGGGAGTGCCCGCCAGGTTGAAGTACGCGTGGTTGGTGAGGTTGACGACCGTCGTGCGGTCGGTGCGCGCCTCGAAGTCCAGCGCCAGCGTCCCGTCCTCGCCGAGCGCGTAGGTGGCGCTGACGTCCAGCGCGCCGGGGAAGCCCATGTCGCCGTCCGGGCTGTGCAGGGTCAGCCGCAGCGCGCCCGGCAGCGGCTGCGCCTCCCACAGCCGGTGGTGGAAGCCGTCGGGGCCGCCGTGCAGGGTGTGCCCGCGGTCGTTGGCGGGCAGCCGGTGCAGGCTGCCGTCGAGCAGGAAGCGGGCGCCGCCGATGCGGTTGGCGTAGCGGCCGACGAGCGCACCGAAGTAGGGGCTGACGGCGTAGGAGAGCACGTCGGGCAGCGACAGGACGACCGAGTCGCTGCGCCCTGCGGTGTCGGGCACGTGCAGTGCGTGCAGGGTGCCGCCGTAGGTGAGGATCTCGGCGGCGACCCCAGTTGCGGACTCCAGCCGCCAGCACTCCACCGGCCGTCCGTCGGGTGCGTGGCCGAAGGGGGAGCTGTGCGGTGGTGACGCGGGCATCGGCGGTCCTCGGCGGTCGGCGGGCGTGGAGGGAAGGACGGGTCGGGAGGGGAGGGCGCTCACCCGGTGCGCGGGGCGGTGGACTCCCGCGCGACCAGCGTGTATCCGGGGCGTATCCGCTCGGGCTGCAGTTGCGGGGCGCCGGCGAGCCTGGCCACCACCCGTTCGACGGCGAGCCGGGCGATGGCCTGCTTGTCGGGGGAGACGGTGGTCAGCGCGACCGTCGAGAAGCGGCCCTCCTCGACGTCGTCGAAGCCGACCACCGACACGTCCTGCGGCACCCGCAGCCCCCGCTCGACCAGTGCACGCATCGCGCCGAGCGCCATCAGGTCGTTGTACGCGAAGACCGCGTCCGGCTGCGCGCCCCGGTCGAGCAGCGCGTTCATCGCGGCGGCGCCGTCCCACCGGCCGTAGCCGTCGGTCGCGGCCACCAGCGAGTCGTCGTGCGGCAGCCCGGCCGCGGTCAGCTCCTCGCGCCAGCCGCGCAGCCGCAGGTGGGCGGGCTGCCTGGCCATCTCCCTGCGCGCGCCGAGGAAGGCGATCCGCTGCCGGCCGAGCCCGGCCAGGTGGCGTACCGCGGTGCGGGCGGCGGCCACGTTGTCGATGGCGATGTGGTCGTAGGGCGCGTCGTACTCGCGCTCGCCGACCAGCACCAGCGGCGCGTCGCCGGGGCGGCCCAGCAGGTCCTCCGCCTCCAGCTCGATGGGGCTGAGGATCAGGCCGTCGATGACGTGGGCGCGGAATCCCTGCGAGACCAGCACCTCCTTCTCGCGCAGGCCCGCGGTGTGGTCGAGCAGCACCGTGTAGTCGTGCCGGGCGGCGGCGTCGATGACGGCGCCCGCCAGCTCCGCGAAGTACGGGTTGCCCAGCTCCGGCACCGCCAGCGCGATGATCCCGGTCCTGCCCTTGCGCAGATGGCGGGCTGTCAGGTTCGGGCGGTAGCCCAGCTCGTCGATGGCCCGCTGTACGCGCTCCCGCATCGCGGGGGTGACGTGGGGGTAGTTGTTCACCACGTTCGACACGGTCTTGACGGACACGCCTGCCAGCTGCGCGACGTCCTTGAGGCTGGCGCCCACGGAGTTCCTTCCCTCGGCCGTCCTGCGGAGGCACGGCGGTTCCGGCCTCAGTGTGCCGGTCCCGTCTGTGGTACGGGCCGGGCTTAATCCCTCAGGTGCCGCGTCTGGACGCCGACAGGTACCGCTGGGCGACGACGACCACGATCAGGAAGCCGCCGCTGACCACCGACTGGTAGGAGGAGTTGAGCGAGCCGATCTGGTTGATCAGGTTCTGGATGACGCCGAGCAGCAGGACGCCCCACAGCGTGCCGGACACCGACCCGGCGCCGCCGACCAGCAGGGTGCCGCCGATCACCACCGCGGAGATCGCGTCCAGCTCCATGCCGACGCCGATGATGGTGACCCCGGAGGACAGCCGGGCCGCGTTGAGCGCCCCGGCGAAACCGGCGAGCAGCCCGCTGAGCGTGTAGACCAGCACCTTCGTCCTGGCCACCGGCAGGCCCATCAGCAGTGCCGCGTCCCCGCTGCCGCCGACCGCGAACAGCCCCTGGCCGAAGGAGGTGCGCTGCAGCAGCAGGCCGCCGAGGCAGAACAGCGCCAGCGCGATCAGCACCGGGTAGCCGAACCCCCACACCGCACCGCCGCCGAGCTTCTGGAAGGCGGAGCCGCGCGGCACCAGGTAGGTCTTGGCGCCCTCGTGGGTCAGCGCGAGCAGCAGCCCGCGGGCGCCCAGCAGCGAGGCGAGCGTGACGATGAAGGGCGCCATCCCGGCCTTGGCGACCAGCAGCCCGTTGACGGCGCCGATCGCCCCGCACACCGCGAGCGGCACCAGCAGCGCCGGCAGGAAGCCGTACTGCGAGGCCCAGGCGGCGACGACACCGCCGAGCGCGAAGACCGAGCCGACCGACAGGTCGATGCCGCCGGTGACGATGACCAGGGTCATGCCGAGCGCGACGATCGACAGGAAGGACGCCTGGATGGTGATGCCCCGGGCGTTGTCCAGGGTGGCGAAGGAGTCGAAGACGAAGGAGGAGACGACGCAGAGCAGGGCCAGCACGGCCAGCACGCCCTGGCGCTGGAGGAGTTCGGCGGCGCGCTGCCGCCCGCCGGGGCGCGGCTGCTCGGTCACGGCGAGCGGGGGCGGCGGCCCTGCGAGGGCGGGCGGCGCGGTTTCGGCGAGGGACTTCATCGGGCTCTGCGCTCCCGGGCGACGTAGACGGCGACGAGGATGATGCCCGCCTGGACCATCTGGGCGGTGGAGTCGTGCAGGTCGTGGGTGACCAGGGTGGCGTGCAGCAGCTGCATCAGCAGCGCGCCGAAGACGGTGCCGAGCACCCGGACCGAGCCGCCGGTCAGCGGGGTGCCGCCGACGACGACCGCGGTGATCGCGGACAGCTCCATCAGGTTGCCGAGCGAGGACGGGTCGCTCGCGGTCAGCCGTGCGGTGGCGAGCACGCCGGCGAGCGCGGCCAGCACACCGCAGATGACGTAGACCCCGATGAGCACCCGTCTGACCGGCAGGCCGGCCAGTGCCGCGGCCTTGCGGTTGCCGCCGACGGCGACCAGCTGGCGGCCGAAGGTGGTGCGCTGGACGAGCCCGGCGACCATGGCGGCCAGCACACCGGCGATCAGGACGACGACGGGGATGCCGAGGACGCTGTCGGTGCCCAGGCTCAGCAGGTCGGTGTTCTCGATCTGCTTGAGCTGCCCGTCGGCGATGACAAGGGCCAGGCCGCGGCCGCCGACGAAGAGCGCGAGGGTGGCGACGATCGGCTGCAGGCCGACGAGCGACACCAGCGAGCCGTTGACCAGCCCGACGACCACCCCGGCGAGCAGCGCGACCAGCAGCGCGGGCAGCAGCCCGTAGCCGAGGTAGAGCGGCAGCAGCGCGCCGGACAGCGCCATGGTGGAGCCCACCGACAGGTCGACGCCCTCGGTGCCGATGACCAGCGCCATACCGAGCGCGACGATCACCACGGGGGCGACCTGGACGAGCTGGGTGCGCAGGTTGTCGGTGGTCAGGAAGTGGTCGGTGAAGACGCCGTTGAAGACCAGCAGCGCGAGCACCGCGGCGTAGACGCCGTAGCGCTGGAGGGCGTCGGCGATCCGCGGCCGGTCCAGGCCGCGGGGGAGCGCGAACGACGTCATCGGGGGTCCTCCTCCTTGCGCAGCTCCGGTGCCGCGGCGGCGTCCGGTGGCTCGGGTACGTCTCCGGCGCCGGGCGCGGCTGCCTCGTCGGGTACGTCTGCGGCGCCGGGTTCCGGCGCTGCGTCCGCTTCAGGCCCGCCCTGCGGCGGCACGGCGTCGGGTGCCGTCTCCGCCAGGACCGTCAGCAGCGCGCCCTCGGTGACGTCGCCGCCGGTCAGCTCGCCCGCGACGGTGCCGGCCCGCAGCACCACGATCCGGTCGGCGCCCTCCACCAGCTCCTCCAGCTCGGAGGAGATCAGCAGCACCGCGAGGCCTTCTGCGGCCAGCTCCTCGATCAGCGTCTGGACCTCCGCCTTGGCGCCGACGTCGATGCCCCGGGTCGGCTCGTCCAGCAGCAGCACCCGCGGTTCCAGGCACAGCCAGCGGGCCAGCAGCACCTTCTGCTGGTTCCCGCCGGACAGCTCGCCGACCTTCTGCTCGGGGCTCGCCGCCTTGATCCGCAGCCGCTTCACGAAGATGTCCACCACCCGGTCCTGCCTGCGCCGGGAGACGAATCCGAAGCGGGACAGCCGCGGCAGCGCGGCCAGCACGATGTTTTCTCGCACCGACAGGCCCGGGATGATGCCCTCGGCCTTGCGGTCCTCGGGCAGCAGGCTGATGCCGGCCCTGATCGCGGCGGCCGAGCTGATCCGGCGCAGCCGCCGCCCGCCGACCTCGATGTCGCCGCCGTCCAGCGGCAGCGCGCCGGCCAGCGCCTTCGCGGTCTCGGTGCGGCCCGACCCCAGCAGCCCGCCCAGGCCCAGCACCTCGCCGGGCCGCAGGTCGAGGGCGACACCGTCGAGCAGGTGCCGGCGGCTGAGCCCGGTCGCGGTCAGCACCGGTTCGGCCGCGGGTGTCCTGCCGTCGTCGTGGCCTTCCGCGGCCTCCTTGCGCACCCGGGCCAGCTCCCGGCCGAGCATCATCGAGACCAGCCGCACCCGGTCGGTGTCGCGCAGGTCGCCGGTGTGCACCAGGCGCCCGTCGCGCAGCACGGTGACGCGGTCGCAGATCCGGTACAGCTCGTCCATCCGGTGGCTGACGTAGACCAGCGAGATGCCGCGGCCGTGCAGTTCGCCGATCACCCGGAAGAGCGTCTCGACCTCGCGCGGTTCCAGTGAGGAGGTCGGCTCGTCCATCACCACGACCCTGGCCCTGACCGAGACCGCCCGGGCCAGTGCGACCATCTGCTGGGTGCCGATGCCCAGGGTGTGCAGCGGGCGGCGCGGGTCGGTGGTGATGCCGAAGCCGCCCAGCAGCTCGGCGGTCTCCCGGTGCATCCGGCGGAAGTCCACCAGGCCCAGCCGGGTCTTCGGCTCGCGCCCCAGGAAGATGTTGCGGGCCACGCTCATCAGCGGGACCAGGTTCACCTCCTGGTAGATGGTGGAGATGCCGGCCTGCTGCGCCTCGTGCGGGCGGTGGAAGGACACCGCTTCGCCGCCGAGGCGCAACTCGCCCTCGTCGGGCCGGTGGACGCCGGTGAGGATCTTGATCAGCGTCGACTTGCCCGCCCCGTTCTCCCCGACGAGGGCGTGGATCTCACCCGCACGCAGGGTGAACGAGACGTCGTCGAGCGCCACCACACCGGGGAAGCGTTTGCTGACGCCGACCGCCTCCAGGACGGGTGCCGGCGGGGCCGCGGGGTCCTGCGGGCCGTCGGGACCCGGCGGGGCGGACTGCGCCGCTGAGGCTTGCGGTGGTGCCATGTCGATGGCCTTGCCTTCCGGGTGTCGGGGTGCGGGCGGCTCAGAAGGCCCCGGCCACCGAGTCCTTGGCGTTGCTCTCGTCGTAGGCGCGGTCGGAGATGATCACGTTCTCGGGAATCGGCTCGCCCGCGTAGAACTTCTGGGCGGTGGCGAAGGCCAGCGGGCCGAACCGCGGGTTGGACTCGATGACCGCGTTGTACTGGCCGGCCACGATGGCCTGGACCGCGTTGCGGGTGCCGTCCACCGAGACGATCTTGACGTCCTTGCCGGGGTTCTTGCCCGCGCTCTTGAGTGCGGTGACCGCGCCGAGGCCCATCTCGTCGTTCTCCGCGTAGACCGCGGTGATGCCCGGCTTGGACTGGATGAGCTGCTCCATGACCTGCTGGCCCTTGTCGCGGGTGAAGTCGCCGGTCTGCTGGGCGACCACCTTCAGGCCGGGGGCCTTGGCGGCGACCTCGTCCAGGAAGCCCTTGGTGCGGTCGGTGGTCACGTTGTTGCCGGAGGAGCCGAGCAGGATCGCGACCTGGCCCTTGCCGCCGGTCGCCTTGATCATGGCGTCGGCCGCGCGCTGGCCCTGCTTGACGAAGTCCGAGCCGAGGAAGGTGACGTAGTCCTTGCAGGAGGTGGCGTTGATCTTGCGGTCGATGGTGATGACCGGCACGTGCTTGGCGGCGGCGGCCTGCAGCGCGGGCTCCAGGCCGTCGGAGTTGAGCGGCGCCACGATCAGCAGCTGCGCGCCCTGGTTGAGCATGTCCTGGATGTCGCTGATCTGCTTGGGCAGTTGGGACTGAGCGTCGGTGGTGAGCAGCTTCTTGACCCCGAGCTTGGCCGCCTCGTCCTTGATGGACCGGGTCTCGGCGATCCGGAAGGGGTTGTCCTCCTTCTCGGACTGCGAGAAGCCGACGACCGCGTTCTTCAGGTCCAGCTTCTGGGCGCCGTAGGAGGTCAGCGTGCAGCCGTCGGCCGCGGCCGTGGCGGACTCGGTGACCTGCTGCTGCGCGGCGTCCGACGAACTGCTGGGCGCGGCGGCCTTGTCGTCGCCTTCGGACTTGGAGCAGCCGGTGGCGGCGAGGCCCGCAGTGGCGAGCAGCAGGCAGGCGACGGCCAGCGTGCGGGTTCTGTGCTTGGTCATGCTCACGACACTCCTTGGTCTCGACGGGGGTGGTCCGTCGGTCGTACGAGTGGTCCTGGGGCGGCGCGGGGAGGCGGGATCCGGTCATCCCTGGGGCGCGGCTTTACAACGTTATATACGCGGCTCCCCGCGGCGACAAGAAGTCCGTCGGGAGTTTCGAAAACCGGCCGACGGCCGCTGCCCGCCGCGGTGTTCGGATACGGGTGGGACTTGTGACGACTTCTGTGTGAGCTATGGACATGACAGTCAGCGCGTGCTGTCATGCCGGGTGGCATCGGTCTTTCCAACGTTGAAAGAACGCGAACCGCAGGAGGCCACCCCCCATGCCCCTGAACCGCCGACAGTTCGTCACCACCGCACTCACCGCGGGCGCCGCTCTCCCACTGCTGCCGGCCGCGCCCGCCGGTGCCGCCGCCGGGGGCGGGCACCCGGGTCGTGCCTCGGCCCGGGTCGCCCCCGCCCCCGGCGGCCTCTACACCCCCAACGCCGCCCCGCTGGCCCCCACCGCCTTCCTGCGGCTGCCGCCCGGCGCGGTCACCGCCCGCGGCTGGCTCGACGGCCGGCTGCGGCAGCAACTCGCGGGCCTGTGCGGCCAGTACGCCTCGACCTCGCACTTCCTGGCCATGGGCAGCAGCGGCTGGGTCCACCCGGCCGACACCGGCTGGGAGGAGGTGCCGTACTGGCTGCGCGGCTACACCGACCTGGCGATCCTCACCGGCGACGGCACCGCGCTGGCCGCCGTACGCCGCTGGGTCGACGCGATCCTCGCCACCGCGCAGCCCGACGGCTTCTTCGGCCCGACCTCGCTGCGCACCTCGCTCGGCGGCGGCCCCGACTTCTGGCCGTACCTGCCGCTGACCTGGGCGCTGCGCAACTGGCAGGAGTACAGCGGAGACAGCAGGATCGTGCCGCTGCTGACCGCCTTCTTCCGCTACATGAACGCCCAGGGTCCCGGCGCCTTCAACCAGAGCTGGGTGTCGGTGCGCTGGGGCGACGGCCTGGACAGCGTCTTCTGGCTCTACAACCGCACCGGCGACGCCTTCCTGCTCGACCTCGCCGACAAGATCCACGCCGGCGGCGCCAACTGGGTGAACAACCTGCCGTCCCTGCACAACGTCAACATCGCCCAGGGCTTCCGCGAACCCGCGCAGTACGCGCTGCGCTCGCCGTCGGCCGCGCTGACCCAGGCCGCGTACCAGAACTACACCGCGGTGATGACCGCCTACGGGCAGTTCCCCGGCGGCGGGTTCGCCGGCGACGAGAACGCCAGGCCCGGCTTCGGCGACCCCCGGCAGGGCTTCGAGACCTGCGGCATCGTGGAGTTCATGGCCAGCCACCAGCTGCTGACCCGGATCACCGGCGACCCGGTGTGGGCCGACCGCTGCGAGGACCTGGCCTTCAACTCGCTGCCCGCCGCCCTCGACCCGTCCGGCAAGGCCGTGCACTACATCACCAGCGCCAACAGCGTCGACCTGGACGACAGCGCCAAGACGCAGGGGCAGTTCCAGAACAACTGGGCCATGCAGGCCTATCTGCCCGGCGTCGACCAGTACCGCTGCTGCCCGCACAACTACGGCATGGGCTGGCCCTACTTCACCGAGGAGCTGTGGCTCGCCACCCCCGACCACGGGCTGGCGGCGGCGATGTACGCGCCCAGTTCCGTCACCGCGAAGGTCGCCGGCGGCACCCAGGTGACCTTCACCGAGACCACCGACTACCCCTTCGCCGACACCGTCACGCTCACCCTGAGCGCCCCGGGACCGCTGGCCTTCCCGCTGTATCTGCGCATCCCCGGCTGGTGCTCCGCGCCCCGCCTCAGCGTCAACGGCGCCGCCGTCGGCGCCCCCGCGGGACCGGCCTTCACCGTCGTCGACCGCACCTGGAAGAACGGCGACACCGTCGTCCTCACCCTGCCGCAGACCACGACCACCAGGACCTGGCCGGGCAACCACGGCGCCACCGGCATCGACCACGGCCCGCTCAGCTACTCCCTCGACATCGCCGAGACCTACGTGCAGACCGGCGGCAGCACCCAGTTCCCCGAGTACGCCGTGCACACCGCCGCCGCCTGGAACTACGGGCTCGCCCTCGACGCGGGCGGCACCGCCTTCAGCCGCACCGGCGGCCCGCTGCCGGCCGACCCCTTCACCCACGCCGGCACCCCCGTGCGCATCACCGCGCCTGCCCGCCGCATCGCCGAGTGGCAGGCCGACAGCCAGCACGTGGTCAGCCCGCTCCAGGACTCACCCGCCCGCAGCACCGCACCCGTCGAGACCGTCACCCTCATCCCGATGGGCGCAGCCAGGCTGCGGATCTCCGCCTTCCCCACCACCTCGCCCACCGGCCACCAGTGGTCGGCGCCCGCGCCCTACCGCAGGATCAGGAACAAGAACTCCGGCAAGGTCATCGGTGTCGACCTGATGTCGACTGCCAACAGCGCGCATGTGGTGCAGTACGACGACAACGGGACCGCCGACCACCTGTGGCAGCTGGTCGACAACGGTGACGGCTGGTTCCGTATCCGCAACCAGAACTCCGGCAAGGTGATGGGTGTCGACCTGATGTCGACGGCCAACAGCGCGCATGTGGTGCAGTACGACGACAACGGGACCGCCGACCACCTGTGGCAGTTCGTGGACAACGGTGACGGCTGGTTCCGTATCCGCAACCAGAACTCCGGCAAGGTGATGGGTGTCGACCTGATGTCGACGGCCAACAGCGCGCATGTGGTGCAGTACGACGACAACGGCACCGCCGACCACCTGTGGCAGTTCCTCTGAGCCACCCCGTTCCGCAGTTCCCCAGGGCCGCCCGGCCCCCTCGCGCCCCCCACCCCTCCCCGAGGACGGAACCCCGTGACAACCGACGACACCCGCACGCCCAGGCCCGGGCGCCGCGACCTGCTTAAGTGGAGCGGCGCGCTCACCGCAGCGGCAGCCACCGGCGGCTTCTTCACCCTCACCGCCGCACCGGCCGGCGCGCAGCCCGCCGCCCCCGGCCCCGCTGCCGCCGCCGCGGGCACCTTCGCCCCGATCAGGCCGCCCGCCGTGCCGCTCGCGGTCCGCTCGATGTACCTGTCGACCTGGCTGGCCGCGGACGGCCTGGCCGGCACCTGGCCCACCTTCTGGAACGGCCACATCACCGCGCTGTGCGGCCTGGCCAGGATCGACGGGGCCTGCTACGTCTTCGCCGGCGCCCCCGCACTGCCCGCGGGACCCGCGCTGACCGCCATGCAGCAGGTCTCGCTGCAGCTGACCGCGACCCGCTCCGTCTACACCCTCACCGGCGGCGGCGTCACCTTGACCGTCACCTTCTTCTCACCGGTGGACCTCGGCAACCTGCAGCGCCAGTCGGTGCCGCTCAGCTACGTCACCGTGCAGGCCACGAGCGCCGACGGCCGCGCCCACAGCGTGGACGTCCACATCGACGTGTCGGGGGAGTGGGTGCACGGCGACAATGCCACGCCCATCACCTGGGACCTCCAGCAGACCGGCCGCATGACCGTGCTCAGCGCGCAACCCGCCAGCCCCGGCGTCCTGCAGGAGCACGGCGACCAGGCGTCCTGGGGCCGGGTGGTGCTGGCCGCGCCGAGCGGGGAAGGGGTCACCGCGCAGATCGGCCAGGACACCGTGGTGCGCGCCGCCTCCGCCGCCACCGGCCGCCTCGACGGGTCCGTGGACAGCGCCAAACCCCGTGCCATCAGCGACCGCTGGCCGGTGCTCGGCCTGAACCGCGACTTCGGCACCGTCAACCCCGGTACGCCGTCGGCGGAGTTCACCGTCACCGTCGGCCATGTCCGCACCCCCGCGGTCAGTTACCTCGGCGCCCAGCTGCAGCCCTGGTGGACGCACTACTGGGGCTCCTGGACCGGCATGGTCGACTGGTTCGACGCCGACCACGGTGCCGCGCTGGCCGCCGCCACCGCCCTGGACCAGCGCATTCGCAACGACGCCGCCGCCGCGGTGGGCGGCGGTGCGACCGGCGACCACTACGCCGCCGTGTGCGCGCTCGCGCTGCGCCAGGCGGTGGCCGGCACCGAACTGGCCGACCGGGGCGGCTCGCCGTGGGCGTTCCTGAAGGAGATCTCCTCCGACGGCAACATGTCCACCGTCGACGTCACCTACCCGGCCTTCCCCGCCTACCTCTACCTCTCGCCCGGCTACCTGCGGCTGCTGCTGGAACCGCTGCTGGACTACGCGGAACACGGCGGCTGGCCCAAGGAGTTCGCCGAGCACGACCTCGGCTCGGGCTACCCCAACGCGACCGGGCACAACGACGGCAACGAGGAGGACATGCCGGTCGAGGAGTCCGCGAACATGCTCATCATGGCCGCCGCCCTGCTCCAGCGGCTGCCCGCAGCCGACGCCGCCTCCTTCGCCGCCGCGCACTACCCGATCCTGCGCCAGTGGGCCGAGTACCTCGCCGCCAGCGCCCTCGACCCCGGATTCCAGAACCAGACCGACGACTTCACCGGCTTCATCGCGCACAGCGCCAACCTCGCGCTCAAGGGCATCGTCGGCATCGGCGCCATGAGCGTCGTCGCCGCCTTGCACGGCAGCACCGCGGACGCCGGCCGCTACCGCACCCTGGCCCGCTCCTACGTCAGCCGGTGGACCTCGCTCGCCGAGGACTCCTCGGGCGCCCACCTCAAACTCGCCTACGACCAGGACGGCACCTGGAGCCTGAAGTACAACGGCTTCCCCGACCGGCTGCTCGGCCTCGACCTGGTGCCCACCGGCACCGCGGCCCGCGAGGCCGGCTGGTACGCGGCCCAGTCCGGCGGCTACGGCGTCGTCCTCGACCCGCGCAACGACTACACCAAGGGCGACTGGGAGCTGTGGACCGCCGCCTGGCTCGCCGACCACCCCGCCACCCGCGACCAACTCGTCAACGGCGTCTACAACTTCGCGAACACCTCACCGCAGCGGGTGCCCTTCAGCGACTGGTACGTGGTGGCCGGCGGCGCCCAACGCGGCTTCCAGGACCGGCCGGTGGTCGGCGGGATGTTCGCGCTGCTGCTGCCGCCCGCCCCCTCCACCGTCAGCTGGCACCGCATCCAGAACCGCAACTCGGGCAAGGTGCTCGCCGTCTCCGGCATGTCGCTCGCCGACAGCGCCGAGGTCACGCAGTACGCGGACAACGGCACCGCCGACCACGTCTGGACGCTGCTGGACAACGGCGACGGGACCGTGCGGATCGTCAACCGCAACAGCGGCAAGGTCCTCGCCGTCCACGACCAGAGCACCGACGACGGCGCCCACGTCCAGCAGTACCAGGACAACGGCACACCCGACCACGTCTGGCGCATCACCGACAACGGCGACGGCTGGTCGAAGATCGTCAACGTCCGGTCGGGCAAGGTGCTCGCCGTCGACGGCATGTCGCAGGCCGACGGCGCCCAGGTCACCCAGTGGACGGACAACGGCACCGCCGACCACCTGTGGCGGCTGATCTGACCCGGCTACGGGACCGCGCGCTCAGCAGGGCTCCCGCCAGGCGTCCAGCGACAGGTGCTTGCGCATGGAGCTGAAGCCCAGCTTGCGCACCGCGGGGCAGAACTGCGCGGGCGCCAGCTCGTACTCGACGTGGAAGACCGGCTTGCCCGCGGCGACGAAGGGCGACAACTGCCCGCACTCGTCGTACTGGGCGCACTGCTCGTCCACCGAGAAGTCGAAGTCGCCCAGCAGCTGCGGCACCTGGTCCAGGTCGTTCTTCAACCCCACGGCCAGGCCCCGGTCGTGGGCGAGGCCGGCGATCATGCGGTTGTACGCCAACTGGTCGGCCGCCGTCAGCGGGAAGCCGGTGGAGTTGGCGTACCCGTCGAGCAGGTCCGGCTCGACGGCGTCGAAGCCCTTGGCTCTGCACATGTCGAACCGGGCCGCCATCAGCGGGCGCAGCCGGTCCAGGGCGCGGACGTCCAGCCAGCGTTCGCCGTCCCAGCCGTCGCCGCGGCCCAGCAGTGCGGCGGGAAAGTCCTTCGCGTCCGGCCGGAAGGACTCCCACGCACCGGCGTTGACGTAGCAGACCACCCGGCGGCCGTCGTCGTGCAGGCGCGCGACGACGGCCGCCGGGTTCTCGAAGCCGTCGATGTCGTACACCGGCACGTCCACGGAGGTGTCGACGGTGCCGCTGAGCTGCCACTGCCAGGCGACCCCCACCTGCGGCTGCCAGCGGCCCGCCACGGGCGGCCCGGCGGATCGCGGACGCCCGCCGTCGCCGCCCCCGCCGTCGCCGCCCGAAGAGGTGCAGCCCGCGAGTGCGAGCAGCAGCGCGGCGGCCGGCGCGAGCCGGCGGCCCGTGAAGCGGCCCCTCACGCGGCGCTCGCCGGGACGTGCTGCCAGGGGTTGGGCGGCCCGCCGGGGACCGCGCAGTGGACGCCCGCGCCGCGGACCGCGGCCGTACGGGCCACCGCCCGCGCGGCGGCCGGACCGGGCACCCCGTAGACCAGGTGGCAGAAGCGGCCCGGGGGATGGGCGGCCGTCCACCGGGGCACGGCCGCGGCGGCGTAGTCCGCCCACGTGCCCTCGTAGGTCACCAGCAGGTCGGCCGCCGCCGCATAGCCGGGGTCGGGGTGCACCCCCGGGTTGAGGACCGCGGTGCGGGCGCCGTCGAGCCGGCCGGCCGCCACCAGCCGCCGGTAGTACGGCAGTTGCTCGCGCCCTGCTGCGACCCGGTCGAAGAAGACCCCGCCCACCCCGTACCACTCCCGGTGCCTGCGCACATCGCGCTCCACGTCCCGGGCGGGCCTGGCCGCGTAGTCGGTGTCCACGTAGCCGAACAGCCGCACCCCCGCAGACCGCAGGCGCTCCGCCGCCGTCGCGACCGCACTGTCCGGCCGCCCGGCCCCCGGCCCGTCCGCCACGTTCACCACCACCCCGTAGAGCCGCCCTGCCATCTTCTCCAGCGCCCGCCAGGCCCCCGGGTCGACGGCGGGATGGACGTACATCGGCACCAGCAGTGCCCGCGCGCTCGCCGCCGGCACACCGGCCGGACCGCCGTACGGGTGCGCGGTCGCATCCTGTGCCCCGCGGCGCGGGACCCCGTACGCCGGGGTCGCGGGCGGGCGCCGGCCGGGCGTCATGCGGGGGCGCCCGCGGTCGGGGCGGTCGCATGGCAGAGCGCCGCCAGCGCGTCGTGCAGGGTGCGGAGCGGCTGCCAGCCGAGCGCGTCGGCGGCCAGCGCGATGTCCGCGCGCACCCATGACACGCCAGCGGAACGCTCGGAGCCCGCACCCGACTCCGTGATCCGCCCGCCGAAGCCGCACAGCCCCGCCAGCTCGACCGCCAGGTCGCGCACCAGGGTGGCCTGCCCCGAGCCCACGTTCACGACCGGCGGCAGCGGCCCCGTCGCGGTCGCGGCCAGCGCGACCGCCTCCGCCACGTCCCGCACGTCCACGAAGTCACGGTACGCGCCGAGGTCGCCGGTCATGACCGACCCGCCGGGCGGCGCGCCACGGAAGGCGGTGGCCAGCCGGCCCGGCAGCCCGGAGGCGGGGGCGCCCGCGCCGACCGGGTTGAAGACCCGCAGCACCACCGCGTCCAGCCCGGACCCCGCCACCGCCAGGGTGCCCGCCAGCTTGGTGGCGCCGTAGACCTCGGCAGGCCGGGCCGCCGCCGACTCGGCGAGCGCCGTCCCCGGCACCCCGGGGCCGTACTCGGCCGCCGAGCCCAGCTGCACCAGCCGCGCCGCGGGCACCGCCGCCGCCAGCGCCTCGCACAGGGCCGCAGCGCCCCGCGTGTTGACCGCCGCGAGCGCACTGGCGGGGCCGGCGGCGAGCCCGGCGCAGTTGACCACGACGTCGGGGGCCAGCGCGGTCAGCCCGCCGGCCAGCACGTCCACCGGCACCTTGCCGAGGTCGACCGCCAGGTCCGG
The DNA here is from genome assembly GCF_016916835.1 of Actinacidiphila bryophytorum. Classification (GTDB taxonomy): domain Bacteria; phylum Actinomycetota; class Actinomycetes; order Streptomycetales; family Streptomycetaceae; genus Actinacidiphila; species Actinacidiphila bryophytorum. The sequence continues at coordinate 238,249 of NZ_JAFFIX010000010.1, read as the reverse complement.
CGCGCCCCGCCCGCCGGCCGCCGCCCGCCCGCCGTACAGCACCGTCGCGCCCGGCAGTTCGCGCAGCCGGGCGCTCACCGGTCCGCCGAGGAAGCCCGTGCCGCCGAGCACCAGAATCCTGCTCATCGCCCGCTCACGCCCCCTTGAGCAGCAGCCCGCGCAGGCTGCTGAACTCGGCGTTCGCCCGGTCGTAGTCGTCGGGCCTGCCGATGTCGAGCCAGTAGCCGTCGAAGTCGTGGGCGCGCGGCGGCCGGTCCGCGGCCAGCAGGTCGAGCACGACCTCGTCGAAGCCCAGCGGCAGCCCCGCGGTGTAGCCGTCCAGCGTCGCCCGGGAGACCCCGTAGACGCCCATCGACACCCGGTAGTCCATGCTCGGCTTCTCGGTGAAGGCCACCACCTGCCCCTCGTCGGTGGTGAGCACCCCGAAGTCGATGCTGACGGTGCGCCGGTAGGTGGCGATCGTCAGCGGCGCCCCGGAGCCGCGGTGCCCGCGCAGCAGGTCGCCGAAGTCCAGGTCGGTGAGCACGTCGCCGTTCATCACCAGGAAGTGCTCGGGCAGTTGCTTCCGCATGGTCAGCAACGGCCCCATGGTGCCGAGTGGGTTGTCCTCGGTGACGTAGTCGACGTCGAGCCCCCACTGCGAACCGTCGCCCACGTAGGCGCGGATGATGTTGCCGAGGTGCCCGATGGCGATGGTGCAGCGGCGGAAGCCCGCGGTGGCCAGCTGTCTGAGCACGATCTCCAGGATCGCGTGGCTGTCGCCGATCGGCACCAGCGGTTTGGGCAGTGCGGTGGTGTACGGCCGCAGCCGTACGCCTTTGCCGCCCGCGAGGATGACAGCGTGCATGGTGGGTCCCCCCAGAGGTCGTGCGGTCATGGTGATGGTGTGCCGTGGGTATGGATGTGACGGCTCGTCAGACGTTGTAGGCGGCCGTCTTGTAGCGCGCGAGGTGCGCGGGGTCGCGGAAGAAGTCGATGGTGCGGGCCAGGCCCTCCTCCAGCCGGTGGGCCGGCGCCCAGCCGGTCGCCTCGCGCAGCCGGCCCGCGTCGCACACCAGCCGCATCACCTCGGAGCCGGACGGGCGCAGCCGCTGCGGGTCCTCCAGCACGGCCAGTTCGGTGTCCATCAGGGTGCCGATCAGCCGCACCAGGTCGCCGACCGAGATCTCGCCGCCCGTACCGGCGTTGAAGGTCCGGCCCACGACCTGCTGGGCCGGGGCCGTCCCCACCGCGAGGAAGGCGGCGGCGGTGTCCTTGACGTAGGTGAAGTCCCTGGTCGGCCGCAGGTCGCCGAGCGTCACCTTGGTCTCGCCCGCCGCGACCTGCCCGATCACCGTCGGGATCACCGCCCGCATCGACTGCCGCGGCCCGAAGGTGTTGAAGGGCCGCAGCGTCACCACGGGGGTGCCGAAACTGGCGTGGTAGCTGTCGGCGAGCCGGTCCCCGCCCGCCTTGGACGCCGCATAGGGCGACTGCGTGACGATCGGGTGGTCCTCGCTGATCGGTACGGTCTGCGCGGTGCCGTACGTCTCGCTGGTCGAGGTGTGCACCAGGCGCGGGATGCCCGACTCGCGTACCGCTTCGAGGACGTTGAGGGTGCCGGTCACGTTGGTGTCGACGTACGAGCGCGGGGCGCGGTAGGAGTACGGGATCGCGATCAGCGCGGCCAGGTGGTAGACGGTGTCGCAGTCCGCGACCAGGTCGCGCACCGAGCCGGGGTCCCGGACGTCGCCCAGCACGACGTCCACGCAGTCCGCCACGTCCGGCGGCAGGACCTCCAGCCAGCCGTTCGACGAGAAGGAGTTGTACTGCACCATGGCGCGCACCCGGCGGCCCGAGGCCACCAGCGCCTCGACCAGGTGCGAGCCGATGAAGCCCTCGGCGCCCGTGACGGCGACCGGAGTTGGGGAGGACATGCGGGAATCTCCTTGCGGTGAGGGTGGGTTGGATGCGGTGCGGTGTCGAGGGGCCTTGGGCGGCCCTCAGCGGTGGGTGGTCACCCGGGCGGTGACGGTGGTGGCCGCCGCGAGCAGGACGGCGGCGGCGCAGCCGCCGGTCACGCCGATGACGGTGCCCGGCGTCGCGGTGTGCAGGGCCAGCAGCGGCACGGCGGTGGCCGTCGCCGCCGACAGGACGGCGGCGGCCGTCCACGGCCGACCGCAGGACTGGAGCAGCAGCGCGAGCCACAGGGTGCAGCCCAGCGCGAGCAGCACCCCCAGGTGCGGCGCGTCCCAGGCCGCCGCACCGGGCAGCACCGCGGACTCGACGCCGGCCAGCGTGACCAGCGCGGCGGCGTAGCCGCCGAGGCAGCGGGCCAGCACCCGCCACGACCTGCCGAGCAGCCGCTGCGCGACCCCCGTCCTGCGCACCGCCGTCAGGCAGCGGCTGCGCAGCCGGAAGAGCAGCCACTCGGCCACACCCATGCTCACCGTGAGCGCGCCGACGAACTCCCCGGCGAGCGCCGCCGCGACCACCAGCCCTCCGGCGGCCAGCCCGGCCAGTCCCAGCGGCACCGACTGCCGCAGGGCCGGGCGGGGGCCGTTGTCCGGGCTGCTTCCCGGCCGGGATGCGGCGGCGCGGGGGCGCCGGAGCCGTGCGGCGAGCCTGGCCAGGTTCAGTGGCACGGACTGGGGCGGGGCCGGGCGGGGGCCGTTCTCCGACTGGGACGCGCCGGCGCGGCGGCGCCGGAGCCGTGCCGCGAGGCCGCGGCGGGCGTCCTGCCCTGTCCCGCCCGGGAGTTCGCCGGCCGGCGCGCGCAGGGCCGTGGCAGCCGCCGCTGCCGTGGCCGCGGTGACCGTCGCTGCGAGGAGGGCGGCGGCCGCGGGGGAGGGGAGGGCTGCGGCGCCGCATGCCGCGGCCAGCGTCAGCGGGGCCAGCACGTACAGGAGGGTGCGTTCGCGGTGCAGGACCAGCAAGGCGGTGGCCGCGGCCATGTAGAGGGCCTGGCCTGCCGCGAAGGCCAGCGCCGGCAGGTGCGCCGGTCCTATGACGGCCGCGGCTGCCGCGGTGGCCAGTCCCGTGCCCGCGGCGCCGCCGGTGAGCAGGCAGCGGGCGGCGGCCCTGGGTCGGCTCGCGAGCAGCAGCAGCCCCGCCCGGTGCGCCAGGGCCTGGTTCCAGCCCCAGCTGCACAGCGCCGCCGCGGCCCAGCCCGCGACCGCCGCGCTCACCCCGAAGTGACCGTCGGGGCCGGCCGCCCAGCGTCCGCCGACGACGTAGGCCACGCCCGGCAGCGCGAAGGTGAGGCCGCGCAGGACGCACCGCCCGACGTCCGTCCGCCACGGGTCCGCGGCCGGCTCCGGCTCCGGGTACGTCCGCGGCACCAGGGCGAAGAGCGTCTCGGCCAGCGCGAACAGGTCCGGGTGCCGGTAGCGTTCGGTGATCTGCTCGTCGGTCAGGCCGTCAGACTCCAGCAGTGCCGCGATCTCGTCGGCGTGCACCGCGCTCCCGCACGCGTCCCCCAGCCGCTGCGCCAGCTCCGCCACCGGGTCCCCGTCGGCCCAGGCCGGCGCCCGCCGGAGCCGCGGCAGCCGCACCACGGACCCGCCGTCCGCACCGGCCGCAGACAACGCCCCGCTCATGCCGTCCCCTTCACTTGCAACAGTTCCGTTCGGCCGTACGGTCCGCCCGTGGCGGCCGGCCCGGGCACCGGGCGCGCACCGCGCGCTCCTGGCATGCGTCCGCTGGTGGCGGTGCAGGTGCGGGGTGTGGCGTATGCGTCTATCTGATGTGCGGCTGGCGCCGCGTGGGCGCGCTCAGCCCCCACCGGGGCGCGGGTCGTCTCCGTCGGAATGGGGCTGTTCCCGTCCGTACCCCACCACCGGCCGGTGGGGGGCTGGGCGCGCAGTTCCCCGCGCCCCTGGTGGGCACCCCCTGCCGCAGGGGAACTGCCCGAGCCACCGCGGCCGGCGGAAGCGCACCGCCCGCCGGGTGGGGCGTGTGTGGCTGCTCGTGGTGGCGGGACGCTCATGCCGTGCCCTCCGACGCCTGTGCGGCAAGGGCCGGGTCCTGCGCCTGCTCAGGGCGCCACACGCGGGACATCCACGTCACACCGGCGTACTGCTGCGCCGTACGCGGCTCGGACGGCGACAGGCCGGTGTAGATGCCGCGGAAGGCGTCGATGGTCTGGCGCAGGGTGAACTGGTCGATCACCCGCAGCCTGGCCGCCTCGCCGAGCGCGGCCCGCCGCGCCGGGTCGCGCAGCAGCGCGATCGCCGCCAGCGCCATGGCCGCCGGGTCCCGCGGCGGTACGACCAGGCCGGTGTCGCCGACCGCCTCGCGCACCCCGCCGACGTCAGTCGAGACGGTGCAGCGCCCGCAGGACATCGCCTCGATCAGGGTGAAGGGGAAGCCCTCGCTGATGCTGGAGAGCATCACGACCTGGCCCGCCGCGTAGGCGGTGCGGATGTCCTCGACCCGGCCCTCGAAGCGGACCGCGTCCGCTGCCCCGACCGCCGCGGCCAGCGCCTCGCACCGCGCCCGGTACTCCTCGCCGCCGCGCGGGGTGCCGCCGAAGATCCGCAGCCTGGCCGCCGGTATCTCCTCCCGGACCAGCGCGAAGGCCCGGATCAGCGTTTCCAGGTCCTTGATCGGGTCGATGCGTCCCGCCCAGGTCAGCGTCGGCACCTCGGGTTCAGGACCGGCGGGCGGGAAGGCGCCGGGGTCCACCCCGTTGTAGACGGTGCGGATACGGTCCGCGTCGGCGCCGCCGTGCTCCTCCCAGCGGCGGTTGTAGCGGTTGCCCGGGGTGATGAGCGCGCTGTGCCGGTAGGCCTCGCGGGCCAGCAGCCGGAAGAAGTGCAGCATCAGGGACTTGACCGGCCACCGGTAGGGTCCTGTGCGGTGTCCTAGGTAGCGCTCCCGCTGGTAGACGCCGTGCTCGGTGAGCAGCAGCGGCACGTCGTCGCGGTGGTGCGCGACCAGCCCCGGCAGGGTGGCGAGGCCGCCGCTGACCGCGTGCGCCACCCCGGTGGGCGGGGCCGCGGCCAGCGGGCGCAGCGCGTGCTCCAGCAGGTCGGTGCCGGTCAGCGCGTCGTGCTGGGTCGGCAGCGCGGCCGCCACGTCCGTACCCGGGCGCCGCCACAGCCCGGCCAGGGTGCGTACCGCCGCCTCAGAGCGCAGCCCCGCCGACAGCGTGCCGGACCCTGCCCACCCGGCGAGTTCGTAGAGCGCGGGGCCGAACAGCTCGTCGGCGCCGTCCTCCTGGGCCAGCAGCGCGGTCAGCAGCCGCTCCCAGGCGGCGAGCAGCGCACGCCGCTCCCGGCCGCGCGGCTCCCGGCCCCCGGGGGTGGGACCCCACATGGGTATCGACTCCAACGCCGTGACGTGCGGGGGCAGTTCCCACACCGGCTGCTCATGTCCCGTCGCGGTGACGGCCGTCACCCGGAAGTCGACGTCGGGCATCGCGCGGACCAGCTGGTCGCACCAGACGCTCACCCCGCCGGGGCTGTGCGGATACGTCCCCTCGGTCAGCAGCGTCACCTGCGCGATGCGCGACGGCTCGCCGAAGACTGCGTGCATGAAGCGGTGTCCCCCTGGACGGGTCGGGTGCGGTGGGTCGGTGCTGTGCGGTGCTTTGCCATGTCGGGCCGGTCCGTGCGGGCGGGGCGTCGGCGCCCCGCCCGCACCTGCGGTGTCGCTTCCCGCGCTAGGCCGTGTTGTGGAAGTCCCGCCTGCCCCGCGACGCCTGGCACGCACGCTCGCTGCGTTGTCGGAGTCGTCCGAGTAGGCCCACTACGAGGACGGCCCTCCGCCTTGCGATCGCACGCACCAGACGCCGCGGGGCCCGCCCTGTGGGCGGACGGCGCTACTTCCAAAACACGGCCTAGCCGCGCGCGCTGTCGCCGGGACCTGCGGGTACGGCGTCGGCGACGCCGCGGGGCACGGGCAGCCGGCCGACCGGCGCGGCGAGCGTCGCCGGGCTCTTCGCCTTGGCCGCAGTCGCCGCCGGGACGGCCGCGGGGACCGCGGAGGCGGGCAGCGTGAGGGTGACCGCGCCTTGGAGCAGGCCCGGCTGCGCCCAGCCGGACAGGCGTCCCGCGTAGGCGGTGCCGAAGGCCGTCGAGCCCAGCAGCTGGGCCTGCCGCGTACCGGCCGGCGCGGTGACGTCCACCGCCACACCGCTCGGCGCGCTGACGGTCACCGTGCTGCCGATGCGGTAGGCGGTCACCTTGCCGCCCTTCCATGCCGCGCTCCACGCGGCCCTGCGCTGCAGCTCGGTGGCGATGTCCGCGGTCCGCAGGTTCTCCGCCGGGGTGTTCGCGGCGAAGAGGGCCGCATAGTCGCCGAGCACCCGCTCCAGCACCGGGTAGGCGATCCGGCCCTCGGCCAGGTTCGACTGGTGGATGAAGTGCGGGCGCGGGTTGTTGCCGAGCACATGGCCGAGGTCGATCCTGGCCTCCAGCGGCACGATGTACGACGCGTAGCCGGTGGCCGGGTCCAACGGGGCGACCAGGCACGTGGAGTTGCCCGAGATCGCGCACGCGCCGCTGCCGCCCTGCGCGAGGTTGGTGTAGATCCAGTTGTACTCGTCGGTCTCCTCCTGCGCGGTGCCCGCGTTGTAGAAGACGTTCATCGGGAAGCGCGGCACGGTCAGCGCGGGGCCGACCTTGCGCTGGTCGGGCTCACGGGAGTTGTCGCTCGCCAGGTAGGCGACGCCGAGCCCGGTCAGCGCGGGCGCCAGGTTGGGGTTGTCGGCGGGCTGCTGCGGCAGCACCTTGAGCCCGGAGTGCTCGCCGGTCACCAACTCCTGGTTGTTCAGCGGGATCCCGTGCTGCGCCGCCCAGCTGCGGTTGTCCTTGACCGCCGCGGTGATGTCGGCCTTGCTGACCCACTGCGTGGCACCCGTCGAGGTCGTCTCGCACCGCCAGGGCACCACGCTGACGTCCTGCACACAGCCCAGGAAGGGGTGCAGATACGTGTGGTTGACCCAGCGGTAGCTGTTCTTGTCGGCCACCAGCTGGTTCGCCAGCGGGTCGGAGGAGGTGTCGTGGTCGGACTTCCAGTCCTCGCTGCCGCCGCCGTTGAAGACGAAGTCCAGGGTGAAGCCGTGCGCCTTCGACCACTGCGTGGCATAGGCCGCGTCCGCGGCGGTCATCCGGATCGGGTCGGTGTCCTCACCCGTGCCGATCGGGCAGTCCACGTCGCCCGGCGTGCAGTTGAGCGAGGAGTTCCACCGGTCGTCGGCCAGGAAGACGTCGTCGACCTGCACCTCGAAGTAGTTGCGGTCGGCGCCCAGGTGGACGCCCTGGGTCATCCACTCCACGATGCCGCGGGCCAGCAGCCGGAACTGCTGCTGGTACTGGTTGTAGACGAAGGGGATCACCAGCTCGGTGCGCCCGTCGTGCGCGTACTGCCCGACCAGCACACCGCGCTGCGCGCTGCCCGGGATGGGCGCGTCCACCAGCGGGGTGAAGACCGCCCCCGCCGCCTGGGCGGCCAGCGGTGTTGCGAGGTAGCCGTAACTCTCCGACTGGTAGGGGTCGTTGTCCTCGAAGGGAACGGCACCCTTCAGATAGCCGAAGTCACCGGCCGCGCCCTGAGCGGTCACCTGCCCCTGCACGCCGTCCAGCCGGCCGATGTAGCCGCCGGTCTGCGCGTAGTTCAGCCCCACCGCGGGCTGCGCATAGGTGTACGCGTCCACCTGCCGGATGCCGAAGGCCGTCTCGTACGCCGCCAGGGCCGCCATCTCCGCGGAGTCCGCGCCGAACGGGTTGTCGTTCGGCAGCACCACCGCCTGGAACTTGGCGCGCGGCCGGCCCGACACGGTGTCGCTCAGGAAGCCCGGCGTGATCACCGGCCGGCTCGCGGCGGCCAGGTCCACCGTCGTGTACGGGGTGCCGGCGCCGTCCAGCTCCGAGGTGATCGCGGCGGTCGCGGGACCGCCGTCGTCCACCACCAGCACCCTCAGGTCGACCCGCGGCGGCACGGCGGACCGCGCCGCCGTCGGCGCGATCGCCAGTGCCACCAGTGCCGCCGCGGACGCGACGGATGCGGCACGCAAAGCCCTGCCCATGAATTACCTCCCCCGGGAGCCGCCGATTCCCTTTCGGCGCACTCCCATGCGCAACGGCCGCTCCGGCCGTATTTCCGGGGACCATGGTGGGGCACCTCGCGGAGGACTTGTGACCATTCTGCGGAGGTGATCGAAAAGGCTGCGCCATACACCGGGGGGTGTTCGAAGGGAGGGGGCTCTCACCTGCGGTGTTGCGGGTGTCATGTTCGCGGCGCGTGTGGATTATCGACCTTGATGATGAATGCCCGGGCATATTTTCGATGGATACACCGACGGGTGAACAAATCGAAACCGCGTGCGGAATTCACCGGCTCCGGCCAGTTCTGTGCCTATGGTCAGGCCTGTCATGTCAGCGCTTCCGGTGACCTCGGTTGTCCCGGCGGGCCGCCTGGGGGGTGCCACTTCCTGTTGCGTTCACGGTGCACCGGAAGGTGCAAGCTCACCGCAAGGGGCAGGACCGGACTACGGCCGGCGGTCGATCGGGGGTGGGGACGGGGCCGGGGTGGGCTCGGGGGAAGGGGGGACGGGGGACGGCGGGGTCGGGACGGGGTCCGGGGCCGGCCCAGGAACAGGGTGCGGCTCCGGTGCGGGCACCGGATGAGGCCCCGGCACCGGCTCGTCCGGTGGCGGGACCGGCGGAAACGGGTCAGGGTACGGACTGGTCATCGCACACTCCGTAGGAGATTGCGTACCGTTCGCCCTCTCGGCTACCCCGCCGGCCCCGCCCCATGCCGCGCACGCCCCTTCGGGGTGAACCCCGCACGGTTCCGCAACTGCGTCCCCGCCCCCCGCGGTCCCTGCGGGCAACAGATCCGCAGCGGAAGGAGCCGGCCGTGCCGGACGACTGGGAACGCCTGCAGGAACCTGGCCTGGTGCACGTGGTGGTCACCGCACGTGACGCGACCAGCGCCTACCGTGTCTTCGACGCCCTGGTCGAGCGCTTCGCCGCCGTCGACCCGCCGGCGTGGCTGACCGCGCCGCCGGGCCTGGTGGCCTTCGCCGTGCTCACTCCGACCCGGGGCGCCGACCACCGGTGAGGGCGGCCCCACCCGAACGGTCCCACCGGCGCGGGTCCGTAGCGCCGCGGCCAACGCGGCCTGCCCGTGCGGCAGTTCAGCGCACCGGCGGTGGGGTGCGGCGGCCGGGCGGGCGGTCGCCGGCGCGCGGCGGGGGCGGCTCCGTCGGATACCGGAAGGGTGCCGGCCGCGACGTTGGAGCGGTCATGGGACCGCCCCCGGCACGGGGAGAGACGTATGCGCGCCGGGCTCATATCCGCAGCCGCCCTGGCCGTGGCCGCGCTCGCCGCCGCCGCACCCGCGGCGGCCGCCGCCGACGGCCCGCGTTTCACCGCGACCCCGGCCACGGCCGCCCCCGGCGACACCGTCACTCTGCGTGCCTTCGGGTGTGCGGGTCCCGCGACGGCCTCGGCCCCCGGCCTGTTCGGCACCGTGGCGCTCGGCCCGGGCGAAGGGCAGGGGCAGGAGCTGGAGCAGGTCGCCACGGTCACCGTCGGCCGGTACGCGGCGCCCGGCGTACGCCATGACGTCGCCTTCGGGTGCGACGGGGGGCAGGGGACGATACCCGTGGCCGTCGAGGAGCGGGGCGCCCCGGCGCCCGGCACCGTGCGGACCGGGCTGGGCGGGGGCGTGACCGGCCCCGGCTCGGTGAAGGCGGTGGCCGTGGCGGCGCTCGTCGGGGCGACGGGCCTGGTCGTGGTGCGCCGCCGGCGTACCGCCGTGCGCTGAGCGCGAAGACGCACCGGCGCGAACCCGCACCACCGCAGCCGGGACCGGACACCGCCGCCGGGGCATAATGGCTCTAATGGCCCCAAATCATGCCGAAGCCTTCCCGATGGTCCGCCTCGCGGAAGCGGCCCGATGACCGCAGGTCCGACCCCCCGGAGCCAGTGCATGACAGTGCGTAAGCGACCGGTCCGCAGTGGTTACGACCCCAGGATCGGCCCCGTCCTCGGATTGGACCGGCCTCCGGAGTCGGAGATCGGCCCGGGGGAGCGGCTTGCCCTGAACGGCATGGGCAGCTTCGACTGGAACCTCGACCGGGGCACCCTCGAGCTGGACGCCGCGGGTCTGAAGGTCTTCGACCTGCGGCCGGAGGAGTTCGACTCGCGTCCGGAGTCGCTGGTGCTGCGGGTCTCGCCCGAGGAGGGCGTGCGGCTGGACTACGCGCTCAGGGCCGCGATCCAGGCGGGTCACCGCAGCTACGGAGGGTACTTCCGGATCACCCGCAGGGACGGCGCCAAGCAGTGGACGCACACCCAGGGCACGATCCTGCGCGACCAGCGGGGCAACCCGTACCGCATCGTCGGCATCGTCAGGGACGCCACCGACGAGCTGACCCAGGCGCCCGAGGTGCAGCCCGCCCCGCCGGCGGAGGAGCGGCAGAGCCTCGCCCCGATCGTCCGGCTGACCACCGAGGCGCTGTCCCGTGCGGTGACCGTCGAGGACATCACCGCGGTGCTGACCGGCGCGGGCGGCATGGAGCGCTTCGGCGCCGACGGGCTGGCGCTGGCGCTGATCGAGGGCGGCAAGCTGCGCTACATCGGGGTCAGCGGTGTCGCGGCCCCCCTGGGCGGGCTGCCGCCCACCCGCTTCGACGGGACGCTGCCGCTGGGCGAGGCGGTCATGACCCAGCAGCCCAAGTTCGTGCACTCCCTGACCGAGCTGGCGGAGCAGTACCCGGCCTGTGTGGCCTTCGTGACGGGTCTGACGGGCCTCGGCCTTGAGGCGGCGGCCTTCCTGCCGCTGGTCGCCCAGGGCCGCTCCATCGGCGGCTTCTCGCTCTTCTACCGCTCGGGTGACGTCTTCACCCACGACCACCGCGAGCTGTGTGCGGCGCTCGCGGCGATCGTGGCGCAGTCCCTGCAGCGGGCCATGCTCTTCGACCGGGAGCGGGAGTTCGCCACCGGGCTGCAGTCGGCGATGCTGCCGCGGGACATACCGCGGGTCGAGGGCGCCGGTGTCGCGGTGCGCTACCACGCGGCCTCCAGCGGCCGTGAGGTCGGCGGCGACTGGTACGACGTGGTGGCGCTGCCGCAGAACCGGGTGGGCCTGGTCGTCGGCGACGTGCAGGGGCACGACACGCATGCGGCGGCCGTCATGGGGCAGCTGCGGATCGCGCTGCGCGCCTACGCGGCCGAGGGCCACCCGCCGTCGACGGTGCTGGCCAGGGCCTCCCGCTTCCTCGCCGAGCTGGACACCGAGCGCTTCGCGACCTGCGCCTACGCCGAGGTGGACCTGGCCGGCGGCTCGGTCAGGGCGGCCAGGGCCGGCCACCTCGGGCCGCTGGTGCGGCACACCGACGGGCGTACCGGCTGGCCCAACGTGCGCGGCGGGCTGCCGCTGGGCCTGGCCACCGCGGTCGACCTGCACGAATTCCCCGAGACCCGGCTTGACCTGGTGCCCGGTGAGACCCTGGTGTTCTGCACCGACGGGCTCGTCGAGGAGCGCGGTCTGGACATCACCGTCGGCATGGAGGCGCTGGCCGAGGCGGTGCGGGACGGCCCCGAGCACCACGAGGACCTGGCCGACCACCTCGCGGACAACCTGTGGGAGCGCTGGGGCTCGCAGGACGACGTGGCGCTGCTGATCCTGCGCCGCGACCCCGACCCGGGCACCTCGGGGGCGCCGCGCATGCACTCCTACGTCCACCAGGCCGACCCCGAGGGGCTGGCCGACGCGCGGCTCGCGCTGCGCCAGACGCTGGAGGCCTGGGAGCTGCCGGAGCTGGCCGACGACGTCGAGGTCGCCGCGGGCGAGCTGCTGGTCAACGTGCTGCTGCACACCGAGGGCGGTGCGGTGCTGACCCTCGAGGTGCTGCCGGAGCCGGTGCGCCGGGTGCGGCTGACCGTGCAGGACCGCTCCAGCGTGTGGCCGCGCCGGCGCTCGCCGGGCGAGGCCGCCACTTCGGGGCGCGGGCTGCTGATGATCGACGCGCTGGCCACCCACTGGGGTGTCGAGCCGCGCGGCGACGGCAAGGCGGTCTGGTGCGAGTTCGGCCCGGAGACCCAGCGCAGCCTGCTCGGCTGACCCGTCCCCGCCGCCGGCCCCGGGCGGGCCGGCGGCGGGGACGGGGCGGGGTCAGCTGACGTCCAGCGCCACGTCGTCGATGACGAAGGACGTCTGCAGCTTCGAGCCCTCGGTCCCGGTGAACTTCACCGTGACCGTCTGGCCCGCGTAGGCGCTCAGCGAGAAGGACCGCTGGGCGAAGCCGGACGCCGCGTTGACGTTGCTGTACGTCGCGAGCGTGCCCAGCACCGTGCCGGAGGAGTTCAGCACCTGCGCCTTGAGCGTGTCGTACACCGTCGAGCCGGTCTCCGCGGTGTCGATGTGCAGCCAGAAGCTCAACTGGGCCGCGCAGCCCGCCGGGATGGTGACCGACTGGGCGAGGGTGTCGGTGGTCGCGGTGCCGTAGCCGTCGAGCCACGCCTTGTACGAGCCGCTGTGCGCGGCCTCGCCGCTGTCGTTGTTGATGACGCCGCTGGTCGCCGACCAGGAGGAGGTGCCCGACTCGAAGCCGGGGTTGGCGATCAGCTGGCGGGCGGTGCAGGTGGTGCCGCCCGTGGTGCCGCCGGTGGTGGGCGGCGGGGTGGTGGTGCTGCCGGAACCCGCCAGCCAGGCTGTCGCGTTGAGCGCCAGCGCCGCGTCGGTGCCGGCCGGGTCGTTCCAGCCGTCGTAGAGTGTGTTGCCGGACTGGCCGGTGCCGTCGTCGACCGGTGAGCTGTCGCCCCAGATGGCGACCCGGCCGCTGCCGAAGGTGCTGGTGGCGAAGAAGGCGCCGCTGTTGCCTGACGAACCGGTGCGGTAGAGCAGGCCCTTGACGTTGGGGTTGTCGGTCGGCTTGAGGGTGAAGGTGGTGCCGTCCCGCAGGATGCTGCCGGTGACGGTGCCGAAGGGGCCGTGCAGCACCGGGTCGGAACTGCTGCTGATCGCCCGGGGGTTGTCGGTGCTGATGTCCAGCAGGTCGACGGAGAAGCCGAACGGGTCGGTGTTGTCGACGCCGTTGTTGGTGAGCAGGTCGTTGATCACGCAGGGCGAGTCGCAGCCGTCGTTGTTGCGGTCGCTGTTGTTGTGGTCGGAGATCAGGAACAGGCCGCCGCCGTTCTTGACGAAGGTCATCACCGCGGTCTTCTCCGCGGCGCTGAGCTTCACGTTGGGCTCGGTCAGGACGAAGGTGTCGAAGTTGCTCAGGTCCTGGGCGTTGGAGCTGTTGCCGTAGGTGATGGTCCGCCCGGACGGCAGGGTGTTCAGGCTGTAGCCGCCGGCCTTCTGCAGGGCGACGCCCCAGGAGGAAATGGCGCCGGTCCAGTCGGTCTCGGCGTTCGGTGTGGCGTCCTGGCCCAGCGGGTCGGGCTGGCTGGTGCTGATGATCCAGTCGGCGTTGCCGGCCGTCTCCGCCTTGGTGTTGTCGAACAGCACCCGGTGGGTGCCGGCCGCGGCGGGTACGGCGGCGGCCGACGGTGCGGCCTGTGCGCTGCCGGTGGCGACACCGGCCGCGGCCAGGGCGATCACGCCCAGTGCCGCGGTCGCGCCGAGCGCGATCCTGCTGCGGGACGTACGGGGACCAGGCATCCGTCAACCTCCATGTGGGGGGCGGTGAATTGGGGTGCGGGAAACGATTCTGCGCGCGTAGAACCTGCGGCTGATGTGGCCGGCGTTACCGGCGGGTGAACGCTGCAGGTCAGCTCCTTCCCGGCGGCGGAACACCGGGTACGGGACCACCCGGACGGCGGAACCCTTCCGGGGGCGGGTTGCGCCGGGCGGGTGCCGTGCGCACTCCGGCGGGCGCAGCGCCGGCGCCCGGCGCTGCCGTCCGGGGCAGGATGGCGGCGCAGCCGCATGGACACGGCACGCGCGGGTATCCGCGCCTCGTGGGCGCCCGGCCCGCGAGCCCGCCCGGCCGGCCCGCGGCACGAGGAGGAGCAGCATGCCGATCGCCACCGTGAACCCCGCGACAGGGGAGACGGTCCGTACCTTCGAACCGCTCGACGCAGCCGGCGTCGAGGCGCGGATCGCCGCCGCGCACAGCGCGTTCCGCAGCTGGCGGGAGACCGACTTCGGCACCAGGGCGCGGCTGATGGAGGCCGCGGCCGCCCTGCTCGACAAGGAGCAGGACGACATCGCCCGCACCATGACCACCGAGATGGGCAAGACGCTGGCCGCCGCCCGCGCGGAGGCCGCCAAGTGCGCCAAGGCGATGCGCTGGTACGCCGAGCGCGCCGAGGGCCTGCTCGCCGACGAGCAGCCGCAGGCCGCCGACGTCGAGGACAGCGGCGCCGCCCGGGCGTATGTGCGCTACCGCCCGCTGGGTGTGGTGCTCGCGGTGATGCCCTGGAACTTCCCGCTCTGGCAGGTCGTCAGGTTCGCCGCGCCCGCGCTGATGGCCGGCAACACCGGGCTGCTCAAGCACGCCTCCAACGTCCCGCAGACCGCGCTCTACCTCGGCGAGCTGTTCCACCGGGCGGGCTTCCCCGAGGGCTGTTTCCAGACGCTGCTGGTCGGCTCCGGCGCCATCGAGGGGGTGCTGCGCGACCCGCGGGTGGCCGCGGCGACCCTGACCGGCAGCGAGGGCGCGGGCCGCGCGGTCGCCTCGGTCGCGGGCGACGAGGTCAAGAAGACGGTGCTGGAACTCGGCGGCAGCGACCCCTTCGTGGTGATGCCGTCGGCGGCGGCCGACCTGGACCGGGCGGTCCAGGTCGCGGTCACCGCCCGGGTGCAGAACAACGGCCAGTCCTGCATCGCCGCCAAGCGCTTCATCGTCCACGCGGACGTCTACGACGACTTCGCCGAGCGATTCACCCGGGCGATGAGCGCCCTGCGGGTCGGCGATCCGACGACCCCGTCCACCGACGTCGGCCCGCTGGCCACCGAGCAGGGCAGGGCGGACCTGGAGGAGCTGGTCGAGGACGCGCTCTCCCAGGGGGCGGAGGCGCTGTGCGGCGCCCGCCGCCCCAAGGCGCTGCCGCCGGGCTGGTACTACGAGCCGACCGTGCTCGGCCAGGTCACCGAGGCGATGCGCATCCACCGCGAGGAGGCGTTCGGCCCGGTCGCGACCCTCTACCGGGTGCGGGACCTGGACGAGGCGGTGGCGCTGGCCAACGACACGCCGTTCGGGCTGAGTTCCAACGTGTGGACCACCGACGAGGAGGAGCAGCGGCGCTTCGCTGCCGAACTGCAGGCCGGCGGGGTGTTCTTCAACGGCATGACGGCCTCGCACCCGGCGCTGCCCTTCGGCGGCGTCAAGCGCTCCGGCTACGGCCGCGAGCTGTCCGGCCACGGCATCCGCGAGTTCTGCAACGTCACCACCGTCTGGTACGGACGCTGACCCGGGACGCCATCGCATTGTCATGTACATCTGCCTCCCCACGGGGAGTCGTCTTCACCCATGGGGAGGCAGAATCGGTGGGCGGGCCCGCGGCTCACCGAGCCGCGGGCCCGCGTCTCAGGTGACCGTCCAGACGAAGGTCGCGGTGTCGGCCGCGCCCTTGCCGTCCGAGGCCGTCACGCTGACCGTGCTGGTCCCCTTCGCCTTCGGGGTGCCCGAGACCACCCCGTCGCCGCTGATGGAAAGACCGGCCGGCAGCCCGGTCGCGGTGAAGACCGGGGCGGCGCCGCCCGTCGCCTCGGCCGCGACCGCGAGCCGCACCGCGGTGCCCGCGGGGCTGCTCATGCCGTGCGGGTTGTGCACGGTGACCGAGGCCGCCGCGGTGGCCGCGGCCCCGACGGTCTTCGCGGTCATCGCCGTCGGCACGGTCAGCGTCCCGCTCAGCGGCAGGTTCCGCGACGAGTCGCCGACCATGATCTGGTAACCGCCCGCCGCCGTGGTCCAGTTGTTCCCCGCGGTGTTCCAGTACGCCAGGTCGTGCGCGGTCACCGTGAAGGTCACCTTCGCACTGGCGCCCGGCTGCAGGTCCACCCGTTGGAAGCCCTTGAGCTGCTTGGCGGGCTCACCGGTGGACGCCGGGTCGCCGACGTACAGCTGGGCGATCTCTGCGCCGGCCCTGCTGCCGGTGTTGGTGACCGTCGCGCTCACCGTGGCATTGCCGCTGCCGTCGAGCGCGCCCACCTGCAGCCCGGAGAAGCCGAAGGTGGTGTACGACAGGCCGAACCCGAACGGGAACAGCGGCGCGATGTTCTGCGCGTCGTACCACCGGTAGCCGACCTTGAGGCCCTCGCTGTACTGCACGTTGCCGTTGCCCGGCCACTGTGCCGTGGTGTGCGCCGGCACGTCGCCCAGCGAGGCGGGGAAGGTCACCGGCAGCTTGCCCGACGGGTTGACGTCGCCGAACAGCAGCGCGGCAAGGGAGTTGCCGACCTCCTGGCCCGCGTACCACTCCTCGACGACGCCCTTGACCTGCCCGAGCCACGGCATGGTCACCGCGGAACCGGTGTTGAGCACCACGACGGTGTTCGGGTTGGCCGCCGCGACCTGCTGGACCAGCTGGTTCTGCGTACCCGGCAGGTCGATGCTGCTCAGGTCGGCGCCCTCGTTCTCGCCGTAGCCGACGCAGACCACCGCCACGCTCGCAGAACGCGCGGCGTTCACCGCCGCGTTGACGTCGGTGCCGTCGTTGTACGTCACCGTGGCCCCGGCGCCCGCCCTGGCCTTGATCGCGTCGATCGGCGCCTTCGTACCCGAACTCGTCGCGGTGGCGCTTCCGCCGCCGACGCTGCGCACCCCGGCGCCGCCGTCCGGGCCGATCACCGCGATCGAGGTCGCGTTCGCGCCCGACAGCGGCAGCACACCGCTGTTCTTGAGCAGCACCGAGCCCTGCTCGGCGACCTGGCGGGCCGTCGCCTGGTGCGCGACGCTGGTCACCACCGAGTCGCGGTTGCCGGTCTTGACCTTCTCGAAGATCCCGAACGCGAACATCTGCGTCAGCACCCGGCTGACCATCGTGTTCAGCGTCGCCTGGCTGACCGTGCCGTTGGCGAGCGCCTGCGCGAGGAAGTCGGCGTAGAAGTAGCCGCCCGGCATCTCCATGGTCATGCCGTTGTTGGCCGCGTCCACCGTGGAGTGCGCGCCGCCCCAGTCGCTGGTGACGAAGCCGCCGAAACCGGCCTGCTGGTAGAGGGCGTTGTTGAGCAGGTTCGCGTTCTGGCAGGCGTAGACGCCGTTGACGGTGGAGTAGGCGCACATCACCGAGGCCGAGGCGCCCTTGCTCACTGCCGCCTGGAAGGCCGGGAAGTAGATCTCCTGCAGGGTGCGCTGGTCGACGATGGCGTTGTCCTGCGGCCCGTTGCGGTTGGTCTCCTGGTTGTAGACCGCCACGTGCTTGGCCTGCGCCATCACGCCCTGGCTCTGGATGCCCTGGATGCTCGCGGTGGCCATCTGGGCGCTCAGGTACGGGTCCTCGCTGTAGGTCTCGAAGGCCCGGCCCCAGCGCGGGTCGCGGACGATGTTCATCGTCGGGCCGAGCGCCACGTCCGCGCCCTTGCCGGCGAACTCGGCGCCGGCGACCGTGCCGTAGCTCTTCTGCAGTGCGGTGTCCCACGTCGCGGCCGAGGAGACCGCCGAGGGCAGCTGGGTCACCCCGCCGAAGCCGTCGCCGACGCCGCTGGGGCCGTCGTGGAAGCCCATGGCCGGGATGCACAGCGACGGGATGGCCGCGGTGTCGCCGATGTAGGGCGAGCTGGCGCCGGTGCCGTGCAGCATCTGGATCTTCTGCGCCTGCGTCATCTGCGCCAGCAGCTGCGCGACCCGGGTGGCCACCGGGGCGGTCGAACCCACCCACGGGCAGTCGCCGTTGCCGCCGCCGGGCGGCGTCGTGGCGTCACCGGGAGTCAGCACGGTGAAGTCCCATAGCGAGTAGCCCCACTGCGTGGCCCTTGCGGTGCCGTACATCCGCACATAGCGGCCGTTGGCGGTGAAGGAGTGCTTCTCGGTGCCGCCGGTGCCCGCCGTCGTGGAGTACACGGTCGTCCAGCTGCTGCCGTTGTCCGACACCTGGATCTGGAAGGCGGTCGCGTAGGCCGCCTCCCACGTCAGGCTGACCCCGCAGATGTCCTGCGCGGAGCCCAGGTCGACCTGGACCCACTGCGGGTCGGACGCGGCGCTGGACCAGCGGGTGCCCGGGTCGCCGTCGAAGGCCGCGGACGCCGGGGTGCCCGCGTTCTCCGTCGAGGACGCGGTCGCCGGCTTGCCGACGGCCGCCGTGGTGTTGCCGCACGCGGCGGGCTGGGTGCCGGAGCCGCCCCAGACCTGGAACTCCCACAGCGAGTAGCCGTACTGCGTGGCGCGGGCGGTGCCGTACATCCGCACATAGCGCCCGGTGCCGCTGACGGTGAGGGTCTGGGTGCCGCCCGAGCCGGTCGTGGTGGTGTAGACGTCGGTCCAGGAACTGGCGTTGTCCGAGACCTGGATGCGGAAGCCGGACGCGTACGCCGTCTCCCAGTTCAGCACGACCTTGCTGATCGGCTGCGAGGAGCCGAGGTCGACCTGCAGCCACTGCGGGTCGCCGAAGGCGCTGGACCAGCGGGTGCCGGTGTTGCCGTCGACGGCGGCGGATGCGGGGGTGCCGGCGTTCTCGGTGGAGGAGGCGGTGGCCGTCTTGCCCTGCGAGAGCAGCACCGGGTCGGCGGCCCGGGCGATCCGCGGTGTGGCCACCAGGGCCAGCGCGACGACCAGGACGAAGCCGATGACGGCGGCCAGCCGGGACTGGGCGGCGGTCAGCCGCCGCCGCCTCAGGGGTGGGGGAGGTGGGGAGGTGCCGAACGAGGCTTGCAGCATGGGAGTTCGCCTCTCTCGCCCGGCGCCCGCGGGCGGCCCGGCGGTGTGGGGGGGCGGTGGAGGAGCGAGGGCGGATGCCCGGGTCCCGAGCTGCGGGGACCCGGGCATCCGGGAGGTGCTGCCTTACTGCGAGACGCGCACGTAGTCGACCAGCATGCGCTGCGGGAAGACCGTGCTGGCGTCCGGTGCGCCGGGCCAGTCACCGCCCACCGCGTTGTTGAGGATGATGTAGAACGGGTGGTCGTACACCCACGGACCCCGGGTGGACTCCACCGTCGCCTTGTCCGCGGTGAAGAAGGCGTGGCCGTCCACCGAGAAGGTCATGTGGCTGGAGTCCCAGTCCACGGCGTAGGTGTGGAAGTCGTTCGCGAAGTCCGAGCCCGCCAGGGTGTAGGGCGAGCCGTAGCCGTTGCCGCCGTTGTAGGCCGGCGCGTGCAGGGTGGAGTAGACCGAGTCCGGGACCTTGCCGACGTGCTCCATGATGTCGATCTCACCGGAGTTGGGCCACGGCGTGCCGGTCTTGAAGTTGGAGCCCAGCATCCAGAACGCGGGCCACAGGCCCTGGGTGCCGGACACCTTGATCCGCGCCTCGACGTGGCCGTAGGTGAAGTTGAAGTGGTCGGAGGTGTTGATCCGGCCCGAGGTGTACTGGTGGCCCTCGACGTTCTCCTTCCTGGCCTCGATCACCAGGTTGCCGTTGCCGTCCATCGTGGTGTTGTCGCCGTTGGTGTAGTACTCCAGCTCGCCGTTCTGGCCGCCGCCGATGTCCTGGGTCCACTTGCCGGTGTCCGGCTTGGTGCCCGCGGCCCCGTTGAACTCGTCGCTCCACACCAGGTGTTCGGGGTTGCCCGGGTTCGGCGGGGTGGCCGGCGGCGCGGTGGGGTTGCCGCCGGTGCCGTACACGTCGAAGGTCCACAGCGAGTAGCCGTAGCCGTTGCTGCGCGCGGTGCCGTACATCCGCACGTAGCGCCCGTTGCCGTCCACGGTCAGGGTCTCCTTGAAGCCCTTGCCCGTGGTGGTGGAGTAGATGCTGGTCCAGTTGGTGCCGTCCGCGGACGTCTGGATCTGGTACGCCGTCGCGTAGGCCGGGTCCCACTGCAGGACGACCTTGGTGATGTGGGCGGTCGCGCCGAGGTCGACCGCGATCCAGCCCGGGTCCACCCAGCCGTTGACGTCGCTGGTCGCCCAGCGGGTCGCCGGGTCCTCGTCGAAGGCCTTGGACGGGGTGCAGCCGACGCAGCTGTTGGCGTTCTGGTAGGTCGAGGAGGTGGCCGGTTTGTTGTACGACAGCAGGGTCTCGCCGCCGGTGGGGGGAGTGGTGGTCCCGCCGGTCGTCCCGCCGGTCGTGGTCCCGGTGGTGCTGCCGCTGCCGCCGGTGAAGACCTGGAACTCCCACAGCGAGTAGCCGTACTGGGTGGCGCGCTGGGTGCCGTACATCCGCACGTAGCGCCCGGTGCCGGTCAGCGTGATCAGCTCGGTGGCGCCGGGACCGGTGGTGGTGGAGTACGCGTTGGTCCAGCTGGTGCCGTTGTCCGAGACCTGGATCTGGTAGGCCTTGGCGTAGGCGGTTTCCCAACTGAGCTGCACACCGCAGATGTTCTGCGACGAGCCCAGGTCGACCTGCAGCCACTGCGGGTCGGCCGCGGCGCTCGACCAGCGGGTGCCGTTGTTGCCGTCCACCGCGGAGGAGGCCGGGGTGCCGGCGTTCTCGGTGGAGGAGGCGGTCGCGGTCTTGTTCAGTGCCGCGTTCGTGGTGCTGCAGGCGGCGTTGCCGGTGCCGGTGCTGCCGTAGACCTGGAACTCCCAGAGCGAGACTCCCCATTGGGTGGCCCGCTGGGTCGTGTAGATCCGGACATAGCGCCCGGAACCGTTTACGGAAAGTGTCTCGTTGCCACCGGTCGCGGTGGTGGTGGAGTACACGTTCGTCCAGCTGGTGCCGTTCGCCGAGACCTGGATCTGGTAGGCCTTGGCGTAGGCGGTCTCCCAGTTCAGCGTGACCTGGGTGACGTCGGAGGTCGCGCCGAGGTCGACCTGCAGCCACTGCGGGTCGGCGGCCGCGCTGGACCAGCGGGTGCCGGTGTTGCCGTCCACCGCGGAGGAGGCTGGGGTGCCGGCGTTCTCGGTGGAGGAGGCGGTCGCGGTCTTGCCCTGCGAGAGCAGGCTGCCCGCGGCCTTGGCCTGGCTCTGGGTGACCGCCAGCGCGAACGCCGCGAGCGCGGCCGCGACGAAGGCGAAGACGAGGGAACGCGGTATGCGTCTGGACAGAGGTGGGGGGTTGCCGGTCACGGCGTCTCCTGGGTGCGTGTGAGAGCGCTCTCTGGTTGCTGCGATGATTACGGCGCTGTTGCTGACACGTCAAGAAAGTGAACGAGATTGGTACTGCTGTTTCAGGGCGTTCCGGCATGCCGTCGATCTCCGAACGATCAGTGAACTCCTTGCCCGCAAAGGCGAGTTATGCCGCAATCGGCTGAGTGCAAGATCTTGACGCGCCGTCCGGTGGCGCCGGGCGGCCCGCCGCAGGGCCGCGGACGGCCCTTCACCCCGATGGCTCCGGGGGTGTGAAAGCGCCGTCCCGCGACGTGCCGCACGGCCCTGATCGGCGCTTTCGTGCCTAGGCTGTGCCGGGCAAGCGAGATCGCGCGGAGCGGGAAAGGTCATGGGATGCCCGACGTTCCAGAACCCGTGGTCAAGCTCGTCCGGTGGAGCGCGGAGCCGGTGTCCGCGCAGATCCTGCGGTCCACCGCGGCCTCCGTCATCTCCTATGTCGTGGCCGTGTGGCTGCTGCCCAACCCGGCGCCGCTGACCGCGCCGCTGACCGCCCTGCTGGTGGTCCAGGTGACGCTGTACTCCACCCTCAAGACCGGTATCAACCGGGTCAACGCGGTGGTCGCCGGTGTCCTGATCGCGATCGGCTTCAGCTCGCTGGTCGGGCTGAGCTGGTGGAGCCTGGGCCTGATCATCCTGACCTCGCTGCTGATCGGCCGGTTCGTGCGGGCCGGCGAGTTCGAGATCGAGGTGGCGATCAGCGCGATGCTGGTGCTCGGGGTGACCCGGGTGGCCAACACCGCGTGGGACCGGGTCTTCGAGACGCTCATCGGGGCGGTGGTCGGACTGCTGTTCAACCTGCTCGCGCCACCGGTGTGGGTGCAGCCCGCGGGGGAGTCCATCGAGTCGCTGGCCAACCGGATGGGCGGACTGTTCCGGGACATGGGCGGCGAGGTCGCCGGGCACCTGCCGGTCGCCCGCGCCGCCTCCCGGCTGCACGAGGCGCGCCGGGTCGACCACGACATCGTCGAGGTGGACGCCTCGCTGCGGCAGGCCGAGGACAGCCTGCGGTGGAATCCCCGGGTGCGTGAGGGAGCGCTCTCCCGGATCGTGCTGCGCACCGGCCTCGACACCCTGGAGATCTGTGCGGTGGTGCTCAGGGTGATGTCCCGCACCCTCACCGACCTGGCCAAGCACCGCACCGAGGAGGCGCTCTTCCCCGACGACGTGGCCGACGAGCTGGAGAAGCTGTTCGACCATGTCGCGTATGCGATCGAGAGCTTCGCGGTGCTGATCACCAGTCAGGTCTCGGCCAGTGCGGAGACCGCGGAGGACCGGCTCATCCAGGCGCTCGCCGACAGCGAGCGGAGCCGGGACCAGATCGCCGACCTGCTGCTGCACAACGTGCAGCGGCACCCCCGGCAGTGGCAGCTGCACGGCGCCCTGCTGGCCGAGGTGGACCGGATCCTGGACGAGCTTGCGGTGGAGAAGCGGTCCGAGCGGCTGGTCGAGGAGCTGGACAGGATCGGCAGCGAGCTGGGCGAGCGGCACCCGCGGCTGGCGATGATCAGGCGCCGGCTGAAGGGCAGCGAGGTCTACCGGCGTTCGTCCGCCGCGGTGCGCGAGGCCTTCAAGTAGCCCGCGGGCGGTCCGCCGCCACCCGCCCGGGAGAACGCTCTCCCGCAGCTGTGCGCCAACTTCCCTTCCCCGCACCTGAATCGTTGCTGTCCCAGGCGTAGACGCCGCCGTAGCGCGTCTGTAACACTCTGCCAACACGTGCGCAAATAATGAGCAGAACGACGATGGATCTGCATGGGATGAGCGCAACTTCACATGCTCATCCCGCACGTTTCGGATAGCCCGTCTCGCCCTTCCCCTGATCTTCCCCACACGACACAGAGGGACGTTATGAGAACGAAGCGCTCGATCCCACGGCTGACGGCGGGGGTGGTCGCCACCAGCCTGGTGCTGCTCGGCGGCTCCGCCCTGCCGGCCGTGGCCGCGGGAGTGCCGGACCTTGCCGCGGGCAAGGCCGCCTCGGCCAGCAGCACCAGCGGCGGCAACACCGCAGACCGGCTCAACGACGGCGACCAGAACACCTACTGGCAGAGTGCGGCCGGCGCCCAGCCCCAGTGGGCGCAGGTCAACCTGGGCAGCAGCACCCTGATCGACAAGGTGCAGCTGAAGGTGCCGGCCTCCTGGACCGCGCGCACCGAGACCCTGTCACTGCAGGCCAGCGACGACGGCGCGCTGTTCTCCACGGTGGTCGGCTCGAAGGCGTACACCTTCACACCGGCCAAGGACAACACGGTCACCATCAGCTTCCCCGCCACCAAGGCCCGCTACGTGCGCGCCGACGTGTCGGCGAACTCCGCGGGAACCTCCGCCCAGCTGTCCGAGATGACCGTGCAGGCCGCGGCGGCCTCGACGGACAACCTCGCCGCGGGCAAGCCCACCGCCGAGTCCGGCCACGCCGACGTCTACGGCTCGGGCAACGCCGTCGACGGCAATGCCAACTCCTACTGGGAGAGCACCAACAACGCCTTCCCGCAGTGGCTGCGGGTCGACCTGGGCTCTGCGGTGCCGGTCAACAAGGTGGTGCTCAAGCTGCCGCCCGCCACCGCGTGGGCGACCCGCACCCAGACGCTCGCCGTCCAGGGCAGCACCAACGGCTCGACCTTCAGCGACCTGGTCGCCTCGGCGGGCTACACGTTCAACCCGTCCACCGGCAACACGGTCACCATCACCTTCAACACCGCCACCACCCGCTACGTCCGGCTGAACATCACCGGCAACACGGGCTGGCCGGCCGGCCAGATATCCGAGTTCGAGGTGTACGGCCCGGCCACCGGTGACGTCACCGCCCCCTCGGCGCCTGCCAACCTGGCGTACACCCAGCCCGCCTCGGGCCAGATCAAGCTGACCTGGAGCGCGGCCAGCGACGACACCGGTGTCACCGGCTACGACGTCTACGCCAACGGCCAGCTGCGCACCTCGGTCGCCGGCAACGTGCTGACCTACACCGACAGCCAGCCGGACACCGCGACCGTGTCGTACTACGTACGGGCCAAGGACGCCGCGGGCAACCAGTCGGCGAACAGCAACACCGTGACCCGCACCGGCACATCCGGCGACACCCAGGCGCCCACCGCGCCTGCCAACCTCGCCTACACCCAGCCCGCCTCCGGCCAGATCCGGCTGACCTGGAGCGCGGCCAGCGACAACACCGCCGTCACCGGCTACGAGGTCTTCGCCAACGGCAGCAAGATCGCCACCACCGGCGGCAGCACGCTGACCTACACCGACAGCCAGCCGGACACCGCCACCGTCGCCTACTTCGTGCGGGCGATCGACGCGGCGGGCAACGAGTCGGGCAACAGCAACACGGTGACCCGCAACGGCACCACCCCGCCCACCGGCGGCACCAACCAGGCGGTCGGCAAGCCCATCACCGCCTCCTCCACGGTGCAGAACTTCGTCGCCGCGAACGCCAACGACGACGACGTCAACACCTACTGGGAGGGCACCGGCACCAGCTCGCTGACCGTCTCGCTGGGCGCCAACGTCGACACCGGCTCGGTCGTGGTCAAGCTCAACCCCAGCTCCGCGTGGGGCCCGCGCACCCAGACCATCGAGGTCCAGGGCCGCGAGCAGAGCGCGAGCGGCTTCACCCAGCTGGTCGCGCCCAAGAGCTACTCCTTCGACCCGGCCTCGGGCAACACCGTCACCATCCCGGTGACCGCCCGGGTCGCCGACGTCCGGCTGATCTTCAGCAGCAACTCCGGCGCAGGCGGCGGCCAGGCGGCCGAACTGCAGGTCATCGGGGTGCCGGGGCCGAACCCCGACCTCACGGTGACCGGTCTGACCGCCTCGCCCTCGGCTCCGGTGGAGACCGACCCGATCACGCTCAGTGCGACGGTGAAGAACATCGGCACCAACGCCTCGCCGGCCAGCAACGTCAACCTCTACCTGGGCACCGCCAAGGTCGGCACCGCGAGCGTCAGCGCCCTGGCCGCCGGCGCGAGCAGCGTGGTGACGGCGAACATCGGCGCCAAGGACGCGGGCAGTTACCAGCTGACCGCGAAGGTGGACGAGGCGAACACGGTCGTCGAGCAGAACGAGACCAACAACTCCTACACCAACCCCTCGGCCCTGGTGGTCAAGCCGGTCGACACCTCCGACCTGGTCGCCTCCCCGGTGGCCTGGTCGCCGGGCAACCCGTCGGCGGGCAACAACGTCAACTTCTCGGTGGCCATCAAGAACCAGGGCACCGTCGCCGCCGCGTCCGGGTCGCACAACGTCACCCTGACCGTGGCGGACGCCACCACCGGCAGCGTCGTCAAGACGCTCACCGGCTCCTACAGCGGCGCCATCGCGGCCGGGGCGACCACCAGCCCGGTCAGCCTGGGCGCCTGGACCGCGGCCAACGGCAAGTACACCGTCAAGACGGTCATCGCCGCCGACGCCAACGAGCTGGCCATCAAGCAGGCCAACAACACCAGCACCCAGTCGCTGTTCGTCGGCCGCGGCGCGAACATGCCGTACGACACCTACGAGGCCGAGTCCGGTGTGCTGGCCGGCGGCGCCACGGTGCTCGGGCCGAACCGCACCATCGGCGACCCGGCAGGTGAGGCCTCGGGCCGCAAGGCGGTGCACCTGGCCGCCAACGGAGCCTCGGTCGAGTTCACCACCCTGAACAGCACCAACACCCTGGTGACCCGCTTCAACATCCCGGACGGCACCGACTCGACGACCCTTGACATCTACGTCGACGGCACCTTCCTCAAGACGATCAGCCTCACCTCGAAGTACGAGTGGCTGTACGGCGACGAGGCCAGCCCCGGCAACTCGCCCGGCGCCGGCGCCCCGCGGCACATCTACGACGAGGCCAACGTGCTGCTCGGGACCACCGTCCCGGCCGGCCACAAGATCCGGCTGCAGAAGGACGCGGCCAACTCGGCGGCCTACTACAACATCGACTCGGTCGACCTGGAGCAGGCCACCGCGATCGCCAACCCGGACCCGTCCAAGTACGTCGTGCCGGCCGGCTTCACGCAGCAGGACGTGCAGAACGCGCTGGACACCGCACGGCAGGACACCAGCAAGCTCGGCGTCTACCTGCCCGCGGGCGACTACCAGACCTCCAGCAAGTTCAACGTCTACGGCCGCGCCATCAACGTGCTCGGCGCCGGTCCCTGGTTCACCCGCTTCTACACCCCGACCGGGCAGGAGAACACCGACGCCGGCTTCCTGGCCTCCGCCAGCGGCACGAAGTTCAGCGGCTTCGGGATCTTCGGCAACTACACCAGCCGGATCGACGGCCCCGGCAAGCCCTGGGACCTGACCGGCGTGTCCAACATGACCATCGACAACGTGTGGATCGAGCACACCATCGTCGGTGTCTGGGGCACCAACGTCGACAACTCGACCATCACCAACCTGCGCATCCGCGACACCTTCGCCGACGGTGTGAACCTGACCAACGGCAGCAGCGGCAACACGGTCAGCAACATCGAGGCCAGGTCCACCGGTGACGACAGCTTCGCGCTCTTCCCGGCGATCGACCACACCAACGAGCAGGAGACCGGCAACACCTTCCAGAACCTGACGGTGAGGAACGTCTGGCGTGCGGCGGGCCTCGCGGTCTACGGCGGCGGCGGCAACACCTTCAGCAACCTCTACATCGCCGACAGCCTGACCTACCCGGGCATCACCATCGGGTCGCTGCAGTTCGGCGGCATCCCGGCGCTCGGCTTCGAGTCCTCGCCGCAGACCACCTTCTCCAACATCTCGCTGGCCAGGGACGGCGGTCACTTCTGGGGACAGCAGGCCTTCCCGGCGCTGTGGATCTACTCGGCGGAGTTCAAGCTGCAGGGGCTGCGGATCAACGACGTCGACATCACCGACCCGACGTACTCGGGCGTGATGTTCCAGACCAAGTGGAACGGCAGCACCTCGCTGAACCCGATCGCCGACACGGTCTTCACCGACCTGTCGGTGACCGGCGCCCACAAGAGCGGTGACGCCTTCGACGCCAAGTCGGGCTTCGGACTGTGGGCCAACCCGCAGCCCGAGTCGGGACAGGGCCCGGCGGTCGGCTCCGTGACGATCAACGGGCTGCACGAGAGTGACAACGCGGTGGACATCCAGAACAGCACCTCCACCTTCACCATCAACGTCACCAACTAGGGCCGCAGGCCAGAGGCAGTGCCCGCGTTCGAAACCTGAACGCGGGCACTGCCCGCTCACCGTGACGGACCGTGAGGTCCGAAAATTTGTCTTCAG
This sequence comes from Actinacidiphila bryophytorum, assembly GCF_016916835.1. Lineage (GTDB taxonomy): Bacteria > Actinomycetota > Actinomycetes > Streptomycetales > Streptomycetaceae > Actinacidiphila > Actinacidiphila bryophytorum. The sequence goes on along the minus strand of NZ_JAFFIX010000010.1, from coordinate 210,942 downwards.
CTGATGAACGTGGGGGCTTGACGGGGCATTGGTCTAGTCCTACGGTCACCGATGCGTCGATATTCAGGTCGGCGTCCACCGTTCATTCACGTGAATGACGGACCGGTCTGTCCGCTACCGGAAGGCCTTCCCCCCATGCAAAGACCGCGCATCGAGCTGAAGAGGCTCGGCGCCCTCACCGCAGTCCCCGCACTGGCCGCCGGACTGCTGCTGGCGGCCGGCGCCCCCGCGCACGCCGCCGCCAACCCGGGACCCGGCTTCCCCGCGCAGTACGCGGCCCCCTACGCCGAGGTGTGGAACTCGCCCGCGGCGATGACCAACGCCAAGAACGCCACGGGCCTGAAGTACTTCACCCTCGCCTTCGTCATCGACGGGGGCGGCTGCAACGCCACCTTCAACGGCGACACCTCGATCACCGACGCGACCTGGACCTCGGCCATCAACAGCCTGCGGGCCGGCGGCGGCGACGTCATCGCGTCCTTCGGCGGCGCCTCGGGCACCGAGGAGGCGCTCGCCTGTACGTCGGTCTCCACGCTGGAGACGCAGTACCGGCGGGTGATCGACGGGCTCAACCTGACCCGGGTCGACTTCGACATCGAGGGCAGCGCGCTCAACAACACCGCGGCCAACGACCGCCGCAACGCCGCCCTGGCCGACCTCCAGCAGAGCTACGCGGCCCAGGGCAAGCGGCTGGACGTGCAGTACACCCTCCCGGTCAGCCCCAGCGGCCTGGAGTCCAACTCCATCAGCCTGCTGAACAACGCAAAGAGCCACAACCTGAACGTCAACCTCGTCAACATCATGACGATGGACTACGGCTCGGCCATGGACATGGGCAACGCCGCCATCAGCGCCGCCCAGGGCCTGCACAGCCAGCTCGGCCAGATCTGGACCGGCAAGTCCTCCGCCCAGCTGTGGGCGATGGAGGGCAACACCCCGATGATCGGGGTCAACGACACCCAGAGCGAGGTCTTCTCCACCTCCGACGCCCAGGACGTGGAGAACTTCGCCAAGGCCAACGGCATCCAGGAGCTGGCCTTCTGGTCCCTGGGCCGCGACAAGGCGTGCTCGAGCAACGGCCAGCTGTCGGACTCCTGCAGCGGCACCTCGCAGTCCGCCTGGCAGTTCTCCGGCATCTTCAACTCCGTCACCGGCGGCTCCACCACCCCGCCGCCGGCCGGCGGCAGCGGGCCGATCACCTCCGGATACGCCGGCAAGTGCGTCGACGTCGCCGGGGCCAACAGCGCCAACGGCACGGCGGTGCAGCTCTACGACTGCAACGGCACCAGCGCGCAGAACTGGACGGTCGGCTCCGGCGGCACCCTGCAGGCCCTCGGCAAGTGCATGGACGTCACCGCGGCCGGCACCGCCAACGGCACCCAGGTGCAGCTCTACGACTGCAACGGCACCGGCTCCCAGGTGTGGCAGCAGTCCGGCAAGACGCTGGTCAACCCGCAGTCCGGCAAGTGCCTGGACGCGACAGGCCCCAGCTCGGCCAACGGCACCCGGCTGCAGATCTGGACCTGCGCCGGCGGCACCAACCAGCAGTGGACGCTGCCGTCCTGACGGCACGGCAGCAGCAGGACGCCCGGCGCCGGGCGGGTCGGCGGACCCGCCCGGCGCCGCGGTATATCCGCACCCCGGCGGCGGTCATCGGCGAAGATCGGATCATCAGGCCGCCCGCTGGTGCTCCGCGCCCCGCGGGCGGCACCGCCCCGCCTGCCGCGAGGAGCCCCATGAACACCGCAGAACTGCTGGAGGACGGCTACGGCCGGATCAAGGAGGCCGTCCACGGCGCCGTCGCCGGTCTGACGCCCGCCGAGCTGGCCCACCGCATCGACCCGGCGGCGAACTCCGTCGGCTGGCTGGTCTGGCACCTCACCCGGGTCCAGGACGACCATGTCGCCGACGTCGCGGGCCGCCCGCAGACCTGGACGCAGGACGGCTGGCAGGAGCGCTTCGGCCTGCCGCTGGACCCCGCCGACATCGGCTACGGCCACACCCCCGACCAGGTCGCCGAGCTGTCCGCGGCCTCCGCGGACCTGCTCACCGGCTACTACGACGCGGTCCACGAGCAGACCCTGTCCTTCGTGCGCGGCCTGGGCGACGCGGACCTGGACGAGATCGTGGACCGCCGCTGGGACCCGCCGGTGACGCTGGGCGTGCGGCTGCTGAGCGTCGTCAACGACGACCTCCAGCACGCCGGGCAGGCCGCGCTGCTGCGCGGGCACCTGCTGCGCCGCCGCGGGTGACCGGGGGCCGCGGACACCGTCCGATGCTAGGATTACTTAACCTAAGTTAAGTAACTGATCCGGGCGGGGTGTGAACGGCCTGATGGCGACGGAAGACGCGACCAAGCGAATACAGCGGCGGCCACCGCGTATCGCAGCCGACCATCCGCACTACAAGTGGGTGGCGCTGTCCAACACCACCCTCGGCATGCTCATCGCCACGATCAACTCCTCGATCGTGCTGATCTCGCTGCCCGCGATCTTCAACGGCATCAGGCTGGACCCGCTCCAGCCCGGCAACGTCAGCTACCTGCTGTGGATGCTGATGGGCTACATGCTGGTCACCGCGGTCCTGGTGGTCACCCTCGGCCGGCTCGGGGACATCCTGGGCCGGGTCAAGATCTACAACGCCGGCTTCCTGATCTTCACCGTCACCTCGGTGATCCTGTCCGTCGACCCGCTGCACGGCGGCGGGGGAGCGCTGTGGCTGATCGGCTGGCGGGTCGCACAGGCCGTCGGCGGGTCGATGCTGATGGCCAACTCGGCGGCGATCATCACCGACGCCTTCCCGGCCCGCCAGCGCGGCATGGCCCTCGGCGTCAACATGGTCGCCGGCATCGCCGGCTCCTTCATCGGCCTGGTGCTCGGCGGCCTGCTCGCCGAGTGGAACTGGCGCTCCATCTTCTGGGTGAACGTGCCGATCGGCCTGGTCGGCACCGTGTGGGCCTACCGCTCGCTGCACGAGACCGGCATCCGCCGCCCCGCCAAGATGGACTGGTGGGGCAACATCACCTTCGCGGTCGGCCTGACCGCGCTGCTGGCCGGCATCACCTACGGCATCCAGCCCTACGGCGGCCACACCATGGGCTGGACCAACCCGTGGGTGCTCGCCGGCCTGCTCGGCGGCGTCGCGATGCTGGTCGCCTTCTGCCTGGTCGAGAACAAGGTCGCGGAGCCGATGTTCCCGCTCAGGCTCTTCCGCAACGCCGCCTTCGCCGGCGGCAACGCGGCCACACTGCTCGGCTCCATCGCCCGCGGCGGCCTGCAGTTCATGCTCATCATCTGGCTGCAGGGCATCTGGCTGCCGCTGCACGGCTACAACTACGCCGACACCCCGCTGTGGGCCGGCATCTACCTGCTGCCGCTGACCGTCGGCTTCCTGGCCGCGGGACCCGTCGCGGGCGCCCTGTCCGACCGCTACGGCGCCCGGCTCTTCGCCGCTTCCGGCTTCGTGGTGATGGCCGGGTCCTTCGCCGGGCTGCTGCTGATCCCCACCGACTTCAGCTACTGGGTCTTCGCGCTGGTGGTCTTCCTCAACGGCCTCGGCGGCGGGCTCTTCGCCGCGCCCAACACCTCGATCATCATGGCCAGCGTGCCCGCCGAGTCCCGCGGCGCCGCCTCCGGCATGCGCGCCACCTTCCAGAACGCGGGCATGGTGCTGTCCATCGGCGTCTTCTTCTCGCTGATGGTCGCGGGTCTCGCCCGCTCGCTGCCGCACACCCTCAGCTCCGGCCTGACGGCCCAGGGCGTGCCCGCATCCAACGCCCACGAGGTGGCGAACCTGCCCCCGGTCGGCACCCTCTTCGCCGCCTTCCTCGGCTACAACCCGATCCAGCAGCTGCTCGGCCCCGACCTGCTCGGCAAGCTGCCCGCGGCCAATGCGCACACCCTGACCGGCCGGGAGTTCTTCCCGCACCTGATCTCGGGACCCTTCCACGACGGCCTGGTCGTGGTGTTCGCACTGGCGATCGTGATGTCCTTGGTCGCAGCAGGCGCGTCGCTGGTCCGCAGCCGCCGCACCGGCACGGACAGCTGACCACGGCACACCCAGGAGGCGCCCCCGCCATGACCGACACCGACGGACGCGGGGCGCCCTCCGCCGCCGCCTCGGCCGCCGTGCCCCGGCTCCGGCTGGTCATCGCCCGGCTCTACCGGCAGCTCGCCCAGGCCTCGGGCGACGACCTCAACCTCACCTACGCGCAGCTGTCCGCACTGGCCAGGACACAGGAGCACGGCCCGCTGCGGATCGGCGAACTGGCCGCCCACGAGCAGGTCGCGGCGCCCTCGCTGACCCGTACGGTGGCGCCGCTGGCCGCCGCGGGACTGGTCAGCAAGGAGCCCGACCCCTCCGACCGGCGCTCCTGGCTGGTCACCATCACCCCCGAGGGCGCCGAGCTGCTCGGCCGTATCCGCCGCGAGCGCTCCGAGCTGCTGGCCCGCCGTATCGGCAGGCTCGACCCCGGCCAGGTCGACACGCTGCTCGCGGCGCTGCCCGTGCTGGAGCAGCTGCTGACCGAACCAGAACCAGAACCCGAATCCGAGCCGGACCCCCGGCCGCAGGCGCCGGGGGAGGGGGCCTGAGCCGTCAGCGCCGGGTCGCGCCACCGGTGCCGGGCTCCAGCGGCGGCGCGGAGAAGCCACAGTTCGCCCGGCACTCCGGCTGGACCGCAGGACCCTCGCCCTCCTCGGCCAGCGCGCCCGACGGCACCAGCGCCAGCGCCAGCAGCGCCGCCACCACGCACAGCCCCGCGCAGATCAGCATCGAGGAGCCGAAGGCCGCGTCCACCTTGTGCGGCGAGCGGTAGGCCTGGTCGGACAGCCCGACCAGCAGCGGCAGCGCGGCCACGATCAGCAGCTGCGCCACCCGGGCCGCCGCGTTGTTGACCCCACTGGCGATGCCTGCGTGGTCCACGTCCACCGACGCCAGCACCGTCGCCGTCAGCGGCGCCACGAACAGGCTCATGCCGAGTCCCTGCACCACCACGGCGGGCAGCACGTCCAGCCAGTACGACGACGAGTCAGGGCCGAGCCGTATCAGCAGCAGCAGGCCCGCCGCGGTCACCAGCGGCCCCACCGTCAGCGGCAGCCGCGGCCCGATCCGCTGGGCCATCGCCCCGGCCGGCGCCGACAGCAGCAGCATCAGCACCGTCACCGGCAGCGTCGCCAGGCCCGCCCGCAGCGCGCTGTAGCCGGCGGCGATCTGCAGCTGCACCGGCAGGACGAAGAACACCCCGCCGATCGCCCCGTACAGACACAGCGTCACCACGTTCATCGAGGTGAAAAGGCGCGAGGAGAACACCGAGAGCGGCAGCATCGGGTGCTCGCGGGTGCGCTCGGTCTGCACGAAGGCCGCCCCGCAGGCCACACCGGCCGCCGCGGGCAGCACCACCGACGTCCACGACGGGTGCCCGGACGCGGCGATCAGCGCGTAGGTGATGCCGGCCAGGCACAGCGCGGCCAGCGCGGCGCCCCGCACGTCGAAACTGCCCGACGCCGTACGGTCCCGGCTCTCCGGCACATGGCGCACGGCGATCGCCACCACCACGGCCGCGATCGGCAGGTTGACCAGGAAGATCCAGCGCCAGCCAGGGCCGTCCACCAGATAGCCGCCCAGGAAGGGGCCGACCGCCCCGGCCACCCCGCCGAGCCCCGACCAGGCGCCGACCGCCTTGGCCCGGTCCTCGGGGCGGAAGGACGACTGCACCAGGGCCAGCGAACCCGGTGTCAGCAGTGCACCGCCCACGCCCTGCAGCGCCCGCGCGGCGATCAGCACCCCGCTGCCCGGCGCGGCCCCGCACGCGGCCGAGGCCAGCGCGAACCACACCACGCCGACCACGAACACCTTGCGGCGCCCGTAGCGGTCGCCGAGCCCGCCGCCCAGCAGGATCAGGCCCGCCAGCGTCAGCAGATAGCCGTTCACCGTCCACTGGAGGTCGGCAAGTGTGGCGCCCAGGTCCTCGCCGATCCGCGGTAGTGCGATGTTCACGATGGTGCCGTCCAGCAGCGCCATCCCGGACCCCAGCACCGAACAGGCCAGGACCCAGCGGCCGGTTGCGGACGCCAGGGGGACACCGGCGGCGGGCTCGGAAGGCATAGCCGCACTCTATGGTGTCCGGCCCCGCGGCCGGGGGTAGGCCAATGCGCGCGGGAGCGTCGTGGCTCGCGCGAGCGGTGCGGTGCCGCACCGCGGGGACGGCAGGCACGACAATGGACCTGGCAGGACGAGGCAAGCCGCAGCGAAGGAGACGAGGATGCCGCACCAGCGTGCCGGGACACCGGCCCGGCCGGAGGACCTGGTCGACGTACCCCGCCTGATCACCGCCTACTACGCGCTGCACCCGGACCCGGCGGACCCGGGCCAGCAGGTGGCCTTCGGGACGTCGGGCCACCGCGGCTCGTCCCTCGACACGGCCTTCAACGAGGACCACATCGCCGCCACCAGCCAGGCGATCTGCGACTACCGCACCGCGCAGGGCACCACAGGCCCGCTCTTCCTCGGCGCCGACACCCACGCGCTGTCGGAACCGGCCCGGGTCACCGCCCTGGAGGTCTTCGCCGCCAACGGCGTCACGGTGCTGCTCGACGAGAACGACGGCTGGACCCCGACCCCGGCGGTCTCGCACGCCATCCTGACCTTCAACAACGGCCGCACCGGCAACCTGGCGGACGGCGTCGTCGTCACCCCGTCGCACAACCCGCCCGCCGACGGCGGCTTCAAGTACAACCCGCCCACCGGCGGCCCCGCAGGCTCCGACGCCACCGGCTGGATCCAGGACCGGGCCAACCGGCTGATCGCCGACGGCCTCAAGGGCGTCCACCGGATCGGCTACACGCGGGCACTGGCCGCGCCCACCACCTCCCGCTACGACTTCCTCGGCCGCTACGTGGACGACCTGCCCGCCGTGCTCGACCTGGTGGCGGTGCGCAGGGCCGGTGTGACGATCGGCGCGGACCCGCTCGGCGGCGCCTCCGTCGAGTACTGGGGCCGGATCGCCGAATGGCACGGCCTGGACCTGACGGTGGTCAACCCGCAGGCCGACCCGACCTGGCGTTTCATGACGCTGGACTGGGACGGCAAGATCCGGATGGACTGCTCGTCGCCGTACGCGATGGCCTCGCTGATCGCCCGCAAGGACGACTACGCCATCGCCACCGGCAACGACGCCGACGCCGACCGGCACGGCATCGTCACCCCGGACGGCGGGCTGATGAACCCCAACCACTATCTGGCGGTCGCGATCGGCTACCTGTCGGCGCACCGCGAGCAGTGGCGGCCGGAGTTGGCCATCGGCAAGACGCTGGTGTCGTCCTCGATGATCGACAAGGTCGTCGCGGACCTCGGCCGGCCGCTCACCGAAGTGCCCGTCGGCTTCAAGTGGTTCGTCGACGGGCTGCGCGGCGGCACCCTGGCCTTCGGCGGCGAGGAGTCGGCCGGTGCGTCCTTCCTGCGCCGCGACGGCAGCGCCTGGACCACCGACAAGGACGGCATCCTGCTGGCGCTGCTGGGCGCCGAGATCACCGCGGTCACCGGCCGCACACCCTCCGAGCACTACAAGGACCTGACCGAGCGCTTCGGCTCGCCGGCCTACGCCCGGATCGACGCCCCCGCCGACCGCCGGCAGAAGGCCGTACTGGCCAAGCTGTCGGCCGGTCAGGTCCCGGCCAAGGAGCTGGCGGGCGAGCCGGTCACCGCCGTCCTCACCGAGGCGCCCGGCAACGGGGCCGCGCTCGGCGGCATCAAGGTGTGCACCGACAACGCCTGGTTCGCCGCCCGCCCGTCGGGCACCGAGGACGTCTACAAGATCTACGCCGAGTCCTTCCTCGGCGCCGACCACCTCGCCGAGGTGCAGCAGGAGGCGCAGGCCATCGTCGGCGCGGCCCTCGCGGACTGACCGCTGCCGCCCGGGCTGTTCCGGGGTCCCGCGCGGGACCCCGGAACCGCGCTCAGGCCAGCTGGGCGGCCTGCAGACCGGCGTAGGCGCCGCCGCTGCGCAGCAGCTCCGCGTGCGAGCCGACCTCCGCGATCCGCCCCTCGTCCAGCACCACGATCCGGTCGGCGTTCTTGATGGTGGACAGCCGGTGCGCCACCACGAAGACCGTACGGCCGCGCACCAGCCGGGTCAGCGCCTGCTGCACCAGCGCCTCCGAGCGCGAGTCGAGCGCCGAGGTGGCCTCGTCCAGGACCAGCACCCGCGGATCGCGGATCAGCGCGCGGGCGATGGCCAGCCGCTGCTTCTGACCGCCCGACAGCCGGGCGCCGCGCTCACCGACGACGGTGTCGAGGCCGTGCGGCAGCCGGTCGATGAACTCCAGCGCGTTGGCGTCCCGCAGCGCGGCCCGCACCCGCTCCTCCGGCACCTCGTCCATGCCGTAGGTGACGTTCTCGCGGATGCTGCCCTCGAAGAGGATCGACTCCTGCGGCACCACGGAGAGCCAGCTGCGGTAGTCGCGCAGGTCCAGGGTCTCCATGTCGGCTCCGTCCAGCAGGATGCTGCCCCGGGTCGGCCGCAGGAAGCCGATCACCAGGTTCAGCACCGTGGACTTGCCCGCCCCCGAGCCGCCGACCAGCGCGATCGTCTCGCCGGGCCGCACATCGAGGTCGAAGCCGGTGACCGAGGGCCGGTCGGCCTCGGGGTAGGTGTGGCCGACACCGCGGAACTCGAACCGCCCCACCACCGCGGTGACCGGCGCCTTGCCGTCGTTCTGCTCCAGGTCGGGCGCCTGCAGCACCTCGCCGATCGAGCGGACCGACTCCAGGCCCTTGCCGATCTGCGGGGTCAGCGTCAGCAGCGTGGTCACGGAGGCGGTGAGGCTGGAGAAGTACGCGCTGAGCATCACCACGGTGCCCGGCGTCACGCTCAGCCAGCCGTAGTACGCCACCAGCGCCGAGCCCGCCAGGCACGCCACGCCGATCGCGTTGAGCAGGATCCAGGCCAGCGAGCCGAACCAGCCGTTGAGCCGGTCCAGCCGCAGGCCCGCGTGCAGCACCTCGCCGAGCGTGCGGTCCACCCGGGTCAGTGCGGTGTTCTCCAGGCCGTGCGCCCGGGTGATGGGAATCAGCGCGGTCATCTCGTTGACCCGCGACGACAGTTGCTCGACCTGCTGGCGGAAGGACTCGTTGCGGTCCCGCAGCCGGCGCCGCAGCTTGACCACCAGCACGGCGGAGGCGGGCACCACGACCAGGTAGACGGGCAGGAAGGCCGGTGCCCTGAGCCCGATCACGACCAGGCCGCCGGTCAGCGTCGCCGTCGCGGCAAGGCCGTTGTCCGCGGTCTGCTGCGCCGCGGTCTCGATCGCCTCGACATCCCTGATCACCTTCGCCTGCAGCACACCGGCGCTGACCCGGGAGTGGTAGCCGATCGACAGCTGCTGCATCCGGTGGCACAGCGCGGTCCGCAGCCGGGTACCTGTGCGGCGGATGGAGCCCTGCATGCAGCGCACGTACGTCAGGTGCAGCGGCAGGTTGAGCACCAGGATCACCAGCAGGACCGCCGAGTTCCACCACAGCACGGATATCGGCCGGTGCTGGACGACGACGTCCACGACGTTGGCGGTGATCAGCGGCAGCAGCCACACCGGGGTGTGCTTGCCGAAGAAGGCGGCGACGGCCAGGGCGACCCTTCGCCGGTCGGGGTGGAAGAGGTAGAGGAGGGTTCGTACGGGGTGCTCGCCACGGTAGCGGTGGCTGAGCGTGCCTTGCGGCAACGCCATTGCAGGCTCCTCGAATCACGTCTTCGCGGTGATGCGGTTCAGGGCACGCCTACCGGCACCTCGGCGTCGAGGTGCGGGAGGTGTTCATGCGCGCGCATCCACCTTATGGCCCCGGTGGTCTGCGGCGCCCTGACGTTTTCCGCGGATCCGCTGGTCGACCGCCCGCCCGGGGTCCCGGGGTCCCGGGGTCACATCACCACGACGGAGCGCAGCACGTCCCCGGCCTGCATGCGCGTGAAGGCGTCCTCGATCTCGTCCAGCGCGATGGTCTCGCTGACGAAGGCCCCCAGGTCCAGGCGCCCCTGCAGGTGCAGGTCGACCAGCATCGGGAAGTCGCGGGAGGGCAGGCAGTCGCCGTACCAGGACGACTTGAGGGCGCCGCCCCGGCCGAAGACGTCCAGCAGCGGGATCTCCAGCTGCATCTCCGGGGTGGGCACCCCCACCAGGACGACGGTGCCTGCCAGGTCCCTGGCGTAGAAGGCCTGCCGGTAGGTCTCCGGGCGGCCGACCGCCTCGATCACCACGTCGGCGCCGTGGCCGCCGGTCAGCTCGCGGATCGCCTCGACCGGGTCCTGGCTGCGGGAGTTGACGGTGTGGGTGGCGCCCAGCGCGGAGGCGGTGGCGAGCTTGCGGTCGTCCAGGTCCACCGCGATGATCCGGGCCGCCCCCGCCAGCCGCGCACCGGCGACCGCGGCATTGCCCACCCCGCCGCAGCCGATCACCGCGACCGAGTCGCCGCGGCCCACCGCACCGGTGTTGACCGCGGCGCCGATCCCGGCCATCACCCCGCAGCCGAGCAGCCCGGCCACCGACGGCGGCACCGAGGGGTCCACCTTGGTGCACTGGCCCGCCGCCACCAGGGTCTTCTCGGCGAAGGCGCCGATGCCCAGCGCCGGGGTCAGCACCGTGCCGCCCGCGGTGGTCATCTTCTGCCGCGCATTGTGGGTGTCGAAGCAGTACCAGGGCCTGCCGCGCCGGCAGGCCCGGCACCTGCCGCACACCGCACGCCAGTTGAGGATCACGAAGTCGCCCGGCGCCACATCGGTGACGCCCTCGCCGACCTCCTCGACCAGGCCGGCGGCCTCGTGCCCGAGCAGATACGGGAAGTCCTCGCCGATGCCGCCCTGCCGGTAGTGCAGGTCGGTGTGGCAGACCCCGCACGCCTGGACCCGCACCACCGCCTCGCCGGGACCGGGGTCCGGCACCGTGACGGTCTCGATCCGCACCCGCTCGCCCTTGCCGGGTGCGATCACCCCGCGGACTTCCTGTGCCATGGCTGAGCCCTCCTTCGCGACGTCCCACCGCCGACCATAGGCGCCGGGGAGAGGACTTCGGCAGTACGCGGCGGCGGCCGACCGGGTGGTGCCGCGCCGTCGCGTGACCGGTGCCGGACAGGTCAGCGGCGGGCGGCCGCCCTGGACCTGCGGTAGAGGACCGTGCCGCCCAGCAGCAGCGCGAGGCTGCCGGCCGCCGCGGTGCCGACGCCGTCGGCGCCGGTGTGGGCGAGCGCCGGGGCGGTCTCGGCGGGGGAGACCTGGTCGGGAAGGTTCGCGGGCGGCGCGGGGATGGGCAGGTGCGCGGGCGGGGCGGGCGGCGCGTCGTCGTTGACCGCGGTGTTGCCGAAGGACGGGTTGCCGACACCGACCACGTTCACACCGTTGCCCGACACGTTCAGCGGCAGGTCCACCGGCAGCTTCAGCCCGTTGCCGGACAGCACACCCGCCGAGCCGCGCGAGTCGCCCGCCGCGTGCGCGCCGCCGCCCGAGCGGCTGCCCGTCGCCGCCGACTCGTCCGCGGCCCTGCCCGCGTGGCGGCCGGTGCGGGCCGAGCCCGCGTCGGACCCGGCGGCGTCCCGCGTACCGGAGACCGAGGACGCCTGGGAGGAGGAGCGGTTGGCGCACGCGTTGCCCGACACCGAGTTCAGCAGACCGACCACGCTGATCGTGTTCCCGCACACGTTCACCGGCACATGCACCGGCACCTGGACCGAATTGCCGGACAGGACTCCCGGCGAACCCGCGGTGCCCCCTTCGGCTGCCGCATCGGCCTGCGCATATCCCGCGGATGCCAGCACGCCGCCGGCGACCATCGCGGAGACAAGTCCCTTTCGGGCGAGCCTGTTCATACGCTTCCTGCCTTCCGGACATCATCACGGGCCGTATGCCCGCACCGTGACAACGCCGCGGAGGGCCAATCGGGTCATGTTCCGGGGGAATTTCATCCCAACGGGTTTACTTCGCCGATCAGTTGTGACAGCCGGATATTCACACCGGAAAGGGTCAGGCGGCTGCCTCGTCCTCGTCCTCGATACGCGCCCGGGCCGCCGCGAGCGCCGCGCCGACCTCACGGGTGCCGGTCGACACGCACAACGTGTAGGCGGTGTCCTGCAGTTGCTGCTCGATGCGTGGGTCCGTGCCGTCGGGGCCTGCGGCGCCCGCGGACAGCGACTCGTAGCGTGCCACCAGTTTCCGCAGGACGGTCGGGTGGGCCTTCAGCATCGCGGTACTCCTCGAAGATCGGTGAAGTCGCCCCCCGTATGCCCGCTCCCCACGGTGCGCATGCGGATTGCCGCCGCAATGTCGCGCAGGTCTCATTTCCCGCCCGCGTCGCCGCAGGGCCGGCAACGGCCGCGGGCCGGGCGGGGGACCTGGGTGGATGTCCCCCGCCCGGCCCGCGGAAGAGCCTGGCGCCGTTCGCCGGTCCTACGCCGGTGAGGCGATCAGTCGACGAGTCGACTAATCGATACTTCGCAGGATGTGCGTCTCGGACAGGTCGTCCTCGTATCCCGCCAGACGGATCGGCGCGCACCTGGACCAGGTGTCCAGCGGGCCTTCCTCGTCCAGGAGCGTCACGGCCTCGCCGCTGTGCTCCGCCGTCGTCTCCTCGCGCTTGAGCTGATCTCGTGACACCGCGCACTCCTTAGCGTCGCGTCGACCGGTTGCGCCCTACGCGGCCATGGCCCTGCGTCGGACGCCCGGGCTGGATTCCAAACTTCGGGCGGTGCGGACGCGGTGGCGCCTGTTGCGGTAGCCGGAGTCGTGGCCGAGGTGGCGACTCGCTCCGGGACGGGGGCGCCCGAGGGGCCGGTACTTCCCCTGGGGCCTGCTCGTCCCGCACAGCGTATTCCCGGCCGCCCCGCCGCCACCAGCCGGTTTTGCCTCAGGTTCAACCGCAGGGCGCCCCGCGTACAGCAGCGCGCAAGCGACCCGGCCGCCGCGGCACCGGGCACGGTTGCTACCGTTTCCCGTGCTCAAGAGCGAGAAGGACCGCGAGAACCGGACTGGGCCATCCGGGTCTGCCGTACCCGCCCCCGCCGCCGCGCCCGCGGCCCGCAGCAACCGGCTGCTCGCCGACATCGGCCCGCTGCGCGAGCACCCCGACTTCCGGCGGCTGTGGTTCGGCAACACCGTGTCGTACATCGGCCAGCAGATGACCGCGATGGCCGTGGCACTCCAGGTCTACGCGATCACCGGCTCCAGCTTCTATGTCGGCCTCGTCGGCCTGTGCTCCCTGGTCCCGCTGATCGTCTTCGGGCTCTACGGCGGTGCCGTCGCCGACGCCGTGGACCGCCGCAGGCTCGGCCTGGTGACGGCCACCGGCGCCACCGTGCTGTCCGCCGCACTCGCCGCCGCCGCCATCGCCCACGTCCGCTCCGTCGGTGTGCTCTACGCGATCGTCGCCCTGCAGGCCGTCTGCTTCGCCATGAACTCCCCGGCCCGCTCCTCCATGATCCCCCGGCTGCTGTCGCCCGATCAGCTGCCCGCCGCCAACGCGCTGGCGTCGCTGGCCGGCGGCGTCGGGCAGATGGCAGGCCCCATGCTCGGCGGCGTCTTCGTCGGCTTGTGGGGCTACCAGGCCGCGTATCTCATCGACGCCGCCGCCTTCACCGCCTCCCTCTACGCGATGTGGCGGCTGCCGTCCATGCTGCCCGGCGAGGGCGAAGGGAGCGCCAAGAAGCGGCCCTCCGTCGTCGAGGGCCTGCGCTACCTGGCCGCCCGGCCCAACCTGCGCACCACCTTCGTCTCCGACCTCGCGGCCATGGTGCTGGCCCAGCCCCGGGTGCTCTTCCCCGCCGTCGCCGGCCTGTGGTTCGGCGGCGACACCCGCACCGTCGGCCTGCTCGCCGCCGCGCCCGCCGTGGGCGCCCTGCTCGGCAGCGTCTTCTCCGGCTGGTACGGGCGGGTACGCCGCCAGGGCCTCGCCGTGCTGGTCGCGGTCGCCTCCTGGGGCGCCGCGGTCGCCGTCTTCGGCCTGACCCGCAACCTCTGGCTCGGGCTGGTCTTCCTCGGCCTCGCGGGCTGCGCCGACACCGTCAGCATGGTCTTCCGCAACACCATGCTGCAGACTGCCGCACCCGATGACATGCGCGGCCGCCTCCAGGGTGTCTTCCTCGTGGTCGTCGTCGGCGGCCCCCGCCTCGGCGACTTCCTCGCCGGCTCCACCGCCGACCTCTTCTCACCGGCCACCGCCGTCGTCGGCGGCGGCCTCGCCTGCATCGGGGCGATCGCCCTGATCGCCCTCTTCCAGCGCAGCTTCGTCTCCTACGACTCCCGCCGCCCCGTGGCCTGATCCGCCTCCCCGACATAGACCCAGGCGCCGCCCTCGCGCACGAAGCTGCTGTCCTCGTGCTGCGTGCCCGCCGCCCGGCCGCTGCGGTAGTGCGCCCGGAACTCCACCGTGCCCTCGGTGTGGAAGGCGCTGCCGCCCGTGCCCCCCAGGACCTCAAGACCCGTCCAGCGCACGTCCCGGTCCAGGGACAGCCCGTCGGGCCTGGTCGAGGAGTGCCAGCTGCGCAGCAGATAGCCGGCGTCGCCCACGGCGAAGGCGCTGTAGCGCGAGCGCATCAGCTGCTCGGCGGTCACCGCCGCGGCCCGGCCGGAGTGCAGGGCGCCGCAGCAGTCGGCGTACGCGGCGGGCAGGCCGCAGGGGCAGGGGGCGGGCTTGCGTGCAGACATGCACCGATTGTCGCGGACGGTTGCTGCGCCATTCGCAGCAACCGGTGTTTCGTCCGCTGCTGAACGGAAATGCGCTGTGCGGGGCGGCGGTGTCGCGCTGTCCCGCACGACGGAAGGACACCCCGTGAGTACGGCACCCCAGCAGCCCGCAGAACCTGCGGCCCAGGTCACCGTCACCCTCGACAGCTGCGCCAAGGAGGACGCCGGGACCGTGCTCGACGCGCTGCACACCAGCTTCGCCGGCGACCGGGCCGATACCGGGGCGCCCTCGGACGCGCCAGGTGCCGGTCCGACGGTCTGGACCGCCACCTTCGACGTGTCCCGCACGCTCGCCCTGCCGGGCGGGCCGGCGCCCCTCGGGTCCCCGGTCACCCTCACCGCCCAGGGCGGCTACCACGCGGTCGACCGCATCCGTGAGGCGCTCTCCGAGTCCTTCAAGGTCACGGTCACCGGCACGGCGTCCGGCGACCAGGAGCAGGAAGCCACCTTCCGCCTCACCCCCCGCTGACCCCCGGCCCGTACCTCGGCCCCTGCGTCCGCCCCCGCCAACGGCAGGTGATTGCCCCTTGCGGTGCGTTGCCTGCCTGCGGCTGCGTGGGGGCTGGGCGCGCAGTTCCCCGCGCCCCTGAAAAACGCTCACGCTCGCAGGCAGGCGGTGCCGCCTGAAAGCGCCGCCTCTGCGGGCAGAGGGCACCCCTCAGGGGCGCGGGGAACTGCGCGCCCGATCACGATGCACCGGAAGGTGCGAGCCCACCGCAAGGGGCAATCAGCTAGGGGCGCGGGGAACTGCGCGACCGGCCACGACGGCGGGAACGTCGATCGCCCACAGCAAGTGGGAAATCACCCCCGAGGAGACCGGCCCGGGAGGGCCGGGGGGTTAAGGCAGGGCGTGGACTGAGCGCACGGACTGGATCGTGTCGGCCTCGGAGGCCGACTTGTCGGCCCGATACCGCACCACCCGTGCAAACCTCAGCGTGATCCCCGCGGGATACCGCGGCGACGTCTGGACCCCGTCGTAGGCGATCTCGACGACCAGCTCGGGCCTGACGGTCACCACATGACCGTCATCCCGCTCGGCCAGCTCGAGCAACCGCTCCGTCTGCCACGCGAGCACCGCGTCGGTGAGCCCCTTGAACGTCTTGCCGAGCATGACGAAGGACCCGTCCTCCCCGAGAGCCCCGAGGTGCAGGTTGGACAGCCTGCCCGTCCTGCGCCCGTGCCCCCACTCGGCGGCCAGGACCACGAGGTCCAGCGTGTGCACGGGCTTGACCTTGATCCACGAGGCCCCGCGGCGCCCCGCCGCATAGGGGCCGTCGGCACCCTTGACGACGACCCCTTCGTGGCCCCGCCGCAGCGTCTCGGCCATGAAGTCCTCCGCGGCCCGCAGCCCGGCGGGGTCATCCGGGCCGGCGACGACGGCCCGCCGCACCCGGGCCTCCTGCTCGGGTACGAGCGCCTCCAGCGCCGCGTGGCGCTCGGCGTACGGCAGGTCGAGCAGGTCCCGGTCCTCCGCGGAGAGCACGTCGAAGAAGACCGCCCGGACGGGCATGGTGCGGGCCGCGGCGGCGACGTCGACCCGGGAGCCGACGCGGCCCGCGGTCTCCTGGAAGGGCCGCGGGCGCCCGTCGGCGTCGAAGGCCAGCACCTCGCCGTCGAGGACGAAGCGCCGACCGGGGAAGGCGCGTACCGTCGCGACGATCTCCGGCAGCCGGTCGGTGACGTCGTCGAGCGTGCGGGTGAAGAGCCGTACGCCGTCGCCGTCGCGGTGCGCCTGGATGCGGATGCCGTCGAGTTTCTCCTCGACCGCGCACGGCCCGCCGACCTTGGCCACGGCTTCCTGCACGGACTTGGCGGAGGCCGCGAGCATGGGCAGCAGCGGGCGGCCCACGGCGAGCCGGAAGTCGCCGAGCGCGTCGGGTCCGCGGGCGAGCAGCGCCTCGGCGACCGGTTCGAGCGCCCCGGCGAGCATGACCGCCCGCCGCACCAGCGCGGGCTCGGCGCCGGTGGCCGCGGCCAGGCCCTCCGCTGCGGCCGCGTCGAGCGCGCCCTGCCGGACCTCGCCGGTGATCAGGCCGATCAGATACTCCTGCTCCTGCGCGGTGGCGGCGGCCAGCAGGTCCTGGAGCAGGCCGCGCCGCCCGGCCTGCGCACCCTGGCCGCTGACCGCGGCGACCGCGGTGAGCGCGGCGTCCACGTCGGCGACGGTCAGCGCCGGCGCGTCGGCGGGCGCCGCCCGGTCGCGCAGCGCGGCCCAGCCGACGCCGAGCCGGCCCTGCGGGAGGCGCCCGGCGAGGTAGGCGATGGCGATGGGGGCGTCCTGCGGCCCGACGTCGCGGAAGAAGCCGGCGAGCAGCGCGGTCTTGCGGGACCGCGACGACGTGTCCGCGACCTCCCGCGAGACCCGGGCGACCTCGGCGAAGAGCATGTGTCCATCCTGCGACGCCCCGGGGCGGGGCGCGAGGGTTCACTCGAACAGGTAATCGAAATGATGTGCGAACGGGGGTTATGGTGGTGCCATGGCCCATCAGCAGACTTCCCTCTTCGCCACCGGCGCCCCGGTCCTCGGCAGCCTGGACCGGGTGCGGCGCACCGTGCTCGGCAGCGGCGCGTGGATCGACGTGCTGCCCGGCTGGCTGAGCGGCGCGGACGACCTCTTCGCGGAGCTGGCCGCCGGGGTTCCGTGGCGCGAGGAGCGCCGCGCCATGTACGACAACGTGGTGGCCGTGCCGCGGCTGCTCGCCCACTACGGCGCGGGCGAGCCGCTGCCCGACCCGGTGCTCGCCGACGCCCGCGACCGGCTGAGCAGGCACTATGCGGACGAGCTCGGCGAGCCCTTCGTCAGTGCGGGCCTGTGCTTCTACCGCGACGGCCGGGACAGCGTCGCCTGGCACGGCGACCGCTTCGGGCGCGGCGCCACGCACGACACGATGGTCGCGATCCTCTCGCTCGGCGAGCCCCGCCCGCTGCTGCTGCGCCCGCGCGGCGGCGGCCGGCCCGCCTCCAGGGTGCCGCTGGGGCACGGCGACCTGATCGTGATGGGCGGCAGCTGCCAGCGGACGTGGGACCACGCCATACCCAAGACCCGGGCGGCGGTCGGCGGCCGGATCAGCGTCCAGTTCCGCCCCCGCGGGGTGGCCTGAGCGCCGGGGCCGCCCGCCCGGGGAGGCGCCCGCAGGCGCGCGGTGCGCTTTCGCGCGCATGATGGAGGGGGGCCGTCCGGAGGAATGGCCGGGCGGTGGCCCCGGCCGGTTTCCCCCGTGGACGGGCGGGCAGGCGGGCGGGTGGACGAAGCCGCCGCGGCGGCGCGCGGCCCGGTCACCCCGAGCAGGAAGGACGTGGTGTTCCGTGCGAACCGCATCCCCCGCAGCACACCCGGCCGTCGTCCTGTGGGCGGTGGCGGCCGGCGTACACCTTCGGCCGCCGGGTGAGGCAGGTGCGGCGACATGAGCGAGCGGATCGACGGCACCATGGGCGACGACGTGTACCAGCCGGACGGCAGCGAGATCCAGGAGGACACCGGGCCGCTGGAGCCCGAGGACACCCTGGACGACCGCGGGATCGCCGAAGTGCTCGACGAGGGCTACTCGCCCCCGGAGCGGCCCTTCGGCGTGGACGAGATCGGCACCACGGCGGCCGAGCAGCAGGCGGGGGAGACGCTGGACGAGCGGCTGCCGCGCGAGCGCCCCGACGTGGGGGCGAGCACCGGTGACGGCCTGGGTGACGCGAGCGACACCGACGGCGAGCTGGTGGACATCGAGGCGGGCGAGCTGCGCTCCGGCCGGCTGGTCGCCCCCGACGAGGGGGTGCGCGGCCGGCTGGACGGCATGGTCGGCGAGGACGTCGGCATAGACGGCGGAGCGGCGTCCGCCGAGGAGGCGGCGGTGCACGTCGTGCAGGACGCGGACTGGCCGGTGGAGGAGGACGAGGAGCCCGAGGACAGCGCAGAGGACGAGTGACCGCACGGCCCGTGAGCGGCCCGGCGCAGTCGGCCGGGGCAGGGCGGGGCATGCGGCACGGGGAGCCGCAGGAGAGGCAAGGAGTCGGTGCCATGAGCGAACTGATGAAGCCCCAGGACACGGCCGGTGTTCCCGCCGGTCACGAGCGGATCAGCGGGCCGGCGAACGTACGGGCGCAGGCGGAGTTCTTCGACGCGCGCGCCAGTGCGGACGCGCACGCCGTCGTGGCGGCCCGCACCCACCACGAGGGCCTGGCGGCCCGGGTGGTGGCCTCCGGCGAGCACGTGCACGAGATGCTGCAGGCGCTGCGGCACCGCGGCACCCCGTCCCGCAGCGAACTGCGGCCGCTGGCCGACGCGCTGGCCAGGCACTGCGAGGCCACCGAGGTCACCGCGCGCCAGGCGCTCGAAGGCAAGCCCGCGGCGGCCGGCCCCGTCCGCGACGACCGGGCCGAGGGCGAGCGGCTGCAGCGGGAGCTGGCCTATCTGATCGCCGGCCGGGCACCCGAGGGCACCTACCCACTCACGGTGGGCGGCACCCTGGGCGACATCGACCAGTTCGTGGGCCACGAGCAGCGGGAGCTGGTCCCGGCGATCGACCGGGAGCTGTCACCCCTGGAGAGCGCCCGCCTGGCCAGGGCCTTCCCCGGCTGACGGGCGGCCGGCAGGTGGGCCGCCGGTCACCTCGGCCACCTCACAGGCCGATGAACTGGTAGTCGGTGGCGATCCGCCCGTCGGGGGCGAGGGCCAGCACCTGCAGCCCGCCGCCCTGCGGCTCGTCGCCGGCCAGCGGCATCCACACCCAGCTGAACCTGACGATGTCGTGCAGCCGCTGCACGTCCCCGCGGACCCGGAAGTCGGCGGCGCCGGGGGCGACGAACTCCTCGTAGGCCGTGC
Organism: Actinacidiphila bryophytorum; assembly: GCF_016916835.1. Lineage (GTDB taxonomy): Bacteria > Actinomycetota > Actinomycetes > Streptomycetales > Streptomycetaceae > Actinacidiphila > Actinacidiphila bryophytorum. The sequence continues at coordinate 191,413 of NZ_JAFFIX010000010.1, read as the reverse complement.
GCACCCGGAATTCCAGTGCGTCATGGCCGCGTGCCTCCAGTACCACGTTGCGCATGCCCACCTTCTGCGCCGCCTCCCGCATCGCCTCGGGCGCCTGGAGCACCTGGAGCGCGTCCTCGGTCCACAGCTCCTCCACGGCCTTGCGGCGCGTGTCCGCGTCCGGTTCGTTCCACACCTCGATGTAGCGGTGCGCGAAAGCGTCGAGATCGATGTCGGCCATGGGTGCCACCTCGCGGGAAGTCGTCCTGCGCCGGACCTCGGCGCACTGACGACTGTGCTGCGACGGCACGCACCGGACAATTCCCGCCGGGGAATGACCCCGCGGAGTGCCCCGCGCACGCACGTCCGGCGCCGCGGCCCGCGCGGAAATCCGCTGGCCCCCGCCGCCGGGCCGCGACCATGATGTGATCATGACGCGCTCATTCGACGACCTGGTGGCCGAGGCCGACGCGGTGTCCGTGGACGGCTGGGACTTCTCCTGGCTCGACGGCCGGGCGGTCGAAGAGCGCCCCTCCTGGGGCTACCAGCGGGCGATGGGGGAGCGGCTGGCGTCCGCCACCGCGGCACTGGACATCCAGACCGGCGGCGGCGAGGTGCTCGCCGGTGTGCCGCGGCTGCCGCCGCTGATGGCCGCGACCGAGTCGTGGCCGCCGAACCTGGCCAAGGCCACCGCCTTGCTGCACCCGCGCGGCGCCGTCGTCGTCGCCGACGCGGACGAGCCGCCGCTGCCCTTCGCCGAGGCGGCCTTCGACCTGGTGGTCAGCCGGCACCCGGTGACGGTGTGGTGGGACGAGATCGCCCGGGTGCTGCGGCCCGGCGGCACGTACTTCTCCCAGCAGGTCGGCCCGGGGAGCGCGCTGGAGCTTGTCGAGTTCTTCCTCGGCCCGCAGCCCGGCGCCCTGGGCGGCGCGCGCCACCCGGACCGGGCCAGGGACGGGATGCGGGCGGCCGGGCTCGACATCGTCCAACTGCGCTCCGAGACCCTGCACATGGAATTCCGCGACATCGGCGCGGTCGTCTACTACCTGCGCAAGGTGATCTGGATGGTGCCCGGTTTCACCGTGGAGGCCTACCGGGACCGGCTGCGCGCGATGCACGAACGCATCACCGCCGAGGGGCCGTTCACCACCCGCTCGGCCCGCATGCTGGTCGAGGCCCGCAAGCCCGCGGCCTGAGCGCACACGGCCTGAGCGCACGCAAAGGGCCGCCGTCCTGTCGCAGGACGGCGGCCCCCCGGGTCACCGTGTCCCGTCGGCCGTCAGTGGCCCGGCCCGCCGGTTACGGGTACGACGTCACCGTCGAGGGCGTCGTGCCGGTGCCGGACGTCCCCGGACCGGTGTTGTTGATGACATGGGCGTATTGGCCCATGCCGCCGAGCGAGACCACCAGGAGGTCGTGGAACTTGACCCCCGCCGTGGTCGGCGCCTCGAACCCGTGGTCCTGGATGATCGACGGGTCCGCGGTGTAGTTGCAGTAGCTGCCCAGGCCCCAGCCCTCGTGGGTGGTGACGTTGTCGTCCACCTTGTACGCGGCGTAGCCCCGGATGCTGCCGTTCTGCACCGCCGCCTGGTTCGGGGCGTCGTAGGCCTTCTCGTTCTGGAAGAAGATCGTCCTGCCGCCCTGGCCGTGCCACTCCACGTCGTACTTCTTGAAGTGCTCCACGAACAGGCCGGTGGCCAGCACGTTGTTGCCGTTGACCTTCAGGCCGATGTCGGCCGGGTTGACCGTCCAGCCGGTCGGTGCGCTGCCGTGGTCGGCCCGCCAGATCCAGGTGTGGTCGATGATCACGTCGTTGCTGTTGATCTCGAACGCGGTCTGCGCCTGCGCGGCACGTGCACCGCCGACACGGGCGAAGACGTCCTGGACGGTGGTCGGGTTGGCCGCGTGGCTCGCGGTCGAACCCTGGGCGCCCACCTGCAGCAGCTGCGGGGAGTTGCCCGCACCCGCGTCGATCAGGAAGCCGGCCAGCCGGACGCCGTCGACGTCCGAGACCTTCATCGCGTCGACGCCGTTGTCCGGCACGATCGTGGCGTAACCCAGGCCCAGCACCACGGTGTTGGCGCGGGTCACGTTGATCGGCTCGTCCACGTGGTAGATGCCGGGGGTGAAGACCAGGTTGAGGCCCTGGGCCAGCGCCGCGTTGATGGTCGCCGCGCTCACGCCCGGCTTCGCCACGTAGAACTGGCTCAGCGGGATGGACGTGCCCGGGGTGTTGGGCCAGGACACACCACTGGCGTTGGTGCGCAGGTTCGGCACGAACACCGCGTAGTTGCCGCTGCTGTCCAGGTACATGTACGGCTTCTCGCGCGACTCCGGCGTGGTGTTCAGCGTCGTGTAGACCGGGTTCGGGAAGCCCTGCGCCGGAGCGCCCTGGACACCCGAGAACACCATGTTCCACACGCCGTTGGTCCAGCCCTGGATCGAGCTGTCCCGCGTGTACCACTGCTGCTGCGAGTACGGGCCGACGGTGCCGTCGATCTTGCTGTCGGCGATGTAGCCGCCGGAGGCCCAGCCGTAGCCGTTGGGCGCCAGGTTCAGGCCGCCCTCGACGTGGATGCGGCGGAAGGGGGCCGCCTGCGCGACCGCCCAGCGGTCGTCGCCGCTGACCGGCTTGATGGCCAGGTTCTCCACCGAGCGCCAGAAGTTCTGCGTGGCGTTGCCGTTGAACCAGCCGGCGTCCACGGTGATGTCACCGTTGATCTGGACGTCGTCGGGGTTCCTGCCCAGGCCCGAGACCGAGGTGTAGAAGCCGACCTGGTCGTTGAGCCCGTTGTAGGTGCCCGGCTTGAAGAACACCTGGTAGCGGGCGTCGCCGAACTGGTTGCTCTCCTGCTGCTGGAAGATCTGGTCCAGCTGCCCCTGGATGTCGGGGGTGGAGGGGTCGAACACCTTGACGTTGGGGCCGAGGTCGCCGCCGCCCTGGATCGGGCCGCCCGGGTCGGTGGTGGGCGGGGTGGTCGGGCCGCCGCCGTCGCCCGCGGTGCCGAACACCTGGAACTCCCACAGCGAGTAGCCGTAGCCGGTCGCGCGGGTGGTCCCGTACATCCGGACGTAGCGGCCGGAGCCGGAGACGGTCAGCGTCTGGTTGCCGCCGGTGCCGGTCGTGGTGGAGTAGATGTCGGTCCAGGTCGACCCGTCGGTCGAGGTCTGGATCTTGAAGGCCTTGCCGTACGCGGTCTCCCAGTTCAGCGCCACCGAGCTGATGGTGTCCGTGGCGCCGAGGTCGACCTGCAGCCACTGCGGGTCGGCGGCCGCGCTGGACCAGCGGGTGCCGGTGTTGCCGTCGACGGCCGCGGACGCCGGGGTGCCGGCGTTCTCGGTCGAGGAGGCGGTGGCGGTCTTGCCCTGCGACAGCAGGGTGCCCGCGGCCGGCGGGGTGCCGCCGCCCGTGGAGCCGTAGACCTGGAACTCCCACAGCGAGTAGCCGTACTGGGTGCCGCGGGCGGTCCCGTACATCCGGACAAAGCGCCCGGAACCGTTTACGGAAACCGTCTGCACGCCGCCGGTGCCGGTCGTGGTGGAGTAGACGTCGGTCCAGGTGGAGCCGTCCGCCGAGGTCTGGATCTTGAAGGCCTTGCCGTACGCCGTCTCCCAGTTGAGGGTGACGGACGAGATCGTGTCCGTGGCGCCGAGGTCGACCTGCAGCCACTGCGGGTCGGCCGCCGCGCTGGACCAGCGGGTGCCGGTGTTGCCGTCCACCGCCGCGGACGCCGGGGTGCCGGCGTTCTCGGTCGAGGAGGCGGTGACGGTCTTGCCCTGCGACAGCAGGGTGTCGGCGGCATGCGCGGAGCGCATGGGCACGAAGAGCAGCAGCGAGGCGATCAGCGCCGTGATGACCGCCGCGGCCGTCTTGCGCCGGTTCGACAACACCGAGGTTCTCAGTGCGGCCGTACCGGTGGGGGGAGCGAGCATGGGCAACTCTCCTGGTTCCACAGGTGGGGGAGCAGTGGGGTGCGTGTCCGGACCACGTGCGGCCGGACGGGGAAAACAGGGCAGTTCACGTCCCGGCGGGCGCTCTTCCGGTGGAAACCGGGTAGAAATGAGAGCGCTCTCCCGACGCACACGGCGATGTTTCTCCCTGTGTTTCATCCATGTCAAGAGTTGTGCACAAAGCCGAGGCGGCGAAAGGGGGAAGCATCCACAACTCCGGCAAATACCATGTAACTTGCGACAGAGCTTGAACTTGACGCGGTGACCAGCACGTATCGCGGAGGGTGTTCGGCGGACGCCCCGGCCGTCACTCTTGCCGCACCTCGGTCGGGCAAGTGGCCGCCGCGGGCCGGGTCGTGAGCTGCCTTCAGTTCGTGAACGTGGAAGCGGTGCCTCCCGTTCTGCCTGCCCGGCTCAGGCCACCAGCGGCCCGCGCAGTGCCGTGCGCGCCGCGTCCCGGTCGCCCTTCCACTCCAGGCCGCCGTCGCCGGCCGGCAGCCGGCCCCAGAGCATCAGCAGCAGGTCACCCGCGGTGCCGGTGACCGCGGCTGCCGGTGTGCCGGGGCCGTACGTCCACGAGCTGCCGGTGTCGGTCGCCTCGAAGCGCACCGCGCAGGCCGGCGCGCAGGCCCTGCCGACCGCGATCTGCCGGGGCGCGAAGGTGTCGAAGACCTCGGCGATGCCGTCGGCCGCCAGCTCCGGCTCCAGCGGCCCGGGAAGGACCCCCAGCGCGTGCTGGGCGTCCCAGCGGTGCACCAGGGTCTCCAGGCAGCGCCGCCGCTGCCAGAAGCCCACCGTGTGCGGCGGGTGGAAGGTCCAGGCGGGCGCGGCGGGATCGGTGTCCAGCACGTCCAGCAGCGCCGCGGTGCGCCGGTCGAACCAGCGCAGCAGCGCGGCCGCCTCGCGCGGCGCCGCGGGGGAGCGGTGCCCGGGGTGGCGGGCGGTGACCGCGGTGACCGCCCGGTGGTGGCCGGCGCCCAGATGGCCCGCCAGGTCGTACAGCGTCCAGCTGCCGCAGTGCTCGACCCGCGCTGTCAGGTCGCCGAGCAGCGCGCCGCGGAAGGCGTCGCTCTCGCGGCGCAGCGCGGGAAGATATCCGGCGGTTTCCATGCAGCCGACCATAAACCCGGCGTGTCGCGACGGGCGGCTGCGACGCGGCCGTATGGCGTACGGCGTACGGCCCGCGGGCGCCGGTCACGCAAGGGCACGGGCGCGAGGCACGCGGGCGGCAGCGCGGAGGCCGCCCCGGCGGGTGCCGGGGCGGCCTCGGTGACCGGCGTCAGGGTGCCGGTCGTGCGTCGTGCGGAGGTGCCGCGCCGCGCCGGGTGGCGTCAGACAGCGGGCGTCGCCGTCTGGCGGCGGTGCCTGCGGGCGTAGTAGAGCGCGCCGCCGCCGACCAGCAGGACGCCGGCCGTGATGCCCAGCGGCATGACCGGCGAGGAGCCGCCGGTCTCGGCCAGGGTCTGGGTGGAGGCGTTGTTGCCCGAACCGCCGTTGCCGTTGCCGCCGTCGGCCCCGCCGTTCCCGTTGCCGTTGCCGCCGCCGTTGGCGTTCGAGCCGCCGTTGCCGTTGCCGCCGCCGTTGCCGTGAGTGCTGATCGGCTTGACCGACTTCACCGAGCCGTCGGCGTTGAGCAGCACCTGCTTGTTGTTCGGGTGCTTGAAGTCGAAGGCGCCGTAGAGGGAGTTGGCGCGGCTGTCGAAGGCCGCGTCACCGATCCGGCCGGTGTTCCAGTTGTCCTCGATGAACTTGGTGATCGAGGTCTGCTCGGTGCGGGTGTGGTCCACCGAGTTGACCTTGCTGTAGGGCGAGATCACCAGCAGCGGCTGCCGGGTGCCCGGGCCGCAGCGGTCGGCGTAGCCGCCGGCCGACGCCGGACCGGCCTGGCAGGCCGGGCTGTCGACGGTCTTGCCGTTGGACGCGACCGTCGTGTTCTTCGAGCCGTTCTGCGGCTTGGCGTAGGCATGGTCGTACCAGCCGTCGGAGTCGTCGTAGGAGATGACGACCGCGGTGTCCTTCCACTCCGGCGACTGCTGGAGCTGGTTGATCTCCTTGATCAGGAAGTTCTGCTCGTCGATCGGGTCCGAGTAGGCGCCGTGGCCGTCCTGGAACTCGGCCGCCTTCAGGAAGCTGACGGCCGGCAGGTTGCCCGCCTTGAGCGCCGCGTCGAAGTCGGTCAGGTCGTAGTTGTGGTTCGCCTGGCCGTTGTGGCCGATCTCGGCGGTGTTCCTCGGCGCCAGGTGGTGCGGGTTCGACGTCGACTTGTAGTACTGGAACGGCGAGTGGTGCGGGCTGTAGTCCACCGAGGAGGCGCCGCCCACGTTGGCGTGGGTGCTGCCGGCGCAGCTGGCGTAGTCACCCGACTTGCCGTCCCAGGGGGTGGAGGGGCGGAAGCCGCCCTGGAACCAGCCCCACGTCACGCCCTGCTTGTTGAGCAGGTCGCCGATGTTCCTGCCCTGCATCGCGGCCAGCGCGTTGCTGCTGGCGCGGCTGTTGTTCGAGCAGTCGTCGTAGGCCGGGTCGGGGTCGTTGATGACCGTGCCGACACCCTTGGCGTCCGGGGAGAGGACCGTGTACGGGTCGGGCGTCGCGGTCTGCTTGGGGTTCTCGGTGCCCGACTTGGGGTCGACCGAGATCACACCGTGCGTCTGGCCGGAGACCAGGTTGAGCGCGCCGGGGGTGGAGGGGCCGTACGTGGTGCTGTACGAGTTGTCGCCGAGCGAGTAGTGCTGGGCGTAGTTCCACAGACCCGTGACGGTGTTGCCGTCGTAGTAGTCCATCACCAGGCCGGGCTCGCCGAACAGGCCGCCCGAGCAGGTGCTGGTCTCGGTGTTCTGCACGTACAGGTCGGCCTTGCCGCCGTTGGCGGCGTACTGCTCGGCGCCGTAGTTGTGGTTCTGGTCGCAGGTCACGGCCTTGTCCGGGCCGAGCCGCTTGGGCAGGTACTGGTTCGGGTTCTTGGTCAGCAGGCCCGCGTGGCTGAGGGTGTCGATGTCCTTCGGCGTGTTCTTGGCCGCCGTGAACTTCGTGCCGTCGGTGTTGGCCGCGACCGGGTAGCTGCCGAAGTAGTGGTCGAACGAGATGTTCTCGTCGAAGATCACGACCAGGTGCTTGATCGGCGTGGCGGTCTTGCCGCTGCCACCGCCGTGGTTGTTCGAGTCGGCGTAGGCGGGGGCCGCGCCGCCCGCCAGTACGAGTGCCGCAGCCCCGGCGAACGCCCCCAGGCGCGCCGCGCGCCTGCGCGAGCCCGCCCCTCTTCTCCTGCTCGTACCGCCTGTGGTGCTCATGCTCTCTCAGCCTCCGCTAAGTGGCGCTTTACGCGTGCCGCTGTGGATTCGTGCACGTTGTCGAACGCGATCGTCCGGGCGGTCCGCGACATGACAACGGCCCGGTGGTGGCGCCCGGGTGAACAGCGGGTCAGTAAATCCAGGACAAGTCTTGACCTGCTCTTTGCACTCAGGGTGACGGCCTCAGGCCAGCATCGTCCGCCCCAGCCAGTCGGAGCGGTCGCGCACCCCCGGCAGGGCGTAGAAGTAACCGCCACCGAACGGTGAGATGTAGTCCACCAGCGGTTCACCCGCCAGCCGCTGCTGCACCGCCGCGAACTGCCGCTCCAGGTCCTGCTGGTAGCAGACGAAGACCAGGCCCATGTCGAGGTTGCCGTTGCTGTCCATGCCCCGGTCGTAGTTGTAACCCCGGCGCAGCAGACGGGAGTCGTCGGTCTTGGCGGTCCGCGGGTTGGCCAGCCGTATGTGGCTGTCCAGCGGGATGATGTCGCCCGTCGGGTCCTCGGCGAACTTCGGCGCGTCGAACTCGTGCGAGCCGTCCAGCGGCGCGCCGGTGTCCCGGCTGCGGCCGAACATCCGCTCCTGCTCGGTGATCGAGACCCGGTCCCAGAACTCGACCAGCATCCTGATCAGCCGCACCACCTGGTAGGAGCCGCCCGCCGTCCAGGCCGGCTCCGCCCCCGCGCCCACCCACACCAGGCGGTCGGCGACCGCGGGGTCGGCGACGTCCGGGTTGGCGGTGCCGTCCTTGAAGCCCAGGTGGTTGCGCGGGGTGCCGCTCGGGCGCGGCGGACTGGTGAAGCCGTCCATCCGCCAGCGCACCTGCATACCGCCCCTGGTGTTGCGGGCGATGTCACGCAGCGCGTGCAGCACGGTGTCCGCGTGCGGTGCGCTCAGCTGCAGGCTCAGGTCTCCGTGGCACCAGGCCTCGTCGAGGTCGTCGTCCTCGAACGCCGGCATCTGCGACAGCCGCAGCGGCTTGCGGTCCGCGAGCCCGAACCGCCCGTCGAACAGCGACGCGCCCACCCCCGCGGTCACCGTCAGCCCGTCGCCGGGCACCTGCGGACCCAGAGTGCCGCTGTCCGACGGCGAGTCGGTGATGCCCAGCGCCGCCGGTGTACCGCCAGAGGTGAGGAAGCGCGCCCGCTCGGTGACGGTGTGCAGCAGGTCGGTGAGCTCCCGCCGGTCGGCCGCCGTGACGTCGAAGGACAGGAAGGCGGTGGACAGCTGGACGCCCTCCACGATGCCCGCCTGGTGCACCCCGTGGAAGCCCGCCCTGCGCCTGGCGGGGGCCGCGGTCGGGGCGGCGGCCGAGGCGGCCGAGCCGGCCAGTGCGGTGGCGCCGCCGGCGACCGCGCCGACCGCCCCCACGCCCAGCGCCGCACCCCGCAGGAAACCCCGCCGGTGCAGGTCGCCGCCGTTGCGGGTGTCGGTCATGCCGTCCTCCGTACTTCGAAGATCGCCGCCACCGGGGCGAGCTGTTCGAGCAGATCGCCGAAGTCGGCGTTGATCTGCTGCCGCTGGGCGTGGGTGAGCTTGTCCACCGGCGTCCAAGCGGCGCCGTGGTGCTGCGCGTCGAGCGCGGCCTGCGTACGGTCCAGCGCCGCGTCCAGCTTCGCCAGCCCGGTGTCGCGCGGCTCCAGCAGGCCGCGCAGCCGGCCGAGGATCGCCCGGGTCCCGTCCAGGTTGGCCCGCGCCGTCGCCAGGTTCGTCCCGCTGCCGTAGTCGGTGCGGGCCGTCAGCTCGAACTGCTCGGCGTTCTCGACGATCTCGTGCGCCCGCAGGCCCATCGCCGCCGGGTCCATCCGCGCTTGCGGCCACTCCTTCTGCAGGGTGCGCACCGCGCCGTCCAAGGCGGCGGCCGGCGCCCGCAGCGAGGCCGCGGACTCGCCGTGCCACAGCCCGTACTCGATCCGGTGGAAGCCGGCGAAGTCCTTGTCGGCGGTCGCGCCGGGAGTACGGGCCACCGTCCCGTTGATGGCCGCGTCCGCGTCGCCGAAGGTGTCGTAGGCCGCGCCCATCCGCTCGTAGACCAGATGTGCGGGCAGCCAGTCGCGGCGGGCCGCGGCCAGGTCGCCGCCGTCGATGTCCGCCTTCAGCTTCCCCGTGCCGGCCGCGAGTTCGTCGATCCGCTGCCCCACCCACTTCTGGTACGCCAGCGTCGGCGGGATCAGGTCGTGCTGGTTGACCGGCGCCGCGGCCGGCCCCTGCGGCTGCTTCCCCGCCACCACCACGGTCGGCCCGGTCACCGCGTCGGCGTCGTTCTCCAGGCACTTGAACGCGTAGCTGCCGCTGCCCAGGTCCACGGTCATCGCCCGGGTCGTCCCCGGCGCCAGACCCTCCACCTCGCCGTAGATCAGCCCGGTCCGCGGGTCGGTGAGATCGACCTCGGAAGCCGTGCTCGACGTGTTGTGCAGGTCGAAGACCTGCGTACCGGCCTGCGGCCGGATCCAGCCCCGGCCGCAGGTGCCGGTCGACACCTCGATCACGGTGTGCCGCAGGCCGTCGGCCGGCGCGGTCGCCTTCGCGTCGGGCGACGACGAGCCGCCACCGGCGCCGGCGGCCAGCACGGTCGCGGTCACCGCGGCGGCGACCACGACGACCGCGGCGGCGGCCTGCCACCGCCGGAAGCGGTTCGGCCGCGCGGGCTCGGGGGGGTGTGGCGGAACTATGCCGTCAGGTGCGGCGGACACGCCGGACCTCCAGTTCGGTGCGGTGGATCGGTGCGGCTCATGCTAAGCACCGCATGGCGCAGCCATGCGGTCGCCGATGCGCGGGAATCCACAATTCCGCGGCAGTTCACCGACCAGCCACCTAAGGGCACCCTTTCCGGGGTTTTCAACCCCGCGATCCCCACCGGCCCCAGGCCGCGCCCCTCCCCGTACATCCCGTGCCCGCGCCTGCGTGGTGGCTTGTCGCGCAGTTCCCCGCGCCCCTAAAAACGCTCACCCTTGCAGGCGAGGGCGCCGCCTCTGCGGGAGAGGGCAACCATCAGGGGCGCGGGGCGCGCCCAGCCCACCACTCACCGGAAGGTGTAGGCCCGCCGCAAGGGGCAATCACGCGAAAGGGGGCGCGGGGAACTGCGTGGGCGTACCCGGGGTGGGGTCAGCAGGTCAGGAGGCCTGCGTTCTGTTTGGCGGTCAGCACCCGCCGAACACTGTCGGACACCGCGCTCCGCAGCGCGGAGTCCGTAGGCATACGGCTGAGTACGGCTGACGTCATGGGGACGATGTCGCTCGGCTTGACCGTGAGGACGACATTGCCGCCGGCCTTGAGGAAGTCGACCGCCCGCTGGGCGGGCGTGTGGTCGCTGACCGCCACGGCCGCTCCGAGGTCGTCGGAGATGATCGCGCCCTTGAAGCCCAGCGACCCGCGCAGCAGGTTGCGCATGACCGCCGAGGAGAAGGCCGCCTGCGTGTTCGGGTCGATCTTGGAGTAGATCGCCGAGGACACCATCACGAAGGGCGTACCCGCCTTGACCGCGCTGCGGAAGGGCTGCAGGTAGGGGTCGTTGGCCGCGGTGGTCGCGTCGGTGACTCCGGCGCTGAAGTCGGTGTTGCCGGTCACCCGGCCGAGCCCGGGGAAGTGCTTGGCGCTGGTGATGACGCCGGCCTGGAGCATGCCCTTGAGGAAGGCGGTGCTGTGGGTGGCGACCGCGGCAGGGTCCGTGCCGTACTCGCGCTGGAGCTTGCCGATGGGCGCGTTGACGTTGACCAGGTTGGGCGGCACGGTGTCGGCGACGGGCGCCAGGTTCATCGTCACCCCGGCGGCCTTCAACTGCTGCCCCCAGGTCTTGGCGTCCTTCTGGAGCGTGCTCGGTGAGAGCTTGCCCTGCTGTACGGCGGTCGGGATGCTGCTGAAGCCCGGGCCGCTGAGCACCTGGACCTCGCCGCCCTCCTGGTCGGTGGAGATGATCATCTTGACGGTGACGCCCTTCACCGACGGCGCCAGCTTCTTGACCTGGTCGGTGACCCGTTTGACGGCCGCGGTGCCGGCACTCGAGTGGCCCATCAGGAAGACCGAGCCGACCCGGCCGCCGGTGATCGCTGCGGCCTGCGCGCCGGTCATGCCCGAGGTGCTCACCGCGCTCATGAACAGCTGGCCGACCTGCTGCGACTGGCTCATGCCGGAGATCGCCCGGCTGATGCAGCCGGCGGGTTTGGCGGTGCCGGTGTTGGGGGGCGGCGGTACGGCCGTGGTGTGCGTGGCCGTGGGGGAAGCCGACGTGGCGGTGGGGCTGGGGGTGCCGGTGGTGGTCGTGGGCGAGGAGCCGGGGGCGGTCGCCGAGGCGGTGTTCTCCGAGGAGTTCGAGCCGCCGTTGCCGCACGCGGTCAGGCCCGCGGTCGCGGTGGCCAGCAGGCCGAGGACGAGAGCTGCCCCGCGGACCCCGGCGGGCAGACCGCCGTGCGATGCCGCGCGGATCGGCGCGCGGCGCTGTCGCGGGTCAGCGGGGGAACGTGTCGGCTTGCGCACGGTGGGACCTCACACCTCATCGGTCGTCCGGCAAGGGCCGGAGACGGCGGTCGCGTCTCCCCTTCTTCCTGCCACTCGAGACGTCAGTCATCTCATGTGAAGAAAAGAAACCCTCGTGAGTGGATCAGGATGCCCCCTGACGGCCCTGTCGCGCATCTCCGCAGCTGCCGTACGCACGGTGCTTGACGGTGTGCAAGACCCGGGGCGAGCATGTGGGAGCGCTCCCACGGATGAGCGGGCGGACGGCGGCTGCCGGCCGCCCGCCCGCCCGCGGGTGTGCTCCCCCCACCACAACCATCGCGCTCCCAGGAGGACGCGTGCCCATATCAGGACAACCGCCCGTACGCGCCATGCGCCGCGTCCGGGCCGCAGCCGTGACCGCCGTCGCCGCCCTGCTGCCGCTGGCGATGGCGGCCACCGCGGGCGCCCCCGCGGCCCGCGCCGCCACCCCGGCCGCCGCCCCCGCCGCGGCCGGCAGCTACAACTACGCCGAGGCCCTGCAGGACTCGATGCTCTTCTACGAGTCCCAGCGCTCCGGCAAACTCCCCGCCGACAACCGGGTGACCTGGCGCGGCGACTCCGACCTCACCGACGGCGCCGACGCCGGCATCGACCTGACCGGCGGCTACCACGACGCCGGCGACGAGGTGAAGTTCGGCTTCCCGATGGCCTTCTCGATGACGATGCTCGGCTGGGGCGGCATCGACGAGGCGTCCGGCTACAGCAAGAGCGGGCAGAACACGTATCTGCTGCGCAACCTGCGCTGGGGCGACGACTGGCTGCTCAAGGCGCACCCGTCGGCCAACGTGCTCTACGGCCAGGTGGGTGACGGCGGCAGCGACCACTCGTTCTGGGGACCGCCCGAGGTCAACCCCTCACCGCGGCCGTCCTTCAAGATCGACGCCTCCTGCCCCGGCTCCGACCTCGCCGGCGAGGCCGCCGCGGCCCTCGCGTCCTCCTCCATGGTCTTCAAGTCGAGCGACCCGTCCTACGCGGCCACCCTGCTGACCAACGCCAAGCAGCTCTACACCTTCGCCGACACCTACCGCGGCACCTACGACAAGTGCATCACCGCGGCCCAGGGCTACTACAACTCCTGGAGCGGCTACTGGGACGAGCTGGTGTGGGGCGCCCTGTGGCTCTACCGCGCCACCGGCGACGGCACGTACCTGTCCAAGGCCGAGACGTACTACGCCCAGCTGCCCAAGATGAACCAGACCACCACGCCCGAGTACAACTGGACGCTGGCCTGGGACGACAAGTCCTACGGCGACTATGTGCTGCTCGCCGAACTCACCGGCAAGCAGACGTACGTCGACGACGCCGAGCGCTGGCTCGACTGGTGGACGACCGGGGTCAACGGGCAGAAGGTCACCTACTCGCCCGGCGGCGAGGCCTTCCTCGACACCTGGGGCTCGCTGCGCTACTCCTCCAACACCGCATACGCGGCACTGCAGTTCTCCGACTGGCTGACCGCGCAGGGCAAGGACGCCAGCAAGGCGCAGACCTACCACGACTTCGGTGTGCGGCAGATCGACTACGCCCTCGGCGACAACCCGGCCAAGGAGAGCTACGAGATCGGCTTCACCAACTCCGGCAAGAACACCAAGTGGCCGCAGAACCCGCACAGCAGGGCCGCGCACGGGTCCTGGTCGCAGTCGATGACCGAGCCCACCGCGACCCGGCACCTCGACTACGGCCTGCTGGTCGGCGGCCCCGGCTCCGCGGACGACGGCTTCTCCGACGAGCGGTCCAACTACGGTGAGACCGAAGGGGCGCTGGACTACAACGCCGGCTTCTCCAGCGCGCTCGCCGCACTCGCCGACGAATACGGCGGCACCCCGCTGGCGAACTTCCCGCCCAAGGAAACCCCCGACGGCCCCGAGGAGTTCCTGCAGGCCGCGGTCAACGCGGCGGGCACGAACTTCTACGAGATCAAGGCGCAGGTGGTCAACAAGTCCGGCTGGCCGGCCCGCCACCTCACGCACGGCAGCTTCCGCTACTACTTCACCCTCGACGCGGGCACCAGCCCCTCGCAGGTCACCGTGACCTCGGCGTACAACCAGTGCCTGGCGCCCAGCGGTCCCACGCAGTTCTCCGGCAGCATCTACTACGTCACCATCAGTTGCGAGGGCCAGGACATCGCGCCCGCCGGGCAGTCCGCCTTCCACCGCGAGGTGCAGTTCCGGCTCGCCTTCCCCGGGGCGCACAACCCCGCCGGCGACTGGTCCTACCAGGGCGTCTCCACGGTGCCCGGCTCCACGCCCGTCACCGTGAACGACATGGTGCTCTACGACGGCTCCACCGCCGTCTGGGGCAACGCGCCCAGCGGCTCCGGCACCACCGACCCGCCCGCCACCCCGCCGGGCGCTCCCGGCACGCCCACCGCGTCCGCCGTCACCGGCACCTCGGTCACCCTCACCTGGCCGGCCGCCACACCCGGCACCCTGCCGCTGGCCCGCTACCAGGTCTACGCCGGCTCCACGCTGGTCGGCACGACGACCACGACGAGTCTGACCGTCACCGGGCTGACGGCCGGAACGGCGTACACCTTCACGGTGAAGGCCGCCGACACCGCGGGGAACCTCTCCGCGGCGTCCCCCGCGGTCACCGTGACCACCACCGGTACGACGACACCGCCGCCGACCGGTGCGTCCTGCACCGCCGTCTACAAGGTGACCAACTCCTGGTCGGGCGGCTTCCAGGCGGACGTCCTGGTCACCAACACCGGGTCCACCGCCCTCAACGGCTGGACGCTGACCTTCACCTTCGGCGGCGACCAGAAGATCGGCAACGGCTGGAACGGCACGTTCGCCCAGTCCGGGCAGAAGGTCACGGTGACCAACCCCTCCTACTCGCCCTCCCTCCCCCCGTCCGGCACGATCGACCCGGCCTTCACGGCCACGTACTCGGCGAGCAACGCGGCGCCCACGGGCTTCGCGTTGAACGGCACGACCTGCACATAGCCCCTCCGGGTTCCCTTGGCGACTGCCCCTCGCGCTGGGGCGGTCGCCCTTCCCCGGGCGGTGGGCTTGTCGCACAGTTCCGCCCCCAGAGCTTCGCCTGGGGGCACCCCCAGCGCCTCCTGGGCGGTTGCCACTTGCTGTGAGCTTGCACCTTCCTGTGCGTGGGTGATTGAGCACGCAGTTCCCCGCCCCTGAGAGGTGCCCCCTGGCGCCGACTCGGCATCGGCAGACAACGGACGCAGCTCGGGCTTGTCCGCCTTGGCGTCGTGCACCTCGATGCGCAGATCCCCGCCCGGCGGGCGCTCGAATCGCGTCTCGACCAGGGCGTCCCCCGGTCCGTGGGCATGCTCACGGCATTGGTGACCAGCTCGGAGACCAGCACTTCGGCCACGTCCGCCAGCTCCCGCAGGTCCCACGCGGCCGGATACCACACCAGCAGCCGCCGCACCCCGCCCACGATGCACGGATCACGGCGCCACCGGCCACTGGGAACTGATCTTCCAGGACGCCTCCACCAACAAGGCCAGCATGGATGCCTACAACCACCCCCCCGAGCTGACCGTCCTCGATGCCGGGCGGGTCACCGTCAGGGCTGCGACCGTCAAGGCCGGGCGGGCTGGTTGCCCCAGTCGGAGGGCAGCGTGTAGGACCAGCCTGGCTGCCAGGTGAACGGGGAGGTGAGCAGGCCGTGGAGGGAGGTTCCGGTGAGCAGGCAGTCCAGTGCCCATTGGTTGGCCGTGTGGGCGATCACCACGATTCGCCTGCCGTTCCAGTGCCGGGCCAGGTCCTGGAGGAGGTCGTTGGTGGCGGCCAGAACCTGTCGGTAGCTCTGGCCGCCGGGAAAGGGCTCATCGATGTGTCGGGCGCGCCGGGCCGCGACGAGTTCGGATGGCAGGCCGTTGAGTTCGCCGTAGTTGCACTCCCGCAGCCGGGTGTCCTGGTGGATCGGCGGTCGGCCCTCGGGAAAGGCGATCAGGGCGGTCTCGACGGAGCGGTACAGGTCGGAGGTGAACACGGCTGCGATGTCCTGGCCGCGGCGGCGTTCGCCGAGTTCACGGGCTTCGCGGCGGCCCTGTTCCGAGAGGTGGCCCGGAAGCCAGCCGGTGGAGATGCCGGCCTCGTTGTCCGTGGTGGTGGCGTGGGTTTCGTAGACGATCTCCACTGCCATGCCAGAGCTCCCTGGGGTGCGGGGTTGCAGAAGGACGGGATCGGGCGTCACCGGACATCCAACCGCCACAACCACCGACTCGGCCAACTTTGCCGGTCACAGCACTTGCAGCGGGTGACCTGGCGGCAAGGCCGATGACCCCCCGCCCCCCGGACGGCACGCCGGGTTCCCTGTCCGGGGGAAGGCTGCGCAAGGGGCAGGGTCAGCCCTTGGGCAGGGAGGTGAGGCGGGTGGTGAGGTAGGTGCGTTCGGAGGTGGTGGGGGCCAGGGCGATGGCCTGGCGGTAGGCCGCCGCGGCCTCGCGGTGGCGGCCCAGGCGCCGCAGAAGGTCCGCGCGGGTCGCCGGAAGCAGGTGGTAGTGGGCCAGCTCACCGCCGGAGGCAATGGCGTCGACCAGGGCGAGCCCGGCCGCGGGGCCTTCCGACATGGCGACGGCGACGGCCCGGTTCAGCTCGACCACCGGCCCGGGGGCCATCCGGGCCAGCTCCCCGTAGAGGAGCGCGATCTGCGGCCAGTCCGTGTCCGCCGCGTCCTCCGCCTCCGCGTGGCACGCGGCGATGGCGGCCTGCACCTGGTAGGGGCCGGGCCGCCGGGCGGCGAGCGCGGCGTCGAGCACCGCCGTGCCCTCGGCGATACGGCGCCGGTCCCACCGGGACCGGTCCTGCTCGTCGAGCGGCACGAGCCCGCCGTCCGCATCCGTTCTGGCCGCCTGCCGCGCGTCGTGCAGCAGCATGAGGGCGAGCAGGCCCGCGGCCTCCGGCTCACCGGGCAGCAGCGCCGTGAGCAGCCGGGCGAGCCGGATAGCCTCCGCGGTGACGCGCCGCTGGTCGAGACCGGCGGCGCCTGGTGCGTAACCGGCGTTGAAGAGCAGGTAGAGCACCGCGAGCACCGCCGCGGTGCGCTCGGGCAGCAGTTCGGGGGGCGGCACCCGGAAGGGGATGCCGGCGTTCTTGATCTTGTTCTTGGCGCGGGTGAGCCGCTGCGCCATCGTGCCCTCGGGCACCAGGAAGGCGCGGGCGATCTCGGCGGTGCCGAGCCCGGTCAGGGTGCGCAGGGTCAGGGCGACCTGCGCGGGCAGCTGCAGCGCGGGGTGGCAGCAGGTGAAGATGAGCCGCAGCCGGTCGTCGGGGAGGGCGTCGTCGGGCAGTTCGTCGGGCGGGGCCGGGTGCGGCGCGTCCGGGGTGAGCCGGGCGGCCTCGCGCAGCTTGACGCTCTCGTTGGCCGCCCGGCGCAGCCGGTCGAGCGCACGGTTGCGCGCGGTGGTGGTCAGCCAGGCGCCGGGGCGGCGCGGCACCCCGTCGCGCGGCCAGCGTTCGAGCGCCCGCTCGAAGGCGTCCTGCGCGCACTCCTCCGCCAGGTCCCAGTCCCCGGTCTGCCGGATCACCGCCGCCACGACCCGGCCCCACTCCTGGGACCAGGCCGTGGCGACGGCCTCCTTCACCGCGTCACGCACGTCCGCTTCCGCCTCAGTCCGTCCAGAACGGCCGTACTTCGACCATGCCGAACTTCGCGACCGGATGCTTGGCCGCGATCTCGACGGCCTCGTCGAGGTCGGCGCAGTCGATGATGTCGAAGCCGCACATCTGCTCCTTGGTCTCGGCGTACGGCCCGTCGGTGAGCAGCTGGGCGCCGTTCCTGACCCGTACGGTCGTGGCGTCCTCGGCGGGTCGCGTCCTGTTGCCGTCGAGGCGCACCCGCCTGCGGGTCATCTCCTCGACCCACGGCTCGGCGTCCATGTCCTCGGCTGTGGCGCCGGGGAAACCCTCGGCGGTCTCACTGCAGATCAGCAGCAGGTACTTCATGGCACATCTCCTCGTGCGTTCCGTCACCGGGAGGATTCCCGGTCTCATCCCTACGACGATCGGGATCCGCCCGGATGTACACCCCGCCGGGGATCGCCCGGATTTTTCTGTCCGCGGCCTTGTCAGCCCGCCCACCGCCTGGTCGAGCGGCGCTGTGCGAACAGCGCGGCGGCGACCGCGGCCAGCACCGCGGCCGCCACGGGCAGCGGCAGCTCGCGGCCGGCGTGGCCGATCAGGGCGGCCCCGGCGAGGGCGCCGAGGAACATCGCGGCGGCCGACAGCAGCCTGCTGCCCACCTTGGCGCCGGAGCCGCCCGCGAGGCGGCCGTCGGAGGCCATCCCGGTGATGGTCATGGTCAGCACGGTGGTGGTCAGGTCGGGTACGGCCAGCCGCCGTACCACCGCGTTCTGCCCGCCCATGGCCAGGCCCAGCAGCACGATCAGCGCCGACCGCGTACCGCCGTGCGCGGGCAGGTCCGATGCCGCGGCCAGCGCCCAGGCGGCGGTGACCAGGGCGGTCTGCGCGGCGGTGACCGCCAGCAGCAGCCGCCCGCGGTGCCCTGGCATGGTGTGGGCGAGCCGCCCGCCGAGCAGGGCGCCGACGGCGAAGGCGGCCAGCGACACCACGGACGCGGTCACCGAGAAGCCGCTGGCTCCGGCCAGCGAGAAGCCCAGGAAGACGACGTTGCCGGTCATGTTCGCCACGAAGACGTGGCCCAGTACGAGGTAGCTGAAGGCGTCGACCAGGCCGGTGACCAGGGTGAGGGCGAGCAGCAGCGGCGGCAGCGGACCGTGCGGTCCCGCGGGGTCGGGGACCAGGGTGTCGCGGGCTTCGCGGAGTACGGGATGCACGGCGGTCGGCCTCCTCCAGGCGTGTTCGCGGGCGTACGGGCAAGACGTACCGGTCGGCGGGCGGGTCCGACGCACCATCGTGCCCCGTCGGCCGGGCCGGGCGTGGCAGCCGCGCGAAGGTGCAGCCCGGTGTGAGACTGCGACGACGGAGGTGATCTTGATGGACGGATCCGCCGCGGGTACTCCCGCGGGCGGCGGTGACACCGTCACCACGGACGTGCCCGCACGGCTGGACCGGCTGCCGTGGTCGCGGTGGCACTGGATGATCGTCGTCGGGCTCGGCACGGTGTGGATCCTCGACGGCCTGGAAGTGACGACCGTCGGCAACATCGCCGGGCGGATCGCCGAGGACGGCAGCGGCCTGTCGGTGACGGCCGCGCAGATCACCGGCATCGCCGCGGCGCTCTACGTGGCGGGCGCCTGCTCCGGCGCGCTGTTCTTCGGCTGGCTGACCGACCGGCACGGCCGCAAGAAGCTCTTCATGATCACGCTGGCGGTGTACCTGGGCGCCACCGCGATGACCGCGCTGTCCTTCCAGCCCTGGTGGTTCTTCACCTTCCGCTTCCTGACCGGCTTCGGCATCGGCGGCGAGTACGCGGCCATCAACTCCGCCATCGACGAACTGATCCCCTCCCGCTTCCGCGGCCGGGTCGACCTGATCATCAACGGCAGCTACTGGCTGGGCGCGATCGGCGGCTCGCTGCTGTCGATCGTGATGCTCAACACCAACATCTTCCCCAAAAACGTCGGTTGGCGGCTCACCTTCGCCCTCGGTGTGGTGCTCGGCCTGGTGATCATGCTGGTGCGCCGCCATGTGCCGGAGAGCCCGCGATGGCAGTTCATCCACGGCCACGGCGACGAGGCGGAGGAGCTGGTCGGCTCGGTGGAGGAGGAGATCGAGCGGGAGAAGCACCGCACGCTCCCGCCGCCGAAGACGAAGATCACCATCCACCAGCGGGCGGGCATCGGCTTCGGGATCATCGCGAGGACGGTCTTCACCCGCTACCCGCGGCGGGCGGTGCTCAGCCTGGCGCTCTTCGTCGGCCAGGCCTTCCTCTACAACGCCATCACCTTCGGCTTCGGCAACATCCTCACCACCTTCTTCGACGTGTCGACCGGCAAGACCGGCTACTACTTCGCGGTGATCGCGGCCGGCAACTTCCTCGGCCCGCTGCTGCTCGGCAAGCTCTTCGACACCGTGGGCCGGCGGATCATGATCTCCTCGACGTATCTGCTCTCCGGCCTGCTGCTGTTCGGCACCGCCTGGCTGTTCGACCGCGGTTCGCTGGACGCCACGACGATGACCGCGTGCTGGTGCGCGGTGCTCTTCTTCGCGTCGGCCGGCGCCAGCAGCGCGTACCTGACGGTCTCGGAGATCTTCCCGATGGAGACCAGGGCGATGGCCATCGCCTTCTTCTACGCGGTCGGCACCGCCGCGGGCGGCATCAGCGGCCCGCTGGTCTTCGCCGACCTGACCAAGTCCGGTGTCGTGGGCGACACCGTGACCGCCTTCGTGATCGGTGCCTCGCTGATGTGCGCGGGCGGGCTGGTCGCGGCCTTCCTCGCGGTCAGGGCCGAGGGCAGGTCGCTGGAAGACATCGCCACACCGCTGTCCCAGGCCGCGCCGCCCGACGAGCCCGTGTCGGCCACCACCCGCGCTTGACGGCTCCGGCTCCTGGACGCGCCCGTCCCCCGGCCCGTGCGGGCCGGGGGACGGCGTGTGTCTGCACTGTCAGTCCTGGGTCAGCAGCCCCGAGCGCAGCCGGGCCACGACCCGGCTCAGCAGCCGCGACACATGCATCTGCGAACACCCCAGCCGCTCGCCGATCTGCGCCTGCGTCAGCTCCTCGCCGAACCGCAGCCGCAGCAGCAGGCGGTCGCGCTCCGGCAGCTTCTCGATCAGCGGCGCCAGGGTGTGGAAGTCCTCGAAGAGGTCCAGGGCCGGGTCGCACTCGCCGAACGTCTCGCCCAGCGTGCGGCCCTCGCCGTCCGAGGTGCTGTCGGCGTCGGTGTACGGGGTGTCGATGGAACCCGCGGTGTAGCCGTTGGCGGCCACCAGGCCCTCGACGACCTCCTCCTCCGACAGGTCCATGTGCGCGGCCAGTTCGGCGACCGTCGGGTCGCGGTCCAGCTCCAGCGACAGCGTCTCCTTGGCCTTGCTCAGCTCCACCCGCAGCTCCTGCAGCCGCCGCGGCACATGCACCGCCCAGGTGGTGTCACGGAAGAAGCGCTTCATCTCCCCGACGATGTAGGGCACCGCGAAGGTGGTGAACTCCGTCTCGCGGGACAGGTCGAAGCGGTCGATCGCCTTGATCAGGCCGATGGTGCCCACCTGCACGATCTCCTCGTGGTCGGTGGCGGGCCGGTTGCGGTAGCGCCCGGCCGC
The DNA here is from genome assembly GCF_016916835.1 of Actinacidiphila bryophytorum. GTDB lineage: Bacteria > Actinomycetota > Actinomycetes > Streptomycetales > Streptomycetaceae > Actinacidiphila > Actinacidiphila bryophytorum. Next base: position 170,550 of record NZ_JAFFIX010000010.1, on the reverse strand, counting down.
GAAGTGCACCAGCGACAGGTTCATCTCGATCAGCGTGTTGCGTGCGTAACTGTAGGCTGCAGAGCCCTCCTCCAGTTCCTGCAGGCGGTCGAAGAACAGTTTCGACAGCGTCCTCGCGTCCCGCGGCGCCACGGCCGTCGCATCGTCGATCAACGGCAGTCCGCCGGTAGCCTGCTCAACCTTTGCGGTCACGTCATCGCCTCGCACTCGTACGACTGGTGGCGTACCGCCTTCCCCGCCGGCGCGGGTCTATGCCTTCCCGTTACCTTTCAATCGGCCGGGCAGCCACCGCAGCTGGGCCGCCTGCTGGTGCGGGCCGCCGCCCTCGTGGCCGTTGAAGTCGTAGACCTCGATCTGCTTGTCCTGTCCCGCATAGGCGTTGAAGGCGGAGAAGACCGTGGACGGCGGGCAGACGTCGTCCTCCAGGGCGGTGGAGAACAGCGCGGGCGCCCGGCCGCGGGCCGCGAAGTGCACGCCGTCGAAGTAGGCGAGGGTGTCCAGCACCCGCGCCTTGCGGTCGCGGTGGACCGACAGGTAGATGCCGACCTCGCGGTAGGGGTGCGAGTCGGTGAGGGTGACCGCCCGCGGGAAGTCGCACAGGAAGGGCACGTCGGGGGCGACCGCGGCCAGGTCGGGCACCAGGCCGCCGACCGCCAGCGTGATGCCGCCGCCCTGGCTTCCGCCGACCGCGACCGTGCGCGAGGCGTCGGCCAGCGGGTGCGAGCGGGCGGCCTCGACCGCGCGCACCGCGTCGGTGAAGACCCGGCGGTAGTAGAAGTCGTAGGGGTCCTCGATACCGCGGGTCAGGAAGCCGGGCACGGCGGGGCTGCTGCCGACCGGGTCGTCGGTGTCGCCCGCCGACCAGCCGCTGCCCTGGCCGCGGGTGTCCATCACGAAGTGCGCGTAGCCGGCCGACGCCCACAGCAGATGGGTGTGGGCCAGGCCCCGGCCGCCGCCGTAGCCGATGAACTCCACCACCAGCGGCAGCGGTTCCGTGGTGCCCGCGGGCACCGTGAACCAGCCCTTGACGGGGTGCCCGCCGAAGCCGGCGAAGGTCACGTCGTAGGTGTCCAGGGTCGTCAGGCCGGTCGTGACCCGCTCGAAGCGGGCGTCGAGGTCGTGCTGCCTGGCCTGGCCGAGGGTGTCGGTCCAGAACTGGTCGAAGTCCGCGGGCTCCACCGAGCTGCTGCGACGGTCGCGCAGCTCGTCGAGCGGCAGTTCGAAGAGGGCCATGCGGAGTCCTTCACAGCTGGGCGTCGGTCGTTCAGGGACACCGTACGTCCTGGTGGTGCCTGTGCAGAAGCCCCCGCTTAACCGGTTGAGGCCCCCGGTTCCGGCAACGGCCCGACCGGACGGTCCCGCGTGGTGCGCGCGGGAGCCGCCCGGCCGTCCGGGTCGTGCGGATTCGCGAAGAACGCGGGTCGGCGACCGGTGGTCAGCGTGAACGCTTGGTGTCGCCTTCGCCGGCGGGCCGGCCTCGGCCCGGGTCGGTCGTGCAGCCGCCCTTGCGGCAGTTCACGTCGGGGCAGGACATGGGTGGTCACCTCTTCTCTGCGAGGTCGTCGGGTACGCAGTCGAACAGCAGTTTGTCGACCCGCTCGCCGTGCCACAGGGCGGCACTGCGCAACCGCCCGGCAGGCCGCAGGCCGGCCTTGAGATAGGCGTTGACCGCGGGGGTGTGGGGTGCGGGCACCTCAAGCCACACCGAGTCCAGCGAGGCGATCGTGAACGCCCACTCCAGGGTGAGCGCGGTGGCTTCCGCCGCGTAGCCCCGGCCGCGCTGCTCCGGGGCGATCACCAGGGTGAACTCGGCGCTGTTGACGGACTGGTCGACACTGAGTGCGGTGGTCCCCACCGGGGTGCCGCCCGGTGCGGTGATCACCTCGAAGAGCTGGTAGTGGTCCGACGTATGACTGGAGCGGAAGCGCGCGCTGAAGACCTCCCAGGATACCGGCCAGCGGGCGCCGAAGCCGACGACGGTCGCCGGATCGGTCTCCCACCGGTGGTACTCCTGCATCATCTCTTCCCTCGCCAGTGCCAACGCCAACCGTGCTCCGGCGCGCAGCGGGACGGGTGCGGTCGGTGGGGTGGTGGTCATCACGGTCTGTCTTCTCCTACGTGTGCCCGGGCTCCGGCCCTCGCAGCCGTCCATAAATCGTCAATCCGCCGAACGCCCGAACGGGCCGGATCCGCGGTATTGCCGCTGTGCGCACCCGACTTGTGCTTGCGTCCGCGCCGCTCCCGGTTGCGGTGCGCGACCGCCCGTCGCCGCCGGTGCACGCCCGGGATCCCAGCCGTCGCATCCATGGGCTGACACCTCATCAGTTGTGCCGGGCGCGGACCTGCCGCGCCGTGGCGCCCGCAGGTCGCGGCGGCAGGCTCCCGGGGCGGATCTGGCCGGAATCCATGCCAACCGTTCCTGTCGTAGTACCTCCCGCCGTACGCCCTGTGCGGTAGGCCCGCGCCCGATCGGGGAAGGGAAGGGGCACACGATTGTCGAGGGCGGGAGAGTACCGGTGAAGGTCGGGCTGCTGACTCGGGAGTATCCGCCGGACGTCTACGGCGGCGCCGGAGTCCATGTGGAGTTCCTGGCACGGGAGTTGCGCGAGCTGATCGACGTCGAGGTGCACGCCTGGGGTGACGCGCCGCCCGAGGGCGGTGTCACGAGGCACCGGGCGCCCGCGTCGCTCGACGGCGCCAACGACGCGCTGCGCACCTTCGCCGTCGACCTGGGGATGGCCAACGCGGTCCAGGGCTGCGACCTGCTGCACTCCCACACCTGGTACGCCAACATGGCAGGTCACGTCGGCAAGCTGCTGCACGGCGTCCCGCACGTCCTCACCGCCCACTCCCTGGAGCCGCTGCGGCCCTGGAAGGCCGAACAGCTCGGCGGCGGCTACGCCCTGTCCAGCTGGGCCGAGCGCACCGCGATGGAGTCGGCCGACGCGGTCGTCGCGGTCTCCGAGGGGATGCGCCGCGACATCCTGTCCTGCTACCCGGCGCTCGACCCGGGCGACGTGCACGTCATACGCAACGGCATCGACACCGCCGCCTACCGCGCCGACGAGCGCACCGACGTGCTGCGCAGGATCGGCGTCGACCCCGACCGCCCCTATGTGCTCTTCGTCGGCCGCATCACCCGGCAGAAGGGCGTCCCGCACCTGCTGCGGGCGGCCAGGGACCTCGACCCGGCGGCCCAGCTGGTGCTGTGCGCGGGCGCGCCCGACACCCCCGCGCTCGACCGGGAGTTCCGGGCGCTGTTCGACGAGCTGAGCGCGGTCCGCGACGGGGTGCACTGGATCCCGGCGATGCTGCCGCGCCCCGCCGTCGTCCAACTGCTCACCCACGCCACCGCCTTCGCCTGCCCCTCGGTCTACGAGCCGCTGGGCATCGTCAACCTGGAGGCGATGGCCTGCGGCACCGCCGTGGTCGCCTCGGCGGTCGGCGGCATCCCCGAGGTCGTCGCCGACGGCAGTACGGGGCTGCTGGTGCGCTACGACGAGCAGCGCACCGCCGACTTCGAGGCCGGGATCGCCGAGGCGCTCAACCGGCTGGTCCGCGACCCCGCCCAGGCCGCCGCGTTGGGCGCCGCGGGCCGCGAGCGGGCGGTGCGGGAGTTCGGTTGGGACACCGTCGCCCGCCGTACCGTCGAGCTTTACGAGAAGGTGCTCGCCGCCGGGTAGGAAGCCGGGCGGTGAGTTGGGTAGGAAGAGGGCAGGCGGCACCGGCAACACGCAGGGCGGCAGGGCGGCAGGCGGGACCACGACCCAAGGGGGACGTCGATGCGCGGTGGACCATCGGTGCTCGGCATAGTGCTGGCGGGCGGCGCGGGCAAGCGGCTGATGCCGCTCACCGCCGACCGGGCGAAACCGGCGGTGACCTTCGGCGGCACCTACCGCCTGGTGGACTTCGTGCTGTCCAACCTGGTCAACGGCGGCATGATGCGGATCTGCGTGCTGACGCAGTACAAGTCGCACTCGCTGGACCGCCATGTGACCACGACCTGGCGGATGTCCAGCCTGCTGGGCAACTACGTCACACCGGTGCCCGCGCAGCAGCGGCTCGGCCCGCGCTGGTATCTGGGCAGCGCCGACGCGATCCTGCAGTCGCTCAACCTGGTGCACGACGAACAGCCCGACTACATCGCGGTGTTCGGCGCCGACCACGTCTACCGCATGGACCCGCGGCAGATGCTCGCCCAGCACGTCGAGCACGGCGCTGGGGTGACGGTGGCCGGCATCAAGGTGCCGCGGGCCGACGCGGCGGGCTTCGGGGTGATCTCGCCGGCCGCCGACGGCGTGTCGGTGGAGCGCTTCCTGGAGAAGCCCGCCGACCCGCCGGGGCTGCCCGGCGACCCCGGGCACGTCTTCGCCTCGATGGGCAACTACCTCTTCACCACCAAGACCCTCATCGACGCCCTCCAGGAGGACGCCGAGGACACCCAGTCGGTGCACGACATGGGCGGCAGCATCCTGCCGCGGCTCACCGCCGCCGGTGTCGCCCAGGTGTACGACTTCGACACCAACCACGTGCCCGGCGAGACCGCCCGCGACCACGGCTACTGGCGGGACGTGGGCACCCTGGACGCCTACTACGACGCGCACATGGACCTGATCTCCGACCAGCCCGCCTTCAGCCTGTACAACCGGCGCTGGCCGATCTACACCCACCCCGGCCAGCTGCCGCCCGCCAAGATCGCGGCCGGCGGTATCGTGGGGGAGTCCGTGGTCAGCCCCGGCTGCGTCATCCGCGGCCAGGTCACCCGCTCGGTCCTGTCGCCCGGCGTCGTCGTGGACGCCGGCGCCGTCGTGCAGGGTTCCGTGCTGCACGACGGCGTACGGGTCGGGCGCGGTGCGATCGTGCGCGGGGCGGTGCTGGACAAGAACGTGGACGTGCCGCCCGGTGCCACCATCGGCGTGAACCCCGACCGCGACCGTGAGCTGTACACGGTGTCCGAGGCCGGGGTCATCGCGCTGGGCAAGGCCCAGCAGGTCGGCTGACCCCCCGCCGCACCCGGCGGGGGGTCAGTACCCGGTGGGGGTCAGCTCACCGTCCACTGCTGGTTGGCGCCGCCGTTGCAGGTCCACACGTCCAGCTGGGTGCCGTTGGCGGTGTTGGAGCCGGGCACGTCGAGGCACTTGTTGGCCGCGGCGTTCACCAGCTGCTTGCCGCTGACCGTCCACTTCTGGGCGTTGGTGTTGTTGCACTCCCACAGCTGCACCACCGTGCCGTCAGCAGTACCGGAGTTTGCGTCGTCCAGGCACTTGCCCAGCGCCTGAACCGTACCGTCGCTGCCGACCGTCCACTGCTGGGCGCCGGTGCCGTTGCAGTCGTAGAGCTGCACATGGGTGCCGTCGGCGGTGCCGGAGTTGGCGACGTCCACGCACTTGCCGGCCAGTCCTGTGATGGCGTGCGGGCTCGCGCCGGTGGACTGCCCGTAGACCTCCAGTTCGTAGATGCGGGCCGCGGTGTCGCCGCCGGTGTTGCTGGGCGCCGAGATGGCCAGCCGCACATAGCGGGCCTGCCGCGGGGTGACGGTGTGGTAGGTGCGGCTCGACCGGTTGCCCGTGACGTTGACCGCGGTGGACCAGGTGCTGTTGTCGGTGCTGGTCTGGATCTGGAAGGCACCGGTGTTCCAGCTGGTGTTCTCACCGCCGAGCCCGGCGTGCTTGACCACGAAGGAGCCCACGGTCTGGGTGGAGCCGAGGTCGACCGTCAGCGTCGGGTTGGCGGCCTTGGAGCACCACTTGCTGTTGTTCTTCAGTGAGTTGTCCACCGCCTTGTCGGCGGACTCCGCCGTCGCGCACGCCGCCGACGCGGTGACCGGCTTGCCCTGCGCCAGGTTGGTGCCCAGCGCCGGCGCGGTCGGCACCGGGGTGGCACCGTCCTGGAAGGACGGCGGTACGTCGCCGGCGCCGGTGCCCCAGCTGCCGCTCGGGGAGCCGCCCATGGTGTAGTCCAGGGTGCCGCCGCCGGCGATGTCGGGGTAGCGCAGGTAGTTGTGGCTGGTGGCCGTGCCGTTGACCTTCAGGCCCTGCACATAGCCGCCGCTGCCTGAGGAGTTGACGGTGATGTTGCCGCCCGGGCGCTGGATCAGCACCGAGGGGAACTGCGGACCGTTGACGGCGAGGGTGTCGGCGCCGGGGGTCGCCGGGTACATCCCCAGCGCCGCCCACACGTACCACGCCGAGGTCGCCCCGAGGTCGTCGTTGCCGGGCAGGCCGCCCGCGCCGGTGGTGAAGGACTCGGTCATCACCTTGTGCACCGCGTCCGCGGTGCCCGCGGGGTGGCGGGCGAAGTTGTACGCCCACGGCACGCCGTGCTCGGGCTCGTTGCCGATGTAGTAGTAGGGCAGGCTCTGGCCCGCGTTGACCTGCGTGAAGTGGTGGTCGAGCCGCTGCTGCGCGGTGGCCGGGCCGCCCATGTCGTTGATCAGGTCGGCGAAGTCGTAGGGCACCATCCAGGTGTACTGCGCCGCGTTGCCCTCGGTGAAGTTGCTCTGGCTGGCCGGGTCCAGCGGCCACGACCAGCTGCCGTCGGAGTTGCGCGGCTGCACATAGCCCGACTCGGTGCTGAAGGTGTTGCGCCACCACTGGGCGCGGGTCATGTGGGTGGTGTAGCTGGCGGTGTCGCCCAGCGCCTTGGCGAACTGCGCCACCGCGAAGTCCGAGGCGCTGTACTCCAGGGAGTCGGACGGCGCGCTCAGGTAGTGCTGGCTGGTGTACGGACCCTGGTTGCCGCGGATCGGCGAGCCCTGCGCCGTACCGCCGTTGGAGGCCTTCTCCATCAGCGACAGCGCGGCCGCGGTGTCGAAGTCGCGCACCCCGAAGGCGTACATGCTGCTGACGATGATCGGCCCCGGGTCGCCGGTCATCACGAAGTCCTCGTTGGTCTGCTGCGACCACTTGGGCAGCAGCCCGCCCTGCTGGCCGTCCAGCACCATGGACTTGGCGATGTCGGCGGCCTCGGTCGGCGCGATCAGCGCGACCAGTGCCGCCCACGAGCGGTAGATGTCCCAGCCCGAGTAGTTCTGGTAGACCGGCCGGGAGGAGTTGTGCACCGCCCCGTCGAAGCCGCGGTAGTCGCCGTTGACGTCGCTGGAGATGTTGGGGCTCTGGAAGACGTGGTAGAGCGCCGTGTAGAACTTCTTCAGGTCGGCCGTCGCGCCGCCGGTGACCTGGGCGCGGTTGAGCATCGTGTTCCAGGCGGTGTCGGCCGCGGTGCGGGTGGCGTCGAAGTCCCAGCCGTTGTTCTCCGACGTCAGGTTGGCCTGCGCCCCCGCGACGCTGACGTAGGACAGGCCGACCTTGGTCTGCACGGTCTGGTTGCCGGTGGTGTCGAAGGTGACGTACGCGCCGGTGTTGGTGCCCGAGGTGCTGGTCGAACCCGCCGAGACCGTACCGCCGTTCCAGGTGCCGAAACCGGAGGGGGCGCGGTCGAAGCGGATGTCGAAGTAGATCTGGTAGGTCTTCGACGAGCCGCAGAAGCCGCCCGCGGTGACGCTGCCGGTGACCTCAGAGCCGCTGATCTTCACCGAGCCGCTGCGGTTGCCGGTCGCGCTGCGCCCGGTGTTGATCAGCAGGCCCGCGCTGGTGGTCGAGGGATAGGTCAGCCGGGCCATGCCGGTGCGGGTGGTGGCGGTCAGCTCGACGCCGGTGCCGTACTTGTCCAGCCGGTTCTTGTAGTAGCCGGGTGCGGCCGACTCGTTGGACTTGGTGTACGCCGACGCGTAGCTCGTCCAGTTGCTGCCGGGGGAGGTGCCGACGCCGCCGGTGATCGGCATCAGCGGCAGGTCCTCGTTGTTGGGGCAGCCCGCACCGTCGAAGTGCGTGAGGCTGAAGTCCTCGATCGAGCCGTCGGAGTAGCGGTAGCCGGACGGCGAGGCGGTCGGGGTGTCGGGGCTGAACTGCACGCCGCCGAATGGTGCCACCGCCCCCGGGTAGGTGCTGCCGCCGGCGCCGCCGCCGACCGGGTTGGGGGCGTTGCTGTCGTCGGAGCCGACGAAGGTGTCGACGTACTGCGTGAGGTTGGCGGTGGCGGCGTGCGCCGGTGCCGAGGTGAGGCCGCCGACGCCGAGGGCGGCCAGTAACAGGGCGCTGACGGCGCCCGCGGTTCTGCTGCGGAGCACGGGAGGGAGCACGGATGACCACCTTCTCGCGGAGGCGGCAGGCCATGAGATGACGCACGGCGAGCGGCCTCGGGGCACGGGGGGGATGCGCGACGTGGATGCGCACGGTGCACAGCGCATGTGAACGTTACCAAGCGAATCAGCAGTTTGATGTGTACACGCTGTGGTGTCAAGGGTCCCCGCGGCCACCGGAGTTCCGCTCAAGGCGCGCTCCGGGACGGCGTACGCCCCCCTGCTGCGCGACGTATTGACACGCCGTCAGCACGCCAGCACAATCCCCCAACGCTTGCGAACGTTACCAACGGACCAACGGGCACCACCAAGGCACCGCGTTCCCCGACGCTGGGAGACAGCCGATGGCACAACCACTCCTGGAAGCCCGCCGCCTGACCAAGCGCTTCGGTCACGTCAGGGCACTCCAGGACGCCGACTTCACCGCCTACCCGGGCGAGGTCGTCGCCCTCGTCGGCGACAACGGCGCCGGCAAGAGCAGCCTCGTCAAGACCCTGTCAGGCACCATCCGGCCCGACGGGGGCCAGATCCTCGTGGACGGCAGCCCCGTGGAGCTGCACAGCCCGCTCGACGCCAGGCGCCACGGCATCGAGACCGTCTACCAGGACCTCGCCCTCGCCCCCGACCTCGACGCCGCCGCCAACCTGCACCTGGGCCGCGAGCTCTACCGCGGCGGCCTGCTCGGCCGGCTCGGCGTCCTCGACCACGCGGCCATGCGCCGCTCGGCGGTCACCGCCTTCGCCGAACTCGGCGTCGACCTGCAGGACGTCGGCGCCCCGGTGGCCACCCTGTCCGGCGGCCAGCGGCAGTCCGTCGCCGTCGCCCGGGCGGTGGCCTTCGCCAACCGCATCATCTTCATGGACGAGCCCACCGCGGCCCTCGGCGTGGTCCAGCGCGGCCGGGTGCTCGACACCGTGCGCCGGGTCCGGGACCGCGGTATCTGCGTCGTCCTGATCAGCCACAACATGCCCGAGGTGCTGTCGGTCGCCGACCGCGTCGAAGTGCTGCGGCTCGGCCGCAGGGTCGCCCGCTTCACCGCCGCCGACACCACCGTCGAGGAACTCGTCGGCGCGATGACCGGCGCCCTGGACGCGGAGTCCGCCGGAGGAGCAGCCGGTTCCGCCGGGCAAGCAGCCGCCGACGCCCCACGAAAGGACGGCGCGCCATGACCGCCCAGGCCCCCGCCCCCGTCAAGGACCGGCAGGAGACCGCCCGCAGGCCCCCCGTACCGTCCTGGCTGCGGCGGGTCGCCGCCGCCAACGAGACCTGGACCTTCGGCGTGCTCGCGCTGCTCGTCGCCTTCTTCACCGCCGCCCGGCCCAGTACCTTCCTGACCCGCTACGACATCACCCAGATCGCCACCAACGCGGCCATCTACCTGGTGCTCGGCGTCGGCATGACCTACGTGATCATCGTCGCCGGCATCGACCTGTCCGTCGGCTCCGTGCTGGTGCTGTCCGCCGTGCTGTCCGCCGAGTACACCATCCACCACGGCGGGGCCGGGTCCGGCTGGGGCACCATCGCGGTGAGCACCCTGATCGCACTGGCAACGGGCCTGCTGTGGGGCGCCCTGCAGGGCTGGCTGGTCGCCAAGGCCAAGGTCCCCCCGCTGATCGTCACCCTCGGCGGCTTCGGTGCGGCACTCGGCGCCGCGCAGATCATCACCGGCGGCCAGGACCCCGCAGGCGCCGTCTCCGGCAAGCTGCAGAAGACCATCGGCTTCGGCAAGCTCTTCGGCCAGATCCCCTGGCTGGTCGTCATCGCCTTCGCGGCCACCCTGGTCTTCGGCCTGGTCCTGGCCTTCACCCGCTTCGGCCGCTACACCTACGCCATCGGCTCCAACCCGGAGGCCGCCCGCCGTGTCGGCATCAACGTCGACGCCCACCTGGTCAAGGTCTACGCGCTGGTGGGCCTGCTGTCCGGGCTCGGCAGCGTCATGTGGCTGGCCTACTTCGGCACCACCTCCATCGCCGGCCACTCCACCGACAACCTCAAGGTCATCACCGCCGTCGTGCTCGGCGGCGCCAGCCTCTTCGGCGGGCGCGGATCGGTACTCGGCACGGTCATCGGCGTCTTCATCCCCGCGGTGCTCAGCACCGGCCTGATCATCATGGGCGTCCAGCAGTACTGGCAGGACGTCGCCATCGGCGTCGTCCTGGTCGCCGCCGTCTACCTGGACCAGTTCCGCAGACGCGGCAGGGACCACGGCTGAGCCGTCGTCGCGCCCACCCACGTGCCCTCACCGAAAGGCTCCCGCCATGCGCCCGACCCACCCGACCAGAAGAACCCCGGCCCTCGCCGCGCTCTGCGCCGTCCTCGCGCTCACCGCGGCGACCACCGCAGGCTGCGGCGGCGACTCCGGCGGCTCGGGGTCGACGTCCCTGGACCTGATCACCGGCGTCAAGAGCGACCCCTTCTACATCACCATGACCTGCGCGGCCCAGCAGGAGGCCAAGAAGCGCGGCGTCAAGCTCACCGTCAACGGCTCCGCCCAGTGGGACGTCGCCGTGCAGCGCCCGATCATCGACTCGGTCGCCGCCACCCACCCCGGCGGCCTGCTGATCTCCCCGGTCGACACCGCGGCCCTGACCCCCTCGCTGCAGCAGATCCAGAACGCGGGCACCAAGGTCGTCCTGGTCGACACCGAGGTCAGCGACGCCTCGATCGGGGTGTCGCGGATATCGTCCGACAACGAGGCGGGCGGCAGGACCGCGGCCACCTCGCTCGCCCAGCTCATGGGCGACAAGGGCTCGGCGATCGTGATCAGCGTCAAGCCCGGCGTGTCCACCACCGACGCGCGTATCAAGGGCTTCACCGAGGAGATGAAGGCTCACCACCCCGGCATCACGCTGCTCCCGGTCCTCTACGACAACGACCTGCCCGCCACCGCCGCTTCGCAGATCCAGTCCACCCTGGCCGCCCACCCCGACCTCGGCGGGGTCTTCGCCGGCAACACCAACACCGCCCAGGGCATCGCCACCGGGCTGCAGGCCGCGGGCAAGCAGGGCAAGGTCAAGGTCGCCGCCTTCGACGCGGAGCCCGACGAGATCACCGCGCTCGGCAACGGCACCCTGGACGTGCTGGTCGCCCAGGACCCCGGCGCCATCGGCCGGCAGGGCGTCGACCAGGCGCTCGCCGCGATCGACAAGAAGCAGGTCACCGCGCACATCGGCACCGACATGGTGGCCATCACCAAGGCCAACATGGACCAACCCGACATCAAGAAGTATTTCTACCAGGCCGCCTGCTGATCGGGGGAGCCCGGTCACGCGTCCGCAGCCCGCCTGCCATCATCGACGCAGGCCCCCGGCCGGCCGCCGCTCACCGGTGGTCCGCCGGCGGCCGGCGCCGGCTGCCGGCACAGCGACGAGGAGGCCCGTGAAACGCCCGACGATGAAGGACGTGGCCCGCGCAGCCGGGGTCAGTCCCATGACGGTCTCCCGGGTCGTCGCGGGCGAAGCGGGCGTCGCCCCCGAGACCGCGGCCCGGGTCGGCCAGGCGGTGCGCAAACTGGGCTACCAGCGCAACGACAACGCCCGCAGCCTGCGGCAGAAGAACCTCGGCACCTCCACCATCGGCCTGGTCGTCGACGACCTGGCCAACCCCTTCTACGCCCTGATGGCCCGTTCGGTCGAGGACGAGGCCCACCGCCGCGGCCATGTCGTGCTGGTCGGCAGCACCAACGACGAACCGCAGCGCGAACGCGAGGTCATCGCCGCCTTCACCGCCCGCCAGGTGGACGGCCTGATCATCGTGCCCACCATCGGCAGCCACGCCTTCCTCAAACGCCCCATGGCCGGCGGCACCCAGGTGGTCTGTGTCGACCGCCCCGCCAAGGGCCTGGCCGTCGACACCGTCACCGTCGACAACCGGGCCGCCGCCATGCGGGCCGTCACCCATCTGCTCGGCCACGGCCACACCCGCATCGCCTACCTCGGCGACCGCTTCGACATCTGGACCCAGGCCGAGCGCTACGCCGGTTACCTCGACGCGCTCGCCGCCCACGGCATCCCCGAGGACCCGGCCCTGGTGCGGCACGAACTGCGCTCGCACCCGCAGGCCCGCGACGCCCTCGCGGTGCTGCGCACCCTGCACGACCCGCCCACCGCGCTGTTCACCAGCAACGACCTGATCACGCTGGGAGTGCTGGACGGCCTCGACCACCCGGCGCCGCTCGCGCTGGTCGGCTTCGACGACCTGCCGCTCGGGGAGCGGCTCACCCCGCCGCTGACGGTGGTCAGCCAGGACCCCGTCGCCCTCGGCGGCACCGCGGCCAACCTGCTCTTCTCCCGGATCGCCGGCGACCGCTCCGCGCCGCGTTCCGTGGTGCTGCTCACCCGTTTCGTGGTGCGCGGCTCCGGCGAGTTCCGCGGCCCGCGGGTCAGTCCGGGATCCAGTTGAAGGTGTCCGGGTCGGGTCCCGTGCGCTCGTCGCGGTTGAGCGCGGTGATCGCGGCCACGTCGTCGGCGGTCAGCTCGAAGTCGAAGAGCCGGAAGTTCTCCTCGACCCGCGCGGGCGTCACCGACTTGGGGAAGACGATGTCGCCGCGCTGCAGGTGCCAGCGCAGCGTGACCTGCGCGGGGGAGCGCCCCACCCGCTCGGCGATCGCGGTGATCACCGGGTCGTCCAGCACCTTGCCCTGCGCGATGGGCGACCACGCCTCGGTCGCGATGCCCCGGTCGGTGCCGAAGGCGCGTACGTCGTCCTGGGTCAGATACGGGTGGACCTCGATCTGGTTGACCGCCGGGACGGTCTCGGTCGCCGCCAGCAGCCGCTCCAGGTGCGCCGGCTGGAAGTTGGACACGCCGATCGCCCTGACCCGGCCGGAGCGCAGGATCTCCTCCATCGCCTTCCAGGTCTCGACGTAGTCGCCGACCGCGGGCAGCGGCCAGTGGACCAGGAAGAGGTCGACGTACTCCAGGTCCAGGTCCTCCAGGGTGCGGCCGAACGCGGCCAGCGCGTCCCCGTAGGCGTGGTGGCCGTTGTTGAGCTTGCTGGTCACGAAGACTTCGCCGCGCGGCAGCCCCGAGTCCCTGACGGCCTGGCCGACCTCCTTCTCGTTGCCGTACATCTGCGCGGTGTCGATGTGCCGGTAGCCGGTGTCCAGCGCGAAGCGGACCGCCTCGCGGGTGTCCTGCGGCTCGATCTGGAAGGTCCCGAAGCCCAGTTGGGGAATCGAGACGCCGTTGTTGAGGGTGAGATCGGGAATGCTGGTCATCGGTGTCTTCCCTCGCTCTCCGTCCGTGGTGCCCTTCACCCACCGTAACGGCGCACGGCGGAGCCGTCCTGCGGGCGGCGACCCGCCCCGGCCGCGGCGGGTCTCGGATGTCTCCAGAGAGCGCTCTCACGGCAGGCGGGAAACCGCTACGCTGTCGCCCGCCAGGCCGTCGGCCGCCTTCCGCCGCCCCGCGTCCCCCAGCCAAGGAGACATCCCGTTGCCCGTGCCGCCCTCCGCCCCACGCCCCACGCTGGAAGCCGTCGCGGCCCGCGCCGGGGTGTCGCGCGCCACCGTGTCGCGGGTGGTCAACGGGGGAGCGGGGGTGCGCGGGCCGCTCGTGGCCCGCGTGCGCGCGGCGGTCGAGGAACTCGGCTACGTCCCCAACCAGGCCGCCCGCACCCTGGTCACCCGGCGCAACGGCGCCATCGCGGTGGTCGTCGCGGAGCCGGAGTCCCGGTTCTTCACCGACCCCTTCTTCGCCCAGCAGGTGCGCGGCATCAGCCGGGAGCTGGCCGCCCACGACAACCAGCTGGTGCTGCTGCTCACCGGCGGCGGCGCCGACCACGAGCGGGTCGGCCGCTACCTGACCGGCGGGCACGTGGACGGCGCGCTGATCTTCTCGCTGCACGCCGACGACTCACTGCCGGTGATCGCCCGCAAGGCCGGCGTGCCGACCGTCATCGGCGGGCGCCCCACCTGGCCCGACCCGGACGCCCGCCGCCGCACCCTCTACGTCGACTGCGACAACCGGGGCGGCGCAAGGGACGCCGTGCGCCGGCTGCTGGCGCTCGGGCGGCAGCGGATCGTGCACATCGCGGGGCCGCTGGACCAGCCGGCCTCGGTGGACCGCCTCGACGGCTTCCGCGACGTCCTGCCCGGCGTGGGGGCGCCGATGATCGCCGAGGGCGACTTCACGCCCGAGGGCGGCGCCCGGGCGATGGAGCGGCTGCTGGAGCGCTCGCCCGACCTCGACGGGGTCTTCGCCGCCTCCGACGTCATGGCCTCGGGCGCGCTGCGGGTGCTGCGCAGCCGCGGCCGGCGGGTGCCCGACGATGTCGCGGTGGTCGGCTTCGACGACATGGTGTCGGTGGCCGAGTGGACCGACCCGCCGCTGACCACCGTCAGGCAGGACATCGAGGAGATGGGCCGGCTGATGGCGCAGCTGCTGCTGCACGCCCTCGAATCGGAGTCCGACCCGGACGGCCTGCCCGCGCTGTCCTCGATCATCACCCCCACCCGGCTGGTGGTCCGCGACTCCGCGTGAGCGGAGCAGGCCCTGCCGCGCCGGCCGCGGTGCGCCTCGTGCGGCGGGACCGGGCGCCGCGCGCGATGATCGGAGGATGAGGCGTAGCGGCCACGAGACGGGTGTGCCCGAACTCGAACCCGAGGTGTTCGACAGCGCCATCGTGCCCATCGCGATGACGGCGGGCAGTGACCACGTGCTCGTCTACTGCAACGAGGCCTTCCGCACCCTCTTCGGCCCCCGCCCGCTCGGCGTCCCGGCCCGGGAGGCCTTCGCCGAGCCGCGTGCGGCGCCCTTCCTGGCCATGCTCGACGAGGTCTACCAGGACCGCACCGCCCGCCAGGTCACGTCGCCGCGCACCACGGAGGGCGCCGCACGTGGCGACTCCGGGGTGCGGCACTTCGTCTACAGCTGCTCGCCCATGGTCTCCCGGCACGGCCCCGGCGTGCTGACGGTGGCCATCGACACCACCGCGCAGGTGGAGGCGGTGCAGCGCGCAGAGCTGCTGTCGGAGCAGCGGCACCAGGCGCTGCAGCGCTACGAGGCGCTGATGTCCGCGGTCAGCCAGATCGTCTGGCTGATGCAGCCCACCGGTGAGATCGAGGAGCTGGTCGGCGGCTTCCAGGAGTACACCGGGATCCCGTGGCGCCCGATGATCGACCAGCACTGGCTGTCCGCGGTGCACCCGCACGACCGCAGCCGGCTGGTGAGCAGCTGGCGGGAGGCGGCGGACGGCACTCCCTCGATGTTCGTGTGCACCTTCCGGATGCGCACCGCCTCGGGGGTCTACCGCCATGTGCAGTCCCGTGCGGTCCCCATCGTGCGCGACGGGGTCCCCGTCGAGTGGATCGGCACCACGGCCGACGTCGAGGACCAGTGGCGCAACCGGCTGCGCGAACGGCTCCGGGCCAAGGTCGCGCAGGTCATCTCGGCCAACGACGTGCCGCAGGCCTTCGCCGCCGTCACCGACGCGGTGGTGCCCGACCTGACCGACGTGTGCGCGGTCTTCCTGCTGCCGCCCGGCGGCCAGCACGGCACGGCCGGCACCCTGTCCGCCACCCGGATCGCCTCCACCGCCCGCGAGGGGCTCCCCTCGCTGCCGCCCATGAGCCACGAGCTGCGGCGGCTCGGCCCGGTCGCCCAGCAGGTCGTCGACAGCCGCAGACCGCGGCTCTTCACCTTCGCCGCGGGCGACCCGCCGGCCGGGGTGCTGCCCGATCTGTCCATGAGCTGGCTGCGGGAGGCCCGCGCCACCAGCATCACCATGGTGCCGATCGTGATCGACACCGCCGTCGTCGCCTTCGCGGTCGCCGCCGGCTGCGCCGACAGCCCGCCGCCGGGACCCGCCGACCTGCAGATGCTCGGCGAGGTGCTGCACGAGGTGCGCGACCCGCTGCGGCAGGCACTGGAGCTGCAGCGCACCCGGCACACCGCGCTCACCCTGCAGCGCGCCCTGCTCGCCCCCACTCCCCGGGTGCCGGGCGCCGAGCTCGCGGCGCAGTACCAGCCTGCCAGCAGGACCGCCGAGATCGGCGGCGACTGGTACGACTCGCTGCTGCTGCCCGACGGCTCGCTCACCCTGACCATCGGCGACATCGCGGGCCACGACCTGGAGGCGGCCACCTCGATGAGCCAGCTGCGCAGCATGCTGCGGGTCATCGCCTACGACCGCTCGCACCTGAACACCCCGGCGGAAAGCCTCACCCGGCTCGACACGGTCGCGGAAGGCCTGGACATCGCGCCGCTGGTCACCGCCGTGCACGCCCGACTGGAGCGGCGACCGGGCGGCGGCTGGCACGCGGCCTGGTCCAACGCGGGCCACCCGCCGCCGCTGCTGCTGCCCGCGTCGGGCCGGCCGCGCTTCCTGGAGGGCGACGGACCCGACCTGCCGCTGTGCGTGGCCCCGTGGATGAGCCGCACCACCTGGCACTACGAGCTGCGCCCCGGCGACACGCTGCTGCTCTACACCGACGGCCTGATCGAGGTGCCGGGCACCGACCTGACCGAGGGCATGGCGGCGCTGGCCGAGCACGCCGAGCAGGCCCGCCTGCGCGGACTGCCGCTGGAGACGCTGTGCGAGCGGCTGCTGGCCGCGGCGGCCGACCGCCGCGACGACGCGGCCGTGATCGGCTTCCGGCCGATCGCCCCCGGCCGGGTGCTGTCCGCCCGGCTGACCTGACCCCGGCGCCGGTGCGTGTCAGTACCGGGTACGTGCCCGGTGCCGGTCAGGCCCTGGCCGCCATCAGGACGCCGAGGGTGATCATCGTGCAGGCGATCACGACGTCCAGCGCCCGCCAGGAGCCCGGCCGGGAGAAGGGCCGCTGCAGCAGCCGGGCGCCGAAGCCGAGGCCGCTGAACCACAGGACGCTGCCGGTCGCGGCCCCGGCGCCGAAGGGCCAGCGGGAGGTGCCGTAGCCGTTGGCGACCGAGCCGAGCAGCAGCACCGTGTCCAGGTAGACGTGCGGGTTGAGCCAGGTCATCGCCAGGCAGGTGAGCACCGCGGCCTTCAGCGACCCGCCCGCGTCGCCCGCCGCGTCCAGCCGCTCGGGCCGCAGCGCGCGGCGGGCGGCCAGCACCCCGTACGTCACCAGGAAGGCGCCGCCGATCCAGCCGGTCGCGGTGACCGCTGACGGCCAGGCCCGCAGCACCGAGCCGACCCCGGAGATGCCCACCGAGATCAGCACCGCGTCGGACACCGCGCAGATCGCGACCACCGCCAGGACGTGCTCGCGGCGGATGCCCTGGCGCAGGACGAAGGCGTTCTGCGCGCCGATCGCGACGATCAGCGACATGCCGGTGCCGAGACCGGCCAGAGCCGCGAGGAGAGCGGTGTTCATGGGTCGAGGCTAGGAAGCGCCACCGTCATCAGTCCAGCTCATCTTTCTTAGCTAAGATTAGACATCGTGATGACGACCGCGGGGCTGCCGCTGGACCAGGTGCGTACGCTGCTCGCCGCCGTCGACGAGGGCACCTTCGAGGCGGCCGCCGCCCGGCTGCACGTGACGCCGTCCGCGGTCAGCCAGCGGATCAAGGCGCTGGAGCAGCGCACTGGGCGGGTGCTGCTGCTGCGGTCCAAGCCGGTGCGGCTGACCCCGTCCGGCGAGGTCGTGGTGCGCTTCGGGCGGCAGCTCGCCCGCCTGGAGCAGGACGCGGCCGCGGAGATCGGCATGAGCGGCGCCCCCGGGCCGACGACGCTGCCGGTCGCGGTCAACTCCGACTCGCTCGCCACCTGGTTCCTGCCCGCCCTCGCGGAGACCGCCCGCACCCTCGACGTGTGCTTCGACCTGCACCGCGACGACCAGGACCACACCGCGCTGCTGCTGCGGCAGGGCCGGGTGATGGCCGCGGTCACCTCCTCGCACGAGCCGGTGCAGGGCTGCTCGGTACGCCCGCTGGGCCGCATGACCTACCGGGCGTACGCCGCACCCGCCTTCGCCGAGCGGTACCTGGCCGGCGGGCCGCTCGCGGAGCTGCTGCCGGCCGCGCCCATGGTGGTCTTCGACCGCAAGGACGACATCCAGGACGGCTTCCTGCGCCGCCTCGCCCCCGGCCGCCCCACCGGCGGTCAGCCCAGGACGTACGTGCCCGCCTCCGAGTCCTTCGTGGCAGCCGTCGCCGCGGGCCTTGGCTGGGGCATGGTCCCCGAGGCGCAGGCCGAGCCGCACTGCTCGGCCGGCGCCCTGGCCGACCTGGCCGAGGACCGGGCCATGGACGTACCGCTCTACTGGCAGCAGTGGAAGCTCGACTCGCCGCCCCTGGCCGCGCTGGCCGCCGCCGTCACCCGCGCGGCGGCCGCATCCCTGGCCCCGCCGCTGGGCGGGCACGCGGGGCGCGCTCGCAGGTCATGACCAGACCATGGTGAGGGTGCGTTCGAAGTCCGCGTAGCCGGCGCGCGCGAAGGCGCGGGCCATGGGGATGTTGCCCACGTCGGTGGATGCGCGGATGCGCGGCACGTCCTGGGCGGCCAGGATGCGGGTGCCCTCGGCGAGCAGGTCGTCGATGTAGCCGTGCCCGCGGTGGGCGGGGAGCACCCCGATGTAGGCGATGATCGCGTTGTAGTCGTTGCGGGCCGGCAGCACGAAGCCCACCGGCTCACCGCCGGGCAGCGCCGCGACCTGCCACCACTGGCGCGGGCTGGTGTAGCGGGCCAGCTCGCCCTCGTAGTGCTCGGCCGCCGCCTCGCGGGGCGTCATCGTGGCGAGGTCGGCGAGGCTGTGGGCGTCCAGCGTGCCGTCGAGCACCTCGGCCATCAGCGAGGTGATCTCGTCGGCGTCCCGCACCGGCCGGAAGGCGAGCCGCCCGCTGCCCGCGGGGACCGGTGCGCCGGGCCGCCACTCCAGCCGCAGCCGCTCCACGAGCAGCCGCGCCCCGGTCCGCGCGAGCACCGCCATGCGGTCCTCCGCCGCCTGCCGGGCCGCCGGGTCCTCCTGCCAGGTGGGCGGCACGAAGCGGCTGTACTCGGCGGGCTCGGCCCCGGCGGGAAGGACCGCCGCCCGTGCGCTACGCAGCAGGTGCTCGGCGACGTCCAGCAGGTCGGGGTCGGTCGCGCCGTCGGCGATGTCGAAGACGTCCAGGTGGGCGGGGACCTGTGCGCCGGCCCGGCTCCACCAGGCGACCCTGGCCAGCAGACGGTCGCCGCGCAGCGCGACCCACATCCACTCGGGGCGCCGCCGCCCGCCCGCGAGATCGCCGGCCAGCTCGCCGTCCAGCACGTAGGGCAGCCGCGTGAAGAGGTCCAGCTCCTGCGCGCCGGTGATCGGGCGCACATCCAGGCCCGGCGGAGGTTCCCCCGCCGCGGCGGGTGCTTCGGTCTTCCGGCCGTTCATGTCATCAGGATTCGTCATCGGCGGCAGTCAACACCGCCGGTCACCGCCCCGCGACGGGTTTTCCGCAGGCGTGCCCCGCCCCCTCACCGGGGCACGCCGTCCACGGAGGTGCCCTACCGCGCCGGCCCGTCCTGCGCGGGCGGGCCGCTGTCCTCGGCGGCGGGCGGCGTCGCGGGCGTCGCGGGTGTCGCCGCGGGCGGCTGCGGGCCGGGACGGGCCGGGCGGCCGTGCCGCATCGAGCCCGGCGTCGTGAAGTGCGGGCTGGTGAAGTGCGGGTGGTACAGGTGGTGGCCCTCGGGAAGCGCCTCGTCCTGCACCGGCTCGTCGTCCACCTCGATCCCGAGGTCGATGCCCGGCTCGGAGTCGGGGCCGTGGAAGGGCGGCACGACGTAGTCGGGCGGGGTGTAGTCGTGGATCGTGGACTCCGGGCTGGTGAAGTGCGGGCTGGCGAAATGCGGGCTGGAGTAGCCGGGGTGGAATTCCGGCGCTTCCTCCTCCTCCGCCGCGGGCTGCACCTCGTCGCTCATGCCGTCTCCTCCGCGGGGGCCGCGCCCCGCGGAATGAATACCGGGGTGCTGCGGTTGTGGTCCGTGCGTGACGAGTATGACCAGATCACCAGGAGAAGGGCGCGACCTGTGAAAGTACGCAACTCACTGCGTTCAATGAAAAACCGCCCGGGCGCTCAGATCGTGCGCCGCCGCGGCAAGGTGTACGTGATCAACCGCAAGGACCCGCGGTACAAGGCCCGCCAGCGCTGAAGAGGGCCGTCCGCCGGCGGGGGGTGCCGGGACGCCGCGGCATCGCACCGGCATGTGGCGCCGGTGCGATGCCGGAAGGCCCCCTGACCGCCGCGGCCGCGCGCCGGGTGTTCGGCGCGCGACATCGCAGACGGGGGTCGGTGCGGGCCGCCGCGGTGCCCAGGGCTGCCGCGGACCGGCCCTGTGGTGCAGGCCGTTGATCTTGCACGGCCCACTATGCCGTGTCGGGGCGGTTGGGGTCTAGACCACCTGAAGTGAATATTGGGATGTGGGACGACCGTGCGTCGCCGCAGGTCGTCCCACGCCCAGACTCCCGTACCGGAAGCCGGACTTGCTTTCGCCGGAAGCGGAGTGAGCCGGCCGGTGTCACTGACCGGCCTCGGCCTCCCGGCGCCCCGTGCCGATCAGCCGCAGCTGCGCCCGCGTCACCGCCGGCGGGATGCCGTCCGGCACCGCGGCGGCCCGCAGCCCCGCCAGCTGGAGGTCCAACTGCCGCTTCCAGGCGTCGGGTACGACCGCCCCGCTGGTCTCCACGATGCCGCGCAGGCCCCAGACCAGCGCCATGATGTCGCCCAGCTCGACGCCGGCCGCGACCCGCCCTGACTCCTGCGCCTGGACCAGCAGTTCGGCGATCCGGTCGCGCAGCAGCTCGACGTCGGCCGCCTTGGAGTGGCCGACCAGCTTGTCGGCGTAACCGCGGTGCTCGGCCAGCGAGCGGCCGATGACGTACAGGAAGCGCTCAAGGCCGGTGCCGTCCGGGAGTGCGAGCGAACGGCGGGCCACCTCGGTGAGTTCGCGCAGCATCAGCCCGGCGATCTCGTCGACCAGCGCCTCCTTGTTGGGGAAGCGCCGGTAGACCGTGCCGACGCCGACGCCGGCCCGTGAGGCGATCAGTTCCATGCTGGCGTCGGTGCCGAACTCGGCGAACACCTCGCGGGCCGCCTCGACCACCAGCTGGTGGTTGCGCACCGCGTCCCGCCGCAAGGGCCTGGCGGGCGGGTCCTGTTCTGACGCCACCGCCGGGCCTGACGGGGTGGCCGGCGCCTTCGGGCGCGCGTGTCCTGTCATCGTCGCTCGCTCACTCCCGGCAGGCCCGGTGCCCGCCGCTCCCGCGCCTCATTCCGGCTTGTCACCCACGACGGTACCTCCGGGGACCATGGCCAGCTCACCGTGCTGCGGTTCGTCGGCGAAGTCGACCCGGGTGGTACGCCGGGCGACCGGGATGAGGACCGCCGCGAAGGCCGCGACGACCATGGCGGCGCCCAGCATCGCGAAGCCGTGGGTGTAGCCGGCCTCCCGCGGCAGGCCGTCGGCCGCCGGGCTCGCGGTGACGACACTGGCCATCAGGGCGGCGCCGATGGAGCCGCCGATGGTGCGGATGTTGGCGTTCATACCGCTGGCCACACCGGTCTGCGCGGGCGGGACCGCGCTGACGATCAGGCTGGACATCGCGGCGAAGGTCAGTCCGAAGCCGGCGCCCATGACGGCGGTGGCCACGTACAGCTCCCACTTGGAGGTGTGCGCGAAGGCCAGCAGCGCCATGGACAGCGCACCGATCAGCGAGCCCATCACGACGACCTTCTTGCCGCC
This sequence comes from Actinacidiphila bryophytorum, assembly GCF_016916835.1. GTDB lineage: Bacteria > Actinomycetota > Actinomycetes > Streptomycetales > Streptomycetaceae > Actinacidiphila > Actinacidiphila bryophytorum. The sequence continues at coordinate 148,775 of NZ_JAFFIX010000010.1, read as the reverse complement.
GATGCGGTTGGCCAGGCCGTTGGCGCCCAGACCGACCAGGAACATCATCACCGACATCGGCAGCAGGATCAGCCCGGACTGGGTGATGCTCGCGCCGAAGCCGTAGCCGGTGGACTTCGGGGTCTGCACGAACTCCGGCAGGAAGGCGAAGACCGCGTACATCCCGACGCCGACCAGCAGCGCCACCAGGTTGTTGGTCCACACCGCGGGGCGGGCCATCATCTTCATGTCGATCAGCGGTGTGGCGGCGCGCAGTTCGACCAGCACCCAGGCCACGGCGAGCACGACGGCCGCCGCGATCAGGCCGAGCACCTTGCCCGAGCCCCAGCCCCACACCGGCGCCTGGCTGAGCGCGACCAGCAGCGCCACCAGCCACGCGGACAGCAGCACCGCGGGCGCCCAGCTGATCCGGCCCGCCGTGCGCACCGGCGACTCGGGGACGAAGAAGTGGGCGGCGACCGCGGAGACCAGGGTCAGGATCATCGGCAGCCAGAACAGCCAGTGGTAGTCGAGGGCGTTGACGATCGGACCGGCCAGCACGATGCCCAGCCCGCCGCCGACCGCGAGGATCGAGGCGATCAGGCCGACCGCGCCGCTGAGCTTCTCGCGCGGGAACTCGTCGCGGATGATGCCGAAGGCCAGCGGCAGCACACCGCCGCCGATGCCCTGGATCGCCCGGGCGACGATCATCGTCGACACGTTGGTCGCCAGCGCCGCGAGCAGCGAGCCGGCCGCGAGCGCGCCCAGCGTCGCGACGAAGACCCTTTCCTTGCCGATCATGTCGCCTATCCGGCCCATGATCGGCGTGAATATCGAGGCCGACAGCAGATAGGCGGTCAGTACCCAGGTGACGGTGTTCTGGTTGGTGTGCAGGTCTTCCTGGATCGTCGGCAGCACCGGGGTGACCAGGGACTGGAGCAGCGCATAGGCGGTCACACCCGCCGCAAGGACCGCGAACGTGACCTGGTGGTGCGTGCGCCGGGTCTCGGACGCCATGGAACTCCTTAGAAGATGAAACGGAACGATCATTCCGGAACTACAGGATAAGGGATCAGGAATGATCGTTCCGTTTCGCGGCGATGAGGGAAAGCGCACACCCGGCCGGGGAATTTTCCGGCCGCCCCGCGCACACCGGCGGTGACCTGAGCCTTTGTGCCGACCCGTGCCGAGCGGTGGCGTCAGGAGCTGTGGAAGCGCTTCCACACTGTCGCACACCCCGCGACTCGTCCCCATGTCCCGCCCGGCGGGCGGGCCGTGGTGTCCTACGCTCGGCGGACGGGAAAGGACACCACCATGCGGATCGTCTCTCCGGCCTACACGCTGTACGCCCGCCGGCTGCGCCGGCAGCTGCGGGGCGGTGCGCTGCCCCGGCACGTCGGGCTGATCATGGACGGCAACCGCCGCTGGGCGAAGCAGGCGGGCCTGGTCAGCCCCAGTCTGGGCCACAAGGCGGGCGCCGAGCACGTGGACGACGTGCTGGCCTGGTGCGAGGCGCTCGGCATCCGGCATGTCACCGTCTTCGTCTGCTCCACCGAGAACCTCAGCCGCCGCAGCGACAGCGAGGTCGCCTTCCTGATGGGCCTGATCGAGCAGGTCGTCACCGACAAGCTCGCCAGGCCCGGCGCCCGCTGGCAACTGCACATCGCCGGCAGCCTCGACGCGCTGCCCGACCGCACCGCCCGCGCCCTCAAGGAGGCGGTCGCCGCCACCGAGGACTGCACCACCGGCGCCCACGTCACCCTCGCCATCGGCTACGGCGGCCGGCAGGAGGTCGTCGAGGCGCTGCGCGAACTGCTCACCGAACGCGCCGAGTCGGGCCAGTCACTGGCCGAACTCGCCGCCGAGGTCGCCCCCGAGGACATCGCCAGGCACCTGTGGACGGCCGGCCGCCCCGACCCCGACCTGGTGATCAGGACCAGCGGCGAGCAGCGGATGTCCAACTTCCTTCTGTGGCAGAGCGCCTACTCCGAGCTGTACTTCTGCGACGCGCACTGGCCGGCCTTCCGCGAGGTCGACTTCCTGCGGGCGCTGCGCAGTTACGCCGCCCGGCAGCGCCGCCAGAGCGCCTGACCTGCCGGGCAGGCCGCACCCGCCTATCCTGGCGGGGTGTTCTCACCCGAAGGTCCCACGGTGCGCGAACTGGCCGTCCAGGCAATGTCGTCGGTCGACCGCGGCTACGACCTGCTCGCCCCGGCCTTCGACCACACGCCCTTCCGCACCCCCGACCGCTTCCTCGACGCCACCGCCGCGGCCCTCGCCCCGCTCGGCCCCTTCGACGCCGGGCTCGACCTGTGCTGCGGCACCGGAGCGGGCCTGCGGGTCCTGGCCCCGCTGTGCCGCAAGCGCGTGACCGGTGTGGACTTCAGCGCCGGGATGCTGGCACAGGCCGCCGCGGCGCCGCCGCACGCGGAAGGCCCGCGGCCGGAGTTCGTACGGGCCGACGCCCGTGCGCTGCCCTTCGGGCAGGCCTTCGACCTCGTGGTCAGCTTCGGCGCCTTCGGGCACTTCCTGCCCGCGGAACGCCCCGGCCTGTTCCGCCAGGTGTACCGGGCGCTGCGCCCCCGCGGCCTGTTCGCCTTCCCCGTGGGGGCGCCGCCGCCGGTCACCTCGCCCTGGTACTGGGCGATGGCCGGCTTCGACGGCGCCATGCGGGTGCGCAACGCCCTGTGGCGCCCGCCGTTCGTGATGTACTACCGCACCTTCCCCTACTCCGGGGTGCGCGCCGACCTCGCGGCGGCCGGTTTCGACGTGGCGCTGGACGCGCTCGACGAGGTCGGCCGCCGCTCGGACGGCAGCCCGCGGGCGGGGCTGGTGCTGGCCCGCAGGATCTGAGTCGCCGCAGGACCTGCGGTCATCGCGGGGTCCGAGTCACCGCCGGGCGGTCAGCAGGTGCCGTCCGCGATGACGTAGTAGTCCGCGCCGGTCTCCTTCAGGGTGTGGGTGGTGAACAGATTCCACAGGCCCATGTTCTGGTCGGAGCCGTCCGCGTACGTGTAGCCGCCGCTCTGGTGGGCGCGGCCCGCCGCGACCTGGTTGTAGTTGTTGTCGGTGAAGCACTGGCCCGAGCCTGATCCGCCACCGCCGGTGGTGGTCGCGGCCACCGCGGACGAGGCCGCGCCGACCGCGCCGGAGGAGTCCACCGCCGCGACCGTGTAGCTGTACGCCGTGCCCGCCGTCAGCCCGGTGTCGGTGAAGGAGGTCCCGGTCGGCGAACCGGCCAGGGTGCCGCCGCGGTAGACCCGGTAGGAGGCCGCGCCGGTGACCGCGCCCCAGCTCAGCGAGACGGTGCTGTCGGTGGTGCCGGCGACGGTCACGGCGGTGGGCGCCGGGAGCGTACCGCCACCGCCGCCGGGCGGGGTCGAGCCGTCGAGGCCCCAGAAGCGGGCGGTGTAGTAGCTGGAGCAGATGGTGTCCAGGTAGTACGAGCCGGTCGTGCCGCACTGCTCGGTGCCGGACCCCGGGTCGACGGCCAGGCCGTGGCCCATGCCGGAGATCTGGTAGAGCTGCACCGCCGGCCTGCCCGACGGGTCGTCGTAGACGCTGAGCGTGGTGCCGCCCGGCAGCGTCTGGGTGGACGACGCGGTCTGCCCGATGCCCCACACGTTCGTCCACTGGTCGCGCAGCTCGGTGCCGTTGACCGGGTAGACGGTGTAGTCGGAGGCGCCCTGCCAGATCGCCACCCGCGGCCACGGCCCCGAGTAGCCCGGGTCGGAGGCCCGTACTTTGTCGCCCAGCTGGGCGGGCGTCAGGTTGACGCTGCCGTACTGGCAGGTGGACGCGGCGGTCTGCGAGGTCGCGCACTGCGCGGGCAGGCCCGAGTCGACCGCGCCGCCCGCGAAGACGTCCGGATAGTCGGCCAGCAGGTCGGCGGTCATGCCGCCGCCCGCGGAAAGACCCGTGACGAAGACCCGGCCGCTGTCCGAGCCGTACTGCGTGACCGCGTGCGACACCATCGAGACGACCGAGGCCGCCTCGCCCTTGCCGCGGGTGTCCTTGGCCGGGTCGAACCAGCTGAAGCAGGACAGCGAGTTGTTCGACGCGCTGGTCTGCGGCAGCACCAGGGCGAAGCCCCACAGGTCGGCGTACTTCTGCCAGCCGGAGTGGGCGAAGTAGTCGCTCGCCGACTGCGTGCAGCCGTGCAGCGCGACCACCACGGGGGCGCCGGCCGGCAGCCCGGCGGGCGCGTACTCGTACATCGCGAGGTTGCCCGGGTTCGAGCCGAAGGACGTCACCTGGGTCAGGCCCGCAGCCGCGGCGGGCTCCGCGCCCGCGACGGCGCCCAGACAGGCCGCGACCAGCGCGAGCACCCCGGTCACCGCGCCGGCGACGCGGCGGCGGAGAGGGGTGGGGCGGTGCGCTTTTCCTCGGGGGCGGGGGAGTGGTGTGCTGTTCATGGCGCACTCCTATGGGGGGATCCGTTGGCGTTGGACGCTAGGACCGCGCTGTGGCCGCAGACACGTGAAGGACCGCCATGCCCCCGCCCCGGAAGTGGCGGACACGGCCATTGCGGTACGCGGCCCCCGCGGGTGGCCGCCGGCCGGGGGCCGCGGGCCCGCTCACCGTGCCGCCGCGGCGGCCCCCGCGACATGGGTGCGGACGCCACCACAGGCGGGGGAAGTATGGGCGCAGGACACGTGTGCGCCCTGCCGCAACCTTCCTAGCGTGGCCGCCATGGAGAGCACTCAGCGCCCCGGCCGGGACCAGGTCCCCGCCGCGCCACCGGACGACGCCACCGCCGCGGTACCGGCCGGCGGGCCGTTCCTCGCCGGCCGCACCGCCCTGGTCACCGGCGCCGCCGCAGGCATCGGGCGGGCCTGCGCGGTGGCCTTCGCCGCGGCCGGCGCGCACGTCTACGTCGTCGACCGGGACGCGGCGGGCGCCAAGGACGCCGCCGCCGAGACCGGCGGCACCTGCGTGGTCGCCGACCTCTCGGAGCCCGGCGCGGTCGACACGCTGCCCGCCGACGCCGACATCGTCGTCAACAACGCGGGCCTGCAGCACATCGCCCCCGTCCACGAGTTCCCGCCGGAGCGCTTCACGCTGATCCAGCGCGTCATGGTCGAGGCGCCCTTCCGCATCCTGCGCAGGAACCTGCCGCACATGTACGCCCGCGGCTGGGGACGGGTCGTCAACATCTCCTCGGTGCACGGCCTGCGCGCCAGCCCCTACAAGTCCGCGTACGTCGTCGCCAAGCACGGCCTCGAAGGGCTCAGCAAGACCGTCGCCCTGGAAGGCGCCGAGTTCGGCGTCACCAGCAACTGCATCAGCCCCGGCTACGTCCGCACCCGGCTCGTCGAGGACCAGATCGCCACGCAGGCGCTCGCCCACGGCATCCCCGAGGCCGATGTCGTCGCCCAGGTGATGCTGGACCGCACCGCGATCAAGCGGCTCATCGAACCCGTCGAGGTCGCCGCCGCCGCCCTGTGGCTGTGCTCCCCGCACACCGGCTACATCACCGGCACCTCGCTCCCGCTCGACGGCGGCTGGACGGCGCACTGACCCCCTGCGGGGCCGGGACGTGCGGTTTTTCGTGCGGTACGAGGTCTGGGACGCCGCACCGCAAGGTGATTGGATGACGCCCCATGGCAGACAGCCCCGCCCCCGCCCCCGCCCCGGTCGCCCGCCCGCTGCGGCGGCTGCTCGAACTCATCGCCGAGGACGCACCGGCCGAGGCGTACGGAGCGCTGGCCGCACAGGCGCGGGCGGGCGGGGCCGGTCCCGCCGACCTCGCGGAGCTGGAACAGGCCACCGCCACCGCCCTGCGGGTCCGCGGCACCCTGCGCCAGCACCGCCGCCGGGAGTCGGAACTGGCCGCGCTCTTCGACACCGCGGGCGACCTCGCGGCGCTCCGCGACCTGGACGCGGTGCTCCAGTCCATCGTCCGCCGGGTACGGATGCTGCTCGGCACCGACACCGCCTACCTCACCCTGCGCGACGACGAGGCGGGCGACACCTACATGCGGGTCACCGACGGGTCGGTCTCACCGCTCTTCCAGAACCTGCGGCTCAGCTACGGCGACGGGCTCGGCGGCCTCGTCGCCCAGACCGCCCGCCCCTACGCCACCCCCGACTACCGCACCGACGAGCGCTTCCGGCACACCGGCTCCATCGACGAAGGCGTCCTGGACGAAGGCCTGGTCGGCATCCTCGGGGTGCCGCTGCTGCTCGGCGCCAGGGGCGGCGCCGGGGGCGCCGGGGGCGCCGCCTCCGGCGGCGACGTCATCGGGGTGCTCTTCGCCGCCGACCGCACCCCGCGCCCCTTCTCGCCCGACGAGGTCGCGCTGCTGTGCTCGCTGGCCGCACACGCCGCCATCGCCATCGACACCGCCCGGGCCATCACCGACCTCGCACAGGCCGGCGCCGTCATCCGCGAGCACGCCGCCGCCATGCAGCGCGCCGAGGAGGCCCACGACCGGCTCACCGACCTGGTGCTGCGCGGCGGCGACCTGTCGGAGGTCGCCGCCGCCGTCGCCGAACTCCTCGACGGCGCCATCACCATCCACGACCCCGAGGGCCGCACACTGGCCGCCGTCGGCCGCGCCGGCGCCCCCTTCGACGCCGAGCCGCGCGCCCACGCCCCCGCCCCCGCAGGCAGGGCCGCACCCACCGCCAGGGCAGAACACCGCGACGGGCGCTGGACCTGCGCGGTCCTCGCCGGCCAGGAACTGCTCGGCAGCATGGTGCTGCACGGCCGCGACCGGCTCGACGACTCCGACCGGCGGCTCTTCGAACGCGCCGGCGTCGTCACCGCACTCCTGCTGCTGCTCAGCCGCTCCGTCGCCGAGACCGAGAACCGGGTACGCGGCGAACTCGTCACCGACCTGCTCACCGCGCCGGGGCGCGACCCCGTCGGCCTCGTCGTCCGCGGCCGGCGGCTCGGCGTCGACCTCAGCCGCCCCTGCCTGGTGCTCGTCGCCCAGGCCGCGGCCGGCTCCCAGGACCGGCTGCCCGCCGCCGCGGGCCGCTACCTCTTCGGCAGCGACGGCATCAGCGCGGAACGTACCGGCACGGTGGTGCTGCTGCTGCCCCACGACGGCGCCGCACCCGGTGCCGTCGCCCGCGCCGCCGCCGGCCAGCTCACCCAGCTGGTCGGCGCCCCCGTCACCGTCGCCGCCGCAGGCCCCGCGTCCGGGCCGCAGGCCCTCGCCGACGGGCACGCGGAAGCCGTGCGGTGTCTGCGCGCCCTGTGCGCGCTCGGCCGCGTCGGGGACGGGGCCGGGGCCGCGGAACTCGGCTTCCTCGGGGTGCTGCTCGGCAACGAGCGGGACGTCGGGTCCTTCGTCACCGCGACGCTCGGGCCGCTCCTCGAATACGACGCCAGGCGCGGGACGGAGCTGGTCCGTACGCTCGGGGCGTATTTCGCGTGCGGGGGCACGCTGACCCGTACGAAGGATGAGCTGCACCTTCATGTCAATACGGTGGTTCAGCGGTTGGACCGCATCCAGGCGCTGCTCGGCTCGGGCTGGAATGAGCCCGAGCGAGCGCTCGAACTCCAGCTGGCGCTGCGCCTCCACATGCTGGCGCCCCCTCCTTGAGGGTGCCCCTCCCCCTGCCCGCTGCCGCCTCCCCCGGGATCTTCCCCCGGGTGGGGGCGGAACTGCGCGACAAGCCGCGACGGCGCCGCAGGCAAGCAGCGCACCGCAAGGGGGAGTCAGCCCGGGGGCGGGGCGAAGGTCGTGGTCAGGTGGGTGGTCAGGGGGGAAGGGGCGGGGTGGGGGAAGCGGGCGGAGATGTGGGCGTCGGGGCGGACGAGGACAGCCTCGGGAGCCCGCGCAGCGTACGTGCGGGAGAAGGAACCGTCGCGGTCGTGGACGCGCGGCACCCCGATCCCGTCCCCGGGAGCCCCTGGCGCGAGGACCGCGAAAACGTTGAGGCGGCCGTGGGCGGCAGCCCGCGCCGCCGTGGCACAGGCCCGCAGCTCCTCCGGCGCCGCCGCCGCGTCGGCGTACAGCAGCATCGTGTGGTGCGAGCTGCGCAGCAGGTCGAAGAGCCGCACGGGGTACGCGGCGATGTCCCCGGTGAGCCCGCGGCAGTCCGGCGCCCGGTCACCCGGCCGGGGTTCCGGCGAACCGGGTCCCGGGTCGGCGGTGACGACGGGGCTGTCCCGGTAGCGGACCAGGAGCTGCGCTTCGCGCATCACCTGGAGGTCGAGGCCCTCGCGGGCGTGCCGCACGGTCCGTGCGACGACCTCCTCGCCGACGGGGTGCCGTTCGGCGTGGTAGCTGTCGAGGAGGCCGTCGGCGGCGACGCCCTGTGTCGCGAGCGCCAGTTTCCAGGCGAGGTTGTACGCGTCCTGGATGCCGGTGTTCATGCCCTGCGCGCCGGTGGGCGGGTGGATGTGTGCGGCGTCGCCGGCGAGGAAGACGCGGCCGGCGGCGTAGCGTTCGACGAGCCGGTGGCTGATGCGGAAGACGGAGGACCAGCGCAGGTCGCGGGCGGTGGTGGGGCGGGGCGCGAGGCGGTCGAGGACGGCCTGGACGTGCCGCAGTTCTGGTGCGCGTCCGGCCTCCAGGCCGTGCGCGGCCTCGGCGTCCGGCGCCGTCACGGACAGTTCGGGCGGGACGAGCATGGACATGCGGTAGCGCCCGCGCCCGGGCAGCGGGACGCACACCAGCAGGTCGTCGGTGGCGCCGCCGGCGTCCTGGTGGGCCGAGCGGACGGTGTAGCCGGACGGCAGGTCCCAGTCCACCTCGACGTCGGCGAGCATGTACTCCTCGGGGAAGGCGTCGCCTTCGAAGGCCAGACCGAGCACCTTGCGGGTACGGCTGTGCGCGCCGTCGCAGCCGACCAGGTAACGGGCCTGGACCGTCTCGGTGCCGTCGGGTGTGCGGAGCCTGGCGCGTACCCCGTCGGAGTCCTGCTCCAGATCGACCAGTTCCGTGCCGCGCTCGACATGTCCGCCGTACGCCTCCAGGTGCGCGGTCAGCAGCGCCTCGGTCGTGTACTGGGGCAGCGCGGCGAATCCGTACGGCACCTCGGGCGGCAGCCGCAGGTCCACACGCGGCTGCGGCTCGCCGTTGACGTAGCCGAGCTGGCCGTAGAGCGGCACCGCCGCGTCGAGAGCGTCGCGGACCAGGCCCATCGCGTCCCACACCTCAAGGGTGCGCGGCTGGATGCCGACGGCCTTGGCGTACGGCTGCGGCTCGCCGAGCCGGTCCACGATGCGGCAGCCGACGCCCCGGCGGCGCAGCTCCACCGCCGCGGTCAGCCCCACGGGACCCGCCCCCACCACCAGTACCTCGGTGTCGCCCATGATCACTCCCCGGCGTCGGGAGGGTGCGGCCCCGCACCACTCGTTCTCCCCCTCACCCAGCTTGCTCCCGGCCCCGCGGCCCCGCATCTCCGTCCCCGGCGGACGCAACCGGCACGCCCTGTCGTGCATCAGATATAAATGGGCCTTCGCGCGCGGACGGCAGGGCCGGTTCGTGCGCTCAACCGTGGGTGGGGACCGAATTCTCGGGGGGTTTGCCATGAGCTGGGACCAGCAGGGCGGGAACAGCGGACACGCAGGCGGCGGCGGTTTCGGACCGCCGCCACCGCCCGCGGGGGGCGCATACCCGCCGCCGCCGGGCGGCTTCCCGCCCCCGCCGCCCTTCGGACCGCCCCCGATGCCCGCCGCACCGCCGGCCCCGCGCGAGCCGGCCGACCCGCTGCGCGCGGTCGCGGTGGGCCTGCTCAACCTCAGCGGCCTGGGCCTGGGCTACCTGCTGACCCGGCGCTGGATCGGACTCGCGGTGGCGCTGATCGGCACCGGCGCCTTCCTGGTCAGCGCGCTGCCCGCCGACCCCGACGGCGTCTCCGGCGGGGTGCTGGTCACCTACCTGGTGTTCCTGGTGCTGACCGCCCTGCACGGCGGGCTGCGCGGCCTGCGCACCCGGCTGTCCTTCCCGCCGCAGGCGCCGCTGGCGCTGCTGCTCGGCCTGGTGATGCTCGCGGTTCCGGCCGGCGCGGTCGTCTACTACGACGGCGCCAAGGACGACGCCACGCAGGCGATGCTGCTCGACCGGCTCGACAAGGCCGACCAGCTGGTGCAGGCCGCCAAGGCCAAGCCCTTCGAGAGCGCCAAGTCCGACTACAGCTCCGCGCTCGGCTCCTACCAGGACCTGGACAGCAAGCACTCGGGCTCCAAGGCCGCCAAGCAGGTGCCCGCCAGGATGCAGACCTTCTACACGGCCGTCGGAACCCCCTACGACCAGAAGAAGTACTGCGACGCGATAGAGCCGCTCAAATACCTGCGGACGGTGCCGCAGCACATCGACGGCAAGACGCTCGGCTCGCTCGCCGGCTGGCCCGACGACCGGCTCGCGACCTCGCTGTACGAGTGCGGCATGACCGAGATGACCGCGCCCGCCGCGGACGCCGCCACCGACACGAGCAAGCTCGGCGAGCTGCTCACCACCTTCCCCAAGTCGCCGCAGGCCGCCAAGGTCGAACCGGCGATCAGGGCGGACATCGACAGCACCGCCAAGGGTCTGGGCGGCAAGGACCCGTGCGGGACCACCCTGAAGCTGCGCACCCTCGGCTCGAACGCCGCCGACCTGCCCGGCGACAAGGCGGGCGTCGCCGACGCGCTCAAGGCCGACTCCAAGCGGGTCGACGGGTACGTCGAGACCGGCACGTACAACTGCGGCCTGTCGCAGTACAAGAGCGGCAGCTTCGACGAGGCGCTCACCACCATGAACGACTTCACCTCGAAGTACCCGCACAACAAGAACCGGCCCTTCGCCCTCAAGGTCGCCATCGCCGCCGAGATCGCCACCAAGGTGCCGGCGGCCGGCAAGAAGCTGCCCACGAACAGCTCCGGCGGCTCCATCAGCATCACCTTCACCAACGACAGCCCCGACGCCGTCCAGATCCTCTACACAGGCCCGGTCACCGGCAGCTTCACCCTCAAGGGCTGCAGCGCCTGCTCGCGCTACTCCAGCGACTCGCTCGCCCAGAGCCTGGCGTGCAAGGACACCGGCAAGCACTACGCCAAGCGGACCCTGCACCTGCCGACCGGGACGTCGTACATCATGCAGAAGCCGCTCGACGACGACGACTCCGCGACGCCCATCGCCGACACCCACCAGTTCAGGAGCGGGTACATCTACACCGAATGCGCGTACGTACTGGAGTCGCCGTTCAGCTTCTGACCCGACTGTCCGACACCCCTCGCGGAGCGCGCGCCGCCCGCCGAAGCGCAGCCGTTGGCGTGAAAACGTCCCCCGGCCGGACGCTGCGGCGGGCGGCGCGCGCATGCCGGGCGGAAAGTGGCGGTGAGGCGGCCACCGGGCGGCCACGACCGGTGAGGTGGCCATGGCGGGTAGCGCGATGCGGGGCCTGGCCCCGCGGACGCTGGGCGTGCTGGGTGCGGTGAGCCTGCTGCTGGCGCTGAGCGGCTGCTCCGACTCCGGCTCGGGCGGCTCCGGCTCGACCGCGACCGCGTCCCCGTCCTCGCCCGCCGCGGGCGGCGGCGACACGATCGACATCAAGAACTTCGCCTTCAACCCGGCCTCGCTCACCGTCAAGGCGGGAGCCGTCGTCACCGTCACCAACAGCGACTCGACGACCCACACCGTCACCGCGACCGGCGCCAAGGCCTTCGACACCGGCGACATCGCCCCGGGTAAGACGGCGACCTTCACCGCGCCCCCCGAGGCCGGGTCGTACCCGTTCATCTGCACGATCCACCCGTTCATGAAGGGCACCCTGACGGTCGTCTGACACCCTGCCGGATGCGAGGACGACGGGAAGGAGCCGGGATGCAGATGCGTACGGCGGTGTGGGCGGCCAGGGTGCTCGCCGCTGCGGGGCTCGCGGTCGACGCGTATGTGCACGCCGACCTCGCCCCGCAGTACGACGCGGTCAAGGCCACCTTCAGCCAGGGCGACCTGTTCCGCATCGAGGCGGCGATCTCCGCGCTCGCCGCCCTGCTGGTGCTGGCCTGGCGGCGGCTGCCCGGCGACGCCTTCGGCTGGCTCGTGGCCGCCGGCGGCTTCGCGCTGCTGGTCGTCTACCGCTACGTCGACGTCGGCAAGCTGGGGCCGCTGCCCAACATGTACGAACCGGTGTGGTTCACCGAGAAGCGGGTCGTCGCCGTGGCCCAGCTCGTCACGGTCGTCACCGCCGCCTTCCTGGTCGCGGTGGACGTACGCGACCGGCGCCATCAGCGCCATCTGCGCTGACCCGGTCACCCGCCCGTCAGGGAACCGCCGTGCAGCACCAGCAGGGCGACGGCGGTCAGCGCCATCGCCAGCGTGGCCAGGAAGGGCAGCCGGCTCGCGGGGTTCGCGCCGGGGCCGGCGCCCGGCGACGCGGCCGCCGTGGTCGCCGCCGCCAGGGCCGCGGTCACCACCAGCGCCGCCCAGCCCGCCCCGCCCACCGGCCCCGGCGGACCCAGCACCAGCACCGCGGACGCCGCCAGCAGCGGCAGCGGCGCCAGCACCCTCGTACGCCGGCGCCCCAGCCGCTGCGGCAGGCCCCGCACACCCGCGGCCAGATCCGCGTCGATGTCCGGCAGCACGTTCGTGAAGTGGGCGCCCACGCCGAGCAGGGCGCCCGCCGCCATCGCCCACGCCGGCGGCCACGGCCGCCCCGGCAGACCCAGCGTCACGAACGCCGGCAGCAGCCCGAAGGCCAGGGCGTACGGCGCCCACGAGACCGCCGTGCGCTTCACCCCGAGGTTGTACGCCCAGGCCGCCGCCACGCCCGTCAGGTGCGCCGCCCCCGCCAGGCGGCCTGCGGCCAGCGACAGCACGACGCACGCGGCCAGTGCCGTGGCCGCGGCAGCGGCCACCGCCCCCGGGGACGCCGTGCCCGCGGCCAGCGGCTTGTCCGTGCGGCCCGCCGCGGTGTCGCGGGCCGCGTCCACGAAGTCGTTGCTCCAGCCCACCGACAACTGCCCGCACAACACGGCTGCGCCGAGCAGAGCGCACGCGCCAGGCGTGCGGCCGGAGGCCGCGGCCAGCACGGTCACCACGGCGGTCACCGCCGCGGTGGCCTCCACATGCGCCGCCCTGACCACACCCACCACCCCCCTTACGCTAGGCCCCCTTCCCCCCGGCCGGCCGTCGCCACGCCCGGGTGCCCCCTGCGGTGGGCGGTCGCCTTTCCCCCGGCCGGGCGTGCAAGGTGATTGCCACTTGCTGTGGCCACGCACCTTCCGGCGAGTGGGTGAATTGGGCGCGCAGTTCCCCGCGCCCCTAAAAACGCTCGCCCTCCCAGCCAGACGGCACCCCCTGAAAAACGCCCACCCTGCGGGAAGGAGGCAACAACCGGGGGCGCGGGGAACGGCGCGCGCAACCCACCACCGGGGGAATGGCGACATGGCACCGCAAGGGGCAGGACCTCAGGGGCGCGGGGAACTGCGCGCCCAGCCCGAACGGGCGAAAAGAATGCAACGCCACAGTAAGTGGCACCCACCCAGGGGCTCGGGGAACTGCGAGACCAGCCCACCGTCGGGGGAAAGGCGACCGCCCACAGCAAGTGGCACTCACCCAGGGGCGCGGGGAACTGCGCGCCCAGCCACTGCCGGGGGAAGGGCGGGGGACTGCTCGGAGGGGCAGAGGGGGGCGGGGCGACACACCGGGCGTTACCTGGGGGGAAACGGACGGACCGTGCGTAAGGTGGGTCAATGACCCGAATCGCCGGCGTGCAGACGGCGCTTCCGCCGTACCGGTACGAGCAGTACGAGATCACGGAAGCCCTGGCCGGCCTGGCCGCCGCCCCGCCGGCGGCAAGGGCCGTGCTGGACCGGGTGCACGCCGCCTCGGCGGTGCGGTCGCGCCGCCTCGCGCTCCCCCTGGAGCGCTACGCGTCACTGCACGGCTTCAAGGAAGCCAACGACGTCTTCATCGAAACCGCCCAGGAACTGGGCGAGGAAGCGGTCACCGGCGCTCTGCAGGCCGCCGGCATCCGCCCCGACGAGGTGGACCTCGTCATCTCCACCTCCGTCACCGGCATCGCCGCCCCCTCCGTCGAGGCGAGGATCGCCGGCCGGATCGGGTTGCGGCCGGACGTGAAGCGGCTGCCGGTGTTCGGGCTGGGATGCGTGGCCGGGGCCGCGGGCCTGGCGCGGCTGCACGACTACCTGGAAGCCCGCCCGCAGGGCGTCGCGGTGCTGCTGTCGGTGGAGCTGTGCTCGCTGACGCTGCAGCGCGACGACGCCTCGGCGGCGAACGTCGTGGCCGGCTCGCTGTTCGGCGACGGCGCCGCGGCGGTCGTGGCGGTGGGCCGGGACCGGGACGCGTCCGGCCCGGAGGTGGTGGCGACCCGTTCGCGGCTGTACCCGGACACGGAGCACCTGCTCGGCTGGGACGTCGGCGACGGCGGCTTCCGCATCGTGCTGGGCAGCGACCTGCCCGACCTGGTGGGGCGCCATCTCGGCCCGGAGGTCAGGGACTTCCTCGCCGACCACGACCTCAAGCCGCGGGACGTGGCGGGCTGGGTGTGCCACCCGGGCGGCCCGAAGGTGCTGGAGGCGGTCAGGCAGACGCTGGACCTGCCGGCCAGGGCGCTGGAGGCGACGTGGCGTTCGCTGGCCGAGGTCGGCAACCTCTCGTCGGCGTCGGTACTGCACATCCTGCGGGACGTCCTGGCCGGCGACCGGCCGCTGCCGGGCAGTCCGGGGGTGCTGCTGGCGATGGGCCCCGGCTTCTGCTCGGAAATCGTCCTCCTTCGCTGGTAGGTGCCGTTGATGCCGCCTTACACCTTGCTGGTCCTGCTGGTCGCCGCCGAGCGGCTGGTCGAGCTGAACGTCGCACGCCGCAACGCGGCCTGGAGCTTCGCGCGGGGCGGGCGGGAGCACGGTGGCGGGCACTACCCGGTGATGGTGCTGCTGCACACCGGGCTGCTGGCCGGCTGCCTGGCCGAAGTGCACTTCGGGGAACGGCCGTTCGCCGCGGCCCTGGGCTGGCCGATGCTGGCGCTGGTGCTGGCCGCGCAGGTGCTGCGCTGGTGGTGCGTGGCCGCGCTGGGGCCGCGTTGGAACACCCGGGTGATCGTGGTGCCCGGGCTGCCGCTGGTGGACCGCGGCCCTTACCGGCTGCTGCGGCACCCCAACTACGTGGCGGTGGTGGTGGAAGGCGCCGCGCTGCCGCTGGTGCACGGGGGGTGGATCACCGCGCTGTGCTTCACGGCGGCGAACGCGCGGCTGCTGGCGGTCCGGCTGCGCTGCGAGAACGCGGCGCTCGGCCTGGCGCCGGCGTGATCGACCTGCTGGTCGCGGGCGGCGGTCCCGCGGGGCTCGCCACCGCGATCCACGCGGCCAGGGCGGGACTCGATGTGGTGGTGGCCGAGCCGCGCCAGGGTCCTGTCGACAAGGCGTGCGGCGAGGGCCTGATGCCTTCCGCGGTGCGCTCGCTCGCCGACCTCGGGGTGGGCGTGGCCGGCCGGCCGCTGCACGGCATCGCTTACGTCGACGAGCGGCACCGCGCCGAGGCCCGCTTCCGCGCGGGACCGGGCCGGGGGGTGCGGCGCACCGAGCTGCACGCGGCGCTCGCGGCGACCGCGGCGGAACTGGGCGTGCCCGTCGTGCCGTTGCGCGTCGACGGGGTGCGGCAGGACGCGGGCAGCGTGACCGCGGCCGGTATCACCGCCCGCTACCTGGCCGCCGCCGACGGTCTGCACTCGCCGATCAGGCGCGGGCTGCGGCTGGGTGCGGGTCCCGACCCGCGCCCCGCCCGCTACGGGCTGCGCCGGCACTTCGCGGTCCGCCCGTGGTCGGACTGCGTCGAGGTGCACTGGTCGGCCCGCGCGGAGGCGTATGTCACCCCGCTGGGGCCGCAGTTGGTCGGGGTCGCGGTGCTGACCTGGGACCGTGCGCCCTTCGCCGGGCACCTGGCTGCCTTCCCGCGGCTGCTGGAGCGGCTGCCCGCGCAGGCGGTGACGCCCGCCAGGGGTGCGGGCCCGCTGCGGCAGCGGGTGCGCACGCCTGTGGCGGGGCGGGTGCTGCTGGTCGGCGACGCGGCCGGCTATGTGGACGCGCTGACCGGCGAGGGCATCGCGGTCGCGCTGGCGTCCGCCCGGCAGTTGGTTGACTGCGTGCTGGCCGGCCGGCCGCAGGACTACGACCGGGCATGGCGGCGGGCCTCGCGGGACTACCGGCTGCTCACCTCGTCGCTGCTGTGGCTGCGCGGCCGCCCGTGGTCCGCGCGCCGTATCGTCCCGGCCGCGGCCCGCTGCCCCGCGCTGTTCTCGGCCGCGGTCAACGTGCTGTCGTGACCGGCCGGTTCAGTGCGCGGCAGGGCCGTAGCGGAACCAGTCGTAGTCGGCGTGCCCCGTGCCGCCCGCCGGGCCTGTGGCGTACGGGCCGAGGTAGACGCCGGTGAAGCCGCCGGCGACCTGGCTGCTGAGGAAGCGGCCGTCGACCGTGCCGACGTCGCGCGAGCCGTCGGGGGACTGGGTGCAGGAGAAGGTGTAGTCCTGGCCCCTGGCCCGTACCCCGAGCCGCAACGGACCCGGGCGGACCGGGAGTTCGCCGCGTACGGTGTCGGTGCCCGCATTCCGCTCGGTCAGCCGGACGACGGTGCCGCCGTCCGCGCGGGCCGTCACCGTCAAGGTCACGTGGTGGCCGGGCGACTGCACCACCGCAAGGCCCGCGCACTCGCCGGGGCCGGCCGGGCGGAAGTCGAGGGCGGTCTCGGCGGCGAAGTCGATGTGCTGCTGGCGGCGCCCGGCGAAGGCCGGGGTGCTCTGCTCGGCCAGGGTCTGCGGGAGCAGCCGCAGCCGCAGGTGCCCGGGACGCTCGGTCAGGCTGTACGCGTCGGCCGCGGCACCCCGCAGCAGGTTCCAGCCGGCGCCGAGCACCGGGGCGTCGAAGTCGTCCACTGCTTCCGCCGCCGGCCACGGGTGCGCGGGCAGTGCGACCCCGGTGTGCTCGGTGAGCAGCCCCACGCCGGGGTTGAACACCGGCCAGCCCTGCTCCCACACCACCCGGGCCAGATGTGTCTCGCGCCCCAGGTTGGCGTACCTGCCGCCGTACATCCGGGAGGCCAGCACGGTCGCGTACCAGTCGCCGCCGGGCGTCCGGACCAGGTCGGCGTGGCCGACCCCGGACAGCGGGTAGGACAGGCCCAGGTGGCGGTGGGTGAGCACGGGGTTGCCCGGGTGGTTCTCGTACGGCCCCTCGACCTGCCGGCTGCGGGCCACGGTGACCGCGTGCTCGTACTCGGTGCCGCCCTCGGCGAGCAGCAGCACGTACCAGCCGTCGTGCCGGTACAGGTGCGGCCCCTCGGCCCAGCGGGCGTCGACCAGGGCGCCGCGGAAGAGCACCCGGTCGGGGCCGCTGAGCGCGCCGGTGGCCACGTCGAAGCCGCGCATCCACACCTCGGTGCGGCCGTCGGTGCCCGGCAGCAGCCGGGTGCCGAGCAGGTAGGCCGAGCCGTCGTCGTCGAAGAAGAGCGACGGGTCGAAGCCGGGGGCGTCGGGCAGCCACACCGGGTCCGACCAGTCGCCTGCCGGGTCGTCGGCGGAGACCAGGAAGTTGCCCGCGGCGCCGGGACCGCCGATCAGGGTGCACACCAGGTGGAAGCGGCCCGCGGCATGGCGCAGCGTCGGCGCGTACAGGCCGCCGCTCGCCCGCACCCCGCGCAGGTCCAACTGGCCCTCGCGGTCGATGGCGTGGCCGATCGGCCGCCAGTGGGCCAGGTCCCTGCTGTGGTGCAGCGGGATGCCGGGGAAGTAGGCGAAGGAGGAGCTGGCGAGGTAGTAGTCCTGTCCGACCCGGCACACCGAGGGGTCGGGGAAGCAGCCGGGCAGGACGGGGTTGTGGGCGGTGACGGTCATCAGCGGCGCGGGTCCCCGGGTGAGCCGGCGCGGTGGCTCTCGGGCGGCCCGAGGTAGCTGGGCCGCAGCCCGCCGGTGTCCACCACGAGTTTCTGCAGGACGACGGTGGGGTCGACGGCCCAGAACTTCAGGACGTGCCGGCCGGGCCTGCCGATGCGGTGGGTGGTCGTGGTGAGGTTGACGTTGTTCGAGGTGTTGCGCTCCCACTGCCGGTTCATGGTGCCGTCGTTGGCGCCGCTGGCCGCGGTGATGTTGACGGTCTGCGGTGCGTCGCCGTCGAAGGAGACCGCGTAGGCCAGGCCGCCGCGTGCGAAGACGTCGTTGCGCGGCGAGACGTACGCCGACACGGTCACCTCGCCCGCGGAGAACAGCGTCAGCTCGTACTCCAGGCGCGCGCTGCCGCCGCCGGGGGTCTGCCGGGGCGCGGTGACGGGGGAGGGGCGCATGCCGGAGCCGGTGCGGCCGATGTCGGTCAGGCAGACCCAGGACACCCCGCCGGCGGCGACCGCCCGCGAGGCGTGCGCCGCCTCGATCGAGACGCAGCCGCCCGCCTCGACGAAGCCGACGGGCCGGGCCGCGACCGGGTTGTCGATCACCGCCTGCACCTGGACGGCCACCCCGCCGGGGCCTGCCACCTCGACGGGCACCGTGGTCCTGCCCTTGGGCGCCCGCGACCAGTCGACCCGCAGGGTGACCCGCACCTGCTCCCGCACCCGGCCGCGGGGGCGGTCCGCCGTCAGCCAGTGCTCCGCGGGGGTGACCCGGTAGTCGAAGGGGGCCGCACCGCGGTTGAACACCTCGATGTACTGCGCCGGCTGGGTCTGGTAAGGGCTGAACGGCGGCAGTACCGCCGGTCCCGGCTCCCGCGGCCACCAGCGGTCCGAGCCGTCGATCGCGACGCCCATGGACGCCTGCGCCGGCAGGTCGACCCGCTGCAGGGCGGGGAAGATCACGTCGGGCAGCGCCTGGTTGTTCAACTCGGGCTGCTGCCAGGGAGCGTTGGGGCCGTAGCGGGCGACGTCGCCGTAGTCGATGTGCGGCTGGGTCTGGAAGCCCTTCCACTTGCCGCCCGCGACCTCGTCGTTGAAGCGGGCGGCCAGCGCCAGGTCGTCGGCGAAGCGCGCCTGCGCCACGTCCGCCAGCGAGTTGGCGGCAGCCCTGCCCTGCCCCGCGTAGTGCAGGCTGGTGAACTGCGCCTCGCGCAGGGCGTAGAGGTTCGCGGTGGCCTGCACCTCGTACTGCACCAGCTCGAAGTAGGCGTCCCGGGCGGACGCCGGCAGGGCGCGGGCGATCTGCCCGGCCGCGGCGCCCAGCGCCGCCCAGTCGGCGGTGACCGACTCCAGTTCGCGGTAGGAGGTCAGCGAGAAGGGCGTCGCCTGGTCGTCGTAGACCACCGCCGACGCGTCGTGCGCGACGTCCTTGGCCGGGTCCAGGGTGATGGCGCGGTTGAGCAGTTCGGGCTTGCGGCGGCTCTGCAGGTGGGCGTAGGTGTGCAGCACCTGCGCGATCGCCGCCGCGTGGGCGGGGCCGAAGTTCTCCGTGGCGTAGCGCCGCTCCCACTCCGGGATGTCGGCAAGCTGCCAGCGGTCGGGGTTCCAGGCGTAGTCCAGGAAGAACTGTGTCGGCAGCTCGTTGCCCTTGAGGTCGCCGGCGTTGGCGACCCACAGGGTGCGGACCCCGTAGGCGTACGTCTGGTGCAGCTGGTCCCACATGTTCGGCAGCGACGTGGTGTCGACCCACTTGTAGTCGCGCCCGCCGCCGACGTAGTCGAAGTGGTAGTAGAGCCCGTAGCCGGCGCTGCGCGGCGGCAGCGCGGGATCGGGGACCTTGCGGATGTTGCCCCAGTTGTCGTCGGTGAAGACCACGGTGACGTCGTCGGGGGCGCGCAGCCCGCTGTCCCAGTAGCGCTGCACCTCCTTGTACATCGTCCACACCTGCGGGACCTCGCCCGGACCAGCACCGGTGACGTCGGCGAGGATGGCGCGCTGGGCGGTGATGATCTGGTCCATCAGCTCGATGCCGTCGCCGTCGGCGAGGCTGGTGTCGCCGTTGCCGCGCATCCCGAGGGTGACCACGCCCTCGTAGCCCTCGTCGGCCATCCGCCGGATGCCGTCGGTCCAGTACGCCTTCAGCGCCTCCGCGTTGTGCCGGAAGCTCCACTCGCCGGTGCCGCCGTAGGGGTCGTGGCCCGGGGTGGTGATGGTGCCCGCGGCGTCGCGGACCGCGGCGACCGCGTGCCGGTTCCACTCCTCAATGCCGCGCATCATCGGCGCCTCGTGCGAGGTGCCCATGACGACGCCGTAGGCCGCGGCTGTGGCGTGGTTGAGCGGGTCGTCCTCGGCGAAGGCCCGCCCCCACACCGCGGGCCACAGGTAGTTGGCCTTCAGGCGCAGCATGACCTCGAAGACCTTCTCGTAAAAGGCGTGGTTGAAGCCGCCCGGGTAGCCGGGCGCAAGGCCGGGGCCGAAGACGGCCGGCGCCCAGGTGCCAAGCGACGGGTTCTCGTCGTTGATGAAGAAGCCGCGGTATTTCACCGCCGGTGTGCCCTGGGTGTGTGCGCCGGGCAGGGCGTACAGCGCGTGCCGCCGCTCGGGCTGCACGTCGTCCCAGTAGACCCACGGCGAGACGCCGATGCCGCGGGAGACGTCGTAGGCCCCGTAGATGGTGCCGCGCTGGTCGCTGCCGGCGATCACGAAAGCCCGGTCCACCCCGGGCATCGGGTGCTCGACGACCTGTTCGAGCGAGGTCTCCCAGCGGCCCGCGACACCGGCGACGTCCAGCCGGCCGGCGGCGACCAGGGCGTCGACCAGCGGGCTGCGGCCGATGGTGCCGACCAGCACGATCTGCCGGTGGGCGGGCTGCTCGCCGGCCGCGAGCACCGAGACCTGCGGGCGCACCCCGGTGACGCGTTCGAGGTCGGCGGCTAGGTCGCCGGTCACCCTGACGACGCCCTGGTGGTCATCGGCGCTGACCACCAGGGGCGTCGCCGCACCCGCCGCGACGAGCGGAAAGCTCCCCGGGCGGGGGTCCGTGGCGATGTACGCACCCGGGTCGGTGGGCTGCGGCCCGGAAGGCCGGCCGGCGGCGGGGGCGTCGGCGGCACTGGCCTGGCCGGCCAGGCCGAGGGTGCCCGCGACCGCGGGGAGTGCCGCGAGGGCCAGGCCCGCTCCGACGACCGACCTGCGCCGCGGGCCGCCGCCCTCCGCCCGCCCGGCGCCGCTGTCCTGCGCCGCGTGCCGGCTGTCCCCGCCGTCGCCCACTGCCGCCCCCACTGGTTCGCCGCACCGCGGTCCCGGCCAGGGGTCCGGCGTCCCGCGGCTCGGGTTTCGAAACTTGCGTGATCCTTCCGGAAGTTCCGAGTGACGTTAGAAGCGCCGGCCTGCCGCGTCAACCCTTCCGGTGCCGAGCCGGGGCGTGCGAGGGCGCGCGGCGGGCGCGGGACGGCCCGAAAGGTGCGCCGCCTTCTCAGCGGGGCGGGGGCGCTGCATATCCTGGGAGCCCACTGCGACAGGAGGCACCGGTGGCGTCAGACAGCGCGGGCCGGGTCACGATCGCCGACATCGCCCGCGAAGCGGGGGTGTCGCTGCCCACCGTCTCCCGGGTGCTCAACGGGCGAAGCGACGTGGCCGCGGCGACCCGCCGCCGGATCGAGGACCTGCTGGCCGAGCACGGCTACCGGCGCAGGGCCTCCGGCGCCGCGAACCGGGCCAACCTCATCGACCTGGTCTTCAACGACCTCGACAGCCCCTGGGCGGTGGAGATCCTGCGCGGCGTGGAGAAGGTCGCGCACGCCGCAGGGGTCGGCGCGGTGGTCTCCGCGGTGCACCACCAGGCCGCGTCCGCCCAGCAGTGGCTGGTCGGGGTGCGGTCGCGCAACTCCGACGGCGCGATCCTGGTCACCTCGGAACCCGCACCGCAGCTGAACGCCGAGCTGCGCAGGCTCGGCATGCCGCTGGTGGTCATCGACCCGGCGGGGGTGCCCACCTTCGACATACCCACGATCGGCGCGACCAACTGGGCCGGCGGCCGCAGCGCGGTGCTGCACCTGCTCGGGCTCGGGCACCGCAGGATCGGCATGATCGCCGGGCCGCCCGAGCTGCTGTGCAGCAGGGCGCGGCTGGACGGCTACCGCTCGGCCCTGGAGTCGGCCGGCGTCGAGGTGGACGACGACCTGGTCCGGGTGGGCGACTTCTCGCACGAGTCCGGCTTCACCCTGGGCTCCGCGCTGCTGGCCGGCCCCCGCCCGCCCACCGCGGTCTTCGCCTCCAGCGACCAGATGGCGCTGGGCGTCTACGAGGCCGCCCGGCAGGCGGGCCTGCGGGTGCCCGACGACCTGAGCGTCGTCGGCTTCGACGACCTGCCGCAGGCCCGCTGGTCGCCGCCGCCGCTGACCACCGTGCGCCAGCCGCTGGCCGAGATGGGCGCAGCCGCCGCCGACATGCTGCTCCAGCTCGTCCAGGGCCAGACCCCCGACGTGCTGCGGGTGGAGCTGTCCACCAGCCTGGTCGTGCGCGACAGTTCCGCCGCGCCGCCCCAGCCCTCCGCGGCGGGCGCTCGATAACACATCGGGGGCCGGTTTCCACCGACCGGCCGACAAGACCACTCCGATGGATCTCCTTATGCCGACATCTCCCGGGACGGGCGATATGCCTGTGCTATGCCGACAAGGGAGAGTTCCGATGGCGATGGCTGAACGCACCGCGCGCCGACGCGGCTATCGAGAAGGTATCGGCGGCGAGATGCTTGCCGAGTTCCTGGGAACGTTCGTGCTGATTCTGCTGGGCGTGGGGTCGGTGGCTGTCGCAGTCGTCGGCCTGCCCGGCTCGGGCCGACAGGCCGTGCCCTTCGGTGCCGCCAACTGGCTCATCATCTCGTGGGGCTGGGGCCTCGCGGTGGTGTTCGGTGTGTACGTGGCCGGCGGGATCAGCGGCGCCCACCTCAACCCCGCGGTGACCCTCGGCTTCGCGGTCAGGAAGGACTTCCCCTGGCGGAAGGTCCTGCCGTACTGGCTCGCCCAGGTCTTCGGCGCCTTCGTGGCCGCCGCCCTGGTCTACGCCTGCTACCGGTGGGCGATCGAGGCCTTCGACGGGAAGGCGGGGCTGGCCAGGGACAAGTCGCTGTCCACCTACTCGATCTTCGCCACCTTCCCCGCCGAGTACTTCGGCAACTCCTGGTGGGGTCCGCTGCTGGACCAGATCGTGGGTACGGGCATCCTGCTGCTGCTGATCTGCGCGCTGATCGACCTGCGCAACACGGCACCGCTGGCCAACCTGCACCCGTTCATCATCGGCCTGGTGGTCGTCGCGATCGGCCTGACCTTCGGCACCAACGCCGGGTACGCGATCAACCCCGCCCGCGACTTCGGCCCCCGGCTGTTCACGTACTTCGAAGGCTGGGGCTCCATCGCCCTGCCGGGGAAGTTCCAGTGGTTCGACCACTACTGGTGGATCCCCATCGTCGGCCCGCTCATCGGCGGTGTCGTCGGCGTGGCCGTCTACGACCTGATCATCAAGCCGGTGATCAGGGCGCGCAAGGGCGAGGAGGCCGAGGAGGGTCCCGCCGTCGAGGAGCTGTAGCCCCGACCGCACCCGGCGCCCGCACAGGCCCGGCCCCGGCGCACGACCGCGCCGGGGCCGGCCGGTGCGGGCGCCCCCTCGTCGAGGTCGCGACGGCGACGGGATATCTTGATATCAAGCAATGTCTGTCGTGGTGGAAAACGAAGCGGAGTAACCGGTGGCTGACTCGACCATCATCTATACGCACACCGACGAGGCGCCGGCGCTGGCGACGTATTCGTTCCTGCCGGTGATCGAGGCCTACGCCTCGACGGCCGGCGTCGCGGTCGAGAGCCGCGACATCTCGCTGGCCGGCCGGATCATCGCGGCCTTCCCCGAGTACCTGCAGCAGGAGCAGCGCATCGACGACGCGCTGGCCGAGCTGGGCCGGCTGGCCGGCACGCCGGAGGCGAACATCATCAAGCTGCCCAACGTCTCGGCGTCGATCCCGCAGCTCAAGGCCGCCGTCGCGGAGCTGCAGCAGCAGGGCTACGCGCTGCCCGACTACCCGGACGACCCGAAGACCGACCAGGAGCGCGACGTCCGCGTCCGCTACGACAAGATCAAGGGCAGCGCCGTCAACCCGGTGCTCCGCGAGGGCAACTCCGACCGCCGCGCCCCCGCCTCGGTGAAGAACTACGCCAAGGCCCACCCGCACCGCATGGGCGCCTGGACCCCCGAGTCGAAGACCAACGTCGCCACCATGGGCGCCGACGACTTCGCCACCACCGAGAAGTCCGCGGTCATCGCCGCGGACGGCTCCCTGCGCATCGAGCTGACCGGCGACGACGGCAGCACCACGGTGCTGCGCGAGTCGGTGCCGGTGCTGGCCGGCGAGGTCGTGGACGCCTCGGTCATGCGGGTCGCCGCGCTGCGCGAGTTCCTCACCGCCCAGGTCGCCAGGGCCAAGGCCGAGGGCGTGCTGTTCTCGGTGCACCTGAAGGCCACCATGATGAAGGTCTCCGACCCGATCATCTTCGGCCATGTCGTGCGGGCGTTCTTCCCCGAGACCTTCGCCGCCTACGGCGCCGTCCTCGCGGCGGCCGGCCTGACCCCCAACGACGGCCTCGGCGGCATCCTCAAGGGCCTGGAGTCGCTGCCCGACGGCGAGGCGATCAAGGCGTCCTTCGAGGCCGAGCTGGCCGCGGGCCCCGAGCTCGCGATGGTCGACTCCGACCGCGGCATCACCAACCTGCACGTGCCAAGCGACGTCATCGTGGACGCCTCGATGCCGGCCATGATCCGCACCTCGGGCCACATGTGGGGACCCGACGGCCAGGAGGCCGACACCCTCGCGGTGATCCCGGACAGCAGCTACGCCGGCGTCTACCAGGTCGTCATCGACGACTGCCGCGCGCACGGCGCCTTCGACCCGGCCACCATGGGCTCGGTGCCCAACGTCGGCCTGATGGCGCAGGCGGCAGAGGAGTACGGCAGCCACGACAAGACCTTCGAGATCCCGGTCACCGGCACCGTCCGGGTCGTCGACGGCACCGGCCGGGCGGTCCTGGAGCAGGTCGTCAGCGCGGGCGACGTCTTCCGCATGTGCCAGACCAAGGACATCCCGATCCGCGACTGGGTCAAGCTCGCCGTCACCCGCGCCCGCGCCACCGGCAGCCCCGCGGTCTTCTGGCTGGACGAGGCCCGCGCGCACGACGCCAACCTGATCGCCAAGGTCACGCAGTACCTGCCCGAGCACGACACCGAGGGCCTGCAGATCGAGATCATGGACCCGCAGTCCGCGACCGCGTTCTCGCTGGAGCGGATCCGCCGCGGCGAGGACACCGTCTCGGTGACCGGCAACGTGCTGCGCGACTACCTGACCGACCTCTTCCCGATCCTGGAGCTGGGCACCAGCGCCAAGATGCTCTCGGTGGTCCCGCTGATCAGCGGTGGCGGCCTGTTCGAGACCGGGGCCGGCGGCTCGGCGCCCAAGCACGTGCAGCAGCTGGTCAAGGAGAACTACCTGCGCTGGGACAGCCTGGGCGAGTTCTTCGCGCTGGCCGCCAGCTTCGAGCACCTGGCCGCCTCCACGGGCAACGCGCGGGCGCAGATCCTCGCCGACACCCTGGACCGCGCCACCGGCACCTTCCTCAACGAGGACCGCTCGCCCAGCCGCCGCCTCGGCGGCATCGACAACCGCGGCAGCCACTTCTACCTCGCGATGTACTGGGCGCAGGAGCTGGCCGCGCAGACCGCGGACGCGGCGCTCGCGGCGGCGTTCGAGGGGCTCGCGAAGACCCTCACCGAGCAGCAGGACGCCATCGTTACCGAATTGATCGCTGTCCAGGGATCGCCCGTCGACATCGGCGGTTACTACCAGCCCGACCCCGCCAAGGCGGCCGCCGTGATGCGCCCCTCGGCGACGTTCAACCAGGCCATCGCCTCGCTGGCCTGATCGACGCCCGCGGCGCGGGCGCCGCAAAACCCCCGCCGCCCCGGCCGGTTCGTCACCGTGCCGGGGCGGCGGCGTCTCAGCCAGTGACCGGTCCGACGATTTACTTCTTGACGTGCGGGCCAGGTGCCGAGTTGACTCACCCGCACTTGGGCCGCGTCGTGGCGGCCCTCTCAGGGGAGGCACCGCCGCAATGAACGCGATAGCGCGCCGTCTCGTCGTGGGAAGCGCAGTGATCACTCTTGCGCTCACCATGGCCGCGTGTGGCAAGGCCGGCGACGACAAGTCGTCCGACTCCAAGGACAAGACCATCGGGCTCCTGCTGCCCGACACGGTGACGGCACGGTACGAGCGGGCAGACAGGCCGCTGATCACCAACAAGATCAAGGAACTGTGCCCGGACTGCACCGTCGAGTACGACAACGCCGCCGGTGACGCCGCCAAGCAGGCGCAGCAGGTCAGCAGCATGATCGCCAAGGGCGTCAAGGTGCTGATCCTCGACGCGCAGGACGCGGTCGGCATCAAGTCCTCGGTCCAGGCCGCGGTCGACAAGGGTATCAAGGTCGTCGCCTACGACCGGCTGGCGCAGGGCCCGGTCTCGGCCTACGTCAGCTACGACAACGAGAAGGTCGGCGAGCTGCAGGGCCAGGCCCTGCTGGACGCCATGGGCCCGGCTGCCACC
Source organism: Actinacidiphila bryophytorum (assembly GCF_016916835.1). Lineage (GTDB taxonomy): Bacteria > Actinomycetota > Actinomycetes > Streptomycetales > Streptomycetaceae > Actinacidiphila > Actinacidiphila bryophytorum. The sequence goes on along the minus strand of NZ_JAFFIX010000010.1, from coordinate 122,377 downwards.
CCGCAGAGCAAGATCGTCATGATCAACGGCGACGACGCCGACCCCAACGCGGCGGAGTTCAAGGCCGGCGCGCACAAGATCCTCGACGGCAAGGTCAGCGTCGCCTACGAGGCGTCCGGCCTGTGGAAGGACACCGTCGCCAACCAGAAGGTCCAGGCGGCCATCACCTCGGTCGGCAAGGCCAACATCAAGGGCGTCTACTCCGCCAACGACACGATGGCCGGCGGTATCGCCACCGCCCTGAAGTCCAACAACATCAGCGTCCCGCTGACCGGGCAGGACGCCGACCTCGCCGCGATCCAGCGGATCCTGCTGGGCACCCAGACCTCGACGGTCTACAAGGCGCCCAAGCCCGAGGCCGAGAACACCGCGCAGATCGCGGTCGACCTGCTGGAGGGCAAGGACTTCAAGTCCATCGCCGACGCCACCAAGAAGAGCGGCTCGGGCAACGACGTGCCGTCCAAGCTGCTCGAGGCGGTCTCGGTGACCAAGGCCAACATCATGGACACGGTGGTCGCCGACGGCACCTACACCGTGGCCCAGATCTGCACCGCGGACTTCGCCGCGGCCTGCACCGCGGCCGGCGTCAAGTAGCACACAGCACCACAGGGGTCGCACCGACCCGAGGACCGGGCCGGCCGCTGCGAGCGGCCGGCCCGGTCCCTGCTGTTCCGGGGCTCCGCGAGAGTGCCGTGGCGGGCCGATCCCGCCCATCTTCTTGACGGTTCGCCAGGTCCCCCTGACACTGCCTTACGGATCGGGGGATTCCCCTATCCGCGGATTGAGAGCGCTTTCAATCGGCTGAATCCAAGGGCCATGGCCCAGCCGTGACCCGACATGTGCAGTGCTGAGCGCGATTCCACCCCCACATCCGCGCTGACCTGGCGTTCACTGCGTGAACCCAGGGAAAGGACTCCACTCATGCGCAGGACCTTCCCCCCACGCCGGTCGGTGCACCGGCCGGGCAACCGCCGGCGGCCGGTCGCCCTCCTCGCCGCCTTCGTCCTGGCACTCGCCGGGATGCTGGGCCTGATCGGCACCATCGGCAGCGCGTCGGCGGCCACCGACTACACCCAGAGCGTCAGTGAGCCGAGCAGCACGCAGGCGAAGCTGACCTTCACCCCGACGACGCCCGCGAGCTATGTGATCGTCCACTACACGGTGGGCAGCGGCGGCCAGTTGAACGTCCAGATGGCCGCGTCCGGCAGCAGCTGGACCTACACCGTCTCGCCGATCTCCGCCGGGACCGTGCTGACGTACTCCTTCACCTACACCAAGAACGGCCCGCAGTACGACACGCCGCAGTTCACGTACATCCAGGGCAGCGGCGGCACCTCAAGTGCCGGTACGAGCACGGGCACCAGCACCGGGACCAGCACCGGCACGTCGAGCGGCAGCACCGGCGGCTCCACCACCCCGCCGGCCGGCAACTGCACGGGGCAGTCCGACACCCCGGACTTCGGCTCCAACGTCCACATCTTCGACCCGTCCATGGGCAACGCGGCCATCCAGGCGCAGCTCGACGCCCAGTTCAACCAGATGAAGGACACCAACTCCGCCCAGTTCAGCGAGAACCGGGTCGCCGACCTGTACAAGCCCGGCACCTACAACGTCGAGGACAACGTCGGCTTCTACACCTCGGTCGCAGGGCTCGGCCAGAACCCCGACGACGTCACCATCAACGGCGACGTCACGGTGGACGCCTTCAACGCCTCCGACGCGGGCAACGCCACCCAGAACTTCTGGCGCAGCGCGGAGAACCTGGCGATCAACCCCTCCAGCGGGACCGACCGCTGGGCCGTCGCCCAGGCCGCGCCCTTCCGCAGGATCGACGTGCACGGCGGTCTCGCGCTCTACCCGGCCAGCTACGGCTGGGCCAGCGGCGGCTACGTCGCCGACACCAAGGTCAGCGGCCAGGCCGCCTCGGTCTCCCAGCAGCAGTGGTACACCAGGGACAGCCAGCTGGGCAGCTGGGCCGGCGGCGTGTGGAACATGGTCTTCTCCGGCGTCAACGGCGCCCCCGGGACCACCTTCCCCAACCCGCCGGAGACCACGCTGTCCACCACCCCGGTCTCCCGTGACGTGCCCTACCTCTACATCGACGGCAGCGGCAAATACCGGGTCTTCCTGCCGAGCCTGCGCACCAACGCCTCCGGCCCGAGCTGGGCGAGCGGCAGCACCCCCGGCAGCTCGCTGCCGATGAGCCAGTTCTACGTCGTCAAGGCGGGCGACACCGCCGCGACCATCAACAGCGCGCTGGCCGCCGGCTGCAACCTGTTCGTCACCCCCGGGGTCTACCACCTCAGCCAGACGCTGAACGTCAGCAGGGCCGACACCGTGGTGCTCGGCATCGGCTACCCGACCTTCGTACCCGACAACGGCGTCACCGCGATGCAGGTCGCCGACGTCGACGGAGTGCGGCTCAAGGGCCTGCTGTTCGACGCGGGCACCACCAACTCGCCGTCCCTGCTGACCGTCGGCGCCACCGGCTCGTCGGCGAACCACGCGGCCGACCCGACGACCATCCAGGACGTCTTCTTCCGCATCGGCGGCGAATGCGCGGGCAAGGCCACCAACAGCCTGATCGTCAACAGCAACAACACCATCATCGACCACATCTGGGCCTGGCGGGCCGACCACGGCACCGCGGGCACCGTCGGCTGGAACACCAACACCGCCGACACCGGCCTGACCGTCAACGGCAACAACGTGCTGGCCACCGGGCTGTTCGTCGAGCACTACCAGAAGTACGAGGTGGTCTGGAACGGCCAGGGCGGCCGGACGATCTTCTTCCAGAACGAGAACCCCTACGACCCGCCGGACCAGGCGTCCTGGAAGAACCCCGCGGGCCAGAACGGCTACGCGGCCTACAAGGTCGGCACGGGCGTGACCACCCACGAGGCCTGGGGACTCGGCAGCTACTGCTACTTCAACGCCAACCCCTCGGTGAACAACTACCACGCCTTCGAGGTGCCCAACACCTCCGGAGTGCGCTTCCACTCCGTCCTGACCGTCTCGCTCGGCGGCGTGGGAACCATCACCCACGTCATCAACGACACCGGCGCGGTCACCGCCTCCAACACCACACCCACCAACGTCGTCAGCTACCCCTGACGGCGTGCTGACGGCACACGGGTTGCCCGCCCGGCCGTACGGCCGGGCGGGCAACCCGTGCACGACCCGCGCCAGTTGTGCGCGGCCGGGCCATAATGCCGACCATGACGTCCGTGATCACCGTGGTGTCCGTCACGCTGGTGATCGCGGGCGCCGCGGCCGCCCTGTTCTGGCTGGTCCGCGGGCGCCGCGGCTTCGGCACCCCGGTGGAGCGGGCCGCCTTCGCGGCGCTCCACGAGGCGTCGCTCGCCGCCCCGCTGCTGCGCGACGGGCTCAACCCCGACTCGGCGCGCAAGGCCGCCCGCCACCTGCGGGCGCTGCTCGCCGCCCCGGCGCTCGCCGTCGTCGGCGACGGCGAACTGCTCGCCTGGGACGGCGTAGGACGGCACCACACCGCGCAGGCCGTCGCCCACACCCGGGACGCCATCGACGCGGGACGCCCCTGGCTGGTGCCGGGCGACACCATCGACTGCGGCGACCTGGAGTGCCCGGTGCGCACCGCCGTCGTGGTGCCGCTGGTGGTCGACGGCTTGGTCGTCGGCGCGCTGACGGTCTACGCCCGGCAGGTGTCCGCGGGGCTGGTGCGGGCCGCGGGCGAGGTCGCCCACTGGGTGATCGCACAGCTCGAACTCGCCGAACTCGACCGCTCCCGCACCCGGATGATGGAGGCGGAGCTGCGCGCCCTGCGCGCCCAGATCTCCCCGCACTTCGTCTACAACTCCCTCACCGCCATCGCCTCGTTCGTGCGCACCGACCCGGCGCAGGCCCGCGAACTGCTGCTGGAGTTCGCCGAGCTGACCCGCTACAGCCTGCGCAAGCACGGCGAGTTCAGTACCCTCGCGGAGGAGCTGCGGTCGGTGGACCGGTACTTGCGGCTGGAACGCGCCCGTTTCGGCGCCCGGCTGCAGGTCGACCTGCTGATCGCCCCCGAGGTCCTGCCGGTCGCGGTGCCCTTCCTGTGCCTGCAGCCGCTGGTGGAGAACGCGGTGCGGCACGGCCTGGGACCCAAGGCGGCACCCGGCCTGATCACCATCAGGGCCGAGGACGCCGGCGCCGAGTGCCGGATCAGTGTGGAGGACGACGGGGTGGGCATGGACCCTGAGGAGGTACGGCTGCAGCTGGCAGGGGAGGCGAAGGGCGACTCGCTGGGCCTGGGCAACGTCGACGAGCGGCTGCGGGCGGTGTTCGGCGACGAGTACGGCCTGGTCGTGGAGACCGCACCGGGCGCCGGGACCAGGATCAGCGTCCGGGTGCCGAAGTACCGGAACGGAGTGCACGCTTCATGAGACCGCTGCGGATCCTGGCCGTGGACGACGAGCCGCCCGCACTGGACGACCTGGCCTACCTGCTCCGCGGCGACCACCGGGTCGGCCGGGTGGTGACCGCCGACAGCAGCGACGCGGCCCTGCGGCTGCTGGAGTCCGAGCAGATCGACGCGGTCTTCCTCGACATCAGGATGCCGGGCCTGGACGGTCTCGACCTGGTCCGGGTGCTCCGCCGCTTCGCCCACCCACCCGCCGTCGTCTTCGTCACCGCCTACGAGGACTTCGCCGTCGACGCCTTCGCCCTCAAGGCCAGCGACTACCTGCTCAAACCGCTCGGCGCCGAACGCCTGGCCGAGGCGGTGCGCCGGGTCGCGGCTCTGCTGGACGGCGGGGCGCAGCAGCAGCCGGCCGCCGCCGACCCCGCCCCCGAGCGCATCCCGGTGGACCTCGGCGGCATCACCCGCTTCGTCTCCCGCGACGAGGTCGCCTACGCCGAGGCCCAGGGCGACTACGTGCGGCTGCACACCGCAGGACACGCCCCGCTGGTGCGGGTGCCGCTCGCGGTGCTCGCAGAACGCTGGGAGCCGCACGGCTTCCTGCGCATCCACCGCAGCTACCTGGTCTCGCTGCGGCACGTCGAGGAGCTGCGCTCCGAGGCCGGGCACTGGACGGTCAAGGTCGCGGGCAGCGAACTGCCGGTCAGCCGCCGCCACACCCGCGAGCTGCGCGACGTCCTGGTGCGCTGGGCGCCGGAGCCGGGGGCGGGGCCGGCATGACCGGCCAGAGCGGGCCGCGCCGCCCCGGCAGACCGCAGCCCAGGTCGCAGCAGCGCCCCAAGCAGCCGCCCAAACCGCCCAAGCCCCCGCGGCTGCCGCACCCGGCGGAACCGCAGCCGGCGCCGCCCGCGCCCCGCAGGGTCGCCGTCACGGCGCCGCGCCGCCACCGCGCCGGCGGCTACTCCGCCCGGGCCGGAGCCGCCGACCTGCACGCGCAGCCGCGGCTCGGCCAGCTCTACGTGCGCTCCCTGGTCCGCAACCAGCTGCGGCTCTCCCTGGGGGTGCTGGCGGTGCTCGCGGCGGTGCTCGGCGGGCTGCCCGCCGCCTTCGCGCTGCTGCCGGGGCTGCGCACCTCCGAGGTGGCCGGGATACGGCTGCCCTGGGTGCTGCTCGGCGTCGTCGCCTACCCGCTGCTGGTGGGCGCCGCCTACTTCCACGTCAGGCACGCGGAACGCGTGGAGCGCGACTTCACCGACCTGCTCGGCGGCCCCGACGCCGCACCGCCCGCACCCCCGCGCGACGCCCGGTGAACCCGGGCCTGGGCCTGGCCGCGCTGGCCGTGGTGCTGGTCGCCACCGTGGCCTTCGGCATATACGGCCTGCGGCTGTCCCGCGCCACCTCCGACTTCTACGTCGCCTCCCGCGAGGTCTCACCGCTGTGGAACGCCTCCGCGATCGGCGGCGAGTACCTGTCGGCGGCCTCCTTCCTCGGCGTCGCGGGCCTGGTCATGGCCTACGGCGTGGACATGCTGGCCTACCCGGTCGGCTACACCGCCGGCTACCTGGTGCTGCTCCTGCTGGTCGCCGCCCCGCTGCGGCGCTCCGGCGCCTACACGCTGCCCGACTTCGCCGAGGAGCGGCTGGGCTCGCTCGCGGTGCGCCGGGTGGCGGGCGTCCTGGTCGCCGTCATCGCCTGGCTGTACCTGGTGCCGCAGCTGCAGGGCGCGGGCCTGACCCTGCAGACGGTGACCGGCGCCCCGCGCTGGGCCGGTGCGGTCGTGGTCGCCGTCGTGGTCGTCGGGGTGGCCGCGGCCGGCGGCATGCGCAGCGTCACCCTGGTGCAGGGCTTCCAGTTCTGGCTGAAACTGACCGCCATCGCGGTGCCCGCGCTTTTCCTGGTGATGGCCTGGCACTCCGCCGGTGCGCCCGCGCTGACCGGCCCCGACATCCCGCGCTTCCAGCGCACCACCGCGGTGTCCCTCCAGGACCCGGTGCGCTTCGAGGTGACGCAGCCGGTCACCGTGACGGTCAGCGGACAGCTCGACGGGAGGGCGTACACCGGCGGCCGGGTGCTGCTGGGCGACGGCGGGCACACCGCGGCGGCCGGCAGCGAACTGACCTTCCCGCGCGGCGCGGCCGTACCGCACAAGCACGGCCTGACGCCCTCCTCCGGCGCCCGCTGGGCCTCCCCGCTGTCCGGCGCGGGCGGCAGGTCCCACCCGCTCTACGCCCTCTACTCGATCCTGCTCGCCACGCTGCTGGGCACCATGGGGCTGCCGCACGTCCTGGTCCGCTTCTACACCAACCCCGACGGCATGGCCGCCCGCCGCACCACCTTGCTGGTGCTGGTGCTGCTCAGCGGTTTCTACCTGCTGCCCACCGTCTACGGGGCGCTGGGCCGGGTCATGGCGCCGCAGCTGCTGCTCACCGGGCAGACCGACACGGCCGTCCTGGTGCTGCCGCAGCTGACCCAGGCGGGCGAGGCAGGGCGGCTGCTGGCCGCACTGGCCACCGCGGGCGCCTTCGCAGCGTTCGTGTCCACCGCATCGGGCCTGACCGTGTCGGTGGCCGGCGTGGTCTCGCAGGACCTGCTGCGCGGCTCGACCCGGGGATTCCGCTGGGCGTCGCTGGTCGCCGGCATTCCGCCGCTGGCGATGGCCACCGCGACCGACGGGCTGCCGGTCGCCGACGCCATCGGGCTGGCCTTCGCGGTCGCCGCCTCGTCCTTCTGCCCGCTGCTGGTGCTCGGCATCTGGTGGCGCGGACTGACCGACGTGGGCGCGCTGCTCGGCCTGGTCGCCGGCGGCGGGCTGGCCGCGGTCGCCGTGGTGCTCACCAGCGTCCGCGGCGCCGGCCACGGCTGGAGCGCGGCACTGCTGGAGCAGCCCGCCGCCTGGACGGTGCCCGTCGCCTTCGCCGTGATGATCGCCGGGTCGCTGCTGACCAGGCACCGGCTCTCGCCGGCCGCGGTCGACCGGGTCATGCTGCGGATGCACCTGCCCGAGGAGGTCGCCTCCGGCGACCTGCCACTGCCCGCGGTCCGCCCGCCGACCGCTGGGCGCAGCTGAGGTACCGCCCGCCGTACCCGCGGCACCGCCCGCCGTACGGACCGCACCACTCGGCGACCGACGGTGACGGGCGTCTCGCCGGGGGTGAGCCCCGGTCCTAGCGTGTGCCGCGACCGAGACGGTCTCCCCACCGCCCTGCCGTTCCTCAATGAGGAGGGAAACCGCAGATGAGCACTTCTGCGTCCGCGCCCGCCATCGCCGACCCCGGCCCGCTGGGCCTGGCCGGCTTCGCCGCCACCACCTTCGTCCTCAGCTCCTTCAACGCCGACCTGATCGACGGCAGCCTGCTGCCGGTGGTCCTGCCGCTCGCCCTGTTCTACGGCGGGCTGGTCCAACTGCTGGCCGGGATGTGGGAGTTCAGGAAGGGCAACACCTTCGGCGCGACAGCGTTCTGCTCCTACGGCGCCTTCTGGCTGTCGTACGCCGCCTATGTGAAGTTCGTGGCGGGCACCCTGCCCGCCGACACCGCCCACCAGGCGACGGGGCTCTTCCTGCTGATATGGGCGATCTTCACCGTCTACATGACGGTCGCCGCCCTGCGCACCAACGGCGCCCTGCTCGCGGTCTTCGTCGCCCTGGCGGCGACCTTCGTCGTCCTGACCATCGCCGAGTTCGCCCAGTCGACCGGCACCACCAAGGTCGGCGGCTGGCTCGGCCTGATCACCGCGGTCCTCGCCTGGTACGCCTCCTTCGCCGTGGTCACCAACAGCACCTGGAAGCGCGCCGTCGTCCCGGTCTTCGCCGAGGCGACCTCGGGCGGCACGCCGGCGGGCGGCCCGGTCGAGAGCGCCCACTGATGACCGACGAGACACTGTCCAACCTGCTCAGGGAGGACCGGCGGTTCCCGCCGCCGGCCGCCCTGGCCGAGCAGGCGAACGTCACCGCGGCGGCCTACGACGAGGCCGCCGCGGACAGTGAGGCCTTCTGGGCGGCCCAGGCCGCCCGGCTGGACTGGGCCGAGCCCTGGACGCAGGTGCTGGACTGGAGCCGGGCGCCCTTCGCCCGCTGGTTCACCGGCGGCCGGCTGAACGTGGCCGACAACTGCGTCGACCGGCATGTACGGGCCGGGCTCGGCGACCGGGTCGCGTTCCACTGGGAGGGCGAGCCGGGCGACACCCGCACCCTGACCTACGCCGACCTCAAGGACGAGGTGAGCAGGGCCGCCAACGCGCTGCTCTCGCTCGGCGTCCGGGCCGGCGACCGGGTCGCGATCTACATGCCGATGATCCCCGAGACCGTGGTCGCGATGCTGGCCTGCGCCCGTATCGGCGCCCCGCACACCGTGGTCTTCGGCGGCTTCTCCGCCGAGGCGCTGCGCGGCCGTATCCAGGACTGCGACGCCCGGGTCGTCGTCACCGCCGACGGCGGCTACCGCAAGGGCGCGGCCTCCGCGCTCAAGCCCGCGGTGGACGCGGCGCTGGAGGAGTGCCCCGACGTCCGCAGCGTGCTGGTGGTCCGCCGCACCGGGCAGGACGTGGCGTGGACGGAGGGCCGCGACGTGTGGTGGCACGACCTGGTCACCGCCCAGCCGGCCGACCACACCCCCGAGGCCTTCGACAGCGAGCACCCGCTGTACATCATGTACACCTCGGGAACCACCGCCCGCCCCAAGGGGATCCTGCACACCACCGGCGGCTACCTCACCCAGGTCGCCTGGTCGCACTTCGCGGTCTTCGACGTCAAGCCGGAGACGGACGTGTACTGGACGGCCGCCGACATCGGCTGGGTCACCGGGCACTCGTACATCGTCTACGGCCCGCTGGCCAACGGCGTGACCTCGGTGCTCTACGAGGGCACCCCGGACACCCCGCACCAGGGCCGCTGGTGGGAGATCGTGCAGAAGTACCGGGTCACGATCCTCTACTGCGCGCCGACCGCGATCCGCACCTTCATGAAGTGGGGCGACGCGATTCCGGCCGGCTACGACCTGGCGTCGCTGCGGCTGCTCGGCTCGGTGGGCGAGCCCATCAACCCCGAGGCGTGGATGTGGTACCGCCGGGCCATCGGCGGCGACCGCACCCCGGTCGTGGACACCTGGTGGCAGACCGAGACCGGCGCCCAGATGATCAGCCCGCTGCCCGGGGTGAGCACCTGCAAACCCGGCTCCGCGCTGCGCCCGCTGCCGGGCGTGTCCGCCGAGGTGGTGGACGACGCGGGCGAGCCGGTGCCCAACGGCTCGGGCGGCTACCTGGTGCTGACCAGGCCGTGGCCGGCGATGCTGCGCACCATCTGGGGCGACGAGCAGCGCTACGTCGACACGTACTGGTCGCGCTTCCCCGGCCGCTACTTCGCCGGCGACGGCGCCAAGAAGGACGAGGACGGCGACATCTGGCTGCTGGGCCGGGTGGACGACGTGATGAACGTGTCCGGGCACCGGATCTCCACCACCGAGGTGGAGTCGGCGCTGGTGTCGCACCCGATCGTCGCCGAGGCCGCGGTCGTCGGCGCCACCGACACCACCACGGGCCAGGGCATCGTCGCCTTCGTGATCCTGCGCGGCGACGCGGCGGACAAGGGCGCCGAGGAGGACCCGGCGCAGGAGCTGCGGGCACATGTGGCCAAGGAGATCGGGCCGATCGCCCGGCCGCGGCAGATCCTGGTGGTCGCGGAACTGCCCAAGACCCGCTCGGGCAAGATCATGCGCCGGCTGCTGCGGGACATCGCGGAGAACCGGGAACTGGGCGACGTCACGACGCTGACCGACTCCACGGTGATGGACGCGATCCGCGAGAGGCTGCCGGAAGGCTCCTGAACTCCCCGGCGCCGCCTCCCCGGTGAACCCCGGCCTCCGGCCGGACGGGGGGTGGGCGGCCGGTCCGCTGCTACCGCGGACCGGCCGCCCACGCATGTGCGGCGCGCTGTGCGGCCGTTCAGCAGCCGATCGGCGAGGAGCCGACCGCCACGTCGTCGAACCACAGCGTGTCGTCACCGGTGCCGTAGCTCTCCCAGCCGAGCCGCAGCGCGGTCGGCCGCGGCGGGGTGGTGCGGGACAGCCACTGCTGGTCGATGTCGGCCGTCGGCACCCCGTCCACCCGCAGGCCCGGCACGTCGTTGCCGTTGAGCCAGGTCTCCAGGTCGGGCGAGGTGGTGCCGATGGCGAACCGGAGGCACTGCCAGCTGCCGGTGGGCAGCGGGGTGCTCAGCGCGACACCCGCCGGGCTCTGGGCGGGCAGCGTCGCGTCGTCGCTCTCGCGGTTCCACTGCAGGGCGCCGTTCTGGCCGCCGACCCGCAGCGCGCGGCCGGACTGCGAGGAGTCCGGCATCGAGACGAAGGCGACATGCGCGGAGGGCAGCGCGGTGGTGTGCCGCACCCACATCCGCACGTACATCGTGGGACCCACCGACGACAGGTCCTGGGTGTCGGCGATGAACATGTGGTTGCAGTAGCCGGCGTGGCCGTCCACCCGGATCGACCTGCTGCCGCTGTGCGCGACCGCGGTGTCGACGGTGGCGGTGCCGCTGCCCGAGCAGTCGGGAGCGGCGGTCGTCCACTGGCCCGACGGCGCGGTGCCGGTCTGGTCCTCGAAGTCCGAGCAGATCACCGCGCCCGAGCAGCCGGCCGGCGGGTTCGTGGTCGGCGGTGTCGTCGGCGGGGTGGTGGGCGGTGTGGTGGGCGGTGTGGTCGGCGGGGTCGTGGGGGGCGTGGTCGGGGGAGTGGTGGGCGGGTTGGTGGGCGGCGACCCGTTCGCCGTGCAGCCGAGGCCGTTGAGGGTGATCACGGTCGGCGAGGGGTCGGCAGAGCTCCAGGTGCCCTGCACCCCGAAGTCGACGGAGCCGTTGGTCGGGATCGACGCGTTGTAGCCGGCGTCGGTGGCGGTGACCGCGGTGCCCGACTGGGTGACGGTGGCGTTCCAGCCGCTGGTGATGTGCTGGTCGCCCTGGTAGCTCCAGGTCGCCTTCCAGCCGGTGATCGGGGCGGCGAGGTTGGTGAGCTTGATCTGTGCGGTGAAGCCGCCGGTCCACTCGTTGACGGTGTACGTCATCGAGCAGCCGGTTGCGGCGCCGTGGGCGGTGGGCAGGGCCACCAGGGCGGGCAGCAGCAGCGCCACGGCCACCACCGGCCACAGCCACGGTCTGACGACTAACCGCCGCGAGGATGCGCGCACGGGGACCTCCTGGGCATGTGGGGGGAGTTCCGCTCCCGCACAGGAGTGTGGGAGCGCTCCCACACTATGGAATCGTGTCAAGCCCCTGTCAATGCCTCCTGCCGCCGCGGCCGGAAGACGGCGGCGGGGCCGGCGGCGCACCCCGCGCCACCGGCCCCGTCCGCACCGCCCTGCCCGCTCAGCCCTTGCTGGCGCCCAGCGACAGGCCGGCGATGAACTGCTTCTGCAGCAGGATGTAGACCACCAGGGTCGGCACCGCCGCGATCATCGCGGCAGCCGCGATGAGGTTCTGGTTGCTGACGAACTGCCCCTGCAGGTTCGCCAGCGCCGAGGTCACCGGGCGCTTGTCGCCCGACGACATCAGGGTGATCGCCCAGAAGAAGTCGTTGTAGATCCACGTCGTCAGCAGCGTGGCCAGCGCCGCGAGCGCCGGCCGGCACAGCGGGATGGTCAGCCGCCAGAAGCGGGTCCACAGCGACGCCCCGTCCACCAGCGCGGCCTCGTACATCTCCTCGGGCACCGACTTCATGTAGTTGCTCAGCACGAAGACGCAGAAGCCCAGCTGGAAGGCCACGTTGATGGCGATCAGGCCGAAGATGGAGTTGTACATCAGCCCGCTGTCGCTCACGAAGTGCGGCAGGGTGATCTTCAGGTACAGCCGGTAGAGCGGGGTGATGATCACCTGCTGGGGCAGCAGGTTGCCGGCCGTGAACAGGATCAGCAGCGCGACGTTGAACTTGACGTCCACCCGGCTCAGTACGAAGGCCACGCCCGACGCCAGCGCCAGCACGATGACCACCGCCGGAACCGTGATCATGACCGAGTTCCAGAAGAAGTGCAGCATGTCCGACTGCGTCCACGCGTCGCTGAAGTTCTTCAGCGTCAGGTGGTGCGGCATCGAGACGTAGCCGTACTTGCGGGTGTCGCTGTACGGCCGTACGGCCACGTACAGCGCGAACGCGATCGGCAGCAGCCACAGCACCGACGCGACGATCAGGAAGGCCTGGGAGGCCACCTGGCCCCACGGCCGGGTCCTCCTGCGGCCGGGGGCGGACGGCGCCGCCGCCTTCCCCGGCCTGGTGAGGGCTTCGGTCGTCATGATGCTTCCTCCCGGCGGAACGTCTGGTACAGGAACACCGAGATCGGCACCAGCGAGATGACCAGCAGCACCACGCCCAGCGCAGACCCGAAGCCGACCCGCTGGGTCTCGCCGACGATGTTCGAGGTGACCAGCACCGACAGCAGTTCCAGGCCGTTGATGCCCTTGTTGGTGATGTAGACCAGGTCGAAGGCGCGCAGCGACTCGATGACGGTGACGACCATGACGACGATGTTGATCGGCTTCATCACCGGGAAGATCACCCGCCAGAACGTCTGCCAGGCGTTGGCGCCGTCCATCAGCGCCGCCTCGCGCAGCGTCGGGTCGACCGCCTTCAGGCCCGCCAGGTACAGCACCATCACGTAGCCGGACTGCCGCCAGGTCGCCTCGACCAGCACCGACCACAGGTTCAGATGCGGATTGCCGAGCCAGTCGATGGCGTTGCTGTCGCTGGTGCGCCCGAGCACGGTGTTGATCAGCCCGTAGTTCTGCGAGTACATGAACTCCCAGATGATGCCGACCAGCGCGAGCGAGAGCATGACCGGCAGGAACAGGATGCTCTGGTACATCCGGCTGCCCCGGATGCCACGGTCGATCAGCACCGCGAAGAGCATGCCCAGCGGGGTGGCGATCAGTACGAAGACCGCCAGCCAGATGAGGTTGTGGCGGACCGCGGGCCAGAACTCGGGGTAGATCGTGGCGGCCTGGTGGTAGTTCTGGACCCCGTACCAGCAGCCGTTGTTCAGGATCGACGGGACGTTGGGCTTGCAGGTCTGGGTGTGCAGGCTGCCCACGCCGTTCCACTTGGTGAACGACAGCAGCGCCGTCCCGATCGCCGGGAACCACACGAAGGCCAGGTCGAGCAGCAGCGGTATGCCCAGCAGTACCCCGACCACGACCCTGTCGCGGACGCTGAGCCTGCGCACACCACGGCGGCGGCGCGAGGCCGGGGCCGGAGCCCCGTCCTGCGCCGCTGCCGCGGTGTCCGCGTGGGACGTCGAACTCATGAGGTATAGATCGCCTTCGCCTGCTGCTCCGCGCTCTTCTGCAGGGCGGCGATGTTGCCGGAGCTCGGGTCGTCGATGAACTTCTGGATGATCGAGATCATCGCCTTGGCCATGGCCGGGTCCGCGTCGCGGTCCATGAACTGCGCGACGGCCTTGCACTTGCCGATCTCGGTGACCGACTTCTTCTGGATCGCGTTGTACGTCGGCACCTGCAGGCCGTTGGCCAGGCCGACGTCCCACTGGTCGGTCTTGAGGTACTCGGCCTCGGCCGGGCCGGTGCCGATGTACTCCAGGATCGCCTTGGCCGCGTCCTTGTTCTTGGACTTCTTGCTCAGCATGAAGCCGTCGGTGGGGGCGTCCATGTAGTCCTGGCCCCACTTGGGGTTGATCTCGGGGAAGACGAAGAAGTCCAGGTCCTCCAGGTTCGCCTTGTCCGTCACGTACTGGGCGGCGACCTGGTTGGTGCCCTGGAACATCATGCCGGCCTGCTTGGCCTCCAGGGTCTTGGCGGCGTCCTGCCAGATGCGGCCGTTGGCGCCGGACTGCATGTACGGCATCAGCTCGGCCCAGTGCTGGAAGACCGTGGCGACACCCGCGTCGGTCCACGGGATCTTGTGGGTCATCAGCTGCGTGTGGTAGTCGTACCCGTTGATCCGCAGGTTGAGGATGTCGAAGGTGCCCAGCGCGGGCCAGCCGTCCTTGTCCGCGAACGCGAGCGGGATCAGGCCGTCGGTCTTCATCTTCTTGGCCAGCGCGATGTAGTCGTCCCAGGTGGTCGGGACGGTGTAGCCCTTCGACGCGAAGACCGACTTGTTGTAGAAGACCACCCACGGGTAGTTGTACAGCGGCACCAGGTACTGGTGGCCGTCGAGACCGGTGGACAGCTGCTTGGCCGCGGGGCCGAAGTTGCCGCCGATCTTCTCCCAGACGTCGTCCAGCGGCTCGGCCAGGCCCTGCGCCGCGAAGTACTGCATGCGGTAGCCGGCGAACCAGGTGAACAGGTCGTCCGGGGTGCCCTGCAGGTAGCTGGTGATGTTGTCCTGGAAGGTGTTGTGGTCGACCGTGTTGACGTTCACCTTCACCTTCGAGGACGCGGTGGCCGCGGTGGTGAGCGCGGCGAACGCGGTCTTGGCGGCCGGGTCGGAGTAGTTCGACCCGAAGGTGACGGTGCTGCCGGCCACCGAGCCGGTGCTCTTCGAACCGCTGGACTTCTTGTCATCAGAGTCCGAGCTGCTGCACGCCGTCAGCAGGCCGCCGGAAACTGCCGCGAGCCCCGCGGCACCGGCCGCGCCCCTGAGCAGATTCCTCCGCGACGGGGACGGGCTGCTGCCCGTGCCGGTTCCCGACGTCTCGACGTCCGACATGGTGCCTCCATGTGTGTGTGGGCGCTTATAGGGGACTTGTGGGAGAGCTGAAGGCGAAATGCTGACGGAGCGGAGGCTCTGACGGGTCTACTAGCGCCGAGCCGTTTCCAACAGAAGTCACCAAGATGAAACGCCATCGCAACTGCAGGGTAGTTCTACGCCACATGCAGGGGGCCGTCAACGCCCTGATCCTGATGCGTTGCCGGACCGTGATGTCCCGTCGGTGTTGAAACATGTTTGCTTCGGTTGGCATCGCGCAGCGCGACGCACAGCGGCCGCTGTACGCCCCGTGAAGG
This sequence comes from Actinacidiphila bryophytorum, assembly GCF_016916835.1. Taxonomy (GTDB): domain Bacteria; phylum Actinomycetota; class Actinomycetes; order Streptomycetales; family Streptomycetaceae; genus Actinacidiphila; species Actinacidiphila bryophytorum. Next base: position 107,063 of record NZ_JAFFIX010000010.1, on the reverse strand, counting down.
GCGTACAGCGGCCGCTCGGCGCCGCGGGTCACCCGATGAGCAGATCGGCCGTCCTGCTCGCGGGCGGGACCCCGTCCTGGCTCACGGTGACCGTCAGCCGCAGCAGGTCGGCCGTGCAGTCGGCGAAGACCAGGTAGGCCGTCGACGTCACGACCCTCTCATGCGGGCCGAAGGTGACCGATCGCGGCAGCGGGTCGATCACCGGGCAGCCGGCCGGCACCCCGGTGGAGCTGCCGGACAGGAAGCGGGCGGCCCAGGTCTCGCGGACCGTGACGTCGTGGTCCGAGCAGTTGGTCGCGGTCAGGGAGGCCGTCGAAGTGCCGCCGGCGGGCACCGACGGCGGGTCGAAGGCGAGCCCGTCGAGCCGGACGCCGCCTGCGGCGGTGGCGCACGGGGCGCCTGAGGTGGGGGGATCGGCGGGCGCCGCCGCCGTGGCGGAGCCGGCCGACACCGCCGCGGCGGCGAGGCAGGCGGCTGCGGTGGCGAGGACGGAGAGTCTGCGGGGCACTGCGGGTCCTTTCCTTGTGCCGGGCGTGAGGGGCCGCCCGGGGACCGAACTGACCGCACCAAAGTGCGGCCCCGCAGGGGGCGTTGGCAACGCCCGGGACGGCACGGCGGGCGGCCGCAGACCCGAACCGGCCGTCCTGCGGCCGGGCCTTCGCCCCAGCTCGCCGCACCGCCGGTCCGCCGCGGGCCGAAGATACGCCCGCCATACAATGGACGCCCGGTCGTACGCCTTCCCGGCAGCAGCCCGGCAAGCGGCAGCATCCGCTGCGGATCGGAGAGATCATGCCCCGGTACCGTGGTTCGTTCCCGTCCCGGTCGATGGCCTGAAAGGCTCCCATGAAAGCTGAGATCGCCGTGTCCGCCGGTGCGCGGCACACCCGGATCCTCGGGGTCGGCGCCTACCGCCCGCGCCGGGTCGTCGACAACGCCGAGGTGTGCCGGCACATCGACTCCACCGACGAGTGGATCCGGTCGAGAACCGGCATCGTCACCCGCCGCTGGGCGGGACCCGACGAGACCCTGGGCGTCATGGCGGAACAGGCCGCGAGCAAGGCCATCGCGGCAGCCGGGCTCGCCCCCGACGCCATCACCTGCGTGATCGCCGCGACCTTCACGCACCTGAAGCAGACGCCGGCGATCGCCACCGAGATCGCCCACCGCATCGGCGCCACCGGGGCCGCGGGCTTCGACATCTCGGCCGGCTGCGCGGGCTTCGTGCACGGCATCGTGCTGGCCTCCGACGCGGTGCGCGCCCGCGGCGGTCACGTACTGGTCGTCGGCGTCGAGCGGATGACCGACATCCTCGACCTGACCGACCGCTCCACCGCGTTCATCTTCGGCGACGGGGCGGGCGCCGTCGTCGTCGGCCCGTCCGACACCCCGGGCATCGGGCCGGTCGTGTGGGGCGCCGACGGCTCCCAGGCCGACGCGATCACCCAGAGCGTGCCGTGGGACGCGCTGCGGGACGCACCGGGACAGCCCTTCCCCGCACTGCGGCAGGACGGCCAGCGGGTCTTCCGCTGGGCCGTCTACGAGATGTCCAAGGTCGCCGTCCAGGCCGTCGAGGCCGCCGGCATCACCCCTGACGACCTCGACGCCTTCGTGCCGCACCAGGCCAACGAGCGGATCATCGACGCGATGACCCGCTCCATGGGCCTGCCCTCGCGGGTCGCGGTCGCCAAGGACATCGTCACCACCGGCAACACCTCGGGGGCCTCCATCCCGCTGGCGATGGAGTCGCTGCTCGCCTCGGGCCAGGCCGTCACCGGCGACACCGCCCTGCTCCTCGGCTACGGCTCGGGGCTGTCGTACGCGGCACTGGTGGCCGTCCTGCCCTGACCCGGGCCGCGACCGGCCGCCCCGTGGGGCGGCCGGTCCCTCAGCCGCGCGGCGCCTCCGCGGCCAGGAAGCCGTCCACGACCGCCTGCACCACGTCGGTGCCGAACTCCGCCCCGGCCAGCAGCCGCCGGTAGACCAGCGGGCCCGCGAGCCGGTCGACCGCCAGGTCCACGTCGAGGTCCGCGGGCAGCTCGCCCGCAGCCCGCGCCCGCTCCAGGATCTCCCGCTGCACCCGCGAACCGGCCGCGTACAGCTCCTGCTTGAGCCGGGCGAAGACCGGGTCCACCCCGGCCCGCTCGATGACCGCCCGCATCCCGTGCTCGCTCACCGGGTCGTGCAGCAGCCGGCGCAGCGCGTCCAGCTCGCCCACCAGGTCCGCGCGCAGGTCGCCGGACGGGGTGATGTGCGCGGCCTGTATGCGCTGCACGACCGCGTCCCGCAGCATGCCGGAGGTGTCGGGCCAGTGCCGGTAGAGGGTGGTGCGCCCGACCCCGCTGCGGGCGGCCACCGCGACATGCGTCACCGCGGCCCACCCCTGCTCCACCAGCAGCTCCTGCGCGGCGGCCAGGGCCGCGGCCCTGCTCCTTGCCGCGCGCGGGTCGGGGCCGCGCCCGGGCGTGCCCGGCGGCCCGTACGCAGCGGAGGACGTGGACATCGCCGCTCCCCTTCTCTCGCCCGCCCGGGCCACCCCGGGCGGCTCCCTACGGTAGGGGACGCGCCGGGCCGCGGCGCCGACGGCCCGCGGGCACCCTGCCGTGAGCCCGCGGGCCCCCGGGTCACAGCACGGCAGGCACCGCCGCGTCCCGCTGCCCGGCCGGCACCCGGATGGCCAGCGCCGCGACGGCCGCGGCGCCCAGCAGGACGCAGCCGGCCACCAGGAAGCCCACCCCGTAGCCGTGCACGAGCGCGCCGGCCGGGTCGGCGCCGGGCTGCGCCAGCCGGTGCCGGGTCGCGGTCGCCGCGACGGTGCCCAGCACCGCGAGCCCGAGGGCGCCGCCGACCTGCTGGGCGGTGTTCAGCAGCGCCGAGGCCACCCCGCTCTCCTCGCCCCTGACCCCGGCGACCGCGGTCAGGGCCAGCGGTACGAAGCACAGCCCGAGCCCGCAGCCGCCGATCAGCAGCGGGCCGAAGACGTCGGCGCCGTAGGTGCTGTGCGCGTCGATCCTGGACAGCCACAGCATCCCGCCCGCCGAGACCGCGGTGCCCGCGGTCAGCAGCGCCCGCGGTCCGGTGCGGCCCACCAGGGCGCTGCTCGCCGTCGCGCACACCGCAGCGCCGACGGCGAAGGCGAGGAAGGAGAAGCCGGTCCTGAGCGGGCTGAAGCGCAGCACGACCTGCAGGAAGAGGGTGAGGAAGTAGAACAGCACGATCAGCGAGGAGCCGACCGCGAGCATCACCGCGAAGGCGCCCGACCGGTTGCGGTCGGCGAAGATCCGCAGCGGCATCAGCGGGGTGCGCGAGCGCACCTCGATCACCAGGAAGGCCGCGAGCAGGGCCGCGCCCGCCGCCAGCGGCGCCACGGTGGCCGCGCTGCCCCAGGAGTGCGAGGCGGCGTTGATCAGCCCGTAGACCACCAGCGACATGCCGCCCGTTGCGGTGCTCGCGCCCGGCAGGTCCAGGCGCCCGGCGGCCGGCTTCGACTCGCGGAAGGCGAGCGGGGCCGCGACCAGCACGAAGGCGCCGACGGGCACGTTGATGAAGAGCACCCAGCGCCAGCTCAGCTCGTCGGTGAAGACCCCGCCGAGCACATTGCCCAGCGCGCCGCCGACCCCGGAGACGGCTCCGTAGACGCCCATCGCCCGGTTGCGCTCTGCGCCCTCCGCGAAGGTGGCGGTCAGCAGGGCCAGTGCGGCGGGGGCGATGAGCGCGCCCGCGACGCCCTGCGCGGTCCTGGCGGCGAGCAGCCAGGCCTGGCCGGTGGCCAGGCCGCCGAGCAGCGAGGCCGCGGTGAGCAGGGCGGCGCCCGCGGCGAAGGTCCTGCGGCGGCCGTAGCGGTCGGCGACGCGACCGCCGAGCAGCAGCAGGCCGCCGAAGGCCAGCGCGTAGGCGTTGACGACCCACTCCAGGTGGGCGGGGGAGAAGTCCAGGGCGTGCTGGATGGACGGCAGGGCCACGTTCACGACCGAGACGTCGAGGACGACCATCATCTGCGCCAGCGCGATCAGGGTCAGCGCCAGTCCCTTGCGGGACGCCGGCCGCCCCGCTGCGGCCCGCACGGACGGCGGGCGGGTGTCGGTCATGGGAGGTCTCCTGTCCCGTGCTCGGGGAAGTGGGGCATGATGCCCCGCATCTATGGAACAGAATGCCCCGAAAGTTGGCTGTGGGGCAAGCTGCCCCACAGGGCCGGGTGCATGCGGACAGCGTGAAGGGCGGAAGCCTGCGCCCTTTACAGCGTGGGGGTCAGCTGCCGGCGGCGACCGCGTCCAGGGCGGCGGTCAGCCGCGGCGCGGTGAAGTCCCTGACCCAGGTGAGGCGTTCGCCCTCCGCGCCGCGCGGCACCGTCTCCGCCAGCATGATCAGGTACAGGTAGCAGCGGTAGAGGGCCAGTCGGACCCTGGCCGCCGCGTCGAAGGACGTCCGCCCGCCGGCCGCCCCGTAGCCGGCCAGGAAGGCCGGGTCGTCCTCGGCCGGGTCGTCCATCAGCGACAGCGAGGCGAAGTCCGCCAGCGGGTCGCCCCAGAACATCCGCTCGCCGTCGATGAGCGCGCCGACCGTACGCGACCCCGGCGCACCGTCCAGCAGGACGTTGCCGGGCCACAGGTCGTAGTGGACCAGCGCGGGCTCCGTCACCTCGGCCAGCGCCGCGGCCCCGCCCGCCAGCACCGCCCGTATCCCGCCCGCGGGCCGCGGCAGCCAGGACCCGAAGGCCTCGGCGTCGTCGAGGATGGTGCGTGTCATCGCCTCGAAGGCCGGCGCCCAGCGGTCGGTCAGCGGGGCCACGCTCTGCGCCGGGTAGCCGAAGCCGGGGCCGCGCACCGTGTGCAACCGCCCCACCAGGGCGCCCAGCTCCTCGCGCAGCCGCTGCTTCTCGCCTGCCGCGAGCGACCCGGCGACCTCGTACCACGGCACCCCGGTCGCGTGCGTCATCAGCAGGAAGGGCGGCTCGGCGGCGTCCTCGGCCCACTCGTTGTGCACCACCCGCGGCGCGGGCACCCCCACCGCGGCGGCGGACTCGTAGAAGAGCGCCTCGCCGCACAGCAGTTCCGCCTCGTAGCGCAGCCGGGGCCGGGCGGGCGGCGGCGGGACCTTCAGGACCAGCCGGCTGCCGTCGTCCAGTTCCACGCCGTAGAGGGCGTTGTACGTCCCGCCGGTCAGCGCCGTCCGCGCGACCACCCGCCGCGCGTCGACACCGCCCCTGGCCAGCAGTGCGTCCACCGCCCCGTCGTCCACCGCGTGCACCGCCACCGGCCGCCCCCTTCGTCCTGGGGCACCCTACGCCGCCGTGCCGCCGCCGCGGACGTACACCCGCCAGGGTGCCGGGGCTGCGGCGGGCGGGTGCTTCTCGCGCCGCGGGGATTGGGCTCCGCCCCGGTCGGACAGGCAGATCAGCGGAAGATCAGGACAGCGGGGACGTGACAGCGGGGAAGGACCGGGATGAGCCAGCAGACCACCGAGCCGCGGCCGGAGGGGCAGGCGGCGAACGCGGGCGGCACGGGCGCCGCCACCGGCCGCCGCCGGCGCCGGCTGCTGCCGTGGAAGCACCGCCGCGACCTCACCCCGGAGCAGCTGCGCCGCCGCCGGCTGGTCACCCGCGGGATCACCGGGGTCTGCGTGGTCTGCGTCGGCACCCTCGGCTGGTCCGTCGGCCAGGCCCTGACCTACCCCGGCAAGGACAGCACGGCGGCCCGCCTCGCCGAATGGGCGCGCGACCACGAACTCGGCTTCGTGGTGAACAAGCTGGAGGACATGCAGTACTCGATGAACCCGCCGAAGGTCGGCGGCGACCTGCCCGCCGACGCCCTCGCCCGGATGAAGGCCACCCAGGGCACCGTCCCCACCCCGGCCCATGTCCCCGCCCAGCCGCTGGTCCCGCTGCGCGACCCGATGCGGCCGCTGGTCAGCCCGGCGCTGCCCGGCGAGGGCGTCTACCGCACGCTGGCCGCGGCCCACGGCCAGCCGATCGTGCAGGGCACCTATGTGCGCCCCGACGGCGAGCACACCTCCTACGAGGCCGCCGTGGCCTGGATCAGCGGCAAGTACTCCCGCTTCCAGCTGCACCCCGGCTTCCGCGAGCCCGGCGGCACCTTCGACGTGCCGCCGACCATCCCCGAGGGGCAGCGCACCGGCCTTGTCGCCACCTGGAACGGCGGCTTCCGCATCACCGACGGCGGCTCGCGCGGCGGCTTCTACCTCGACGGCCGCACCGCGGGCGAGCTGCGCGACGGCGCCGCCTCCGAGGTCTTCTACCGCGACGGCTCCATCCGCATCGGCGTGTGGGGCCGCGACGTGCGCATGACGCCCGACGTCACGGGCGTACGCCAGTGCCTGGAGCTGATGGTCGACGGCGGCCGGGTCGTCCCCGACATCGGCGACGACTCCAAGTGGGGCGTCAGTGACCAGAGCCGGATGTACGTGCCGCGCTCCGGCGTCGGCGTCACCGCGCAGGGCGACGTCGTCATGGTCGTCGGCCAGGCGCTGTCCGCGCAGACGCTGGCGCAGCTGATGCAGCGGGCCGGTGCGGTGCGCGCCATGCCGCTGGACATGAACAGGGCCTGGCCGTCCTTCATGTCCTACGACGGCAGCCGCACCCCGGCCGACCCCAAGCCCACCAACATCCTTGACTTCGAGGACCCGCCGGACCGCTACTACACCCAGGCCACCCGTGACTTCGTGGCGGTCTACGCCCGCTGAGCGGCCTGCCCGCCGCGGGCCGTGCCGCCTCCCGGCCCGGGACCGGGGGCGGTTGACACGACCGGCGCCGCTGCCTAGCGTTCATATCCGTATGTGACCGAGATTCACATGTCGGAACGGGCAGAGGAGTGGGACCGTGGCTCAGCAGCGTCGCGTCGTGGTGTCGGGCGGCGGCACCGGAATCGGCAGGGCCACCGCGGCCGCCTTCGCCGCCGACGGCGAACACGTCACCCTCATCGGCCGCCGCGAGGACGTCCTGCGCACCGCGGCACAGGAGATCGAGGACACCTGCGGCAAGGGCCTCGCCGACCACTTCGCCGCCGACCTCTCCGACCCCGCCCAGGTCCGCGCAGCCGCCGCCCACATCACCGCGGGCGGCCCGGTCGACGTCCTGGTCACCAACGCCGGCGGCAACGTCGCCGCCGGCCACGACGGCACCCTCGAAGGCATCGCCGACGGCTACCTGCGCAACTTCCACGCCAACGTGCTGACCGCGGTCCTGCTCACCGAGGCCCTGCTGCCGCACATCAGCAGGCCCGGCGGCCGCATCGTCCACATGTCCTCCATCGCCGCCCTGCGCGGCCCCGGCTCCTACGGCGGCGCCAAGGCCGCCGTGCACGCCTACACCTTCGAACTGGCCCAGCGCGTCGGCGCCGACGGCATCACCGTCAACGCGGTGGCGCCCGGCTTCGTCGGCGGGACCGAGTTCTTCGGCGACCGCGCCACCCCGGAGTTCGTCGCCTCCCGGGTCGCCCAGTCCCTCACCGGGCAGCCCGGGCACCCCGCCGAGATCGCCGCCGCCGTGCAGTACCTGGCGGCGCCGGCCGCCGCGTACACCACCGCGCAGATCCTGCACGTCAACGGCGGCGCCGCACTGGGCCGCTGACCGGCGCGGGAGTACCCCCGCGCCCCGCGGGAAACACCGTGTGCTGCCGCCGCCCGCCGCGTTAGGCTCACAGGTATGGCAGCTGCTGCACAGGAAGGGCACGCCGGGAGCGTGCGGGTCGACAGCTGGATCTGGTGCGTACGGCTCACCAAGACCCGCTCGCTGGCCGCCGCCGCGTGCCGCGCCGGGCACGTCCGGGTCAACGGCGAGCGGGTCAAGCCCGCCCAGTCCGTCAAGCCGGGCGACGAGGTGCGGCTGCACCACGCGGGGCGCGAGCGGATCGTCGTGGTGTCCAAGGTGCTGAACAAGCGGGTCGGCGCCGCCATCGCCGCCGACTGCTTCGTGGACAACAGCCCGCCCCCGCCGCCCCGCGAGGACGTCCTCGCCCTGGGCCTGCGCGACCGCGGCGCAGGACGCCCCACCAAGCGCGACCGGCGCGACCTGGAAAGGCTGCGGCTGCACGGCTCGGCCCGCCCCCGCACCGGAGGCTGACCCGTGGCCGCCGTCACCGCCGACGCACCCGAGTCCCTCTTCGAGCAGTACCGCCCGCTGCTGCTCGGCCTCGGCTACCGGCTGCTCGGCAGCATGTGGGACGCCGAGGACGTCGTGCAGGAGGCGTATCTGCGCTGGACCCGCACCGACCGCGACCAGGTACGCGAACCGCGCGCCTTCCTCGTCACCGTCGTCTCCCGGCTCGCCCTCGACCAGCTCCGCTCCGCCCGCGCCACCCGCGAGGCCTACGTCGGCCCCTGGCTGCCGGAGCCCGCCGACACCGGCGAACTCGGGCCGCTGGACACCGCGGAACTGCGCGACACCCTCTCCTACGCCACGCTGTACCTGATGGAGCAGCTCACCCCGCCGGAGCGGGCCGCCTTCGTGCTCCGCGAGGCCTTCGAGATGCCCTACGACGCCATCGCCGCCATCGTCGGCGGCACCGCGGCCAACTGCCGCCAGCTGCACCACCGCGCCACCACCCGGCTCGCCGCCGCCCGCGGCGACCGCTTCCGGCCCACCGGCGAGGACCACGCCAGACTCCTCACCCGCTTCCTGGACGCCGCACGCGGCGGCGACCTCGACGCGCTCACCGGCATGCTCAGCGAGGACGTCACCGCATGGAACGACGGCGGCGGCCGCGCCCGCGCCGCCCTGAACCCCATCGCCGGCCGCGACCGGGTCATCGCCTTCGTCCTCGGCCTCGCCCGCCGCTTCCCCATCGACACAGCCCGGCTCACCGAGAGCAACGGCCAGCCCGCGCTGTGGCTCACCGTCGACGGCAAGGACCAGCTCGTCCTGCTCGACATCGAGGACGGCGTCATCCACGGGGTCTTCGCCGTGCTCAACCCCGACAAGCTCACCCGCCTCGCCGCCCGGGAACGGGACCGCGACCGGGAACACGACGGCGCCGGGCAACACGACCGCGGCGCCGGGCAACACGACCGCGACCAGGAGCACGACCGCGACCAGCAACGGGAGTCCTCATGACCGGCCCTGACGGCGCGCACCTGCTCGCCATCAGCGACCTGCACGTCGGATACGCGGCCAACCGGGAGATCGTCGAGCAGCTGCGGCCGGAGCACGACGACGACTGGCTTCTCGTCGCGGGCGACGTCGCCGAGCGCACCACCGACATCACCTGGGCGCTGAGCACCCTCACCCGGCACTTCTCCACCGTCATCTGGCTGCCCGGCAACCACGAGCTGTGGACACCGCCCGGCGACCCCGTCCAGCTGCGCGGCCAGGACCGCTACCGCCACCTGGTCGAGCAGGCCCGCGCCCTCGGCGTGATCACCCCCGAGGACCCCTACCCGCTGTGGGAGGGGCCGCAGGGGCCCGTCGCGGTCGTCCCGATGTTCCTGCTCTACGACTACACCTGGCGTGACGGCACCCCCGGCGCCGGCACCAAGGACGAGGCGCTCGCGAAGGCCCGCGCCGCCGGCGTCGTCTGCACCGACGAGATGCTGCTGCACCCCGACCCGCTCGAAGGGCTCGACGACTGGTGCCGCGCCAGGGTCGCCGAGACCGCCCGCCGCCTCGACGCGCTCGACCCCGCCCTGCCCACCGTGCTGGCCAACCACTGGCCGCTGCACCGCGAACCCACCGAGATCCTCCACCACCCCGAGTTCGCCCTGTGGTGCGGCACCGAGCTGACCGAGCAGTGGCACACCCGCTACCGCGCCGCCGAGGTCGTCTACGGCCACCTCCACATCCCCCGGGTCATCTGGCGCGACGGCGTCCGCTTCACCGAGGTCTCGCTCGGCTACCCCCGCGAATGGGGCCGCCGCGCCTCCGGCCCCCAGGGACCCCGGCGCATCCTCGAAGGCCCCCGCCGGGCGGCCCGCCGGTGATCGAACACCTGCTGCCCGCAGGCGCCTTCTCCCGTGCGGCCTACGGCACCGAGCTGGACCAGGCGCCCCTGCACCCCGAGGAGATCGCGGCCGTCGCCCGCGCCGTCCCCAAGCGGCGGCACGAATACGCCGCAGGGCGTGCCTGCGCCCGCGCCGCCCTCGCCCGCCTGGGCGTCCCGCCGGGACCGCTGCTGCGCGACCCGCACCGGGGCGCCCCGCAGTGGCCGGCCGGCGTGGTCGGCAGCATCACCCACTGCGAGGGCTACCGCGCCGCCGCCGTCGCCCGCAGCACCGACATCCTCACCCTCGGCATCGACGCCGAACCCCACGACCGGCTGCCCGACGGCGTCCTCGACGCGATCGTCGCCACCGACGCGGAACGGGCCGCGCTCGCCGAACTCGCCCTGCGCGCACCGGACATCCACTGGGACCGGCTGTTCTTCAGCGCCAAGGAGACCGTCTACAAGGCCTGGTATCCCTACCACCACCGCTTCCTCAGCTTCCAGGAAGCCGAACTCCTGTTCACCGCCGGGCCGGACGGGACGGACACGGGTACGGGTACGGGTACGGGTACGGATGCCGGCACGGCGGACCGGCGCGCGCCCGGTGGGGAGGCCCTGGCCGTCACCGGCCTCGGCGGCTACACCGCCCGAGTGCTGCTGCCCGGGCCGCTGCTCGCCGACGGCGTCGGCCCCGAGGTCTTCACCGGCCGCTGGATCGTCCGTGACGGCCTGCTGGCGACTGCCATCGCCGTCCCGGCCGAGGACGGCGCGCCCGCCGCGTGACCGCGGCCGCGGGCCGCCGGCCGGGCGTCAGGCGGAGTCCCGCTCCACCAGCGACGTCTTGAAGATCACCGAACGGGTCTGCTGCGACGGGTCGTCGATCAGCGCCATCAGCAGCCGCGCCATCTCCGCCGCCATGTCCTCCACCGGCTGCCGGATCGTGGTCAGCAGCGGCCGGGAGGCGAGCGCCGCGCTGCTGTCGTCGAAGCCGATCACCGCCACGTCCTCGGGCACCCGCCGCCCCTGGTCCCGCAGCACCAGCAGCGCGCCCTGCGCCATCAGGTCGTTGGCGACGAAGACCCCGTCGGTGTCGGGGTAGCGCTCCAGCAGCTCGCGCATCGCCCGCTCGCCGCCGACCTGCGTGAAACTGCCCTCAACGCTGGGCACATACGCATGCCCGTGCTCGGCCATCGCCGCACGGAAACCGGCGAGCCGGTCCTGCCCGGCCGGCGAGTCGAAGGGGCCGGCGACCGTGGTGATCCGCCGGCACCCGCGGGCCAGCAGCCTTTCCGCCGCCAGCCGCGCGCCCGCCTGCTGCGCCACGTCCACGTAACTGATCGGGATCGGCGTCGAGGGCCGCGCGAACAGCACCGTCGGCAGGCCCGCCTCGGTCAGCAGGAAGGGCAGCGAGTCGCCCGGTGCTATCGACACCAGCGCCACCCCGTCGATGTGCTCCTGGCGCAGGTTGGCCACCAGGGTGTGCCGGGCGTCCTCGGAGTCGGCGAGCATCAGCACCGGGTGCACCCCGCGCGGGCGCAGCACCGTCAGCAGGCCGCCGACCACCCGCCCGAAGAAGGGGTCGCTGAACACCTGGCCGAGGAAGGGGTCGTCCGCGGTGCGGTGGGCCGGCACCGAGAAGACCAGGGCCACCGAGTCGGTGCGCCGGGTGACCAGGGTCCTGGCCGCCCGGTTGGGCACGTAACCGGTGGCCGCCACCGCCTCCTGGACGATCCGCTGGATCTCCGGGTCCACATTCCGCGTCCCGTTGACCACCCGCGAGACCGTCGCCCGCGACACCCCGGCCGACCGGGCGACGTCTTCCAGAGTGGGCTGGCGTGGCCCCGCCGGACGGCTGCTCGTCATGCGTGCAGTTATACCATGGGCGGGAGAGCGCTCTCCGGGTCCCGGTGCAGGCCACAGCGCGATGGGGCGGGGTACGGCAGCCCCCCACAGGCCTGCCGCGCCCCGCCCCTGTCTCATCCGGTCCTGCCGGTCGCTCCCGGCCCGGTCACCGGCGGCCGGCCCACCGGCCGGTCACGCGTAGACCCCGAACTCGTACAGCGAATCGCCGTACGCCGTCCCGCGCTGACCGATGGTCACCCGCACGTAGCGCCCGGAGCCGCTGACGTCGAGGGTGTCGACGCCGCCCGTGCCGGTCGAGGTGGAGTAGACGTTGGTCCAGTTGCTGCCGTCGTTCGACAACTGCACCTGGTACGCCTTGCCATAGGCCGCCTCCCACGCCAACTGCACGTGCTTGACGGCGGTGTTCGCACCCAGGTCCACCTGGATCCACTGCGGGTCGCTCCAGTCGCTCGCCCACCGGGTGCCCATGTTCCCGTCGGTGGCCATGGCCGGTGTGCAGGGGCAGCCGCCCGTCGGATCGCTCTGGTACGACGACGCCGTCGTGGGCTTGCCCAGCGCCACGTTGGTGCCGCCGACCTGCGGGGCCACCACCCGGAAGGACTTGGTCTCGATCCCGACGTTGCCGTGCCCGTCGAAGGCGTACACGTACACCTTCCACACCCCGAGCGTCTTCGGCGCGGTCACCGTGAACTGCCCGTTCCCGGTCTGCGTGAAGTCCACCTGGTGCAGCCCGGTGCCGTTGTCCACGTACTTCGAGGAGTACATCAGCTGGTACCTGATCGGGTCGCCCTGCGGGTCACTCGCCGCGGCCGACACCGAGAACTGCCCGCCGGCCGGCACCGATCCGCTGTTCGCCACCGTCATCGAGCTGATCACCGGCGGGGTGTTCGCCTGCGGCGACCCGCCGTAGTCCTTGGCCACCGAGTAGTACGCGAGCCGCTTCCAGCCGCTGGGGCGGACGTTGAACCACACACCGCCGAAGTCGTTCTCGTCGCCGTAGTGGAACATCGTCGCGCCGAGCCCGACACCGGTGTGCCCGACGATGCAGTTCCACGCGGACAGGTAGGCGTCGCGCTTCTGCACGTCCGTCGGCTCCGTCGGCACCCCGTTGGCGTCGTTCGGCACCTCCCACTCGCCGGCCTCACCGGACTCGGTCACGATGTAGGGCTTGCTGTAACCGCCGTTGATCCAGTCCTGCTTGACATTGCAGACCGCGCCGTAGGAGTTGACCGCATAGAGGTCGAGCGAGGGCGTGTACTGCTTGTAGTACGGCCACGCGCCCGTCCACGCGTCGGTCGACGTCACCGGGTGGTTCGGGTCGATCGCGTGGATCGCCTGCACCACCTGCTCCACGAACTGCGCGTACGCGATCCGCTGCTGTTCGATCGCTGCCCCCGAGTAGTGGTCCTGCGTGGTCAGGATCACCTCGTTGCCGACGTCCCACATCAGCACGCCCGGATGGTTCTTGTACGTGGTCACCCAGTTCTTGATGTCGTTGAGGGTGTTCGTCTTGTACGCCGTGTCGTTGACGTAGTCCGCACCCTGGTTCAGCCAGAAGCCGTTGACGACCTTCAGACCGTAGGCGGCGGCCGCGTCCAGCAGCGGCTTGCTGCTCGCGTCCGTCCCCCAGGTGCGCAGCGTGTTGACACCCATCGACTTCAGGTCCCGCATGTGCGAGTCGGCCGTGGTGTTGGCGGGGCCCCAGGTCATCCCGCGCACCTGGTACGGCTTTCCGTCCACCGTCAGCTGCCAGTTGCCCTGGCTGCCGGTCACGTGCACACTGCTCGGCGCCGTCGGCACCGGCGGGTCGGTCAGCGGGGCGGGGGCGCTGCCGGTGGTCTGCGACACCGTCACGTTGTCGATGCTCAGCACACCGCCCGAGGAGGTGTCGGCGGCCGGTGAGGTGCAGCCGCACACCGCGTTCGGGTACGAACCGCCGATGCGCAGGCTGAAGTCGACGTACACCCCGTGGTGCACCGCTGCGTTCCAGGTGGATACCCCGACCTGCGACTCGCTGACCTGCCACACCTGGTTGCCGTCGAGATACCAGCGGATCTGCTCGTCGGAGGTGGTGCGGTCGACGATCTCCGAGTAGGTGTGGTAGCCGCTCTGGCAGCCCGTGCAGGTCGCCAGGCCGCTGGTCAGGCCGTTGTACTCGGAGCAGTTGCCGCCCGGTGCGGTCCCGCAGTGCAGGGTCGCCGACAGCTGGTTGCGGCCGTTGACGTCCTCCATGATGTCGCTCTCCCCGACGGCCGGCCAGGACGCCAGGTTGCCGCGGTAGTCGGCGCCCATCGCCCGGAAGGAGGGCCAGTAGCCGAGCGCGTTGGCCACCGAGGGCTGCTTGAGGGTAGCCGAGATCTGCAGCCGGCCGCCGGCCGGCGCGGTGAAGTCGGTGCGCTTGGTCTCGATGCGTCCCGACGTCCACGCCGTACCCGACTTCAGCGCCGTCAGGTTGAGGTGGCCGCTGCCGTCGAGCCCCACGTTGGCGGGGGAGTTGGTGGCGGTCTCGACCTCGCCGGTGCCCCAGTTCGCGGGGCCGCCGGGGTAGGCGGTGCCGGTGTCGGTGATCCAGTTGCCCGCGTCGGGGGAGGTGCCGGCGGCGCCGTTGAAGTCGTCGCTCCACACGGTCGTCCAGTCGCCGGGCGGCGGGGTGCCGGTGCTGCCGCCGTCGTCACCGCCGGTGCTGCCGCCGCTGCCGGCGGTGCCGTAGACCTGGAACTCCCACAGCGAGTAGCCGTAGCCGTTGCTGCGGGCGGTGCCGTACATCCGCACGTAGCGGCCCGAGCCGCTGACCGCCAGCGTCTCGGTGCCCGCGGCGCCGGTCGTCGTGGAGTACACCTGCGTCCAGTGCGAGGCGTCGTCGGAGACCTGGATCTGGTAGGCCGACGCGTGGTTCTCCCAGGTGAGGACCACCTTGCTGACCGTGGACGTCGCGCCCAGGTCGACCTGCAGCCACTGCGGGTCGGCCCAGGCGCTGGCCCAGCGGGTGCCCGCGTCGCCGTCCACGGCGGCGGAGGCGGGGTAGCCGGCGCCCTCGGTGGAGGAGGCGGTCGCGGGCCGGCCCTGGGAGAGCAGGGTGTCGGCGGCGTGGGCGGGTGTGGTGGGGACCGCCAGCGCGTACAGCGCGAGGCCGACGGCCAGCAGCAGGAGGAAGGCGGCACGCAGCGGGGGAGGAAGGGCTCCCGCTCGCAGGCGTGCCGAGGGCGACGCTCTCATGGCGGACTCCAGCGGTGGGGGGTGGGAGGAGAGAGACGGGGAGAGAGGGCGGGGAGGGGGAGAGGGTGGGAGATATCTGGGAGAGCGCTCTCTCAGTGGCCCTGATGGTTGCCGCTGCGTTTCCGGGGTGTCAAGGGATGCGACGCGACCGGTCCGGTGAGGGTGGGGCAAGTGGCCGTCATGTACCGGAATGTGGCGGCTGTCGGGACGGACGTCCGGCGCTCGTGGCCGGGCGGGGCTTGACATGCGGACCGCGGGCAGGCGAGTGTACGCGTACTGGGAGAGCGCTCTCCCAGTTGTTGCCCCTGTCCTCTCGCGACGCTCGTCCCCAGCCCGCCCCTCACCGCGGCCTCCCTGCCGATGGGCCGTCACGCAGCGGGCGGCGCCCGGCAGGAGGCCATGAAGGGATGACCATGATCACCCCCGGGTCCGTGTCCGCCCCGCAGCCCGCCGACACGCCTCCGATCGGCGACGGGCAGATCGACGCCCTCGTCGCACGGCTCGACCTGCCCGCCAGGATACGGCTGCTGTCCGGCGCGGGCACCTTCCGTACGCAACGGGAACCGGCCCTCGGACTGCGGGAGATGGGCGTGTCCGACGGGCCGGCCGGCGTACGCGGCGAGAAGTGGGATGAGCGCGACACCGCCCTCCTGCTGCCCTCCGCCACCGCGCTCGCCGCGACCTGGGACGAGGACCTGGTCACCGCGCTGGGCGGGCTGCTCGCCGCGGAGGCCCGCCGCAAGGGCATCCACATCCTGCTCGCCCCGACGCTCAACCTGCACCGAACGCCCGCCGCCGGGCGGCACTTCGAGTGCTACGCGGAGGACCCGCTGCTGACCGGGCGCACCGCCGCCGCCTACATCCGCGGCGTCCAGGCCGGCGGGGTCGCCGCCACGGCCAAGCACTACGTCGCCAACGACTCCGAGACCGACCGGCTCACCCTCGACGCCCGCGTCGACGAACGCACCCTGTACGAGGTCTACCTGGCGCCCTTCGAGGCCGCCGTGCGGGCCGGGGTGTGGGTGGTGATGTCCGCGTACAACCGGGTCAACGGCGTCACCATGTCGGAAAGCCCGCTGCTGGACGAGCCGTTGAAGGGCTCATGGGGCTTCGACGGGGTGGTCGTCTCCGACTGGGGGGCGGTCCGCAGCACCGAGGGCGCCGCGGGCGCGTCGCAGGACCTGGCCATGCCGGGGCCGCACCCGCTGTGGGGCGAGCCGCTGGTGGCCGCGGTGCGCGAGGGCAGGGTGCCCGTCGCCGCGATCGACGACAAGGTGCTGCGGCTGCTGCGGCTGGCCGCGCGGGTCGGTGCGCTCGACGGCTTCCCGCCGCCCCCGCCCGCCCCCGCGCCCGCCGACCCGCGCGGGCTGCTGCGGCGGGCCGTGGCCGCCGGGTGCGTGCTGCTGCGCAACGAGGGCGGGCTGCTGCCGCTGAGCCCCGCGCCGGGCGCCTCGCCCGGCGCGGCACCGTACTCCGCGCCGGGCGGTACGGCCGGGGGGCTGCCCGGCGCGGACACCGGCGGCGCCGTCCCTGCGGTGGAACCGCCGCGCGCTGTCCGGCGGTTGGCGGTCATCGGGCCGAACGCCGCCGCCGCGCGGGTGCAGGGCGGCGGAAGCGCCGGGGTCTTCCCCGCGGCCGTCGTCTCGCCGCTCGACGGGATCAGGGAAGCGCTCTCCGGCACCGGGACCGAGGTCGTGTACGCCGAGGGCGTCACCCTCGACACCCGGCCCACCCCGCTGCACCCCGGCAACTCCCGCAACCCGCGCACCGGCGAGCCCGGAGTGCTGGTCCGCTACCTCGCCGCGGACGGCACCGAGGTCTGCGCAGAGCACCGCCTCAGCGGCCGCATCCTGGAGCCGGGCGACGCGCCCGAACTCGCCCGCACCGCGGCCGCAGTCGAGGTCAGCGCCCTGGTCGCCGTCACCGTCCCGGGGGAGTGGCGCTTCGCCGTGGTCGGCCTCGGCGCGGTCACCCTGCACGCGGACGGCGAACCGCTCATCGACACGCATGTCGCCGCCGAATCCGACGACCCGACCTATGTGCACGTCGCGCCGTCCTTCCGCACCGCCGTCCGCAAGGTCGCCCCCGGCGAGCCGCTGCACCTGGTCGCCACCAGGGAGCTGGCGCCCGAGCAGGGCCTTGCCGTGGCACTCGCCGCGGATCCGCCGCGCGCGGACGAGGACCAGGCGCTCGCCGAGGCCGTCGCCTGCGCTCGCGGCGCCGACGCGGCCGTCGTGGTGGTCGGCACCACCGACGAGATCGAGAGCGAGGGCTTCGACCGCCCCTCGCTCGCGCTGCCCGGCCGCCAGGACGAACTGGTCGCCGCGGTGGCCGCGGCCAACCCGCGGACCGTGGTGATCGTCAACTCCGGCGGGCCGGTCGAACTGCCCTGGCGGGAGAGCGCTCCCGCGGTGCTGCTGTGCTGGTTCCCCGGCCAGGAGGCCGGGCACGGCCTGGCCGACGTGCTCTTCGGCCGCGCCGAGCCCGGCGGGCGGCTCCCCACCACGTGGGCCGCGGCGGCGGAGGGGGCGCCGCTGCCCGCCACCGCGCCGTCCGCCGGGGTGCTCGACTACGCGGAAGGCCCGTACCTCGGTCACCGGGCCTGGCGCCGGGCGGGCGCGGCCCCCGCGTACTGGTTCGGCCACGGACTGGGCTACACGACGTGGGAGTACGAGTCGCTGACCGTCCGCGCCGCCTCGCAGGGCGCCCTCGCCCTGGTGAGCGTGCGCAACACCGGTGCGCGGCCCGGCCGGGAGGTCGTCCAGGTGTACCTGACCACCGGCCCGGACGACCACGACGACGGTACGCTGCGGCTGGCCGGTTACGCGGCCGTGCACGCGGCTCCCGGCGAGTCGGTGGTCGCCGAGGTTCCCATCGAGCCCCGCACTCTGGAACGCTGGTCCCCGGGTGACGCCGGCTGGGTGCCCCGCCCCCACCCGTACACCTTCCACGCGGGCCCGTCCGCCGCGCACCACCCCCTGACCGCCCCCCTGACCCCCTGATCCGGGGCGTCCCCCGCCCCTGACACGGGGGACGCCCCTCCGCATCCTGCGGGGTGCCTCCATCCCCCCGCCGGCCGGTGACCCGCCCCCGAACCGACCCGCGCCCCGGCGGGGGTTGCCGCTGCCCGGCGAGGGCACCCCCCAGGGGCGCGGGGAACTGCGCGCTCAGCCTCCCCCAGGGCTTCGCCTGGGGGTGCCCCCACTCGCTTCGCCCGCCGGCCGGTGGTCCGGGGCGGACCGAACTGACCCTTCGCCTCGGTGACGACCCGCGCGCGGGTGGTGGGCTGGTCGCGCAGTTCCCCGCGGCCCTGAAAAATGTTCGCCGCCAGGCGTACGGGTGCCCTTGCACGGGAGGGTGCCGGCCACCGGGCGGTGGTTCCGGGGCGGGGGGCGCCCGCGGGGTGCGGGGGGAGTGGGGGAGCGCCGATCAAGATCGGCGTTGTCAGTGGGGGGAGCTACGTTCGGTCGTGTCCCGCCCATCTGGCGTGGACATCCCCCTGGTGCAGAGGAGATGACGCGTTGTCGGACTGGGAGAGGTCGAGCACCGTGCGGGTGGTTCCGCCCGCACGGGCGCGCAGGCTCGCGAAGGTGCCCTTCGTGGAGTTGGCCGACGGGCGGCTGCAGGGAGTGGTCTCCAGCGGCTCGGACATCGAGCGGGTCTACGTCTCCTCGGTGGAGGCGGCCGGCTTCACCTTCGCGTGCAGCACCAACAACAACCGCCCCTGCGGCGGCGCCCGCGGCTACTTCTGCAACCACATCCGCGCGCTGATCGGCGAGGCGGTGCTGCAGTACGGGGTCGAGCGGGTCGCCCGCTACATGCGGGTGGACCTGCCGGACGGGGAGCCGGGCGTGATCGAGCTGCACGGCGCGATGAGCGCGGCCCGCCCGGCGCAGGGCGACCGCGCGGCCGCCGCCCCGGTGTTCAGCCGCTTCCTGCGCCACCTGGCGTATCTGGAGCTGGCCCCGACCACCGCCCCACTGCCGGAGATGCAGTGGTTCCCGCCGACGAGGGGGGTGGCATGATGCGGGCCGACCTGCTCGCGGACCCGGTCGACGGGCTCGACGAGGCGCTGGCGGCCGTGGCCGCTTTCGACGAGGTGCTCGTCGGCGGGCTGCTGCGCCCGCAGCCGGCGCAGGCCGCGGGCCTGGCGGGGCTGGCCGCGGCGGTCGCGGGGACACCGCTGGCCGCCAAGGTGGCGGAGGCGGCGGAGAAGGCGGTGGCGGGCGCCGCGGACGAGGACCACTTCGTGGCGCTGGCCGCCGCCCGCAGCGCACTGCTCGGGTCGGTCCACGACGCGCTGACGGACCGCGTGCAGCAGGCGGCGGGCCGTACGCCGGGTGAGTGGACGGCACCGGCGCCTGCCGCGCAGCAGCCGGCGGGCGTGCTGGCGGCGGCCCGGTCGTGGCTTGCGGACCTGGCGCGCTGTGGCTGGCGCGGCATCGACCACGACGTGGTCTCGGGTGCCGCGCAGGTGGTCGGCGCGATGCTGCCCGACCCGGCGCTGCGCCGCCAGGCGGCCCTGCTGGACGGTTTCGCGGCCGAACTGGCCGCGTCCTGCCCGGGTTCCGCGCTGGAGCGGGTCCCGGCCCGCCGCTGGGCGGACCTGTGGTCCCGCGGGATGCTGCTGACGCTGCCCGGCGCGACCGCCGCGGCGCCGGCCGGCACTGCGACGGGGCGGCTGCTGCCGCTGGGCGTGGACCTGCACGAGCACGCGACGGCCGTGCAGGCCCAGGTGCACGGGGTGTTCGAGCCCGCGGACGGCGGCACACCGCTGCTGGTGCGGGCGAGCGTGTCGGCGCCCAAGCCCGACACGGTCGTCGGCGCGGGCCTGTGGCAGCTGCTGCGGCCGCACATGTCGCTGCTGGCCGCGGTCAGCGAGGGCCGCTCGATGGACCTGGTCGGCATGCCGGTCACCGCGGAGGGCGACCTGCTGTGGAGTGACGCGTACGCGCGGCAGGGCGAGGCGGCCGACGCGTTCAGCACCGCCCGGGTGGCTCTGCCCACGGCCGCAGGCGGGCCGACCGCACCGCTGGACCGGCACCCGGCACGTATCGCGGTCCCGGTCTTCCTGGAGGGATACACGGCGGAGACGGGTGACGAGGGGCTGGTGTTCGCGCTGGCCGGGCAGCGGCTGGCCGTGGACACCGACCGGATACCCGCGGCAGGACCGCTCACCCCGGAGGCGGTCGCCGCGTCGGTGGCCTGCATCGGGCTGCTGCGCTGGGACGCCGGCTCCTTCCTCGTGCAGCCGCTGGCCGTGGAGACGACCGTGCGCAAGAAGCCCGTCGCCGTGCAGGCGGGGGCGTGGGCGGGCGGCACCGCGGACAAGGCGGGCGTGAAGGCGGAGAAGGCCGCCACGGACGCGGCGGCGGTGCTGCGGGAGCGCGCGGGAAGGCTGCTGCGCAAATGACCGGGCACAGTGCACAGGGAATGCAGCCGCCCTCCCACGAGGCGCGCCGCCAGGTCGTCTACTGGCGGCTGCTCGCCCGGCTGTTCGACCCCGAGGAGCAGCCGGCGCTGGAGTCGGCGAGCCTGGCCGTGGTCGAGGACCTCGGCCTGCCGCCGGCGCTGCTCGACCCGCAGGCGTCCGTGGACTCCGTGGTGCAGCGCCACCCGGACCTGGCCGCCGAGTTCGACGGCCTGATGCTGCCGCCCCAGGACGGCGAACCGGGCGACGGCGAGCCGGACGCCGGCGCGCGGGACCGGGCTGCCGAGGTGCGCAGGGCCGCCCTGGTCTCGAAGGTGCTGCTCAACGTGTTCGCGACCGGCAGCGGCACGGTCACCGCGGGTCAGCTGGCCCGGTGGCAGTCCGACGCGGGCTGGCTGGAGCGCGCGCTCGGCTGCGCGCCGGGCGAGCTGCGCGGGGGCCGGGCGGCGGGCGGCAGCGGCCGCGGGTCCGGCGCGGCCGGCGGCTCCGGGGGAGGCGGCGGACGCGGCGTGAGCCCGTACGGCAGCGGCGGCGGGGGCAGGACCCCGGACCTGAGCCGGCTCGTCCCGGCGATCGGCCCGGAACTGGGCGCGATCGAAGCCGACCTGGTCAAGCGGATGCACCTGCGCGAGGTCCTGGCCGACCCGCGGCTCGCCTCGCAGCTGACGCCGAGCATGTCGCTGATCGAGCAGCTGCTGCGCGACAAGGACAACCTGTCGGGCCTGGCACTGGCCAACGCCAAGGCGCTGATCCGGCGTTTCGTCGACGAGGTCGCCGAAGTGCTGCGCACCCAGGTGGAGAAGGCCACCGTCGGCGCGGTCGACCGCTCGATCCCGCCGAAGCGGGTCTTCCGCAACCTGGACCTGGACCGCACCATCTGGAAGAACCTCACCAACTGGAGCCCCGAGGAGCAGCAGCTCTACGTCGACCGGCTCTACTACCGCCACACCGCCCGGCGTACGACCCCGCAGCGGCTGATCGTGGTGGTCGACCAGTCGGGCTCCATGGTGGACTCGATGGTCAACTGCACCATCCTGGCGTCGATCTTCGCCGGGCTGCCGAGGGTCGACGTGCACCTGATCGCGTACGACACCCAGGCGCTCGACCTCACCCCGTGGGTGCACGACCCCTTCGAGACGCTGCTGCGCACCAACCTCGGCGGCGGCACCGACGGCACCGTGGCCATGGCCCTGGCGCAGCCGAAGATCGCCGAGCCGCGCAACACCGCCGTGGTGTGGATCTCCGACTTCTACGAATGGCAGACGGAGCCGCTCTTCGCGAGCATGGCCGCCGTCCACCGCTCGGGCGCGAAGTTCATCCCCGTCGGCTCGGTGACCAGCTCGGGCCGGGGCAGCGTCAACCCGTGGTTCCGGGAGCGCTTCAAGGACCTCGGCACCCCCGTGCTCTCCGGCCACATCCGCAAGCTCGTCCACGAACTCAAGACCTTCCTCGCCTAGAAAGGCTCCGAAATGTCCGACCTGTTGCGCGCCCCCGCGGAGATCAAGTACGCCGAGGAGCTGGACTGGCTGGAATCGGTCGACGACGGTCCCAAGCCTTTCACCTGGCGGCTGTCGCCGAAGATGGTCCGGCTGTTCGTGCTCGGCTCCGAGCGCTCCGACGGGCTCGACCGGGAGATCGCCCCGAAGTGGTTCGGCGACCGCGGCTTCGTGGAGCGCTCCATCGTGACGCTGGCCTCCGACCGCGGACTGCTGCTGATCGGCGACCCCGGCACCGGCAAGAGCTGGCTGGCCGAGCTGCTGTCCGCCGCCATTTGCCGCAACTCCACGCTGGTCGTGCAGGGCACCGCCGGCACCACCGAGGACCACATCAAGTACTCGTGGAACGTCTCGATGGTCATCGCCAAGGGCCAGTCCCGCGAGTCGATGATCCCCTCGCCGATCATGACGGCGATGGAGGCCGGCGCGATCGGCCGCTTCGAGGAGCTGACCCGCTCCACAAGCGACGTCCAGGACGCGCTGATCTCGATCCTGTCGGAGAAGTACATCTCGGTGCCTGAGCTGGACAACGGCGGCGGCGACAACATCGTCTTCGCCAAGCCCGGCTTCTCCGTCATCGCCACCGCCAACAGCCGCGACCGGGGCGTCAACGACCTGTCCTCCGCGCTCAAGCGGCGCTTCAACTTCGTCCGCATCCCGGTGGTGACCAACAAGAAGAGCGAGGCGGAGATCGTCCGCTTCCGCACCGAGGAGCTGCTGCGACGGCACCAGATCGAACTGGACGTGCCGCCGACCCTGCTGGACGTGCTGCTGCAGAGCTTCGCCGACCTGCGCACCTCGGCCGCCGCGGCGGGCAGCGACGACGAGAAGCTGGAGTCCGCACTGTCCACCGCCGAGCAGATCGGCGTCCTGGAGGACGCCATCCTGCACAGCAACTTCTTCGGCGAACGCGCCCTGACCGCCCACACCCTGGCCTCCTCGCTGGTCGGGTCGCTGGCCCGCCGCGAGCCCGAGGACCTGGCGATACTGAACAAGTACCTGCACGGTGTGGTGGAGCCGCGCAGCAGGGAAGAGGGCGGCTCCTGGCCGGAGTTCCTCGAAGGCGGCCGCGACGCGATCGCCACCCTGTCGTGACGGCCGTCGAGCAGGCACCCGCACCGGCCGGGAAGACCGACGGGTCCTTCGACGCGCTGCGCGCGCAACTCCAGCAGGCGGCAAGCGACTTCGCCGACGGCCCGGACGCCCTCGAAGGCATCCTGCGCGGCATCGTGGACGACGTCGACCGGGCGGTGCGCGAACCGCTGGAGATCTTCCCGGTCTGCCACCACTCGCCCGCCTCGGCCGTCGCGATGGCCAGGCGGCTGCGCGAGAAGCAGCCCAGGACCGTCTACCTGGAGCTGTGCGAGGACATGGCCCCGCTGCTGACCGAGCTGCGCAACTGCCGGCTCCCGGTGGCGGTCCAGGCCTACGCGGGCGACGTCGACGGCTTCCCGCCCGAGTGGGCGCCGCTGTCGGTCGTCGCGCCGATCACCGAGGCGTCGGCCGAGTACCAGGCCATCGCCTACGCGTTGGACACCCCCGGCGTCGAACTCGTCCTGGTCGACCGGTCGAGCGACCACGTCTTCCAGTGGCAGGCGCGCGACAGCAGGACCGCGGGACCCGACGGCGGCCGGGGGAAGGGCACCGGCCCCGACGCGGCACCGGCCGAGGAGGAAGCCGCGCTGCACGGCGACGCGGTGGGCGTGGAGATCGGCGACCTGCGCCCGCGCTTCGCCGAGCTGGAGGAGCACCTGCTGCGGCACGGACGGGTGCGGCACTGGTCGGAGTGGTGGCACCAGTACGTCGAACTCCCGCTCGGCGACAGCGACCACGACACGTACCGCCAGGTCATGCTCCTGATCGGCAGCCTCTTCCGGCGGCTCGCGCCGGGCGACGCCGAGCGCGTCGGCGTCGACGAGGACCGCGAGCGCTACATGTGGACCCGGATGCGCGAGCACCTGGCCGCGTCCGGCGCCGACCCCGCCGACTGCCTCTACGTGTGCGGCGCCTTCCACGCGGCCAGCCGGGTCGCCGAGTTCGGTGTCGCGGGCAGCGACGGCTTCGAGATCACCCCGCGCAGCGCCAGCACCTGGCAGTACGGCCTCATCCCGTCCAGCCACACCGCGATCGAGGCGCAGTTCGGCCTCGCCGCCGGCTCGGTGTCGATCGCGGCGGCGCAGTGGGCCAAGAACCTCAGGCGCACCCGGGTGCAGCCCTTCCGGCTCGCCGGGCAGGCGGGCGCGAAGAAGCCGGCCAAACGGGCCGCCGCAGCCGCCGCCGCACCCGTGGAAGGGGCGGTGCGGGCCGACCGGCTCACCGGCTTCCTGCAGCGCCCGCCGGTGCTCGACCGGCTCGACGAGGCCGAACTGCTCGGCTGGTCCGTCGACATCGTGCGGGCCGCCCGCAGAGCCGGCTACCTCGCCTCGACCGCCGACGCCATCGCGGTCTTCGAGACCTCGATCCTGCTGGCCGGCATGCGCGACCGGGCCAGGCCCACGCCGTACGACTTCCAGGACGCGGCAGTCACCTGCATCGAGAAGGACACCGTGCCGGGCCGCAGGGACGTGCGCCGGCTGGTCGAGATCATGATGGGCGGCGACCGGATCGGCCAGGTCGGCTACGACGCGTTGCCGCCGCTGGCCCGCGACGTCCACGACCGGCTCGCACCGCTCGGCCTCAAGCTCCAGCAGCGCGGTGTGCAGCGCGCGCTGCTGGACATGGCCTCGCAGCCGGAGCTGTCCGCCTGCTCCGACGTGCTGTGGATGCTGCGCCACCTGATGCCGCACGGCACCGCACGGCCGATCATGGGCGAGCGGCGGCTCGGCGAACGCCCCATCCAGGAGTCCTGGGACGTCGCGCTCGGCACCCACCAGCGGGCGCTTGTCGAGCTGGGCTACGAGGGCGTCAGCATCGAGCAGGTGCTCGAACAGCGGCTGCGGCGGGCGGCGTACGACCCGAAGGCGACCACGGCCACCGTGCTGCAGGCCGTCGAGGACGCCACGCTGTATCTGCGCAGCCGCCGGCTCGCCGACGAACTGGGACAGCGCGCCCTGGAGGTGCTGGCGACCGAGCGCAGCGTCGACGGCGCCCCCGAGGTGCTGCGCCGGGTCCGCGGGCTGCTGGCGTACTACCGGACCAGCGAGCCGGTGCTGCCGCCGTGGGTCGAGGCGTTCGTGACGACCGGTTACGCGCACTACTGCACACTGCTGCCGACCGCCTTCACCGACGAGGACGCCACGGTCGCGCAGGTCGCGGCGATGCTGGGCTTCCTGTTCAGCATGGAGAGCCTGGCGCTGTCGCTGGGCTGCGACCGCACCCAGCTGGAGCTGTCCTTCGCCCAGTCCCACCCGCAGGAGCCCGCCCGGGTGGCGCTGCTGTGGGCGGCTAAGGTGCGGCTCGGGCAGCTGACCCGGGCCGAGCTGCGGGCGCGCTGCGACGACCTGCTGGGCAACCCGCTGGTGGTGCCGGCCTACCCGCGCTACCTGAGCGGCTTCCTGCACGCGCTGGAACCGGTGCCGCAGCTGGCGGACTTCGTGGTGGAGCTGGTCTCCAGCGCCTTCGCCCGGCTGCCCGACCCGGTGCTGCTGCCGTGGCTGCCGACGCTGATCGGCACCCTGCGGGCCGGCGGCGCGGAGCTGGCGCCGCTGCTGATCCGCGAGGCGGGGCGGATCTTCCCCGCGCGGCTGGCGGACCTCGACACCTGGGTGCCGCCGTGGCTGGCGGAGGACGCCCCGGCCGCAGTGCCGCTGCCGGCGGCCGGCGCGGGCGGCGGTGCCGCCCTGCTGGCGGAGCACCCGGCGGCCTGCGACGCGCTGGCGGAGCTGCTGGGCTGCGAGGAGGGCTGGGCGCCGGCCGGGGCAGGCGCACCGGGCCTGGCGCTGGCCGGGCGGCACCCGCAGACGGCGGAGGCACTGGCGGCGCTGCTGACGGTGTGACGGGCCGACGGTGTGACGGGCCGACGAGGGGCCGGGCCGACGGGGGGCCGGGAGGGACGGCGGCGGGCACAGCGGCCGGGTGTACGGTCCGGCAGGATCCGCGCAATTCAGGGAGAGCGCTCCCCGAAGGGCGGCGGGAAGGCCGCGATCTGGCACTATGTGCCATGTCGTCGCGATTCCCCGGGGGTGCGGTGCGGCAGGGCGGCACCCCGGTTCCGACCGGCCGGGTCCCGCGCCGCGACCGGCGGACCAGGCGGACTGCAAGGACCGAGACCATGAGGGGGAGCCCGGTGACGCGCGAGGTGGGCCGGACGACGAGAGACCTTCGTCGGCACAATCGCACCTCCGTGCTGACCAGGCTCTACCTGCACGGACCCGCCAGCCGCTTCGACCTGATGAAGGCCACCGGGCTCAGTTCGGCCACCGTCAGCAACGTCGTCACCGGCCTGGTCGCCGACGGCCTGGTCGCCGAGGCCGGCCTGCTGGACTCCGACGGCGGCCGGCCGCGCACCCTGCTCGAAGTGCGCCCCGGATACGCCCAGGTGGTCGGGGTCGACATCGGCGAGACCCACGTCCAGGTCGGCCTCTTCGACTGGACCCTGGACACCGTCGCCACCGCCACCTACCCGATGGACGAGGGCCGCCCCGACCCCGGGGTGCTCGCCGAGCTGGTGCGGGCGGGCATCGAGGAGGTCACCGCGAAGGCGGGCGCCGATCCGGCCGCGCTGCTCGGCGTCGGCGTCGGGGTGCCCGGCGCGGTGCTGCCCGACGGGCTGGTGCACGCGCCGACCCTGGGCTGGGCCGACGTGCCCTTCGACGCGCTGCTGCGCCCGCACGTGCCTGCGCCGCTGCACCTGGACAACTGCGCGCGCACCCTGGGCCAGGCGGAGATGTGGCGGGGCGCGGGCCGCGGCGCCGAGCGGGCCATCGTCGGCCTGCTCGCGGTCGGCGTGGGCGCCGCGGTCGCCACCGGCTCGCCCGGCGGGGTGACCAGCACCACCAGCGAGTGGGGCCACACCGTGGTGGAGGCCGGCGGCGCGCTCTGCCGGTGCGGTTCGCACGGCTGCCTGGAGGCCTACGTCGGCGCGGACGCGATCCTGGAGCGCTACGGGCGGCTCGCCGGGCTGCCGGAACCGGCCGCGCCCGGGCGGGAGTTGCCGGAGGACGCAGGCGCCGCATCGGGCCGGCCCTCCGGCCGCGGCGCCGACACCGAGGCGCGGCTCGCCGCGCTGGTCGCCGACGCGGCTCTGCCGGGTCCCGCCGCCGACACGGTCCGCGCCACCGCCGAATACCTCGGCATCGGGATCGCGAACCTGATCAACCTGCTCGGCCCCGACCGGGTCATCCTCTCCGGCTGGGTGAGCGCCGCCATGGGTCCCGCGATGCTGCCCGCGGTGCGGGACGCGGCCCGCCGGCACACCCTGGACTACCTGGCCGAGCGCACGGTGCTGGAGCTGGGCCGCCTCGGCCCCGAGCAGGTCGCCCTCGGTGCGGCCACCCTGCCGGTGCACGAACTGCTGACGGCCGGCGGCCGCTGAGCCCGGCGGGCCCGTAGCAGCCCGCCCGTATCGGCCGCCCGCATCCGCGGAAAATCTTGCGTCACGACCGTTGACCCCCCATCGGCTTCTACTTAGTTTAAGTGCGAGAAAAAGCGGCGCGAGCCGTCACCCTTCCGCACCCTGGAGCACGTATGCCCTCCCAACCCGGCGACGGCCGGCTGTACATCGACGGAGCCTTCGTGCCCGCCGCCTCCGGACGCACCGGGGTCGTCGAGGAGAAGGCCACCGGCAAGCCGATCGGCAGCTACGCGCTCGGTTCGGCCGCCGACATCGACCGGGCCGTCGCCGCCGCCAGGGCCGCACAACCCGCCTGGGGAGCGCTCTCCGCGCCGGAGCGTGCCGGGTATCTGCGGGCGTTCTGCGGGTATCTGGAGGCGCACCGAGAGGAGCTGGTCGAGCAGAGCATGCGGGAGACCGGCGGAGTGCGGGCCAAGGCGGAGGACGAGGTCGGCACCAGCATCAAGCAGCTGGCCCTGTCCGCCGTCCAGGTCGGCGAGAACGCCGGCGACATCCTGCCCCCGTACAAGGCGGGCAAGCTCTCGCTGTCCCGTGCGGTGCCGCTGGGCGTGCTGGGGCTCATCACGCCCTGGAACTACCCGATGAACCTGGCGATGCGCGCCCTCGCGCCCGGGCTCGCCTTCGGCAACACCGTGGTCCTCAAGCCCGCCGAGCTGACCCCGGTGATCGGCGGCCAGGTGCTGGCCGCCGCCGCCGACCACGCGGGCCTGCCGCCCGGGGTGTTCAACGTCGTCACCGGCGACGGGCCGGACGCAGGCTGGCCGCTGGCCCGCCACCAGGGCCTGGACATGCTGGACTTCACCGGTTCACGCGAGGTGGGGCTCGCCATCGACCGGGCCGCGGCGGGCGAGCTGCGCGACATCCGCCTCGAACTCGGCGGCAGCAACGCCTTCGTGGTGCTGGACGACGCCGACATCGAGGTCGCCGCGAACTGCGCCATGATCGCCTCGCTGGAGTTCCAGGGCCAGACCTGTATCAGCGCCAGCCGGCACATCGTGCAGCGCGCGGTGGCCGACGACTACCTCGACGCCCTGACCCGGCGGGCCGCGGCCCTCACCGTCGGCGACCCCTTCGACCCCGGAACCGCACTCGGCCCGCTGATCAGCGCGGCCCAGCGGGACCGGGTGCACCGCACGATCGTGGAACCCTCGCTCGCGATGGGCGCCCGCCTGGTGACCGGCGGCACCTACGACGGGCTGTTCTACCGGCCCACCGTGCTCGCCGGCGTCACACCGCAGATGCCCGCCTTCCGCGAGGAGATCTTCGGCCCCGTCATCCCGGTGACCGTCGTGGACACCGAGGCGGAGGCCGTGGCCCTGACCAACGGCCTGCCGATGCTGATGAACTCGGTCTTCACCCGCGACCTGGTGCGCGGTCTGTCCGTCGCCGAGCAGCTGCAGGCCGGCGAGGTCCACGTCAACGACGCGCACGCCAGGCACGGCGCGGAGAACCAGATGCCCGGCTTCACCCGGCGCCAGTGGATCGGCCTGCAGCGCACCCCCCTGAACTTCCCGGACTGGGCCACCGCGCCCGCCACGCAAGAGAGCTGAGGACAACCCATGAGCGTGCTACCGAGAGGGCGGCGCGGTGCCGCAGCCGCCGCGCTGCTGGCGGCCGGGCTGCTGACCGCGACCGCGGCCTGCGGGGGCGGGGGCTCCGACGGCAAGGCCGGCGGCGCCGCCACGGCGAAGGGCAAGGACAAGGTCACCCTGACGTTCTGGGACTGGGACCCGAACATCGACAAGGTGGTGGCCAAGTGGAACGCCGGCCACCCCGACATCCAGGTCAAGCTCTCCAACCCGGCGGGCGGCGACCAGCTGGTCGCCAAGATGATCACCGCCCACGAGGCGAAGAACGGCCCCGACATCGCCAAGGTCGAATACCAGTCGCTGCCCGCGCTGGTGTCCAAGGGCGTCGTCGCCGACATCACGCAGTGGACCAAGGACACCGTCACCAAGTACGACGACGCGACCTTGAAGAGCACCGTCTTCCAGGGCAAGGTCTACGGCGTCCCGCAGGACGTCGCCCCGCTGATGTTCTTCTACCGCACCGACCTGTTCGCCAAGTACGGCCTGAGCGTGCCCAAGACGTGGGACGACTTCGCCGCCGAGGCCAAGACCGTGCGCAGCAAGGCCCCTTCGGCCTACCTGACCAACTTCGACGCCGCCGACCCCGGCTGGTTCACCGGGCTCGCCCAGCAGGCCGGCGCCAACTGGTGGACCACCAGCGGCGACAGCTGGAAGGTCGACATCGCGGACGCGCCCACCAAGAAGGTCGCAGGCTACTGGCAGGGCCTGGTCGACGAGGGCAGCATCGCCAAGAACCCGTCGTTCTCCCCGCAGTGGAACAAGCAGATGAACGACGGGACCCTGCTCGGCTGGATCTCCGGCGCCTGGGCGCCCGCCCAGCTCGGCGGCATCGCCCCCGCCACCAAGGGCAAATGGGCGGTCGCACCGCTGCCGGCCTGGACCGCGGGCGACCCGGCCACCGGCATCTGGGGCGGCTCGGCGACCACCGTCACCACCGACTCCCACCATCCGGAGCAGGCGGCGCAGTTCGCGTCCTGGCTCAACACCGACGACGCGGCGGTCACCGAGCAGGTCAGGCAGATCAACGTCTACCCCGCCGCTACCGCGGGCCGTTCGCTGCCGGTGCTGGCGGCGCCGCCCGCCTTCTTCCCCAACCAGCCGGACTTCTACGCCGAGGTGAAGAAGGTCGCGCCCGCCGC
The DNA here is from genome assembly GCF_016916835.1 of Actinacidiphila bryophytorum. Taxonomy (GTDB): domain Bacteria; phylum Actinomycetota; class Actinomycetes; order Streptomycetales; family Streptomycetaceae; genus Actinacidiphila; species Actinacidiphila bryophytorum. The sequence continues at coordinate 76,888 of NZ_JAFFIX010000010.1, read as the reverse complement.
CCGCAGCTTCCCGATGTGGGGACCCGACGTGACCGTCACCTTCACCGGCTACACCGACGGCTTCGGCAAGGCCCTGCAGTCCGGCGGCTCCTTCACCGGCGCGCTCGACAGCATGCAGAGCGCGACCGTGGCCGACATGAAGAAGCTCGGATTCACGGTCGGCTGATGGCACGCACCACGACGAACCGGCGCAGGACCGGCGGATTCCCGTATCTGCTGGTCCTGCCCGCCGTGACGCTCTTCGCCGCCTTCGTGGTGGCCCCCGGCGGCTATGCGCTGCTGCTCAGCTTCCAGCGCCGCAAGGTCAACGGCGGCCTGCTCGGCGGCGGCACCCACACCGTCTTCGCGGGCCTGGCCAACTACCGCGACGTACTGGGGGATTCGCAGCTGTGGTCGGGAGTGCTGCGGATGCTGGCGCTCGGTGCCGTGACCGTGCCGGCCACCGTCCTCTTCGCGCTGCTCTTCGCGGTGCTGCTCGACCTGGAGCGGACCCGGCTCAAGCGCGTCACCCGGCTGACGATCTTCCTGCCCTACGCGGTCCCCGGAGTGATCGCCTCGCTCATGTGGGGCTTCCTCTACCTGCCCGCCACCAGCCCGATCGGCGGCGACCACGTGGACTTCTTCGGGCAGGTCGCCGTCTACTTCTCGGTCGGCAACGTCGCGGTGTGGGGAGCGGTCGGCTTCAACATGATCGTGATCTACACCGCGCTGCGCGCGCTGCCCCCCGAACTCTTCGAGTCCGCACGGCTCGACGGCGCATCGGAGCGGCAGATCGTGCTGCGCATCAAGGTGCCGATGGTGATGCCGGCCGTGGTGATGTGCACCCTGTTCACGGTGCTCGCCGCGCTCCAGGTCTTCAACGAGCCCAACACCCTCAAACCGCTGTCCAACGCGGTCTCGTCCACCTGGGTGCCGCTGATGAAGATCTACGACGACGCCTTCGGCAACTCCGACATCTACTCGGCCGCCGCCACCTCCGTGGTGCTGACCGCGGCGGCCCTCGCGGTGTCCTTCGTCACCGCCCGCATCGTCTCGTCCCGGGTCCAGCAGGAGGCCGCATGACCGCCACCGCAGGGACCTCGGCCCCGCCTCGCGCGCGTACGGCGCAGGCACCCGCCGTCCGCCGCCCACGCCGGGTCGCGGTACTGCCCACCACCGCCCTGGTGCTCGGCGCGCTCTACTGCATCGTGCCGACGCTGTGGATCCTGGTCGCCGCCACCAAGTCCCGCACCAAGCTGTTCTCCACCGACACCTACACCCCCTCCTTCGACCTCGGCATCGTCCGCAACATCCGCGACCTGTCGCACTACCAGGGCGGCATCTTCTGGCACTGGATGCTCAACAGCTTCTTCTACGCGGCCGTCGGCGGCCTGCTGGCCTCCTTCGTGTCCGCGGCGACCGGCTACGCGCTGGCGAAGTACGAATTCCGCGGCCGCAGCGCGCTGTTCAACACCATCCTGGCCGGGGTGCTGCTGCCGCAGATCGTGCTGGCGGTGCCGCAGTACCTGCTGCTGTCCAAGGTGGGCCTGACGGACAGTCTGATCGGGGTGCTGCTGCCGCAGTTGTTCAACCCTTACGGCATCTACCTGTGCAAGATCTACGCCCAGTCCGCCGTCCCCGACTCGCTGCTGGAGGCCGGGCGGATCGACGGGGCGGGGGAGGGGCGGCTGTTCCTGTCGGTGGGCCTGCGGCTGATGGGACCGGGGCTGGTGACGGTGTTCCTGCTGCAGTTCATCGCGATCTGGAACAACTTCCTGCTGCCGTACGTGATGCTCACCTCCGACGACAAGTTCCCGCTCACCGTGGGTCTTTACAGCCTGCTGCGGCACGGCGCCGCCGAGGCGTCGCTGTACTCGCTGGTGATCACCGGGACGCTGCTGTCCGTGCTGCCGGTGATCGCGCTCTTCCTGTCGCTCCAGCGCTTCTGGCGCATCGACCTCGTGACGGGGGCTCTCAAGTAGGGGACCGCGACTCGCGCCTGTGTCCGGCCCCGAACCTGTGCGGGCTTCAGGAGTCTTCATTTCTTGAAGCCCGCACAGGGGATTGACTGCGGTCAGCGGTGAGGAGTTAATTCCTTGTGAACGTGGGAGCGCTCCCATGTCGGCAGTACCACCAACGGAGAGCGCGTCCCAGAACGGCACCCCGTGTCCGCTTTCCAAGGAGCCCACCCGCATGACCGCACGCGTCCGCGCACGTACCCGTACGCTCACCGTCGCCGCGGCCACCGCCGCCCTTGCCGCCGTCACGGCCGCCGTGCCCGCGCACGCGACGGCACCCGGCCACCACGCAGCCGCCCCCACCACGCTGTTCACCCCGCCGGCGAACCCGGACGCGAACGCACAGATCCTCGACCTCCTCAAGCACTGGCAGCTCAAGGACGCCGCAGGGCTGCTCGCCATGACGCTGATCCCGCAGGCCGTCTGGTTCGACGGCGGCACCAGCCCCGCCGACACGAAGAAGGCCGTCGACAAGACCGTCAGCGACGCGGCCCGACGGCACGCCCTGCCGGTGCTCGCGCTGTACAACATCCCCGGCCGCGACTGCGCCCAGTACTCCGCGGGCGGCGCCGCCGACACTGCGGAATACCAGGCGTGGATCGACGCGGTGAAGGCCGGTATCGGCAACCGCCCCGCCGACGTCGTCCTCGAACCCGACTCGCTCGCCCTGGTGCCCTCCGACTGCGGAATGGACGACGCCCAGGGCACCATGACCGCACAGCGCTACGACCAGATCCACTACGCCGTCGACGCCCTGGAGCCGCTGGCCGGCACCAAGGTCTACCTGGATGCGGGCCACAGCGGATGGCACAGCATCAACGACATCGTGCCCCGCCTGGTGGCCGGCGGCGTCGACGACGCCACCGGCTTCTACCTCAACATCTCCAACTACCGCTCCGACACCGAGATCGCCTGGTACGGCAAGCTGCTGTCCTCCTGCCTCGCCTACGTCTCCGGCGGCGGCCAGGCGAGCGCCTGCCCCAACCAGTACTGGCCCGTCAACGACGCGCAGGCCTGGCTGGACGCCAACGTGCACACCGCGCCCTCGGCGATGAAGCACTTCATCGCCGACACCAGCCGCAACGGCCAGGGTCCCTGGACCCCGCCGGCCGGCGTCTACAGCGACGCCCAGGACTGGTGCAACCCGCCCGGGCGCGGCCTCGGCGCCCGTCCGACCCTGAACACCGGCGACCCGCTCCAGGACGCCAGGCTCTGGGTGAAGATCCCCGGCGAGTCCGACGGCCAGTGCACCCGCGGCACCGCAGGCCCGAACGACCCCGAGCGCGGCTACCAGGACCCCGCCGCGGGCCACTGGTTCCCGCAGCAGGCGCTGGAACTGGTCCACAACGCGAACCCCGCGCTGCTCCCGCACTGACCGCACACCCCCTCGAACGTCCCGCCCGTCCGATCCGTCGGACCACCCGGCCCCTCCGCACCCCGCGCCCCCGCCCTGGCGCACCGGGTGCGGGTGGGGCCGGTGTGACGTTTTCAGCGTCCTGTGCGCTGTGAGAGTCAGGACCGTGCGCCCGAGGGCGGCGCGCGGTCCGCCAGCCACCGGAAGGGAGCGGCATGGCGCGACGGGCGCACCGCCCGGCACCCGGCGCACGTCGCCGGGTCCTGCAGTGACACCTGCCGCGGCCCCGGCGCTGTACCTGTCGGGACGGCCACCCCGCGGGGACCACCGCCCGGGGGGCATGGGCACGATGCGCGGTGCCGCGACATACGAAGAGGCAGCGGTGGTCGGTGCCGGTGGGCGGCGGCGTGCCCGTCCGGACGACGGGGCGCTCGGCCGCGCCGTGACGCGTGCGCGGGACGGCGACGAGGCCGCCTTCGGCGAGGTCTACCGGGCCGTGCAGCCGATCCTGCTGGGGTACGTGCGCGGACTCGTCGGCGACGACGCCGACGACGTGGCAGCGGAAGCCTGGCACGACATCGTCCGCGACCTGGCAGACTTCCACGGCGACGGCGCCGCGTTCCGCGGCTGGGCCGCGACCATCGCCCGGCACCGCGCACTCGACCACCTGCGCAGGATCGGCTCCCGGCCGCGCACCACGGCCCTCGACTCGGTCGCGGCGGAACCCGCCGCGGCTCCCGACTCGGCGGGCGTGGCCCTGGAGAACCTCTCCACCGCCCGCGCGCTGGCGATGATCGCCACCCTGCCGCCCGACCAGGCGGAAGCGGTGCTGCTGCGCGTGGTGATCGGCCTGAGCGGCCCGGCGGCGGCCGAAGTCCTCGGCAAACGCCCGGGCGCGGTGCGCACCGCCGCCCACCGGGGCCTGCGCCGCCTGGCCGAACAACTCGCGCCGCCGGCCGGGGACGGGGCCGAGTCCGGAACCGGTGACGGGGCCGCGGATTCGGCCGGCACGGACGGTCGTGACGGGGACGACAGGGAGGTGTGGGGTGGGTGGGGGTAAGGACTCGGGTACGGACGTGGAGCGGCTGGTGGGGAGGGTGGCTGCGGGAGCGGAGGACGATCCGCGGTGGAGCGCTCTCCTGCGGGTGCTGACCGCCGCCTCCCGCGGCGCCGACCTCGACCCGGACAGGGAGCAGGCCGCAGTCCGCGCCTTCCGTGCCGCCGCGAACACCCGTCCGGCCCGCGGCGTACGGAACCGGCGCCGCCCGCCGCGGTCCGCACGGGCACTGGCCGGCGGCCTGGCGGCGGTCCTCGCGCTCTGCGGTGTCGCGGTCGCCGCCGGCGCCGGTGTGCTGCCCGCCAGGAGCCACACCGCCCACGGCGGACCGCCGCCCGCGCCCGTCGCCCGTACGGCGACCGCCCCCGCCCCGGCGAGCCCGGCGCCCGACGCCACCCGCCGCCCGGCACCGGCGCAGCCGCCGGGCGCGGACCGGACGCCCGGCACCGTGCAGCCCTCACCCCGGGGCACCAGGACGCCCGTGCCGCCGCGGGCCAAGGCGATGTGCCGGGCGTACCTGGCCGCGGCGTCCGACGGCCGCAGGACCGCCGTCGAGCCGGACGAGCGGCTGCGGCGGGCGGCGGGCGGCAGCCGCCGGGTCGCCGCCTACTGCCGCGCCCTGCTGTCCGGCGGGCCGGGCACCGGGGGCGACGGGACCCGGGACGACGGGACCCGGGACGACGCGACCCGGGACGACCCGACCGGTTCGACATGACCCTGGTCACGGCGTGGACGCGCGACCCGCGCGGCGCGGGATCGGGCACAGTGTCGGCATGCAGCCTGACGTACCGTCGCCGAACGACCCGCACATGCGCCACATGCGCGCGGTCTTCCTCGCCGTCATCACGGGGAGCTTCCTCTTCCTCATCCCGTGGATCGCCTACCTCTCGGTGAGCCTGCCGACCCGGCGGACGGTCAGCAACTGGCGCTACGCCTGGGTCGGCTTCGACGGCGCCCTGATCCTGGCGATCGGCATCACCGCGCTGTGCGCCTGGCGGCGCCTGCAGGTGTTCATCCCCTGGGCGGTGGCGACCGCCACCCTGCTGTGCTGCGACGCCTGGTTCGACATCGTGCTGGACTGGAACAGCGACGACCTCACCGGCGCCGTCGCGACCGCCCTGGTCGCGGAACTCCCGCTCGCCGCTCTGCTGCTGTACGCGGCCAGGAGGATGATCCGGCTCACGGTCGCCATCGCCTGGCGCCGCGCGGGCCGCACCGGCCCCGTACCGCCGCTGTCCCGGCTGTCACTCGTCCTGCTGACCGAGCACGACGCCGGCGACGGCGACCACCGCGACCAGAGCGGCCGCCGCGACCTGCCGTGACCAGCGCGCCCCATGATCTGGTGCGCCGACCGGCCGTTCGGTAATCTCTTGCTGCAACTTGCAGCGCGCCTTGCTGCGTTGGACCACGACGGGGAGCACGGATGACCAGCACCGCACCGACCGGCCCGCAACCCCCTGCGTACGACGTCCTGGTGGTCGGCGGCACCGGGGTCGACACCATCGTCCTGGTCGACGACCTCGCGGTGCCCGGCGGTGACTCCGTCGGCGTCCCGCCGATCAGGGACTACGTGGCGCACACCGGCAACGGCGTGGCCCTGGGATTCCACGCGCTGGGCCTGGCGACGAAGTTCATCGACTTTCTCGGCGACGACCCGCAGGGCCGAATGATCCTGGACCGCTACGCCGCCGCGGGCCTGGACTTCAGCCATCTGCCCGCACCGGCGGGCACCCCGCGCAGCGTCAACCTGGTCGACCGCGAAGGGCGCCGCTTCTCCTTCTACGACGGCCGCCACCCCGGCGGCCTGCGGCTGCCGCGCGACTTCTACCTGCCGTACGTCGAACGCGCCCGGCATGTGCACGTCTCCCGCTCGCCGCACGCGGAAGCCGTCTTCGCCGACGCCGTGCGACTCGGCCGCACCGTGTCCACCGACCTGCATGCCTGGGACGGCGAGGACACCTCGGCCCACCCGTGGGCGTACGGCGCCGACCTGGTCTTCCTCAGCGCCGCCTCGGTCGGCGAGCGGATTCCCGCGCTCATGCGGCAGATCCTGGAGCACGGCAGGGCGGAGCTGGTGGTGGCCACCGACGCGGCGGCCGGCTGCCATGTCATGCAGCGCGGCGACGCCGAGCCCCGGCACTTCCCCGCCGTCGCCCCCGAACGCCCGGTCGTGGACAGCAACGGCGCCGGCGACGCCTTCCTGACCGCCTTCCTCAGCCGCCGCTTCTCCGGCGCCGCACTGGAGGCCTGCGTGCTGGCCGGAGCGGTCTCCGGCGCCTACGCCTGCGGGAGTCCCGGCACCCACGAGGAGCTGATCAGCGCCGCCGCGCTCGCGGCGGCCGTCGAGCGGGCGGAGCGCACCGGCCCCGCGGCGCCCGTCCGCTGAGCCGCCCGCCGGGCCGCCGTCAGCTCGCCTCGATACGCCGGATCGCGGTGTCCAGTGCCGCGTCCTGCGAGGTGTAGACCTCGCACACCGGGTCGCCGCTCGGCGTGCGGGTGTGGTCGATCTCCCACAGGCTCAGCTCGCTGCCGTCCAGCAGCAGGAAGGCGTGCTCGTACAGCGACCACGACACATGGCGGCCGTCGACCACCGCGGTCCTGCGGGTGACGATGCTGATGGCGTGCGCGACGGCCGCACGCAGCCGTATGCCGACGTCGCCGCCGGGCGCACCGGCGTTGGCCGCCCTGCGCAGCAGCCGCCTGGCGTGCTCGGCCGAGTCGCCCTCGGTGTACGCACGGCGGAAAGCGGTCTCCCGGCCGCCCGGCGCCAGCAGCGCGTCCAGGTCCTCCGCCCCGTAGTCCTGCCCCGCGGTTCCGGGGCCGTCACACGGCACCTCCTGCGGTCCCGCCGACCCTCCGAAGGCCGTGTCGACCTCCCATTCGGCCAGCGACAGCTGCTCCTGCCCGGTGAAGACCGAGCGGTGCACGGCCGCGTCGGGCGCCGTGTCGTGCTCCAGCTCCCACAGCACCCGCACACTGCCGTCAGGCAGCAGGAAGCTGTGCCGGAAGGTCCGCCGGTTCATCCGGCGCAGCGGACCCTTGGCATGGCGGCACGACTGCAGCCAGCAGTGGTGCATCAAGGCCGAGCCTAAGATCTCCAGTTCACCTGCCGCGGCGGCGCCGTCGTCCGCCCTGGCGAGCAGTCCGGCCAGCTGGTCCGCCGGCACACCGCCCGACCGCTCCGGTTCTGCCGTGTCCGCGCCGTCCACGTCCATACGGTCCTCCCGGCCTCAGCCGTACTCCACCCCGCCCGGCGACTCAGGGTAGTAGCGCCGTCGCCGATTGCGCCCGCATTCGACGACAATTGCGGGCGTGCGGCCGGTTTTCGCGCCCCCCGCCGACCGGATCAGGCCTGCGCCCCGCCCTGTCGGGCGCCGCCGCTGTCTGCGCCGGCGCCGTGGAAGGGGGTGCCGCAGCGCGCGCAGCGGGCGGCCCGCATGTCCTCGCGCATCGCCCCGCACTCGTCGCAGACCCGGTCCAGCCAGCACACCGGGTCGCCGCCCTCGGTGTACTCGTGGTGCCCGGTGTCCTGCCCGCCCTCCGGGTCCCGCCGGCCGTCCGGCCCGCCGTCCTGGCTGTCGCTCATGGCGCCGCCGCCTCCTGTCCTGCCTCGGGGGCCGGTTCCGCTCCCGCGGCCCGGCCGGTGCCACCAGCCTGCCACCGGTTCACCGCCCGGCGCAGCGACCGTGCTTCGGCGAATCCGAGCTGGGCGGCGGTCTGCCGGGCGGACCCGGTGCCGGCGCGGCGCAGTCCCGCGGAGCGCTCGCGCCGTACGGCGTCGAGTTCCGCACGCCAGGTGGTGCCGGTCTCGGCGAGCCGCCGCTGCAGGGTGCGCGGGCTGACCGCCAGCCGCCGGGCGGTGCCGGCCAGTGACGGGCGGCCGTCGGCGAGTTGGGCCAGGATCGCGGCGTGCAGGCCGGGCAGCGGGCTCGCGTCCTGCCGCCGCGGCGGCGGGAAGGCGGCGGCCGACCGTCGGATGATCGAGGCCAGCACCGGGTCCGCACCGGTCATCGGCAGCGCCAGATCCCTGCGGTGCAGGGTGATCGAGTCGGCGGGGGCGCCGAAGTCCACGGCGGCGTCGCCGAAGCAGTCGGCGTACCCGGTAATCCGCCGCGGTGCCTGGTGGGCGAAGGACACCCGGGTCGGTGAGAGCGCTCTCCCGGTGTCGTGCCGCAGATGCCCCACCAGCAGGGCGAGGACGAACTCGGCGACCAGGCCGCGCAGTTCCTCGTCCGGGCGCAGCAGCCGGTAGGAGACGGTGACCTCGTCGTCCGACTCCTCGGTGGCGAAGCCGGAGCTGTTGCTCACCAGGTGCACATGGGCGGCGGCGAGCGCGAGCCCGTCGCCGAGGGTGGGCGCGGTGCTCAGGAGGTAGTCGAACAGGTCGAAGAAGCCGTGCCGGTACTCCTGGGCGGTCAGCAGGCCCGCGTCGCTCCTCCCCGTCCGCCGCACCACCTCGCGCCACAGCCGGAAGGTGCCGAGTGCGGGAGAGCGTGCGGTGTCGGGGGCGGCCAGAACCTGCGGTGTGCCCGCGGCCCGCACCATCGCCTCGGCCTCCGCGGCATTGCGCGCGGCGGCCCTGGCGATGAAGCGCGGCACCACGACGCAGTCGGTCAGCGGCACGGACCCGGCCGGCTCCGCTGCGGCCGGCAGTCCGGCGACCGGTGGCCCGGCAGGGGGCGGCCCTGCGGCGGGCGGCTCTGGGTACGGCATGGCGGGCACCTCGGTGGGTCTGCGGGCCGCGGCGCGAGCGGCAGGCGGGCAGGCGGGGGCGGACCGGGAGTGCCGGCGGGCGCCTGGGGGAGCGCTCTCCCGCAGCCTACGCCCGGGCTGGCGCGTTCTGTCCGCCGCCTGGCGCGTTCCGTCCTCCCCGGGCGGGACCGCCCGGTCCATGATCAGGGGCAACGGTGCCTGCGGGCGCCGGGTTCGCCCGCGCAGGGGAGGTGCGGCGACACCGGGGGGAGGGCGCCGGCGCGAGCGGGTCACCGTTCGCGCCGGCGAAAGCGCCACCGCACACGCGGCGGCGCCGGCCGGCTCGGGTGCGTCAGGCGCGGTGCTCCGCCCAGTGGCTGCGGCCCACGCTGATGATCTGCATCCGCAGCCTGGCCGCACGCATGACCTCCGCGCGTGCCGCCGGATCGTCCTCGGGCACCTCCATCATGGCCGCGGCGGTCAGCACCATGTGGTCGACGTACAGCCCCGCCAGCACCCGCAGGTCGTCAGGGCTCCAGCCCCGCGACACCGGCTGCGGTGCGAGGCCTGCCGCCACCTCGTCGGTGAAGCGCCCCAACTCCGCGGCGATGGCCGCGCGCACCGGCTGCACCCCGCCGTAGCGCTCCCTGGCGATGAAGCGGATGTGCGCCCGGTGCTCGTCCACGTAGGCCGCGGTTATCGCCACCGTGCGGTCGATCAGCCGCTCCGCGTCCAGCCCGTCGGACATCACGTCCCTGATCACCGCGTGCAGGCTGCCCAGCGCCTCGCCCACCAGGGCCACGCCGAGCGCCGCCATGTCGGGGAAGTGCCGGTAGAAGGCGGCCGGTGCGACGCCGACCGCCCGGGTGACCTCGCGCAGCCCCAGGCTGCTCAGGCTCTGCCGGTCCAGCAGCCGCAGCCCTGCGTCCAGCAGTGCCTGCCGGGTCTGCTCCTTCTGCGCCTGCCGGACGCCGCCCGATGTGTGACTCATGTCATTCAGTAAACAGCTGTTCGCCGAGTTGCGCCACTGTAGACTCGTACTCAGTGAACAAGTGTTATCCCAAACTCCAACTCCTCGGAGGTGCAGCCGACATGAGTCTCGTCGTCCTCCTGCTGGGCATCGGCGTGGTGATGGGCGCGAGCGCCCACATCTCGCTCACCGCCTTCACCCTCGCGTCCGCCGCCATCGCGGCCTGGCTGGTCGGCTTCGCGGTACGCGAGGCCGTCGCCCGCCACCGCGGCTGACCGCCGCACGCATCCCCCCGCACCACGAACCGCCCGTTCACTCCGACGTCTTCCGAGAGGACACCGTGAACACCGCAGCCCACCCGGTCGCGACGGGAACACCGGCCGCGACCACCCGCGACGCCGACGGCATGGCCGTCGCCTCCTTCCTGCTCGGCCTGCCCGGCCTGCTGGTCCTCAACCTGGTGCTCGGCCCGGCCGCGATCGTGCTGGCCCTGACCGCACTCTCCCGCGGCACCCGCCGCCGCGGCCGCGCCCTGCTCGGGCTCGCCCTCGGCGTGGCGGGCCTGGCGATCCAGGCGGTGCTGGCCGTCGCGGGCCACGGCGTGCTCTGGTCCTTCAGCTGATCCGGCAGCACGTGAGGGGAGGCCCGGCCGAACGGCCGGGCCTCCCCTCACGTGTGTCCCGCGGTCAGCTCAGGTCGATGCCCGAGTAGAGCGGGAAGCCCGCCAGCAGGTCGGACGCCCGCTTGGCGACCTGGTCGGCGACCGCCGCGTCCAGCACGTGGTGCGCCTTCGACAGCCCGCCCTTGGGCGCCGCCGCGGCTGTCGTACCGGACAGCACGGTGTCGATCAGGCCGGCGATCTCGTCCATCTCCGCCGCGCCGAGGCCGCGGGTGGTCAGCGCCGGGGTGCCGATCCTGATGCCCGAGGTGTACCAGGCGCCGTTCGGGTCCTGCGGCACCGAGTTGCGGTTGGTGACGATGCCCGAGTCCAGCAGCGCGGCCTCTGCCTGCCGCCCGGTCAGGCCGTAGCCCGACACGTCGATGAGCACCAGGTGGTTGTCGGTGCCGCCGGTGACCAGCTTCGCGCCCCGGGTGAGCAGGCCCTCGGCGAGCGCCCGCGCGTTGTCCACCACGGCCTGCGCGTAGCTGCCGAACTCCGGCCTCGCCGCCTCCGCGAGCGCCACCGCCTTGGCCGCCATCACGTGCGGCAGCGGACCGCCCAGCACCATCGGACAGCCCCGGTCGACGTGCTCGGCCAGCGCGTCGTCGCACAGCACCATGCCGCCGCGCGGGCCGCGCAGCGACTTGTGGGTGGTGGTCGTGACGATGTTCGCGTGCGGCACCGGGTCGAAGTCGCCGGTCAGCACCTTGCCCGCGACCAGGCCCGCGAAGTGGGCCATGTCGACCATCAAGGTCGCGCCGACCTCGTCGGCGATCTCCCGCATGATGCGGAAGTTCACCAGCCGGGGGTAGGCGGAGTAGCCCGCCACGATGATCAGCGGGCGGAACTCGCGGGCCGTCGCCCGCAGCGCCTCGTAGTCCAGCAGCCCGGTCTGCGGGTCGGTGCCGTAGCTGCGCTGGTCGAACATCTTGCCGGAGATGTTCGGCCGGAAGCCGTGGGTGAGGTGGCCGCCCGCGTCGAGCGACATGCCCAGCATCCGCTGGTTGCCGAACTCCGCCCGCAGCTGCGCCCAGTCCTGCTCGGTCAGGTCGTTGACCTGCCGCACACCCGCCCGGGCCAGCCCCGGCGTCTCCACCCGCTGGGAGAGCACCGCCCAGAAGGCGACGAGGTTCGCGTCGATGCCCGAATGCGGCTGCGCATAAGCGTGGGCGGCGCCGAAGACGTTGCGGGCGTGCTCCGCGGCCAGCGCCTCGACGGTGTCGACGTTGCGGCAGCCGGCGTAGAAGCGGCGGCCGACGGTGCCCTCGGCGTACTTGTCGCTGAGCCAGTTGCCCATCGCCAGCAGCACCGCGGGGGAGGCGTAGTTCTCGCTGGCAATCAGCTTGAGCATCTCGCGCTGGTCGGTCAGCTCTGCGGCGATCGCGTCGGCCACCCGCGGTTCGACCCCGCGGATCACTTCCAGCGCGCTGCGGTAGGCGATCGACTCCGTGCTGTACGGCTCTGCCATGGCGGTCCTCCGGTCGTCGGCAACGGGACGGCCCAGGCGCACGGCACTGTGTGGTCACGAAGAGCCGCTCCCCGATGGTTGACCCCATCCCAGCGCGCCAGTCACGGCTCGACCCGAGGGTATCAATTCCCCCGGGCACCTCGAAGGGCGCCCGCGGGGCGGCGGGTGTTTGGATGGGGGGCCGCGGAGGGCGACACGAAGCAGGGAGCAGTATGCGCAACCAGGACCGGGCCGGGACCGGGGAGCCCGTGGAGACCCGGGTCACCCGGAAGGGCACCGGCGTGATCACCCTGTCACGCCCGGCGTCGCTGAACGCACTGGACCTCACCATGGTCCGCCTCATGACCGACGCCCTCACACGGTGGTCCGCCGACCCTGCCGTGCGCTCGGTCCTGGTCCGCAGCGCCTCGCCCAAGGCCTTCTGCGCGGGCGGCGACATCCTGGCGATGCGGGCGGCGGGCCTGGCCGGCGACGACGACGCGGTGCGGACGTACTTCTCGTCCGAGTACGCGCTGAACGCGCTGATCGCCCGCTACCAGAAGCCGTACACCGCCCTGATCGACGGCTACGCGATGGGCGGCGGCCTGGGCATCTCGGTGCACGGCTCGGCCCGGGTGGTGACGGAACGGGCGTGGCTGGCCATGCCCGAGACCGGCATCGGCTTCTTCCCCGACATCGGCGCGAGCTACTTCCTGCCGCGGCTGCCCGGCGCCTTCGGCTGGTATCTGGCGCTGACCGGCGCCCGGGTCGGCGGTCCCGCGGCGGTGGCCTGCGGGCTCGCCACGCACTACGTGCCCGCGGCCGACCTGCCGGCGCTCGAGGCCGCGCTGACGGACGGCGGCGACGCCCCCGAGGCCGTCGTCGAGCGCTTCGCCGCACCGGTGCCGCCGCAGCCGGCCGGGATGGCGGCGGCCGTCGCGCGCTGCTTCGCGGAGCCCGACCCCGGGCGGCTGCGGACCCTGCTGGCCGCCGAGGCGCGGGACGCGGACTGGGCCGCCGACGCGCTCACCCTGCTGGACGTGGCCTCCCCGGCGAGCCTGGCGGTCACCCGCGAGCTGCTGCGGGCCGGCGCGGGCTCGACCCTGGAGGAGTGCCTGGCCCGCGAGTTGGAGCTGGCCTGCCGCACCGCCCGCACCGCCGACTTCCACGAGGGCGTACGTGCCGCCCTGGTCGACAAGGACCGCAAACCCACCTGGTCAACAGTGCTCTGATCCACGATATGAGATGCCGGTGTCATCATATGGACCAGCTGACGTACCGTAGGCCGTGAACTCGCCGCACCGCGGCGGGAGATGCCGTGCGCGACGACGACGGGAGCACCACGCCATGCCTCGGGAATGGGACGCGAAGACCTACGACTCGCTGCCGCTGCCGCACCTCGGCTGGGGGCGGCGCACGCTGTCCCGGCTGCCGCTCAGGGGTGACGAGCGGGTGCTCGACGCGGGCTGCGGCACCGGCCGCGACACCGAGAGCCTGCTGGACCTGCTGCCCGACGGCCGGGTGGTCGCGGTGGACGGCTCGGTCCGGATGCTGGACCAGCTGCGCGAGCGGCTGGCCGGCCGGCTCGACCGGGTCGAGGTGGTGCACGCCGACCTGACCCGGCCGCTGCCCTTCGACGGCGAGGTCGACGCGGTCTTCAGCGTCGCCGCCTTCCACTGGATCGAGGACCACGCGGCCCTCTTCTCCGCGCTGGCCGCCCGGATGCGCCCCGGCGCCCGCCTGGTGACCGAGTGCGGCGGCCGGGGCAACATCGCGGCGGTCAACGCGGCCGTCGCCGACGTGCTCGGCGGCGCCCCCGACATGTGGGACTTCGCCGGTGAGCAGGACACCAGGCAGCGGCTGGCCGCGGCCGGCTTCACCGACGTCGAGGTGGCGCTGCGGCCTGACCCGGCCAGGTTCGAGCCGGGCGAGCAGTTCGAGGCGTTTCTCGCCACGGTGATCCTGGGCGCCCATCTGGACGCGATGCCGGACGCCGACCGCGAGCCCTTCGTGTCCGCGGTCGCCGGCCGGCTCGCCGAGCCCGTCGCGGACTACGTACGGCTGGAGATCTCGGCGACCCGCGCGTGATCACCGGCGGCTCAACCGGTTGAGCCCGCGGGGCGGTCCGCGAGCGTGCGGGGCCGTTCCGGGGCGGGTTCCGCGTTGTTAAGGTGTGCGGGCCGATCACGCCCCCCACGCGACCGAAACCGTTCACGGCCCGCGGGCCGCCCTGCCGTATCGAGGACGACATGAGCCCCAAGAAGCGTCCCACCATTGCCGACATCGCCGAGGCCGCCGGGGTGTCCAAGGGTGCCGTGTCCTACGCGCTCAACGGCAAGGCGGGGGTCTCGGAGCAGACCAGGGCCAGGATCCTGGAGATCGCCGCCCGGATGGGCTGGCACCCCAGCAGCGCCGCCCGCGCGCTGTCCGACGGGCGCAGCGGCGCGATCGGCCTGGTCGTGGACCGGCCGGCCTGGGTGCTGGGCATCGAGCCGTTCTTCATGCAGCTGATCTCCGGCGTCGAGGCGGGCCTCGCGCCGACCGGCACCGCGTTGCTGCTCCAGGTCACCGACGACGCCAGGGCCGAGGAGGTCGCCTACCGCAGGTGGTGGGGCGAGCGCCGGGTGGACGGTGTGCTGCTGGTCGACCTGCGCGAGCAGGACCACCGGCTGGGCCTGGTCACCGAGCTGGGGCTGCCCGCGGTCGTGATCGGGCACGCGGCGGTCACCTCGGGGGTTCCGTCGGTGTGGATCAACGACGCCGCCGCGGTGCGCGAGACGCTGGCGTACCTGGCCGCGATGGGGCACCGCAGGATCGCCCGGGTCGCGGGACCCGCGCACTTCGTGCACACCAGGGAGCGCGGCGAGGCCTTCGACGCGGCCACCGCGGAACTGGGCCTGGACGGTGTGCCGTGCGTGTACACCGACTACTCGGGCGAGGAGGGCGCGCGGGCCACCCGGCGGCTGCTGTCCGGGTCGCTGCGGCCCACCGCGATCGTCTACGACAACGACGTGATGGCGGTGGCCGCGCTGAGCGTCACCCAGGAGATGGGTGTGTCGGTACCCGGCCAACTGTCCCTGGTCGCCTGGGACGACAGCGAGCTGTGCCGGCTGGTGCACCCCGCGCTGACCGCGGTCAGCCGGCAGGTCATGGAGTACGGCGAGCGGGCGGCCACCGCGCTGCTCTCGCTGATCGAGGGCACCCCGGTCCCCGACATCCTGCTCCCCTCTCCCGCCCTCGTGCCGCGTGGCAGCACCGCGCCCTGCGCGGGCTGAGCCCGGCGCCCGCGCCGGGCGCTGCGGTGTCGGCTGAAGCGGTCAACCGCCGTTCGTTACATGGTGTTTCACGCGCGCGCCCAGCGTGCGATCCCTTGACGGCCGTGATGCGCGCGAGTTAAATCACGTCGCGATATAAGTCGTGAAACAAGGTGTGAAACAAGCGTGCGGACCCCCTCACTGCACGCTCGTCCATGTCAGGCCCATGCCATCGTGCCGAGAAAGGCAACGACCCATGAGCGCAGCAACCCGGCCCCACACGGGCAGATCCTCCAGATCCCGACTGCGGCGCGTCGTCGTCGGGACGCTCACCGCCGCAGCCGCGGCGATCACCCCGATGCTCGCCGTACCCGTGACCGCACACGCGGCGGGCGAGAGCGTGCAGGTCTACCTCACCACCACCAACGACTCAGGCGGCCGCAACGTCGTCAAGGGCCTGGAGCAGCAGGCCCCGCTGTCCTTCGCCTCCGGCACCGGCGGCTCAGGCCAGAACGTGACGGTCGACGAGGGCACCACCTACCAGAAGTTCACCGGCGGCGGCGCGTCCTTCACCGACACCGCCGCCTGGCTGATGAACAGCAGCGGCGCCCTGTCGGCGTCCACCCGCAACACCGTCATGCAGAAGCTCTTCGACCCGGTGAACGGCATCGGCCTGGGCTTCCTGCGCAACCCCATGGGGGCCTCGGACCTCGCGCGCGGCAACTACACCTACGACGACATGCCCGCGGGCCAGACCGACCCGGGCCTGGCGCACTTCTCCATCGCCCACGACCTGGCCGACGTCGTCCCGCTGACCAAGCAGGCCCGGCAGCTCAACCCGGACGTCAAGGTCATGGGCACCCCGTGGACCCCGCCGCCGTGGATGAAGGACAACGACGCCTACAGCCAGGGCTGGCTGGAGTCGCAGTACTACGCCGCCTACGCGCAGTACTTCGTCAAGTACCTGCAGGCCTACCAGGCGCAGGGCGTCCCGGTGGACTACGTCACGGTGCAGAACGAGCCCACCTGCTGCAGCGGCTACCCGTCGGCGCAGTGGAACGGCTCGGGCCTCGCGTACTTCACCAAGACCGATCTGCTGCCCGCGCTGCACGCGGCCGGGCTGTCCACCAAGGTCCTCGCGCTGGACTGGAACTGGGACACCTACGACAGCTACGCGGCCCCGACGGTCACCGACTCCGCCGTGCGCAACGACCCCAACTTCGGCGGCATCGCCTGGCACGGCTACGGCGGCAACGTCGGCGAGCAGACCACGGTCCACAACCAGTACCCCACGCTGCCCGCCTTCGACACCGAGCACTCCGGTGGCACCTGGATCGCCAACCAGCAGAAGGAGGACATGGAGAACCTGATCGACTACACCCGCAACTGGGGCCAGAGCTGGGTCAAGTGGAGCCTGGCGGTCGACCAGAACATGGGCCCGCACAACGGCGGCTGCGGCACCTGCACGGGACTGATCACCGTGCACAACGGTGACAGCCGCAGCGGGCAGGTGGACTACACGATCGAGTACTACACGATGGGCCAGCTCACCAAGTTCGTGAAGCCCGGCGCCACCCGGATCGCCTCCACCGACAACTCCACCGTCCGCAACGTCGCCTGGCGCAACCCCGACGGCTCCAAGGCGCTCATCGCCTACAACGAGTCGTCCTCGGCCCAGACGCTGCGGGTCAACTGGGGCAACGAGAACTTCTCCTACTCGCTGCCCGGCGGCGCCTCCGCCACCTTCACCTGGTCCGGCACGCCCGGCACCGGCGGCGGGAACACCGGCGGCCACACCGGCACCATCACCGGCTACGGCGGCAAGTGCGTGGACGTCGCGGGCGCCTCCTCGGCCAACGGCGCCGCCGTCCAGCTCTACGACTGCAACGGCACCGCCGCCCAGTCCTGGACGGCGAGCGGCAGCACCTTCCAGGCGCTCGGCAAGTGCATGGACGTCGCCGCGGCCGGCACCGCCAACGGCACCCAGGTCCAGCTCTACGACTGCAATGGCACCGGGTCGCAGGTGTGGACAAGAGGCGCCGACAACACCCTGGTCAACCCGCAGTCGGGCAGATGCCTCGACGCGACGGGACCCAGTTCCGCCAACGGCACCCGGCTGCAGATATGGGACTGCACCGGCGCGGCCAACCAGCAGTGGAACGCGCCGGCCGCGTGATCCGCTGACCCCGTGACGGCCGGTGCGGACCTCTCACCGCCGCCGGCCTCGCCGAAGGAAGAAAAGGGGACGCCGGTCCCGCGCAGCCCGCGCGGGACCGGCGCTCCCGCACGCCCGGGGCACGGGCCGCGGGGCCGGCCGCCTACCGGGACGTCAACAGCTGTTTGTCAGACGTTGACCCAGGTGGCCGTGTGCGAAGGGGACGCGGCGGCTGTCGCCGCCTAACCTGGGCTGGAGCTGGAGCGTCCGCCCGCCGTGCCCCACGCGACGAGGAGTCCCCGTGTCCATCGCCCGCAACGAGGGTGCCGGCTGGCAGCGCGCTTCCGTGCGGTCGATGGCGGTGCTGCTGCCGGTGGCCGCCGTCGCGGTCGTGGTGACCAGCAAGTGGGCGATGATCGACTCCAGCGCCGGACAGCTGGGCTCCGCCGACGGCGAGTGGCTGGTGGTGGCCTGCTTCGCCGCTTTCATGACCTGGGTCTGCTCGGCCACCGCCCAGCAGGGCGCGGTCGTGGAGCGGCTGCCGCCCGGGCTGCTGCTGGCCGCCCAGTTCGCCGCCTCCGCGGCCAACCACATCCTGCCCGCCGGGGTCGGCGGCAATGCCGTCAACCTGCGCTTCCT
The DNA here is from genome assembly GCF_016916835.1 of Actinacidiphila bryophytorum. GTDB lineage: Bacteria > Actinomycetota > Actinomycetes > Streptomycetales > Streptomycetaceae > Actinacidiphila > Actinacidiphila bryophytorum. Next base: position 58,662 of record NZ_JAFFIX010000010.1, on the reverse strand, counting down.
GGTGCGCAGGGGGCTGAGTCCGACCCGTTCGGTCGCCGCCCTCGCGGTACGCGCCTGCGCCGCGGTCATCGGCCGGGTCGCACTGCTGCTCGCGGTGCTCGCGCTCTTCCCCGGCGCCCTGCACCTGCACCGGGTCACCGGCGGCGGACCCGGGGTCCCCGACCATCCGCTGGTGATCGCCGGTGTGGTCGCGGCCGTGGTGGCGGGCGGCGTCGTGCTGACCCGGTGCGCCCGCCGGCTGCGCGAGAGGCTGCGGGACTTCCTCGGCTCCGTCGTCCGCGACGTGCGGGTGCTGCACGGCAACCGCGCCCGGGTGGCGGCGCTGTGGGGCGGCTCGCTGGCCTTCCCCGCCATGCACGCGGCCGTGGTGGTCGCGGTGATGCGCGCGGTGCACGCGCCGGTGCCGGTGAGCGGGGTGGTGGTGGCGTACCTGTTCGCGAGCACGGCTGCGGGCTGGCTTCCCACGCCGGCCGGCCTCGGCTCGCTCGACGCGGCGCTGGGCCTGGCCCTGATGACCGCGGGCGCCTCCGCGGTGGCGGCCACGTCGGCGGTGCTGGGCTACCGGCTGGTGACGGCCTGGCTGCCGCTCGTTCCCGGCGTCCTGGTACTGGCGGTGCTGGTGCGGCGCAGGGAGCTGTGAGCGGCTCGGGCGAAGTTCTTGGTACAGACCTTTGTCGGAAGTATTGACGGCACTTCGCCCCGCCATTTAAATCACGTCCTGAACTAAGACGTGAGCGAAGTGGCCCCCGGGAGCGGTGATTGACCGGGGGTGCCGTACGGCTCACCGAATGTCAGGAGCATGACCTTCCTGTGTGCTCCGGTCCCGTGTTTCCGCCGCCCCCCACAGAGGAGCCCGGCATGTCGGCATCACCCCCCACCCGACGGATCAGACGGATACGCACCCTCCCGCTGCTGGCCGCGGGCGCCCTGCTGCTGGCCGCACTGCTCCAGCAGACCGCCTCGCCCGCCCGCGCCGGCGCCGCGCCAGCGGTGGCCCCGGCCGCCGCGACCGCCACCTTCACCGACGACTTCAACGGCCCGGCGGGCAGCGCGGTCGACAGCTCCAAATGGGGCTACGAGACCGGCGACAACGTCAACAACCACGAGCGCGAGTACTACACCAGCGGCACCCACAACGCCGCGCTCGACGGACAGGGCAACCTGGTCATCACCGCCCGCAAGGAGAACCCGGCCAACTACCAGTGCTGGTACGGCACCTGCCAGTACACCTCGGCCCGGCTGTCCACCCCGCAGAAGTTCAGCCAGGCCTACGGCCACTTCGAGACCCGGATGAAGCTCCCGCGCGGCCAGGGCATGTGGCCCGCGTTCTGGATGCTCGGCGGCGGCAACTGGCCGACCGACGGCGAGATCGACATCATGGAGAACGTCGGCTTCGAGCCCGGCAGCGTCCACGGCACCATCCACGGCCCCGGCTACTCCGGCGCCAACGGCATCGGCGCCGGATACACCCTGCCGAACGGGCAGAGCTTCTCCGACGCCTTCCACACCTTCGCCGTCGACTGGGCGCCCAACTCCATCAAGTGGTCGGTGGACGGCAACGTCTACGAGACCCGCACGCCCGCCGACCTCGGCGGCAACCGCTGGGTGTACGACCACCCCTTCTACCTGATCATGAACCTCGCGGTCGGCGGCTACTGGCCCGGCGACCCCGACGGCAGCACCTCCTTCCCGCAGCAGCTGGTGGTCGACTACGTCCACGTGACGACCTCGGACAGCTCGGGCGGCACCGGCGGTGGCACGGGCGGTGGCCACACCATCACCGGCATCGGCGGCAAGTGCGTGGACGTCGCGGGCGCCTCCTCGGCCAACGGCACCGCCGTCCAGCTCTACGACTGCAACGGCACCGCCGCCCAGTCCTGGACGGTCGGCTCCGACGGCACGATCAGGGCGCTCGGCAAGTGCATGGACGTCGCGGCGGCCGGCACCGCGGACGGCACCAAGGTGCAGCTCTACGACTGCAACGGCACCGCCGCCCAGCAGTGGGCCGTCAGCGCCGCCCACGACATCGTCAACCCCGCCGCGAACAAGTGCCTGGACGCCACCGGCAACAGCTCGGCCAACGGCACCCGGCTGCAGATCTGGACCTGCGCGGGCACGGCCAACCAGAAGTGGACGGTGAACAGCTGATGAGAAGGCAACACGCGGTCCTGCTCGCCGGCGCCCTCGCGGCCGGCACCCTGGGCACCTTCGGCGCCACCCAGGCCGCAGGCGCCGACCCCTCGGGCGCGATCACCGGATACGGCGGCAAATGCGTCGACGTCGCCGCCGCCAGCAGCGCCAACGGCACCGCCGTGCAGCTCTACGACTGCAACGGCACCACCGCACAGGTGTGGACCGTCAGCTCCGACGGGACGCTGCGGGCGCTCGGCAAGTGCATGGACGTCACCGCCGCGGGCACCGCCAACGGCACCAAGGTCCAGCTGTACGACTGCAACGGCACCGCCGCCCAGAAGTGGACCGCGAGCGGCGGCCAGCTGGTCAACGCCGGCTCGGGACGCTGCCTGGACGCGACAGGCCCCAGCTCCGCCAACGGCACCCGGCTGCAGATCTGGGACTGCGCGGGCTCGGCCAACCAGATCTGGACGCTGCCCACCGGGAGCGGCACACCCCCGACCGACCCGCCGCCGGCCGGCGGCGTGCAGGCCGTGGCCCCCTACCTCTACAACGGCTGGGGCAACCCGCCCGACCCGACCACGATCATGAACGCCACCGGCGTGAAGTGGTTCACTCTCGCCTTCGTGCTCAGCAACGGCACCTGCAACCCGCAGTGGGACGGCGGCCGGCCGCTCACCGGCGGCGTCGACCAGGCCACCATCAACAAGGTCAGGGCCGCAGGGGGCGACGTCATCCCGTCCTTCGGCGGCTACAGCGGCAACAAGCTGGAGCAGTCCTGCACCAGCGCCGGCGCGCTGGCCGGCGCTTACCAGAAGGTGATCAGCGCCTACGGGCTGCGCGCCATCGACATCGACATCGAGGCCGACGCGTACAGCAACGGCACCGTCCAGCAGCGCACCGTCGACGCGCTCAAGACCGTCAAGGCGAACAACCCCGGCATCGCGGTCTACGTCACCATCGGCACCGGCCAGAGCGGCCCGGACACCGGCCTGATCAACAAGGCCGCCGCCTCCGGGCTGACCGTCGACAGCTGGACGATCATGCCGTTCGACTTCGGCGGCGCGGGACAGAACATGGGCACCCTCACCACCAGGGCCGCCGACGGGCTGAAGAACGCGGTGAAGAACGCCTACGGCTACACCGACGACCAGGCCTACCGGCACAGCGGCATCTCCTCGATGAACGGCATCACCGACGACAACGAGACCGTCACGGTGGCCGACTTCCGCACCATCCTGGGCTACGCGCAGAGCCACCACCTGGCCCGGCTGACCTTCTGGTCCGCCAACCGGGACCGGCCCTGCCCCGGCGGCTACCCCAACGACGACACCTGCTCGGGTGTCTCGCAGCAGGCCTGGGACTTCACCCGCACCTTCGCGCAGTACGGCGGGTGACACCCCGGTGAGAGCACTCCGCCCCCCGGCCGTGTAGGCATGGTTCCCGCGATGCACCATGCGAGAACGGCCGGGGAGCGGAGGCGCACACGACATGACGGGCAGCACGGGCGGCACAGGGCACGGCGGCGGTGACCCGCGCGGGCGGGTCCTGGTCGTCGACGACGACGCCGCGATCCGCCGCTCGCTCGGCCGCGCCCTGCGGCTGCGCGGCTTCACCGTCGGCGAGGCGGACGGCGGCGCCGCCGCGCTGGAGCAGCTGGCAGCGGCCGCCCCCGACGTGCTGGTGCTGGACGTCTCCATGCCCGGCATCGACGGCATCCAGGTGTGCCGCACCCTGCGCGCCGGAGGCAGCGACCTGCCGGTGCTGGTGCTCTCCGCGCTGGACGAGGTCGCCGACCGCGTCGCAGGACTCCAGGCCGGCGCCGACGACTACCTGGTCAAACCCTTCGCCCTGGAAGAGCTGGTGCTGCGGCTCGACGCCCTGCTGCGCCGCCGCCCGCCCCGCCCCGACGGCCAGGTGCGCGCCTGCGGCCTGGTCCTCGACCCCGCCGCCAGGACCGCCACCCGGGACGGCGAACCGCTCGACCTGACCCGGCGCGAGTTCGAGCTGCTGGAGACGCTGGCCCGCAACACCGGCATCGTGCTGACCCGCGACCAGCTGCTCGACCGGGTGTGGGGCTACGACTTCGAGGTCCGCACCGACGCCGTCGACACCTTCGTCAGCTACCTGCGGCGCAAACTGGAGGCCGGCGGGCGCCCCCGCATCCTGCACACCGTCCGCGGTGTCGGCTTCGTCCTGCGCCCCGCCGACGGCGGCGGCATATGAAGCCCCAGGCCGCGGGGCACGGCACGAGGCGGGGGAGCGGCACATGAGACTGTCCACCAGGATCGCGCTGGCCGTCGCGGTCGTCGTCCCGCTGCTGGTCGCAGGCTCCGGCTGGATCCTGGTCCGGCTGGTCGGCCGGGACGTGCACACCGCAGCCGACACCCACCTGCGCGACCGCGCCGCGGCCGTACGCCCGGAGGCCCTCAGCCTGCTGCGGGCCATGGCCAACGACCGCCCGGCGGGCGTCGAACAGGCCAGGCAGCGCAAGCTGTTCGCCGACGCCCTGGACGTCGGCATCCGGGTGAGCGGACCGCAGGGCACCGTCACCGGCGGCCCGCAGCCCGCCGCGAGCACCACCCTGCCCGCGCCCGGCGCCGCCGCCCGCCCGGTCACCCTGGCGGCGGGCACGCAGAGCTGGCGGGTGCTCGCCGTGCCGCTCACCGCGGTCCGCCCCGCCGCGAGCGGCACCCTGTGGCTGTTCTCCGCCGACACCGCGGGCCAGCGGCAGATCGCCCAGGTACGCCGCCGGGTGCTGACCGTGGCGCTGCTGACCGCACCCGTCGCGGGACTGGTCGCGTGGCTGGCCGCCGTACGCCTGGCCCGCCCGCTGCTCGAACTGCGCCGCAGGGCCGCCGGTATCGACCCGCGCACCAGCGCCGCCCGGCTCGACCACACCCGCACCGGAGTGCCCGAGGTCGACGACCTGGCCGGCACCCTGCAGACCGTACTGGCCCGCTACGACGAGCAGGCCGCCCGTACGGCCGAGGCGCTGGCCACCGCGCGCTCCTTCTCCGCCGCCGCCTCGCACGAACTGCGCACCCCGCTGATGAGCATGCGGATCAACCTCGACGTGCTCGGCGGCGACCCGGCACCCGAAGGGGCAGAGCGCACCGAGGTCGTCGCGGACCTGCGGGCAGGCCACGAACGGCTGCTCGGCCTGCTGGTCATGCTGCGCACCCTCGCACAGGGCGACCTCGTCGAGGCCGACGCCTTCGCGCCCGTCGACCTCGCCGAACTGCTCGACTCCGCGGTACGCGACCTGCGCCGCGACCACCCCGCCGCCCGGGTCGCGGTCGACACGTCGGGACCCTGCGTGGTCCGCGGCTGGCCGCAGGGCCTGCGCTCGGCCGTCGACAACCTGCTGACCAACGCCGTCGTGCACGGCTCAGGCCCCGTCGAGGCGGCCCTGCGTCCCACCCCCGACGGCGCCGCCGTACGCCTCACCGTCGGCGACCACGGACCCGGGGTGCCGCCCGAGGCCAGGCACACCGTCTTCACCCGCTTCCGCCGCCGCCCCGGCAGCCCGGGATCGGGCCTCGGCCTGGCCCTGGTCGGCCAGCAGGCCGCCCTGCACAGCGGCACCGTCACCGTCACCGGCCGCCCCGACGGCGCGGCCGGCGCATGGTTCGTGCTGGACATCCCGCACATGGCCCAAGGCCCCGCCCTGCCGCGGCAGCGCGACTGGCTCACCGCGGAGCCGCCGCCGGCCGCCCCACAAGGTTTCCACAAAGACCCCTCCTAGCCTCCCGGCCAGAAACGGCACCGCCACGCGGCAGGTGCCGCCACCGAGGAGGTCACCCATGCGCACCACCCGTACCGCGGTCGCCGTCACCGCGGCGGCCGCGGCCCTGCTCGCCGCGGCCGGTACCGCCACCGCCGACACCACCGCCCCCACGCCCTCGGCCACCGCCACGGCCGCGGGCAAGGCGCCGACAGGGGACGGCGCCCGCGCGCTGTGCCGGCGCCTTCCGGCCGTCGACGCACACATCGACCGCGCACTGGCACGGCTCAACGGGCCGGTCACCGAGCGCGGCTCGATCGCCCGGCTGCAGAAGCGGATCGACAATGCCGACGCCAAGGGCGACACGGCCGTGTCCACCTTCCTCAAGGACCGGCTGACCTTCCGCCAGTCGCTGCTGCCCAGCCTCACCAAGCGCTCCACCGACCTGGACGCCGTCCGCACCTGGTGCGGCACCCAGCACTTCCCCGCCAAGCCCGCCCAGAAGACCGCGAAGGGCGCAGCGAAATGAGCCGCACACGGGCGCGGGCGCTGGCCCTGCTGCCGGCCGGCGCGCTGGCCGCGCTGCTGCTGGCCGGCTGCGGCAGCCACGGCTCCGCGGCCGGCACCCCGGGCAGCACCTCGCCCGCACCCGCCGCCTCGGAACTCGCCCACATGCAGAAGCTGGTGGACGACGCCGACGCGGCCGCTTCCGCGGCCGACACCGACGCCGCGTCCGACAACTGACCGCACCCCGGCGCCCGGTGGGCTACTTCGCGTCCGCGTAGCGCTCCACCGCGTGCGTCTCCAGCGGGAAGGGCACCGGCGTCGCACCGAACACGAGCCGGCGGGCCTCGTCGGCCGCCGCCGCGACCGCGGTCTCGACGGCGGGCGCGAGGTCCGCAGGGGTGTGCACGACCACCTCGTCGTGCTGGAAGAACACCAGCCGCGGCGCCGGGCCGATCGCCGCCAGCTCCCGGCGCAGCGCCGCCAGCATCGCCAGCGCCCAGTCGGCGGCGCTCGCCTGCACCACGAAGTTCCGGGTGAAGCGCCCCCAGGACCTGGCCGCCGTGCGGTCCGGTGACGCCCCGTCCGCCGGGTCGGCGCTCTCGTCCACGAATCGGTCGGCCGACGGGGCCGGAGACGTACGGCCGAGCTGGGAGCGGACGACCCCGCCCGCCTCGCCGGTACGTGCCGCGGCCTCCACCAGGGCCAGCGCCACCGGGAAGCGCCGCCGCATCACCGCCAGCAGCTGGCCCGCCTCACCGCTGGTCTGCCCGTACATCGCGGCGAGCAGCGCGATCTTGGCCCGCGGGCGGTCGCCGGAGAATGCGTCCCTGGCCACCGCCGTGTACAGGTCGCCGCCGGCCGCCGCCCGGGCCAGGCCCTGGTCGCCCGACATCGCGGCCAGCACCCGCGGCTCCAACTGGCCGGCGTCCGCGACCACCAGCAGATGGCCCGGGTCGGCGACCACCGCGGCCCGCAGCGGCCGCGGAATCTGCAGCGCACCGCCGCCCCTGGTCGCCCAGCGCCCCGACACCACACCGCCCACCACATACTCCGGCCGGAAGCGGCCGTCCCGCACCCAGGCCTCCCGCCACGCCCAGCCGTGTGCGGCATGGATACGCGACAGCTCCTTGTAGCGCAGCAGCAGCTCGGCCGCCGGGTGCTCCACCTTGCGCAGCTCGTGCGACCTGGTCGAGGCCAGCGGAACACCGACCCGTGCGAAGGCGGGCAGCAGCTGGGCGGGGGAGTCGGGGTTCACCGGGCGGCCCAGCGCGTCCTGGATGCGCTGCGCCAGCTCGTTGAGCCTGGCCGGCCGGGCGCCGCCCGCGGGCCGCGGCCCGAGCAGCGCGGTGAGCACCTCGTCATGCGCCCGCGCGCTCCACGGCAGGCCGTCCCTGCCCATCTCGACCGCCGCCAGCGCGCCCGCGGACTCCGCCGCACACAGCAGCCGCATCCGGTCCTGGCCCTCGCTCGCCGCGATACGCCGCTGCTGGGCGGCGTGCACCTCCACCAGGGCGGTCAGCGCGTCGGTGCCCGGCGGCAGGTGGTGCCGGTCCGCCGCGAACAGCACCGGCTGGTCGTCCGCCCCCGTCTCCGGCGCGTCCGGCGGCTCCTGCAGACCGTGCAGCCGCGCCCAGGCCGCCCCCAGCGAGCGCGGCCTGCCGTGCCTGCCCTCCTGGCCGAGCAGCAGCGACTCGACCAGCTTCACGTCATGGCAGCGCGCCACCCGGACCCCGCCGCGGTCCAGCAGCCCCGGATAGACCTCCTCGGTGCCGCCCCACACCCAGCGCGGCCCGGCCGCCGCCTCGACCTCGCGCACCGCACGGGCCAGGTCCGCCACCACCGCGGTCGCGCCGACCGTCCCGCCGTCCTCCCCGACCCCGCACAGCCGCCCGCCGCCGCCGACCGGATCGGCCACGACGGCGACCCGCCCGGCACTCGCGTCAACGGCTCCACCCACCCCACGAGCGTAGGTCCGACCACTGACAACGGTGCACGCCGACGGTTTACGACATCGGCGCACGCCGAAGAGCCCGGCGGCGCACTGCGCCGGCCGGGCTCGCGGCAGAAGGGGTCAGCCCTGCTGCTGCTCCTGGGCTTCCTTCACGGACTTGTGGACCTCGGCCATGTCGAGGGCGCGGGCCTGCGCGATGACGTCCTCCAGCGCCGGCTCGGGCAGCGCGCCCGGCTGGGCGAAGATCGCCACCTTGTCCCTGACGATCATCAGCGTCGGGATCGACTGGATCTGGAAGGCCGCCGCCAGCTCGGGCTGGGCCTCCGTGTCGACCTTCGCGAAGACCAGGTCCTGGTGCTTGTCCGACGACTTGTCGTACACCGGTGCGAAGGACCGGCACGGGCCGCACCAGGCGGCCCAGAAGTCGATGAGGACGAAGTCGTTGGAGGACACGACCTCGTCGAAGTTCTCCTTGGTCAGCTCCACAGTGCTCATGCCCCCCACAACGGGCGGCGGCTCCGGGAAATTCCGTCGGCGCCCGGCCGGGCTTCACTCGTCCGAGTGGTGCGGGCGGCACCTCCATGGCGTGCGGCGCCGCCAATCGTTGACGGCATATGGCACCGATGCAGAGGGTCAGAAAAGCGGAGGCCGCCGAGGAGGCGGGGCGAGGTGGAACGGTTCTGCACCCCGCGCGTGCGGATGCGCCGGTCTTTGCCGCGCTGGCCGAGCAGTGGCGTTCCGCCGGGCGCATGGTCCCCGGCCACCCCGACCCCGAATGGTCGGCCCTCGTCTCCCACATCCCCCACCTCACCCCCACCTAGGTTTCCCCCCGGGCGACCCCTCGCCCTGCCAGGCGCCGGCTGCCCCGGGATCTCCCCCGGCGATGGGTTGCGCGCGCCGTGCCCCGCGCCCATGGTGGTTGCCCCCTTCCCGCAGGGTGGGGGTTCCTCTGCCTGCAAGGGGGAGCGTTTTCAGGGGCGCGGGGAACTGCGCGCCCCGCCCGAACGGGCGGAAAGCAAGCGACGCCACAGCAAGTGGCAACCACCTCAGGAGGCGCTGGGGGCACCCCCAGGCGAAGCTCTGGGGGCGGAACTGCGCGCCCGGCCACAGCGCACCGCAAAGGGCCGGTCACCCCGGGGACGTGCCCGGGCGGGGAAGGGGCTGCGGGGCCGGTGGTCCCGCGTATGTGCTGGACGGGCGCATGCGCAGCGCCGGCTCTGCGTACTCCTCCAGCGCGTGCGCAACCCACCCCGCGGTGCGCCCCACGGCGAAAACCGCTTCGCCGGCCTCCGCGGGCATCCCGGACGCGACGGAGAGAACGGCGAGCGCCAGGTCCACGTTCGCGTGCAGCGGGGTGTGCCGCGCCGCCGTGGCGACGGTGTCCTGCGCCGCGGCCAGCGCGTCGGCCGCGGCGGGCACGTCGGCGAGCCGGGCGAGCAGCAGCCGCGCCCGCGGGTCCTCGCCGCGGTAGAGGCGGTGCCCGAGCCCGGGCACGCGACGCCCGGCCCGCAGGTGGGCGGCGACCACCGGCCCCGCACCGCCCTGGTCGAGGACGTCGCGGAGCATGCGGTGGGCCAGCGCGCTGGCCTGCCCGTGCAGCGGCCCGTCCAGCGCCCCGAGCCCGGCCGAGACGGCCGCGTACGGGTGTGCGCGGCCCGAGGCGGCGACCCGGACGGCCAGTGTCGAGGTGGCGAGGTCGTGGTCGATGAGCAGCGCGAGCGCGGTGTCGAGCACCCGCAGTGACGCCGGGTCGGCCTCGCGCGGCGTCAGCCGCGACCACAGCCGCCGGGCGACGGACCCGGACCCGCCGGCGCCGCCCGCGGCCGGCGCGTCGGGCTGCCGGGCGATCCGCCCGGTGTCACGCCTGTCACCGCGACCGGCGCCGCCCGCGGCCGGCGCGTCGGGCGCGGCATCGCCCCGGTCGGCGCCGCCGGCCAGGGGCAGTGCGTCGACGAGCGTGGGGATCAGCCCCCGCGTGCACCCGAGCACGGCCTCCCGCGTGAGGTCGAAGCGCAGCGGGTCGGCCGCGCCCGCCGCGACCACGGCGACCCGCATCCGGTCCACGGGACTGCTGCCCGCGGGCAGGGCGGCGGCTGCGGCGCGGGCGGCGGCCAGCGGCAGCGGGGGAGCGGTGAAGCGGACGCCGGGCCGCAGTTCGCCGGTCCACAGCCAGTCGGCGACCTCCTCGTAGGCGTACGCCTCCGCGAGGGCGACCGCGTCCACCCCGCGGAAGGCGTAGCTGCCGGTCGCCGTGTCGATGCGGGTGATGCCGGTGCGGATGCGGCCCCACCCGTCCGCGCAGGAGGCGGAGCCCGAGCCGGGCTCGGACGGCTGCGCGGCGCCCGACCCGGTCGAGGTCGCGGCCCGCCCCCTGGCGGCCAGCGCGGCGACCTCGCCCGGGTCGAAGGTGCTGCCGCGCCCGCCGGCGGCCCGCCGGCTGCCGAGCAGCCCGCGGCTGACGTAGGCGTAGAGCGTCTCCGGCTTGACGCCGAGCCGCGCCGCGGCCTCCCGCGTGCTGATGCGGGCGTCGCCGCCGCCCGCTGCCCCGTCCGTCATGGGCGTCACCGTATCCACCTCCCGTCAACCCGCGCTGACATTGATCAGTCAACATTGACACCATGATAATCAATCATAGACAGTCAAGTGAAGAGCCGAGGAGGAAACCGATGCCCACCACCCACCCGTCCGCCGCCCCGCAGTCCGCCGCATCCCAGGCGGCCCCGCCGCAGCCGGCCCAGGTCGAGGTCCCGCGCGGCCTCAAGGGCGTGATCGTCACCGACACCGTGATCGGCGACGTCCGCGGAACCGAGGGCTTCTACCACTACCGGGAGTTCGACGCCGTCGAGCTGGCCGGGACCCGCAGCTTCGAGGACGTCTGGCACCTGATGGTGAACGGCGCTCTGCCGACCGCGCAGCAGCGCGACCGCTTCGCCCGGCAGATCGCGCCGCTGCGCCACCTGCCGGCCGGTGTACGCGAGGCGCTGCCCGCGCTGGCCCGTGCCACGGCCGGGTCGGGGCCGCTGGCCGGGCTGCGCACGGCGCTGTCGCTGACCGGCGCCGCCGCCGGGTTCCGGCCGCTGTACGACCTCGGCCCCGAGCAGCGGGCGGCCGACGCGCTGGCCGCCTGCGCGGTCGTACCGACACTGCTCACCGCGCTGCGCCGGCTCGGCCGCGGCCTGGAGCCGGTCGAGCCGCGCGACGACCTGCCCTATGCCGCGAACTACCTGTACATGCTGAGCGGACAGGAGCCGGACCCGGCCAGGGCGCGGGCCGTCGAGCAGTACCTGATCTCGACCGTCGACCACGGCTTCAACGCCTCCACCTTCACCGCCCGGGTCATCGCCTCGACCGGCGCGGACCTGGCTGCGTGCCTGGTCGGTGCGGTCGGCGCGCTGTCGGGCCCGCTGCACGGCGGGGCGCCGAGCCGCGCGCTCGACACGCTGGACGCGATCGGCACCCCGGACCGCATCGACGGCTGGCTGCGCGAGCACATTACTGCGGGCGAGCGGATCATGGGCTTCGGCCACCCCGTCTACCGCACGGAGGACCCGCGGTCGCGGCTGCTCAAGGGCATCGCCCGGGGCATCGGCGGCGACCTGGTCGACTTCGCCGTTCAGGTCGAGGAGCGCGCGGAGGCGCTGCTGGCCGAGCTGAAGCCGGGCCGCGACCTGCACATCAACGTCGAGTTCTACGCGGGCGTCGTGATGGAGCTGTGCGGGCTGCCGCGGGAGATGTTCACGCCGACCTTCGCCGCGGCCCGGGTCGTCGGCTGGAGCGCCAACATCCTGGAGCAGGCGGCCGACAGCAAGATCATCCGGCCGTCGGCCCGCTATGTGGGGCCGCCGCCGCGACTGGTCACCATACCGACCGGTCGGTAATATGTGCCGGGTGCCGGACACCCGGCACATGGCCCACCCCGGAGGAGACGCCGTGCGCGCGATCCAGATCACCGAGTTCGGCGGACCCGAGGTCCTGCGCGAGACCGAGCTGCCCGACCCCGTCGCGGGCGAGGGGCAGCTGCTGCTGGACGTCGACTCCGCCGGGGTGAACTTCGCCGACACGCACACCGTGGAGGACTCGTACCTCTCCCGCTCCACCCTGCCCATGGTGCCGGGCGCCGAGGTCGTCGGCCGTACCGCAGACGGGCGTCGGGTCGTGGCCCTCACCGACAACGGGGGATACGCCCAGAAGGCCGTCGTCCAGGAGCAGCTGGCCGTCGAGCTGCCCGACGACGTCACCGACGGCCAGGCGCTCGCCCTGGTCGTCCAGGGCCTGACCGCCTGGCACCTGCTGCGCACGTCCGCGCGGCTCGCGGCGGGCGAGAGCGTCGTGGTGCACGCGGCGGCCGGCGGCACCGGCTCGCTGGCCGTCCAGCTCGCCCGCGAGTTCGGCGCGGGCCGGGTGATCGCCACCGCCTCCACCCAGGACAAGCGCGACCTCGCGCTGGAACTGGGCGCCGACGCCGCGGTCGACGCCGACCCGGAAGGGCTCACCGAGCGGCTCACCGCGGCCAACGGCGGCCGCAAGGTCGACGTCGTGCTGGAGATGACCGGCGGCCCGGTCTTCGACGCCTCGCTCGCCGCCCTGGCCCCTTTCGGCCGGCTCGCCACCTACGGCATGGCGTCCAGGACCGCCCCCACACCGGTGCAGCCCGCCCAGCTGATGGGGCGCTCCCGGGCGGTCGTCGGCTTCTGGCTGATGCACTGCCTGGGCCGGCCGGGGATGTACCGCGAGCCCCTCGCGGAACTGCTGGCGATGACCGCGGACGGGCAGCTGCGCCCCCGGGTCGGCGGCGTCTACGGGCTGTCCGAGGCGGCCAGGGCGCACACCGAGATGCGTGCCAGGCGCACGGTGGGCAAGCTTGTGCTCGATGTGACCCGATAGGCGGAACCGCGAGGGTCGTCCCGGTCGTTGGATCGGTGCAACAGTGGAAGATGCACACACTCGCACCATCATGACCAGTGGAGCACGCAGGGCCGCCGCCCGCGACCCGCGCCCCCGCACAGCTCGGGAGGGGCCATGCCACGGAATCGCTTCGCACAGGACCGGGGACTGACGACCCGTATGGCCGTCACGATGTTCCTGATCGGACTGCTCTACGTCGTCTTCGTCGGGGCGCTGCTCGCCCTGCTGCGCGGTGCCTGGCCGATGATCCTGATCATCGCGGGGCTGCTCTTCGTCGCCCAGTTCTGGTTCAGCGACCGCATCGCCGCCTTCAGCATGGGTGCGCACGAGGTCTCCGCCGAGGAGCAGCCGGAGCTGCACGGGGTGGTCGACCGGATCTGCGCGCTCGCCGACCTGCCCAAGCCCAAGGTCGCGGTCGCGCAGTCCGACGTGCCCAACGCGTTCGCGACCGGGCGCAACCAGCGGAACACGGTGGTGTGCGTCACCACCGGGCTGCTGCGCCGGCTGGAGCCAGAGGAACTGGAGGGCGTCGTCGCCCACGAGCTGTCCCATGTGGCGCACAAGGACGTCGCCGTGATGACGATCGCCTCCTTCCTCGGCATCCTGGCCGGCGTCATCACCAGGATCGGCCTGTGGGGCGGCTTCCGGCGCAGCCGCGACCCCGGCAGCGCGGCGCTGTTCGTCCTGGTGCCGCTGGTCAGCGCGGTGGTCTACGCGATCAGCTTCCTGCTCACCCGGATGCTCTCGCGCTACCGCGAGCTGTCCGCCGACCGCAGCGCCGCCCTGCTGACCGGCCGCCCCTCCGCGCTGGCCTCCGCCCTCACCAAGGTCAGCGGTGACCTGGCAGCGATCCCCACCAAGGACCTGCGGGCCGCCGAGCCCTTCAACGCCTTCTACTTCGCCCCCAAGCTCACATCGAGCGCCACCGTCTCCAAGCTGCTGGCCACCCACCCCAGCCTGGAACAGCGGCTGGCCCAGCTGGCCGCCATCACCGTCGAGCTGGACCGCCGCTGATGGGGCTGCTCGACGTGCTGCTCGGCCGCAGCAGGCCGGTCAAGCCCGACCTGGACCAGCTCTTCGGGCTGTCGTCCGCGGCGATCACCTTGCAGGCGGCCAGTGAACTGCGCCCGACCGGAAGCGGCGCGGTGTGCTTCGCCGCCGTCGAGGGCGGTGCCTTCGCCGAGATCCAGCAGGACCTGCGCACCCTGCTGCCGGTGGAGTCCAGCCGCGACAGCTACGGCTACACCTGGCTGCAGTCCCGGCACGCGCCCAGCGAGGTCACCGACCTGGTCACGGACCTGCACGCGGTCAACTCCGCCCTGGAGTCGGGCGGCTTCGGGCCGCAGCTGCTGTGCTCCCTGGTCGCCTTCGCCGACGGCCAGGGCCACCGGATGGCCCTGGTGTACCTGTACAAGCGCGGGACGTTCTACCCCTTCGCACCGCTGCCCGGCGAGAAGCGCGACCACGCGCTGGAACTGCAGGTCAAGGCCCTGGTCGCCGACGACCTGCGGCTGGAGGCCGACCTGTCGCGCTGGTTCCCGGTGTGGGGCGCCCCCGGTATGGCCGAATGAGCCGCCGCGGCGGACCCGCAGGCCGGCGGCGTCGCGACCGGGCAGCGGCGGGAGGCCGTCCTAGAGTGGGGAGCGTTTCCGCTGCAACCCCCCAGGAGGCACAGGGATGACCGTCTACGACCCCGCAAGTGTGAAGATCAGCCCCGAATCGTGGGTGGCGGACCAGGCCAGGCGCTACGAGGAGTCGGACGGCACCGAGGCCACCGACATGAAGGGCTCGCCCTGCCTGCTGCTGGACTACCAGGGCTACCGCACCGGCGAGTGGCGCCGCACCGTGCTGATCTACGGCAGGGACGGCGAGGACTTCCTGATCGTCGCGTCCAAGGGCGGCGCTCCCGAGCACCCGCTGTGGTTCCGCGGCCTGCTGGCCTACCCCGAGGTCCACGTCCGGGTGCTCGGCGAGCGCTTCACCGCCAGGGCCGAGCCGCTGACCCCGGAGGAGAAGGCCGAGGTCTGGCCCGACCTGCTGGAGGTCTACGCGCCCTACGCCGACTACCAGAAGCGCACCGACCGCGAGATCCCGGTCGTCCGCCTCACCCGCGTCTGACCCGCGGCGCCCCCGGGTTCGCCGTCACCGCTCCGCGGCCGTATGCGCCTGGCTGCGGGCGGCGAGCCGGGCGAGGTTGCGCCGCCCCTCGCTGCGTACGCCGACCGGCACCAGGGCGGCGCGGCCCGGCAGCCGCAGCCCGCCGGTGAAGGCCACCGTGGTGCGGCCGTCGCCGCGGTCGGCCGCCGCGATGCCGACCAGCAGGAAGCGGCTCTGCAGCCAGCACCAGCCGGGCCGCAGCACCCCGCTGAAACGGGCACGCGGGCCGAACCTGCTGTGCGCGGACGCCTCGACGCGGTCGCCGTCCCTGCTGATCACCCGGACCCGGGCCATGTCCGTGACGATTTTCCCGAACTCCCCCTCCAGGTCGGCGACCAGCGGCCAGACCACGTCGATGGGCGCGTCCACGACCCCCTCGGTGACATGGGCGTTGCGTACCCCCGCGGCCAGCGCGTGCAGCCGGCGTACGGGGTCGGGGTCGGCCGTCGGCCATCCGGCGGTCATGCGGACCACGCCTTCCTGAAGGTGTCCCGGGCGCGGTGCAGCCGGGATTTGACGGTGCCGACCCGCAGCCCGAGGCGCTCCGCCGCGGTGCGCTCGTCCAGGCCCTCCAGGTCGCGCAGCACCAGGACGGCCCGGTGCTCGGGGGAGAGCCGGGCGAGGACGTCGCGGATGTCGGCTGCCAGCTGCGGGTCGCCGGGCGCGGGCAGTTCGGCCAGTTCCGCCGGTACGGCACGGGCGGCCCGCCTGGCCACCCGCACCGCCTCGCGGGCGGCGATGGTGCGCACCCAGCCGTAGAGCGCGGCCGGCTCCTTCAGGCCGCGCAGGCTGCGGAAGACGACCGTCAGCGCCTCCTGCGCGGCGTCGGGGCCGTCGTCCAGCGCGATGGGGGCGCAGATCCGGCCGACGAAGGGCGCCAGCTCGTCGAGCAGGTCGTTCATCGCCAGCGTGTCGCCGCGCTGCGCCGCCCGCACCAGGCGGGCGGTCGCGGCGCGGTCTCCCGCGGCGGGCCCGCCGCTCGCGGGTGGGTCGGGTTCAGCCACCGGTCGGATCTCTCCCTCGTGGGCAGTGCGGCGCTCTTGCGTCACCCCTCAGAGGCGGCGCCGACGCGATTCGTTCCCCGGGTCTGCGGGAAATTCTCCGCCGCCCCTTGCGCACACGCGACAGGGGTAAGGGGCGCCCGTCAGGACGGGCGCCCCTTACCCCTGTTCAGCCCTGCCTTGCCCCGGCTGTTCTCAGTGACCGGCTGCCCCGCTCCGGCTCGCCGTGCGGGCGGTCAGCGCGGCCAGCGCCGCTTCCAGCGCCAGCAGGAAGACCAGGCCCAGCCCGAAGGCGTGCGGGTAGCGGCCCGGTGCCCCCGCGCCGACGGCGCCGTAGAAGACGATGCCGATCAGTGCGATGCCCAGCGCACCGCTGACCTGCTGGATGGTCGCCACCACACCGGAGGCCGCACCCACCAGGTGGGCGGGAACCGCGGCCAGCGCGTCATGGGTGAGCGGGGCGATCACCATGCCCATCCCCGCACCGTCGAGGAAGAGCCCGGGGACCAGCTCCCACAGGCTGCCGGTGGTGCCCGACGCGTGCACCGCCGCCCACAGCCCGCCCAGGCCCGCGGCCATCAGCAGCGCACCGGCCGGCACCGTACGGCGGCCCAGGCGCTCGGCGAGCCGGTGCGCCGCGGTCGAGGTGAGCAGGTAGCCGGCCCCGATGGCCAGGAAGACCACACCCGACGCCAGCGCGTCCAGACCGCGCCCCGCCTGCAGGTACAGCGCCAGGACCAGGAAGAAGGAGCCCTGCCCGGTCCAGAAGACCAGCTGCGCCAGCGCCCCCGCGGCGAATCCGCGCTGCCGGAAGAGCGCCGTGTCCAGCACCGGGTCGCCGCCCGCCGCCCCCAGCCGCCGCTGGTGCGCCACGAAGACCGCGAAGAGTACCGCGGAGGCGGCCAGGCACAGCCACGTCCACACCGGCCAGCCCAGCGAACGCCCCTGGATCAGCGGCAGCACCAGGGCCACGACCGCGGCGGTGGACAGCGCCACCCCGGTGTTGTCCAGCCGCGGCCTGCGCGGCGCCCTGGACTCGCGCAGCGCCCGCGGCACCGCGGCCAGCGCCGCGAGCCCGACCGGCAGGTTGATCAGGAAGCACGCCCGCCAGCCGAGGCCGAACACGTCCGCCTTGATCAGCAACCCGCCGATCAGCTGCCCGAAGACCGCGCCGACACCCATCGTCAGCCCGTACATGCTGAACGCCCTGGCCTGCGCCTTGCCCGTCCAGCCGGTCTGCAGGATGGCCAGCACCTGGGGGCTCATCAGCGCCGCCGACAGCCCTTGCAGCACCCGCGCCGCCACCAGGCTCCCCGCGGTCGGCGCGAAGCCGCAGGCCGCCGAGGTCGCGGTGAACAGTGCGAGCCCCACGGTGAACATCCGCCGGCGGCCGAAGATGTCACCGAGCCGGCCCGCGGTGATCAGGCCGGTGGCCACGGCCAGGCCGAAGCCGGCCACCACCCACTGGATCGCCGCGGAGCCGGCCTGCAGGTCGCTCTGCACCGCGGGTATCGCCACGTTGACGATGAAGATGTCCAGCGAGGTCATGAAGGTGGCGGCCAGCAGGACCAGCAGGCCGAGACCTGGCCGTCCCGCGTCCGGAGCGGCGCCCCGGGAGCCGGACGGGGAGAGCGTGGAGGTGGCCGAGGCCATGGCGGAACTCCTGTCCCGTGTCGGAGCGGTGAGCACTGGTGAGCACTGGTGAGCAGAGGTGCGCAGAAATGGGGAGGAGGCGCCGGTCAGGCGGCGGCCGGCACCTTGTCGAGGAAGCCCAGGACGCGGTGCACCAGCCCGTCGTCGCCGAACGCGGCCACGTCGAAGCCGACGACCAGCGACTCGCCGCCTGCCGGACCCAGCTCCCAGGTGAAGCGGGCGACGTCGTGGTGCGCGTCGACCGGGCCGAGGGTGAAGACCAGGCCGGGGAACTGCGCCTGCACCGCGGCGATCACCGCGTCGAGCGCGTCGCGCCCGGTGACGTCGGCGAGCGGGTCGGTGTAGCGGGCACCGGGGGCGAAGACCGCGTCGATGCCGCGCCGCCTGGCGGTGGGGTCGGTCTCGTTCCAGACCGCGATGTAGTTCTCGACCAGCTGCTGGATGTCGCTCATGACTGCCGTCTCCCTGCTGTCGCCGGCGCCGGGTTGCGCCGTCTCCTTGCAGGTCACGACGTTACGGAGCCGTCCGCGGCGGGGAATCGGTCATCGTTAGGTATCCGCTGACCAGTCGGGCTGCCCGTCCTGGTCGAGGGTCACCTTGAGCTCGTCCAGCGCGGCCGCCAGCCGCGGCGAACCGCACTGCCTGGACAGCCGGGCGGCCTCCCGGCCCAGCGCCAGCGCGCCCTCCCGGTCGCCGGTGCGGGCGTGCGCCTGCGCGGCGCGGGCCGCGTACAGGCTGCGGTCGCGGAGGAAGGACGGGTCGAGCGCCGCAAGCGCCCCGTCCAGCAGCGGCGCCGCCTCCGCCGCCAGGCCGAGCGCGAGCAGGCCGAGTCCCTGCTGGGCGGCCAGTTCCGCCGCGTCCAGCCAGTACAGCCAGGCAGGCCCCTCCTGCGCGCCCGCCGTCGCCAACTGCCGCTCCGCCTCCGCCGCGGCCCGCCGGAAGGCGCCCTCGGCGCCGGCCGCCGCATGCGCCCTGGCGAGCCGGGACGCGGCCAGCGCGCGCACCTGCGGGGGAGCGCCGCCCGCCGCGCGTACCGCGGCCTCCGCCGCGGCCATCGCGTCCCGCGGCCGGTCCGCGATCACCGACTGGAGTGCCAGACCGCTCCACACCGCGACCGCCAGCGGGCGGTCCCCCGCGCTGTACGCGAGCCGAAGCGCCGTCAGATAGTGCCGCTGGGCGGCTCCGTGGCGCCCGGCGTCGGTGGCCGCCCAGCCGCCGAGCTGCGCCAGGTCGGCGGCGACCCGCAGCAGCCGCCGCTCCGCGGCCCGCCCGCCGCGCCCTGGCCTGCCGCGCCGCAGCAGCCCGCTGACCAGCCGCAGGTCGGCCTCGACCCGGTGGCGTACGGCCGCGCCGCCGAGCCGGTCGTCCAGCTGCCGAAGGCCCGTCACGCCGGCCTCCAGCCAGTCCAGCACCGGCCCGTCCACCGGGTGGGGGTCGGCGCCGGCCTGCGCCGGCACCTGCTCGCGGGCACCCGCACCGCGGTGCCTGGCGTCCTCCGCCCCGGCCGCGTCCCAGTCGGCGATGGCGTCGAGCAGCGCCTGCTCGTCGGCGATCGGGAAACCCCGCGGGTCGGCCGCCGCGTCGTCGAGCACGCCGGCAAGTGCCGTCAGGCTGCCTTCCGTCGTCCAGGGCAGCCCGTCGGGCATGCCGCCGTGTGCGGGCAGCCAGCGCGGCCAGGGGCGGGCGTCGACATCCCGCGCGGGGATGCCGAGCGCACGGGCCAGCGCCCGCTGGCTGTCGGCCTCGGGGACGACACCCCAGTGCTCCCAGCGCCACACCTTCTCCCGCCGGGCGGCCATCGGCACCCCGAGCGCCCGCGCGTGCTCGGCTATCACCCGGGCGACGTCCTGGTAGCTCCAGCCGTGTCGGCGCCGCACGTAGGCCAGCGGATGTGTCGACGCGGCGGAGTCCTCGCGTGCCACGTTTGTGCCGTCCATTCACCGGTCCCTGCCGCGCCGCCCACGCCGGCGCCAACTTCGTTGCGGAATCGCCAATTCGAATACCAGTCCGGCAGTGGTCCGCGCAGCGAATCGCGCGAATCCGCGCCTCCCGCGTTCCAAACCGACGCCACCCTACGGGACTACAGCAAGACAACAGGACCGCACTTGTCGCCGACTGCCGCCAACCGATTGGCTATGCGTGATCACATGACGTAACGCGCGCCGTGGAGGGCTGCCCGCGGATGACCCCACCGCCGCCACCCTTCCGCCTTTCGCGTGGCAAGGACGACGTGGCCTTCGATACCGCTCTCGGCGACGAGGAGCTGGTCGCCGTCCGGGCTGCCCTGGTACAGGGCCGCTGGACGGAGGTACGCGCGCTGCTGGCGCGCACCGGTGACGACTGGGACCTGCGCGGTCACCGGCTCGTCGTCCTGGGCGAGGGCCGCTCCACGGCCGCCTGGGCCGACGAGTGGCGGCTCGCGGAACCCGAGAGCGCCGACGCCGCCGCCCTGCACGCCATCGCCTCGGTCTTCCGTGCCGTCGCCGGGCGGCAGAGCCCGGAGTCCGCACGCGACGCCTGCCTGCACGCGGCCCGTATGACGCCCGCCGACCCCTCGCCGTGGCTCGGCCTGCTCATCCTGGCCCGGCAGACCGGCACCGACGACGAGCAGGTCCGCGCCTTCGACCAGGTCCGCGGCCGGCACCGCGGCCACCACCACGGGCACTACCTGATGACCCGCTGCCTGGCGGAGCGTCAGAAGACCGAGGGCGACGACCCCTTCCACGAGGTCTACGAGTTCGCCGAGTGGGCGTCCGACGAGGCGGGACCCGGCTCCCCGCTGGGCGCCCTGCCGCTGGTCGCCCTCGTCGAGCGCTACCACGCACTGGCCGCGGCCGGCGCGCTGCCCCGCGACCCGAGCCGGCTGCCGTACTGGACCAGCCCGCGGGCCAGGGCGAGCCTGCGCAGCGCCTTCGACTGGTGGCTGGACTGGGACGGGCGCAGCCACCCGCGGCTGCTGCTCGACCTGAACCACCTGGCATTCGTGCACGTCCACGCCGGCGACATGGTGGCCGCCGCCGCGCTGTTCAACCGCATCGGACGGGACGCGACCCGCGTCCCCTGGTCGTACTTCGACCGCGACCCCAAGAAGTCGTTCCGTGCCGCGCGCAATGCCGCGCTCGGCTTCGGTTCGTCGTAGGACCCGATACTCCCCAGGCATCACCACCCACGGAAGAAGGACACCAGAGCCATGCTGACGGGCAGTACGACCGGCATCAGCACGTTCAAGGGAGAGCAGCGCGCGCTGCGCGCGGATCGGATCGGTGCGCCGGCCCTGCTGCTCTCGGTACTCGCGGCCACCGCGCCGCTGATGGTCGTGGCGGGCGTCATCCCCACCACCTTCGCCACGATGGGCATCGTCGGGGTGCCGCTGCTGTTCGTCATCGTCGGCGCCGTGCTCATCCTGTTCAGCTTCGGCTACGCCGAGATGAGCCGCCACGTGCACAACGCCGGGGCGCTCTACGCGTACATATCCCGGGGCCTGGGCGGCACCGTCGGGGCCGGCGCCTCGTACGTGGCGCTCTTCGCGTACAGCCTGATGCAGTGCGGCAGTTACGGCATCTTCGGCTTCGAGATCTCCAGCCAGATCGCCCAGCACTGGCAGCACAACGTCGCCTGGTGGATCCCGGCGCTCGGCGGTGTCGCGATCACCGCGGTCTTCGGGGCGCTGAAGATCGACCTCAACGCCAGGACCCTCGGTGTGCTGCTGCTCATCGAGACCACGATGGTCGTGATCTTCGACATCGGCTTCCTCAGCGACCCGGGCCCGCAGGGCGTGTCCGCGCACGCCTTCAACCCCAGCACCCTCAGCGGTGCCGGGCTCGGCACCGCGCTGTGCTTCACCATCGCCGCCTTCCTCGGCTTCGAGCAGGCCCCGGTGTACGCGGAGGAGACCAGCGACCCGCAGCGGGTGGTGTCCAAGGTGATGTTCCTGGCGATCGGCTTCGCCACCGTCTTCTTCGCCATCAGCGCCTGGGCGATCACCGTGGCGACCGGTCCCTCCGGCGTCATCGCGGGGGCGCAGAAGGACGGCCCCAACCTGATCTTCGGGCTTACTCAGGACCGGCTCGGCGGCGCGTTCACCGACACCCTGAACATCTTCTTCATCACCGGCATCTTCGCCTGCATGCTCAGCTTCCACAACGTTGTCGCCCGCTACGCCTTCGCCATGGGCCGCGACGGTCTGCTGCCCGCCGCGGTCGGCCGCACCTCGAAGACCAGCGGCGCCCCGGCCATCGGCTCGCTGCTGCAGACCCTGGTCGCATTGATCGTCGTCGCCGTCTTCGCCATCACCGACGACAAGCCGGTGGGCGACCCGACCGCGCCGGTGCTGCGGCTGTTCACCTGGGCGGGCAACGTCGGCGCCCTGGGAGTGGTGCTGCTGATGTGCACCGCCGCCGTCGCGGTGATCGCCTTCTTCGTCAAGCGCGGTGCCGCCCGTGTCCAGGGCTGGCGGCTGATCACCTCCGGGCTCGCCGCCCTCGCCCTGGGGACGATCTTCGTCTACTCGGTGAAGGACTTCGCGGTCCTGCTCGGCGCCAACCCCGGCCACGGGCTGCGCTGGATCCTGCCCGGCATCATCGCGCTGGCCGCCGCCATCGGCCTGGTCTACGGCGCGGTGCTGCGCAGCCGGCAGCCCGAGGTGCACGCCAGGATCGGCCAGGGCAACGAGGCCTTCCAACTGGAGAAGGCCGCCGCTGCCGAGGCCGGCGCCTGACGGCAGGTACCGCCCATCCGACGGCCGGCCGCCTGGACAGCCGACCGCAAGGACCGCGCAGCGGCCCGCCCCGCCCGCCCGGGTGCGGCGGGCCGCTGCCGTTCCCCATCCGTCCATCCGTCCACCCGTCCGCCCTGTCCTCAGGAAGCGCCATGACCAGTAGCCCCACGGCCACCGAGACCACGACCGCCGCCGCCCCGCACCCGCTGGACCCGCTGACCACCGCCGAGATCGAGGCCGCCCGCGCGGCGCTCGACGCCGAGGGCAAGGTCACCGCGTCCACCCGCTTCCCGCTGGTCCTGCCTGACGAGCCGGACCGGCACGCGGTGCTCGCCCACCGCCCCGGCGACCCGGTCAGCCGCCGGGTCCGGGTCACCCTGCTGGACACGGCCACCGGCCGCTCCGCGGAGGCGCTGGTGGACGTCACCGACCCGGCAGCCGCCGTGCTGGTCTCCTACCGCGACCTCGACCCGGCCGCCGACGGCCAGCCGCCGGTGCTCTTCGAGGAGTACGAGACCTGCGACGAGATCGTCAAGGCCGACGCCGGCTGGCGCAAGGCGATGGCAGAACGCGGTGTCACCGACCTCTCGCTGGTCATCGCCGCCCCGCTGGCCGCCGGCAACTTCGGCATCGCCTCGGAGGCGGGCCGGCGGATGCTGCGCTCGCTGACCTTCCTGCGCTGCAACGAGAGCGACAACCCGTTCGCCCACCCGGTCGGCGGCCTGGTCGCCGACGTGGACCTCACGGCCCGCCGCGTGGTGCGGCTGGTCGACACCGGCGCCGTACCCGTACCCGCCGAGTGCGGGCGCTACGACGCGGAGTCCACCGGGCCCGCCAGGACCGACCTGCGCCCGCTGGAGATCACCCAGCCGGAGGGTGCGTCGTTCTCGCTGGAGGGGGCGCAGCTGAGCTGGCAGAACTGGCGGCTGCGGCTGGACTTCAACGCCCGCGAGGGCCTGGTCCTGCACGAGATCACCCATCGCGACGGCGACCGCGACCGGCCGGTGCTGCACCGCGCCTCGATAGCCGAGATGGCCGTGCCCTACGCCGAGCCCGACCCGGCCCGCAACTGGGTCTGCTACCTGGACTCCGGCGAGTACCTGCTGGGCAGGAACGCCAACGCGCTGCGGCTGGGCTGCGACTGCCTGGGCGAGATCACCTACGTCGACGCGGTGCTCGCCGACGACCTCGGCAATCCCGAGACGCTGCACAACGCGATCTGCATCCACGAGGAGGACATCGGCCTGCTCTGGAAGCACACCAACATCTTCGACGACTTCGCCGCGGACTCCCGCCGCGCCCGCCGCCTGGTGATCTCCTACATCGCCACCCTCGGCAACTACGACTACGGCTTCTACTGGTACCTCCACCAGGACGGCACGATCGCCTTCGAGGCCAAGGCCACCGGCCTGCTGCAGACCTCCGCCGCCGAGCCCGGCGCCGGTTCGCCCCACGCCACCGAGGTCGCCCCCGGCCTGCTCGCGCCCTTCCACCAGCATCTGTTCTGCGCCCGGCTCGACGTGACGGTGGACGGCCCGCGCAACACCGTGCAGGAGGTGGACGTGGTCCGGCTGCCGACCGGCCCTGGCAACCCCAACGGCAACGCCTTCACCACCAAGGCCACCCCGGTCGCCGACAGCGGTGAGGCGGGGCGGGTCGCCGACCCCTCGGTGGGCCGGCGCTGGCGGATCGTCAACCCGGGGGTGACCAACCGGATGGGCACGCCGGTGGCGTACACGCTGCTGCCCGACACCGGGCCGCTGCTGCTGGCGCAGCCCGGCTCCTCGGTCGCCGAGCGGGTCGCCTACGCCACCAAGCACCTGTGGGTGACCCGCTACCGCCCCGAGCGCCGCTACCCGGACGGCGACTACCCCAACCAGCACGCGGGCGGCCCGGGCGTGACGGCCTGGTCGCGGCCCGGCGAGTCGCTGGAGGACACCGACCTGACGGTGTGGCACTCCTTCGGCCCGACGCACCTGCCGCGCCTGGAGGACTGGCCGGTGATGCCGGTCGACGTCTGCGGCTTCAGCCTGCGGCCGACCGGCTTCTTCGACCGCAACCCGGCGCTCGACCTGCCCAAGGAGACCGGCGACGGATCCGGCGGGCACTGCCACGTCTGACCGCGGCCGGTCCGGCCCCTGCTGACCGATCCGGCGCTAAGCGGTCGCTCAGCCGGGGCCTTGCGAAAACTGAAACACGTTTCTACTATCAGGTATGTGACCTCGCCACTGCCGGACAGTCCGCAGGCCCCGGCCGCGCCCGGCCCGCTGGCCGGTGTGCGGGTGGTCGAACTGGCCGGCATCGGCCCTGGCCCCTTCGCGGCGATGCTGCTCGCCGACCTCGGCGCCGACGTCGTACGCGTCGACCGGCCGGGCGGCCCCGCGCTGGGGGTCGACCCGGCCACCGATCTGAGCAACCGCAACAAGCGGTCCGTGCTGGTCGACCTCAAGTCGCCGCACGGGCCTGCCGCGGTGCTCGACCTGGTCGAGCGCGCCGACGTGCTCATCGAGGGCTACCGCCCCGGCGTCGCGGAACGCCTCGGCGTCGGCCCCGCCGAGTGCCTGGCCCGCAACCCGCGCCTGGTCTACGGCCGGATGACCGGCTGGGGCCAGGACGGGCCGCTGGCGGCCAGCGCGGGCCACGACATCGGCTACATCGCGATCACCGGGGCGCTGGCGCTGACCGGCCCCGCCGACGGCGACCCCGCCGCACCCGCCAACCTGCTCGGCGACTACGCGGGCGGCTCGCTCTACCTGGTCACCGGCGTCCTCGCCGCCCTGCACCACGCCCGCACCCACGGCACCGGCCAGGTCGTGGACGCCGCCATCGTCGACGGCGCCGCCCACCTGTGCACCATGCTGCACGGCCTGCTCGCCGCCGGCGCCTGGCAGGACCGCCGCGCCGCCAACCTGCTGGACGGCGGCGCGCCCTTCTACGGCGTCTACCCGACCGCAGACGGCACCCACATGGCCGTCGGCGCCCTGGAGGAGCGCTTCTACGACACCTTCGCCGAGCTGCTTGGCCTGACCCGGCAGCAGGCCGCGCTGCGCGCCGACCCCGCCCGCTGGCCCGAGCTGCGGGCCGCCGTCGCCGCCCGCTTCCTGACCCGCACCCGGGAGGAGTGGACCGCGGTCTTCACCGGCACCGACGCGTGCGCTGCGCCCGTACTGTCGCTGTCAGAGGCGCCGCTGCACCCGCACCTGGCCGCCCGCGGCACCTTCGCCGAGGCCTTCGGCACCGTCCAACCGGCCCCCGCACCCCGTTTCTCCGCGACCCCCACCGCGCTGCGCCGACCGCCGGCCCTGCCGGGCGCGCACACTGCAGAGGTGGCCCGCGACTGGGACACCCCCGCCCTGACCCGGGCGGAAGGCCCGGCCGACAGAAAGGCACGACGTTGAGTACCGAGGCCTACGTCTACGACGCCGTCCGCACCCCGCGAGGGCGCGGAAAGGCCAACGGATCCCTGCACGGCACCAAGCCGATCGACCTGGTCGTCGGCCTCATCCACGCGCTGCGCGACCGCTTCCCCGGCCTCGACCCGGCGGCGATCGACGACATCGTGCTCGGCGTGGTCAGCCCGATCGGCGACCAGGGCTCGGACATCGCCAGGATCGCCGCCGTCGCCGCGGGCCTGCCCGACACGGTCGCCGGCGTCCAGGAGAACCGCTTCTGCGCCTCCGGCCTCGAAGCGGTCAACATGGCCGCCGCCAAGGTGCGTTCCGGCTGGGAGGACCTGGTCCTGGCCGGCGGCGTCGAGTCGATGTCCCGGGTCGCGATGGGCAGCGACGGCGGCGCCTGGGCGATGGACCCGATGACCAGCTTCGAGACCGGCTTCGTCCCGCAGGGCGTCGGCGCCGACCTGATCGCCACCCTCGGCGGCTGGTCGCGGCACGACGTGGACTCCTACGCGGCCATGTCGCAGGAGCGCGCGGCCGAAGCCTGGAAGGAGGGCCGCTTCGCCCGCTCCGTGGTGCCCGTACGGGACCGGAACGGGCTGGTCGTCCTCGACCGTGACGAGCACCTGCGCCCCGGCACCACAGCCGAGTCGCTGGCCGCCCTCAAGCCGTCCTTCGCCGACATCGGCGACCTCGGCGGCTTCGACGCGGTGGCGCTGCAGAAATACCACTGGGTCGAGAAGATCGACCACGTCCACCACGCGGGCAACTCCTCCGGCATCGTGGACGGCGCCGCCCTGGTGGCGGTCGGCAGCCGCGAGGTCGGCGAGCGCTACGGCCTGACCCCGCGCGCCCGCATCGTCTCGGCGGCCGTCTCCGGCTCCGAGCCCACCATCATGCTCACCGGCCCCGCCCCTGCCTGCCGCAAGGCGCTGGCCAAGGCGGGCCTGTCGATCGGCGACATCGACCTGATCGAGATGAACGAGGCCTTCGCCGCCGTCGTCCTGCGCTTCGCCGCGGACATGGGCGTCAGCCTGGACAAGGTCAACGTCAACGGCGGCGCCATCGCCATGGGCCACCCGCTCGGCGCGACCGGCGCCATGCTGATCGGCACGCTCGTCGACGAGCTGGAGCGCCGCGACCTGCGCTACGGGCTCGCCACGCTGTGCGTCGGCGGCGGCATGGGCGTCGCCACCGTCGTCGAACGTATCTGACCCGCCCCGCCCCCACCCGCCGCTAACGGAGCCAACCCGACATGAGCGAGCCCACCACCATCCGCTGGGCGCAGGACGCGGACGGCGTCGTCACCCTCGTCCTCGACGACCCTGCGCAGTCGGCCAACACCATGAACGCCGCCTTCGCCGACTCCTTCGACGCCGTGCTCGACCGGCTCGAAGCCGAAGCCGGCAGCATCCGCGGGGTGATCGTCACCTCCGCCAAGAAGACCTTCTTCGCCGGCGGCGACCTCCGCGACCTGATCCGCGCCACCCCCGACGACGCCGAGAAGGTCTTCGCCCAGAGCATGCGCGTCAAGCGCGCCCTGCGCCGCCTGGAGACCCTCGGCAAGCCCGTCGTCGCCGCCGTCAACGGCGCGGCGCTCGGCGGCGGCTACGAGATCGCCCTCGCCTGCCACCACCGCGTCGCCCTCGACACCCCCGGCACCAAGATCGGCCTGCCCGAGGTCACCCTCGGCCTGCTGCCCGGCGGCGGCGGTGTGGTCAGGACCGTACGGCTGCTCGGCATCGCCGACGCGCTGCTCAAGGTGCTGCTGCGCGGCAACCAGTACTCCGCCCCGCGCGCCCTGGCCGCCGGCCTGATCCACGAGGTCGCCGCCGACCGCGACGCGATGCTCGCCGCCGCCCGCGCCTTCATCGACGCCAACCCGCAGGCCCGCCAGCCCTGGGACGTGCCGGGCCACAAGATCCCCGGCGGCACCCCCAAGAGCCCCGCCTTCGCCGCCAACCTGCCGGCCTTCCCCGCCAACCTGAGCAAGCAGCTGGCCGGCGCCCCCTACCCGGCGCCGCGCAACATCCTGGCCGCGGCCGTCGAGGGCAGCCAGGTGGACATCGAGACCGCCTCGGTGATCGAGGCCCGCTACTTCACCGAGCTGGCCTGCGGCCCGATCTCCAAGAACATGATCCAGGCCTTCTTCTTCGACATGCAGGCCGTCAACTCCGGCGCGGGCCGCCCCGCGGACGTACCCGCCCGCCAGGTCACCCGGGTCGCGGTGCTCGGCGCCGGCATGATGGGCGCCGGCATCGCCTACTCCTGCGCCAGGGCCGGTATCGACGTCGTCCTCAAGGACGTCACCTTGGAGGCCGCCGAGCGCGGCAAGGCCTATTCCGCGGGACTGCTCGACAAGGCGCTGGCCAAGGGCCGCACCACCGCCGAGAAGCGGGACGCGCTGCTGGCCAGGATCACCGCGACCGCCGAGCCCGCCGACCTGGCCGGGTGCGACGCGGTGATCGAGGCCGTCTTCGAGGACGCGGCACTCAAGCACAAGGTCTTCCAGGAGATCGAGCACATCGTGGCGCCCGACGCCCTGCTGTGCTCCAACACCTCGACGCTGCCCATCTCGCAGCTCGCGGAGGGCGTCGGCCGCGCCGCCGACTTCATCGGCCTGCACTTCTTCTCACCGGTCGACCGGATGCCGCTGGTGGAGATCATCAAGGGCGAGCGGACCGGGGACGAGGCGCTCGCCCGTGCCTTCGACCTGGTGCGGCAGATCCGCAAGACGCCGATCGTGGTGAACGACTCGCGCGGCTTCTTCACCTCCCGGGTGATCAGCAACTTCATCAACGAGGGCGTCGCGATGATCGCCGAGGGCGTCCCCGCCGCCACCGTCGAGCAGGCCGCCGCGCAGGCCGGCTACCCCGCCAAGGTGCTGTCCCTGCTCGACGAGCTGACCCTGACGCTGTTCGTCCGGATCAGCCGGGAGACCCGGGCCGCTGTCGAGGCGGCAGGCGGCGTCTGGCGCTCGCACCCGGCGGAGGCCGTCATCGACCGCATGGTCGAGGAGTTCGGCCGCACAGGGCGCAGCGGCGGCGCCGGCTTCTACGACTACGCCGACGGTCGCAGGGCCGGCCTGTGGCCGGGACTGGCCGAGCACTTCGGCAGGCCCGACACCGACATCCCCTTCGCCGACCTCAAGGAGCGGATGCTCTTCTCGGAGTCGCTGGACACCGTGCGGCTGCTGGAGGAGGGCGTGCTCACCTCGGTCGCCGACGCCAACGTCGGCTCGGTGCTGGGCATCGGCTTCCCCGCCTGGACCGGCGGCGTCCTGCAGTACGTCAACGGCTACCCGGGCGGCGTCGCCGGCTTCACCGCCAGGGCGCGCGAGCTGGCCGCGGCCTACGGGGAGCGCTTCACCCCGCCGGCGCTGCTGGTGGCCACCGCGGAACGCGGTGAGACCTTCACCGACCGCAGGGACGGCTGACCTCCGGCTCCCCGCCGCCGGGCACCCGAAACAGGGTGCCCGGCGGCGGCCGCAGCGTCACGACCGGCGCCGGCCGGTGCCCGCCGCGTACCGCCGCACCTGGCGTGCCCCGCCCTTGCGAGCGCAACCCACCGCCACCTCGTACGCTGGCCCGCGTGCCCCTGCGCAGAACCGCCCCGCGTGCCGCCCGGCGGCTGCTGCCGGCCTGCCTGGCGGGCGCCCTGCTGGCCTGCCTGCTGTCCTGCTCGGGCGGCGGCGGCACACCCACCGCCGGTGCCCGGGGCGTGGGCGACCGGCTCTTCCCCGGCGCGGGCAACGGCGGCTACGACGTCACGCACTACGGCCTCGACCTGTCCTACGACCCCGGCTCGGGGCGGCTGGCCGGCACCGCGGTGATCACCGCCACCGCCACCCAGGACCTCAGCCGCTTCACCCTCGACCTGGCCGGGATGACCGTGACCGAGGTCGGCGTCGACGGACGCACCGCCGGCACCGGCCGCTCAGGCACCGAGCTGACCGTGCGGCCGGCCCGCGAACTGCGGCGCGGCGCCCGCTTCGAGACCACTGTCGCCTACACCGGGGTGCCCCGGCTGCTCACCGACCCCGACGGCTCGCACGAGGGCTGGTTCCGCACCGACGACGGCGCCCTGGCACTCGGCGAACCCGTCGGCTCCATGGCGTGGTTCCCCGGCAACGACCACCCCTCGGACAAAGCGGCCTTCGACGTGACCGTGTCGGTGCCGTCGGGGCTGACCGCGGTCTCCAACGGCGACCTGGCGGGCACCCGCACCGCGGCCGGCCGCACCGCCTTCCACTGGCGCAGCACCGCGCCCATGGCGACCTACCTGGCCACCGTCGGCATCGGCCACTTCACCGTCACCCGCTCGCGCAGCCCCCGCGGTGTGCCGCTCTACGTGGCGGTGGACCCGCGCTCCGACGACCCGCAGACCGCGGCGGCACTGCGCCGGCTGCCGGACATCCTGGACTGGGAGAGCGGGCACTTCGGCGCCTATCCCTTCGGTTCCGCCGGGGCCGTCGTCGACCACCTGCCGGCCGGCACCGTCGGCTACGCGCTGGAGACGCAGACCCGGCCGGTCTTCCCAGGCGACGGGGAAGGACCCGCCGTCGACGTGCCGACGCTCGTCCACGAGCTGTCCCACCAGTGGTTCGGCGACTCCGTCACCCCGAGCAGCTGGCAGGACATGTGGCTCAACGAGGGCTTCGCGACGTACGCCACCTGGATGTGGCAGGAGCAGCAGGACGGTGTGCCGCTGTCCCGCAGCGCCGCCACCGCCTTCGCCGACCCCGCCGCCTGGGCCTTCCCGCCCGCCAAACCGCCCACCGCGGCCGACGTCTCCGCGCAGCCGGTCTACGGCCGCGGCGCCCTGGTCCTCTACGAGCTGCACCAGGCCCTCGGCGACGCCGCCTTCGCCCGACTCCTCCGCGGCTGGCCCGCCGCGCACTTCCACGGCAATGCCTCCACCGCCGACTTCACCGCATATTGCGCAGGCCTGACCACGCGCGACCTGGCGCCGCTGTTCGCGACCTGGCTGTATGGCAAAGCCAGGCCCGCCCACCTGTGACATGCGCGGCCCCGCCCCTGCTCAGCGCAGCGGGGCACCGACGGCGTGCATATGGCCGAGCGCCTGCGCATAGGAGTCGACGAGCCCGGTCTCGGTATAGGGCACGCCGATACGGGCGCAGTGCGCGCGCACCAGCGGACGCGCCAGCCGCAGGTGCGGGCGCGGCAGGCTAGGGAAGAGGTGGTGCTCGATCTGGTAGTTGAGGCCGCCCAGGAGGAAGTCCACGACCGCATTGCCGCGCACATTGCGCGAGGTCAGCACCTGGCGCCGCAGATGACCCCAGCGCGCGCCCTCCTCCGGCATCTCCATGCCCTTGTGGTTCGGGGCGAAGGCACAGCCCAGGTGCAGTCCGAACAGCGCGTGGTGCAGGGCCGCGAAGGCGACGGCCTGCGGCAGCGGGAGCGCGGTCAGCAGCAGCGCCGCATAGCCGGCCACATGGGCCACCAGCAGCGAGCCCTCGACCAGCCGCCCCCTGCGGTCCAGCCGACGCAGGTCCTGGAAGCTGGCCACCTTCAGCGCCAGCCCTTCGAGCAGCAGCATCGGGAAGAACAGCCGCGCCTGGTGCCGGGTCAGGAAGCGGGCGAAGCCCCGCCGTTCGACCGCCTGCGCCCGCGTCCACACCAGGGCGCCCACCTCCACGTCCGGGTCCTTGCCCACGTGGTTGGGGTTGGCATGGTGCCGGTTGTGCTTGTCGCTCCACCAGGCCGCGCCCATGCCCAGCAGCAAGTTGCCGTGGAGGAGCGCGATGAGCCGGTTCGTACGGCGGCCCGCCGCGATCTGCTGGTGCCCCGCGTCGTGCCCGAAGAAGCCGCTGCGCGCCGACATCACCGCGGCAGGCAGCGCCAGCGCCAGCACCCACCACGACCCGGTGCCGCCGACCAGCACCACCGCGGTCCACACCGCGGCCAGCACCACCAGGTTCACCGCGATCGACACCGCGTAGTGCGCCCGGCGGCGCCGCAGCAGCCCGGCCTCCCGTACCGCACGCAGCAGCGGGGTGAACTCGCTGGACCCGGTGTCCGGGATTCGCTCGGGACTTTCGAGGGTGGTCTGGGCGGTCGGCATGGGCGCTCCTGGGTGGCGGGCGGTGTCCGGTGTGACGGCCCGGCAGGGCCGTACTGCGACGCTACGAAGCACCGCCCGCCGCGGACCATGGCGCCATCACCCGGCCTGCCTTGGTGCCAGGCCCCCGGAAAACCGGGGGATATCCCCACCCGCCTGCTGCCAGGATGGGCCGCATGACCACGCACGACCTCCGCACCGCCGAATGGACGGCCGCCCCCCTGCCGGTGTCGCACCCGGACTCCGTCGCCCTGATCCGCCGCTACTACGCCGAGTTGATCGCCCGCTACTACGGGCGCCCCACCGACGACGCCGAGATCTCCGAGGTGATCGCCGAGGAGCCGAGCGACGACCTGGTGCCGCCCACCGGTATCTTCGCGGTGGCCAGGATCGGCGGCACCCCCGTGGGGTGCCTGGGCCTTCGGATGCTGGACGCCGGCACCGCGGAACTGACCCGGATGTTCGTCGCCCCCGAGGCGCGCGGCAGGGGAGTGGCGGCCGGCCTGATCGCCACCGTGGAGGGCCTGGCCCGCAGCACCTTCGGCTCCCGGGTGATCCGCCTCGACACCCGCGCCGACCTGGTCGAGGCCCGCGCGCTCTACGCCCGGCAGGGCTACCGCGAGATCGAGCGGTACAACGACAGCCCGTACGCCGACCACTGGTTCGAGAAGACGCTCGGCTGACGGGCCGGGCCGCTGCCGGGGCCGCGGGGTGCGGCACCGAACCGCGGCCGCCTTGCCGCATGCCGCCGCCCGGCGCCGTCTACGATGCTGGCAACCGCCAAGCGTCACGCGTCTTGGCCCGGGCCTGAGGAGCGGCATCATCAGCGGCAACGTTTCGGTCGAACGCAGGATCGCCGAGGAGTTGGGCGTACGCGAAGGTCAGGTGCGGGCGGCCGTCGATCTGCTCGACGGCGGTGCGACCGTGCCGTTCATCGCGCGCTACCGCAAGGAGGCCACCGGCACCCTGGACGACGAGCAGCTGCGCAACCTGGAGGAGCGGCTGCGCTACCTGCGCGAACTGGACGAGCGGCGGGCGGCCGTCCTGGAGTCCATCGAGGCGCAGGGCAAGCTCGACGACGCCCTCAAGGCGCAGATCATGGCCGCCGACTCCAAGGCCCGCCTCGAGGACATCTACCTGCCTTACAAGCCCAAGCGGCGCACCAAGGCGCAGATCGCCCGCGAGGCGGGCCTGGAACCGCTCGCCGACGCCCTGCTCGCCGACCCCGCGCTCGACCCGCAGACCGCTGCCGCGGCATATGTGTCGGCCGACAGCGGTGTCGAGGACGCGGCAGCCGCCCTGGACGGCGCCCGCGCCATCTTGACCGAGCGCTTCTCCGAGGACGCCGACCTGGTCGGCGAGCTGCGCACCCGGATGTGGAGCCGCGGCCGGCTGGTGGCGAAGGTGCGCGAGGGCAAGGAGGAGGCGGGTGCGAAGTTCGCCGACTACTTCGACTTCGCCGAGCCCTTCACCAAGCTGCCCTCGCACCGGGTGCTGGCGATGCTCCGCGGCGAGAAGGAGGAGGTCCTCGACCTCACCCTGGAGCCGGAGGAGCCCGCGGAGGGCCCCACCAGCTTCGAGCGGCGCATCGCCCAGCAGTTCGGCATCGCCGACCGCGGCAGGCCCGCCGACAAGTGGCTCGCGGACACCGTCCGCTGGGCCTGGCGCACCCGCTTCCTGGTCAGGCTCGGCATCGACCTGCGGGTCAGGCTGCGCCAGGAGGCCGAGGACGAGGCCGTACGGGTCTTCGCCACCAACCTGCGCGACCTGCTGCTGGCCGCGCCGGCCGGCACCCGCGCCACCATGGGCCTCGACCCGGGCCTGCGCACCGGTGTGAAGGTCGCCGTGGTCGACGCCACCGGCAAGGTCGTCGCCACCGACACGATCTACCCGCACGTCCCGCGTAACCGCTGGGACGAGTCGCTGGCCACACTGGCCCGGCTGGCCGCCGCCCACCGGGTGGACCTGATCGCGATCGGCAACGGCACCGCGTCCCGCGAGACCGACAAGCTCGCCGCCGAGCTGATCAAGGCGCACCCCGAGCTGAAGCTGACCAAGGCCGTGGTCTCCGAGGCGGGCGCCTCGGTCTACTCCGCCTCCGCCTACGCCTCGGCCGAGCTTCCCGACCTGGACGTCTCGCTGCGCGGCGCGGTCTCGATCGCCCGCAGGCTGCAGGACCCGCTGGCCGAACTGGTCAAGATCGACCCGCGCTCCATCGGCGTCGGGCAGTACCAGCACGACCTGTCGGAGGTGAAGCTGTCCCGCTCGCTGGACGCGGTGGTCGAGGACTGCGTGAACGGCGTCGGCGTCGACGTCAACACCGCGTCGGTGCCGCTGCTGCGCCGGGTCTCGGGCATCACCGAGGGCCTGGCCGCGAACATCGTCACCCACCGCGACGCCAACGGACCCTTCCGCACCCGCAAGGACCTCAAGGACGTCGCCAGGCTCGGCCCGAAGGCGTACGAGCAGTGCGCCGGCTTCCTGCGCATCCTCGGCGGCGACGACCCGCTGGACGCTTCGGCGGTGCACCCCGAGGCGTATCCGGTGGTCCGCAGGATCGGCACCTCCGCCGGCACCGGGATCGCCGAGCTGATCGGCAACGGGGCCGTGCTGCGCACCCTGCGCCCGCAGGACTTCGTCGACGACTCCTTCGGCCTGCCGACCGTCACCGACATCCTCGCCGAACTGGAGAAGCCCGGCCGCGACCCGCGCCCCGCCTTCAAGACCGCGGCCTTCAAGGAGGGCGTGGAGGAGATGAAGGACCTGCGCCCGGGGATGCTGCTGGAGGGCGTGGTCACCAACGTGGCGGCCTTCGGCGCCTTCGTGGACGTCGGTGTCCACCAGGACGGCCTGGTGCACGTCTCCGCTCTGTCGCGCAGCTATGTGTCGGACCCGCGGGACGTGGTGAAGTCCGGCGACATCGTGCGGGTCAAGGTGCTCGACGTGGACCTGCCGCGCAAGCGGATCTCGCTGACCCTGCGGCTGGACGACGAGCCCAGGGCCTCGGCAGGCGGCTCGGGGGCAGGGTCGGGCGGACAGGCCCCCGGCGGGGGCGGCGAGCGGCGCGGGAAGGCGCCGCGGCAGGGCGGCAGGCAGGGGCAGGGCGACCGGCGCGGCGGCTCGTCGCAGCCGCCCGCGGGCGGCGCCATGGCGGACGCGCTGCGCCGCGCGGGACTGACCGGCGGCAGGTGAAACGGGAACCAGGACGGTCTACGGTGCGTTGTGGTGGGTAAGCACCAGGCAAAGAGCGCGCGGCGTCCGGCCGCCGGACGCCGTGAACGGAGGCGGGGACAATGTCAGGTCGTGCGAAGGTCGCCATCGGCGGTGTGCTGCTCGGGTTGATCCTGCTGCACTGGATCCCGCTCTGGCTGTTCTTCCTGATCATCGTCGGCATCCCGGTCGCCGGGTACCTGGCCCTGGACTCCTCGCAGCGGCGCAGGCTGCGCCGGGTCAGTCGGCGGCAAATCGGTCGCTGACCTGGTCCTTCCCTCGGTAGGGTGAGCCATCGGTCAGGGCATCCGATCGAGGGGGAGACCGTCCGATGAGTCAGGCCACCGTCACTGCGGTCAGCAGCGACTCCGACCACCGGTTCAGCAAGCCCAACCGCGACAGCATCCGGCTGCTCGCCGGCCTCGGCGTGGAGGGTGACGCCCATCTCGGCGTCACTGTCCAACACCTGT
The DNA here is from genome assembly GCF_016916835.1 of Actinacidiphila bryophytorum. Classification (GTDB taxonomy): domain Bacteria; phylum Actinomycetota; class Actinomycetes; order Streptomycetales; family Streptomycetaceae; genus Actinacidiphila; species Actinacidiphila bryophytorum. The sequence goes on along the minus strand of NZ_JAFFIX010000010.1, from coordinate 22,755 downwards.
CCCGGGTCGCCCAGGACCCGGCGCAGCCCAACCTGCGCCAGGTCCACCTGATCCATTCCGAGCTTTTCGACGAGCTGGGCGAGGCGGGCTACCGCGTGGCCCCCGGCGACCTCGGCGAGAACGTCACGACCCGGGGCATCGACCTGCTCGCCCTGCCCACCGGCACCCGGCTGCACCTGGGGGCCGACGCGGTCGTGGAGGTCACCGGGCTGCGCAATCCCTGCCTGCAGATCGACCGCTTCCGCAGCGGCCTGCTCAAGCACGTCGTCGGCCGCGACACGTCCACCGGCGAGGTGGTCCGCAAGGCCGGTGTGATGGCCGTCGTGCTGTTCCCCGGCACCCTGCGTCCCGGCGACCCGGTCACCGCGGAAATCCCCGCACCCCCGCACCGCCCCTTGGAAAGGGTCTGACCCGATGCCGCACCCCCTGTCCGCCGTCCGCTCGGTGGACGCCCTGGTCGCCTACACCGCCGGCGGCTCCCGGGTGAAGTACGTGCACTTCTGGGGCCACCGCCCGCAGCGCGACGGCAGCGTCGGCGCCGGCTGCCTCAGCCAGTGGTGGCCCGCCCCCTTCACGGTGGACGGCGTCACCTACGCCACCGCCGAGCACTGGATGATGGCCGGCAAGGCGCGGCTGTTCGGCGACCAGGACGCCGAGCGGCGGGCGCTGGCGGCCACCCACCCCAAGGCGGCCAAGGACGTCGGTCGCTCCGTGCGCGGCTTCGACGACGCGGTCTGGCAGCGGGAGCGCTTCGCCCTGGTCGCGGAGGGCAGCAGGCACAAGTTCGGCCAGCACGCGGACCTGCGGGACTTCCTGCTGGCGACCGCGGGGCGGGTGCTGGTCGAGGCCAGCCCGCTGGACCGGGTGTGGGGCATCGGCCTGGCAGCCGACGACGAGCGGGCCGCCGACCCGGCACGCTGGCGGGGCCTGAATCTGCTCGGCTTCGCCCTGATGGACGCCCGCGACCACCTCGCAGGGCAGGGCGGCCCCCAGGGCTGACCGCCCGGCCCTGCGCACGGTGGCGGGGGCCGGGCGGCCCGGGCGTCACTTCAGGTAGGGGCCGTCCGTGCCGATCTTGCCCGGCGCGGCATTGGCGCCGCCGAGGTCGAGCACGTACACCCGCATGTCGCCCTTGCCGGGGGCGGCGACGGACAGCGTGCCGCCGGTGACGGTCCGCACGTCGCCCGTGACGGCGTCCACGTAGCGGCCGTCGGGGATCCCGCTGAAGGTCGCCGCGTCGGTCACCGTCACCAGGGCGAAGCTGTCCACCCCCGACGCGGTGTCGGTGTAGCGGCGCTTGAACGACATCCCGCCGCCGCTGACCCCGTCGGTGCTGTACTGCCCCATCTGCAGCGCCGGGACCGCCCGCCGGATCTGGTTCAGCCGCTGGAGGTGTTTGACCAGCGGCTGCGCAAGAGTGGTGGCCACCGGCCCCGACGCACTGGCGACGGTGCCGAAGTCCGACGCGGTCACCGTGCCCTCCACATGGTCGCCGTAGTAGGCGCGGCCTGTGGTCGCCAGCGGGCAGCTCGGCCCGCAGTCGATCGTCTTGCCGGCCTGGAACTGGATCTCCGAGCCGTAGTACAGCGTCGGAATACCGCGGAAGGTCCACATCAGCGCCATGTTCTCGGCCCAGGCGTCCTGCCCGCCGGTGTAGCGCACGGACGACTTGTTGGGTCCGTAGTCGTGGCTGTCGACGTAGACCACGTTGTAGGTCGCGTCGTTCGTCGAGTCGTCGGAGTCCTTGCCGTTGTAGAAGGCGTTGTGCGCGTCACCGAAGTTCATGTGCATGCGCATGTCGATGATGTTCATCCCGGAGAACTTGCTGTGGTCCGGGGTGTGGTAGGCGTTGCCTTCGAGGAAGGCGTTGGTGGACGTCGGCTGGTTCCCGGTGCCGAGCTGCTCTTCGTAGTTGTACTGCTCGATGGCCGCCGTCGCGTCGTCCGGGCTGTACTCCTTGCGTTCCTTCCAGGTGTAGAACTGCGCCGAATGGTTGACGGAACCGCGGTTCCACTTGTCGTTGACGAAGGCGCCGACCTCGCCGAAGACGAAGAAGTTCTGTGCCTTGTCCTGGCCCCAGTCCTGCAGGACACGCTGCTGTATCGCGGGCAGGAAGCGGCGGTTCCAGGTGACCCGCGGGATATGTACCGCGGTGTCGATGCGGAAACCGTCGACGCCCATGTCGATGTATTTGTTGTAGGCGCCGATCAGGTAGTTCTGCACGGTGGGGTTCTCGGTGTTGAAGTCGGCGAGGTCGTCGGCGAGCCAGCAGGAACGCGAGTCCTCGCCCTCCCAGTTGCCGATCCAGCACTGGTGGTAGAGCGCGGCGGGGAACATCCCGGAAGTGGGGCTCGGCCACTGGCAGTTGTAGAGCGTGTAACCCTCGGGGCTCTTCTGGCCGGTGGGCTTGCCCCAGTTCAGACAGGTGTTGCCGGACGGCTCGGCGGTCGACCACAGGTCGCCGTTGTAGTACGACTTACCGGTCTTGGGGTCGATCGTCAGACCGTCGTATTCGAAGCCCGGTTCCTTCTCGTCGTAGTACCACGACCACTGGGCATCCCTGACCCCGTAGACCGTCGGCACGAAAAGGCCCTTGGCGCCCCAGCGGGAGCTGTGGTTGTAGACCACGTCCTGGTAGATCTTGATCCCCTTGGCATGGGCCGCGTTGATCAGGTCCTGGTACGACGCCCCCGCCGACTCCAGGCGCGGGTCGACCCGGTAGAAGTCCCAGCCGTGGTAACCGTGGTAGTCGTAGTCGCTGCGGTTCAGCACCACCGGGGTGATCCAGATGGCGGAGAAGCCGAGCGCTTTGACGTAGTCGAGTTTCTGCACCAGCCCCTTGAAGTCGCCGCGGAACATCGGGTCGTCGTTCGCCGCGTTGCCGGACGCCACGTCCTGGTTGCCGCCGCGGTCGTTGCTGGTGTCGCCGTCGTAGAAGCGGGCGGTCAGCACGAAGTAGATCGGGTCCTTGCGCGGGTCGGTGCCGAGCATCTGGCCGGGAGTGGCAGGCGGCGGTGCGTGCCCGGTGGTGGCGGTCGCCGCGGCCGATGCGGCGGATGCGTTGCCCGCCGCGTCCAGGGCCACGACCGTGTACGTGTAGGTCGTCTCCGCGTCGAGGCCCGAGTCGGAGAAGACCGTGGAGCCCACGCTGGTGACGACGGTGCCCTTCGTCCCGCCGGTGCGGGTCACCCGGTAGCCCGTCACCGCGGTGTCGTCGGTGGACGGGTCCCAGGTCAGCACCACGGAGGTGTCGGTGGCCGACGCCTTGACCGCGCCGGGCACGGTGGGGGGCGTGGTGTCGGGGACGACGGCCGCACAGGGGTCGGCGGCGTTCGCGGTGACCTTGGTGTCCTTGACCGTGCTGACCCCGGAGGACAGCGCGTAGTTGGCGCCGTTGTTGTTGTCCCAGGTGCCGTTGCCGTTGTTGAAGGTGGCCGCCAGGCCGGTCGCGCCCTGGAGGTCGACGGTCTTCTTCACCCAGCCGGTGCAGGCCGCCTCCATGCCGACGCCCGGTACGGTCGTCCAGGCCTTGCCGTTCGGTGCGTAGTGCAGGTTGACAGTGGTCCAGCCGACGGTCGCAGTGGAGTAGAAGACCGTCGCCGAGGTGCCGGGCGGCGGGTCCGTGGTGCCGCCCGCACACGGGTCGCTGTGCGCGATGGCGCCGTCCTTGACGGTGATGGTGCCCGTGCCCAGGGCGTAGTTCTTGCCGCCGTTGTTGTCCCACGTGCCCTGGCCGTTGTTGAAGGTGGCCTGCCACCCGGTGGCCGTGCCCAGGTCGACGGTCTTCTTCACCCAGCCGGTGCACGCCGCCTCCATGGCGACGCCCGGCACCGTCGTCCAGCTGCCGCCGTCCGGTGCCCAGTGCAGGTTGTAGGCCGACCAGTTGGACGAGGCGGTCGAGTAGTAGACGGTGGCGGTGTTGCCGGTGGCCGCCGCGGCGGGTGCGGCGCCGGTGGACAGGGCGGGCAGCAGGGCGGCCAGCAGCCCGGTGACGACGGCGAGTGCGGCCGCCAGCGGGCCTGGCCCGGTTCTGCGGTGTTGGCGCGAAAGAGGTCCCACACAGGCTCCTCGGACGGGGCCGCGCATGCGGCCGGTGTCGCGGATGCCGTCCGCTCCGCGCGCCACGGAACCAACGGCCGGATATCTTGCGCAAGTTGCTGCAAGAACCTTCGCGAGGTTACTGGGACATGTGAGTGGCGTAAAGATGTGCGGACGGATCCGCCGCCACGCCCCACGTAAGGTGCTGTGCGGGTGCCGCGGTTGCATCCGATCGGCACCGTTCGCGAAGGGGTGGCAGGGCACATGACGGAGCGTCTGGTGGTCATCGGCGGTGACGCGGCGGGCATGTCCGCCGCGTCCCAGGCGCGGCGCCGCAGGGCCGCCGACGACCTGGAGATCGTCGCCTTCGAGCGCGGGCACCACACCTCGTACTCCGCCTGCGGCATCCCGTACTGGATCGGCGGCGCCACCCAGGGTCCCGACGCGCTGGTCGCCAGGACCGCGGCCGAGCACCGCGCCCGGGCCATCGACCTGCGGCTCGGCACCGAGGTCACGCAGATCGACCCCGAGCGCGGTCGGGTCCGCAGCCGGGACGCCGCCGGGACCGAGCAGTGGACCGGCTACGACCAGCTGGTCATCGCCACCGGCGCCGTCCCCGTACGCCCGCCGCTGCCCGGCATCGACGCGCCCGGCGTCCACGGCGTGCAGACCCTGGACGACGGCGAAGCGGTGCTGCGCGGCCTCGGCCGCGAGGGAGTGCGCCGGGCGGTCGTGGTGGGCGGCGGCTACATCGGCGTGGAAATGGCCGAGGCGATGCTGCGGCACGGCCTCGACGTGACGCTGATCGACCGCAACGAGCAGCCGATGACCACCCTCGACCCCGACATGGGGCGCCTGGTGCGCGACGCACTCGAAGGACTGGGCGTGCGGGTGGTCTCGGGCACCTCGGTCCGCGCGGTCCTGACCGGGGACGACGGCCGCGCCGGGGCCGTCGCCACCGACGACGCCGAACATCCCGCGGACCTGGTGGTGCTCGGCCTGGGAGTGCGCCCGCAGACCGGCCTGGCCGCCGAGGCCGGGCTGCCGCTCGGCGCCCACGGCGGCCTGCTCACCGACCGTGCCATGCGCGTGCTCGGCACAGGCAATGTGTGGTCGGGCGGCGACTGCGTCGAGGTGCTCAACCTCGTCTCCGGCGCCATGCAGCACATCGCGCTCGGCACCCACGCCAACAAGCACGGCAGGATCATCGGCATCAACATCGGCGGCGGCTACGCGACCTTCCCCGGCGTCGTCGGCACCGCGGTGAGCAAGGTCTGCGACGTCGAGATCGCCCGCACGGGCCTGAAGGAGTCCCAGGCGCGTGCCGCCGGGCTGCAGTACGTGACCGCGGTCATCGAGTCGACCAGCCGCGCGGGCTACTACCCCGACGCGGCCCTGATGACGGTCAAGATCCTCGCCGAGCGCCGCACCGGGCGGCTTCTCGGCCTGCAGATCGTCGGCCGCGAAGGCGCGGCCAAGCGCGTCGACATCGGCGCGGTCGCCCTGACCGCGGGCATGACGGTGGAGCAGATGATCGGCCTCGACCTCGGCTACGCCCCGCCCTTCTCGCCGGTGTGGGACCCGGTCCTGGTCGCGGCCCGCAAGGCGGCCGACGCGGTCGCCGCGGACAGCGCGGCCGGCTGACGGCGGCGGGGCGGGCTCGGTACCGAACGGGCGGGCGTACGGAGCCGGTTGCGTACGGCGCGGGTCGTGTAAGGGGCGGGCGCCTGCCGTCGTGCGGTCAGGACTGCTGCGCCGCCAGCTTGCCGAGGGCTTCGAGCAGCGGCGGGAGCGAGGGGCCGCGCCCGACCGGCAGCACCTGGCCCGGGGCCTCGTCGAGCAGCACGAAGGCCATGTCGTCGGTCCTGGCGACCAGGGACCAGCCGGGTCCGTCGGCCCGGAGCGAGCCGCCGGTGGTGCGGACGCGGCCCGGCGGCGGGGGAGTGCGCAGGTACTCCTCGGCGTCCTGCAGCGCGCGGCGGACACCGCCGTGGGAGACCGGGGCGGCGGGCGGCGCCTGGTCCTCGGCGCCGGCGTCCGCGGCGGCGGGGACCTCGGCCTCGCCGGCCTCCTGAGCGTCGGCAGGGGCGGGGCCGTCGCCGGCGTCGGGACCCGCGGGGGCGTCGGCCGGGGCGTCACCGGCCGCGGGTTCCGCTTCCGCTTCCTGCACGGCTTCCGCTTCCGCCGCCGGTGCGGCCGCGGGGGCCAGTTGGTCGCGCCACTCGTACCAGTGGACGGCGATCTCGTCGGCACCCAGCCGCCGCTGCGGCGGCCCCCACACCGAGATGTCGGGGGGCGCGAGCGCAGGCCCCGCCGCCTCGTCCGCGGGGTCGTGCGGCGCCGGGACACCCGGCACCGCGACGGCGACCGGCAGCGGCCAGCCGGGCAGCGAGGCGGCCAGGCTCTCCTCGCCCGGGGCGAGTTCGTATTCGAGGCCGCAGTCCCAGGCCGCCAGCGCGCACGCGACCATGGCGGCGTCGGTGGTTGCCACCGTCCAGCGGGCGCCGCCGCCGTCCTGACCGAACATCAGGCCGTAGCCGTCGGGCAGCGGGGTGAGGCCGAGCTGCGCGCACGCGGCGGGGTAGTCGTCGCCGAGCACACCGGGGAAGCGCTCGGGTGTCAGCATCGCGGCCGTCAGCACGAACAGCTCGTCGTCCTGCGTGCCTTCCGCCGTGGTCATGTGACGCCCCTCCCTCTCGTTCCGGTCCGCGCACCTTAACCAGCGGGTAACGTCCGCGTCGAGAGGGGGCGCGCCCGCTCAGGGGGAGGTGTTTTGCGGACCTTGTGTGCACCGGATGGCGCACCGGGCGGGGCGGCCGCTCACCCGGCCGCGTCCAGGTCCGCCAACGTGGTCCGCAGCCAGCCGAGTTCGGCGCGGGTGGTGGCCCGCGCGATGACCAGCACGCCCTGCCGGAAGGGGTCGTCCACCTCCTCCGCGCTCACCGGGCGGTCGTCGGCGTAGAAGAAGCTCGACGGCTCCTCCAGGAAGGCCAGCCGGCGGCGCAGCACCGCGGCCTGCGCGGCGGGGTCGGCCAGGTGCCGCAGGAAGGCGAGCAGGGTGAACCACCGGTTCTCGTTGCTGACATCCAGCGGCTCGGGGTCCGCGAGGCGGCGCATCAGCTCGGCGCGGCCCTCCTCGGTCAGGCTGAGTACATGCCGCGGTGCGGCCACCGCGCCGGGCTGCGGGTCGCGGCGCAGCCAACCCGCCTTCTCCATCCGCTTGATCGCCGGGTAGAGCGTGCTCTCCGCGATCGGCTTGATGTGCCCGGTCAGCGCGGCGACGCGTTTGCGCAGCTCATAGCCGTGCAGCGGCGTCTCGTGGAGGAAACCCAGGATCGACAGTTCCAGCATGAGCCCCATCCTCCCATGGTCTCGCTGTACAGCGTTGACGCTATACATCGTGGACGATGTATAGTCCGCGGTGTGCCCGGCGCTGCGGCGGCCCGGCATTGCACGGACACGGCTTCGTATGACCAGGGAGAGAGGCGGCAGTGATGCAGCAGACGGAGTTCGGCCCCGCGGGCGCGTACATCCGGTGGACGGAGTCGCAGGGCGCGGGACCGGCGCGCGTCCATGTGCACGGGCTGGGCGCGGCCTCGGGTCCGTACACCGCCCACCTGTCGGCGTACGGCGAACTCGCCGGGCGGCGCACGCTCTACGTCGACCTGCCGGGTTTCGGCATCAGCGACCGCCCCGCCGACTTCGGCTACGGCCTGGAGGACCACGCGGGCGCACTCGCCGCCGTCCTGGACGCGGCCGGTGTGCGCGGCGCCGAGGTGGTCGGGCACAGCATGGGCGGCTCGGTGGCGATCGTGCTGGCCTACCGCAGGCCGGAACTGGTCTCCCGGCTCGTCCTGGCGGAGGCGAACCTCGACCCGGGGCCGCTGTCCGGCGCCGCGAGCAGCGGGATCGCCGGCTGGCCCGAGGAGGAGTTCGTGCACGGCGGCGGCTTCGCCGCGACGCTGGAGAAGGTCGGCTGGCTGTGGCGCTCCACGATGCGCCTCGCCGATCCGCTGGCCCTGCACCGCAGCGCCTGCGGGCTGCTGCGCGGCACGGACCCGACGATGCGCGCCATGCTGACCGGCCTCGACATCCCGCGCACCTATCTGGTCGGCGACGCGGGCGACGACATCGCCGGCCTCGACGGCGTGGCCGCGTCCGGTGTGCGGGTGGTGCGGGTGCCTGACTCCGGGCACTGCATCATGTTCGACAACCCGCGGGCGTACGCGGCGGCGATCGCGGACGGCGCCTGACGCCCCGGCGCCGGGCCTTCCCGCGAGAACCGGCAGGGAGCCGTCCGGCTCCGATACCGGCCATGCATCATGGTGGCATGATCACCCTGCGTTCCGTGGCCCTCTTCGTGCTCGCCGCCGTCCTGGAGATCGGCGGCGCCTGGCTGATCTGGCAGGGGGTGCGCGAGCACCGCGGCATCGCGTGGATGGGTGCGGGCGTCGTGGCCCTGGGCCTCTACGGATTCGTCGCGACCCGGCAGCCGGACGCCGAATTCGGCCGCATCCTGGCCGCGTACGGCGGTGTCTTCGTGGCGGGCTCGCTGTTGTGGGGCGTCGTCGCCGACGGTTACCGGCCGGACCCTTTCGACATCGCCGGGGCGGTGATCTGCCTGGTCGGGGTGGGCGTCATCATGTACGCGCCGCGAGGCGGCTGAAATCCGCCGTTCCCGGTCCGCGCGGGGCGTTTCGGACGGCTCGGCACGCCGAGGCGGGGTTGCCGAAGTGCGCCCGGCGCGACAGGCTCTAGGGCAGGGGAGACGGGAGGCAGGGCGATGACGGTGAGCAACAGGCTCGCGTGGCTGCTCGACGATCTGACACAGCGTGTGCCGCATGTGAAGCACGCGCTCGTCCTGTCCAACGACGGTCTGGTCACCGGGGCCAGTGGCGGCCTCGACCGGCAGGAGGCCGAGCATCTGGCAGCGGTCTCGTCCGGTTTCCACAGCCTCGCCAAGGGTGCGGGACGGCAGTTCGGCACCGGCGGGGTCCGGCAGACCATGGTCGAGTTCGACGAGGGCTACCTCTTCGTGACCGCGGCGGGGGACGGCAGCTGCCTGTCGGTGCTGAGCGGCATGGAGGCCGACGCCGGGCGGGTCGCGTACGAGATGACGCTGCTGGTGCACCGCGTCGGTGAACATCTGGGCGTCGCCGCCCGCGGGAACGGCTCGCCGTTCTGACCTGAATCCGACCCGCCCCGATCTGCGGGAACGGAAGTTATCCACAGGGCTGAGAACGCGTGTTCGCGGTGCGCGCTAGAGTCGTCACTGTCAGTAGTTGACCGATGCGGGGAGTGATGACAGTGGCAACGAAGACCGGAACGGCACGTGTGGCGGGTCTCGCAGGCGCGGCGGGCGGGGCGCGGACCCTCACCCTCAACCGGGCGCGCGAGGAACTGGGCCTGGACTTCACGGAGTTCGAGCTGGCTCTGCACCTGGGTGAGATCGCCACAATCGGCGGCGGCACGGACCGGCCGCGGGTGGCGGAGGCGGAGATCGCCAGAGTGCGGGCGGCGGCGGGCGGCACACCGGCCCTGCTGGCCAGGATCCGGCTCGTCAACACCACCGAGGGCGCCGAGCTGCTGGGGATCAGCCGGGACCGGATGCTCCGGCTGACCAGGGCGGGCTGCGTCCGCCCCGCGCGCTGGTACGTGAACCGCTACCGCGCCCTGGTCTGGCTCTATCCCGCGGGCGAGCTGGAGGCCTTCGCGGCGGGCAGCCCCGCACTGCTGGCCGGGCGGCTGCCCGCTGCGGTGCGCGAGTCGGCCGACGAGGGCGAGGACCAGCGGCCGCGCGGCTGGCGGTCCCGCCGGGTCGCCCAACTGGCCAGGGACGCACGGGATCCCTGGGAGGAGGCCGCGGTGTGGGCCGCGCTGCTCGGACCCGAGATGACCGAGTCGGCGGTGCCCGATCCCTATGAGCGCTCCCGGCTGCGCAGGATCCACCAGGTGCTGCCGCCCGGGCGGCCAGGACCGCTCGCGGACGGCGCGCTGATCGCCCGGCTCACCACGGCCGACCACCCCGACGAGATCGCCCTCGGGCTGGTCGCACTGGCCGACGCGCTCGGCAGGGCAAGGGACCTTGACCCGGTGCCGCGGCCGGCCCCGGCCGTCCCGCAGGCGCCGCCGCCCGCGCGGGTGGTGCGGAAGAAGGGCGGCGGGCTCGTGCCCGCGTCGGCCGCCGGGCGTGCCGTCGTCCCCGCGCCCGTACCGCTGCCCCTGCCTGCGCCCGTACCGCTGCCCGCGCCGGCATCCGCGCCTGCGTCCGTGGTCGCCACGGCACCGCTGCCCGCTCCGGCGCCCGCTCCGGCTCTTGCGCCCGCGGGCCGGACCGCGCCCGCGCCCTGGGCGGCGGAGGACCGGCCGCGGCGGAGTCTGCGCAGGCTGCTGCGGGGGAGGCGGCAGGTCAGCGACGGCTGAGGCCGCGGGGCGGACGGCGTTGGGGCGCGCGGCCTCACAGCTCGCCGACGCCGGTGAGCCTGATCACCGCCCGGCCCTCCTCGTCGGAGGCCGCCAGGTCGACCTCGGCGGAGATGCCCCAGCCGTGGTCGCCGTTGGGGTCGGCGAAGGTCTGGCGCACCCGCCACAGCCCGTGCTCGGGCTGCTCCTCGATCATCAGCAGCTTCGGGCCGCGGGCGTCGGGACCGGTGCCCAGGTCGTCGTACTCGTCCCAGTAGGCGTCCATCGCCTCCGCCCAGGTGTCGGCGTCCCAGCCGGACTCCGCGTCCAGCTCGCCCAGCTGGTGGTACTTCTCCAGCGCCGCCAGCTCCACCCGGCGGAAGAGGGCGTTGCGCACCAGCACCCGGAAGGCGCGGGCGTTCGCGGTGACCGGCTTGACCTGGTCGGCGCGCTCCGCGGCCTCCTCCGCGCTCTCCTCCTCGGGGTTGGCCAGTTGCTCCCACTCGTCCAGCAGGCTGGAGTCGACCTGCCGGACCAGCTCACCGAGCCAGGCGGTCAGATCCTGGAAGTCCTCGGACTTGAGGTCGTCGGGCACGGTGTGCTCCAACGCCTTGTAGGCGCCTGCCAGATAGCGCAGGACGATGCCCTCGGTCCTGGCCAGCTCGTAGTACGAGGTGAATTCGGAGAACGTCATCGCGCGCTCGTACATGTCGCGCACCACGGACTTGGGGGACAGCGGATGGTCACCGACCCACGGGTGGCTCTTGCGGTACACGCCGTAGGCGTGCAGCAGCACCTCTTCCATCGGCTTGGGGTAGGACACGTCCTGCAGGCGCTCCATGCGCTCCTCGTACTCCACGCCGTCGGCCTTCATCTCGGCCACCGCGTCGCCCCTGGCCTTGTTCTGCTGGGCGGCCAGGATCTGCCGCGGGTCGTCCAGCGTCGACTCGACCACGGACACCATGTCCAGCGCATAGGAGGGGGAGTCGGGGTCGAGCAGCTCGAAGGAGGCGAGAGCGAAGGTCGACAGCGGCTGGTTCAGCGCGAAGTCCTGCTGCAGGTCCACCGTCAACCGGACGATCCTGCCCTCCGCGTCCGGCTCTGCGAGCCGCTCCACCACGCCGCCGGCCAGCAGCGACCGGTAGATGGCGATGGCCCGCCTGATGTGCCGCAGCTGCGCGCGGCGGTCCTCGTGGTTGTCCTCCAGCAGGCGGCGCATCGCCTCGAAGGCGTTGCCCGGGCGGGCGATCACCGACAGCAGCATCGCGTGGGTGACCCGGAAGCGCGAGGTCAGCGGCTCGGGGTCGGAGGCGATGAGCTTCTCGAAGGTGCCCTGCGACCAGCCGACGAAGCCCTCGGGCGCCTTCTTGCGCACCACCTTGCGGCGCTTCTTCGGGTCGTCCCCTGCCTTCGCGAGCGCCTTCTCGTTCTCGATGACGTACTCGGGCGCCTGCGCCTCGACGAAGCCCGCCGTGTCGAAGCCGGCCCGCCCGGCGCGGCCGGCGATCTGGTGGAACTCCCGGGCGCGCAGCACCCGCACCCGCTGCCCGTCGTATTTGGTGAGCGCGGTGAACAGCACCGTGCGGATCGGCACGTTGACGCCGACGCCGAGCGTGTCCGTACCGCAGATCACCTTCAGCAGCCCGGCCTGCGCCAGCTTCTCCACCAGACGGCGGTATTTGGGCAGCATGCCCGCGTGGTGCACACCGATGCCGTGCCGGACGTAGCGCGACAGGTTGCGGCCGAAGGCGGTGGTGAAACGGAAGTTGCCGATCAGGTCGGCGATGGCGTCCTTCTCCGCCCGCGAGCACATGTTGATGCTCATCAGCGCCTGCGCCCGCTCCACGGCCGCGGCCTGGGTGAAGTGCACGATGTAGACCGGCGACTGACGGGTCTCCAGCAGTTCGGTCAGCGTCTCGGTCAGCGGGGTGCTGCGGTACTCGTAGCTCAGCGGCACCGGGCGGGTCGCCGACCGCACCACCGCGGTGGGCCGCCCGGTGCGCCGGGTCAGGTCCTCCTCGAAGCGCGACACGTCACCGAGAGTGGCCGACATCAGCAGGAACTGCGCCTGCGGAAGTTCCAGCAGCGGGATCTGCCAGGCCCAGCCGCGGTCGGGCTCGGCGTAGAAGTGGAATTCGTCCATGACCACCTGGCCGACGTCGGCGTCCCTGCCGTCCCGCAGTGCGATCGAGGCCAGGACCTCGGCCGTGCAGCAGATGACCGGGGCGTCGGGGTTGACCGAGGCGTCGCCGGTCAGCATGCCGACGTTCTCGGTGCCGAAGAGTTTGCACAGGTCGAAGAACTTCTCCGACACCAGCGCCTTGATCGGCGCGGTGTAGAAGGTCACCTCGTCCCGGGCCAGTGCCGCGAAGTGCGCACCCGCTGCGACCAGGCTCTTTCCCGATCCGGTCGGGGTGGAAAGGATCACGTTCGCACCCGAGACGACCTCGATCAGCGCCTCCTCCTGGGCGGGGTAGAGCGAGATGCCCTCGCCCTGCGCCCACGTCGAGAACGCTTCGAAGAGGGCATCGGGGTCGGCATCGGACGGCAGCTGATCGATAAGGGTCACCCCACCATCTTGCCTGTCCTGGCCGTCCTAGGCGGAACCGGAGGCGGCAGCCGTGATCATCGGCGATAGGGTGTGCCGTCGACCACGCGTCAACTCCGCCTGCGGGCGGCACTTCTGGGGGACGGAGCAGCACGATGATGGGACCAGCGCACTCACTGTCCGGAGCGGCGGCCTGGCTGGGCGTCGGAGCGGCGGCGGCAGGCCTCGGCCACCCGATGCCCTGGCCGACGGTCCTGGTGGGAGCGCTGATCTGCGCGGGCGCGGCACTGGCTCCCGACCTGGACCACCAGGCGGCGACGATCTCCCGGGCGTTCGGGCCGCTGTCCCGGGCGCTGTGCAAGATCGTGGACGGGCTGGCGCACGCCACGTACAAGGCGACCCGCAAGAAGGGCGACCCGCGGCGGGCCGGCGGCCACCGCACGCTGACCCACACCTGGCTGTGGGCCGTCCTGGTCGGCGGCGGCTTCTCTGCGGCTGCGGTCTACGGGGGCCGCTGGGCGGTGCTGGTCATCCTGTTCATCCACATGGTGCTGGCGGTGGAGGGCCTGCTGTGGCGGCAGGCCAGGATGTCCAGCGACGTGCTGGTGTGGCTGCTCGGGGCGACCAGCGCCTGGATGCTCGCCGACGTGCTGGACGACCCGGGCAACGGCAAGGACTGGCTGTTCACCCAGCCCGGCCAGCACTACCTGTGGATCGGGCTGCCGATCGTGCTCGGCTCGCTGGTGCACTGCATCGGCGACGCGCTGACCGTCTCCGGCTGCCCCGTACTGTGGCCGATCCCGATCGGGCGGCGCCGCTGGTATCCGGTCGGCCCGCCGAAGTTCATGCGCTTCCGCGCGGGGAGCTGGGTGGAGATCAAGGTCCTCACCCCGGTCTTCTTCGTGGTCGGCGGCGGCTGCGCGCTGGGCGCCCTCGGCGTCATCGGCTGACCTCCCGCCCGGCTCCGCCCCGCACTGCGAGGCGGGCCGGGAGCGGGTCAGCCGTGCCAGGACCGCCACAGGGCCGCGTAGGCGCCGTCGGCCGCGACCAACTGGTGGTGGCTGCCCATCTCGCTGATCCTGCCGTCCTCGACCACCGCGATCACGTCGGCGTCGTGCGCGGTGTGCAGCCGGTGCGCGATGGCGACGACCGTGCGGCCGTCCAGCACCCGCGACAGCGACCGCTCCAGGTGCCGGGCGGCCCGCGGGTCGAGCAGCGAGGTCGCCTCGTCGAGTACCAGGGTGTGCGGGTCGGCGAGTACCAGCCGGGCCAGCGCGAGCTGCTGGGCCTGCGCCGGGGTGAGCACGGTGCCGCCCGAGCCGACCTCGGTGCCCAGGCCCTCGGGCAGCGCCCGCGCCCACTCCTCGGCGTCGACCGCCCGCAGCGCGTCCCACATGTCCTCGTCCACCGCGGCGGCCCTGGCCAGCTGCAGGTTGTCGCGGAGGGTGCCGACGAAGACGTGGTGCTCCTGGTTGACCAGGGCCACATGCTCGCGGACCCGCTCGGCCGGCATCCTGGCCAGTTCCGCACCGCCGAGGGTGACCTCGCCGGTGCGCGGCGCGTAGATCCCGGCGAGCAGCCTGCCCAGCGTGGACTTGCCCGCGCCCGAAGGGCCGACCAGCGCCAGCCGGGTGCCGGGCGGCACGTCGAGGCTGATGCCGTGCAGCACGTCGGCGCCTTTGCGGTAGCCGAAGCGCACCTGGTCCGCGGAGACCTCGCGGCCCTGCGGGGAGATCCGCCCGTCCCCGGCCGACTCCTCGACCTCGCGCACCCCGACCAGCCGGGCCAGCGAGACCTGGGCGACCTGCAGCTCGTCGTACCAGCGCAGGATGAGGTTGACCGGGTCCACCAGCATCTGGGCGTACAGAGCGCCGGTGGTCAGCTCGCCCGCCGACACCCATCCGTTCAGCGCGAAGGCGCCGCCGATCATCAGCACCGCGGTCAGGATCAGCGTGTGCGTGGCGTTGATGACCGGGAAGAGGACCGTGCGCAGCCACATCGTGTAGCGCTCCCACGCCACCCACTGGCCGATCCGCTGCCGCGACAGCTCCTCCCTGCGCCCGCCCAGGCCATGCGCCTCGATGGTGCGGCCGGCGTCGACGGACTCGGCGAGCACCGCGGCGACGGCCGCGTACCCGGCGGCCTCGGAGCGGTAGGCCTGCGGGGCGCGGCGGAAGTACCAGCGGACGCCCACCAGCAGCACCGGCAGGGCGACCAGCACCGACAGCGCGAGCGGCGGCGAGGTCACGGCGAGCGCGCCCAGCAGCAGCCCCGCCCAGACCACGGCGATGGCCAGCTCGGGCACGGCCTCGCGCATCGCGTTGGCCAGCCGGTCGATGTCCGTGGTGATCCGGGAGAGCAGGTCACCCGTTCCCGCGCGCTCCAGGACGCCGGGCGGCAGCGACACCGACCGGACCAGGAAGTCCTCCCGCAGGTCGGCCAGCATCAGTTCGCCGAGCACCGCACCGCGCAGCCGCACCAGCCGCACGAAGAAGGCCTGCACCGCGAGTGCGGCCAGGAAGAAGGCCACCGTCCGGCCCAGGTGCACGTCCCGCCTGCCGTCGGAGAGGTCCTGGACCAGGCGGCCGAGCAGATACGGACCGACCATCGAGGCCAGCACGGCCACCGTGTTCACGCCCACCAACAGCGCGAAGGCACCCCGGTGCCGACGGGCCAGCTCGCGGACGTAGGCGCGCACGGTCGCGGGTGAGCCCACCGGCAGGGTGCTGCTCTGCCGGGGCGCGGCCGGGTCGTACTCCGGCGGTCGCACGCCGATCATGCGGACTCCTCCATCGTGGCGGCGGTGTGCGGGGGGCGGGCGGGCGCGGGGACCGGCTCCGGGGCGGGGTCGGGCTCGCGGGTCACGACGGCCCGGTAGCGCGGGTCGGTGCGCAGCAGGTCGTGGTGGGTGCCGGCGGCGACCGCGGTGCCGTCGTCCACGAAGACCACCCGGTCGGCCCGGTCCAGCATCAGCGGGCTGGAGGTCAGTACGACGGTGGTGCGCCCCGCCCTGACCGCCCCGAGGGCGCGCGCGATACGCGCCTCGGTGTGCGCGTCGACCGCCGACGTCGGCTCGTCGAGCACCAGCACCTCGGGGTCGGCCACCAACGAGCGGGCCAGTGCCAGCCGCTGCCGCTGCCCGCCGGACAGCGAACGGCCGCGTTCTGTGATCGTGGCGCGCATCGGGTCGGGCCGTCCCGTGGAGCCGCCGGGGTCCACCAGCGACTGGGCCAGCGCGTCCAGCACGTCACCGCACTGGGCCGCGGCCAGCGCCTCGTCGGGTGTGACCCGCCCCGTCGACGGCACCGCGAGCAGCTCCGCCAGGGTGCCGGACAGCAGCACCGGGTCCTTGTCCTGCACCAGCACCGCGGTCCTGACCGCGGCCAGCGGCAGCGCGTCGAGCGGGTGCCCGCCGAGCGTCGCCGAGGGCTCGGTGCCGGTGCCGGACGGGCTGTGGCCGCCGAGCCGGTCCGCAAGCCGCCCCGCGGCGTCCGGGTCGCCGCACACCACCGCGGTCAGCTGCCCTGGCGTGGCGCGCAGCCCGGTCAGCGGGTCGTGCAGATCGCCGGCCAGTTCGGGAAGGGCCGCGGCGCCCCGTCCTCCGTCGGCGGCCGGCTCGGCGTTCTCCTGGCCGCGGCTGAGCGCCAGCACCCGGGCCGCGCGTTTGGCGGAGGGCCGGGAGAAGGACCAGGCCATGGCGATCTCCTCGAAGTTGCGCAGCGGCATCATCAGGAAGGCCACGGAGCCGTAGACGGTGACCAGTTCGCCCACCGAGATCCGCCCGTCCAGCGCCAGCCGGGCGCCGTACCAGGCCACGGCCACCAGCAGCAGGCCGGGCAGCAGCACCTGGACCGCGCTGATCAGCGCCCACATCCGGGCGCTGTGCACCGCGGCGGCCCGCACCTGCTGGGAGGCGCGGCGGTAGCGTTCGAGGAAGAGGTCCTCGCCGCCGATGCCGCGCAGCACCCGCAGGCCCGCGACGGTGTCCGAGGCCAGTTCCGTGGCCTTGCCCGCCTTCTCCCGCTGCAGGTCGGCCCGCCGGGTCGCGGCGGGCAGCAGCGGCAGCACCGCGAGCGCGAGCACCGGTACCGAGGCGGCCACCACCACGCCCAGCGCGGGCTGGTAGACCAGCAGGGCGAGGGCCACCCCGACGGTGGCGAGCAGCGCCGAGGTGAAGCGGGCCAGCGCCTCGACGAACCAGCCGATCTTCTCGACGTCGCCGGTGCTGACCGCCACCACCTCGCCCGCCGCCACCCGCCGGGTGAGCACCGCGCCCAGCTCGACGGTCTTGGCCGCGAGCAGCTGCTGCACGCGGGCCGCCGCGCTGATCCAGTTGGTCACCGCCGTGCGGTGCAGCATCGTGTCGCCGAGCGCGGTGAGCACCCCCAGCAGCAGCATCAGCGCGCCGGCCAGGCCGAGGCGCTTGCCCGAGCCGTCCACCACCGCCTGTACGGCCAGGCCGACGGCCACGGGGAAGGACGCGACGGCGGCCATGTGCAGGGTGCCCCAGGCGGCGGCGAGCACCTGGCCGCGCCACTGCCGTATCTCCAGCCAGAGCAGCAGCCGGAAGCCCGACCGGGAGTCGGGCACACCGGGGTCGGACAGCGGAAGATCGCGTAGGGACGTCATGATGTCCTGGGGTCGGAGCGGGGGATTGCGGGAATCAGGGACTCGCCGGACGGAACGGGAGAAAGGGTGCCAAGTGCGGTCCGCAACCGTGTAACCCTCGCGAATTCACCTCGCCCGGTCAACCTCTTTTTCTGCGCCCGCCGGGAATGGCGGCAACAACTTGCAGTAAAGCGACGAAAGTTCTTCCGTCAACGTCTTGACGTGTACGCACCGGCGGCGGGAAGCTCCTGGGCGGAACCCGAGGGACCGGTGTTCCGGCAACTCCCCCCACCCGGCGGCCAGGCGCGTGGCTGCCTTCGCAGGGGCACCGCTGTGCCCGCTCTCCGAAGGAGCCGCCCATGAGATCCCGTGTCCTGAACGGCCTGCTCGCCGCCGCCGTCGCGGCAGCAGGACTGTTCGCCGCCTCCCTCCAGCAGGCGCAGGCGACACCTCCCGGCAGCAAGGACGTCACGGCGACGCTCTTCCAGTGGCGCTACGACTCGGTCGCCAAGGCCTGCACCGACCAGCTCGGCCCGGCCGGCTACGGCTTCGTGGAGGTCTCACCGGCCACCGAGAACATCCAGGGCGACCAGTGGTGGACCTCCTACCAGCCGGTCAGCTACAAGCTGCAGAACCGCCTCGGCAACGAGGCGTCGTTCGCCGGCATGGTCAACACCTGCCACGCCGCCGGTGTGAAGGTCGTCGCTGACGCGGTCATCAACCACATGTCGGCCGGCTCCGGTACGGGCACCGCGGGCACCGCCTACAGCAAGTACAACTACCCCGGTTACTACCAGGACCAGGACTTCCACACCTGCCGGACGAACATCAGCAACTACCAGGACCGCTCCAACGTCCAGAACTGCGAGCTGGTCGGCCTCGCCGACCTCGACACCGGCAGCGACTACGTCCGCAGCACCATCGCCGGCTACCTCAACCACCTGCTCTCGCTGGGCGTGGACGGCTTCCGCATCGACGCCGCCAAGCACATGGCCGAGACCGACCTCGCGGCGATCAAGTCCAAGCTCAGCAACCCGAACGTCTACTGGGCGCAGGAGGCGATCTACGGCGCGGGCGAGGCCGTGCAGCCCGGCGAGTACGTCAACACCGGCGACGTGGACGCCTTCCAGGGCGCCTTCGACCTCAAGCGGATCTTCAACGGGCAGCAGCTCGCGTCACTGAAGACCTGGGGCGCGTCCTGGGGCGCCGGCTACGTCTCCAGCGACAAGGCCCGCACCTTCGTCGACAACTGGGACACCGAGCGCAACGGCTCGACCCTCAGCTACAAGGACAACGCGACCTACACCCTGGCCAACGTCTACATGCTGGCCTGGCCCTACGGCTCGCCGAACGTCTACTCCGGCTACGAGTTCTCCAACAACGACGCAGGGCCGCCCAACGGCGGCACCGTGAACGCCTGCTACAGCGACGGCTGGAAGTGCCAGCACGCCTGGCCGCAGATCGCCGGCATGGTCGGCTTCCGCAACGCCGTCGCCGGCACCGCGGTGACCAACTGGTGGGACAACGGCAACAACGCCATCGCCTTCGGCCGCGGCGGCAAGGGCTTCGTCGCCATCAACCACGAGGGCGGCCCGCTCACCCAGACCTTCACCACCTCGCTGCCCGCCGGCACCTACTGTGACGTGCAGCACAGCGGGGCCGGCTACTCCGTCGGCTCCGACGGCAGGTTCACCGCCACCATCGGCGCCAACGACGCCGTCGCCCTCTACACAGGCGGACCCTGCGGCGCCACGGGAGGCACGACCGGCGGCAGCACCGGGAGCACGGGGAGTACGGGCGGCACCACCGCGTCCGGCGCGTCCTTCGCGGTGAACGCCACCACTGTCTTCGGCCAGAACATCTACGTGGTCGGCGACAACTCCACCCTCGGCAACTGGAACACCGGCAGCGCGCTGCTGCTGTCCTCGGCCGCCTACCCGGTGTGGAAGCTGGACGTCACGATGCCCGCGGGCACCGCCTTCCAGTACAAGTACATCCGGAAGGACGGCAGCGGAAACGTGACCTGGGAGTCCGGCGCCAACCGGACGGCCACCGTCCCGTCCGGCGGCAAGGTCGTACTGAACGACACCTGGCGGAACTGAACCGCGGGCGCGTTCACCGACCCGCCGATTCACCCCTCTGTGGCAGGACGCGGCACACTGTGGTCTTCCACCGATCTTGACCACAGAGGGGACCCCCACCCATGAAGGGCTTCCGTACCTTCCTGCTGCGCGGCAACGTCGTCGACCTCGCGGTCGGCATCGTCATCGGCGCCGCCTTCACCGCCCTGGTGAACGGCTTCGTCAAGGCGTTCCTGACCCCCATCGTCGGCCTCGTCAGCGGCGCCACCGGTGACTTCAGCAAGAAGTCCTTCCGCGCCTCCGACGTCACCTTCCCGTACGGCATCTTCATCGACGCCACGATCAGCTTCGTGATCGTGGCCGCGGTGATCTACTTCCTGGTCGTGCTGCCGATGAACCGGATGCAGGAGAAGTTCTTCCCCAAGGCCACCGGCGCCCCCATGCGCGAGTGCCCGGAGTGCCTGACCGCGATACCGGCCGCCGCCAAGCGCTGCAGCGCCTGCACCGCTCCCATACCGCCGTCCGTGGGCAGCCAGGGCGGCCCGGTGGGCGCCGGCAAGTAGCGCTCAGCAGCGGCGCGGCTCCGCCGCCTCGTCCTGGTCGAGGGCCGCGAGCAGCGCGGACAGCGCCGCGCGGCCGCCGTCGTCCAGCGGCGCCAGGATCTCGGCGGCGGCGGTCCTCCTGGCGAGCCGCAGGTCGGCCAGGGCCCGGCGGCCGCCGTCGCGCAGCTCGATCCTGATCACCCGGCGGTTATACGGATCCGGCACCCGGCGCAGCAGCTCCCGCTCCTCCAGTGCGTCCACCAGCGTCGTCACCGCCCGCGGGACCACGTCGAGGCGCTGGGCGAGGTCGGCCATCCGCGGCGGCTCGTCGCAGTGCGCCAGGGTGCGCAGCAGCCGGGCCTGCGCCGGAGTGATGCCCAGCGGTTCGAGCAGCCGGCGCTGCGCCCTGTGCAGCCGCCGGCTCAGCCCGGTCAGCTGGTCGGCGAGCCGGCTGGTGACCTCGTCGGCGGGCGGCACCGCGGCCGACCGCGCGGCGGCGGCGTCCCGGGCCGCGGCTTCCGGTGCTGCTTCCCGTGCTGCTTCCCGAGTGGGCTCGATGGTGCGGGTGTCCATGGAATACAGGGTAGCAGGAGGCAGTTCACTGTGAGCGTAGGTAACAATGACCTACACTCTCCTTCGAGAGTCGCGCACACCTGACACTGCCGTCCCGTCCCGAGGAGTCCTTTGCGCCCCGACAACGATCTCGTCTCCCGGTGGACCCCACCGAAGAAGAAGCCCGCCGCGCCCACCGACGTCCGCCGCATCATGCGGCTCTTCCGCCCTTACCGCGCCCGGCTGGCCGTCGTGGGCGTCCTCGTCGGCCTGTCCTCGCTGGTCTCGGTCGCCTCGCCGTTCCTGCTGCGGGCCATCCTGGACACCGCGATCCCGCAGGGCCGCACCGGGCTGCTGAGCCTGCTCGCGCTCGGCATGATCGCCACCGCCGTCGCCACCGGCGTCTTCGGCGTCCTGCAGACCCTGATCTCCACCACCGTCGGCCAGCGCGTCATGCACGACCTGCGGACCGCCGTCTACGAGCGGCTGCAGCGCATGTCGCTGGCCTTCTTCACCCGCACCCGCACCGGCGAGGTGCAGTCCAGGATCGCCAACGACATCGGCGGCATGCAGGCCACCGTCACCTCGACGGCGACCTCGCTGGTGTCCAACGCCACCGCCGTGATCGCCTCGGTCGTGGCGATGGCCGCGCTGGACTGGCGGCTGACCGTCGTCTCACTGCTGCTGCTCCCGCTGTTCGTCTGGATCGCCCGGCGGGTCGGCCGCGAGCGCAAGAAGATCGCCACCGAGCGGCAGAAGCAGATGGCCTCGATGTCGGCGATCGTCACCGAGTCGCTGTCGGTCAGCGGCATCCTGCTCGGCCGCACCATGGGCCGCGCCGACTCGCTCACCCGCGACTTCTCCGCCGAGTCCGAGCGCCTGGTGGACCTGGAAGTGCGCTCCAACATGCAGGGCCGCTGGCGGATGGCCGTCATCGGCATCGTGATGTCCGCGATGCCCGCGCTGCTGTACTGGGCCGCCGGGCTGACCACCGGCCACGGCGGACCCGCGATCTCCATCGGCACCCTGGTCGCCTTCGTCTCGTTGCAGCAGGGCCTGTTCCGGCCCACCGTCTCGCTGCTCGCCACCGGTGTGCAGGTGCAGACCTCGCTCGCGCTCTTCCAGCGCATCTTCGAATATCTCGATCTGCCGCTGGACATCACCGAGCGCCCCGGCGCGCGGAGTCTGGAGTCCGTACGCGGCGACGTCGCCTTCGAGGGCGTGGACTTCGCCTACGACCCCGAGTCCGGCGCCCCCACGCTGAGCGGCATCGACGTGGCCGTGCCCGCGGGCGGCAGCCTCGCCGTCGTCGGCGCGACCGGCTCGGGCAAGAGCACCCTGAGCTACCTGGTGCCGCGGCTGTACGACGTCACGGCCGGCCGGGTCACCGTCGACGGCACCGACGTCCGCGACCTGACCTTCGACACGCTGGCCTCCGCCGTGGGCGTCGTCTCGCAGGAGACCTACCTCTTCCATGCCTCGGTCGCCGAGAACCTGCGCTTCGCCAAGCCGGACGCGACCGACGAAGAGATCCACGCCGCCGCCGAGGCCGCCCAGATCCACGACCACATCACCGGCCTGCCCGACGGCTACGACACGCTCGTCGGCGAACGCGGCTACCGCTTCTCCGGCGGTGAGAAGCAGCGGCTGGCCATCGCCCGCACGATCCTGCGCAACCCGCCGGTGCTGATCCTGGACGAGGCCACCAGCGCCCTGGACACCAGGACCGAGCAGGCCGTGCAGGACGCCATCGACACCCTGTCGGCCGGGCGCACCACCATCACCATCGCCCACCGGCTCTCCACCATCCGCGACGCCGACCAGATCGTGGTCCTCGACGCCGGACGGATCGTCGAACGCGGCACCCACGACGAACTCCTCGCCGCGAACGGCCGCTACGCGGCGCTGGTGCGCCGCGACACCCAACTGGCCACCAGCGCGCCCTGACGCGTTCCGGCAGCCGCCCTGCTCACCGGGCGAGCGA
>NZ_JAFFIX010000001.1 GCF_016916835.1 Actinacidiphila bryophytorum | reverse complement strand
GTGCTCGCTCGTCAGCCCTCGTAGAAGAGCCGCTCCACCACGGCCCGTGCCCTCCGGGTCCTGCGGCGGTAGTCCTCCAGCATGTCGCCGACGTGGCCGGGCGGGAAGCCGAGGTAGCGGCCCACCGCGGCCAGCTCGCGGCCGTCGCCTGGGAAGGTGTCGCCGGGGCGGCCGCGTACCAGCATCACCGCGTTGCGCACCCGGGTGGCCAGCACCCATGCCTCGTCCAGTACCGCCGCGTCCGCCGGGTCCAGCAGGCCCGCCCGGGTCGCCGCGGCCAGCGCCCGCCGGGTGCTCGTGGTACGCAGCTCGGGCAGCCGGCCCGCGTGCTGGAGCTGGAGCAGCTGGACAGTCCACTCGACGTCGGACAGGCCGCCGCGGCCCAGTTTGGCGTGCGTGGTGCGGTCCGCGCCGCGCGGCAGCCGCTCGGACTCCATGCGCGCCTTGAGCCGGCGGATCTCGCGTACCGCCTCCTCGTCCAGGCCGTCGGCCGGGTAGCGGAGCGGGTCGATCAGCTCCATGAAGCGGGTGCCCAGGTCCTGGTCGCCGGCCACCGGGATCGCCCGCAGCAGCGCCTGGCTCTCCCACACCAGCGACCACCTGCGGTAGTAGGCCGCATACGAGGCGAGGCTGCGCACCAGGGGGCCGCTCTTGCCCTCGGGCCGCAGGTCGGCGTCGACCAGCAGCGGCGGGTCGGCCGTCGGGATCTGCAGCAGCCGGCGCATCTCGTCGGCGACCGCGAGCGCGGCCTTGCCCGCCTCGGCCTGGTCGACCCCGTCGTGCGGCTCGTGCACGAAGAGCACGTCGGCGTCCGAGCCGTAGCCCAGCTCCCGGCCGCCGAAGCGGCCCATGCCGATCACCGCGAACCGCGTCGGCAGCGGCCGGGCGTCGTTGCCGGTCACCGCGTTGACCGCGGCGCGCAGGGCGCCGGCCACCGTCGCCGCGGTCACCCCGAAGACGGCGCAGCCGACCCGGTCGACCAGTTCGGCCGGGTCCACCCGGTCCTCCGCGGCCTCGACATCGTCGCCGTAGGTGTCGATGAGGTCGGCCGCCGCCGTACGGAACAGCTCCCGCCTGCGCACCCCGCGTACCGCCGCGATGGCCTGCTCGGGGCCTTCCGCGCGGCCCACCGCGGCCAGCACCTCCTGTTCGAGGGCGGCATGCTCGCGCGGCACCAGGCCGCCGTCCACCGAGCCCAGCACCGCGACCGCCTCGGGGGCGCGCAGCAGCAGGTCGGGGGCCATCCGCCCGGAGGAGAGCACCCGGGCCAGCCGCTGGGCCGCGGCGCCCTCGTCACGCAACAGCCGCAGATACCACGGCGTCAGGCCCAGAGCGTCGGAGACCTTGCGGAAGCCCAGCAGGCCCGCGTCCGGGTCGGCGGAGTCCGCGAACCAGCCGAGCAGCACCGGCAGCAGCGTGCGCTGGATCGCCGCCTTGCGGCTGACGCCGCTGGCCAGCGCCTCCAGGTGGCGCATCGCGGCGGCCGGGTCGGCGTAGCCGAGCGCCTGCAGGCGCTGCCGGGCCGCGTCAGTGCTCAGCCGCACGTCGTCGGTGCCGAGCTGGGCCACCGACTCCAGCAGCGGCCGGTAGAACAGCTTCTCGTGGAGGCGCCGCACCTCCATGGCGTGCCGCTTCCACTCCCGGTTGAGGTTCGCGACCGGCTCCGAGCGGAAGCCCAGGCCGCGGCCCAGGCGCCGCAGACCCGCCTCGTCGTCGGGCACCAGGTGGGTGCGGCGCATCTTGTGCAGCTGGATGCGGTGCTCCATCAGCCGCAGGAAGCGGTAGGCGTCGTCCAGCGACGCGGCGTCCGCGCGGCCCACATAGCCGCCGGCGGCCAGCTCGGCGAGCGCGGTCAAGGTGGTGCCGCTGCGCAGCGAGCTGTCGGTGCGGCCGTGCACCAGCTGCAGCAGCTGCACCGCGAACTCCACGTCCCGCAGGCCGCCAGGGCCGAGTTTCAGCTCCCGCTCCACCTGGGCCGCCGGGATGTTGTCCACCACTCGGCGGCGCATCTGCTGCACGTCGGTCACGAAGTGCTCGCGCTCGGCCGCCTGCCACACCAGCGGACGGATCGCGGCCACGTACTCCGCGCCCAGCGCCGGGTCGCCCGCGACCGGGCGGGCCTTGAGCAGCGCCTGGAACTCCCAGGTCTTCGCCCACCGCGCGTAGTACGCCAGGTGGCTGGACAGCGTACGCACCAGCGGCCCGTTCTTGCCCTCGGGCCGCAGGTTCGCGTCGACCGGCCAGATCGTGCCCTCCGCGGTGGTGTCCGAGCACACCCGCATCATCCGGGCCGCCAGCCGGGTCGCCGCCCGCATCCCCTCGACCTCCTCGACGCCGTCGGCGGGCTCCGCCACGAAGATCACGTCGACGTCCGAGACGTAGTTCAGCTCGTGGCCGCCGCACTTGCCCATGCCGATCACCGCCAGGCGGGCCGCTGCCGCATCCTGCGGGGTCTCGGCGCTGGCGATGGCCAGCGCGGCACGCAGCGTCGCCGTCGCCAGGTCCGCCAGTTCGGCCGCGGTACGCACCAGGTCGCTCGTGCCGCACACGTCGCGGGCCGCTATCCCCAGCAGGCAGCGGCGGTACGCGGCCCGCAGCGCGTCCGGGTCCGCCGCCGCCGCGAGCCCCCGCTCGAACTCCGCCACCCCCGGGTGCAGGTCGGCCGCCTCGTACGTGACCAGCGCGTGCCAGTCCGCCGCGTGCCGGGCCAGGTGGTCCCCCAGCGCCTCCGAGGCGCCCAGCACCCCCAGCAGCCGGTCCCGCAGCGGCTTCGCCGTCGTCACCGTGTCCAGCAGCGCGCGGCGCTCCTCGGAGTCCAGCGCCTCCGCCAGCCGGACCAGGCCCAGCAGGGCCTGGTCCGGGTCGGCGGTCGCGCCCAGCGCCTCCAGCAGGACGGGGTCGGCCCGCACGGCCGACAGCTCCGGGGCGTCGAGCAGGCGCTCGGCCGCGGCGGGGTCGGTGAAGCCGTGACGAAGCAGTCGGGTGAAGGTACTGCTTCGTCGGCCCTGCATCCCGGCCCTCCCGTCCGCGCGCCCTCCCCCGAGCCTATCCGCCAGCCCCTCCGGGGGCTCGCCACACCTCACCTTCCGCCCGGTGGAGGCTCGTCGCGCCGTTCCCCGCGCCCCCAGGTGGTTGCCACCTGCGGTGGGCTCGCACCTTCCGGTGCGTGGGTGGCTGGGCGCGCAGTTCCCCGCGCCCCTGGTTGTTGCCCTCTTCCCGCAGGGTGAGCGTTTTTCGGGCGGCGCCCCCTGCGCCAGAGGGCGAGCGTTTTTAGGGGCGCGGGGAACTGCGCGCCCAGCCACGACGGCGG
Source organism: Actinacidiphila bryophytorum (assembly GCF_016916835.1). Classification (GTDB taxonomy): domain Bacteria; phylum Actinomycetota; class Actinomycetes; order Streptomycetales; family Streptomycetaceae; genus Actinacidiphila; species Actinacidiphila bryophytorum. Next base: position 750,319 of record NZ_JAFFIX010000001.1, on the reverse strand, counting down.
GAAAGCCGAACGCCCACCGCAAGGGGCAGGAGCTCAGGGGCGCGGGGAACTGCGCGCCCAGCCCGGACGGGCAGGAAAGAAGCACCGCCACCGCAAGTGGCAATCACCTGGCCCCCCGGAGGGAGGTGGCGGGGCTCTAGGGGAGTCCTAAGGTTCGTCGGGGGTGGGGTGAAGGCGGGGTTGGTGTGGTGGGCGCACGAGAGAAGGGGGGCGCACCGTGCGCCACACGACAGTGATCACCACGGCGACAGCCGTCATCCTGGCCCTCGGGGCCACCGCGGCCTCAGCGGCCGGCACCAGCCCCGGCAAGGGCACCGGCACGGGTCCGGCCAAGAAGCCGGGCCAGTGCGCCCCGGCGCAGCCGGACAGCCGGCTCGACCAGGCCCTGCGCAACGTCAAGATCGCGCTCGCCGCGACCGGCGGCAAGCTCACCGACAAGATCGTCGCGTCCTTCGCCAAGGACATGGGTATGTCCACCCCTCAGGCCCGCAAGTTCCTGACGGCGATCTTCGTCGAGGGCAAGAAGCCCGGCGCCCCGAAGCCGGGCACGACCAAGCCGGGACCGGCGAACGTCTTCACCGCCGCCCAGCTGGCGAAGGTGCTGGGCGTACCGCTGTCCAAGGCCCAGGCGGCCCTGGACGCGTTGCAGAAGATGGCCACCGGCCCGAAGGGCACGATCGACGAGGGCAGCCCGGCCTTCGCGGCGGTGGCGAAGAAGCTGGGTGTCACCCCGCAGCGGCTCGCGAAGGCGATCCTCCAGCTGAAGATGGCGGCCGGCGGCAAGCCCGTCTGCAAGCCGGCGCCGGGCAAGGGCGACCCCGGCAAGGGAGACCCGGGCAAGGGCGACCCCGGCAAGGGCGACCCCGGCAAGGGGGGCGGAAAGCCCAAGACGCTGATCCTGCGCTGACAAGCGGTACGGCACCCTGACGCCATGCGAGTCCTGGTGGTTGACGACGACGACGCGGTACGCCGTTCGCTGGCGCACGCCCTGACCCGGGACGGGTACGAGGTCGCGGTGGCGGCGGACGGCGGCACCGCCTTGGCGGCGCTGGCCGCCGGGCGGCACGACGCGGTGGTGCTGGACATCCTGATGCCCGAGCCCAACGGCCTTGAGGTGTGCCGCACTTTGCGCAGGCGCGGCGACCGCACGCCGATCCTGATGCTCACCGCCCGCGACCTGGTCGCCGACCGGGTCGCGGGCCTGGACGCGGGGGCCGACGACTACCTGGCGAAGCCGTTCGCGCTGGAGGAGCTGCGGGCCAGGATCAGGGCGCTGCTGCGGCGCAGCGGCGCCGACCAGGAGGTGCTGCGGTTCGCGGACCTGGAGCTGGACACCGCCGCGTGCCGTGCGGTGCGCGGCGACCGGGTGCTCGACCTGACCAGGACCGAGTACGCGCTGCTCGAGCTGTTCCTGCGCAATCCGCGCCGGGTGCTGAGCCGTACGCTGATCTTCGACTCGGTGTGGGGCTACGACTTCGGCCCGTCCTCGAACGCGCTGTGGGTGTACGTGAGTTACCTGCGCGCGAAGCTGGAGGCGGGCGGTGAGCCGCGGCTGGTGCAGACGGTGCGCGGCCTGGGGTACGTCCTGCGGGAGGGGCCGTGAGCCTGCGCAACCGGCTGGCGCTGGCGGGCGGTCTCGCGGTGCTGGCCGCACTGATGCTCGCGGCGCTGGTGCTGTACCCGTCGCTCAGCTCCCGGCTGAACGAGCAGCATGACGCGGACCTGGTGTCGGCGGCGGCCCAGGCGCCCGACGTGGTGCGGGCGTTCAAGGAGAAGGGCGCGGTGGCGGAGAAGGTGCGGGGGAAGGCGCCCGGCGCTCCGGCGATCCCGACCACGCCGGTCAACGTCAGCTCGACCCTGCTGCTCCAGTTCGTGGTCCAGCCCGGTGTGGGGCCCAGCGACGGGTTCACCGACATCAGCAAGCGGGATGTGGCCGTCGCGCAGGGCAGCAGTCCCGCGTACTTCCACGACGCGGACTACGCCGGCCGGCGCTACCGGATCTACACCGCGCCGATGGCGGAGAGCGACGGCGTGCTGGTGCGTACCGCGATCAGGACCTCGGTGGTGCACAGCACCCTGAACCGGCTGGCCTTCCTGCTGGCGGCGATCGCGGCCGGCGGCTGCGTGCTGGCGGCGGTGGCGGGGCGGCTGGCGGCCGGGAGGGTGCTGCGGCCGGTGCGGCAGCTGACCGAGACCGTGGAGCACGTCACCGCGACCTCGGACCTGACCGCGCGGCTGTCGGCGGACGGGCGGGACGAGATCGCCCGGCTCACCCGGTCGTTCGCGGCGATGATGGCGGCCCTCGAGGAGTCGGTGGGCGCCCAGCGCCGGCTGGTCGCGGACGCGTCGCACGAGTTGCGCACCCCGCTGACCAGCCTGACCACCAACCTGGAACTCCTCGCGGAGGGGCCGGGGCTGGCCGATCCGCAGGCGCCCGCGCTGGTCTCCGACGCCCGCGCCCAGGCCGCCGAGCTGACGTCGCTGGTCAACGACCTGGTGGACCTGGGCCGTTACGGGGGTGTGCGGGGCCACGTCGAGGACACCAGGCTGGACCTGCTGGCCCAGCGGGTGGTGGGGCGGGCGGCGGCCAGGTCGCCGCGGCTGGACTTCGCGGCGGAGCTTGCGCCCTGCCTGGTGCACGCCGACCCGGACGCGGTGGAGCGCGCGATCGGCAACCTGGTGGACAACGCCGTAAAATGGAGCCCTGACGGCGGCCGGATCACCGTGGCCACGACCGCCGCGGGTGTGGTGTCGGTGAGCGACGCCGGTCCTGGCATACCGGCGGCCGACCTGCCCTTCGTCTTCGACCGCTTCTACCGCTCGCCTGCGGCGCGTTCGCTGCCCGGTTCCGGTCTGGGGCTGGCGATCGTGCGGCAGATCGCCGAGACGCACGGCGGGAGCGTGGCGGTGGAGCCGCTGCCCCAAGGCGTACGGCTGCGGCTGTCCCTGCCGCCGACCAGCTGACCCCGGCACACCCCCGGCAGGCCGCCGCCCGCGGACCCGTACGCGTACCGCAGCGTTCGCGTGTTCTTCATCTGCCGCCCGCTCCGCGGGTCCCCCGGCCGCCCCTACCTTTGGCATGCACACCGCACAAGCCGCACCGCAGACCACGCACGCCCCCACCCGCCCCCGTACCGGAGGTAACCCGTGCGCAGCCGTAGCCGTACCGCCCTGTTGACCGCCGGCGGCCTCGCCGCCGCCTCCGCCGGCCTGTGGGCCGGCCTCGGCGGCAACGCCCAGGCGGCAGGCTCCGTCCCCACTCCCGACCACACGATCGTGGTGGTCATGGAGAACCACGCGTACAGCCAGGTGATCGGCAGCTCCAGCGCCCCGTACATCAACTCGCTCAGGACCGGCGGCGCGAACCTCACCCAGAGCCACGCCATCACCCACCCCAGCCAGCCGAACTACTACGCGCTCTTCTCCGGTTCCACGCAGGGCATCACCTCCGACAGCTGCGTGACGATCGGCTTCAGCTCGGCCGCGAACCTGGGCTCCGAGGTGGCCGCCGCGGGCAAGACCTTCGGCAGCTACAACGAGACGCTGCCCAGCCAGGGTTCGACCACCTGCAAGAGCGGCAACTACGCCCAGAAGCACAACCCGTGGTTCGGCTTCTCCAACGTGCCGACCTCGAGCGCCAAGACCTTCGCGCAGTTCCCGACGGACTACTCGACGCTGCCGACCATGTCCTTCGTGGTGCCCAACCTGTGCAGCGACATGCACGACTGCTCGGTGTCGACCGGTGACACCTGGATCAAGAACAACCTGGGCGCGTACGCGACCTGGGCCAAGACCCACAACAGCCTGCTCGTGGTGACCTTCGACGAGGACAACTCGCTGAGCGGCAACCGCATCCCGACGGTGCTGTACGGGCAGCAGGTGACCCCGGGCAGCTCCAGCTCGACCACGTACAACCACTACAACCTCCTGCGGACGCTGGAGGATCTGGCGGGGACGTCCACGCACGCCGGCCAGGCCGTGTCCGCGTCGGACATCACCGGCATCTGGACCAGCTGACCGATGTACGTCAGCGAGAGCCGCGGGAGCACACCCGCGGCGGCCTCGCGTACCGCCGCCCGGGGCCTGCCAGGTCCCGGGCGGCGCTCCGCGGTCGCCTCCACCGTGCTCGCGCTCGGCGCGGTCAGCCTGATCACCGACGTCTCCTCCGAGATGGTCACCGCGGTGCTGCCGCTCTACCTGGTCTCCGGGCTCGGCCTGTCCCCGCTGGGCTTCGGCCTGCTCGACGGCGTCTACAACGGCTTCAGCGCCCTGGTCCGGCTGGTCGGCGGGCACCTCGCCGACCGCGGCGGCCGGCACAAGCAGGTCGCCGCCCTCGGCTACGGCCTGTCGGCGCTGTGCAAACCGCTGCTGCCGGCCGTCCACACCCTGCCGCTGATCGGCGCGGTCCTTGCCGCCGACCGGACCGGCAAGGGCCTGCGCACCGCCCCGCGCGACGCGCTCATCTCGCTGTCCTCGCCGCCGGAGGCACGCGGCCGGGCCTTCGGGGTGCACCGGGCGATGGACACCGCCGGCGCGCTGCTCGGCCCGCTGGTCGCCTTCCTGATCCTGCGCCGGGCCGCCGACGGCTACGACGCCGTCTTCACCGTCAGCTTCTGCGTCGCCGCCGTGGGCGTGCTGGTGCTGCTGCTCTTCGTGCCGTCCCGCACCACGCGGCCCTCCCCCGCCACCGGAGCCGAACGCCCCTCGCTGCGGGCCGCGGTCGCCCTGCTCGGGCGGCGAGAACTGCGCGGGCTCGCGCTGTGCGCGGTGGCACTCGGCCTCGCCACGGTCAGCGACTCCTTCGTCTACCTCATGCTGCAGCGCCGGCTCGGCGTGCCCGACCGGTGGTTCGCGCTGCTGCCGCTCGGCACCGCCGCCGCCTTCCTGCTGCTGGCCGTCCCGCTCGGCCGCTGGGCCGACCGGCTCGGCCGCTGGCGGGTCTTCGTCGGCGGCCACGTCGCGCTGCTGCTGGCGTACGCGCTGCTGCTGTCCCACCTGCGGGCCGGCGTGCTGCCGTACGCCGTACTCGCCCTGCACGGCGCCTTCTACGCCGCCACCGACGGGGTGCTGATGGCCGCCGCGGCCGGTTCCGTACCCGAGGCGCTGCGCTCCAGCGGGCTCGCCCTCGTACAGACCGGGCAGGCCGGGGCGCGCTTCTGCTGCTCCATCGCCTTCGGTGCGGCCTGGACCGCCTTCGGCGACCGGTCGGCGCTCGCCGGGGCGGCCGTCGCGCTGCTGGCGAGCGTCGCGCTCTCGATACGGCTGCGGCCCGCGGAGGCGGTATGAGTACGCGCGACAGGCTGCTGGTGCTGCTGGCCGGCGTCCTGGTGCTGGCCTCCGTCGCCGGGGTCGCGGTCTGGCGGGCCGCCCAGCGGGCCGACCGCAGGAACCAGGTGCAGGCCGGCGGCCCCGCCGTGCACGCCGGCACCGTCTCGCTCGCCGCCGCAGGAGGGCCGCGCATCGTCTTCCGCTCCATGGCCTGGGGGCCGCACCGCGACGAGCTGGCCAGCGTCCCGGCCGCCGACCCGGAAGGCCCCCGCACCGCCTCGGGGGTCAGCTGCCTGCGCTTCTACGCCGCCGCCGGCACCGGCATCTGCCTGCAGGCCGAACGCGGCCCGGTCAACGACACCTACCGCGCCCTCGTCCTCGACTCCCGCCTGCGCACCACCCGGCGCGTCGGCCTGGCCGGCATCCCGACCCGCGCCCGGGTCTCCCCCAGCGGCCGCATGGCCGCCTGGACGGTCTTCGTCGGCGGCGACTCCTACGCGGGCACCGACTTCTCCACCCGCACCTCGATCCTCGACACCAGGACCGGCGACCTGCAGCCGACCCTGGAGGACTACACCCTCACCCGCGACGGCAAGCGGCTGCGCGCCGCCGACCTCAACTACTGGGGCGTCACCTTCGCCGACGACACCCACTTCTACGCCACCGCGGCGACCGGCGGCCGCACCTACCTGATCCGCGGCGACGTCGCGGCGAGGACCGCCGTCACCCTGCGCACCAACGTCGAGTGCCCCTCGCTGTCCCCCGACGGCACCCGCATCGCCTTCAAGAAACGCGTCCCCGGCCTGTCCCCCGACGCCCCCTGGCGCCTGTACGTCCTCGACCTCGCCACCCTCCGCGACCACCCCACCGCCGAGACCCGCAACGTCGACGACCAGGCCGTCTGGACCGACGACCAGACCCTGGCCTACTCCCTCCCCGGCGACTACGGCTCCGACCTCTACACGGTCCCGGCCGCCGCCCCCGGCACCCCCCGGCTGCTGACCCGCTCGGCCCTGTCCCCGTCCTGGCTGGACTAGGCCGTGGCGCGGATCGCGCTGTCGATCAGGACGGCGGCGACGGCGGCGGCGGTGGGGAAGGCGTCGGCATCGAGGACGCGGGTGCGGGCCGCGGCGCCGTCGAGGAGCAGCGCGAGCTGCTCGCCGAGCTGCTCGGGGTCGGCGGCGCCGGCTTCGCGTGCGGCGCCGGCCAGCCGCGCGGCGACGGCCTTCTTGTAGTCGCGCGCGTACTGCGATGCCGGGTGCTCCGGGTCGTGGAGTTCGACGGCGGCGCCGATGTAGGGGCACAGGGGTGTGGTGGGCGGGATGTCGAACGCGGCCAGGAGCCGTTCGCGGGGCGTGAGGTCGGTGCGGTCGAAGACCCCGGACATGACGGCGGGGTCGAACTGGCGCAGGTACTCGGCGACGAGTTCGTCCTTGCCGGTGAAGTGCTGGTAGGCGGTGCGCTTGGACACCTGTGCCTCGGCGCAGAGCTGGTCCATGCCCGTGCGGTTGATGCCCTGTTCGCGGAACAGCTGCCGGGACGCGCCGAGGATGCGCTCGCGGGCGCCCCGGCCGCGGCGGCGGCCCGTGGGGCCCTTCTCCAACTCCGTCATGAGCCCATGCTACCGCTTTCGGGTAACGACCGGTGTACATAGTTTGCGCCCCGGCAGCTCGCACCGTACGGTAAGCACACAGGGCGGTGTACTTAACAGTGCCGTCCGGGTGCACACGGCACCACCGACCCCAGGGAGCGACTGTGGGAAAGCTCGACGGCAAGGTTGCGGTCATCACCGGCGGCACGGCCGGCATGGCGCTGGCCGGCGCGAAGCTGTTCGTCGACGAGGGAGCGCACGTCTTCGTCACCGGCCGACGCCAGGACGCCCTGGACGCGGCCGTACGGCAGATCGGCCGCAACGTCACCGGCGTCCAGGGCGACGCCGCCGACCTGGACGACCTGGACCGCCTCTACGACACCGTCAAGCGGGAGAAGGGCAGCATCGACGTGCTCTGGGCCAGCGCCGGCGGCGGCGAGCCCGCACCGCTCGGCGAGATCACCGAGGCCCAGTTCGACACCTGGTTCGGGCTCAACGCCCGCGGCACGCTGTTCACCGTCCAGAAGGCGCTCCCGCTCTTCAACGACGGCGGCTCCATCCTCATGACCGGCTCCAACGCCTCCCTCGGGGCCTTCCCCGGCTGGAGCGTCTACGCCGGCAGCAAGGCCGTACAGCAGGCCTGGGCGCGCGTCTGGCTCAACGAACTCAGGGACCGCCGCATCCGCGTCAACGTCCTGACCCCCGGCCAGGTCGCCACCGCCAAGCAGGAGGAACTCTTCGACGAGGCCACCAAGCGCCAGTTCGAGTCCCTCATCCCCCGCGGCCGGATGGGCAGCCCCGACGAGATCGCCAGCGCCGCACTCTTCCTCGCCTCCGACGACTCCAGCTACGTCAACGGCATGGAACTCGTCGCCGACGGCGGCACCACCGCACTCTGAACCGGCACGTCACACCACCAGGTCAGGACACCTCATGAGCAGCATCACCATCATCGGCACCGGGAACATGGCGCGCACCATCGGCGCGCGGGCGCTGGCGGGCGGCAACACCGTCGAGGTCATGGGCCGTGACCGGTCCAAGGCCGCCGACCTCGCCGAGGCCCTCGGCGGCGGCGCCACGACGGGAGAATGGGCCACCGCCCCGGCCGGGGACATCGTCATCGTCGCCCTGCTCCACACCGCCGTCGTACCGGCCGTCACCCAGTACGGCGACGCGCTCGCGGGCAAGGTCGTCGTCGACATCAGCAACCCCTTCAACGCCTCCTTCGACGGGCTCGCCCACCCCGAGGGGACCTCCACCGCCCAGGAAGCCGCCAAGGCCGCCCCGGCCGGCACCGCCGTGGTGAAGGCCTTCAACACCGTCTTCCGCCACGTCCTGGAAAAAGGCCGCCCCGACATCTTCCTCGCCGGCGATGACCCCCAGGCGAAGGCAAGCGTCGAGACCTTCGTCAAGACCCTGGGCCTGCGCCCCCTGGACGCCGGCCCCCTGAAGATGTCCCACTGGCTGGAAGGAGCCGGCCTCCTGACAGTGAGCCTCGCAAACCACGGCGTGGGCAACTTCGACTTCGCCCTCGGCGCCACCGAACTCCCCGCCTCCTGACCCCGCCGGCCCTGCCCCGTCCTGGCCCCGGCCAGCTCGGCCGGCGGCGCCGTCGCAACCAGGACGTACGCACGTCGGGCCGCCGGACCAGGGTGTTCACGAAGGCCTCGTGGTGGGGCGTCAGCGGGTGCCAGGGGTAGGGGGAGCAGTCGTCACGCAGAACGCCCTCGGGGAGCATTCCGGTGGGCGGACCGGCCGGAGGCCCGGAAGGACGGCGTACGACCGCGTCGGGCTCCAGCCACACCGTCTGCCACGATCCGCAGTCGTCCACCCGGGTCGCCACCGCCCGCCCGCACCCCCCGCACGTCGTCAGCCGTCCGAAGACCGCTACAGCACCGGCAGGTTCTTCCGCAGCTCGAAGGCCGTGACCTCGGAGCGGTACTCCTCCCACTCCTGCTTCTTGTTGCGCAGGAAGAAGTCGAAGACGTGCTCGCCCAGGGTCTCGGCGACGAGTTCGCTGCGCTGCATCAGGTCGATCGCCTCGCCGAGGTTCTGCGGGAGGGGTTCGATGCCGAGGGCGCGGCGTTCGGAGTCGGAGAGTGCCCAGACGTCGTCGTCGGCGCCGGGGGGGAGTTCGTAGCCGTCCTGGATGCCCTTCATGCCGGCGGCCAGGAGGACGGCGTAGGACAGGTAGGGGTTGGCGCCGGAGTCGAGGGAGCGGACCTCGACGCGGGTGGAGCCGGTCTTGCCGGGCTTGTACATGGGGACACGGATGAGCGCGGAGCGGTTGTTGTGGCCCCAGCAGATGTACGAGGGGGCCTCGCCGCCGGCGCCGGCGGTGCGCTGGGAGCCGCCCCAGATGCGCTTGTAGGAGTTGACCCACTGGTTGGTGACCGCGGAGATCTCGCCGGCGTGCCGCAGCAGGCCGGCGATGAAGGACCGGCCGACCTTGGAGAGCTGGAACTCGGCGCCGGACTCGTAGAAGGCGTTGCGGTCGCCCTCGAAGAGGGACAGGTGGGTGTGCATGCCGGAGCCGGGGAACTCGGAGAACGGCTTGGGCATGAAGGTGGCGTGCACACCCTGCTCCAGGGCGACCTGCTTCATGACCAGCCGGAAGGTCATGACGTTGTCGGCGGTGGACAGCGCGTCGGCGTACCGCAGGTCGATCTCCTGCTGGCCGGGGGCGCCCTCGTGGTGGGAGAACTCCACCGAGATGCCCATCGACTCCAACATGGTGATGGCCTGGCGGCGGAAGTCCATGCCGATGTTCTGCGGGGTGTGGTCGAAGTAGCCGGAGTTGTCGGCGGGGGTGGGGCGGCCGCCGTCCAGCGGCTTGTCCTTGAGCAGGTAGAACTCGATCTCGGGGTGCGTGTAGAAGGTGAAGCCGAGGTCGGAGGTCTTGGCGAGGGCGCGCTTGAGGACGTAGCGCGGGTCGGCGTAGGACGGTGAGCCGTCGGGCATGAGGATGTCGCAGAACATCCGGGCGGTGCCGGGTCCCTCGGCGCGCCAGGGCAGGATCTGGAAGGTGCCGGGGTCGGGCTTGGCGATCATGTCCGACTCGTACACCCGGGCGAAGCCCTCGATGGCGGAGCCGTCGAAGCCGATACCCTCGTCGAACGCCTGTTCCAGCTCGGCGGGGGCGACGGCGACCGACTTGAGGTAGCCGAGTACGTCGGTGAACCACAGCCGTACGAAGCGGATGTCCCGCTCCTCCAGGGTCCGGAGAACGAACTCCTGCTGCTTATCCATATCCATCCATCCTCGCCGGTCAGGCACCGCTCCCCGGCCTGGTCCGGGCGGGGGATCATGAGCATTGCATCACACCGTTTCGGGTGCGTTGCAGTCGCGGCTCACCCCCATAGTGCCTGCTGCGAGGCCTCAGCCGAAGGTGTCGATCGAGGCGATCTTCCACGTGCCGTCCTGGCGGACGGCGTCCACCGCGAACATGGCGGCGGCGTAGGTGCTGCCGGCGCCCGCCTCGGCCGTACTGGTGTTGCGCTGGTCGGCGAAGACCAGGACGTGCGCGCGGTCGCCGTCGATGGTCTCGACGCCGGTGTCGGTCACGGTGGTGGTCAGCACCAGTTTCTGCGCCGGGGCCTGGGCGCGCACCTCGGCGAGCATGGACGCGTACTGCTGTACGGCCTTTCCGGTGAGCAGCCGCCGGGCGGCGGTGTCGGTGCGGGCGGTGTCGGCGTAGTCGTAGGAGAAGACGGCGTTCACCGCCTCGGCGATCTGGCCCTTGACCTCGCTGGTGCGGGCGGTGTCGGTGAGCGCGGTGTTGTGGGTGGCGACGGTGCCGTGCAGGGCGGAGGCCCGGCTTGCGGCGACCGCGGCGAAGCCGCCGAGCAGGACGGCGAGCACGGCCAGCACGGTGACGGCGAGCGGGAAGGGGCGCGCGGGCGCCTTGCGCGGCAGGTCGGCGGCGGGGGTTACGTCCACGGCGGCGGCGGTACGGGTACGCGCCCGGCCCGGTGCGGGCGCCGGGCGTACCGTACGCTCCCCCGTCCGCTCCTCCGCCGCCGCGGACACCGCGGCGAGCCTGCGCTGCCGGTTGATCAGATGACGGGTGGTCGACATGGCGCGTCGGTCCTCTCGCGTAACGGCGTCAGTGGCCCGCGGTGGGCTGCGGCGTGGTGGACGTGGGGGCGGGGGCCGTCGCCTCGGGGGCGCTGTCGCCCGTCGGCGCCTGGCCGAGCGCGCTGAGCTTCCAGCCGTCCGCGGTCCTGGTCAGCTCGCCGAGCATCCGGCTCTCCTTGACGGCGGGCTTGGCCTTGGGCGCCTGGACGGTGATCCGCAGCGCGACCATCACGCTGGCCTTGCCGGTCCTGGTGTCCAGTTCCGTGACCGCGCCGGACAGCACCTTGGCGGTGCTGACGGTCTGCGCCTGCTGCACCTGCTTGGCGAAGTCGGTACGCCCCTGGGTGAGTTGGCTGTGCAGGTCGCCGGTGGTCGAGGCCTCCCAGATGTCCAACCCGTGGTCGAGGTCGTTGTGGTCGAGGGTGTTGAGGTTCTGCACGGCCTGCTCGCCGGCCGCGAGGACGGCGTCGCGGCTGCGGGCGAAGGAGGCGTCGCCGTCGTGGGCGGCGCCGTACCAGGACCAGCCGGTCAGCGCGGCGGCGACGGCCGCGGCCACCGCGAGGGTGAGCGCGACCGCGAGCAGGGGGCGGCGCGGACGGCGCCGGAGGACGGACTGCACACGCGGGGACTGCATACGCTGCATACGTGCCATCGGGGCTTCTCCTACCGGGCCTTGAGGTCGCTGATCCGCCAGTGGCCGCCCACCAGGTGGGCGCTGACCGAGAGTTGGGCCGCCGCGGTGGTGGCGGTGTCGCCGGCGCGCTGGGCGGTCTGGTCGAGGAAGACCAGCAGCCGGGCGCGGTCGCCGGTGAGCGAGACGACGCCGGCCCGCACCACCCGGGTGCTCAGGGTCAGCCGCTGGTCGGCGACCTGCTGCCGGATCTGCGTGAAGAGCGTCTGGTACTGCTGTGCCGCCGCGCCCTCCAGCAGGTCGCGGGCCGCCTGGGCGGTGGTCTGGGTGTCGTCGGGCGTGTACGCGAAGATCCGGCTCAGCGCGTCGCTGACGTCGCCGGTGAGCCGGCTGGTGGCCTCGGTGTCGGTGAGTGCGTGGTTGCGGGCCGCGCCCGGGTCCTTCAACTGCTGTGCCGCGTAACCGAGTCCGCCGCCGGCCAGCAGCAGCAGGGCGATCCCCGCGACGGCGGCGGCACGCAGCGGGTTGGCCCGTACGGCCCGCGGCAGCGCGGGCCGCCTTCCGCGCAGGACGCCCGGCCAGGGCAGGCGCCGCCGGCTGCGGTCGGCTTCCTCGGCCGGATCGCCGTCCGCGGCGGACGGGGCGGGCGCGGCGTCTGAGGCGGGCTCGTCCGCGGGGCGCGCGGTCTCCGCGCCGTCCGGCGCCGGAGCGTCGCCGGCGGCGGGCGGTCCGGCGGCCGCACCGGCACCTGCGCCGTCCCGCGCCGGGACGTCGCCGCCCGCCGCGGGCGGCGGGGCTTCGGCGGCCGTGTCCTCCCCGAGCGGGGTCTTCGTCTTCATCCGGGTGCCCTCCTGCGGAGTCAACTCGCACCGACCGGTACGGCCGTCAGGGCGGTGAGCTTCCAGCCGCCCGGGGTGCGGGACAGGCCCGCTTCGAAGCGTTTGCGGTCGGTGGTGGGCGTGCCCGTGGCCGGGGTCACGCGGACCTGGACGGTGGCGACGAGCTTGGCCGTGCCCGCCCTGGTGTCGAGTTCCGTGACGGCCGCGTCGGTGACGGTGCCGCGGGTGGAGGTGCCCGACTGCTTGAGGGTGGCCGCGTCCGCGGTGTGCGTACCGGCCATCCGGTCGTGCAGCGGGCCGGCGGTGACCGTGAGCCACCGGCCGAGGTCCGCGTCGGCGTGGGCGGCGTCGACCGTGTTGAGCAGCGCGATGTCGCGCTGCCCGTCGGCGAGTGCGGCGTCCCGCGCCTTGCCGTAGCTGAGCGCGTCGTCGCCGCGGGTGTCGGCGTACGACCACGCGCCGAGCGCGCAGACGACCGCGGCGACCGTCCAGGCGGCGGTCCACCCGGCCGCCCGGCCGCGAAGGAGCCGCGGGAGCCTCATGGCCGCACCCCCAGCAGGCCGGCCAGCCCGGTGGGGCTGTCGGACGGCAGTGCGGGCAGGCCGAGCGCACCGGGCAGGGCGGGGCCGGACGGGGCCGCATAGGGCGTGCCGCCGGTGCCGGAGTGCGTGGGCAGGACGGAGCCGGGTTCGGCGGGCGGCGGCAGGGCGCCCCCGGACGGCGCGTGCGCGCTGCCGCGCACGTCGGTGCCGCTGGAGGCGGGGGCGGTGCAGCGGGCCGCGGTGTTGAAGGCGGTGGCGGGCGCACTGGTGTCGGTGCCGTTGCGGTAGGTGGTGCCGCCGTATCCGGAGGTGCAGGGCAGCGGGGCGAAGAAGGTGACCGCCATGCCGAAGCGCAGGCCCTTGGGGCTGACGGCGGTGGAGCCCGCGGCGGCCACGGCGGGCACTGTCACCAGGAACTCCTCGATGCCGCGCTGCCGGGTGGCGGCGATGTCGGAGGTGGTGAGCAGGTTGGCCAGCACGACGCTCAGCTGCGGTCCGACGTCCCGCAGCAGCGCGCTGACCTGGGTGGCCGCCTCGGGTGCCGCGGCGATCAGCCGGCGCAGGTCGGTGTCGGAGGAGTTGAGCTGGGCGGCGAGCTGGTTGGCGCTGTCCGCGAAGGACTTGATGGCGGCCCCCTCGTCGGCCTGGGTGCGCAGCACGGTCTGGCCGTCGACCATCAGCTGGGTGTCGGTGGGCAGGTTGGTGTCGGCGGCGGAGATGAAGTGGCCGCTGGAGTCCAGCAGCGACTGGAGGTTGTCGGCCTGCCCGTTGAAGGCCTGGCCGAACTCGTCGACGACGGTGCGCAGCGAGTTCAGCGGGACGGACGCCGCCAGGTCGTTGACGCTGGTGAGCAGGTTGGTGACCGGTGCGGGGATCTGCGTGTCGGCCTGGTCGACGCGTGAACCGTCGTGCAGATAGGGGCCGTTGCCGGTGCTGGGCCGCAGGTCGATGTACTGCTCGCCGACCGCGGACAGGCTGGCGACGACCGCCTGGAGGTGCGCGGGGATGTCGGGCGCGGAGTTGTTGATGCGCAGCGACGCCTCGACGCCGTCGGCGGTGAGCCGGATGGGGCCGACCCGGCCGACCGAGACGCCCCGGTAGGTGACGTCGGAGTGCTCGAACAGGCCGCCCGCCTCGGGCAGTTCGACCTTGACGGTGTAGTAGCCGCGCAGCCCGACGTAGCGGCCGAGGTCGGCGTAGCGGACCCCGGCGTAGCCGATCACGAGCACGGCGACGAGCAGGAAGGCGATGTTCTTGACGACGGTGGCCCTGGTCAGCATCAGCGGCCCCCGGCGGTGGTGGTGACCGTGGGCAGCGGCAGCGGCAGCCCCTTGGGGATGGTGTTCTTCTTGCTCAGCGGCTGGGCGCCCTGGTCGTAGGTGTTGTCCTGGGACTTGAGCGTCGGGATGAGCCGGGTGCCGGGGGCGGCGGTCAGGTCGAGGTAGACGTTGAGGTAGTCGCCCTTGACGCCGTTGAGGACCTCGTCGGTGAAGGGGTAGGTCAGCAGCACCTGGAGCGAGTCGGGCAGGTCCTTGCCCGAGTCGGCGAGCCGTTGCAGGGTCGGCGCGAGGGCCTGGATGTCGGCGACCATGTCGTCCTTGCTCTGGTTGACGGTGTCCACCGCGACGCCGGAGAGGGTGTCGAGCGCCCGCAGCATGGTGACCAGCGACCCGCGCTGCTGGTCGAGCACTTTCAGGCCGGGGCTCAGCCCGGTCAGCACGGTGCCGATCTTCTGGTCGCGGACGGCGAGGGTGGCGGAGAGCTGGTTGACGCCGTCGAGCGCGTCGGTGATGTCCTGCTTGTGCGTGTCCAGGTCGGTGACCAGGGTGTCGACCTGGGTGAGCATGTCGCGCACCTCGGGCTCGTTGCCGGTCAGCGCCTTGTTCAGCTCGGTGCTGATGGTCTTGAGCTGCTGGATGCCGCCGCCGTTGAGCAGCAGCGACAGGGCGCCGAAGACCTCTTCGACCTCGGGGTTGCGGTTGGTGTGCGAGGTGGGGATGACCGAGCCGCCGGCGAGCTTGCCGCGGGCGGTCTCGCCGGCGGGCGGCGCGGACAGCTGGACGTACTTCTCGCCGAGCAGGCTGGACTGCTCCAGGTGCGCGTAGGCGTTGGCGGGCAGCCGGACCTTGCCGTTGACCTTCATGGTGACCAGGGCGGACCAGCCGTCGTCGGCGACGTGGATGGAGGTGACCCGGCCGACGGCGACGTCGTTGACCCGGACCGACGCCTGCGGTACGAGGTCGAGGACGTCGGCGAACTGCGCCTTGACGGTGTAGGGGTGGCTGCCGAGGTCGGCGCCGCCGGGCAGCGGGAGGCTCTGCACCCCGCCGAAGGAGCAGCCGCCGAGCGTGAGGCCGAGCAGCGCCCCGGCGGCGGCGACCGCCGTGCTCCGCTTCGTACGCCGCCGGTTCACCGTGTTCGTACGCCGTCGGTTCATCGCACGCCCCCCTGGGTGATGACGTCCCCGGCCGCGGGGAAGGGCAGCGGCAGGTGCTTGGCGGTCTTCGAGGCCGTCGAAGTCGTGGCGGCCGGGGTGCCGGCGGGCAGGCCGGCCGGCGGGTCGACGCTGCCGCCCAGGCTCAGCTCGTTGATGTCGGCGCGGCCGTCGATGGTCTGGTGCCCGGGGTCGTAGGCGTTGAGCAGGTTGTCGGCGGCCAGCGGTGCGGTGTCGAGGAGTTCGGCGAGCGAGGCCCGCTGGTCGACCAGGGTCTGGGTGATGGGGGCCAGCTTGTTGATGCTGGTGGTGAGGCGGCCCCGGTTGTCCTGGATGAAGGTCTTCACCTGGCCGAGCGCGGTGGACAGTTGCTGGAGGGCGCCGCCGAGGTCCTGCTTGTCGGCGGCCAGGAAGCCGGTGACGGTGGCGAGTTGGTCGGCCGCGGCCTTCACCTTGCCGTCGTTGTTCTTCAGCATCGTGGTGAAGGACTGCAGGTAGGACAGGGTCGCGAAGAGGTCGCCGCTGTGGCTGTCGAGGGTCTTGGAGGCCTGGCCGAGCTGGTTGATGCTGTCGCCGATGGCCTTGCCGTTGCCGTCGAGGTTCTGCGCGCCGGTGTCGAGCAGCCCGGACAGCGCCCCCGTGGTGTTGGCCCCGTTCGGGCCGAGCGCGTCGCTGAGCTGGGTGATGCTGTCGTAGAGCTGGTCGATCTCGACGGGGGTGGCGGTGCGGCTCGCCGGGATGACGGCATGGTCCTTCAGCTGCGGGCCGCCGGTGTAGGCGGGGGTGAGCTGGACGTAGCGGTCGGCGACGACGCTGGGGGCGACGACGACGGCCCCGGCGTCGGCGGGCACCTTGACGCCGTGGTCGAGGTGCAAGGTGACCTCGACCTGCTTGCCCTTGGGGTGCACCCCCTCGACCCGGCCCACCTTCACGCCGAGGATGCGCAGGTCGGAGCCCTTGTAGATGCCGACGGTACGGTCGAAGTAGGCGGTGACGCGGTTGCCGCCGGGGCCGTCGAAGGCCGCGAAGCCCGCGGTGACGGCGCCGGCCGCCACGACCGCCAGCACCAGGGCCGCGACCAGCAGCCGCCGGGAGATGCGGACCGCGGGCAGCGGTGGCCTGGGCAGCCGCGGGCGCGGCCTGGCAGGGGTGAGGGTCATGACGCACCCCCTGAGGCCTTGGGCGAGCGGCAGTCGCCGCCGGGCGGGGTGCCGGGCGGCAGGTAGCTCTTGGGCACCAGGCCGCACAGGTAGCTGTCGAACCAGCGCCCGTTGCCCAGGGTGTTGCCGACCAGCCGGTAGTAGGGGCCGGCCAGCGCGAGCGCCTGGTCGAGGCTGGACTGGTTGGCGACCAGCACCCCGGTGACCCGGTCGAGGGCGTCCAGCGTGGGGGCGAGCTGGCGGGTGTTGTCGGCGACCAGGCCGTTCAGCTGGATGCCCAGGTCCTGGGTGCCGGTGAGCAGCGTGTGGATGGCGTCCCGCCGTTTCTGGATCTCGCCGAGCAGCAGGTCGCCGTCGGAGATCAGGGTCTGGAAGCGGCTGTTCTGGTCGGACAGGGTCTGGGTGAGCTGCTTGCTGCCGGTGAGCAGCTGCGCGAGCTGCGCGTCGCGGCTGGAGATGGTCTGCGACAGCGACGCCAGGCCGGTGGCGGCGCTGCGTACCGACGAGGGGGTGTCCTTGAAGGTGTCGGTGATGGTCTGGAAGCTCGCCGCGAGCTGCTCGGTGTCGATCGAGCCGAGGGTCTGGCCGAGCCCGTCGAAGGCCTGCGTGACGTCGTACGGCGAGGTGGTGCGGCTCTTCGGGATACGGGTGCCGGGGTCCTGTTTGCGGCTGCCGAGCGGGTCGAGGGCCAGGTACTTCTCGCCGAGCAGCGTCTTGATGCCGATGGCGGCGGTGCTGGCGTCGCCGATCCAGGTGTGCCGGACCTTGAAGGTGACCTTCACCGTGTAGCTGTCGGTTCCGTCCAGCGAGACCCCGGTGACCTTGCCGACCTTGACGCCCGCGACCCGCACCTCGTTGCCGGGGCGCAGGCCCGCGGCCTCGGTGAAGTTCGCCGAGTACGTGGTGCCGCCGCCGATGACCGGCAGCGCGTCGGCGTTGTAGGCGACCAGGCCGGCCAGCGCGAGGACCAGCAGGCCGACCGCGCCGACCGCCACCGGGTTGCGTTCCCGCAGCGGCCGGAAGAGCGGCCTGCCGCGGTCGGCGCGGGCGCGTGGGCGGAAGGGGAAGCGCGCGGGAAGGGCAATGCGTGGCCGCTTCATGACCGGCACCTCGATTCGCTGATCGCTATCCCGGTGGGCGGCTTGCTGCCGTCGGAGGTGGTCACCCCGGCGACGGTGGCCTGGCACAGGTAGAGGTTGAGCCAGGACCCGTAGCTGGACGCCCGGCCGATCGCCCGGAACTTCTGCGGGGTGTTGACCAGGAACTGCTGCAACTGCGGTGTGGAGTCGGCCAGGTTGGCCGACAGCCTGCCGAGCTGCGCGATGGAGTCCTTCAGCGGCTCGCGGCCGTCGGTGAGCAGTCCCGCGGTGCTGGTGGTCAGCTGGGAGATCGCGGTGATCGACTGGCCGATCGGCTCGCGGTCGCCGGAGAAGCCGGTGACGAGCTGCTGGAGGGTGGTGACCAGGTCGTTGAAGTTGGCCTCGCGGGTGTTGACGGTGGTCAGCACGGAGTTGAGGTTGTCGATGACCTGGCCGATGACCTGGTCCTTGGCGGCCAGGGTGGTGGTCAGCGAGCCGATGCTGCCGATGAGGCTGTCGACGGTGCCGCCCTCGCCCTGCAGGACCTGCACGATCTCGCCGGCCAGCTGGTTGACGTCCTTCGGGGACAGGCCCTCGAAGAGCGGCTGGAAGCCGGCGAAGAGCTGGGTGAGGTCGAGGGCCGGTGTGGTGTGGTCGAGCTGGATGGTCTGGCCTGGCTCCAGGGTCTCGCCCACGGGTCCCGTGCCCTGTTCGAGGTCGATGTAGCGCTGGCCGACCAGGTTCAGGTACTTGATGGTGACGTCGGCGGACCGCGGCAGGGTGCGCTCGCGCTGCACGGAGAAGTGCACCTTGGCCAGGTTGTGCCGGTAGACGGTGATCGAGTCGACCTGGCCGACCTTGACCCCGGCGATACGGACGCTGTCGCCGGACATCAGCCCCGTGGTGTCGGTGAACAGGGCGTTGTAGCCGGAGGTGTCGCCGACGCCGGAGCCGGCGATGCTGATCGCCAGCACGGTGGTGGCGATCGCGGTGACCAGGATGAAGACCAGCGACTTGACGATCGGCCCGGCCAGGCTCTTGCGCTTCATTTGACGGTCACCTCCGCTCCGCGGAAGACCGGACCGGTCAGCAGGCTGCTCCAGTCGGGCAGGTCACCGGGCGAGGTGTGGGCGCCGGGCGCGAGGAGTTCGTCGATCAGCTCGTTCTCCTGCGGGGAGTTGGCCAGCGGGGTGGTGCCCTTGCCGGTGTAGGGGACGGGGTAGCACTGCGGGCCGCCGCTCTTGCCGTAGACCGGGGTGTCCTTGCCCGCGGCGTAACTCCCCCGGGACGGCACGGTGGTCAGGTCGACGTGCAGACCGGGCTGCCCGGTGCCCTTGCCGAGTGCCTTGTCCATGGCGGGCACGAAGTCGGCCAGGGTGCGCAGGGTGCAGGGGAAGGACGGGGCGTACTCGGCGAGCAGGCCGAGGGTGCCGCGGCTGGCGGCGGCGAGCCGGATGATGTTGGGGCTGTTCTGCCGCAGGTACGTGGTGACGTCCTGGGCGGTGCCGGTCGCGGTGCCGTAGAGGGTGCTGAGGTTGGCCTGCTCCTCGGCGATGGTGCCGCTGGTCCTGGTGAAGTCGGTGAGGGCCTGCACGATGTCGGGTGCGGCCGCGTCGTAGATGTGGCTGACGGTGACGAGCTGCTTGATGTCGTCGTTGAGCGCGGGCAGTTCGGGGTTGAGCTTGCTGAGGTAGCGGTCCAGCTGGACGAGGGTGGTGCCGAGCTGGGTGCCGCGGCCGTCGAGTGCGGTGGCGACCGCGTTCAGGGTGGCGGCGAGCTTCTGCGGCTGGACCGCGGTGAGCAGCGGCATGACGTTGTCGAGCACCTGCTGCAGTTCGACGGCGTCGCCGGAGCGGTCCTGCGCGATGGTGCTGCTCGCGGTGAGCGTGGGGCCGTCGGCGACCGCGTCGGCGGGCGGCACCAGGGCGACGAAGCGGGCACCGAAGAGCGTGGTGGGGAGCATCTGGGCGGTGACGCCCGCCGGGATGCGGTGCAGCTGGCCCGGGTCGATGGCCAGGGTGAGGCGGGCGCCCTGCCCGTCGGCGTGGATGGCGCTGACCCGGCCGACGACGACCCCGCGGACCTTGACGTCGGCGCCGGGGTGCATCTCGTTGCCGACGCTGCCGGTCAGCACGGTCACGGTCGCCTCGTCCTGGAAGTCCTTGTCGTAGACGGCGACCGCGAGCCAGGCCAGCAGCGCGGGGACCAACAGGAAGACCAGGCCCGCGGTTCTGCGCCCCGCGGTGGTGCCGCGCCAGGCGGCGCGGCGGGGCGGCGCGGCGGGTGGCGTACGGGTCTCGGTGGCGGTCATCCGGCCACCCGCACGGTGGTGGTGGCGCCCCACAGCGCCAGCGACAGGAAGAAGTCGGTGATCGAGATGATCACGATGGCGTTGCGCACCGAGCGCCCGACGGCGATGCCGACGCCGGCCGGTCCGCCCTTGGCGGTGTAGCCGTAGTAGCAGTGCGCGAGGATCACGATGACGCTGAAGACGAGCACCTTCAGGGTGGACAGCAGGACGTCCTCGGGCGACAGGAAGAGGTTGAAGTAGTGGTCGTAGGTCCCGGGTGACTGGCCGTTGAACCATACGGTGACCAGCCGGGAGGCCGCGTAGCTGCTGAGCAGGCCGATGCCGTAGAGCGGCACGATCGCCACCACTCCGGCGATGATGCGGGTGCTGACCAGGTAGGGCATGGAGCGGATGCCCATGCCCTCCAGGGCGTCGACCTCCTCGTTGATCCGCATCGCGCCGAGCTGCGCGGTGAATCCGGCGCCGACGGTCGCCGACAGCGCGAGCCCCGCGACCAGCGGGGCGATCTCGCGGGTGTTGAAGTAGGCGGAGATGAAGCCGGTGAAGGCGGCGGTGCCGAGCTGGTTCATGGCCGCGTAGCCCTGCAGGCCGACGACGGTGCCGGTGGCCAGGGTCATGCCGATCATCACGCCGACGGTGCCGCCGATCACGCCGAGCCCGCCGCTGCCGAAGGCGACCTCGGCGAGCAGCCGCTGCACCTCCCTGAGGTAGCGGCGCAGGGTGCGCGGGATCCACAGCACGGCGGTGACGTGGAAGATGAAGTGGTCGCCGGTCTCGTCGAGCCAGCGCAGCGGGCGGTCCAGGAGCGCCATCGTCAGGCCCCCTTCTGCGGTACGAGCTGCAGGTAGATCGCGGTGAGGACCACGTTGACGACGAACAGCAGCAGGAAGGTGATCACGACGGACTGGTTGACGGCGTCGCCTACGCCCTTGGGCCCGCCCTTGGGGTGCAGGCCGCGGTAGGCGGCGACGATGCCGGCGATGAAGCCGAAGACCACCGCCTTGATCTCGCTGATGTAGAGGTCGGGCAGCTGGGCGAGCGAGGAGAAGCTGGACAGGTACGCGCCCGGGGTGCCGTGCTGGACGATGACGTTGAAGAAGTAGCCGCCCGCGGTGCCGACGACCGAGACCAGGCCGTTGAGCAGCAGTGCGACGAGCATGGTGGCCAGCACCCGCGGCACGATCAGCCGCTGCACCGGCGAGACGCCCATCACCTCCATGGCGTCCAGTTCCTCGCGGATCTTCCGCGACCCGAGGTCGGCGCAGATCGCGCTGCCGCCGGCGCCGGCGATCAGCAGCGCCACGATGAGCGGGCTTGCCTGCTGGATCACCGCGAGCACACTGGCGCCGCCGGTGAAGGACTGGGCGCCCAACTGCTGGGTGAGCGAACCGACCTGGAGGGCGATGACGGCGCCGAAGGGGATCGAGACCAGGGCCGCGGGCAGGATGGTGACGCTCGCCACGAACCAGAACTGCTCGATCAGCTCGCGCATCTGGAAGGGCCGCCGGAAGGTGTCGCGTACGGTCGTGGCGGCGAGCGTCATCAGCTGCCCGGTCTGCCGCAGCGCCCCGGTGCCGGGGATCGCGCGGCGCGGCCCGGGTTCGCGTACCCGCACCGGTGCGCTCATGCGGGCTCCCCCTGGACCGGGGCCAGTCCGGCCTGCACCGCGGTGCGGGCGGCGGCCGGCAGCTGGTCCCACATGGCCAGCACCCGCGCCTTGCGCCGCTGCACCGCCTGCCGCGGCGGCATCCCCGGGCTGGGCTCCAGCTGCGGCGCGACCGCGGGCGGTGCCAGCGGTACGGTGGCGCCGTCGGTGAGCTGCTCCAGGGCGAGGGTGGCCTCGTCCTTCTCCTCCGCCATCCCGATCGGGCCTTCGCGGCGCCCGCTGAGGAACTGCCTGACCACCGGTACGTCGCTGGTCAGCAGCAGTTCGCGCGGCCCGAAGGCGACCAGTTCGCGGCGGAAGAGCATGCCCATGTTGTCGGGCACGGTCGCGGCGATGTCGAGGTTGTGGGTGACGATCAGCATCGTCGCGTCGATCTGCGCGTTGAGGTCGATCAGCAGCTGCGAGATGTAGGAGGTGCGGACCGGGTCGAGCCCGGAGTCGGGCTCGTCGCACAGGATGATCTGCGGGTCGAGCACCAGGGCGCGGGCGAGCCCGGCGCGTTTGCGCATGCCGCCGGATATCTCGCCGGGCAGTTTGCCCTCGGAGCCGACCAGGCCGACCATGTCCATCCGCTCCATGACGATGCGGCGGATCTCCGACTCCTTCTTGCGGGTGTGCTCCCGCAAGGGGAAGGCGATGTTGTCGAAGAGGTTCATCGAGCCGAACAGCGCGCCGTCCTGGAACATCAGGCCGAACAGCTTGCGGGTCTGGTAGATGTCCCGCTCGGGGCCGTTGACCATGTCGACGCCGTTGACCAGGACCCGGCCGCGCTCGGGTTTGAGCAGCCCGATCACGGACTTGAGGAACACGGTCTTGCCGGTGCCGGAGGGTCCCAGCATCACGCTGACCTCGCCGGGCGGCAGAGTGAGCGTCACATCCTGCCAGACGGTCTGTTTGCCAAAGGACTTCGTCAGACCTTCGACGATCACTTCGATTCCCATTGCACCTCCCGGGGCGGGGTTCGTACGGCGGTCAGCGGTGCGGCGGTACGGGGTAGGGGATGTGCGGGGTGCAGTACTTGGGGTCGGCCAGCGGTGCGCACAGCGGTCCCTGGATGAGGTTCAGCGAGTTGCCGTGCCCGGAGATCGCCGAGGTGAACAGGGCGGAGACGTCCTCGCCCGCCGGGGTGCGGCAGCCGGTGAACGGCGGGATGTACAGGTCGTCCTGGGCGAGCGGGCCGCCCTCCTGGATGGCGTAGTCCCTGGGCGTGACGACCCCGTCGAGCCCGCTGCGGTTGGTGCCGACCAGCTTGATCTGCAGCGGCGCCTTCGCCCGGCATCCGGAACCGACGTCCATCGGCTGCCCGTTGACCTTGACGTCGGTGAGCCGCAGGTCCTGCTTGCCGTAGATGGTGGTGACGTACAGCTCGGCGCCGATGCCGGTGGTGATCACCGTCATGGGTCCCTCCGCCGTCAGCCGCATCGTCGCGGTGGTCGGCATGAACCCGTAGGTCAGGAAGGCGGTCTTGGACGGCGGGATCGTGAAGTCGGCCACCGAGTCCAGCTCGACGTAGGGGTGGTCGGGGTCGGCGAAGCTGAAGACGCTCGCCACGGTGGCGATGTTGGCCATCGGCGGGTCGGGGGCGTTGAGGTCGTTGATGACCGAGGCCCCGTTGAGCTTGGCGACGTTGGACAGGCCGGTGATGAAGCCGCACTGGGAGAGCCGGTCGATGGGCGGGTCGTCGGGGCCCGGGTAGACGGTGGCGCCTTCCGGCCGCTCCTTGGCCTGCGCGGCGAGCACCGCGGGGTCGGGGTTGCCGGTGGGCGGCGGCGGGCAGTCGCTCTTGTCGGACATCACCGGGGTCTGCAGGGTGATGGTGCCGCCCCGCGCCCCGGCTGCGGCGGTGCCGCCGTCCAGCGGGGTGCGGCCCGGTGTGCTGCCGTCGGTCGGGGAGCCGGTGCCGCCGCGGCCCGCGGCGCCCCCTGAGCGGCCGCCGGCGGCCGGGGTGCCGGTGGCCGGGCCGGTCGCCAGGACCGTCGCGAGCAGGGCGTCCTGGCCGGCGGCGGGCGTGCAGGTGCCGGTGATGTCGGCGAGCGGTGCGGGCGTGGTGTCCGCGGGGGTCGCGGTGTCCGCTGCGGCGGGGGCGCCCGCGTCGGAGGCGGTGCCGGTGCCGGTGGGCGCGGGGGTGGGGGTACCGGCCGCGGCCACCGGGTGCAGCGTCAGGGCGATGCCACCGGCCGCGAACTGCACCTTGCCCGGTGCGCTGACCGACAGCGGCGGCACCGTGCCGGCCAGGGCGAGCTGCAGGTCGTCGGTGCCGTCGGCCGGGGTCGCGGGGGCGGTGAGCCCGGGCCAGGACGCGTCGGCCTGCGACGTGCCCTGCGTGATGTGCACGGTCAGGTCCGCGGTGCCCGACACGGTGGCGGCCGGCGAGGGCAGCATCGCGGTCAGGCCCGCCCGCGGGATGGTCACGGTCGCGGTCAGGGCGCCCGGTGCGAGCGGCCGGCCGACCGCGACGGTCCCGGGGTAGGTCTGCTCGAAGGCGATGCTCACCGCTTGCGTGCCGGAGTCGAACCCGCACGTGTAGGCGAGCGTCGTCGTCCCGTCCCCGCCGCCGCTGATGGCCGTGGAGGCCGGCCCGGACAGCAGCCCGGCCAGGAGCGCGACCGTCATCACCGTGGCGAAGCGCACCGTTCGACCCGGTAGCACGGCACCCCTCATCTCTGTATTCCTCCAACAGGTTCGGCGGCAGGACATTACGTGCGGGTAATAAGGCCCGACAAGTGATCGAACAGGCGAACACCCGGCAATCTTTCGGGGCCGTGATTTCTTGTCACCTGATGACAAAGGCCGTCCGGGACTTTGTCACCGGGCGCGCAATCCGCGGCGCGGGCCTGCCGTGCTAACTGATCGTCTGCGGCGGGTTCAGCGTGAACGCACCCGTGCCGACGGTCATCGTGTCGCCGTTGTTGATCAGGCCCAGGCAGGTGCCGCTCACCGAGGAGGCGCGCAGCGGGCCGCTGCCGGTGACGTTCAGGATCTGCGGGGCACCGTTGTTGTGGCTCCAGTTGAGCGTGCCCGGTGACGTGGGGCCGCCGGTCCCGGCGAGGGTGGCGTTGCACAGGCCGCTCAGCCTGGCGATGACGCCGGTGATCGTGCCGGTGGCGACGCCTGTCGAGGCGTTGTAGGCCAGTTCGTCGATGCGCCAGGGCAGGCCTTGGAAGGACAGGCTGAAAGTGATCCCCGCGGGTCCTGAACACCCGGTCGCCGACGCCGAGTTGATGGTGCCGATCAGGGTGCTCGGCGAGCTGGCCAGGGTCCCGGCGAGGGTCAGCGAGCCGCAGGAGAGGGTGACCCCGGTGGTGGGGTCGGTGACGGTCCACGGCGACTTCGTCGCCGTGAAGGAGCCGCCGGGCGACACCGTGCCGGCGAAGGCCGAGCCGGCCAGTGCGACGACGGCGGTGAATGCGGCCGCGACCGCGGCGGATATCCGCAGCGCTCTTCTTCCCGTGGTGCGGTGACGTGCGGTGCGGTCACCGGTGTTGATGTTGCGGTTCATCTCTCGTCCCCCTTGCCGTGCCTTTCTCGGACGGGACCCCGGCCCGAATACCGGGCCGGGGTCCCTGATACGCGGGAATTCCCGCGATCGGTCGCGATCAGCCCGCGATCACGGGGAGGTGAGCTTCAGGGTGGACGGGGTCACCACGTACTTGCCGGTGAAGACCGCCAGGTCGTTGTTGTTGATCAGGCCGAGGCAGATGCCCGAGACGCTGTACGCCTTCAGGCTGCCGCCGGTGATCGCCAGGGTGTGCGTGCTGTTGGTGTAGGTGGCCGTCAGCGTCGCGGGGGACGTCGAGCTGGTCGTCCCGGCGAAGGTGGCGTTGCACAGGCCGCTGAGCTTGGCGATGACGCCGGTCAGGGTGCCGGTGGTGACGTCGGAGCCGTCGTAGGACGCGGCGTTGAGGTGCCAGGGCAGGCCCTGCGGGGCGACGGTGAAGCTGATGCCGGCGGGGCCGGTGCAGCCGGTGAAGGACAGCCCGCTGATGGTGGCGATGTTCGTGCCGGACAGGCCGGTGCCGTTCGCGGCGCTGCCGGAGGCGGCCGACGAGGTGCAGTCCAGCGTGGTGCCGGTGTTGCTGTCCTTCAGGATCGGGTGGCTCGCGGAAGCGGTGAAGCTGCCGCCGCCGGTGACGGTCCACGTGCCCGCCGCCGAGGCGGGACTGGCCGCAAGACCGATCGCGGCTGCCATCGCGGCACCGGTGACGAGGCTGCTCTTGGTGAGGGTGGAGAGCTTGCGCACGGCTGGGTCCTTCCTGGGAGTTGACGTGCCTGATAAACCGGGTCCCGGCCGGTGGCGGGGAATTCGGTTGCGACTCACTACCTGGAACGTTCGATGCCGAATCCGGTCGGCTGCTCTTGCGGTGCTGGACGTTACGCACGGGTAACTCGGGGCGCAACAAGTCCGGCCAAGATTTCCCGGCGGACCTTACCGCCGGGTATTTTCCTGTCACCGGGGAGACAGTGCGGCATCGCTTTTTTGTCCGCGGGTGAGCATTTCCCCGCCCGGCGCCCGTACCCCGCGCGGCGGCGGTACGGTCGGCCGCCGCGGCACCGCCGACAACGTTTCCGTGTCCGGGGTGCTGCGCTCCGTGCACGATTGGTCTATGTTGCAGCGAGGTCACGGAGCGCGAAGCGGCGCATCCGGAGGGGAGGGGCATGACCGTCATGCGTCAGACACCCGAGAATGCGGAACCCCCCGGTCCGATTCCGCGCGAGTTCGCCGCCGTCATGCGTCCTGAACTGCCAAGTCTTTTAAAAGAGATGGCGGCTGAAATCGTCACCGCCATCCCCGAATACGGTCACCTGCTGGAAGGCCCCAACGCCCGGGTGATCAAAATCGGCATCGAGCAGAGCATCGCCACCTTCGTGGACCGGGTGGCCGCCCCCACCGCCACCACCGCGTTACGCGACGACCTGTGCCGCAGGTTCGGCCGCTTCGAGGCGTACGAGGGCCGCAGCCTGGACAACCTGCAGGCCGCCTACCGGATCGGATGCCAGGTCGCACTGCGCCGGGTCCGTACCGTGGGACGCCGCTACAGCCTGTCGGCGTCCTTCATGCTCACCTTCGCCGACGCGCTGTTCGCCTACATGGGCGACCTGGCCGAACTGTCCCGCGAGGGCTATGTGCAGGCGCTCGCCGAGCTGGGCGAGGAGCCGGACAACCGGCGCCGCCGGCTGCTGCGCCGCATCCTCGGCGGAACCGCGGTGGCCCGCAGCGCACTTGCCGAACTCGCCGAGCACTCCGCCTGGCCGCTGCCCGACGAGGTCACGCTGGTGGCGATCGCACCGGACACCCGGCCGCCGCGTGCGGCGCTGGACAAGGACATCCTGCTGGACTTCGCCGACCCCGAGCCGCACCTGCTGGTGCCGGGGCCCTTCACCGAGGAGCGCCGCAGGTCGCTGACGGCGGCGCTGGCCGGCTGCCGCGCCGCGGTCGGGCTGACCACCTCGATCAGCGAGGCGGCCGACTCGCTGCGCTGGGCGCGGCACACCCTCGCACTCGCCGACTCGGGCGTCATCGACGAGGCCGAGGTCGCGATGTGCGAGGACCACCTGCTGCCGCTGTGGCTGCTGGGCGACCCGGCGCTGGTCAACCAGATCGCCAGGAAGTACCTCGGCCCGCTGGTCGGGCTGACCGCGGCACAGCGCGCCCGGCTGATCGACACCCTGCGGATCTGGCTGACCACCCGCGGCACCGCCGCCCAGGTCGCCGACCAGCTGGGGGTGCACCCGCAGACGGTGCGCTACCGCATCCGCATCCTCGACCGGGCCTTCGGCGACCAGCTGGCCGACCCTGACCACCGGTTCGCGACCGAGATCGCGCTGCGCGCCCTGCACCTGCGCGAGCACGGCGAGGCGGCCGACAGCCCCGCGCTGACCCGTACGGCGGCGGACGGCGGCGCCCGCGAGGAGCACCGCCGCCCGCCGTCGCACAGCAGGTCCGCCTACGAGGTGTAGGCCTCCACTTCGGAGAGCTGGGCCGCGGGCCAGCCGGTGTTGCCGGTGAAGGAGTTGTTGCGCAGGAAGTTGTTCTTGACGGTGACGTTGTGGGCGCTGCCGTCCAGGTTCAGGCCGTCGGCGGTGGTGCCGACGATCCGGCTGTTCTGCACGACCAGGTTGTCGTTGTTGCCGGTCAGCCACAGGCCGACCTTCTCGCGCTGCACCCACATGCCGGACACCACGGAGTTGGGGCCGAGGCTGCCGGTGACGAAGTTGTCGGGCGAGTTCTCGTTGCGGACGCTGACGCCGCCGCTGACGGCGAAGGGCGAGACGGCGGCGGCCGGGGCGGCGTGGGCCGCGGTCGTGGTCAGGGTGAGGCCGAGTCCGCCGGCGGCGAGGGCCGCGGCGGTCGCGGAGGCGAGCCAGGCCGACCTGTGGCGTCTGAGATCCATGCGGTGGGGGGTTCCCTTCTGACGGGAGTCGCTGGAGTGACGTGCGAAACCCCAGGGTTCACGACCTGACGCAGCAATATGTCGACCGGGTTTCGCAAAATTTGGATGACTTGCAGAGATCCCGCAAAATCACCGCAAGAATCTTGCGCCACCTGTACTAGAATCGACGCCATGACACGACGACTTGCCGAGGTGGCAAAGAAGGTCGGGGTGAGCGAGGCCACCGTCAGCCGGGTGCTGAACGGAAAGCCCGGCGTCTCCGACGCGACCCGGGCCGCGGTCCTCACCGCCCTTGACGTGCTCGGTTACGAACGGCCCACCCAGCTGCGGGGCGAACGCGCCCGGCTGGTCGGCATGGTCATGCCCGAGCTGCAGAACCCGATCTTCCCCGCTTTCGCGGAGGTGGTCGGTGGCGCACTGGCACAGCAGGGCTTCACCCCGGTGCTGTGCACCCAGACCGCGGGCGGGGTCTCCGAGGCCGACTACGTGGAGTTGCTGCTGCAGCAGCACGTCTCGGGGGTGGTCTTCTTCGGCGGGCTCTACGCCCAGGCCGAATCGCCGCACGACCACTACGCACGGCTCGCGGAACGCAACCTGCCGACCGTCCTGATGAACGCGGCCATCGACCATCTCGACTTCCCCCGGGTCTCCTGCGACGACGCGGTGGCGGTGGAGCAGGCGATGAACCACCTGATCTCGCTGGGCCACCAGCGGATCGCGCTGGTGCTCGGCCCGCCCGACCACGTGCCGTCCCGCCGCAAGCTGGCCGCGGCCCGCCGGGTGGACCCCTCGGTGACCGTCGAGCACGCGCTGTTCACCCTCGAAGGCGGCCAGGCCGCCGCGAGCCGGCTGCTGGCGCGCGGCATCACGGCCTTCATCTGCGCCTCCGACCTGCTGGCGCTCGGCACCATCAGGGCCGCCCGCAGGCGGCGCCTGTCGGTGCCGGAGGACGTGTCGGTCATCGGCTACGACGACTCGTCGCTGATGAACTGCACCGAGCCGCCGCTGACCACCGTCAGGCAGCCCATCGAGGCGATGGGGCGGGCCGCGGTGGACCTGCTGGCCGGCGAGATCAGCGGTGCCTCGGTCGACCACGACGAGCTGTTCTTCGAACCGGAACTGGTGGTGCGCGGTTCCACGGGACCGGCCCCGCACCCCGCCCGCATCCCGCATCCGGAGGCGCGTACGAACGCCTAGCGAAAGCTCCCCGGGCGGCCGTCCGCGGGGCAGAGCGCGCAGTTCACCGTGCCGGGCGCCGGCGCGGTGCGGCTGCGCGCTCTGCCGTCTCCGCAGCACAGTCGCACCCTGGACCGTCGTAACCGAGTCGTGTCTTTGCGAAATTCACGCGACATCTTGCGGACATCTATCGGGTTAAGTACGTTGAGCCAACCCGAGACGGTGGCGCGCACCTGCGCCGGACATCATGTGCATCATGCGCCGCGGGGGTCCCAGATCGCAGTCCAACGACGCGCAGTGGTTCAGGGGAAGGGTTTGAACATGAGCAGAATCCGCTACCGCAGACTGGTGGCATTCGCGCTGGTCGCAGGCATCGGATTGACGAGTGCCGCGTGCTCCTCCAGCGACAAGAAGGACGACAACGGCGGCAGCAAGGCCAGCAGCTCCAGCGCCGGTACGCCCTTGGACCCGAAGACCAAGGTGACCATCAGCGTCGACTGCATGCCGCCCACGACGAAGAAGCCCGAGCGCAAGCAGTGGCTCGACGACATCGCCGAGTTCCACAAGACGTACCCGAACGTGACCATCAACTCCAAGGACACGTTCCCCTGCGAGGACACGGACAAGTTCACCGCCCAGCTGCAGGGCTCGTCCGAGACCGACGTCTTCTACAGCTACGTCACCGACCTCAACCAGGTCCTCGACGCCGGCCAGGCCGCCGACATCACCGACTACGTCAACGACAAGACGGTGCCGAACCTCAAGGACATCGACCCCAACGTCCTGGCGATCCTCAAGGACGGCGGCAAGCTCTACGGCCTGCCCACGACCAACTACTCGATGGGCCTGATCTACAACCGGAAGATCTTCAAGGACGCCGGCCTCGACCCCGACAAGCCGCCGACGACCTGGGACGAGATCCGCACCGACGCCAAGGTCATCCAGGACAAGCTGGGCAGCAAGGGCATCCACGGCTTCTTCGAGTACGGCGCGGGCAACCAGGGCGGCTGGCACCTGACCTCGGCGCTGTACGGCGCGGGCAACAGCGTGGTCAGCGAGGACGGCACCAAGGCGGCCTTCAACGGCCCCGAGGCCACCTCGATCCTGCAGACCATCCACGACATGCGCTGGGTCGACAACAGCATGCCGGCCAGCGCCGGCAAGGAGTGGGGCGAGAGCCAGAAGGCGATGGGCGCCGGCCAGATCGGCATGTACCTCGCCGCGCCCGACGACATCCAGCTCATGGTCCAGCAGTACGGTGCCAACTTCAACGACCTGGGCATGGCGCCGATCCCCGGCGGCAAGACCTCGCTGATGGGCGGCAACGACTACTTCTTCAAGAAGTCGGACTCCCCCGACCAGATCAAGGCCGGCATCGCCTGGATCAACTTCAAGTTCCTGACCCTGAAGAAGGGCCAGTTCAACTACGCGCGCAACAAGGCCGACGGCATCCCGGTCGGCCTGCCGCAGCCCTTCTTCTTCACCGGCCAGTCCAAGGCGACCGACACCGCGGACAAGACCCAGTACGCGACCGTGCCGGTGGCGAACTACAAGTCCTACGTGGACGCGCAGGTGCCGGTGAAGGGTGAGCCGCCGAACGCGCAGAAGCTCTACACCGTGCTCGACACCGTGATGTCCGGTGTGCTGAGCAACAAGGGCGCCGACATCGGCAAGCTGCTCTCGGCCGCCGAGACGCAGGCCAACCAGCTGCTGGCCGCCGGCCAGTAGCAGCGCAGCCCCCGCGGGGGCCGGTCGGCGACCGGCCCCCGCGGCGCGGCACGGACACCAAGCACCGCTTCCCAGCCGAGGAGCCTCCATGGCGGCGACGACCGTCCCCGACAAGACAACCAGGCGCCACGCCGGGCGCGCGGCGGGTCCCAGGACCCAAGGCGGCCGGGGCGGCCTGAGCCGCAAAGTGAGCCAGAACCTCCAGGCCTACGGGTTCCTGATCGGGGCGATCCTCTGCTTCGGGTTCTTCTCCTGGTACCCGATGGTCCGGGAGTTCATCATGAGCTTCCAGCAGACCAGGCGCGGGGTGACCAGCTGGGTCGGCTTCAAGAACATCAAGACCGTCTACCACGACCCGTACTTCTGGACGGCGTGGAAGAACACCGGGATGTTCACGCTCTACGCGCTGCTGATCGGCTTCGTGGTGCCCTTCTTCGTGGCCATCCTGCTCAACGAACTGCGGCACGCCCGGGCTTATCTGCGGATTCTGGTCTACCTGCCGGTCATGCTCCCGCCGGTGGCCGGCGCGCTGCTTTTCAAGTACTTCTACAACCCCGAATACGGCCTGTTCAACCGCATTCTCAAGATCTTCCACCTGCCGACGTCGCAATGGCTCGACTCGTCCCACACCGCGCTGATCTCGGTGGTCATCGCGGCGACCTGGATGAGCATGGGCAGCGCCACCCTGATCTACCTGGCGGCGCTGCAGAACATACCCGGTGAGCTGTACGAGGCCGCCGA
Source organism: Actinacidiphila bryophytorum (assembly GCF_016916835.1). Taxonomy (GTDB): domain Bacteria; phylum Actinomycetota; class Actinomycetes; order Streptomycetales; family Streptomycetaceae; genus Actinacidiphila; species Actinacidiphila bryophytorum. Next base: position 718,684 of record NZ_JAFFIX010000001.1, on the reverse strand, counting down.
CCTCGACGGCGCGGGCCTGTGGAGCAAGATCTGGCACGTGACCGTGCCGCAGACCCGGCTGGTGCTCTCGCTGATGCTGCTGCTGCAGATCGTGGCCACCATGCAGGAATTCACCAACGTCTTCCTGATGGCCGGCGGAAACGGCCCGGAGAACTCCACGATGACCGTGGTCTACATGGTCTACCAGTACGGCTACCGCTACAACAACTTCGGTGGCGCGGCCGCACTCGGCCTCTTCCTGCTCCTGGTACTCGCCGGATTCTCCGGCCTGTACGCACGGCTCAACCGGAACAGCGACTAGGACGGATCACGATCATGGCAGAGTTCACTCCCGCGAACCGGACGCTGATCTCGTCCGCGACCCTGGCCAGGCCCCGGGGCAAGGTCATCTACTGGACCGTGCTGTCGGTCGTCCTGGTGGTCTTCACGCTGGTCTTCGTCGGACCGCTGTACTGGATGGCCACCAGCGGCTTCAAGTCCGTGCACGAGGTGCTGCACAACCCGCCGACCCTGGTGCCCAAGGACCCGCACCCGTCGAACTACAAGACGGCATGGACCCAGCTCAAGCTCGCCAAGCTGCTGTGGAACACCTTCTACTACGCCTTCGGTGCGCTGGCCTTCCAGCTGGTCTTCGACGTGGCCGCGGCCTACGCGCTGTCCAAGCTGCGCCCGGTGCTGGGCAACATCGTGCTCGGCGGCATGCTGGCCACGCTGATGATCCCGTCGGCGGTGCTGATCATCCCGCAGTACATGACGGTGCTCGACCTGCCGCTGCTGCACGTCAACCTGATCAACCACCCGTGGGCGATCTGGCTGCCGACGGTGGCCAACGGCTTCAACATCTTCCTGCTCAAACGGTTCTTCGACTCGATACCCAACGACCTGATGGCCGCGGCGGCCATCGACGGGGCCGGGCCGATGCGCACCCTGCTGTCGATCGTGCTGCCGATGTCCCGGCCGATCCTCGGTGTGGTGTCGATCTTCGCCGTGGTCAACGTCTGGAAGGACTTCCTCTGGCCGATGCTGGTGGAGCCCGACCCGTCCAAGCAGCCCATCAACATCGGCATCAACTCGCTGTCGCAGGGCGTGCCGCAGAACGTGCTCATCGCCGCGCTCGCCATCTCCGCGCTGCCGACCCTGCTGATCTTCCTGCTCTTCCAGCGCAACATCATGTCCGGCCTGACCGCCGGCAGCCTCAAGGGCTGACCGGCCCATGACGCCGCGCAGCCTTCCGTAACGCACCACCCCACAGCACTCCGCCGCCGGTCCCATGTGCCCACATCCCCGCCATCCGGGGCCGGCGGCGGGGTCCCACCTGCCCGAAAGGACGTTGACGTGGCAGACACCCCTCAGCCCGAGGCCGACGAGAACTGGTGGCGCGGCGCGGTCATCTACCAGGTCTATCCGCGGAGCTTCGCCGACAGCAACGGTGACGGGACCGGTGACCTGGCCGGCGTGCGGTCCCGGCTGCCGTACCTGGCCGAGCTGGGCGTCAACGCACTGTGGTTCTGCCCGTGGTATCCCTCGCCGATGGCCGACGGCGGGTACGACGTCGCCGACTACCGCGACGTCGAACCGGTCTTCGGGACGCTGGCCGAGGCCGAGAAGCTGATCTCCGAGGCCCTCGTGCTGGGCATCAGGACGATCATCGACATCGTGCCGAACCACATCTCGGCGGCGCACCCGTGGTTCCGCGAGGCGCTCGCGGCCGGCCGGGGATCGGCCGCGCGGGAGCGCTTCTGGTTCCGCCCCGGGCGCGGCGAGCACGGCGAGCTGCCGCCCAACAACTGGCCCTCGCAGTTCGGCGGCCCTGCCTGGACCAGGACCACGGAACCGGACGGCACACCGGGCGACTGGTTCTTGAACCTCTTCGACTCCGAGCAGCCCGACCTGAACTGGAACCACCCCGACGTGCGCGCCGAGCACGAGGACATCCTGCGGTTCTGGTTCGACCGGGGCGCAGGCGGTGTGCGGATCGACTCGGCCGCCATGGTCTCCAAGGACCCGCAGCTGCCCGACCTGCCCGACCCGGCCGCGGGCGCCGACGCGGTCCTGGCAGCGCACCCGTACGTCGACCGCGACGAGCTGCACGACATCTACCGCGGGTGGCGGCGGATCGCCGACTCCTACCCGGGTGCGCGCATCCTGGTCGGCGAGGTGTGGCTGCCCGACGCCGAGCGCTTCGCGCGCTACCTGCGGCCCGACGAGATGCACACCGCCTTCAACTTCGACTTCCTGGCCTGCCCCTGGGAGCCGGCCAGGCTGCGCACCTCCATCGACACGACGCTGGCCGCGCACGCACCGGTGAGCGCGCCCGCCACCTGGGTGCTGTGCAACCACGACGTGACACGTACGGTGACCCGCTACGGGCGGGCCGACACCGGCTTCGACTTCGCCACCAAGGCCTTCGGCATACCCACCGACCTGGAGCTGGGCACCCGGCGGGCGCGGGCGGCGGCGCTGCTGACCCTGGCCCTGCCCGGCTCGGTCTACCTCTACCAGGGCGAGGAGCTGGGGCTGCCCGAGGCCGAGGACATCCCGCTGGACAAGCTGCAGGACCCGATGTACCTGCGGTCGGCCGGCACCAACCCGGGCCGGGACGGCTGCCGGGTGCCGCTGCCGTGGAGCGGCACCGCGTCGCCGTTCGGCTTCAGCCCGGCGGGCGCAGGCGCCCAGCCGTGGCTTCCGCAGCCGGCGGACTGGGCGTCGCGCACGGCCGAGGCCCAGGGCGCCGACCCGGACTCGATGCTCTCGCTCTACCGGGCGGCGCTGCGGCTGCGGCGGGCGGAGGCCGGGCTCGGCGACGGCTCCTTCGGCTGGCTGGACTCCGACCCGCAGGTGCTGGCCTTCCGCCGCTCCCCGGAGTTCTTGTGCGTGCTGAACCTGGGGGCCGAGCCTGCGGAGCTGCCGGAGCACACGGAGGTGCTGCTGGCCAGCGGGCCGCTCGCGGACGGCCGGCTGCCGGCCGACACGGCGGTCTGGCTGCGGGGCTAGCGACCAGGGGAAACCGCGGGTGTGACCCGGGCGACAGCGATTTCGTCTAGGTGACGATTAGACTGGGGGCGTGCCTCAACTACGACTCGCCCTCAACCAGATCGACGCCCGCGTCGGCGACATCGCCGGGAACGCCGAGTCGGTCGTGCGCTGGACCCGGCATGCGGCCGGGCAGGGAGCCCACCTGGTGGCCTTCCCCGAAATGATGCTCACCGGCTACCCGGTGGAGGACCTTGCCCTGCGGTCGTCGTTCGTCGAGGCGAGCCGCAGCGCGCTGGTGGAACTGGCCGGGCGGCTCGCCGACGAGGGGTTCGGCGAGCTGCCGGTCGTCGTCGGCTACCTGGGCCGCAGCCACGACGCCCGGCCCAGGCTCGGCCAACCGGCCGGCGCACCGCAGAACTGCGCGGCGGTGCTGCACCGCGGCAAGGTGGCGCTGCGGTTCGCCAAGCACCACCTGCCCAACTACGGCGTCTTCGACGAGTTCCGCTACTTCGTGCCCGGCGACACCATGCCGGTGATCCGGGTCCGCGGGGTGGACGTGGCGCTGGCGATCTGCGAGGACCTGTGGCAGGACGGCGGCCGGGTGCCCGGCGCGCGCGCCGCGGGGGCCGGACTGCTGCTGTCGGTCAACGCCTCGCCGTACGAGCGCGACAAGGACGACACGCGCCTGGAACTGGTGCGCAAGCGCGCCCAGGAGGCCGGCTGCACCCTGGTCTACCTGGCGATGGTCGGCGCGCAGGACGAGCTGGTCTTCGACGGCGACACCATCGCCGTCACCCAGGACGGCGAAGTGATCGCCAGGGCACCGCAGTTCGCCGAGGAGTGCGTGCTGCTCGACCTGGACCTGCCCGCCGCGCCCGCCGAGGCCCCCGCGGGCCGGGTCGCCGACGGCCTGGAGATCCAGCACGTGACGCTGACCGCCGAGCCGGTGGCCCCGTACGCCCCGCAGTTCACCGGGGAGGTCGCCGAGCGGCTGGAGGACGACGCCGAGGTCTACGGGGCGCTGGTCACCGGCCTGCGCGCGTACGTCGAGAAGAACGGCTTCCGGTCGGTGCTGATCGGCCTGTCGGGCGGTATCGACTCGGCCCTGGTCGCTGCCGTCGCGTGCGACGCGGTCGGGGCGGCCAACGTCTACGGCGTCTCGATGCCCTCGGCGTACTCCTCGGACCACTCCCGGGGCGACGCGGCGGACCTCGCCCGCAGGACCGGTCTGAACTACCGCACCGTGCCCATCGCGCCGATGTTCGACGCGTACATGAACTCGCTCGCGCTGACCGGGCTGGCCGAGGAGAACCTGCAGTCCCGGCTGCGCGGGGTGACGCTGATGGCGATCTCCAACCAGGAGGGCCACATCGTGCTCGCGCCGGGCAACAAGAGCGAGCTGGCGGTGGGTTACTCCACGCTCTACGGCGACTCGGTGGGCGCGTACGGCCCGATCAAGGACGTCTACAAGACCACCGTCTTCCGGCTGGCGCGCTGGCGCAACGCGGCCGCGGCCGCACAGGGCGAGACCCCGCCGATCCCGGAGAACTCGATCAGCAAGCCGCCGAGCGCGGAGCTGCGCCCCGGCCAGGTCGACACCGACTCGCTGCCGGACTACGACGTGCTCGACCGGGTGCTGGAGATGTACGTGGACCGCGACCAGGGCCGGGACGCGATCGTCGCGGCCGGCTACGACGCGGAGTTGGTCACCCGCATCCTCGAACTCACCGACACCGCCGAGTACAAGCGGCGGCAGTACCCGCCGGGCGCGAAGATCTCCGCGAAGGGCTTCGGCAAGGACCGCAGGCTGCCCATCACCAACCGCTGGCGCGAGGGCGAGCAGACCGCGTAGGCCCCTCAGTCCTGCGGCAGTTGGAGGCGGGCGGCGACCGGCAGGTGGTCGCTGCCCGTCCGCGGCAGGGTCCACGAGGAGCGCGGCTCCGCGCCCTTGACCATGATCTGGTCGATCCGCGCCATCGGCATGCCCGCCGGCCAGCTGAAGCCCATGCCGTTGCCCGCGGCGCCCTGTGTGGAGCGCATCTGCGAGGTCACCGAGGCCAACGCCCGGTCGTTCATGGTGCCGTTGAGGTCGCCGAGCAGCACCACGCTGTGCAGCGGCTCGGCCGCGATCGCCTCGCCCAGCGCGTCGGCGGCCCGGTCGCGCTGCCCCGCGGTGAAGCCCGCGTCGAACTTCACCCGCACGGACGGCAGATGGGCGACGTACACGGCGACCTTGCCGTCCGGTGTGCTCACCGCGGCCCGCATCGCCCGGGTCCAGCCCATCTTGATGTCCACCGGCGCCACCCCGCTGATCGGGAAGCGGCTCCACAGCCCGACCGTGCCCTGCACCGAGTGGTACGGGTACGCCGCCGCGAGATCCCGCGCGTAGCGCGGCGCCTGGCTCTCCGCCAGCTCCTCAAGCGCCACCACGTCCGCCCCGGCGGCGACCACGTCCTTCGCGGTGGCGTCAGGGTCGGGGTTCTCGGCGTTGACGTTGTGCGTCAGCACCGTCAGGTCGCCGCCGGGCGAGGACTTGTCGGTCAGCAGCCCGCCGAAGAGGTTCAGCCACACCAGGGCCGGCAGCAGCAGCGCCACGAGGGCGGTCGTCGACCGCCGCAGCACCGCGCACACGAACAGCACCGGCAGCACGAGCCCCAGCCACGGCAGGAACGTCTCCGACAGGCTGCCCAGGTTGCCGATCCGGTTGGGGATGTCGGAGTGGAAGAACAGCACGCCGGTGAGCAGGACGCACAAGGCGGCGAGCACGATGCCCCGCCGCCACATGCCGGCGGGGCGCCACCACCGCACGAACCGGTCCAGAGCCCGCTCCGGCCTGCCGGCCACGGCCGGCTCCTGCGTGCCGTCGCCGCCCGCGGCCGCGTCCGTGCTGCTCTGCGCCTGGGTCATGAGGATCCTCGCTGCGTTGCCGGGTGCTCTGCCGACCATAGGCGATCGGTATCCCAACCGACGGCCCCCGCCCCCGGGCGGGTTCCGCCCCACCCCCCAAATCCCCCTGCTCGTGACATAACCATTACCTCCGCGGTACGCGCCCCCCGGCCGGAGTGCCTCTTCGGCGGGGCCGAGCACATGAGGGGCGCGGGGACTGCGCGCCCAGCCCACCACCGGCCGGTGGTCCGTCTCCGACAGAAACAGCCCCTTTCGGCCGGTGACGACCCGCGCCCCGGTGGGGGCTTGTCGCGCAGTTCCCCGCGCCCCTGAAAAACGCTCACCCTCTGCGGCAGAGGGCAACGTCTCCCGGTAAGGCGTCCACCTCCGCGGCAGGCGGCACCCCAGGGGCGCGGGGAACTGCGCGCGCAACCCCCCACCGGCCGGTGGTCCGTCTCCGACAGAAACAGCCCCTTTCGGCCGGTGACGACCCGCGCCCCGGTGGGGGCTGGTCGCGCAGTTCCCCGCGCCCCTGAAAAACGCTCGCCGCCCCGCGCAAGGGCGCCCCTTACGCCCCGGGGGCGATGCCGTGGAGGATGAGGTCGACTATGCGCTCGGAGAGCCCCGCTTCGAGGGGCGCGTCATGGCGGAACGCCGTACGCGTGAGCATCGGGCCGGTCACGAAGTCGACCAGGAGTTCCAGGTCGGAACCGAGGTCCGACCGCACTTCGCCGGTGGCCACGCCCCGTTCGATCAGGCGGGCCAGCGCGGCGCGGCGCTTGGCGATGACCGTCTCGTGGTAGCGCTGCCACAGCTCGGGGTTGCTCTGCACCTGCGTGAGCATGTTGCGCAGCATCGCCGAGTCGCGTTTGGCCAGGCCCCGCCGGCGTATCGTCTCGACGGCGACGACCAGGTCGTCGCGGAAGGACGTGCCGGGCAGCACCGGCATCGCCGCGTTGTCGACCTCGGCCATCGCATCGAGCAGCAGCGCGTCCTTGCTGGCCCACCGCCGGTAGACGGTGGCCTTGCCGACGCCGGCCTCGCGGGCGATGCCCTCCATCGTGAGGTCGCCGAAGGTCGTCCCGTCGGCGATGAGCCGCAGGACGGTCTCGACGACCTTGTGGCCGACGGCCGCGTCGCGCGGTCGCCCGCGCGGCACGGCCGTCGTATCCGGCACGGTCACTGCTCGGCACCTGCCATCGTCAGTTCCGCCTCACCGCCGGGCTGGGCGGGAGCGGTGGTGGGCTTGCCCGGCAGGAAGACCAGTACCACGAGCGCGCCGAAGAGGGCCACACCGCCTGAGGCGGCGGCGGTGACGTGCATGGCGTGGATGAAGGCGTTGTGTGCCGGTTCGACCAGCGCCTGGCCCTTGGGGCCGTACTTGGCGGCGACGCCGAGGGTGGCCTCGATGGACTCGCCCGCGGAGTGCCGGGCGGGGGCGGGCAGCCCGCCGAGGTGGCCGTTGATGCCGTTGCGGTAGACCGTGGACATCAGCGAGCCGAGCACGGCGACGCCGACGGCCCCGCCGACCTGGCGGAAGACGTTGTTGACGGCCGAGCCCGAGCCGGCCTTCTCGCGCGGCAGCGAGGACATGATCATCACGGTGGCGGGCGGCATGACGTGCGCCATGGCGCCGCCCATCAGGAAGAAGAGCACTTCGAGCACCCAGATCGGGGTGCCGGCGTCGAGCAGCAGGAAGCCGAGGAAGGACACCCCGGTCAGCGCCATGCCGCCGGCGCAGACCGCGCGGGCGCCGAACTTGTCGACCAGCAGCCGCGCCCGGGGCGCGAACACCATCTGCGCACCGGCGAGCGGGAGCAGCAGCAGGCCGGACTGCAGGGCGCTGTAGCCGCGGACGGACTGGGTGTAGAAGACGATGAAGAAGGTGACGCCCATCAGCGCGAAGAACACCAGGCCGATGGCGGCGACGGACGCGGAGAACTGCCGCTTCTTGAAGTAGGACATGTCCAGCGCCGGGTGCTCGACGCGCCGCTCGTACCAGACGAAGCCGGCCAGGATGAGCACACCGCCGAGCGAGGTCGCCCAGACCTCGGGCTTGGTGAAGTCGCCTGCCTGGCCGCCCTTGATGATGCCGTAGATCAGCAGGACCAGGCCGGCCATGGACAGCAGCACGCCGACCGGGTCGAGCCGGCCGGGGCGCGGGTCCTTGGAGTCGGGCACGAGCACGAACATCGCGATCAGGCCGGCGACCACGATGGGCACGTTGACCAGGAAGACCGAGCCCCACCAGAAGTGCTGGAGCAGCAGGCCGCCGGTGATCGGGCCGATGGCGATGGCCAGGCCGACGACGCCGGCCCAGATGCCGATGGCCTTGGGCTGCTCCTCGCGCTGGAAGACGTTCATGATGATGGCCAGCGTCGCGGGCATGATGAAGGCGCCGCCGAAGCCCATCAGGCCGCGGTAGGCGATGAGTTCGCCGGCGGACCCGGCGGACGCCGACAGTGCGGAGCCGATGCCGAAGACCAGCATGCCGAACAGCAGCACCTTCTTGCGGCCGAGCCGGTCGCCGAGCAGGCCCGCGGTGAACAGCAGGCCCGCGAAGACCAGGGTGTAGGAGTTGATCGCCCATTCCAGCTGACTCTGCGTCGCCCCGAGCCCGGTGGGCTTGGGTTGCGCGATCGTCTTCATCGCCACGTTGAGGATCGAGTTGTCCAGCACCACGACCAGGAGGCTGAACAGCAGCACGGTGAGGATCGCCCAGCGTCGGCGGTGTATCGCCTCAGGGACGGTGAAACTCGCATTGTCGGCCATACCTGTCAGCGTAGGTCCGGTTTACGATACGGATGCGTCTCGTATCGTAAAGACCGGGTAAAACCCCGCGGCGACCGGTCAGGAAGCGAGAAGCACGCCGGTCCCGCCGCCGGTTAGCGTGGTCGCGGGTCCGCACCGGGGACGGCGGACCGGACCGTAGCGCAGAGGGAGAGAGCATGAGCGCGGCCGGCAGGAAGAGCACGCAGGCTCCGCAGGGAGCCGACAGCCACGACCTGATCCGGGTGCACGGAGCCCGGGTGAACAACCTCAGGGACGTGCACGTCGAGATCCCCAAGCGCCGGCTGACGGTCTTCACCGGGGTCTCCGGGTCAGGCAAGAGCTCGCTGGTCTTCGGCACCGTCGCCGCCGAGTCGCAGCGGCTGATCAACGAGACCTACAGCGCCTTCGTGCAGGGCTTCATGCCGACGCTTGCCCGTCCCGACGTCGACGTGCTCGACGGGCTGACCACCGCGATCGTCGTCGACCAGCAGCGGATGGGCGCCGACCCGCGCTCCACGGTCGGCACCGCCACCGACGCCAACGCCCTGCTGCGCATCCTCTTCAGCCGGCTCGGCACGCCGCACATCGGCCCGCCCGGCGCGTACGCCTTCAACGTGCCCTCGGTCAGCGCGAGCGGCGCGATCACCGTCGAGCGGGGTGAGAAGAAGGCGGTGAAGGCCACCTTCCACCGCACCGGCGGCATGTGCCCGCGCTGCGAGGGCCGCGGCTCGGTCTCGGACATCGACATGGCCCAGCTCTACGACGCGTCCAAGTCGCTGAACGAGGGCGCGATCACCGTGCCCGGCTATACCGGCGGCGGCTGGAACTCGCGGCTGTACGCCGAGTCCGGCTTCTACGACGCGGACAAGCCGATCGCGAAGTTCACCAAGCGGGAGCTGCACGACTTCCTGCACCGCGAGCCGACCCGGATGAAGATCGCGGGCATCAACATGACCTACGAGGGCCTGGTCGTGCGGGTGCAGCGGTCGATGCTGTCCAAGGACAAGGACGCGATGCAGCCGCACATCCGGGCCTTCGTGGAGCGGGCGGTCACCTTCGCCACCTGCCCCGAGTGCGACGGCACCCGGCTCAGCGAAGGCGCGCGGGCCTCGAAGATCGGCAAGGTCAGCATCGCCGACGCCTGCGCCATGCAGATCAGCGACCTGGCCGACTGGGTGCGCGCCCTGGACGAGCCCTCGGTCGCCCCGCTGCTGGAGTCGCTGCGCGACAGCCTGGACTCCTTCGTGGAGATCGGCCTCGGCTACCTCTCGCTCGACCGCCCCGCCGGCACCCTGTCGGGCGGCGAGGCGCAGCGGGTGAAGATGGTCCGCCATCTCGGCTCGCCGCTCACCGACGTCACCTACGTCTTCGACGAGCCGACCGTCGGCCTGCACCCGCACGACATCCAGCGGATGAACGACCTGCTGCTGCGGCTGCGGGACAAGGGCAACACGGTGCTGGTGGTCGAGCACAAGCCGGAGGCGATCGTGATCGCCGACCACGTGGTGGACCTCGGCCCGGGCGCGGGCACCGACGGCGGCACCGTGTGCTTCGAGGGCACCGTCGAGGGCCTGCGCGCCTCTGACACCGTCACCGGGCGGCACCTGGACGACAGGGCCGCGCTGAAGCCGCAGGTGCGCAAGCCGGCCGGGGCGCTGGAGATCCGCGGGGCGGCCACCCACAACCTGCGCAAGGTGGACGTCGACATCCCGCTGGGGGTGCTCACCGTCGTCACCGGTGTGGCCGGTTCCGGCAAGAGCTCCCTCGTGCACGGCTCGATCCCCGCCGACGCCGGCGTCGTGTCGGTCGACCAGGCCCCGATCCGCGGTTCGCGGCGCAGCAACCCGGCCACGTACACCGGGCTGCTCGACCCGATCCGCAAGGCGTTCGCGAAGGCCAACGACGTCAAGCCGGCGCTTTTCAGCGCCAACTCCGAGGGCGCCTGCCCGACCTGCAACGGCATCGGCGTGGTCTACACCGACCTGGCGATGATGGCGGGTGTCGCCACGGTCTGCGAGGAGTGCGAGGGCCGGCGCTTCCAGGCCTCGGTGCTCGACTACCGCTTCGGCGGGCAGGACATCTCGCAGGTGCTGGCGATGCCGGTGAACCAGGCCGCGGACTTCTTCGGCCCCGGCGAGGCACACACCCCCGCGGCCCATGCGATCCTCGGCCGGCTCGCCGACGTGGGCCTGGGCTACCTCAGCCTCGGCCAGCCGCTCACCACGCTGTCCGGCGGCGAGCGCCAGCGGCTGAAGCTGGCCACCCACATGGCCGACAAGGCCGGCGTCTACGTCCTCGACGAGCCGACGACCGGCCTGCACCTGGCCGACGTCGAACAGCTGCTCGCCCTGCTGGACCGCATCGTCGACTCCGGCCGGTCGGTCATCGTGGTCGAGCACCACCAGGCGGTCATGGCGCACGCCGACTGGATCATCGACCTCGGCCCGGGCGCGGGCCACGACGGCGGCCGCGTCGTCTTCGAGGGCACTCCCGCGGAGCTGGTCGGCACCGACACCCTCACGGGCCGCCACCTGGCTGCCTACGTGGCACCGCGGGGCTGAGGCCGCGGGGCCGTGCCCCGCCTGCCGCCACCGGGAGCCGCGGGTGTGCCCTCCGGCACACCGCGGCTCCCCTTTGCGCGGCACGCCAGGCGTGCCAGCATGGGAGGTGGTCCGGGGACGCCGTCAGGGCGCCTCGAGATGACATGAGGGAGCTGTCACCATGACGCAACTTCCGGCTGCCCAGAACCCGCCCGCGGGCAGCGACAACCCCAAGGCGCTCTACGGCGGCACCGGCACCCGCCGGGTCACCGTGCGGGACCTGGCCCTGGCCAAGGAGCGCGGCGAGCGCTGGCCGATGCTCACCGCCTACGACGCGATGACCGCGTCGGTCTTCGACGAGGCGGGCATCCCGGTGCTGCTGGTCGGCGACTCGATGGGCAACTGCCACCTCGGCTTCGACAGCACGGTGCCGGTCACGATGGACCACATGACGATGCTGGCCGCGGCCGTCGTACGCGGCACCAGCCGGGCGCTGGTCGTCGGCGACCTGACGTTCGGGTCGTACCAGGAAGGCCCGGTGCAGGCGCTGCGCAGCGCCACCCGGCTGGTCAAGGAGGCCGGGGTCGGGGCGGTCAAGCTGGAGGGCGGCGAGCGGTCGCTGCCGCAGACCGAGACCATCGTGCAGGCCGGCATCCCGGTCATGGCGCACCTGGGGCTGACCCCGCAGTCGGTGAACACCCTCGGCCACCGGGTGCAGGGCCGCGGCGAGGAGGCGGCGCAGCAGCTGGTCAGGGACGCGAAGGCGGCGCAGAACGCCGGCGCCTTCGCGGTGGTGCTGGAACTGGTCCCGGCCGAGCTGGCCGCCGAGGTCACCCGCTCGCTGCACATCCCGGTGATCGGCATCGGGGCCGGCCCCGACACCGACGCGCAGGTGCTGGTGTGGACCGACATGGTGGGCCTGACCGGGGGGAAGGTGCCGCGCTTCACCAAGCAGTACCTGAACCTGCGGCAGACCCTCGGCGACGCGGCCAAGGCGTACGCGCAGGAGGTCGTCGGCGGGGCCTTCCCGGCCGAGGAGCACACCTTCCACTGACAAGTCCGGCGGCGGGTGTCCCGACACGTCGGGTTTTTCCGATGTGCCATGGCTCGTTTTGAGACAACCCGCCGCCGCGTCCGTATGAGTCGGTGAGCGCCACCCCCGGGCGGCGGCCACCGGCGCATACGGGAAGCCAGATGACCTTCAGCAGCCGCACGATCTCCGGTCCTGCCGGAGGCGAACTCGACCGGGCGCCCCGGGTAGGGCAGGATGCGCCCGTGGACGGACCACCCCTCGGACCTTCGGGGCCTGCCGGCTCGGCACCGGAGGAGGAGCTGATGCGGGCGCTGTACCGCGAGCACGCGGGCGCGCTCTACACCTACGTGCTCCGGCTCGTGGCCGGCGACCGCTTCCTGGCCGAGGACGTCGTCCAGGAGACGCTGCTGCGCGCCTGGAAGAGCGCCTCCCGGCTGGACCCCGCCGCCAGGTCGCTGCGGCCCTGGCTGGTCACGGTGGCCCGGCGGATCGTGATCGACGGCCACCGCAGCCGGCAGGCCCGCCCGCCGGAGACCTCGCCCGCGGCCCTGGAGCAGCTGCCCGCGAACGACGACATGGAGCGCTCGCTGCGGCTGATGACGATCTCGGACGCGCTCCAGGACCTGTCCGAGGCGCACCGCGAGGCACTGGTGGCCACCTACTTCGGCGGCCGTACGGTCAACGAGGCGGCCGAGGAGCTGGGCCTGCCGCCCGGTACCGTACGGTCACGGGTCTTCTACGCGCTGCGCGCCCTGCGGAACGCTCTGGAGGAGAGAGGTGTGACCACCTCATGAACCCGCATGTGGATGTGGGCGCCTACCTGCTCGGCGCGCTGGACGACGACGAGATGGCGCGTTTCGAGGCGCACCTGGTGGACTGCGAGCTGTGCGGGCACGAGCTGGACCAGCTCAGCGGGGTCGTACCGGTCCTGGACGAACTGGGACCCGACGGGCTGGCGATCGCCGGGATGCCCGGCGGCGACGCGGTCCTCGACCGGCTGCTCGCCGAGGTCGCGGGCGAGCGCAAGGCGCACCGGCGGCGCCGCCTGGTCTCGGTCGCGGCTGCCGCGGTGCTGGTCGTCGGCGGCCCGGCGATCGCGGTGCTGGCCGTCCAGGACAACGGCAACGGCTCCCCCGCCGCGGTCCAGAGCTTCGGCTCCGACCAGCACAGGGCCTCCAACGCCACGACGGGCGTGTCCGCGGTCGTCGGGATCACCGACAAGGGCTGGGGCAGCGTCGTCGACCTGCGGCTGACCGGCGTCCACGGGCCGCTGACCTGCAGCCTCATCGCGTACGCGGTCAACGGCAGCGGGCAGACGGTCGCCACCTGGTCGGTGCCCGCCGAGGGCTACGGCACCGACACGCAGCCCGCGCCGCTCACCGTGCACGGGGCCGCGGGGCTGCACGCCTCGGACATCACCCGCTTCGACGTGCGCACCGACACCGGCGCGCTGCTGGTCACCGTCCCCACCTGACCCCGCCCGGCCCCCCTGACCTTGCCTGACCTTGCCTGACCTTGCCTGACCTTGCCTGACCTTGCCTGACCCCGCCTGACACGGCCCCCGACACGGCACCGACGCCGTGGCCGACATCCCGCCGACACCGGCAGGCGGCCCGCGTCGGCGGCGTGTCGGTGCCGTGTCAGCGGGCTCCGGCACTGTGGTGGGCATGACGACGCGACTGAGTGAAAAAGGCGCCGCCGTCGAGGTACGGGGGCTGGTCAAGCACTACGGCCGGACCAAGGCACTCGACGGGGTGGACCTCGACGTACGGCAGGGCACGGTACTGGGCGTGCTCGGCCCCAACGGAGCCGGCAAGACCACCCTGGTCAGGGTGCTGTCCACACTGGTCAAGCCCGACGCGGGCAGCGCCCGGGTGGCGGGCTACGACGTGCTGCGCCAGCCCCGCGAGCTGCGCCGGGTGATCGGGCTCACCGGTCAGTACGCCTCGGTGGACGAGAAGCTGTCCGGCCGGGAGAACCTCTACATGATCGGGCGGCTGCTCGACCTGTCGAGCAGGCAGGCCAAGGCCAGGGCGGACGAGCTGCTGGAGCGGTTCTCGCTGACCGAGGCCGCCAAGCGGCCCGCGATGCAGTACTCGGGCGGCATGCGCCGCCGGCTCGACCTGGCGGCCAGCATGATCGGTCACCCCGCGGTGCTCTACCTGGACGAGCCGACCACCGGCCTGGACCCGCGCACCCGCAACGAGGTGTGGGAGGAGGTCCAGCGCATGGTCGCCGACGGCGCCACCGTGCTGCTCACCACGCAGTACATGGAGGAGGCCGAGCAGCTGGCGAGCGAGCTGACCGTGATCGACCGCGGCCGGGTGATCGCCAACGGCAGGGTGGCCGAGCTGAAGGCGAAGGTCGGCGGCCGCACCCTGCAGATCGTCCCGACCGACCCGGCCCGGCTGTCCGCGATGGCCACCGCGATCAGCGACGCGCGCCTGGACGGGATCGCCGGGGTGCAGACCGACCTGGCCGCGGGCGCGGTCAACGTGCCGATCCTCACCGACGAGCAGCTGACCGCGGTGGTCGGCCTGCTGGCCACCTGCGGCTTCGGCATCGCGCACATCGGCACCCACCTGCCCAGCCTGGACGAGGTGTTCCTGGCGATCACCGGCAGGCCGACAGAACCGCGCGGCCCCGCGCGGACCGCCGCGCCCGCCGAGAACAAGGAAGAGGTGACGGTATGACCACGGCCACGGCCACCCTGGAGCGGCCGGCCAAGGCCGCCGCGGCCGGCGAGGGCCGGATCGGGCTGCGGGCCAACCTGCGCCACATCGGCGCACTCGCCCGCCGCAACATGCTCCAGATCAAACAGGACCCGGAGTCGATGTTCGACGTCCTGCTGATGCCGGTGATCTTCACCCTGCTGTTCGTGTACGTCTTCGGCGGCGCGGTGGCGGGCAAGGGCAACCAGCAGGAGTACGTCAACTACGTGGTGCCCGGCCTGATGGCCATGATGGGCATGAACATCGCGATGGCGGTCGGCACCGGCATCAACGACGACTTCAAGAAGGGGGTCATGGACCGCTTCCGCACGATGCCCATCGCGCGCTCCTCGGTCCTGATCGCCAAGATCGTCGTCGAGCTGGGCCGGATGATGATCGCCACGCTGATCCTGCTGGGCGTCGGTTTCGCGCTCGGCCTTTCCATCCACACCGACGTGCTGCACCTGCTGGGCGCGATCGCCCTGTCGGCGGTGTTCGGCGCCTCGCTGATGTGGATCTTCATCCTGCTGGGCCTGACCATGAAGACGCCGCAGGCGGTTCAGGGGGTCGCGATGCTCGTACTGATGCCGCTGCAGTTCGGCAGCTCCATCTTCGCCAAGCCCACCACGATGCCGGGCTGGCTGGAGGGATTCACCAAGGTCAACCCGCTGTCCAACCTGGCCGACGCGGCCCGCGCCATGATCAACGGCGGCGCTGTCGCCCACTCGGTGTGGATCACGCTCGCCTGGTCGGTCGGCATCACCGCGGTCACGGCGCCGCTGGCGGTGGCGCGCTTCCGCAAGAAGACCTGACCGCAGCAGGACCGGCAGAACAGGGCTCAGTCCACGTCGCGCATCAAGGTGACGGCCTCGACCGTGTCGAGGCCGTCACCTTCGGCGTACGCGGCCGCGTAGCCCTGCTCGCCCAGCACCGCGAGCAACCGCCGCTTGGCGGCGTCGAGTTCCGCGACCTCGCCCGGCGGGATCACCGAGGGGCGCAGCCGGTCGTGCGCACTCACCAGGGCCGCGGCCCGGCGGGCGCGGCGCTCGCCGAGACCCCCGGGGCCGCCCTGCTCGGCGAGCACCGACAGCAGGCTGATCGCACCCGGCGCCAGCAGGATGCCGAGCCGCGGGGTGATCACATTGGCCAGCGGGTGGTCGGCCAGGTCCTTCATGCCCTCGCTGAGCAGGTCGAGACCCGCCTTGGGCTCGCCCAGCCGGCCGATCAGATAGCCGCGCAGCGCCAGCAGCATGCCGGCCACGAAAGCCGGCTGGCCGGACCCGGCGGTGCCGTCCCGCATCATCTCCTCGACCACGCCGAGGGCCTCGGTCACCTGCCCGGTGTGGCTGAGCGCGGCAGCCAGCAGCATCCTGCCGAAGAAGCCGGCCCCCTCGCTGTCCGCGCCGAACTTCTCGGCATTCGCCACGCCCTCGCGCAGGGTGCGCAGGCCCTCCTCGACCTGGCCCATGTTGACCAGGTTCTCGCCGAGCCGGACGGTGAGGACCGGGACCCGCTGGTAGGAGCCGATCTTGCGGGCCAGCACGATGCCCTGGCGGCAGCACTCGGCCGCGTGCGCCCAGTCGCCCGCGTTGCTCGCCGCCTCGGCCTCCGCCGACAGCGTCTCGGCCGTGCCCCACTCGTCGCCGAGCCGCTCGAAGATCCGCCGGCTCTCGCCGACGTCGTGGATCGCGTCGGCCAGGCGGTCCGGCACGTCGTTGTTGACCTTCGCCCGCAACTGGAGCGCATACGCCAGCTCCCAGTCCCTGCCGTGCCGGCGGCACGCGTCCACCGACTCGTCCACCAGCCCGGACAGTTCGTCGAAACGGCCGGCGAAGAAGGCGCTGTAGGGCCGCATCAGGCCCGGCAGCCGGGCCGACTGGGGCAGGTGCGGCGGGTAGTTGGCGATCATCGACTCGCCGATCCTGACCACGCTCGGCAGCTGCCACCACTCCGTGTCGCCCTCTCTGGCCGACATCTCCACCATCCGCACCCAGCGACGGGCCTCGACCAGCCGCGCCCCGGTCAGCGGCGGCGGGTCCTCCAGCGGGCCGCGCCCGACGGGCTCGGTGATCGGCGGATCGCCGAAGGGGTCCTCGCCCATGTCCGCCACCCGCTTGGGCCAGTAGCGGCGCTCCGACAGGTAGTTGCGCACCTCCCAGAACCACGAGCAGCTCAGCACCAGCAGCAGCGCCTCCTGCTCGTCGCCCGCGTCCACCGCCCGGCGCAGCGCCGCCCGCAGGTTCTCGTGCTCCACCTCCAGGCGCTCGAACCACACCAGCTGGCCCGCCCGGCGCAGCAGCGGGTCCGCGGTGCGGACGTACTCGCGGAAGTACGTCATGTGCCGGCGCTCCACCAGCGAGCGCTCACCCGACTCGTCGAGCCGCTCCCCCGCGTACTCCGAGATCGTCTCCAGCATGCGGTAGCGCTCGCTGTCCGCGGTCAGCTCCGCCAGCACCAGGGACTTGTCGACCAGCGAGGCCAGCAGCGGTGCGGCGTCCGCGGCCTCCAGGCGCGAGGCGCCCTGCGGGTCGGTGCAGATCGCCTCGACGGCCTCCAGCGTCCAGCCGCCGCGGAAGACCGCCAGGCGGCGCAGCAGGGTGCGCTCGGCCGGGGCCAGCAGGTCCCAGGACCAGTCCACCACCGCCCGCAGCGTCTGCTGGCGCGGCAGCAGCGTACGGCTGCCGCCGGTCAGCAGCCGGAAGCGGTCGTCGAGCCGGTCGGCCAGCCCGCGCGGCGACATGCTGCGCAGCCGGGCCGCGGCCAGCTCGATCGCCAGCGGCAGCCCGTCCAGGCGGTGGCACAGCTCGGCGCACGCGACCGGGTCGTCGTCCACCGAGAAGCCCGGGCGGGCCGCGGCGCCCCGGTCGGCCAGCAGCTGCAGTGCGGTCGGTTCCGGCAGCGGGTCCAGGGGGCGCACCAACTCCCCCGGTACGCCCAGGGGTTCGCGGCTGGTGGCCAGCACCGCGAGGCCCGGGCAGTCCGCGAGCAGCCGCTCGGCCAGCGTGGCCGCCGCGTCGATCACATGCTCGCAGTTGTCCAGCACCAGGAGTATCTCGCGGGTCGCCAGATGGTCGGTGAGACGGCGCAGCGGCTCCTTCGCCTTCGGCTCCGCGGCGAGCGCGGTCTCCGCCGCGGAGCCGTGCAGGCGGGTGTCGCGCAGGCCCAGCGCGCTGATCACCGCCTCGGGGAGGGTACGGGGGTCGCTGACCGGGGCCAGCTCCACGTACCAGACGCCGTGCCGCCACCTGCCCGCGACCAGGTCGCCGGCCTCCTGCGACAGCCGGGTCTTGCCCGTGCCGCCCGGGCCGGTCAGCGTCACCAGCCGCGCCCGGGACAAGTCGGCACCGACCGCTGCCAGTTCGGCCTCCCGGCCGACGAAGCTCGTCAGCCGGGTACGGGCGTTGCCCGCGGCCCTTGCCGCGCCGGCCGGCGCGCCCGGCCGCGGAGGTTCCGGCTGCTTCGGCCGCTGCGGCCCGGGGTTGAGCAACTCGGCGTGCAGCGCCCGCAGTTCCGGGCTCGGGTCGGTGCCCAGTTCGTCGGCCAGGGACCGGCGCACCGACTCGTAGGCCGCCAGCGCGTCGGCCGTACGGCCCGCCGCACGCAGCGCCCTGATGTGCAGGGCGTGCACAGGCTCGTCCAGGGGGTGGTCGGCGGCCAGCCCCGCCAACTCGGGCAGCACGTGTGCCGCCCGGCCGAGGTCGAGTTCCGCCGTCAGCCACAGCCGGCGGGTGTCCAGGCGCAGCGCCTCGCTGCGTACGGCCGCGGTGCCGCGGTCCGGCAGGTCGGCCAGCGCCGGGCCGCGCCACAGCGCCAGCGCGTCCGCGAGCAGCGCGGTCGCCTTTACGGGGTCCCCGTCGGCCAGCGCCCGCGCGCCCTCCGCGGCGAGCCGCTCGAAACGGTAGAGGTCGACGTCGTCGTGCACCGCGGCCAGGCGGTAGCCGCCCTCGACCGAGTCCAGCGCGTCGTGCCCGATGGCCCGGCGCAACCGTCCGACCAGGGCCTGCAAGGCCCCGGTCGCCCCGGCCGGCGGCTCCCCGTCCCACACCTCGCCGATCAGCACGTCCGCGGACACCGTGCGGCCGGGCCGCAGCGCCAGTGCCGTCAGCAGCGCGCGGAGCCGGCCGCCCGCAAGGGCGACCGGCTCGCCGTCTTCCCTGACGGCCCGCGTACTCCCCAAAATCCCATATCGCACGCCCCCATTCTCCCCTCGCACCGGACGCGCGAGCCGTCACCGCCCCAAAGCGTCTCCTCGCTCCGGATCCGGACCACCGGCCGGTGGTGGGCTGAGCGCGCCGTTCCCCGCGCCCCTCGGTGGCACCCCCCGGGCCGCGGTGGCCCACATACGCCCGGCGGCGAGCGCTTTTCAGGGGCGCGAGGAACCGCGCGACCAACCCCCACCGGACGCGCAGGTCGTCACCGGACCGAAGGGGCTCCCCGGTCCGGAGCCGGACCACCGGCCGGTGGAGGGCTGAGCGCGCCCGCGCGGCGCCGGCCGCAGATCAGATGCAGCCCCGCGCCCCCAAAACGCTCACCCTCCGGCGCAGGGGGCACGCCCCGGGGGCTCGGGGCTGTCGCGGGGGGCAGGCGGGGAGGGCGCGGCCCCGCCGGGGAGGTGGGGGCGCGGGGGCGTGGGATGATCGGGCGACCGGGGGCGTGGAGTCACCGGGGGGATGGTTGCCGTCGGAAGCTGGAGCACTCGTATGAGCGTCACGCCGATTCGTCAGGCCCGCAGCCGCGGGGAACGGGGCATCAGCCCCGTTTTCCTGGGCATCGCGGCGGTGATGGCCGCGTCCGGCTGGGCCGTGTGGAGCGGCTTCGCTTCAGACCCCGGCTTCGCCGTCTTCCTCTTCGTCGTCTCCGGCTGGATCGTCTCGCTGTGCCTGCACGAGTACGCCCACGCCCGCACCGCCCTGCACAGCGGCGACATCACGATCGGCGGCAAGGGCTACCTCAGCCTGAACCCGCTGAAGTACGCGAACGCCGCCCTGTCCATCGCCCTGCCGGTGATCTTCGTGATCATGGGCGGCATCGGCCTGCCCGGTGGCGCCGTCTTCATCGAGCGGCACCGTATCCGGGGCCGCTGGCGCCACAGCCTGATCTCGGCCGCGGACCCGCTGATGAACGTCGTGTTCGCCGCCCTGCTGATGCTGCCGTTCATGTTGGGCGCCGTCGGCAAGTGGCCGATGGTCTTCCTGGCGGGTCTGGCCTTCCTGGCCTTCCTGGAGGTCAGCGCGGCGCTGCTGAACCTGCTGCCGATCCCGGGGCTCGACGGCTACGGCATCCTGGAGCCGTGGCTGCCGTACAGCCTGCGCCGCCAGGTGGAGCCCTTCGCGCCCTTCGGGCTGATCGCGACCTTCGGGGTGCTGTACATCCCCGCGGTCAACGACAAGTTCTTCGACGGCGTCTTCCGCATCCTGAGCTGGTTCGACGTGCCCGTCGAGATCACCGGCTACGGCGACTGGCTCTTCCGCTTCTGGAAGCACTGACCGGCGGCGCCCGAGCGCGCCGGGCGCGTCAGGCCGAGGCGCGGGCCTTGCGCCGGTAGTACCACCACATGTTGCTGGAGGCCCCCGCGAGCAGCACCCACACCACGCCGAGCCAGTTGCCGTTCACGAAGGACACGACGGCGGCGGCGACGGCGAGCACGCACACCACGAGGGCGTAGAGGGCGAGGCGGGGCATGGGCGGACGGCTCCTGTCCTGGACGTGTGCTGTCGGCATCCGGCCCGCCCATTGTCCCCCATGCTCCGCACCGGGGAGGCGGGCGGCCCGCGCAGCGGTTTGACTGGGGGCGGCAGCGCCGTCCGGCGCGCGGAAGGGACGTCCCGTGGAGACCACCATGCACGCGGTTCGCGGCCACCGCCGCGGCGGTCCTGAGGTACTGGCGTACGAGACGGCGCCGCGCCCGGTGCCGGGTGACGGCGAGGTGCTGGTCGGGGTGCGCTCGGCGGCGATCACCCCGGGCGAGCTGGCCTGGGACGCCACCTGGACCGACAGCCTGGAGCCCGGCGGGCGGCCGCGGCTGCCCGCGGTCCCGGCGAAGGAGCTGGCGGGCGTCGTGGTGGAAGGCCCGGGCACGGGCGACGAGGTCTTCGGGCTGATCCCCTTCACCAGGGATGGTGCCGCGGCCGAGTTCACCGCCGTACCCGCAGCGGTGCTGGCGCCGAAACCCGCGGGCCTGACCTTCGACGAGGCGGCGGCCCTGTCGCTGGCCGGGCTGACCGCGTGGCA
The DNA here is from genome assembly GCF_016916835.1 of Actinacidiphila bryophytorum. Classification (GTDB taxonomy): domain Bacteria; phylum Actinomycetota; class Actinomycetes; order Streptomycetales; family Streptomycetaceae; genus Actinacidiphila; species Actinacidiphila bryophytorum. The sequence continues at coordinate 697,535 of NZ_JAFFIX010000001.1, read as the reverse complement.
GGGCCTGGTGCGGCACGGCGGGCTCACGAAGGGCGGCCGGGTGCTGGTGCACGGCGCCGCGGGCGGCGTCGGCTCGCTGGCCGTGCAGGTCGCAGCCGCGCTGGACGCGGAGGTGGTCGCCACCGCGGGCGCGGACCAGCTGGACTTCGTCCGCGAGCTGGGCGCCGCCCGGGCGGTCGACTACCGGGCGGAGCGCTTCGAGGACGTCGCCGGGGACGTCGACGTGGTCCTGGACACCGTGGGCGGCGACGTCCAGCAGCGCTCGTGGCAGGTGCTGCGGGACGGCGGGGTGCTGGTGAGCATCGTCTCGCCGCCCGAGCCGCCCCGGCAGGACGGCCCGCGCGGCGCCTTCTTCGTCGTGGAGCCCGACAGGGAAGGACTCACCGAGCTGGCCCGGCTGGCCGACACCGGCCGGCTGACCGTGCCGGTCGACCAGGTGGTCCCGCTGTCCGGCACAGCTGCCGCGTACGCCGCCCTGGACCACCACGGCCGACGCGGCAAGATCGTCCTGCGCGTCTCCTGAGTCCTGCGGGCCGGTGGGCTATAGGCCGTGTTTTGGAAGTCCCGCCTGCCCCGCGACGTCTGGCACGCACGCTCGCTGCGTTGTCGGAGTCGTCCGAGCAGGCCCACTACGAGGACGACCCTCCGCCTTGCGATCGCACGCACCGGACGCCGCGGGGCCCGCCCTGTGGGCGGACGGCGCTACTTCCAGAACACGGCCTAGACGTCCGTCAGCCGCAGGCCCGCGTGGGCCTTGTAGCGGCGGTTGACCGAGATCAGGTTGGCCACCAGGGACTCCACCTGGTGGGCGTTGCGCAGCCGGCCGGCGAAGACGCCGCGCATGCCGGGGATGCGGGCGGCGAGCGCCTGGACGAGGTCGGTGTCGGCGCGGACCTCGCCGAGCACCATCACGTCGGTGTCGATCTCGTCGACCTCCGGGTCCTGCAGCAGCACCGCCGACAGGTGGTGGAAGGCCGCGGTGACCCGGGAGTCGGGCAGCAGGGCGGCGGCCTGCTGGGCGGCGCTGCCCTCGTCGGGCGTGAGGGCGTACGCGCCCTGCTTGTCGAAGCCGAGCGGGTTGACGCAGTCCACGACGAGCTTGCCCGCGAGCTCCTCGCGCAGCGACTCCAGGGTCTTGGCGTGGCCGTCCCACGGCACCGCGACGATCACGATGTCGCTGCGCCGCGCGCACTCGGCGTTGTCGGCGCCCTCGACACCCAGGCCCAGCCCGGCCGCGGCGGTCTGCGCGCGCTCGGCGTTGCGGGAGCCGATGACCACCTGCTGGCCCGCCCTGGCCAGCCGGTAGGCCAGGCCGCGGCCCTGGTCGCCGGTGCCGCCGAGCACCCCGACCACCAGGCCGGACACGTCGGGCAGCTCCCAGGGGTCCTTGGCCGGGGTCTTGGCGGGGGCGGTGGTGGTGTCGTCAGCGTGAGTCATGACCGCGATCCTGCCAGGCCGCGGGCGCCGCGGCGCCGGGTGCCCCGCCCAGGTGGCGGGGATCACCCGGCGCCCTGCACCGTCGGGCTCAGCCGGCCGGTGCCGGGCGCAGCTCCATCGTGCAGCACTTGACGCTGCCGCCCGCCTTGTGGAATTCGGCCAGGTCGACGCCGACGGGGACGTATCCGCGTTCGCGCAGCGGCTCGTGGAGGCCGGTGGCCTCGCGGGGCAGGACGACGTTGAGCCCGTCGCTGACCGCGTTGAGCCCGAAGGCGGCGGCGTCCTCCGCGGTGGCGAGCAGAGCGCCGGGGAAGAGCCGGGCGAGGACCGCGCGGGAGCCGGGCGAGAAGGCGCCGGGGTAGTACATGATCTCGTCGGCGGTGTCGTCGAGCACGGCCAGCGCGGTGTCCAGGTGGTAGTAGCGCGGGTCGGTCAGCTCCAGGCTGATCACCGGCCGCGCGAAGAACTCCTGGGCCTCGTCGTGCGCGAGCGGGCTGCTGCGGAAGCCCTGGCCGGCCAGCAGCCAGGAGGAGGTGACGGCGAAGTCGCCCTCGGCCTCGTTGACGTGCTCGGGCTCACGCACGTCGGTGTAGCCGTGCGCGCGGAACCACGCAAGGTGCGCGGGAGCCTCGTCGGCCCGCTCGGGGTTGGCGAACCGGGCGCCGAGCACCCGGCCGTCCACGACGGTGGCGCCGTTGGCGGCGAAGACCATGTCGGGCAGTCCGGCGACGGGGTCGAGGATCTCGACCGTGTGGCCGAGCGAGCGGTAGCGGTCGCGGAGGTCCTCCCACTGGAAGAGCGCGAGCGCGGGGTCCACCGGTTTGTCGGGGTCCATCCAGGGGTTGATGGAGTACGCCACACGGAAGTGCGCCGGGGGGCACATCAGATACCGGCGGGGTGTCGCAGTGCGCAATGAGGGCTCCTCGTGGTGGTGAGTGTGCCTGGGGTGCACAGGGCGGTCCCCGCCGGACGGTCTGCCCGGTCGGGGAACGTTCTACGAGGATTGTGCGCCCGATCGGGCTTTTCGGTGCAGGACTTCGCACAGAAGCGTGATCGCGCATGTCGGGACATTCCGGCGGGGAACACTTCCCCCCCGGGTGGGTGTTCATTCCCGGCAAGAGGGAGGATGTCCTCCATCAGCCGCGTACCGTGGACACTGCGGGACGGGGGCGAGGGAAGGAGCTCGATGGCAGGCAAGAGCAGGTTGTCCGAGTGGGTGCGCCGCCGGACGGAGGGCACTTCGGGTGCCGCCCGGGCAGCCGAGCCGGACCTGCGCCGAGACCCCCTGGTCAGGGCTGCCGCCACCGCCGGCTTCCCGGTCGCGCCCGCCGCGCACCCCGCGAACTTCGGCTGCTCCTGCGAGCGGATCGGCTGTCCGATCCCCGCCGTCCACCCCGTCTCGCCCGCCTGGCAGACCCAGGCGAGCACCGACGCCGACAAGATCGGCCACTGGCTGCGCACCGACCCGCTGGCCAACTTCGTCACCGCCACCGGCATCGCCCACGACGTCCTCGATGTCCCCGCGGAGGCCGGCCGGCTGGCCATCGAACGGCTGATCGCCTCCGGTTCCCCCAGAGCTTCGCGTGGGGGTGCCCCCATGCTCGGCCCGGTCGCCGCCCGCGCCGACCGGCTGCTGTTCTTCACCGAGACCCGCGGCAATCCCGCCGACGAGGACGAGTGGTGGCCCTGCGAGCTGGACAGCCACCCGGAGACCGCGGAGGAGCACCCCGGCATCCGCTGGCACTCCCGCGGCAGCTACGTCCTGCTGCCGCCGTCCCGGCTGCCCTCGGGGCACACCGTCGAGTGGCTGCCGCAGCACGGCCCCGACCTGCCGCTGCCCGACCCGCTGCCGGTGCTCGACATCCTCTCCGACGCGTGCGCCCAGTTCGCCTACGAGCCCGAGCGCGAGACGGCCACCTGGCTGCGCTGACCGGCGCGGCGGTCGGCCCGGGGTCTACTCGCCCTTGGCGGTGACCAGGCCGACGACCCGGCTGAGGAAGACGACCTTCTTGCCGCCGCCCGCCTTCGGCACGGTGACGGCCGAGTCGGCCAGGCGGCTCAGGGTGACCGAGGTACGCGGGGTGCCGGTCATCAGCGCCTTGGTGTCGTCGTCGATCGAGAGCCGGTAGCCGGCCCGGAAAGTGGCCCGGGACTGGTGGCGGGACGCGAAGAAGACCAGTGCGCCACCGTCCGCGGTCCGCAGCGCGACCGGCGTGAAGTCGCCGCCCGCGGCGGGTTGGTCCGCGTACTGCGTCACCGAGTTGGCCGTCTTGGCGTGCGCGTTGCGGTCGCTGCGCACCTGCGAGGTGGACGGGCCGTCCGCGAAGACGTCGCTGCCGCCGCTGCCGCCCAGATACGTGCTGTAGTCCGCGCTCAACTGCCCCGGCTGCACCAGCAGGTCGGTGCCCGCCAAGCCCAGCGGCACCGCGTAACCGTCCTTGTCCCGGGCGAACTTCGGCATGTCGGCGGTGGCCACGGCCGCCACGTACGACGCCTTCCACGGGTCGCCGGCCGCCGCCCGGCGGAAGACCAGCAGCCAGCGGGCCGTACTGCTGCGGTTGGTGGCGGTGTCGACGACGAAGTACTTCGGCCAGCCGACCTGCCGGGGTATCAGGTAGTGCGAGTCGGAGAAGGCCAGCGGCTTGTAATCCGGGTTCCCCTGCGGGTGGTTGGCGTGCTTGGCGGTCAGTCCCGCCGCGTCGGTCGCACCGAGCGCGCCCGACTCGACCTCGGCGATGCCCTTGGCGTCGTACGCCCTGCCGACCCGGTTGTTGATCACGGTGAAGTCCGCCAGCGCCCGTGCCGCCTCGGACGTGCTCGCGGACGGGATGTTCTCCCGCTCCCCGTGCACGGTCATGCAGCCGGCCAGCGGCAGCGCCAGAGCGACGGCGGCAGCCCCGAGGCACACCCTGCGGCGGTTCATGCGCGTCGGCTCCTCAAACAACTCATCCGCTCGGACCGCCGCCACCCTACCGGGCGCCGCGCGCCCCTCACGGCAGGGTCAGGATCTCCGCACCGTCCGCCGTGACCACCAGCGTGTGCTCGAACTGGGCCGTACGCTTCCGGTCCTTGGTGACCACCGTCCAGCCGTCCTCCCACATGTCGTACTCGTGGGTGCCCAGCGTCAGCATCGGCTCGATCGTGAACGTCATGCCCGGCCGCATCACCGTCGTCGCCCGCGGGTCGTCGTAGTGCGGGATGATCAGCCCCGAGTGGAACGACGTGTTGATGCCGTGCCCGGTGAAGTCCCGCACCACGCCGTAGCCGAAGCGCTTGGCGTACGACTCGATGACCCGGCCGATCACGTTGATCTGCCGCCCCGGCCGCACCGCCTTGATCGCCCGCGCCAGCGACTCCCTGGTGCGCTCCACCAGCAGCCGCGACTCCTCGTCCACGTCGCCCACGAAGTAGGTGGCGTTGCAGTCGCCGTGCACCCCGTGGATGTACGCGGTCACGTCCAGGTTCACGATGTCGCCGTCGCGCAGTACCGTCGAGTCCGGGATGCCGTGGCAGATGACCTCGTTCAGCGAGGTGCACAGCGACTTCGGGAAGCCGCGGTAGCCCAGGTCCGAGGGGTAGGCGCCGTGCCCGACCATGAACTCGTGCGCGATCCGGTCCAGCTCGTCGGTCGTCACCCCCGGCGCGACCGCCTTCGCCGCCTCCTCCATCGCCTGCGCCGCGATCCGCGAGGCCACCCGCATCCGCTCCACGGTGTCCGCGTCCTGGACCTCGGGACCGGTGTACGGCGCGGGGCCGGGCTTCCCGACGTACTCAGGACGCGGGATCGAGGCGGGCACCTGGCGCGTGGGCGACAGCTTGCCGGGGACGAGCAGCGACTGACCAGACATGCCGCCGAGTGTATCGGCGCGGGAAAATGGGGATGCGCCCCCGGGCAACGACAGGCAGGAGAGACAGATGGCAGTCTTCCGAGTCAGGAAGCCGGCAGGAAAGCCGGGCGAGTGGTTCTACTGCATCGACCACAAACGGGCCGAGGAAGGCCCGGACTGCCCGTCCAAGAACCGCTTCGGGCCGTACCCGACCAAGATCGCCGCCGAGCATGCGATGGAGACCGCGGCCGAGCGCAATCTCGACTGGGACACCGACCCCCGCTGGGACGACCGGGGCTAGCCCCGGCTCGTCCCCGCCTTCCCCCGGCGCCGGGTTGCGCCCGCAGTTCCCCGCGCCCCCAGGTGATTGCCCCTTGCGGTGGGCGGTCGCTTTTCCCACCGTCGTGGCTGGGCGCGCAGTTCCCCGCGCCCCTGAGGGGTGTCCTCTTCACGCAGGGTGAGCGTTTTCCAGGGGCGCGGGGAACTGCGCGCCCAGCCCGGGGAGCGGGAAAGAAGCAACGCCACAGCAAGTGGCACCCACCTCTCGAGTGCGGACCCTCTAGGGTGCGGGGATGGCTTATGACGTGGTCGTGGTCGGCGGAGGCCACAACGGACTGGTCGCGGCGACCTACCTGGCGCGGGCCGGCCGCACGGTACTGGTGGTCGAGCGGCTCGACGCAGTCGGAGGAGCCGCGGTCTCGACCCGGGCGTTCAGCGGGCTGGACGCCCGCTTGTCCCGGTATTCGTACCTGGTCAGCCTGCTGCCCAGGAAGATCGTCGACGACCTCGGCCTGAACTTCGCGGTGCGCCGCCGGCGGATCTCCTCATACACCCCGCAGGGCGACGGCGGCCTGCTGGTGGACGCCCAGGACCCGGCCAGGACGCGCGCGGGCTTCGCTCGGCTGACCGGGTCGGACCGGGAGTACGAGGCCTGGGAGCGCTTCTACGCGATGACGCACCGGGTGGCGCAGGCCGTCTTCCCGACGCTGACGCAGCCGCTGCCCACCCGCGCGGAGCTGGAGCGCCGGGTGGACGACCCGGCGGCCTGGTCCGCGCTGTTCGAGCGGCCGCTCGGCGAGACCGTCGAGGCGGCCTTCGCCGACGACACCGTCAGGGGCATCGTTCTGACCGACGCGCTGATCGGCACGTTCACGCACGCCCACGACCCGTCGCTGCGGCAGAACCGCTGCTTCCTCTACCACGTGATCGGCGGCGGCACGGGCGACTGGGACGTGCCGCTGGGCGGCATGGGCGCCTTCACCGACGCGCTCGCGGACGCGGCCCGTGCGGCGGGCGTGGAGTTCGCCACCGGCACGGAGGTGACGGGGGTCGGGGCCGACGGCGTACGCGCCGAGCTGACGCTGTCCGACGGCCGCACCGTCGCGGCGCGCGACGTCCTGGTGAACGCCTCCCCGTACGCACTGGCAGGCCTGCTCGGCGAGCCGCGGCCTGAACCGGCACCCGAGGGCGCCCAGCTCAAGGTCAACATGCTGCTGCGCCGCCTGCCGCGGCTGCGGGACGGCTCGGTCGACCCGCGGGAGGCCTTCGCCGGCACCTTCCACATCGCGGAGGGTTACGCCGGGCTGCAGACCGCGTACGAGCAGGCCGCGGCGGGCCGGGTGCCGGACGCGCCGCCGTCGGAGATCTACTGCCACAGCCTGACCGACCCCTCGATCCTGTCCCCCGACCTGGCGGGGCAGGGCATGCACACGCTGACCCTGTTCGGCCTGCACGCGCCGGCCCGGCTCTTCGCGGCCGACCCCGCGGGCGCGAAGGAGGCGGTGACGCGGGCCACCCTGGCCCAGCTGGACGCGGTGCTCGCCGAGCCGCTGGCGGACTGCCTGGCCCTCGACGCCGAGGGCCGGCCCTGCATCGAGGCGAAGTCGCCGCTCGACCTGGAGCGCGAGGTGGGCCTGCCCGGCGGCCACATCTTCCACCGGGACCTGTCGTGGCCCTACGCCGACCAGGACGTGACGGACGCCACAGGCAGGTGGGGTGTGGGCACGGCGTATGCGAACGTCTACCTGTGCGGCGCGGGCGCGATCCGCGGCGGCGGGGTCAGCGGTGTCCCCGGGCACAATGCGGCGATGGCGGTACTGGAGAAGGCACGATGAAGCTGCACAGCACCAAGGCGGCGCCGGTCCGGCGCGCCACCGGCCGGCAGTGGCGGCGCGGCGGCGGCCGGTGGCACACCCTGGACGGCGCCGAGTCCGTACCCGAGCAGCGCCGCTGCACCGCCGACGTCGTCGTGGACTGCGCGGTGTACGAGGACGGCTGCCGTGCCGCGTCGCTGCCGCCGCAGCAGGTGCTCGACGAGGCACGCAAGCGCGGCGGCTTCGCCTGGATAGGCCTGCACCAGCCGGACGCCGAGCACCTGGCGGAGGTCGCCGAGGTCTTCGGGCTGCACTCGCTGGCCGTCGAGGACGCGGTGCAGGCGCACCAGCGACCCAAGCTGGAGCGGTACGGCGACACGCTCTTCCTGGTGCTCAAGACGATCGTCTTCGTGGAGCACGAGAAGCTCACCGCGACCAGCGAGGTCGTGGACACCGGCGAGATCATGGTCTTCGCGGGGCCCGACTTCGTGGTCGTCGTACGGCACGGCAGCGCGCCGGGCCTCGCCCGGGTGCGCAAGGCACTCGAAGCCAGGCCCGACATGCTCAAGCACGGCCCTGCGGCCGTCCTGCACGCCATCGCCGACCAGGTCACCGACGACTTCCTCGACGTCGCCGACGCCGTGGAACTCGACGTCGACGCCCTGGAGTCCGACGTCTTCTCCACCGCCCACGGCGACGACGCCGAGCGGATCTACCAGCTCAAGCGGGAGCTGATCGAGTTCAAGCACGCCGTGTACCCGATGGCCCGCCCCCTGGAGCGGCTCACCGAGGGCGCGGACGGCCTGATCGGCGCCGAGATGCGCCGCTACTTCCGTGACGTCTCCGACCACCTGTCGCACGTCAAGGAGCGGCTGACCGCGTACAGCGAGCTGGTGGACGGCCTGCTGGCGGCCAATCTCAGCCAATTGGCGGTACAGCAGAACGTGGACATGCGGCGGATCAGTGCGGCCGCCGCGATTCTGGCGATCCCCACGATGATCGCCGGCTTCTACGGGATGAACTTCGAGCACATGCCCGAACTCCGCTGGACCTTCGGTTACCCCTTGATGCTCGGGGTCACCGCGACCCTCTCCGCCCTCGTCTTCCGCGCCTTCCGCCGCATCGGCTGGCTCTGACCCCCCTCCCCTTGCGCAGGGGGCGACCTCCCGCCGGTCGCGTTGGCGGTACGGCTCCCCTTCGGCAAGGGGGCAACCACCAGGGGCGCGGGGAACTGCGCGACCAGCCCCCACCGGCGGGTGGTCCGTCTCCGGACCGAAGAGCCCCTTTGCGCCGGTGACGACCCGCGCCCCGGTGATGGGGGTACCTCCCAGGCGAAGCTCTGGGAGATGGCCGCGCAGTTCCCCGCGCCCCTGAAAAACGCTCGCCGCCCTGCGCAAGGGCGCCCCTAGGCGCTCGCCCCCTCCGCAGGAGGAAGGTCGGGCGGCCAGGGGTCGCCCCAGTCGGTGTCGCGGGCGGCACGGTAAGTGGTGCCCTGGCGCTTGGAGACCGTCGTCCGGGCCAGGCCCGGAGGGCGCTCGCAGAGGTCCAGCAGGACCAGCCCCTTCCGGATCTGCGGGTGCCGGACCACTCGCGCGACCGCCGGCTCGGCCGGGAAGCGCGCGGCGGCGACGTAGCTGAACTTCTCGTCCTCGTAGGGCAGCGACGCGCCCTTGACCTGCCGGTGCAGAGCCGTGCGCTGGACGCGCGCGGCGAAGTGGCACCAGTCGTCGCCGGTGACGGGGCAGCCCGCGTCGTGCGGGCAGGGCGCGAGGACGTGCAGCCCGGCGGCGATCAGCCGGTCGCGTGCGTCCAGGACGCGCGCGAACCCTTGTGGGGTGCCGGGTTCGACCACGACGACGGCGCCGCCCGCGGCCTGTGCGGCCGCGGTGACCAGTGACTCCCGGTCGGCGGCGGTGAGTTCGCCGAGGACGTAGGAGACGGTGACCAGGTCGGCCTGCGGGAGCCGGGCGGCGGCACCGAGCGGCTGCCGGGTCCAGGCGGCGTCGCGTACCGCCGGGGTGTGCGCGGCCTCGGCCAGGGCGGCGCCCAGGGTCAGTGCGGCCTGGGACCAGTCCAGGACGGTGCTGCGGTGCCCGGCGTCCTCCCAGGCGTCGGCGACCGCCCAGGTGGCCGCACCGGTGCCGCCGCCGAGGTCGAGGTGGGTGTGCGGCGCCCAGTCGCCGGCCTGCAAGCGGAACGCGTCCAGCGCCGTCCTGACGGCGGCGTAGGTGGCGGGCATCCGGTAGGCGGCGTAGGCGGCGACGTCGGCCGCGTCGCGCAGGACGGGCACGGCGGTCGGGGTCGTACCGCGGTAGCTCTCGATGAGCCGTTCGACCTGTGCGGAGGCGCTGCTCGGTGCGGTGGACCTGAGCTGGTCCGCGAGGGCCGCACGCAGGTCGTCGGGGAGGGGGACGGTAGGCACAAGCCCCAACTGTAAGGGGCGTTCACACCCGTAACGGTACCCTTACCGTGTGTGGTCGTCGAGATGCCATAGCTGTGTTAACTCGGTCATAACAACGGCTCGAATATGCGTAAACCACAGCGGAAGCACGCCCTGTTGGCCTAGCGTTCGCTGGTATCACGGCGTGCCGCCACTTGGGGAAGTGGAAGGGCGCCGTCGTTCGCGAGGTGGCTGGGGGGTCCATGCGGCGAGTCGATGCACAGTCGGTCAGACCAGTGATACCCGTGGCAAGTGAGCGGAGAACGGGGCGGAACGGAAGTCCGCTGGCGTTCGGAGCACAAGGTCAACCGGCCGCGGCCGCCGGCGCACTGGGTGCGCCGCTGCCGTACGTCCTGCCGCGCGGGCGGGAGGGCGGCAGGACCGCCGCGGCCGTACGGCAGCGCGGCTACGGCCACAAGGCCGGCTGGTATCTGCCGGCCGCGGCCGGCGTGGACGCGCTCGGCGCGGGTGTGCCCGCCGCGGTGACGCTGCACGCGGGCGGACAGCCGCATGCGCTGCTGGCCGCGCTGGCCGCCGCCTTGGCATGGCCCGCGGTGCGGGCGGTGCGCGGGCGCTATGCGGCGGGCGCGCTCGGCGAGGGCCGCGGCAGCCTGCAGGTGCTGGGCGACTGGCTGGTGCTGCTGGGTGTGCTGGCGGTCCTGCGGACCGCGTTCGGCGAGGTGACGGAGCCGTCGGTGGCGCTGGCCGGGCTGGTGTGGGCGCCACTGCTGACGGCGGTGTGCCGCAAGGCCACCTACTACCACCTGATCGCGGCCCGGCGCGAGGCGCACGCGGTGCGCAGGGTGCTGGTGATCGGCGAACCGGGCGCCGCCGACCATGTGGTGGGGCACCTGGCGGCCAGGACCGAGCATGCGTATGTGGTCGTCGGAGTGGTCCCGGTGGGCAGCGCGAAGCTGGAGTGCGGGGCGCCGGTGACCGAGCGGCTCGGCGTACTGGAGCCGGCGGCGCCGCAGGACGACGCGGCTGCCGTGCTGCGGGCGGCCCGTGAGCACAGCGCGGAGCTTGTGCTGGTGGCGCCGGGGCCGCGGCTGTCCGCCGAGCGGCTGCGCCACCTGTCGTGGTCGCTGCACGACGCGGGGCTGCCGGTGGCGCTGCTGCCGGGCCTGGTCGATGTGCAGGTGCGCAGGATCGGCCTGGACGCGCCCGCCGGGCTGCTGGTGCTGCACATCGCGCCGCCGGTCAGGCGCGGGGTGCAGATGGGTGTGAAGGCGGCGCTGGACCGTACCGGCGCGGCGCTCGGACTGCTGCTGCTGGCACCGGTGTTCTGCGTGGTGGCGCTGGCGATCCGGCTGACGTCGCCGGGGCCTGCCTTCCACCGGCAGGTGCGCTGCGGGCAGCACCGCAGCCCGTTCACCATGTGGAAGTTCCGCACGATGGTGGCCGACGCGGAGTCCCGCAAGGCGGAGTTGGAGCACGCGGGCGCCAACGAGCACGACGGGCTGATGTTCAAGATGCGCCGCGACCCGCGGGTCACGGCGATAGGGCGGCTGCTGCGGCGCTGCTCACTGGACGAACTGCCGCAGCTGCTCAACGTGTTGCGCGGTGAGATGTCGCTGGTCGGGCCGCGCCCGCCGCTGCCCGAGGAGGTCGAGCACTACGACGAGGTGGCGCTGCGGCGGCTCGCCGTCAAGCCGGGCCTCACAGGCCTGTGGCAGGTCAGCGGGCGCTCGGACCTGAGCTGGGACGAGACACTGGCGCTGGACCTGCGCTATGTGGACAACTGGTCGCTGGCCGGCGACCTGGAGGTCATGACGCGTACAGTACGGGCCGTGGTCGACGGCCGCGGGGCCTACTAGTGGGCGGCCGCGGTGGGCTCCGCGCCCGGGTCCGGCGCAGACCCGGCGGCATCGCCGGCTGCCTGCGCCCGCCACTGCCGGTGCACCTGCGCGACGCCGTCCCGCAGGGCGATGCGCGGCCGCCAGCCGAGGGCGAACAGCCGGGAGACGTCGAGGAGTTTGCGCGGGGTGCCGTCGGGCTTGGCCGTGTCCCAGCCGATGCGGCCGCGGTAGCCGACGACGCCGCTGACGGTCTCGGCGAGTTCGCGGATGGTCAGGTCCTCGCCGCAGCCGACGTTCACCGGCTCGTCGGCGTCGTAGCTGCGCAGCAGCAGGGTGCAGGCCGCGGCGAGGTCGTCCACGTGCAGGAACTCGCGCCGCGGGGTGCCGCTGCCCCACAGCGTGACCTCGGGGGCGCCGCTGCGCTCGGCCTCGTCGAAGCGGCGGATCAGCGCGGGCAGCACGTGCGAGGTGGCGAGGTCGAAGTTGTCGCCGGGACCGTAGAGGTTGGTCGGCATGGCCGAGACGTACGCGGCTCCGTACTGCCTGCGGTAGGACTGGACCTGCACGATGCCGGCGATCTTCGCCAGCGCGTAGGCCTCGTTGGTGGGCTCCAGCGGGCCGGTCAGCAGCGCGTCCTCACGGATCGGCTGCGGGGCGAACTTCGGGTAGATGCACGACGAGCCGAGGAAGAGCAGCCGCGGCACACCGGCCGCGTGCGCGCCCGCGACCACGCTGAGCTGGATGCGCAGGTTGTCCTCCAGGAACTGCACCGGGTAGGTGGAGTTGGCCATGATCCCCCCGACCCTGGCGGCGGCCAGCACCACCGCGTCGGGGCGGGTCTGCCGCAGCCAGGCGGCAGTTGCCGCGGCGTCCCGCAGGTCCAGCTCCGCACGGGTGCGGACCAGCACGGGATGGCCCTCGGCGGTGAGGCGGCGGACCACCGCCGAGCCGACGAGACCGCGGTGGCCCGCGACGAACACCCGGGCGCCGTCCGGCAGTAGTTCCGTCATGAACGGCATTGTGTCAGCACACGTCACACGTCAGGACGTTAACTCCGCATTCGTGGCCAATTCATGCGGACCACAACCGACAGCACACCACCGACGACCTTGGGGGAACGCGTGGGCAAGACCGCGCTCATCACCGGCGTGACCGGGCAGGACGGCTCCTATCTCGCCGAACTGCTGCTGGACAAGGGCTACACCGTGCACGGCATCGTGCGCCGCTCCTCGACGTTCAACACCGAGCGCATCGACCACATCTACCAGGACCCGCAGGCGCAGAACCGTTCCTTCGTGCTGCACCACGCGGACCTCACCGACGGGGTCGCACTGGTCAACCTGCTGCGCGACCTGCAGCCCGACGAGATCTACAACCTCGGCGCCCAGTCCCATGTCCGGGTGTCCTTCGACGCGCCGCTCTACACCGGCGACGTGACCGGCCTGTCCGCGCTGCGGCTGCTGGAGGCGGTGCGCGCCAGCGGCACACAGGCGCGGATCTACCAGGCCTCGTCCTCGGAGATGTTCGGCTCCGCCCCGCCGCCGCAGAACGAGGGCACCCCCTTCCACCCGCGCAGCCCGTACGGCTGCGCGAAGGTCTTCGGCTACTGGGCCACGGTCAACTACCGCGAGGCGTACGGGATGTACGCCGTCAACGGCATCCTGTTCAACCACGAGTCGCCGCGCCGCGGCGAGACCTTCGTGACCCGGAAGATCACCAGGGCCGTCGCCAGGATCAAGGCGGGCCTCCAGGACCGGCTGTACCTGGGGAATCTGGACGCGGTCCGCGACTGGGGCTACGCACCGGAGTACGTGGACGCCATGTGGCGGATGCTGCAGCGCGACGAGCCCGACGACTATGTGGTGGCCACCGGAGAGGCCGCCACCGTACGGCAGTTCGTCGAGGTCGCCTTCGGGCACGCGGACCTGGACTGGACGGAGCACGTCCGCTACGACCCCAAGTACGAGCGCCCCACCGAGGTCGACGCGCTCATCGGCGACGCAGGAAAAGCCCGCGACCTGCTCGACTGGGAGCCCAAGGTGCGGGTCGCGGACCTGGCCAGGATCATGGTCGAGGCCGACATCCGGCAGGTCGCCGACCAACTCGCGGGGGCCACCGTCCGGATCGACAGATGAAGCGGAAGGGCGGCGGCCCGGAGCGGCCGACAGATGCCCTGATGTCGGACCACTTCACCGTACTTCACCGGTTTCGGCAAAAAGCGAGACCGGAGCAAGCGGAAGCCCCTAATCTGCCGTGCACCGCAACGGCCGTGGATGGCCGTCGCACATCATGGGCTTGGGGGGCAACTCATGCGTAAATGGCCGGTGTTCGCGGCTGCCGCCGTTCTGGCAGCCGCAACGCTGGGAGCACTGTCGTCACCATCGGCGACAGCGCTCCAGCCACCTGTCGGACTGACCGCCGACAACCTCAGCACGTACCAGACCAACGGCGTCGTCTGGGCCATGGCCCAGGCGAACGGCGTCGTCTACACCGCGGGCACCTTCTCCGCGATCCGGCCCGCCGGCTCCGCCGCCGGGACCAACGAGACGCCGGTCGCCGACTTCGCGGCCTTCGACGCGGCAACCGGCCAGCCGACCGGCTGCCAGCTGGACTTCACCGTCGGCTCCAACAACGCGACCGTCCGGGCGCTCGCGGTCTCGCCCGACGGCCACACCCTCTACGCGGGCGGCTTCTTCGGCCAGGTCAACGGCGTCGGGGTGAGCAGCCTCGCCGCGATCGACCTGGACACCTGCACCGTCAGCGGCAGCTTCCACCCCGGGGTCGCGGGCACGGTCAGGGCCATCGAGGCGACCGCGGACACCGTCTTCTTCGGCGGCGACGTCACCTCCGTCAACGGCCAGGCCAGGGGCCGCTACGCGGCGGTCAGCACCACGGGAGCCCTGCTGCCGTGGGCGCCCGACGCGGACAACCCGGGCAGGGCGCTCGCGCTCACCCCCGACGGCCAGGACGCCATCCTGGGCGGCGACTTCGACACCGTCGACGGGGTGAACTCGCACTCCCTCGCCATCGTGGACACCTCGACCGGCGCCCTGGTCAAGGCCTACCCGACCGGCTTCATATCCGCGACCTCGGTGACCAAGGACATCGTCGTGGACGCGGCGAGCAACAGCTTCTACACCGCCAACGAGGGCACCGGCGGCGGAGTCTTCGACGGCCGTATCCGGCTGAGCCTCACCGACTTCAACCAGGTCTGGCGGGACACCTGCCTGGGCGCCACGCAGTCGCTGTCGGTCTACCAGACCGTGCTGTACAGCGGCAGCCACGCCCACGACTGCTCCAGCATGGGCGAGTACCCCGACTCGGTGCGCAAGCACCTGCTGGCCGAGTCGGTGGACGACCCGCACCTGCTGTCGTGGTTCCCCGACACCAACGACGGCATCGGCGAGAAGATCGGCCCCCGCGTCATGGCGCTGGCCTCCTCCGGCGGCACCGACTACCTGTGGGTGGGCGGCGAGTTCACCACCGTCAACGGGACGGCCCAGCAGGGCCTGACGCGCTTCGCCAGCGGCCCCGACACCGGGGCGCCGACGCTGCCGCAGACGTCGGTGACCAGCATCGACCCGGGCTCGGTGAAGGTCAGCTGGCAGTCGAGCACCGACAACGACGACGGCCTGCTGACCTACCGGGTCTACCGCAACGGCGGCAGCACCCCGGTCTACACCGTCACCGGCAGCTCCCTGCCGTGGGTCCGGCCGCAGCTCACCTACACCGACACCGACGTCACACCCGGCGTGAAGTACACCTACCGGGTCTCGGCCAGCGACGGCACCAACACCAGCGCCCTGTCCCCCAACGCGTCGGCCACCGTGCCGACGGCGGCGGAGGCCTACCCGGCGCAGGTCCTCGCCGACGGGGCCACCCTCTACTGGCGCTACGACGCGGCGGCCGGGTCGTACACCGCGGACTCCTCCACCGGTGACGACAGCGGCATCAGCGTCGGCGGTCCGGTGCACGGTGTGACACCGGGCGCGGTCCCGGGCTCCAAGGCGTACACCTTCAACGGCACCTCGCAGTGGACCTACAGCGACCGGCTGCACCCGACGCCCTCGCAGTACACCATCGAGACGTGGTTCAGGACGACCACCACCTCGGGTGGCAAACTGATGGGCTTCGGCAGCAACTCCACCCACCCGAGCGGCAGTTACGACAAGCACATCTACATGTCCAACAGCGGCCGGCTGAACTTCGGCGTCTACGCCGGCACCACCCGGGTCATCAGCACACCGGCCGCCTACAACGACGGCAACTGGCACCTGGTGGCCGCCACCCAGGGAGCGAACGGCATGCGCCTGTACGTCGACGGGGTCCTGCGGGCGTCCAACCCGTCGGTCACCACCAGCCAGAACTACCAGGGCTACTGGCACATCGGCTACGACAGCCTCGGCAGCTGGCCGTCGGCGCCGTCCAGCGCCTACTTCGCCGGGTCCTTCGACGAGGCCGCCGTCTACCCGACGGTCCTCAGCGCGGCGCAGATCGCGAACCACTACGCCCTCGGGACCGCCGGGTGAGCCCCACCCGCCGCCCGGCCGCTGCCGCTCTGTCGGGCGGTCTTCCTGCTCCCTTCCTTCGCGGGCGGCCTCGTTCCTCGGCCGACCGCTGCGGAAGGTCGGGCGTCAGCCCTGCCGCCGCCGTCCTCGTGACGGCGGCGGCAGCGCTGCTGCTCGCCGGCTGCGGCTCCGGCGGCTCCGGCGACGGCAAGGCCGCGGACCGGCCCACGGCAGCCGTGTCCGCCCCCGCGGGCGACCCGGCGGGCACCTCCACCGCCGCCCCGGGTGACGCGGGGGCCGCCTCCGGCGACACCTCGGGCGCCGAGGCGCCCGGCTCCGCCGCCGACGCCCCCAAGGTGCCGGACGCCCAGCTCACCCCGCCCGGCGGCGGCAGCTTCACCGCGCAGCAGAAGTCGTACCTGTCGGGGCGGGTCCCCAAGGGCACCGACCCGGCCGCGGTCCTGGAAGGCGGCCAGGAGATCTGCGAGCGGCTGACGCGTACCGCGAAGATCGACAAGGACGCGGCGGCCACCGCCATCGTCACCGGGGACATCAGCATGTCAGGGGCCGCCGCGGCCGTCAGCGCCCTGTGCCCCGGCCAGCAGCCCGTCATCACCGCCGCGTCGCACGGCTTCGCCGACGGCACCTTCACGGTGGCCGCAAAGCCCGTACCCGGCAAGGCGGTTGCGCCGGGCGCCTACCGGGCGCCGAACCCGTCGCCCGCGTGCAGCTGGCGCGTCACCGGCGCGGGCGGCACCACCCTGACCTCGGGCAGCGGTGCCCGGCTGACCGTACCGGCCGCCGCGCGCGGCATCACCTCCAGCGGGTGCTACGCCTGGCTGGCCACCGGAGGGACCTGATGGACAAGCTGCCGCTCGTCGTGGCGATACCGACCAAGAACGAGGCCGAGAACATCGCCCGGACGGTGTCCTCGGTCATCGGCCATGTCCAGGCCGTCGTCGTGGTCGACTCGCACAGCACCGACGACACGTGCAAGATCGCCGCGGAACTCGGCGCGGAGACCGTCGACTACACCTGGGACGGCCGCTACCCGAAGAAGAAGCAGTGGTGCCTGGACCACGTCCACCCGGAGATCCCGTGGCTGCTCTTCCTCGACGGCGACGAGACCCCCAGCCCCGAACTCCTCGGCGAGCTGCGGGCGGTGTTCGCCGCCGGCCCGCCGTCGGTCGCGGCCTTCGACATCCCGCTCGGCTACTGGTTCGCGGGGCGCAGGCTGCGGCACGGCTACACCATCGTCAAACGCGCCCTGATGGACCGCACCCGCTGCCGCTTCCCCGAGGTCGGCGACCTCGACGCGCCCGGCATGGGCGAACAGGAAGGCCACTACCAGCCGGTGGCCGAGTCGGCCGCCCGGCTGCGCTCCCCCATCGAGCACGAGGACCTCGACCCGGTGCGCACCTGGTTCGACCGGCACAACCGCTACTCCGACTGGGAGGCCTGGCTGGAGGTCAACCCGCAGGTCAAGGAGCAGATCAGGAAGGTCAAGACCCGGCAGGGCCAGATCTTCCACAAGGTGCCGTTCAAACCGCTGGTGTCCTTCGGCTACGCCTACGTCTACAAGCGCGGCTTCCTCGACGGCAGGGCAGGCCTCGACTACGCCCTCGCCATGAGCTTCTACCGCTGGCAGATCGGGCTCAAGACCCGCGAACAGCGCCGCCCCGCGCCATGACACCGCCGTAGACGTCCAGCAGGGTGTCCACGACCGCGTCGATCGAGAAGCGGTCGTGGACCAGCTGCCGTGCGGCACGCGACGCCTGCTCGTTCGCCGCCGGGTCGAGCAGCTCCAGCACCGCCCGGCCCACGAGCGGGCCGTTGTCGGCGTCCGGCAGGCTGTCGGTGACCCGGCCGGCCCCCGCCGCCTCCACGTCCGGCGACAGCCCGCCGGTACGGGCCACCACCACCGGCAGCCCCACCGACATCGCCTCCAGGATCGACACGGCGAACGGCTCGACCACCGACGGCAGGACGTACACGTCCGCCGCCCGCAACTGCGCCAGCACCTCCGCGTGGCCCAGCGCCCCCACGCACTCCAGCGACCCCGCGACCCCCAGGTCCGCGGCCAGCTTCCGCATGGGGCCGGTCAGATCTCCCGTGTCAGGCCCCGCCAGCACGAAACGCGCATCCGGGTAGTGCTCGAGCACCGTCGGCATCGCATTGACGAAGTCCTCCGGCCGCTTGCGCTTCTGCACCCGTGCCAGATACAGCACCGTCGGCGGGCGGTCGCCGCGCGGCGGCCGGGCGTCCTGCAAGGCCACGCCGTTGACCAGCCGGTGGAACGTACGCAGCGGCGTCCCCGGCACCACCGCCTGCACACCGTCGCGCTCCATCTGCGTCAGGTGCAGCACCGCGTCCGCGCGGCGCAGCACCCGCTTCATGCCCAGCACGTCCACTGCCTTCGCGAACAGCTTCTCCGTCGGGTCGATCATCCCGTGCGTCTGCACCACGAGCGGGACCTTCGCGTCCAGTGCGACCAGGGCGAAAGGGAGGGTGATCAGGTCGCGCATCAGATGCACGTGGACGACGTCCGCGCCCTTCACCATGCGGTGTGCCTTGCGCAGCAGTGACGGTGAGGTGATGCCGCTCACCTCGAACGCGGGCAGTACGTGGCGTGCCTGGTGCACGAAGGAGGGCACGCCCTCCACTTCCGTGGGCAGCGGCCCCGTGAACTTGTCGCCCAGCGTGGCGATGCGGGCGTCCACGCCTTTGCGGCGCAGGCCTTGCGACAGGTTCAGGGCGACCCTGGTGGGGCCGCCGAAGTCATTGCTGGGCGTGTGCAGCGTCACGACATGCAGGACCCGCATGTCTCCCCCTTTCCCCCGGGCGCCCCCCGGCCCCCTGTCCCGCCACTTTATCCGTCTTTCCCCCGGTGGGTGGCCTCTCGCCCAAGGACGAGCCACTTGCTGTGTCGTTGCGTCTTTCCCCGCCCGGTGGGCTGGTCGCGCAGTTCCCCGCGCCCCTGAAAACGCTCACCCTCTGCGGAAGGGGCACCCCCCAGGGGCGCGGGGAACTGCGCGACCAATCGCCCACCCACCGAAAGATGCGAGGCCACCGCAAGTGGCAATCACAGCAGCGGGCCCCCGGCCGGGGGGAAGCCGGAATAGACTCCCCGTCGGGGGTGGTGGGCGCGTGGCGGTGGGGGCCGAGGTGCGGACCGGGGTCCGCGGCATGACCCGGTCAGTGCCGCGAGCGGCACTGTCCAGGGCGCTCGCGGTCCCCCTCGCGCTGGCCCTCGTGGCCTTTCTGCCCGGTTACGTGACCGCCCAGCCCGGCCCGGGAGGGCGGGACGCGGCCTACTGGCTGCAACTGACGCTCACCGTGTACGCCGGCGGCCGCCTCGCCGCCATGGTCCTGACGCGCCGCCGCCGCCTGATCCAGGGCGCCTTCTGGCTGTTCGTGTACGTCGCCATGGGCGTGGCCCCGCTCGCCCAGGAGGTGATCGGCCAGGTCCCGACCCCGGTGCTGGGGCCGCGCTCGGACACCACGACCGCGATCACCCTGGTCCTGGTCGGCTGTGTCGCCTTCGACGTGGGCGCCCTGCTGGCCCGGCACCGCCCGGCGGCCCGGGTGCGCAAGGCCCGCCCTTCTGCGCAGGTCTCCCGCCGCAGGCTGTGGCTGCTGATCGCCGTCGCCTATGTGGGCAGCGCGATCTCGATCGCCAAACTCGGCGGCCCCGCCGTCTTCTTCGACAGCCGCCAGGCGATCAGCGAGGCGAGTGGCGGCGGCGACAGCCATGTCGGCTCGGCCTTCGTGCGCGGCTTCGGCACGGTCCCCGCGCTGCTGGCGATGCTGATCCTGGTGCGCTGGATGATCACCTCCCGGATGGCCCGCCGCACCCCGCTGGCGATCGCCGCGCTCGGCGGCCTCGTCGTGGTGAACGCGGTCGTCAACAACCCGATCTCGAACCCGCGTTACTGGTTCCTGACCGTCGTCTTCTCGCTGATCTTCACCGCTTTCCCGCGCAGCCCGGTGATGTACCGGGCGGCGCTGGTGACCGGGGTGGTCGCGGCGCTGGTGCTCTTCCCCTTCCTCGACCGCTTCCGCTACGACTCCGGCGGCTACCACCCGGTGGAGTCGACGTCGGTGCTGGAGCCGCTGACCATCAAGGACTACGACCAGGTGGGGATGTTCGCGAACACCCTGACCTTCGTGCACGCGGGCCACGGGCACACGCACGGGCGGCAACTGGCCGCCGACGTCTTCTTCTTCGTGCCGCGCTCGGTGTGGCACGGCAAGCCGCTGGACTCGGGTGTGCAGGTCGGCCAGTGGATGGGGATGACCAACACCAACCTGTCGTCGCCGCTGTGGGCCGAACTGTGGCTGGACTTCGGCCCGGTGGGGATGGCGGGCGGTTTCCTGGCGCTGGGCTACCTGTGTGCGCGGGGCGACCGGCGGTATGCACAGCGGACGTTGGAGGACGGGCGGCCCGGCACGGTGATGGCGGTGGTGATCCCGCTGGTGTGCGGGTATTCGTTCATCCTGCTGCGCGGGCCGCTGCTGCAGGCGTCGGGGCGTATCGGCATCGCGGCGCTGTGCCTGGCGCTGGTGACGACCTTCAGCGAGGACCGGCGGAAGATCCTGCGGTGACGGCCTCGCCGGTGCCGCCCGGCGCCTGCTGGTCGTCCGCGGGAGCCGGGCGGCGGCGTACGGCGGCGATCCGCAGCCACAGTGCGGCGGCCTTGAGGGCGGAGCCCAGGCACAGGCCCCAGGCGGCGCCGTAGACGCCGTCGATGCGGTAGCCGCCGAGCATGAAGGCGACCGAGGCGAGCGAGAAGGCGACCTGGATGGGCAGCGTCGCCCTGGGCTGCAGCACCCGCAGGGTGAGCAGGGCGCTGGTGCCCAGCGCGATGCCCGCGTACTGGCTGCCGGACGCGGCGAGCAGGGCGGAGGAGGCGCCCCAGGTGTCGCCGAGGAGCTGCCGGCCCGCACCGTCGGGGAGCAGCATCAGCACGATCGTCCAGACCGCGGCGACCCAGGCGAGCGTGACGGCCAGCACGGCGGTGGCGCGGACCTTGCTGTCGGTGCCGCGTACCCGGTTCAGCAGCGGCGGCCCGAAGGCGGTGGCCGAGTTGAACAGCACGTTCATCGGGCCGAAGAGGGTGGTGGCGCCGCGCAGGGCGCCGACCGCGAGGGGCGCGGCGAACAGGCCGAGGCCGACCACGGCGAGCTGGCTGGTGGCGTTGCCGACGCCGAACTCGACCACGAAGCGCTGCCCGAGGTGCCCGCGGCGGACGAACTTGCGCAGGTCCAGCGGTGCGCCCTTGACGTGCGGCCGCAGCAGCCCCGCGGCCACCAGCAGCGCGGGCAGCGCGGACAGGCCCCACACCGCGACCAGCCGCTGCGGCCCCGCCCCGTGCGGCTGCACGGCCAGCGCGGGCACCGCGACGAGCAGCCGCAGGGTGTCGCCGGCCAGGGCGTAGTGCGGCAGCCGCAGCGCGGAGAAGCAGTAGCGCAGGCCGTCCTGGGTGAGCACGATCGGCAGGACCAGGCCCAGGACGGCGAGCCCGTGGGCGGTCGCGCCGTCCACGAAGGCGAGGCAGGCGGCCATGGCCAGGCCGATCGCGGTGGAGGCGGCGGCGGTGAAGGCGGCGGCGGACCGGCAGGCGGACCGTACGCGCTCGGTGCCGCGTTCCAGGACCAGCGCCTGGCCGACGTAGGACACGCCGACGCCGAGCAGAACCGTGAAGATCATGTAGACCATCGAGAACACCGCGAAGCCCGCGGCGCTCGACAGCCGGGCGGCGACGACCAGGACGACGATGTTGGTGAAGGCGGCCACTCCCTGGTCGGCGACGGAGCTGGCGATGGCGGCCTTGGTCCCGAGGCCGCCGGCCTCGGCACCGGGGGCGGTGCTGCCGTCCGGCGCAGGCCCGTACGTGCCGGGCCCGGCGCCGGTAGGGTCGCCCGGCGTGGTACCCGACGCCGTGTGCGCGTCCGCAGCGGGCGGGCGCACACCGCCGCCTGGCACCGGACTCGGCGTACGGCCCGACACCAGGTCGCCCGGCGTGCTGCCAGACGCCGTGTGCGCGTCCGCGGCGAGCGGGCGCACGCCGTCGCCTTGCCGGTCGCCGTCCGCCGCCGGACTCGGCGTACGGCTCGACACCGTACGGGGGCATGGCACATCGGCCGCGCTGGTCTGCGCGGTTTGCGGGGCGGCCCCGGCCGCGGTGGTGTGCCGCGGGGCGGGGCCGGTCAAGGGACCGGGTGGCGCTCCGGGGAGGCGGGGGCTGCTTCCTGCGGGAGGTCGCCGTCGCGCCGGTCGGCCGGTGCGGCCTGCCGTGCCGGGCGGGCGGGGCGGCCCAGGCCGAAGCGGCGCCGGGTGCCGGGTTCCGCCGGGTGCAGGACGACGCCGAGCACCGCGGCGCCTGCCGCGTCGACGAGTTCGTGGACGCGTTCGAGGTCGGCGCGGTGCACGGCCCGCGGGTCGCACACCACCACGACGCCGTCGACGCGGTCGGCGAGCGCGATGGCGTCGGCGTACCCCAGGACGGGCGGCGCGAGGACGACGACGACGGAGCCGGGCTCGTCGGCCTCGGCGAACAGCCGCCCCGCGGGCGCGGACGTCAGCGCACGGGCCACGTTGCGCACCCGGCGGCCGGGCACCAGGTCGAAGGAGCCGGACTCCCCCGCGTCGATGGGCACTTGCAGCCCCGCGGGCCAGCCGCCCTCGCCCAGTCCCGGCGTCCTGGCCCAGCCGGGCCTGGCGCCGTCCGCGGTGCGCAGCCGGGCCGACAGTGCGGGGGTGCGCAGGTCGGCCTCGACCAGCAGCACCTCCATGCCCATCTCGGCGAAGGACGCGGCCAGGTTGACCGCGACGGCCGCGGGCGTCTCGCCGGTGCCGCGCGGGGCGACGACCAGCAGCCTGCGCCGCTCGGAGAAGCGCTTGTCGTGGGTGAGCCGGAAGGCGACGGCCCGGTACTCCTCGGCGAGCCGGCCGTCGCCGCGCCCGCCCGCGAGCAGGCTCCCGCCGGGTCCGCCCGCCGCGGCCCTGCCGCGCAGCCGGGGCAGGGTGCCGAGCACGGGGGCGCCCAGGGCGCGGGTGACCTCGGCGTCACTGCGCACGGTCGGGTCGAAGACCAGCCGCACCCAGGCGAACAGCAGGCCGAGCGCGATACCGACCCCGAGGCCGAGGCCGAGCATCATCGGCAGCCCGGGTCCCGAGGGCGCGGAGGGCGCGACGCCGGGCTTGATGACGACGCCGGGCGTGGTGTCCAGGGCGCGCAACCCGCTGATGTCGCCGTTGAGTTCGGTGATCCGGCTGAGCAGGTTGGTCTGCGAGGAGACCAGGGTGCCGACGACCTGGCTGCTCTTGGCGCGGGCGATCTGGTCCAGCAGATCGTTGCGCTGGGTGACCATCGGCTCCAGCTGCGACTGGTAACTGGCCACCATCCGGGCGACGGTGGCCCTGGTCTGCGCCTGCCGGTCGTCCAAGTAGGCCTTCGTGAAGGCGTTGACCCAGTCCGCCGCGTGCTGTGCGGTGCCCGCGGTACAGGTGAAGCGCAGCACCAGCGTGTTGGGCGGGTTGGTCACCTGCAGGCACCTGGACATGGTGGCGACCTGCGCCCCCGCGGTCTTCGCCGCCGCGTCGGCGACGGTGCTGCTCAGCGCGCTCTGCCGCTCGGTGCCGATGTCGATGTTCTTGTCGGCGGTGGCCCCGGCCACGAACGGGTCCTCTATGGCGGCCCTGACCCGCACCTCGCTGGTGGCGGTGTACGAGTCGGCGCCGCTGAAGGCGAGGTAGGCGCCGCCGAGCAGGCCGACGAGCACCCCGGCCACCAGCAGCGCCCGGTAGCGGACCAGCTGCTTGAACTGGTCGCGCAGCAGGTCGGGTTCGTCCTGCGACGGCTGCTCCGCCCGCGTCACGTCGGTCACTTGGCCTTCGCCCCCTCGTCTTCCCCGGCCCCCGGCCCGCCCGCGTCCGCCCGGCGCGGCTGTTCGCCCAGCGCTTCGGCGAGCAGCGCGTCGATCCGCGCCAGGCCCGCGTCCCGGCTGAGGTGGTCGCGTACGTAGACCGGTCCGCGCGCCCCCAGCGCGTCGGCCCTGTCAGGATCATCGGCCAGTGCGCGCACCGCGTCCAGCAGGGCGCGCGGGTCCTCGGGGGCGACGACGACTCCGGCGCCGGAGCGCTCGACCTCCGCGGCGGTGCCGCCGGCCGCCGCGACCGAGGCGAGCACCGGGCGGCCCGCGGCGAAGTAGGAGGTGAGCTTGGACGGGATGCTCATGTCCAGCACCGACGCCCGCTGGGTGACCACCAGGACGTCGGCGGCGGCCAGCACGTCGGGGAAGTCCGCGTCGTCGGCGGGCGGCGCGAAGTGCAGGTTGGGCAGGTTGCCCGCCAGCTCCCGCAGCTGCGCGCGCTGGTTGCCGTCGCCCATCAGCACGACCTGCACCTCCGGGTCGAGCCTGGCGGCCTCCACCAGGACGTCCAGCCCCTGCTTGAGGCCCATGTTGCCCGAGTGCAGCAGCACCGTGCGCCCCTCCCGCCAGCCCAGCCGGGCGCGCATCTCCTCCCGGGGACGGGAAGGGCTGCGCACATGCGACCAGTTGGGCACCAGGCGTATCCGCTCCTCCGGCACCCCGAGCGCGGCGACCTTGGGGACGAACGTCTCGTGGATCACCCCGACCAGGGTGGCCCTGCGCAGGGCGTACGACTCGGCCGCACCGGCCGCCGCGGCGACCCGGCCGCCGCCGCGTATCCCGCTCTGCCGGGCCGCCGCGCCCATCAGGTCCTGCACCACCGGCACATACGGCACGCGGTGGCGGCGGGCCAGCCGGGCGCCGAGTATCCCGCCCGCCAGGCTGGGGAGTTGGGCGACGACCGCGTCGGGCCTGCCCATCGCGGGCGGCGCGTACAGGCCGTGCCCGAGCACCGACGCCTCGAACAGCGCCCGGCGCACCGCGGTCTGCCGCGGCGGCACCGTGTGGCGCCGCCGGTGCACCCGCACCCCGGCGCGCTCCTCCTCCGTACGCCACACCCCCGCATAGGCCGGGTCGACCCGCCACGCCGGATAGTGCGGCATCCCGGCGAGCACGTGCACCTCGTCGCCGCCCGCCGCCCAGTGCTCGGCGATCTGCGTGGCGTAGGGGCCGATTCCGGCGTGCTCGGGCGCGTAGTTGGTGGAGACCAGCAGCAGTCGGCGGCGCGTGCCGGAACCGGCCACGGCGTGTTCCTTCCCCCCAGACGAACAACCCACAGACGAACAACTGCCCACACTAGCCGTTCACCGGGGCATCACGCCCGGTCTTGCCAAGCGTTGGACTTTGGCAAATCGCCGCTTGACCGCACGGCCGCCCGGCTATCGTCTGAGACTCCGCAACGCCGGGGAGCGTTGTACGGATTTCCGTGCGACTGGGGGGTCGTGTCATGACACAGCGGATCGGTACGCACCGGGTCGGCTACGCACCAGGGGTCTACGACCTCTTCCACGTCGGGCACCTCAACATCCTGCGGCACGCCCGCAGCCAGTGCGACTACCTGGTGGCCGGCGTCGTCTCCGACGAGATGGCCCAACTCGCCAAGGGCCGCGCCCCGGTGGTGCCGCTCGTGGAGCGCCTGGAGATCGTCCGCAGCGTGCGCTTCGTGGACGCCGCCTTCGTGGAGACGGTGCCGGACAAGGTGGAGACCTGGCGGCAGGTCAGGTTCGACGTGCTGTTCAAGGGCGACGACTGGCGCGGCACCGACAAGGGTGCGCGCCTGGAGCGGGACTTCGCCGAAGTCGGCGTGGAGATCGTCTACTTCCCCTACACGGTGCACACGTCGAGCACCCAGCTGCGCCGGGCACTCGACGTACTGGCCGACCAGGTCAGACCCTCCGAAGCTCTCTGAACCACTTGGCCAGAAAAGCGGCCAGGAAGACGGCGTGCACGCAGAAGAGGGCGAGATAGCCGTAGCGGAAGGCGTCCTGGCTGCCCAGCAGCAGGAAGACCGCGCAGAAGACCCCGTAGTCGACGGGGAGCAGCGCCACGGCCCGCACCCGTGACGGTGCCGCCGCCCCGGGCGGCGCCTTCGGCTTGAGCTTGTCGGTCAGCAGGCCGCCGAAGAAGATCATGACGGCGGCCAGCTGGAAGCCGAGCGGCAGCAGGAGCCAGGTGTCGCCCGGCAGGGCGAAGTGCCGGTAGAAGGTGATCAGCACGGCCGCGTGCACCGCGGTGATCTTCGCGCAGTCCACGACGTGGTCCAGCCACTCCCCTGCCGGGCCGCCCGCCCCCAGCAGCCGGGCGAGCTGCCCGTCGGCGGAGTCGAAGGCGAACCCCAGCGCCAGGGCCGCATAGACCGCGACCGCGACCCCCCACGACGGTTCCGCGACCGCCACGGTGGCGATCCCGGCACCGCTGAGCGCTGCGCTCAGCAGCGTCACCTGGTTGGGCGTCAACCCCGCACGGTACGCCCCCGCGGCCAGCACCCGCCCGACCGGCCGGTTCACGTACCGCGAGTACAGCGACACGCCTTTGGCGCCCTTCTGGGCCAACGCCAGCCGTTCGACGGCTCCCCGGTAACTCAGCTCCCGCATCCCCACTCCCCCACTCACCGTCCCATGGCGACGGACCGCCACCACCCCAGGGGCGCGTGCCGCCCCCCACTCCACCGCCACCTGGCGACGGACCGCCACCACCTCAGGGGCGCGGGGAACTGCGCACCCAGCCCTCCCCCAGGGCTTCGCCTGGGGGTGCCCCCATCTCGCTTCGCTCGCGGCCGGTGGTCCGGCACGGACCGAACAGCCCCTTTCGGACGGTGACGACCCGCGCCCCCGGTGGGGGCTGGTCGCGCAGTTCCCCGCGCCCCTAAAAACGCTCACCGCCCTGCGCAAGCAAGCCGCCATCGCGGCCAGCGAAAAACGCACCGCCCTGCGCTAAGGCACCCACCCCAGGCCAGGCGGCCCAGAAAACGCCGCCCGGCGCAAGGGCATGGCACCCTCCGGAGGAGACACCCCCCGGGACGGGGGAAGCCCCACACCGGGGGGAGGTGGAGCAATGATGGCAGGGGCACCGCCCCTGGCGATGTGGCATTGGGGGGACGGGTCGGACCGGACCGGCCCGCCGGTACGATAAACCAGACATTACGCCCTAATGTGGCGCCGATGATCTCTCGCCGCAACCTCCTCCAGGTCACCGCCTCCGAGGCGCTGCTGTCCGGCTGCACCGGCGGCAGGGCCGCCTCCGCGGGTCCTGATCCCGCGATGCCGCCGCCCGCGGCGGGGGCGCCGCAGACCGGGGGCGCGGGCACCCCGCAGAGCACCCCCACGGCAGTGGCACCGCTGCCGCCGCTGCCGCCGGGGCTGCCCGACCAGATCGAGCACGGGCCGCGGACGAAGCAGCAGCTGGCGCTGACCTTCCACGGCCAGGGCGACCCCGCCATGGCCGAGTCGCTGCTGACCGCCGTGGAGCGGTTCGGCGCGCGGGTGACGGTGCTGGCCGTCGGGGACTGGCTGGACGCGTATCCGCAGCTGGCCGCGCGGGTGCTGGCGGGCGGGCACGAGCTGGGGAACCACACGCAGACGCACGGCGACATCGGGTCGATGGACGCGGATGCGGCCACCGCGGAGATCGAGGGGTGCGCCCGCAGGCTGCGGGAGCTGACCGGGTCGCCGGGGCGCTGGTTCCGGGCGTCGCAGGCCCGGCTGACGACCCCGCTGGTGGTGTCGCTGGCACAGAAGGCGGGCTACCCGCACCTGCTGGCGTACGACGTGGACCCGCTGGACTACACCGACCCCGGCCCCGAGGCGGTGCGTTCCGCCGTGGCCGCGAAGGCGGGACCGGGGTCGGTGGTCTCGCTGCACTTCGGGCACTCCGGCACGGTCGCCGCGCTGCCCGGGATCCTCGACGACCTGAACCGCCGCGGTCTGCGTGCGGTCACGACCTCGGAGCTGCTGACCTGATGCGCCGTCACCTCAGTCCCCTGCGCCGCGCCGCCGTCACCGCCGCCGTCACCGCCGTCCTGGCCGCCGGGTGCGGCGACAGCGGCACCCGCTCGCCCGCCCCGTCCCCTGCCGTGGCCGCCGTGGCGGCGCAGGCGGCAGCGGCGGCGGCCGCCGCGAGGACGCAGCGGATGGCCGCCGCCGCGCACCCGGGCCTGGCCGGGATGCCACCGCTGCTGGACCAGAAGGACGTCTACGCGGCCGACCGCCCGAACGCGCTGTCGCCGGTGGTCCGCGGCTTCCCTTCGCTGGTCTATGTGCCCAACACCGAGTCCAACACGGTGTCGGTGATCGACCCGAAAACGTACAAGGTGGTCAGGACGATCCCGGTGGGGCAGCAGCCGCAGCACGTGGTGCCGTCGTGGGACCTGAAGACGCTGTGGGTCAACAACGACGTCGGCAACAGCCTCACCCCGATCGACCCGGCCAACGGGCACGTCGGCAAGCCGGTCGACGTGCACGACCCGTACAACCTGTACTTCACGCCGAACGGCAGATACGCGATCGTGATGGCCTCGCTCGACCGGCAGCTGGTCTTCAGGGACGCGCACACCATGGCGGTCAGGAAGGTCGTGCCGGTGAGCTGCTACGGCGTCAACCACGCCGACTTCTCCCCCGACGGCCGCTACTTCATCGTCTCCTGCGAGTTCTCGGGCGAGCTGCTGAAGGTCGACACCGCCGCCATGAAGGTCGTCGGCCAGCAGAAGCTGCCGCTGGACGGGGCGATGCCGCAGGACGTGAAGATCTCGCCGGACGGCAGCACCTGGTACATCGCCGACATGGTCGCGGGCGGGGTGTGGACGATGAACGGCGACACCTTTTCCAAGCCGGTGCTGCTGCCCACCGGCAAGGGCGCGCACGGCCTGTACGTGTCCCGCGACTCGAAGTACCTCTACATCACCAACCGCGGCGAGGGCTCGGTGTCGCTGCTGGACTTCGCGACCGGCAGGCTGGTCACCAAGTGGCACATCGCCGGCGGCGGAAGCCCCGACATGGGCGGGGTCTCCGCCGACGGCAAGGTGCTGTGGCTGACCGGGCGCTACGACGCGGAGGTGTACGCCCTGGACACCGCCACGGGCCGCACCCTGGCCAAGATCCCGGTCGGCGCGGGCCCGCACGGCCTGGCCGTCTACCCGCAGCCCGGCCGCTACTCGCTGGGCCACACCGGCGTCTTCCGCTGACCGGGCGGGCGCCCGTCAGGCGCCCGCGGGCAGCGCCCGTGCCAGCCGGGTCGCCGCCGCGGCCCTGGGCGCGCTGCCCTGGGTGTGGCGCACCGGGTGGACGGTGTTGGCCAGCAGCACCAGGAAGGCGCCCGAGGCCGGGTCCAGGACCAGGCAGGTGCCGGTGAAGCCGGTGTGGCCCAGGGCGCCGCGGCCCGCCAGCTCGCCCATGAACCACGCCTGGTCGGTCTCGAAACCGAAGCCGGGCAGCACCGGCAGGGTGCCGTCGAGCAGGGCCGCAGCGAACAGCGCCAGGTCCCACGCGGTGGAGAACAGCCCGGCGTGGCCTGCGACGCCGCCCATGGCGTACGCGTTCTCGTCGTGGACGGTGCCGCGCACCATGCCCCGGTCGAGCTTGCCCCAGGGGCGCCGCTGGTCCTCGGTCGCGGCGGTGCGGCCCCGCCAGGACGGCGGCGGCGCGAAGCGGGTGGACGCCATGCCGAGCGGCCCGGTGATGCCGTCGGCGACCAGGTCGTCCAGCGGGCGGCCGGTGACCTGCTCCAGCACCGTCTGGGTGAGCAGCAGGTTGAGGTCGGAGTAGCAGCGCTGCTCGCCGGGCGGTGTACGCGGCTGCTCGGCGGCCAGGGCTGCGGCGCGCTGCTCGGGCCCGGCAAGCTCGTAGAGCGGCAGCTCGGGCTGCAGGCCGGAGGTGTGGGTGAGCAGGTGCCGCAGGGTGATGCCGGGCTGGAGCCGGGGGACGTACGTGGCGACCGGCGCGTCCGGGTCCAGCCGCCCGGCCCGGACCTGCTGGACGGCGACGGTGCTGGTGAAGAGCTTGGTGAGCGACGCCAGGTCGAACACCGTTCCCGGCCGCATCGGCTCCTGCCGCCCGGGCGGCAGCTCCACCCCGCGGCCGGTCAGCTCGTCGTACGACCCGTAGCGCGCCGCCCAGCCGACGGCCTCGTGCAGCGCGACGACCCGGCCGCGCCCGGCGAGCACCACGGCGCCCGCGCACCACGCGGGGCCGGGCGCCGTCTCCAGCGCGGCCGACAGCCCGGGGACGATCCTGCCGATCTCGTCGGCGTCGAGACCCGCCTCAGGGCAGGTACCTCTCGACAGCGGCGGGGCCATGCTCCTCCAGATCCTTGCGGGCCTTCTCGATCAGTTCCGGGGTGCAGTCCCGGCCGGAGGCCATGACCAGGTCCTCCGGATCGACGGTGCTCTCGGCGCCGGTGTGCAGTGAGCTGTCGGCTGTCTTGAACGCCCAGGTGCGTTCGTCCGGATCGGACATCGCTTCCTCCTGCTGGCCTCAGGCCGTTCGCCTTTCCGGCCTACGGTCCCTCCACGGTACGTCGGCCCGGGACACACAGCCCAACGAAGGCGGCGCAGGCGATGAGTGTGCAGGTCAGCTGGGTGATCGCCATCGGAATCGCGGTGCCGTCGCCCGCCACCCCGGCGAGCGGCGCGATCAGCGCGCCGATCAGGAAGGACGACGTGCCGATCAGCGCGGAGGCCGCCCCGGCGTTGCGCTTGGTCCGCAGCAGCGCCTGCGTGTTGGTGGTGGGCAGCACCAGGCCCATCGACGCCATCAGCACGAAGAGCGCGGCGGCGACCTCGGCGAGCGAGGCCCGCCCGAAGACCCCGGTGGTGAGCAGCACCAGCGCGAGCGAGGCGGCGGTGATCAGCGCCAGGCCCACCGCGAGCACCCGGTCCATCGGGACCCGGCCGACCAGCACCTTGCCGTTGAGCTGGCCGATGCCGACGATGCCGATGGAGTTCAGGCCGAACAGCAGGCTGAAGGTCTGCGGCGAGGCGCCGTAGATGTCCTGCACGACGAAGGACGACGCGGACACGTACGTGAAGAGGGCCGCGAATCCGAAGCTCCCGGCGATGACGTAACCGGTGAAAACCCGGTCGGCGAGCAGGCCGCGGAAGGCGCCGAAGGTGCCCGCCAGCCCGCCGGGGTGCCGCTCCTGCGGCGGCAGCGTCTCGCCCAGCGATCGCCACACCACGGCGGTCAGCAGCACCCCGATCGCGGTGCACACCACGAAGACGCCCCGCCAGTCGGTGAGCCGCAGGATCTGGCCGCCGATGACCGGTGCGACGATCGGGGCCACCCCGGAGATGAGCATCAGGGTGGAGTAGAAGCGTGCCATCTCCACCCCGTCGTAGAGGTCCCGCACGATCGCCCGGGAGATCACGATGCCCGCGGCGCCCGCCAGGCCCTGCAGCAGCCGGAAGCCGACCAGCAGCGGGGCGGTGGGCGCCAGCGCGCACACGGCGGTGGCCAGGACGTAGACGACCATCCCGATCAGCAGCGGCCGGCGGCGCCCGAAGCGGTCGCTGAGCGGGCCGACCACCAGCTGGCCGAGCGCCATGCCGGCCAGGCACGCGGTCAGGGTGAGCTGGACGGTCGAGGAGTTGCTGTGCAGGGCGTCGGTGACCTGGGGCAGCGCGGGCAGGTACATGTCCATGGACAGCGGCGGCAGCGCGGTCAGACCGCCGAGTACCAGGGTGACGAGCAGGCCGACGCGGGCCTGGCGGCCGGCGGCGGGGGTGAGGGTGGCGGAAGCGGTCGGGGCGTTGGCCTGAGCGGGGGATCTCGGCCCGGCGTCCTGCACGGTGGCACTCTCCATCGGGGTCGTTGAATCGTTGCCTATTCTTTCAGTCATCGGGGACGCCGAGACGACGTTTATGAGGCATCGATGAGTGACGTGCAGCGCACAATCCGCTGGGGCATCCTGGCGACCGGCGGCATCGCCGCGACCTTCACCGAGGCGCTGGCCACCGTGCCGGGCGCCGAGGCCGTCGCGGTGGGCTCGCGCAGCCCCGAGGGCGCCAAGGCCTTCGCCGAACGCTTCGGCATCCCCCGGGCGTACGGCAGTTGGGCCGAACTGGCCGCGGACGACGCGGTGGACGTGGTCTACGTGGCCACCCCGCACTCCGCGCACCGGGCCGCCGCCGGGATCTGCCTCGAAGCGGGCAAGGCCGTGCTGTGCGAGAAGGCGTTCACGATCAACTCACGCGAGGCGCGCGAGCTGGTCGACCTCGCGCAGGACCGCGGGCTCTTCCTCATGGAAGCCATGTGGACCTACTGCAACCCGCTGATACGGCACCTCGCCGCGGTCGTCGCCGACGGCGCCATCGGGGAGATCCGCAACATCTCCGCCGACTTCGGCTTCGGCGGGGACTTCCCGCCCGAGCACCGGCTGCGCGACCCCGCACAGGGCGGCGGCGCACTCCTCGACCTCGGCGTCTACCCGGTGTCCTTCGCGCAACTGCTGCTCGGCGAACCCGACAGCGTGCACGCCTGGGCGCACCTGACGCCCGAGCGCGTCGACGACAACACCGGCATCCTGCTGGGCTGGAACGACGGCGCCCTCGCCACCTTGACCTGCACCTTCGCCGCGGACACCGGAGCGCCCGCGACGGTCACCGGGACCCGGGGCCGCATCGAGATCCCCGAGGGCTTCTTCAACCCCGACCGCTTCGTCCTGCACCGTCAGGGCGAGGCCCCGCACACCGTGCACTTCTCCGACGTCACCGACGACGGCCTGGACCGCGGCACCATGCGCTACGAGGCCGCCGAGGTCACCCGCTGCCTCCAGCAGGGGCTGACCCAGTCCCCGCTCGTGCCGCTGGCCGGCTCGCTGTCGGTGATGCGCACGCTGGACGCCGTGCGCGAGCGCATCGGCGTCCACTATCCCGGGGTCGACTGACCCCCGGCCCCTCTGCTGGGCGTTACTCGGCGCCGTGGCCCGGCGCGACGGCCTGGATACGGGCGGCGAGGTCGAAGTCCTTGCCGGTCAGCCGTCCGCCGGCGGCGTGCGTCGTGATCGCCACGGCGAGGGTGTCGTAGCCGAGGGTCAGGTCCGAGTGGTGGTTCAGCTCGTCCTGGATCCCGGCGACGTGCACGGCGAAGATCGCCGCAGGCAGGTGCGGAAGGCGGTACGTCCGCCGCAGCGTCCGCCCCTCCTCCACCTCCCACCCGGGCAGCTGCCCGAGCCTCGCCTCGACCTCTTCCGCGCCAAGCGCGTCCGCGTAACCCATGTCTTCATCCTCCCACGCGCCCACCGACCTGCCACTTGCAGTGACATCGCGCCTCCCCCGCCGTCCTGCCCGGTCACGCAGTTCGCCGCGACCCTGGGGGGTGCCCTCTCGCGCGGAGGGTGAGCGTTTTTTAGGGGGCGCGGGGAACTGCGCGCCCAGCCCGGGGGGCGGGAAAGACGCAACGCCACAGCACGTGGCACCCACGGAGGGCGCAACCCACCACCGGGGGAAAGACGTACCGCCGTCCGAGGAGGGCTATTCCTCCGCCGGAGGGGGCGGCTTCGGGGCCCAGGGGGTGAAGTCGACCGGGAGGGTCAGCAGGGAGCGCTGGAAGGGGCCTGGGCGCCAGCGCAGGGTGGAGGCCGGCCGAGCGAGCCGCATATCGCAGAGGCGGCTCGTGAGTTGCTCGACCGCCGAGATGGCGATGAGCATCGCCGGCTGCCTGGCGGGGCAGGAGTGCGGCCCGGCCCCCCACGCGAGGTGAGCGCTCTCGCTCGCCCCCCACGCATCGGTGGAACCCCCCGGCGACGACTGCCCGTTGGCGGCGGCGTAGGAGACCAGGACGAGTTGCCCGGCGCGCAGGCCTACCCCGTGGAAGGTCGTGTCGTAGCGCACGTAGTAGCCGGAGGACGTGGACTGCGGCGGGTTGCGCCACAGCACCTCGTTGATGGCCTCGTGCGCGGTCATGGCGCCGGCGTAGACGGAGCCGTCGTAGCGCGGGTCGGCGAGCATGTGGAGCAGTGTGTTGGCGATGAGGTTCGCGGTGAACTCGTAGCCGCCGCTGAAGGTGACGGCGATCTGCATGACCGCTTCGTCGTCGGTGAGGCCGACCGGGTGCTGGAGGAAGTACGAGGTGAGGTCGCGCTGCGGGCGGCGGCGCCGGTCGGCGACGAGGGCGCCGAGGATCTCGTTGAGTTCGGCGGTCGCGGACTGCGCGTCGTCGCCCGAGGCGAACATCGAGGTGAGCCGGTCGGCGAGGATCTCGCCTTCCGCGTCGGGGACGCCGAACCAGGTGTTGAAGACCCGCAGCGGTATCTGCCGGGCGTACCCCGTGACGAGGTCGCCGCTGCCGGCGGCGGCGAAGCGGCCGATGAGGGCGGCTGCGGCCTCGGCGACCTGGTTCTGCAGCAGGTGCGGGCCGAGCAGGCCGAGGCTCTCGCCGATGACCTTGCGGTGCCGTGCGTGGCTGTCGCCGTCGGAGAAGACGACGGCGGGGCGGTAGGCGAGCACCGAGCGGACCGGGGAGTCCTCGGGGATGGTGTCGGGCCAGGGCCGCGGGTCCTTGGAGAAGGTGTGGGTGTCGCGCAGCACGTCGAGTGCGGCCTGGTAGTCGGTGACGAGCACCGCCTCGGCCCCGGGGGCGATCTCGACGCGCGCCAGCGGCCCCTGGAGGCGCAGCTGTTCGTAGTGGAAGCCCGGGTCGGCGGCGAAGTCCTCGCCGTACAGCGCGGGGAGCGTACCGGCGGTCATGGCGCGTCCTGGGGCAGTCGGGTCAGTACGTACTCGGCGAGCGCGATGAGCGTGCCGATGCTGTCGCGGCGGTTGCGGGCGTCGCACTGCACGAGGGGGGTCTCGGGCGCCAGGTCGAGGTGCCTGCGCAGTACGTCGTCGGCGTAGGCGGGGGCGCCGGGGAAGCGGTTGACGGCGACGGCGTAGGGCAGGCCCTGCTCCTCGACCATGTCCATCACCGGGAAGGAGTCGGCCAGCCGCCGGGTGTCGGCCATCACCAGGGCGCCCAGCGCGCCGCGGGCGATGTCCTGCCACAGCGGGAAGAAGCGTTCCTGCCCCGGTGTGCCGAACAGGTAGAGCACCAGGTCGCCGGGGACGGTGAGCCGGCCGAAGTCGACGGCGACGGTGGTCGTGGACTTCTCGGGCAGTCCGCGCAGGTCGTCGTGGCCGACGCTGGAGCTGGTCATCACCTCCTCGGTGTGCAGGGTGGGGATCTCCGAGAGGGTGCGGATCAGCGTGGTCTTGCCGACGCCGAAGGGGCCGGTGACGACCAGCTTCATCAGGGTCTGCCCGGTGGAGGGCAGGTAGCGGACGGTCCCGGGGCCGGACTCGGGTCCGGCCTCGGCCCGCGGCTCGGACCGCGGTGGGGCGACCAGCGCGGTCGCCGGTTCAGGGGAGGGCACGGAGTCCAACGAGCAGCCTCTCGATGAGCGTTCGGTCGATCGCCTCGGCCTTGGGGACCGGCGACCGGGCGAGCAGGTGGCCGCCGCCGACGAGGTCGGCGGCCAGGAAGACGGTGGCGCTGACGGGCAGCCCCAGGTGGGCCGCGCATTCCACCACGGTCAGCGCGCCGGGGCGCAGGAGCGTCCACAGCCTGCGGTGTTCGGGGCCGAAGTCCGTCTCGGGCGGCTGCTGGTCGGTGGACAGCAGCACGGTGAGCCGGTCGAAGTCGGCGGTGCCGCGCGGGCGTTCCCGCCCGCCGGTGGCCAGGTAGGCGGGGACCAGGCGGCGCCCGCGGCCGCCTGGTGTCCCCGGTTCCGGCGCGGCGGCCGCCCCTGAGGTGCCGGGCCTGCCGGGTGTCATGGCCGGCCGGCTGCGTCCGGCTCGCGGGCGGGTGCGCTCATCGCTCTGGCCAGCGCGGCGACCTGTACCTGCATCTGGTAGGCGATGTTGCCCAGTTGGGTGTCGGGGGCGGCGAAGACCGCGAGCGAGGTGTTCTGCCCCGCGGGCACCACGATGGCGAAGCCCTGCTCGGACTCCACCACGGTCTGCGCCAGCCGCGGCGACTCGTTCTCGGTGAAGGCGGTGGTGAAGGCGCGGGCGGAGGCGTGCAGGGTGGCGGTCATCGCGGCCACCCGTTCCGCGGCCGCCCGGTCGAGGCCGGGTGAGGCCCCTTCCAGCAGGCCGTCGCCGGTGGCGATCAACGCGTGCTGGACGCCCGGGAGTTCGAGCAGCGGTTCCAGCACCCAGGCCAGGTCCTCTGCCATCGGTCGGCGGGTGGTCATGAACGGTCGTCTCCTTGCTTGTCGGCTGCGGCGGTTCCCCCGGTGGCGGTCGTGTCGCCTCCTGCCGCGGACCTGCCGCTGCGGGTGCCGTCCTGGAGCGCGCCCCACAGCGCGCCCGCCTGCTCTGGTGTGCGCGCCGCGGGTGCCTCGGCGGCCGGCTGGACCGGTGCGACGGGGCGGGCGGCGGCGGTTCTGGGGCTGCGGCGGCGGCGCGAGGGCAGCGGGGTGGCCTCGGCCATCGGCCCCTGGTCGCCGGCCGGCTCCTCCGCGGGCCTGGCCGGTGCCGCGGTCTCGGCCGGGGCGGGTACCAGCACGGACAGCGTGTGCTCCTCGTCGAGTACGGTCAGCAGCTCGGCCGGCACCCGCAGCATCGCCCGGACCCCGCCGTAGGGCGAGGACTCGACGTGGCAGGAGAAGCCGTACTGCCGCACCAGCCGGCCCACCACGGCGAAGCCGGCCTGCGGCGGGTTGCCCAGCTCGGTCAGCAGCAGCACCTCGGGGCCTGCCAGCAGCCGCCGGGCGCGGGCGAGGGTCTCGTCGTCCATGCCGATGCCGCCGTCGTCCACCACGATGAGCGCGCCGCGCCCGCCGCTCTGCTGGATCGTGACGGGCACCGCGGTGTCGGGGTGCGAGTACGAGGTGGCGTTGGCGAGGAGTTCCGCGACCGCGATGGCCAGCGGTTCCGCGGCCCGTGCGACGACCGCGAGGCGCTGCTCGCGCAGGTGGTTGGACATCTTGATGCGGGCGTAGCCGGCGACCCTGGACTGCGCGCCGATGACGACCTCGGCGAGCGGCGAGTCGCTGCGGGCCAGGCCGGGCCAGGCCTCGCAGAGCACCGCGGTGGCCTGAATTCGCCGCAGGGCCAGCTCGTTGCGGAAGTCCAGTTCGAGCAGCCGGGGGTCGTCGAGTTCGTGCTGGAGGTCCTGCAGGACGCTCTGGGTCTGGTAGAGCAGCGACTGCACCTTGGCGGTGGCGCCGCGCATCGCGGCCCTGGCCGCCGCGTCGACCCGGTCGCGTTCGCCGGCCGCGGCGGCGCCGGTCGCGGACAGCACGTCCCGCATCGCCTTGGCCAGCGTGGCGTTGGCCTCCTGCGGGTGCAGCAGGCCGGGTACAGGGGCGTGCTCGTGGGTCAGGGCGAGGACGGCGGCGGGGATGCGGTCGCTGGCGAGGAAGCGCAACTCCTCGATGGCGATCCGCAGTTGCTCGTCGGAGTTCTTGGCCCTGACCTCGGCGGTCTGGACGGTGGTCCGTGCCATCCGCACCAGTTGGGCGTCCCGCACGTGTCTGAGGGCGGACCAGATGCCACCGAGGACGGCGACCACGAGAACACCGATGAATGCTATGAGCACGACGCGACCCCACCCTGGAACAGTCTTGAAGCGTGATTATGCCGTGGCGAAATCCCGCCACAAGGTTTGGCGGCAAAATTCGTTGGAGATTCGTGCGGATCCGGAGCGTCTGCGCACCCGGTCCGCCTGCCGGACGGTCACATGTCGTCGCGCGGCCATCAGGAAGCTGTCACCGAACATCGGGTCGCGGCAGGCCGAGCGGGTCGTCGAGCAGCGGGGCCATGGCCAATTCCGCGGCGCCCACCAGCGGCGCGCGGTGGGCGAGCGCGGACCTGCGGTGGGTGTAGGGTGCGCGGCTGCGGGCCAGGCCGGTGGTGGCGCTGTACAGCTCGATCCGGTCGAAGGTGGCCTCGTAGATGTCCTGGAGCCCGCCGCCGAAGATCACCAGCCGCGGGCTGAGCACCACGGCCAGGTTGCCCAGGCCGATCGCCAGCCAGCGGGCCGCGTCGTCCAGGGCGCGCTCCGCCCGCTCGTCGCCGGCCGCCGCCGCCTCGACGACGCCGTGCAGCGAGTGGTCGGGCGGCACCTGCAGGCCGGCCGCCTCGGTGATGACGTCGGTGCCGATCTCGGTCTCCCAGCAGCCGCGCGCACCGCAACGGCACTGCCGCCCCTGCGGGTTGACGATCATGTGGCCGATCTCGCCCGCGTAGCCGCGCTGCCCGCGCACGGGCCGGCCGCCGCAGAACAGGCCGCCGCCGACACCGACGTTGGCCGAGATGTAGACGAAGTCGTCGTAACCGCGGGCCGCGCCGCGCGCGTACTCGCCGAGTGCGCCCAGGTCGGCGTCGTTGCCGACGGCGATCGGCACCCGCGACCAGGGCGGTGCCAGGCGGTCGGCGAGCGCCGCGGCGAGCGGCTCGTCGCGCCACTCCAGGTTCGGGGCGAAGCGCACCAGGCCGTCGGCCCGCCTGACCAGTCCCGGCACCGCGATACCGATGCCGGTGCAGCGCCCGGCGTCCGCCGCCGGTTCGCCCAGCGACTCGACCAGGCCCGCGAGCCGGCCGACGGTCTGCTCGAAGGGGGTGGGGCCGTCGGAGGGCGGCAGCAGGGTGCGTTCGGCGAGCACCGTGCCGCCCAGGCCCACCCGCTCGGCCCTGATCCGCTCCACGCCGACCTCCAGGGCGACGACCTGGGCGCGTTCCGGCACGGGCAGCACCATCGGCGAGGGCCGGCCGGCCGTGCGGTGGGTGCGCGGGATCTCCTCGCGCACCAGCCCCGCCCGGGCCAGGGCGGCCACCAGTGCGGCCGTGGTGCTGCGGTTGACCCCGGTGGCCCGGGTCAGCTCCGAGCGCGAGACGGCGCCTTCGGTGTGGACGCGGCGAAGGACGACGCTGAGGTTGTGCTGCCGCATCTCGGCGTGCGGCACATGGCCGCCCTGCAGGTGGTCCGGGGGGACGGACATGGCGGCCTCCTCGCCTGGGGGTCGCCCGCGGAGGCGGGCGGCGGCGCCGCGGTGAAGGGGGGCGGTCGGCAGCAGCCGGGGGGCGGCCGCCACGCGGACGTACCGTACGGGCGCCGCCCGGCGCTCAGGCGGGCGCGGGGCCTGCGAACTCGGCCCAGGCGAGCGTGCCGCCGGGGCCGACGTGGCGGCCGTGGGCCTGCGCGAGCGCCTGCACCAGGGCCAGGCCGCGCCCTCCGTCGCCGGGGTCGCGCTGCAGCGGCGCACCGCACGGTCCGCCGTCGGTGACCTCGACCCGTACGGTGCCGCAGCTCAGCCGGGTCATGTGCAGGCACACCGCGGGAAGGGCGTGGTTGAGGGCGTTGGTGACCAGCTCCGATATCACCAGGACGACGTCGGCGGCGGTCTCCTCCGGTACCTGCCAGCCGTCGAGCACGGCCTGCGCCGCCCTGCGGGCCTCGCAGCCCGCCTCGGGGCGGTGCGGCAGCGGGAGGCAGCCGATCCCGGTGTCGGTGCCTGACGCGGCGGTGTCCGTCCCCGCGCCGGTGTCAGCGCTGCCGCGGACGGGGTGCGGTACGCCGCCGCCCCGGGTGCCGGCCGGCCACGGAAGCCGTGACTGGCCGCGGCCTGCCCACTTCGGCGAGGGAGCCGGGCGGAGGGCCGAGGGTGCTGAGTCGGGGGAAAGGATGCGCATGTCGGTACCTGGGCGTGTAGGCGGGTCCCGGTCCGCCGCCCGAGGGCGGTGGGCGCGGCACTGGGTGCGTGACGCTCTGCGTCGGGGGCCGGTTTCGTCACCTCTGGAGGGCGCGGTGGCGGCACATGGCCACGGGCACATTCCACACTGCTTCACCTGCGGCCTTATTTGTTGTCGATCACCACAATACGACTAATCGTGAAAAACACACCCCCTTGCCGGGCGGAATGTTCCCCCCGGCCGCCCGGACGGGCGTCCCCGCAGGTCAGCGCGGTGCGGTCGGCGGGAAAAACCGCCGTCCCCCGCGTACCGGACGGGACTACCAGCCGGTACGCGGGAGCCTGTGGTCACGGTCAGTGACCGCATGCTGCTGTGGGTCCCTGCGAAGGGGGTCAATGGATCCCCCCCGCGCTCTGGTGAGCACGGGCCTACGATCGGGCGTATGGCGCTGCGACCCGTGCAGGTGAACATCAAGGCGGTCGACCACGCCGCGGTCGGGCGGTTCTGGGCCG
Organism: Actinacidiphila bryophytorum; assembly: GCF_016916835.1. Taxonomy (GTDB): domain Bacteria; phylum Actinomycetota; class Actinomycetes; order Streptomycetales; family Streptomycetaceae; genus Actinacidiphila; species Actinacidiphila bryophytorum. The sequence continues at coordinate 657,380 of NZ_JAFFIX010000001.1, read as the reverse complement.
CGGCGCTCGGGTGGGGGGTCGTCGGCGGGGAGGCCGGCGGGACGAGCTATGCGGGGCCGGGGGACGGGCTCGGGTGGCCGCCCGCGGTCGGCGTCGGGATCGACGTGGTCGGCGTGCCCGAGGCCAAGTCGGCGGTGAAGAACCGCGCACACCTGGATCTGGCCAGCACCTCCGGGCAGCACCAGCGGGAGTTGGTCGCGCGGCTGCGGGATCTCGGCGCGACGCCCGCCGACGTCGGGCAGGGCGATGTGCCCTGGACGGTACTCGCGGACCCGGAGGGGAACGAGTTCTGCGTGCTGGAGCCGCGGGAGGTCTACCGGGACACCGGGCCGATCGCCGCGGTGGTCGTCGACTGCGCGGACCCCCGGGCCATGGCCCGGTTCTGGGGCGGGGCGTCGGACTGGGCCGTGCACGAAGTGGCCGACACCCATGCGTCGTTGCGCTCGGCGGCGGGCGTCGGCCCGTACCTGGAGTTCCTGCGCAAGGCGGGCGGGAAGACGGTGCCGGACCGCGTCCACCTCGACCTGCTGCCCTACCCCGGTGACGACAAGGAGGCGGAGGTCGCGCGCCTCAAGGCCCTCGGTGCCGCCGACCTCGACGTCGGACAGGGCGACGTGCCGTGGACGTGCCTGGTCGACCCGGAGGGTCACGAGTTCTGCGTCCTCGCGCTGCCCTGACGCTGCGGGCCTGTGCGCACATGCTGTCGGGCCGCGCCCGCTTCCGGGTGGTCCTCGACGCCGCCGCATGAGGCGGCGCCCCGCCGCCCCGGCGCATCCGGCCGGGGCGGCGGTGCGAGCCGACCGTGCGCTAACCGCTGTAGGTGTACGTGAAGTGCGGGGTGTCGTACTGCGGGCCGTTCTTCTCGTACGTGAACCAGTACGTCAACACGGTGCCGTTCGCGAGCCCGTTGACGGTCTGCGTCCAGGTGCCGCCGCTGTTGGCCATCCGGAAGTTCTGCTGGCCCGCGCCGTTGACGAGGTAGTGCACGTCCACGTACGCGGCGGGCGTCGTCGGCACGAAGGTGATCCGCACCTGCCCCGAACCGGTGGTCGCCGCGCCCGCGGTGTAGTCGGGGGCGCTCGTACTGCCGCCGCTGGAGCCGCCGTTGGTGGTGCCGGACGTCGTGCCGGTGGACGTACCGGACGTGGCGCCGGTGGACGTACCAGACGACGTACCCGTCGATGCACCGGACGACGAACTCCCGCTGTTCGTGCGGTTGACGGCGATCCAGTCGACCGTCATCGCCGCGCCCGAGCTGATGTCGGCAGACGGCGAGGTGCACCCGCACACCTTGTTCGGGTACGAACCGCCGATCGCCACGTCGAAGATGGCGAAGAAGCCGTGGTCGACAGCGGCCTGCCAGGTGCCGGTCGAGACCTGGTTCTCGTTGACCGTGTACGTCACCTGCCCGTCGAGCAGGAACCGCAGCTGCTCGGCCGCGGTGTTGGTGCGGTCGATGACCACCGAGTAGGTGTGGAAGCCGGTCTGGCAGCCACTGCACGCCTGCAGCCCGCTGCTGATGCCGTCGGGGTCGTGGCACTCGCCCGCCCACACACCGCAGTGGAAGGTCGTCGAGTGCTGGCTCAGCGCGTTGACGTCCTCCATGATGTCCAGCTCGCCGATGCTCGGCCAGTTGGTCGCACCGACCGGGCGGGCGTCGGCGCCCATCGCCCAGAAGGCGGGCCAGTAGCCGAGGCCGCTGGCCGGTGCGGGCTGCTTGAGCGACGCGCTGATCTCCAACTGGCCGCCCGCGGGCGCCGCGAAGTCGGTGCGCTGGGTCTCGATCCGGCCCGAGGTCCAGTGCCCTGACGCGTCCTTGATCGGCTTGATCACCAGGTGCCCTGATCCGTCCTGGTAGACGTTGGCGGTCGAGTCGGTGGCCGTCTCGATCTCGCCGGTGCCCCACATGGTCGCGGCGCCCGGGTAGCCGTAGCCCGTACCGGTGTCGTAGAGCCAGTCGGCCCGGTTCAGGCCGGACCCCGACGCGCCGTTGAAGTCGTCGCTGAAGACCGTGGTCCAGCCGGCCGGCGGCCCCGGCACGGCCGCGGCGGCCGAGCCGCCGGTGACCGACAGGCCCAGGGCGCCGGCGAGAAGCAGCAGCAGCGCGCCGAGTACGGCCGGCAGGGCGCGCCGGCCGGCGGGTGCGTTCTTCCTCATGAGCATGGTGACCTTCTCCACTCGTGGGGTAGTCGAAGCGGTCGCGTCGCGAGCCGGGCCGCAACCGGCGCCGGAACCCCGTCCGTTCGGGATCCGCCTGCATCCGCTCGGATCCGTTCGGGAAGTGAAGGGAGAAGCCGTTTGAGAGCGCTCTCAGCCGCCAGGCTCGACATGGAGTGTCAGCGCGTGACGCGCACGCGTCAAGGCGCTGGACAAGATCGGCTTCATCGCCGCACGTCGGCGGGGGTTTCGGCGGGCGAGTCCGCCCACCCCGCAACCGCAGAAACACCCCACCCGCTACTCGCGCGTTCAAGCCGATACGTACGCAACTCTTGCCACACGTGCGGCCACCCCCCTATCGTCCCGTGCTCGGAGCGGTATGGGAGCGCTCCCATAATCGAATTCGTCGAAACCGAATGGGACAACTCCCGCCAACGCCTGCACATCCCCCCACCTCCGTGCCTGTCGAAAGGGACAGCATGAAGTCTCTGCAGCAAGCTCTCCGGTCCACCCGCAAGGCCGCGATCGCGGCCCTCGCCGCCCTCGGCGTCGCCGCCGGCGGCCTGATCACGCTGACCTCGGCGCCCGCGGCCCACGCGGACACCCAGATCTGCGACCAGTACGGCACGACCACCATCCAGGGCCGCTACGTGGTCCAGAACAACCGGTGGGGCACCACCGCGACCCAGTGCATCAACGTCACCAGCTCCGGCTTCCAGATCACCCAGGCCGACGGCTCGGTGGCCACCAACGGCGCCCCCAAGTCGTACCCGTCGATCTACAACGGCTGCCACTACACCAACTGCTCCCCCGGCACCAACCTGCCGGCGCAGCTCAGCTCGATCAGCAGCGCGCCGACCAGCATCTCCTACTCCTACGTCGGCAACGCCGTCTTCGACGCCGCCTACGACATCTGGCTCGACCCGACGGCCAAGAAGGACGGCGTCAACAAGACCGAGATCATGGTCTGGTTCAACCACGTCGGCTCGATCCAGCCGGTCGGCTCCAAGGTCGGCAGCGCGAACGTCGCCGGGCGCACATGGGACGTGTGGACCGGCAACAACGGCGGCAACGACGTGATCTCCTTCGTCGCGCCCTCGGCGATCAGCAGCTGGAGCTTCGACGTCAAGGCCTTCGCCAACGAGACGATCAGCCGCGGCCTGGCCCAGAGCAACTGGTACCTCACCAGCGTCCAGGCCGGTTTCGAGCCCTGGCAGAACGGCGCGGGCCTGGCCGTCACGTCCTTCTCGTCCTCGGTGAACCTCGGCGGCAGCTCGACCGACGGCGGTACCACGAACGGCGGTACGACCAGCGGCGGCACCACCGGCGGCAGCGGCTCGTCCGGCTGCAAGGTGACCGTCACCCCGCAGAGCTGGTCCGGCGGCTTCACCGCCAACGTCACCGTGGCCAACACCGGCTCCAGCGCCGTCAACGGCTGGAAGCTCGGCTTCACCCTGCCCTCCGGCCAGACGATCACCAGCGCCTGGAACGCGACCGTGTCCCCCTCCTCCGGCTCGGTGACCGCCACCAGCCTCGCCTACAACGCCCAGATCCCGGCCGGGGGCTCCCAGTCCTTCGGCTTCCAGGGCACCACCAGCGGCGCCTACGCCGCCCCCACCGGCTTCACCCTGAACGGCACGGCCTGCTCCTGATCCCCGCTCCCTGAGCCCCACCGCTCGACCCGCGCCGCCCGCCTGCCCGTCAGGCGGGCGGCGCTTTCATGCGCGGGCGCGGCGGTGGGCCGCGACGCGCTCGCGGGTGGCGCACCGGCGGGAGCAGTAGCGGCGCTCCGGGCCGCTGCCCTGGGCGACGAAGGTGTTCCCGCAGGCGGGGGACGCGCAGATCCTGCCCGGCGGGCGCTGCCGGTCCCAGACCAGGACGGTCAGGGCCATGCAGGACGAGGCGACGAGCCACTCGTCCCAGGGCGCGTCGTCGTCGCGGTCCAGATGCGGGTGCCACGGGCTGCCGCCGCCGTGCGAGGTCAGCCGGAGCGGTCCGGTGTGCTCCCGCAGCAGGCGGTTGAGCACGGCGGCGGCCTCGTCGGCGCTCCCGGCGGCGAAGACCGGTCGCAGCAGCGCGGCGGCGGCCCGCATCCCGGCGACGTCGTCGGCGGTGAGGTCGAGGGGTTCCGCCTCGCCGAACTCCCGGAGTACGCCGGCGACTTCCACCGGGTCCGGGCGGTCGGCGGCGAGGACGTTGACCAGGGCGGCGGTGCGCCGCGCGGCGGTCAGGACGGAAGACAGGGCGGACCGGTCGCCGCTCGTGGTGGGCACCCGGTGAATGTAACGCATCTTGCCGACTTCTGAGTTACCTCCGTAACGTCCTGGCCATGCAAAAGCGTTACGCCCTACGCCGCCATCTCGCCGGAGCGGTGGCGGCCCGCACCGGGGACGAGATGTCAGGCCCCGCGCTGCTGCTGGCGGGCTTCGCCCTGGCCGGGTCGGCCGTCGACGCGTCGTCGCTGCTCGCGTGCATCACGGTCTCCGCCGCCGTCGGCGGGCCGGTCCTCGGGGCGCTCCTCGACCGGGCGGGACGGCCAGGACGCCTGCTGGCCTCGGCACTTGCCCTGTACGCAGCGGGACTCGGGGCGATCCTGCTCGGGCTCGGCAGGCTCCCGTTCGCGGCCACCCTCGCGGTCGCCGTCGTCACGGGATTGCTGGGGCCTGCGTTGTCGGGCGGCTGGACCGCCCAACTGGCCGATGTCGTCAGGAGCGAAGACCTGTCCCGGGCGACCACGTTCGACGCGATGACGTTCGGCGCCGCGACCCTGGCGGGACCGGCGCTCGCCGGCGTCGCGGCGCAGACGCTGGGAGCCCCGACGGCCGTGCTGGCCGCCGCCGCGCTCATCGCCACCGCCGTGCCCGCCGCATGGCTGCTGCCCGCCCGCCACCGCGGGGCGCCCGACGCCGGGCCGTCGAGCGCCGGGTCCCCAGCCGACCGGCCCGCAGGCCCCGGACCGTCGGATGCCGGATTCCCACACGCGCCGCCGGGCACCGGGTCCTCGGGCGCCGGCTCGTCCGTGGTCCGTGATCTCGCCGCCGGGATGCGGGTCATCGCGGGGCGGCCGGCTCTGGCGCGGGCGACGTTCACCTCGGTCGTCTGCTGCGTCGCCCAGGGCATGCTGGTGGCCTGCGTCCCACTGCTCGGGGCGGAGGTCCTGGGCGGGGCGGGCCGCGGTGCGGTGCTGCTCTCCTGCACGGCGGTCTCGGGCCTGGCCGCGAACGCCGTCCTCGCCCGCTTCCCGCTCGCCCTCGCGCCGGACACCATCGTGCGGGCCGGCGCCCTCGTCCAGGCAGCGGCTCTGGCGCTGGCCGCCGCGGGCGGCCCCGCCGTGCTGGTCGTGGCCGCGCTCGTCGCCGGCGTCGGTGAAGGCCCGCAACTGGCCGCCCTGTTCGCCGTCCGCCACCGCGAGTCCCCCGACCGACTCCGCGGCCAGATCTTCACCACCGGCGCCAGCATGAAGACCACGGGGTACGCCCTGGGGGCCGCGGTCGCCGGCCCGCCGGCGGCCAGGTCGCTCACCGCCGCCCTCTCCCTCGCGGCGGGAGTGGCCGCCCTTGCCGCGCTGGCCGCCGCCGTCCCGCGGGCCGCCGTCCCGCGCGGTGACCTGCCGTAGCGGAGGGCGGCGTTCCCGCCGACGGGCCGCGTGCCGGCCCATAGACTCCGCTGTCATGCACATAGCCCGGAGATCCCCCGACCCGTCCGCCCACGTCCAGGCCCCCGCCGACGCCCGCCGCCAGGCGCACGTACCGGCTGTCGCCGCCCTCGCGGGGGCGGTGGCGCTGCTCGCCGGTGTCGCCGGGTGTTCGTCGGGGTCGGGCGGGGGCGGGTCCGAGGCGTTGAAGTCGCTGCGGCACATGCCGGCCGGTGCCGCGGCGAAGGCGGTGACGTACGTGGACACCGCCAGGGCGCGGGAGTTGGGCACGACGGACCCGAAGCGGTTCAGCCTCATCGGGAACCCCGCCAGCGCGGTGCTCGGCAGCTACACCGCGGGGCCGTGGGCGGACACCATGAAGCAGGACCAGATCGACGCGGCCGTCGACAGCGGTCAACTCGGCCACTGGGACGGCAGGTTCGACCCGGCCGCCATCGAGGCGTCGCTGCGGAAGAGCGGCTACACCGCCGACGAGCAGGACGGCGAGCAGGTCTGGAAGCCGTCCGACGGCTCGGGGCCGGTCTTCGTGATCGCCAAGGACCAGATCCGGTACTCCACCGAGGCCAAGGGCTTCTCCCCCACCGACCCCGCGCACGGGAAGTCGCTGGCCGACACGAAGGAGTATCAGGTCGTCGCGGGCTGCATGGGCGACGTCTACCGCGCCGACTTCAACACGCTGGCCACCGGGAAGCCGGTGCTGCTCAGCGGACTCGGCCAGCAGGCCGACGACTCGGGCAAGAACACCGAGATCCTGTGCGCGGCTGTCAAGGATGAGGCGACCGCGGACAAGCTGGCGGAGAAGCTCCGCGGCGTCATCACCAAGCAGAACGAGCGGTACGCCGGCGCCGAGGTGACCGTCACCAAGGGCGACCACCCGGTGGTGCGTACGACCGTCCCGGACACCTCCGCCCAGCGGCCGGGCCGGCTCTACATGTCCGACGTGCAACTGTGGATGGCCGTCGGCGACATGTGACGGCCGTCCGCCGAAGCAGCCGGCGTCGCCCGCGCGCCCACCCGGATTCCGCGCAAGGGTGCCCGCGTGGCTTTGCGCAGGCAAGATGAGCGGCGTCGGCTCCCTGCGGACGAGAAGGCGTTCCTGGCGATGGCACCTCGGCGGCGGCGCGCGACCACGATCACCGATGTGGCCAAGCTCGCCGGGGTGTCGATCGCTACCGCGTCCAAGGCGCTCAACGGCCGCGGCCAGGTGCGGCCCGAGACGCTGCAACGGGTGCTGCGGGCAGCGGAAGAGCTGTCCTACCAGCCCAACGCCCTTGCCCAGAGCCTGATATCAGGGCGGACCCGCACCGTCGGGCTGCTCACCGGCGACAGCGTCGGCCGCTTCGGCATCCCCGTGCTGCTCGGCGCGGAGGACGCCTTCGGCACCGGTGAGATGGCCGTCCTGCTCTGCGACGCGCGCGGCGACTCCATCCGCGAACAGCACTACATCCGCACCCTGTCGGCCCGCCGGGTGGACGGGATCATCGTCGTCGGCGAGAGCACCGACCCGCGCCCCTCGATCAGCCGCGACCTGCCCGTGCCCGTCGTCTACGCGTACGCCCCGTCCGCCGACCCCGACGACGTCTCGTTCGTGCCCGACGACGTCGGCGGCGCCCGTATCGCCGTACAGCACCTGGTGACCGCGGGGCGGCGGCGTATCGCGCACATCGCCGGGTCCCCGCACTACCGGGCCGCCCAGGACCGGGCCGCCGGCACCCTGGAGGCCCTGGCGGAGGCGGGGCTCGAACTGGCGGGCGGCGAGGTCCTCTTCGGTGCCTGGTCGCAGCGGTGGGGGCGGCAGGCCGCCGAGATCGCCCTCGCCGCCGAGCCCGGCATCGACGCGGTGGTCTGCGGCAGCGACCAGATCGCCGCGGGCTTCGTGGAGGCGGTACGGGAGCGGGGGCGCCGGGTGCCCGACGACATCGCGGTCATCGGCTACGACAACTGGGAGGTCCTGTCCGCCGAGACCCGGCCTCCGCTGACGACCGTCGACATGAACCTCGAAGTGCTGGGCCGCACCGCCGCGCAGTACCTCTTCGCCGCGATCGGCGGGCGGGCCGCGTCCGGGGTGCACCGCATGCCGTGCAGCCTGGTGATCCGCGACTCGACGGTGCGGCGGTAGCGGCCGGGGACCCCCGCCCGTCAGTATCCGACGGTGAAGTGCCGTACGCCGCCCGGCTGTTCCAGCTCGTCCAGCACCGCCACCGCCAGGTCCTCCGCCGAGATGCCGGACGTGCCGTCGGGACGGGTCAGCAGGGTCGTCGTCGCGCGGCGGTACGTGCCGGTGCGGGCGCCGGGTTCGAGGAGCGCGGGCGGGCTGAGGTAGACCCAGTCGGCCATGTGGGCGCGGCAGACGTCGAGTTGGGCGGCGCTGGCCGCCGCGGCGGCGCGGTACTCCGCCGGTACGTACACCGGGCTGTCGGCGACCAGGCCTTCCGGTTCCCCCGGCAGCCGCAGGGGTGCGGCGCCGCCGACGACCAGGATGCGCGTGCCGGCGGCGGCTGCCGCGTCCAGCAGGGAGTTCGTGGTCGCGGCCAGGGTTGCTTCGCGGCCCGCGGGCGGGCGGGTCGCGGCGACGACCACGTCGGTGCCGGCGTCGCCGAGCAGCCGGCTGATGCGGGCGGGGTCGTCGGCGTCGCCCTCGACGGCGGTCACGCCGTCCGGCACCGCGGCGGGGCGCCGGTTACGGAAGACGGCGACGAGGTCGTGGCCGCGGCGGGCGGCCTCGGCGAGGACGCGGGAGCCGACCATGCCGGCGGCTCCGACGACGGTGATCTTCAACGGGGTGTTCCCTTCGGGGTGTTCGGGGCGACGGCGGAGGGTTCGGCGGCGGACGGTTTGGCGGCGCCCGGCTTCAGGTCCACCGGCTCCGGGTCCGCCGGCTTCCGTACGCTCCCCGGCGGTGGCAGCTGCCCGGCCACGAGCGCGGCCAACGACAGTGCGAAGCCCAGGAGTTGGACGGGGCCGAGGGTCTGGTCGAGCACGGCGGCGCCGAGTACGGCGGCGACCAGCGGGGAGAGCAGGCCCAGCAGGGCGGCGGAGGTGACCGGCAGGGTGGTGATGCCCTGGAACCACAGGGCGTAGGTGATCAGCCCGCCCACCAGCCCCAGCCACAGGTAGCCCAGCGCGGCCTTCCCGCCGATCTCCGGCGGCGCCCCCTCGGCGAGGAAGGTCACCGGGAGCAGGAAGAGCCCACCCGCGGTGAGTTGCCAGCCGGCGAAGGCGGTGGGGCTGACACCGGCCGGACGGCCCCAGCGCCGGGTGAGCGTCACGCCGAGCGCCATCGTCGCCGCGCCCGCAAGTCCCGCCGCGATGCCGACGCCGTCGAGCGCCGCGTCCGGCCCGATCACCACCAGGCCGACGCCGGCCACCCCCACCACACCCCCCAACAGCCGCCAGGCGGACAGCCGTTCACCGAGGACGCCGACCGCGAGGAAGGCGACGGCGAGCGGTTGCGCGGCCCCCAGGGTCGCGGCGACGCCGCCGGGCAGCCGTTCCGCCGCGGTGAACAGCAGCGGCAGGAACAGCCCGATGTTCAGCACCCCGAGGGCCGCGGCCTTCCACCACCAAGTGCCGCGCGGCAGCGTCCTGGTGAAGGCCAGCGCGATCAGCCCCGCGGGCAGCGCACGCAGCAGGCCCGCGAACAACGGGTGCCCGTCGGGCAGGAGTTCGGTCGTGACGATGTAGGTCGTGCCCCATACGGCAGGCGCGAGCGCGGTCAGTGCGATACGCGGCAGGTTCGCGGGGCGGGCCGCCCCGCCGCTGCCGCGCAGGCCCCCGGTGCCGCCGCCGCCCGGTCTTTCGACGGTCTGGGTTGTCATGCCCACCAGTCTCATCGCGGGCGATCGATGAGTCCAACACATGTTTGTCACGCCATCGATCGCGATGCATCATGGATGCATGGAGCTGCAGCAGATGCGGTACGTCGTCGCCGTCGCCGAGACCAACAGCTTCACCCGGGCCGCGGAGCGGTGCCTGGTCGTGCAGTCCGCGCTCAGCCACCAGGTCGCGCGGCTGGAGAAGGAGCTGGGCGCCCGGCTCTTCGAACGCACCAGCCGCCGCGTGCGGCTGACCCCCGCGGGTGAGGCCTTCCTGCCCGCCGCCCGGCAGTGCCTGGACGCCGCCGAGCGCGCCGCGGCCGAGGTCGCGGCGGCCGTCGGCGAGGTACGCGGCCGCCTCGCGATCGGCCTGATCCCCACGGTCACCGCGGTCGACGTCCCCGCCGCGCTGCGCGACTTCCACGAGCGGTACCCGCAGGTGCGGATCAGCCTGCGCATCGGCGCGAGCGACGAACTCATCGAGCAGACCGCGGCTGGCACCGCGGACGTGGCCTTCCTCGGGCTGCCCACGACCAAGCAGCCGCGCGGCGTCGCCGCCCACGAACTGGCCCGCGGCAACCTCCTCGCGGTCGTCGCCCCCGAGCACCCGCTGGCCGGCGAACCCTCGGTGAGCCTGCGCCGGCTCTCCCGCGAGGTCTTCGTCGACCTCCCCGCGGGCACCGCCGGCCGCGCCCAGTCCGACCAGGCCTTCGCCGCGGCCGGCCTCACCCGCGACGTCGCCTACGAGGTCACCAGCGCCGACTACGTCACCCGCCTCGTCGCCCCCGGCCTCGGCGTGGCCCTCCTCCCGTCCGCGTACGCCCCCCACCTGAGCGGCGTCCGCACGATCGAGGTCACCGACGCCCCGGCCCGCGTCGAGTACGTGATCTGGAGCGCGACCGCCCCGACCCCGGCAGCCACCGCCTTCCTGACCCTCCTGACCACCACCACCCCGACCCTGGCCGCAGCCCTCGGCTGACCGGGCCGCGACCGTCCCGTACTAGCGCCTGTGCACCGCGTACGTCAGGTGGGTCACCCGGGGGGACGGCTCGGAGCGGATCTGTTCCAGCTCGACCCTCGATGCGTCCACGCCCTCGAACAGGCGGGAGCCGGCGCCGAAGAGGACGGGGGCCAGGGCGATCGAGACCTCGTCGACCAGGCCGGCGTTGACGTACTGGACGACCGTCTCGCTGCCGCCCGCGATGCGGACATCGCGGTCGCCCGCGGCCTCGCGGGCCTGGTCCAGGGCGCTGTGGATGCCGTCCGTCACGAAGTGGAAGGTCGTCCCGCCCGGCCGCTCCCAGGGGTCGCGCTTGTCGTGTGTGAGGACGAAGACCGGGGTGTGGAAGGGCGCCTCCTGCGGCCACGTCCGCTCACCGAGGTCGAACATGCGCCGGCCCATGACGCTCGCGCCGGTGCGCTCGAAGGTCTCCCGGGCGATGTCGTTGTCGCGGCCCTCCTCGCCGCCCTCGCCCAGCTTCAGGTTCTCCTGGAAGAACCGCAGCGGGAAGACCCACGCGTGCAGGGCCATCCACTGCGCCACCCAGCGGTCCAGCCGCGGGTCCTGCTCGCGCTGCTCGGCCGTGGCGGCGATGCCTTCCATCGACTCGGGCGCGCTGAAGCCGTCCAGGGACATCGATACGCTGACGAACACTTTCCCGGCCATCAGTGGCCCTCCTTCTCCCGGCTCCCCCGGACTTCCCGGTCCTGCCGGACGGACTCGGCGACGTACGCCGCCAGGTTGTCCAGCGTCTGCTGCCCGCCCTCGACGGCGTGGTACTTCTCGACGGCCTCGTCGCGCAGCTCCCTGCTGGGGAAGACGGTGCGCATCACGATCCGCGTCCCGGCGCCGGCGCCCTCCGAGGTGAAGGTCAGCAGCGACTCGAAGGCGTTCGGGTCGTCGCGCGACTCGCCGTGCACCAGGGCGATCCGCTCCGGCGGGACGATCTCGGTCCAGGTGATCCACTCCTGGTAGTCGGTGCCGTCAGGACCGTGCAGGACGAAGTCCCACACCCCGCCCTCGCGGAAGTCGAAGGACCGCGTGGTCGTGGTGAAGCCCGCAGGCCCCCACCACCGCCCCAGGTGCCGCACCTCGGTGAACGCCTCGAACACCAGGTCCCGCGGTGCGTCGATGACCCGGGAGACCACGATCTCCCGGTCGGCCACCGCCTCCGCCCGCGCTCCCTGCCTTGCCCCTGCCATCGGTCACTCCTCCTGACGTGTCTGCTTCAGGTCCTGCACGTAGGCGTCCAGCCGGTCGAAACTCTCGTTCCAGTACCGCTCGAAGCCGCCGACCCACTCGTGGATCGGCCGCAGCCCCCGCGCGTCCAGCCCGTAAAGCCGCTGCTTCCCGTCCCCCCTGACCCGCACCAGCCCCACCTCCCGAAGCACCCGCAGATGCTTCGACGCCCCCGGCTGACTGATCCCCAACTCCCGCGCCACATCCGTCACCGCCCGCTCCCCCGCCCGCAACAGCCCGAGAATCTCCCGCCGCTGCGGCTCCGCTATCGCGTTGAACGCGTCCGACGTCGTCGCTGCTCGTGCCATACCAGCCATCGTATTCCCATATCAGCATACGTCAAGCCGCCAGGCGCCCGGGGCGGCCGAGAACGTTGCATCAGCCCCGGGACCCTTGTCGGGTTCAGGCGTTGGCGCCGTCTGGGCGGGGCGGGAGGGTGGCGAGGAAGTCGGCGAAGCTGGTGACCTCTGGATCGCCCGGACCGAGAGTCGCACACAGGCGGGTAAGGGTGTCCTGACCCAAGGACCGCGCCGCCTCGTGATCACCGAGCCGCGACAGGGCGAACGCGAGAGCGATCGCCATGCGCAGGGTCACGAAGTGATCGCCTGCCAGTGCGCGACGGCAGAGCGGGAGCGTGTCCTCGGCCAGCTTGCGCGCAGCTTCGTAGTGTCCCAGTTCGTTGAGGGTGACGGCCACGTTGTGGGCGGTGACGAGTGTGTGCGGGTGATCCGGCCCGAGCACGCGACGGCGGCGGGCGAGCGTGTCCTCACCGACTTCCAAGGCGGTCTCGTTCTCCCCGAATTCCCCGAGCAGTAGCGCGAGCGCGCTCGCGGCGGCCAAGGTGTCGGGATGGTCGTCGCCGAGTGCCTCCCGCAGATACTTGTACTGCGCTGCGTCCAGTGCCATGTCCTCGCCCATGTTGTCCGGGATCGCGAGGAGCATTCTGGCCAGCTCGGTGGTCTCGGGATGGTCGTTGCCCAGCGTGGTGCGCCGGCGTAGAAGGGTGTCCAGGCACAGTGCCCGCGCCGCGTCGTAGTCGCCGAGCCGGGACAGAAGGGAAACGAGGGCTTCCGCGGTTCGCAAGGTCCGGAAATCGTCCGGTCCGAGGACGCGGCGGCGTCGGGCCAGCGTGTCCTCGGCCAGTTTGCGCGCGGCCTCGTCCTCGCCCAGGTGGGCGAGCGTGTACACCAGGTTGTGGGCGGCGATCAGGGTGTGCGGATGGTCGCTGCCCAACTTCTGTCGCTTGATCATCAGTGCCTGGCGAACGTGGTCGAGCACCCCCTCGCGGTCGCCCATACGAGCCAGGATGGTGACGAAGACCTCTGCGAAATCGACGGTCTCGGAGTGCTCCTCGCCCAGCGTGCTGCGCAGACGGGTGAGGGTGTCGCGGCCGAGCGAGCGCGCCGCGTCGTAGTCGCCGAGCCGGGACAGGGTCGTCACGAGGGCTTCCGCGGTGAGCAGGGCGCGGTAGTCATCGGCCCCCAGGACGCGTCGACGCCGGGCCAGCGTGTCCTCTGCCAGCCTTCTCGCGGCTTCGTGCTCGCCGTTGAGATTCAGGGAGCATATTAAGCCGTAAGCAGTTTCCAGCGTGTCCGGATGATCTGCCCCGGACACGCTGCGAAACCGTGCAAGCGCGTCCTTACCGTAATCGACGGCCACACGGTATTCGCCTGCCTTCTGGAAAGCGGCCGCAGCATCGGCGGTGGCGGACAGGGTCTGGGGGTGATCCGCGCCGAGGGTATCGCGTAACTCTGCGACATGCCTGAGCAAAGGCGCCGCGAGAGGGAAGGCCGCAAGCGCAGAGAGTTTACCTGCGGCAGAATGCTCCAACTGCTGCGATTCCGGCACCGTCATGCGGAATCCCGAACGCGTGAGGGTCACGTGGGTCATGCTGACGTGCTGCCAGTACGCCTGCTGCGTAGCCTCGTTGTAGAGAACCACCACGACGGGAATCTCATAGCCCAGCCAGTAGTCAAGCAAGCGCTTCTTCGCCCGGAACACCCAGCCGCGCTCACTCTTGGCCGGCTCGCGGAACCAACTCGCACCCGCTTTGATCTGCGCCGCAATCAGCTTGCCCGTCGCATTTCCCGCACTGGCAACCTCGATCACGGCATCGATGCCCACATCGGACTCATGCTGTTCCCGGAACTTCCATTGCAGTTCCCGGTGCACCAAGAGCCCGACACCGTGCACACCCGCTCTTCCCGTGTCGTCTGCGGTGGCCACATCAGGATGCTACAACGCGGGGGGGTGGGTATCCGTCGGACCTGACGGATGGGCAGTGGGCGTTGGTGGAGCCGTTACTCCCGCCGGCCCGGGAAATCGCGGGATACGAAACGCCCCGGGAAGAGGCCCCGACCGGGCCACAAGCCCAGCTCAGGGCATGGGCGGCAGACGAGTCGGGCTGTAGGCCGGGTTCTGTTCCCGGGGGCCTCGCGGCCCGTCGGGTGGCGGCCATCCATCTAGGGCTGCCGTTGCCGGCAGCCTCGTGCGGTCTACCCGCGGACTCGGGCGGGCAGCCCTCGGACGTCCGCGCGGGCGGCGTATCGCTACGACGCCCTCTTGACCTTGCTCCGGGTGGGGTTTACCTAGCTGCCCAGGTCGCCCTGGGCACTGGTGGTCTCTTACACCACCGTTTCACCCTTACCGGGGACCGAGGTCCCCGGCGGTCTGTTTTCTGTGGCACTGTCCCGCGGGTCACCCCGGGTGGCCGTTAGCCATCACCCTGCCCTGTGGAGCCCGGACCTTCCTCGGCAGGACCCGGGGGTCCTGACGCGGCCGTCCGCCCGGCTCGTCTGCCGTAACGCCATCGTAGTGGATCAGGCGGGGGCGAAGAGCACGCCGGGGCGGGCGGGGTCGGCCTCGGTGAGGCGGACGCGCAGGCGGTCGCCGAGCGGGAGGGGCGGGGCGCCGGTGGGGGCGCCCCCAGGCGAAGCTTTGGGGGAGGATTCGACGGGCGCCACGACCGCGAGGGTGTCGAGGTGGACGGTGCCCGCGGTGGGGCGGGTGTCCTTGACGTCGATCACGACGGCGTCGAAGACCTCGCCGACCCGGTCCTTGAGCAGCGCCGCCTCGACCAGGTCCAGGCTCGCGCGTTCGGCCTGGGCGGCCCGCCGGGAGCCGCCGGCCATTTCCGGCGGCAGCGCGTCGAGCGCGGCCGGCACCCACTCGGGCGGCGGGCTGCCGGCGGCAGCCGCCACGCACAGTTCGCCCGCGTAACGGTCGACGAGCCGCCGCAGCGGGGCGGTGCAGTGCGTGTACGGGGCCGCGACGGCCGCGTGCACCGCGTGCTCGGGGACGTGGCCGTCGCGGAAGACGGTGTAGCCGGCGCCCCGCAGCAGCGTCGTGCACTCCTGCGCGAATGCCGCGTCCCGGGTGCGGTGCGGGTCCAGGGCGCGGACGACCGCCGAGTACGGCGTGCCCTCCGGCCAGTCCGCGCCCAGCGCGTGCGCGACCCGGCGCAGCCGCGCCACGGAACCGTCGGGGGCGCTGGGCAGGGTCCGCAGGATCCCGGTGCCCGAGCGCAGCCGCAGGTCGGCGGCTGCCATACCGGTGAGCAGGGAGACCTGGGCGTTCCAGGCGTCGGCGGGCAGCGGGGCGCGGTAGCCGAGTACGTAGCCGCCGCCGCTGCGGGTGATCTCCTGCTCGGGGACGTTCAGGGAGATGCCGCCGCCCGCGCGGCCGCCGCCAGCACCTCGGGCGGGAAGTCCCCCGGCACTCCCGGGGCGGTACGCAGCGCGGCCGGCGCGGTCCGCAGCGCGGTGGCGTCTTGCACGGGAACGCGCAGGTGGCGGCGGGGCATGCCGCGGCATTACGGCCGCGGCGCGGGTGCGGCCGGGCACCACACCGCCCGGCCGCGCCGCGTAGGCTGGCGCGGGTCCGTCCGTGTGACACCCGCACCCGGGCCTGAGGCCCGCCCGCGGGACGCACTCGCCGGAGCCGCGGATCGTGAAGGAGACAAGTCGTGCTCGTCCTGCTGCCGCCGTCCGAAGGCAAGGCCACCGCCGTACGCGGGCGGCCGGTCGCGCTCGACGGGCTGTCCCTGCCGGGGCTCGGTGCGGCACGCGAAGCCGTACTCGACGAACTCGTCGCCCTGTGCGCCGATGACGAGGACAAGGCCGCGGAAATCCTGGGACTCAGCCCCGGGTTGCGCGGCGAGGTCGCCAGGAACGCCGCGCTGCGCACCGCCCCCGCGATGCCCGCAGGGCGGCTCTACACCGGGGTGCTCTACGACGCGCTCGGCCTCGCGACGCTCGACACCGCCGCGAAGCGGCGGGCCGCCAGGTCGCTGCTGGTCTTCTCCGGGCTGTGGGGGGCGGTGCGGTTGGGCGACCGGATCCCGGCGTACCGCTGCTCGATGGCGGTGCGGCTGCCCGCCGCCGGGGGGCTTGCGGCGTACTGGAAGCCGCATCTTGAGCCGGCGCTGGCCGAGGTGGTGGGGGGTGGGCTCGTTCTCGACCTGAGGTCCTCGGCGTATGCCGGGGCCTGGCGGGCTCAGGGGGAGGTCGGGGCGCGCACTGCCACCGTGCGGGTGCTGCAGGTGACGGTTGTCGACGGCGTCGAGCGGCGCAGTGTCGTGTCCCACTTCAACAAGGCGACCAAGGGTCGCCTTGTCCGGGCGCTGATGACCTCCGGGGCTTCGCCCCGGACCCCGGCGGCGCTTGCGCGGGACCTTCGCGATCTCGGGTTCACCGTCGAGGCCGACGGGGGACGTCTGGACGTCCTCGTGCGGGACCTCCACTGAGCCCTGCCGGGAGCTTGGGGGGATCCTGCCCCTCGCGGTGGGCTTCCGGCCTGCGCGCCGTGGTGGCTTGTCGCGCAGTTCCCCGCGCCCCTGGGTGAATGCCACTTGCTGTTGGCTCGCACCTTCCGGTGAGTGGGTGATTGGGCTCGCAGTTCCCCGAGCCCCTGGGTGATTGCCACTTGCTGTGGCGTTGCTGCTTTCCCACTCCTCGGGCTGGGCGCGCAGTTACCCGCGCCCCTGAAAACGCTCACCCTCCTGCGCAGAGGGCGCCGCCTGAAAGCGCCAGCCCTGCGGGCAGAGGGCAACCGTCAGGGGCGCGGGGAACGGCGCGAGCAACCACCACGGACCGTCGTGTGGTGACGGCAGCCACCTCCCCAGGGGCGCGGGGAAGTGCCAGCCCCACGGGCGGGAGAGGCGCGACGCCACAGGAAGTGGCACCCACCTGCGTACCCCCCCGCCCCGGGAAAGGCGGCCGCCCGCCGCAAGGGGCAGGTACACCCGTGGCGCACCCCGCGAAGGGGGTTGCAGAGGGCGCAACGGGCGTTGCAGAGAGTGTGGGCGGGGGGACAGGATGGTGGCATGGACTCCGTGGTTGGGATCGCGCCCGTGATACCGGTCGTCGTCGTCGAAGACGCCGACGACGCCGTACCGCTCGCGCGCGCACTGCTCGCCGGGGGGCTCGGGGCGATCGAGATCACGTTGCGGACGCCCGCCGCGCTGGAGGCGATCCAGGTCGTGGCGCACGAGGTGCCGGAGGCCGTGGTCGGCGCCGGGACCGTACTGACGCCGGACCATGCCGCGGCGGCGGCGGCCGCGGGGGCGCGGTTCCTGGTCAGTCCCGGGTGGACGGAGCGGCTGCTCGACGCGATGTGCGGGACGGGGCTGCCGTACCTGCCGGGTGTCTCGACGCCCTCGGAGGTCATCGACCTGCTCGACCGCGGTGTCACGGACATGAAGTTCTTCCCGGCGGAGGCCGCCGGGGGCGTACCGTTCCTGCGCTCGCTGGCGTCGCCGCTGCCTCGGGCGCGGTTCTGCCCGACCGGGGGGATCGACGCGGCGCGGGCGCCGCACTATCTGGCGCTGCCGAACGTCGCGTGCGTGGGCGGGAGTTGGATGCTGCCCAAGGACCTGCTCGCGGCCCGCAACTGGGAGGGCGTCACCGCACTGGCCAAGGAGGCCGCGGGGCTCGCCCCAGCCGCACCGCGAAGCTGAGGCAGGGAGACCCGCAGGCTCACGTCAGGTGGGTGGTGGAGTTGAGGAAGCGCAGGGACGCGTTGCCGTCGGTGTAGTGGGCGGTCGCGGACAGGGACGCGGGGGCCAGGTCCATGCGGAAGACGGCCTCGTGGGGGGCGCCCAGCGCGAGGCGTATCAGGGTCTTGAGCGGTGTGACGTGGCTGACGAGCAGCACCGTACGGCCGCAGTGCGCGGCGAGCAGCTCGTCGCGGGTGCGGGTGACGCGGGCGGTGACGTCGTCGAAGCTCTCACCGCCCGGCGGTGCGGCGGCCGGGGAGGCGAACCAGGCGTCCAGTTCGGCCGGGTAGCGTGACCGCACTTCCGCGAAGGTGAGGCCTTCCCATGCGCCGAAGGCGGTCTCGCGCAGGCCGTCCGCGACGGCGACGGGCAGGCCGAGGCGGTCGGCGGCGGCCTGCGCGGTCTGCCGGCAGCGGGCCAGCGGCGAGGTGACGACGGCGTCGATCCCGTGGCGGCCCGCGACGAGGGCCGACGCCGCCTGCCCCGCCTGTGCCAGTCCGCGCTCCGACAGCGCGGGATCGTCCCCGCCGCTGCCGGAGAAGCGCCGCTGCTCGGTGTGCGCGGTCTCCCCGTGCCGCAGCAGCACAAGAACCGTGGCGTCAGCCACCGGCTACAGCCCGGAGTCCGCCGTGCGCACCAGGATCCGCCGGCAGTTCTCGCAGCGCACGACCTCGTTGGCGGGCGCGGCCCGCACCTCGTTCAGCTCGGTGATGTTCAGTTCCAGGCGGCAGCCTTCGCAGCGCTTCTGGTAGAGGCGGGCGGCGCCGACGCCGCCCTGCTGGGCGCGCAGCTTGTCGTAGAGCTTGATCAGGTCGTCGGGGACCTGCGCGGCGAGCACCTCGCGTTCCTTGGCCGCGGTGAAGCCCTCGGCGTCGATGCCTTCGAGCGCCGCGGACTTGCGGGTCTCGGCCTGCGCGGCCTCGGCCTGTACGGCCTCGACGCGGCCTGCCAGCTCGGTGGCCCGCTCCTGGGCGGCCTCGCGGCGCTCCATGACGTCGAGCACGACGTCTTCGAGGTCGGACTGCCGCCTGGCCAGCGAGGCCAGTTCGCGCTGCACGTTCTCCAGGTCCTTCGGGCCGAGCGCGCCGGAGTCCAGCCGCTGCTGGTCGCGTGCGGCGCGCTGGCGTACCTGGTCGACGTCCTGCTCCGCCTTGGTCTGCTCGCGTGCGGTGTCGCTCTCCTCGGTCTGCGCGGCGACCAGCAGGGAGCGCAGCTGGGCGAGGTCGGCGCCGAGGCGTTCCAGCTCGGTGTGCTCGGGAAGGGTCCTGCGCCTGTGGTCCAGCTGCGCGATGCGCGCGTCGAGGGCCTGGACTTCGAGGAGGCGGATCTGGTCGGCGGGCTCGGCGTTCAGCGGGGGGCTCCTGGGCTGCTGGAAGGGACGGGAGAAGCGGAGGGTGCGTGCGCCGTCCACGGGTCGGTGACGGCGTACGAGACCTGGGTGCTCAGCGCCCAGCCGTTCCGCTCGGCGAGCGCGTCGACCTCGCGGGCGGCCTGCGGGCACCACGGCCACTCGGTGGCCCAGTGGGCGGCGTCGAGCAGGGCGGGGGTGCCGCCGGCGGCCTGGCGGGCCTCGGACGCGGGGTGGTGGCGCAGGTCCGCGGTCAGGTAGGCGTCGACGCCCGCGGCCCGCACCTGTGCGAAGAGGCTGTCGCCCGAGCCGCCGCAGACGGCGACGCTACGGATCGGGGCCGCCGGGTCGCCGGCGATCCGCAGACCGGTCGCGGTGGTGGGCAGCCCGCGGGCGGCCTGCTCGGCGAACTCGGCCAGGCTGAGCGTTTCGTCGAGTACGCCGATACGGCCGAGGCCGCGGCGGCCCTCGGGGTCGGCGGGGTCGGGTACGAGCGGGCCTGTGACGCGCAGGCCGACGGCGGCGGCGAGGGCGTCGGAGACGCCGGGGTCGGCGCGGTCGGCGTTGGTGTGCGCGACGTAGAGGGCGACGCCGGCGCGGATCAGGTCGTGCACGACCCGGCCCTTGAAGCCGGCCGGGCCGACCGGGGCGACGGTGGTGGTGCCGCGCAGATACAGCGGGTGGTGGGTGACCAGCAGGTCGGCGCCGGCCTCGACGGCCTCGTCCACGACCTCCTGGACGGGGTCGACGGCGAAGACGACCCGGGTGACGTCCGCCGCCGGGTCGCCGCACACCAGGCCCACGGCGTCCCAGGACTCGGCCAGTGCCGGGGGCCAGAGGGCGTCGAGGGCGGCGATGACGTCGGAGAGGCGAGGCACGTATGAAGGTTACCCGGGTTGCCGCCCGGGCCGCCCCGCGGTGGTCGCCGCGATGGTCAGTGCGATGGTCACCGCGGGGAGGGGCCGGGACCGCGTACGGACGGGCCCGGGCTCAGCCCGCCAGGTAGTGGGTCAGGTCGGCGACGACCTGGTCGGCCGCGGTGACGCCCAGGCCCAGGTACCAGGTCTCGTCGGGGACGTCGAAGGCGTGGCCGGCCTTGACCGCGCGGAGGTTCTTCCACAGCGGGTTGGACTGGGCGCGGGCCTTGTCGGTGGTGCCGGGGTCGCCGTAGACGCCGGTGAAGATGTAGTCGCCGTCGGCCTTGTCGATGTTCTCGGCGGAGATCTCCACGGCCAGGTCGTCGATGTCCTGGATCTTGGGCCGCGGGATGCCGGCGTCCTTGAGGATCGTGCCGATGAAGGACGCGTTGCCGTACAGCCGGGTCTTGCCGTCCTGCATGTAGCGGACCATCGACACGACGGGCTTGTGCGCGCCGAACCTCCCGTCGAGCTTGGCGTCGAGCGCCTTGATGCGGGTGTCGTAGTCGGCGAGCTTCGCCTTGGCCTCGGCGGTCTTGTCCAGGGCGGCTGCGTTGAGCAGGTAGTTCTGCTTCCACGTGAAGCCGGGGCGGATGGAGAAGACGGTCGGGGCGATCTTGCTGAGAGCCGCGTACTGCGGGGCGGCGCGCAGCTGGCTGCCGAGGATGAGGTCGGGGTGGAGGCCCGCGATGGCCTCCAGGTTGAGGCTGTTGATGGTGCCGACGCTCTTCGGCTGCCCGCCGTCCTTCTTCAGGTACGACGGCAGCTCCGGCGAACCCTCGCTGGGCGCGTAGCCGACCGGCTTGACGCCGAGGGAGACGACGTTGTCCAGCTCGCCGACGTCCAGGACGACGACCCGGGTGGGCCGCGTCTTGATCACGGTGGTGCCCATGGCGTGGGTGACGGTGCGCGGGAACCGGCCCGGCGCCGCGTCGGTGCCCATCGCGGCGGTCTTGTCGGCGGCCGACCCGAAGTCCTTGCCGCCCTTGGCGACGGACTGCTTGTCCTTGCCCTTGGCCGCGGCGCCGTTGCCGGTGCCGCTCCCGGCACTGTCGGAGGAGCTTCCACAGGCGGCGAGGGACAGGCCTGCGGCGACGACGAGGGCGACGACGGCGGTGTGGCGGCGCCGAAGAGACATGGGGGCACTCCTGGAACGGTTCTCAGCAACTTCTCGGGCACTTTCTTAGGTGAGCCTAACCTGAGCGTGCGGAATGACCTCCTCCGCCCCCCTCCGGGAGCACAACCGCCCTGCGCGCGAGGCGAATTCACGCGAACCGACACCCTTACGTGTGAACTGCACCCACTCGCGTTGATCGTCCGGAAGTACGAAAAGTACGGTCCTGAGCCGGAGGTGGACGATTCATATGACCGTCAGTGCAGTAGGCGCCATGAGCGCGCTCCGTACGGCGGGCGCACCGCGTACCGTGCGCCGGTCGGGATTCACCGTCGCCGCGGACGGTTCGTACGCGGCCTGCCTCGCCGAGACCGTTCCGCCGGCGGGGGGTTCCGCAGGCGGGGGCCTGCTCGCCGAGCGGTGGACGCTCGCAGGACCCGAGCCGTACGCCGTACCGCTGCCCGGGCCGCAGCCGGAGGAGCCCGGCACCCAGGTGCTGCCGCTCACCGACGGGCGGGTGCTGATCAGGCGCCGCGTCGCCGACCGGCACGACCTCGCCCTGCTCTACCCGACAGGACCCGACACCGGCGAGCTGCCGGTCGGTTCGCTCGTCGGCGCCGACGTACGCCTGCTGCCGCCCGCACCCGGCGGTGCCGCGTACGCGCTCGCCTACGACGAGGACGGCGACCGCACCGGCGTCTGGCGTGTACACCGCACGTCCGAGGGCGTACCAGAACCGGTCATGGCCGTGCCGGGCCGGTGCACCGGCGGGGTCTGGCTCGACCGGGCCGGGCGGCTGCTCGCCGTCGACAGCGAACAGGACGGGCGGACCAAGGCCGTCGCCGCCGACCTGCACACCGGGCGCACCAGCCCGCTGCTGGAGATCACCGAGGACAGCGACGACCGGCTGCTGCTCGCCGAGCCCGACAGCGGACTCCTGCTGCTGCGCAGCGACGCCACCGGTGAGGCGCGGCTCGGGTGGGGGGTGCTCGGCAGCAGGCGCCCGGTGCGCTTCCCCGACGCCCTGCGGGTGCCCGGCGTGCTGCTCACCCCGGTCGCCGCGCAGCCCGGCCAGATCCTCATGCCCGAGGCGTCGGTCGTCGCACTGCGGGCCGAGGTCCCCGGCGGGGCCGAGTCGCTGGCGCTGTGGCGCCCCGGCGAACGCCGCCTGCACTGGCGGGCGTCGCCGCCCGGGTGGCTGGGCGCGGCCGGCATGTGGCTGCCGGGCGACGAGCTGCGGCTGCCGTACGCCGACGAACAGTGCCCTGCCGGGCTGGCGGCTTACGAGCCGCCGGCGGGGTGGCCCGAGCCGGGCGGCTCCGCCGGGGGTGCGGGTGTCGTGGCGCGCGCCCTCCCGGCGCTCCCGGCTCGGCCTGCGCTCCCCGCGCTCCCCGCTCGCCGGGAGTGGTGTGTGCTGCCCTTGCAGCAGGCACCGCTCGCGGGGTGACCCGCGTGACGGGGGTGCTGCGCAGGCCAGTAGACTCGCCACTCGCCGTCGGGCATCGGGGAACCCAACGTGACGGAGGGTTCTCCCTGCTTGCCCGCTTTCGGCGGCGCCAACGCGTTTCCACGGGGAGTACGAACATGTCCGAGCCGAGCACCTCTGCCGCCGAGCCCCAGCCCGGCCGCCACCGCGGCCCCGCTTCCCCGGAGCTCCCGGACACCCCTCCCCCACCACCCCCGGGCCGCCACCGCAAACTCCCCCCAACCTGACCCCTTCCGCTGGCCGCGGCGGCTTGAGCGGCGCCCTTTGCGGCGGGCGGTCCGCTTCCGCAGGGGGGGCGACGCCCAGGGGCGCGGGGAACTGCGCGCCCAGCCCCCCACCGGCCGGTGGTCCGGCACGGACCGAACAGCCCCTTTCAGACGGAGACGACCCGCGCGCCCGGTGGGGGCTGGGCGCGCAGTTCCCCGCGCCCCTGAAAAACGCTCCCCGCCCTGCGCAAGGGCACCCCCAGCCACCGCGGCCAGCGGCTGCGCGCCCCGCTCTGTAGCGTGGGTTCAGGTAGATGCAATCTAGGTAGATAGAATCTACGGAGAAAGTTTCTACCTAGACGGGAGCAGGGTGATGGCGGAGACATTTGTCGGGCGGCGGCAAGAGCTGGCCCTGCTGCGCAAGCGGCTCGACCGGGTGGCGGATTCCGGCGACGGGACGGCCGTCGCCCTGCGCGGGCGGCGGCAGGTCGGGAAGTCCCGGCTTGTGCAGGAGTTCTGCGACCGCGCCGAGGTCCCGTACCTCTTCTTCACCGCCACCAAGGGCGCGTCCCCGGTGGAAGCGGTGAGCGCCTTCCTCACGGAGCTGCGGGAGTCCGGGGTGCCCAGCGACCCCGAGCTGGTCCCGGCAGCCGGGTCCGGCAGCTGGCCCGACGCCTTCCGCGTGCTGGCCTCCGTCCTGCCCGACCGGCCCTGCGTCGTGGTCGTCGACGAGCTGCCCTGGCTGGCGGAGCAGGACGACCTCTTCGACGGTGCGCTGCAGACCGCGTGGGACCGCCTGCTGGCCAGGCGGCCGGTCCTGCTGCTGCTCCTGGGCAGCGACCTGCACATGATGGAGCGCCTCACCGCGTACGACCGGCCCTTCTACGGCCGTGCCGACACGATGGCCCTCGGCCCGCTCAACCCCGCCGAGACCGGCCGGGCGCTGGGACTGGACGCGGCCGACGCCATCGACGCCCATCTGGTGTCCGGCGGCCTGCCCGGCATCCTGCGGGTCTGGCCGCACGGCACGCCCGCGACGGCCTTCATCGAGGACGAGTGCGCCGACCCGGCGTCACCGCTCTTCGGCGTGCCCGAGTCCGCACTGATGGCCGAGTTCCCCGCACCCGACCAGACCCGCCGGGTCCTTGAGGCGGTCGGCAGCGGGGACCGCACCCACGCGAACATCGCGGCTGCGGCCGGCGGCAGGCAGGGCGGGCTCGCCTCGGGGGCGCTGTCCCCGCTGCTGCACCGCCTGGTGGACGAGAAGCGGGTACTCGCCACCGACCGGCCGCTGTCCACCAAGGCGGGCAAGCCCGCCCTCTACCGGGTGGCCGACAGCAACCTGCGCCTTTACCTGGCGGCCCTGCGCTCCGCGCAGGAGCAGGCCCGCAGGGGCAGACCCGACTCGGCTTTCGACGTGGTGCGGCGGCGCTGGTCGGCCTGGCGCGGCCGGGCGGTCGAGCCGCTGGTCAGGGAGTCCCTGGAGCTGGCCGCCATCGCAGGCGACCTTCCGTGGCCGGACGCCGAGACCGTCGGGGGCTGGTGGAACCGGCGTTTCGACCCCGAGGTCGACCTCGTCGGCGCCGATCGCGCACCCGTCGCAGGCACCGTGTACTTCGCCGGCTCGGTCAAGTGGCTCGACTCCGCCTTCGACGCCCGCGACCTCGCCGCCCTCACCCGCGCCGCGCCCCAGATCCCCGGCTTCGTCCCCGGGACCAGCGGCCTGGTGGTCGCCACCCGGTCAGGGGCCGAACTCCCGTCGGGAGCCGTGGACGTGGTCTGGTCCCCGGCCGACGTCCTCGCCGCCTGGCCCGCGGGCTAGCGTGGTGCCCATGGCAGACAGCGCAGACGTGGACCTCGCCGGGCTGGGCATCGTGCAGTTCGGGTTTCCCGGGGAGTTGCGGGATCAGCTCGTGGGGGCCGTGCTGGACGGGAGCAAGACGTCGACGACCGGGGTGGTCGCGGACTACGAGCACGAAGGGGAGGCGCTGCCCGAGGTCGGGGAGCGGGGGGTCGTGGTGGACTCCGACGAGCGGGCCGTCGCCGTCATCGAGACGACCGAGGTGCGGGTTGCGCCGCTGCGGGACGTGGATCTGGCGCACGCGCTGGACGAGGGCGAGGGGTACGACAGCGTCGCCGCGTGGCGGCGCGGGCACGAGGAGTTCTGGCACAGCCCGGAGATGCGGGCCGCGATGGACGACCCGGACTTCACCGTGGACGACGACACCCCGCTGGTGCTGCAGCGCTTCCGGCTCGTGGCCGACCTCAGGGGCACAAAGAGCTGAGGCCTCAGACGTCCTCGCCGACCGGGAGGACGGCCGCGACCCGGAAGCCGCCCTCGGGGGCGGGACCCGAGGTGAGGGAGCCGCCCGCGGCGGCGAGGCGTTCGGTCAGGCCGCGCAGGCCGGTTCCGGTGCGGGTGGTCTGGAGCGTGGCGGTCGTACCGGCGGCGGGCGGCGGGGTGAGCCCGCGGCCGTTGTCGGTGATGGTCAGGTGGGCCTGGCCGTCGTCGGCGTGCAGTTCTATACGGGTACGGGTCGCGCCGCTGTGGCGTACGACGTTGGTGACGCCCTCGCGTACCACCCAGCCCAGCAGCGCCTCGGTCTGCGGCGGCAGCGGCGGCCCCGACTCCTGCAGGACGACCTCGATGTCGGAGGCGGCCAGCGCCGAGCGCGCCCGGTCCAGCTCGGTGGACAGGCTGCCCTCGCGGTAGCCGGTGACGGCCTCGCGGATCTCGGTGAGCGCCTGCCGCCCGACCGACTCGATGTCGCCGACCTGCGTGAGGGCCGCGTCCAGGTTGCGCGGCGCCAGCCGCCTGGCCGCCTCGGCCTTCACGACGACCACGGACAGGGTGTGGCCGAGCAGGTCGTGCAGGTCGCGGGAGAAGCGCAGCCGCTCCTCGGCGACGGCGTTGCGCGCCAGCTCCTGCCGGGTCCGCTTGAGCTGGTCCACCGCGTGGAAGAGGGTGATGATCACCGAGACGACCAGGCCGGAAAGGAAGGTGCCGTACGAGAGGCTTGCGGTGCTCCAGAAGCCCTCGTGGTGCAGGCCCGAGGTGGTGCCGGCGGCGGCGCTGAGCGGCATCAGCATCACCCCGAGGGTGCGCCGGCTGCGCGAGACGCTGCCCGCGCACAGCGACACCAGCACGAACAGCAGCATGAAGTTGCCGCCGTAGCCGATCGACAGCGACAGCGTGAGGGCGGCGAGCGCGCCCAGCAGGACGTACGGCAGCCGGGTGGTGGGCAGGCGGCGCGGGCTGAACGCGGCCCTGATCGTGCACACGTACAGCGCGCAGAAGGCGGCAAGGCCCGCCGCGGCCAGCCACGGCACGGGCACCTCCCCCTTGAGCACGTCGGTGCCCGGGCCGATCACCATCAGGATCCACGGGATCAGCGCACCGCCGTCGGGTGCGTTGAGGTGCTCGATCTCCTGCTCGAACTCCATCGGGCCGCGCTTCCACCACGGTGTGCGGCGGCAGCGCTGCCCGCCCGGATCGTCCTTCGTCGCCATCTCGGTCCCCGTCCCCGTCGGCATCGCGTCCATCGAGCGCCTGCCGGGGAGCCGCGGCCTGCGGCCTTCCTCTGCGCCACCCATCACACGGTCCGTGCGCTCCGCCGGTAGGAGAACACAGCGTAACCGGCCAAAAGAGCGAGCACCTGGCCGGTGCGACGGCGAGGCTGCGTACGAGGCCGGCCCGTGCCAGGGCCGGCACCGTCGCGTCGGAGTCGGCGCTGCGCAGGATCGCCCGGTCGCCGCGGACCTCAAGGGCGGTCACGCCCGGCAGGCCGCGCAGGCCCTCCGTGCCGCCGCCCGCCAGGTCGAAGGACACCAGCGTCGCGCCGACCCGGCGCTTGATGGCCTCACCGGTGCCGTCGGCGACCGTACGGCCCTGGTCGATGACGACGACGCGGTCAGCGTTGCCGTCCGCCTCCTCCAGGTAGTGCGTGGAGAACAGCACGGTGTTGCCGCGGGCCGCGTAGCCGCGCATCGACCGCCAGAAGGCGCGCCGCGCCTCCACGTCCAGGGCCGCGGTCGGCTCGTCCAGCACGAGCAGCTCGGGGCCGCCCGCCACTGCCAGCGCGAAGCGCAGCCGCTGGGCCTGGCCGCCCGACAGCTTGTCCACCCGCCGCCCCGCCAGCTCGCCGATCCCGGCGAGGTCGAGTGCCTCTGCGGTGGTGAGCGGGCGGGGGTACGTGGACGCCACGAACCCCACCAGCTCCTTGACGGTGGCCCGCGGGATCGGCTGCCCGACCTGCAGCATCGCCCCCACCCGCCCCGCCCGCACGGCCTCCCGCGGCGCCCCGCCGAACACCCGCACCTCGCCGGCGTCCGGCCGGTCCAGCCCCAGCAGCAGCGCGATCGTCGTCGACTTGCCCGCGCCATTGCGTCCGAGCAGCGCCACGGTTTCGCCTGCGGCGAGCGTGAAGTCGAGGCCTGCCAGCGCCTCGACGCTGCCGAATCTCTTCCGCACCGCCCGGAACCGGGCGGCCCCCGTCATGTCCATGCGACGACGTTACGCACGAGCCCCCACCCGGGGGCAGCCCCGGATGTCCCCCGTCGACCAGTACAAATGTCCTCCGGCCGCGGCGGGCGCGGGCTGCCTCTTCGGCAGGGCCGAGCACATAGGGGCGCGGGGAACTGCGCGCTCAGCCCCCACCGGGGCGCGGGTCGTCACCGACCCGAAGGGGCTGTTCGGTCCGTGCCGGACCACCGGCCGGTGGACGGCTGAGCGCGCAGTTCCCCGCGCCCCTGATGGTTGCCCTCCCGGGCAGGGTCAGGCCCGGAAACCGTCCGCCTTCAGCTCGGCGACGAAGGCGGACCAGGCGTCGGCCGAGAACAGCAGCGCCGGACCCTCCGGGTCCTTCGAGTCCCGCACCGGGACCACCGTGAAGCCGTCGGCGACCTCGACGCACTCGCCGCCCTGTCCGCCGCTGTACGTGCTCTTCCGCCAGGTGGCACCGGTCAGATCGATCATGTGGTGTATCCCTTCAAGGCGTCACGGATCAGGTCGGCCGAGTGCTCACCTGGGAGCGAGGCAGCCTGCAGCAGATCGTATGACAGGCGGGCGCTCTCCAGGCTTACCGCGCGCTCCACGAGGTTCGCGCTCAACAGACCTTCCACGTAAAGCACATCGGGACGTTCCTGGTACGACCACAGGGTGAAGGAGCCGTCGGTTGCCACGTGAGCCCCGGCCGCGAAGGGCAGGATCTGGATCATCACGTTGGGGTTCTGGGCCTGCTTCAGGAGTTCTTCGAGCTGCTCGGCCATAACGGCCGGGCCGCCCACCGGACGGCGTAGGACCGCCTCGTCCAGGATGGCCCAGAGAAAGGGCGGGGCCTCGGAGGCGAGGACCAGTTGCCTGCTCAGACGTCCTGCCAGCAGCGCTTCGATGCGCTCCGTCGAGTCCCTGGGCCTTCCGGCACGCAGCAGTGCCCGGGCGTAGGCCTCGGTTTGCAACAAGCCGTGCACGACCTGGCTCTGGTACGTCCTGACACGGACCGCCTGAGCCTCCTCCCGTGCCGCGCCTTGGAACCAGTCCGGCAGTGCGTCCGCCAGGACCCGGCGGAGGATGCGGGAGAACCGGCCGCCTGTGTCCAAGGCAGCGTCCACCTCGTTGGCGAACGGCTCGGAGGGCGTACGGCGACCGGCCTCCACATTGCTGACCTGCTGGTACGAGTACGAGGTGTGCGAGGCGAGTTGGCGTACCGACATTTGGCGCAGCTCGCGCGCCAACCGCAGCTCTTCGCCGAAGTAGGCAAGCCACGACTTGGAGTTGCTGCCGTCGACGGTCTCGTACTTGTCCCCGTCGCGATTCGCGGAACCCATCGCACTGCCCTCCTTGCGTATTCAGCCCGTTCCGAATACGCGCCCCACCTGTCACTGACCGTAGACGCGTCCCAACCTAGAGGTACCTCCCAGGTCGTGGGGGTGAAACACAGGGAAAGGCAAGCCCAATGGCAACAGCAGGAACCGCGGCGGCGGCCGTGGTCGCAGCGCCCGCGGCGGTCGTGGGGGTGTGGCCGCGGACGGCCGCGTCGGTGGGGCGGGCGCGGCTCAGTGTGCGGGAGGCGGTCGCCGCCTGGGGGATGTCGGCGCTCGCGGACGACGCGGCCCTGGTCGTCGGGGAGTTGGTGACGAACGCCGTGCAGCATTCGCGTGCCGTGGGCGGGGAGATCGAGACGCGGTGCATCCCGCTGCCCCGTTCTGCGGGGGTACGGATCGAGGTGCACGACGGGGACCCGTACCGCATGCCCGCGCTGCGGGCGCCGCTGCCGGACGACACCGGCGGGCGGGGGCTGCAGCTGGTGGACGCGGTCACCCGGCACATGTGGGGGGTGCGGACCCGGGAGGGGGCGCCCGGGAAGCTGATCTGGGCGCACCTGGGGGCCTTGGTGTCGGACCGGGCGGACTACTGCACCGCCGACGACCGGCTCGGGCTGAACCTGGCGACCCGGGTGCTGGCCCTCGGCGGGGGCGCCGCCCCCGACCTGGTCGCCCACAAGGTGCTGTGCTTCCTGGAGTTCGGCCACCCCGGCGGCCACTTCGGCCTGGTCTACGACCACCTCGAAGGGGCCGCCGCAGGGGCGGTGTGGATGCGCTGGGGCGACGGCACCCCCGCGTCCGTTGCGGTGCTGGCGGACTGCCCGGCGCACGGGCCGGACGACACGGGGGCGTGCTCGCTGTTCTCGGGGCATGTGGGCCGCCACTCCTGGGAGTGGGACTTCTGAGGCCGGACGACGCAGGCACAGGCGGCAGGCACGGCACGGGGACTGGGTCCTCAGGTCCGAGGCCCGAGGCCTCGGCCGTCACGCGTTGGCGGCGACCCACTCGTCGTAGGTGATCTTGCCGCGCGGCCCGGGGCCGGTCGGCAGCAGCGCCCCGCCGACCATGGCCCTGCCCGCCTTGCCGGGCATCTTCAGCGGGAGGACGGGGCGGCGCCCGCCGCGGGCGCGGTGGAGCTGGCGGACCATCTGGACCATGTCGCGCTCCTCGGGTCCTGCCAGTTCCGGGGCCATGCCCTGGGGGGCGCCGAGGGCCAGGTCGACCAGGGCCTGGGCGACTTCCCGGGCCGCGACCGGCTGGCAGCGCATCCGGGGGGCGACGGCGAACGGGCCGCCCCGTTCCAGCATCTGCGCGGCGAACTCGTGGAACTGCGTGGCCCGCAGCACGGTGTAGGGGATGCCGGACGCCTCGGCCGCGGACTCCTGCGCGAGCTTGCCCGCGTAGTAGCCGTAGTCGACGCGGTCGACGCCCACGATGGACAGCACCACGTGGTGGGTGACGCCTGCGGCCTGCTCGGCGCGCAGCAGATGCGTCGAGGCCGTGTCGAAGAAGGCCACGGCCTTCGCGCGGCTGAGGCTGGTGATGTTGCTGGTGTCGATGACGCGCTCGACGCCGTCGAGGGCCTGGTCGAGGCCGCGCCCGGTGGTGAGGTCCACGCCCGTGGAGCGCGCGATCACCTGGGGCTGGTGCCCGGCCTCCCGGAGCGCCGCCACGACCAGTTTCCCGGTCCAGCCGGTGCCTCCTGCGACTGCGATGCGCATGTCCTCGTCCCCTTCATCTGGGATGGTCACCTCGGATGGTCACCGTGAGGACGGCGCAGCCCCGGCGGATGTGACACCTCCGGGAGTTTCTCCGGTGCCAGGACGATGTCCACCCGGAAGATGCGGGCGCCCCGGGTGGTCAGCGAGATGACGGCGGTGAAGCCGCCGTCCGCGTCGAGGACGGCAAGGCCGGTGGCGGCGTTGACGGCGATCGGGACGACCCGGCCGCCGGGCGGCACCCGGCCGGAGACGCCAAGCATGTAGCGGGCGATCCGGTCGGCGCCGACGACGGGCCTGCGTGCGGCGCTGACCTGGCCGCCGCCGTCGCTGGTGAGCTGGGCGGCCGGGTCGAGGATCGCCATGAGCCCCTTGAGGTCGCCTTCCGCGGTGGCGCGGCTGAAGGCGTCCACGACCGCGTCGTGCTCGGCGGAGGCCACGTCGATCCGCGGGGTGCGCTCGCCGAGGTGGCGGCGGGCGCGGGCGGCGAGCTGGCGTACGGCCGCACTGCTGCGGCCGACGACCTGGCCGACCTCGGTGAAGCCGATGCCGAACACGTCGTGCAGCACCCACGCGGTGCGCTCGGCCGGGCTCAGCGTCTCCAGCACCACCATGAGCGCGAAGCTGATGGACTCGTCGAGCGTCACCTGGTCGGCGGGGTCGGGCGCGCCGCCTATGCCGGGTACGAGGGGTTCCGGCAGCCACTCGCCGACGTACGTCTCGCGCCGTACGCGCGCCGAGCGCAGGGTGTCGAGGGCGCCGCGGGCCACGGCGACGACGGCCCAGCCTTCGACATCGCGCACCGGCTCGGCAGCGTCGGCGGCGGCCAGCCGCAGCCAGCACTCGGCGACGACGTCCTCGGCCTCGCTGTGGCTGCCGAGCAGGCCGTACGCCATACGGATCAGCCGCGGTCGCGCCCTGGTGAACGCCTCGGCCAACGCGGTCTGGTCGCTCACCGGCCCAGTCTCCCACCGCCGCCCCGGCCCGCCGTCCCGGACACGCGCGGGTCAGGGCCGCCGCGGGCCGGGAGCAGCAGGGCCGCACCGGCCAGGACGAAGGCGCCCAGCGAGATCACGTTGAGCACCTGGTCGCGGCCGTTGTACATGTCCAGGTGCTGCATGTGGTAGACGAAGTGCGGCACGCTGAAGACCAGCCACGTCAGGACGGTCAGCGCGACGACCTGCCCGTTGTCCGGCCGCCGCGCGGCGCCCAGGCTGAGCACGGCCAGCGCCATGTACAGCGCCCCGACGTCCTTGGACAGGTGCTCGTTGTACGGCCCGAGCACCGGCAGCCAGTGCAGGCCGAAGCCGGGGAATGACCGGTACCAGGAGCCGGTGGCGAAGTACGCCCACACACCGACGTACGCACCGGCGGCGGCCAGCAGGAGCAGCAGGACTCGGCGGCTTGCAGCGTTCATGTCCGGAGGACGGGGCAGCCGCCCGTCCTGTGACATCGCCTTCCCCCGGGCGGGGGTGGTCCGGTACAGCCGCGTTCCCGTACGGCCGCGGCGGCGGGGCGGCGCCACCTGGCTGGTTACGCTGAGCGGGTGAGGGATGAGGACAAGCCCGTACGGGTCCTGCTCGCCGAGGACCAGGGCATGATGCGGGGGGCGCTGGCGCTGCTGCTCGACCTGGAGGACGACATGGAGGTCGTCGCCCAGGTCGCGGCGGGCGACCGGATCGTCGACGAGGCGCTGGCCGTACGGCCGGACGTGGCGCTGCTCGACATCGAACTGCCCGGGCGCAGCGGTCTTGACGCGGCGGCGGAGCTGCGTGAGCGGCTGCCCGAGTGCCGGGTGCTGATCCTGACGACGTTCGGGCGGCCGGGGTATCTGCGCCGGG
This sequence comes from Actinacidiphila bryophytorum, assembly GCF_016916835.1. Classification (GTDB taxonomy): domain Bacteria; phylum Actinomycetota; class Actinomycetes; order Streptomycetales; family Streptomycetaceae; genus Actinacidiphila; species Actinacidiphila bryophytorum. The sequence goes on along the minus strand of NZ_JAFFIX010000001.1, from coordinate 625,066 downwards.
CGATGGAGGCGGGCGCGGCCGGCTTCCTGGTCAAGGACGGCCCGGTGGAGGAGCTGGCCGGGGCGATCCGGCGGGTGCTGGGCGGGGAGCGGGTGATCGACCCGGCCCTTGCCGCGGCGGCGCTCAGCGCGGGGCCGAGCCCGCTGACCCAGCGCGAGCAGGACGTGCTCAACGCCGCCGCGGACGGCGCGACCGTCGCGGACATCGCCGGGCGGCTGTTCCTGTCGGAGTCGACGGTACGCAACTACCTGTCGGCGGCGATCGGCAAGACCGGCACCCGCAACCGCATGGAGGCGCTGCGCACCGCCCGGCAGAACGGCTGGCTCTGACCCGGGCGGCTGCTCAGACAGCGGGTGTTACGGAGCGGGCCGCGGGTCAGGCTTGGGCAGCAGCACGATCAGGCACGTACCGACCGCCAGGAAAGCCGCACCGATGAGGAAGGCGAGGCCGTAGCCGTCGGACAGCGCCTGCCCGGGGCTCGCACCGCCCGACGCGCGCGAGGCGATACGAGACGCGGCCGCCGTCGCCAGGACGGTCAGGCCCAGGGCGCCGCCCAGCTGGCGTGAGGTGTTGAGCAGGCCGGAGACCAGGCCCTGGTCGCCGCGCCCGACACCGGACATGGCGATCGCGGCGACCGGGGTGAGCAGCAGGCCCGCGCCCAGCATGGTCAGGATTCCCGGGCCCAGGATGACGCCGAGGAAGGTGCCGTCCGCGGTGATCCGGCTCTGCCACACCACCCCGGCGACCGCGACGGCCCCGCCCACCGCGGCGATCACCCGGGCGTCGATACGGCCCATGAGCCGCGGGGCGAGCTTGGAGCCGATGATGATCGCGACCGTGTGCGGCAGGAAGGACAGGCCCGCGCGGATCGGGCTGTAGTGCAGCACCTGCTGCATGTAGAGCGACAGGAAGTACCAGACGGAGAAGGTCGCGGCGCCCGCCGTGAAGAGAACGGTGTTGGCCGAGGCCACCGAGCGGATGGTGAACAGCCGCAAGGGGATCAGGGGATGGGCGGTGCGCGCCTCCACCAGCGTGAACAGCGCGAGGACCGCGAGGCCGCCCAGCAGCGGGCCGAGCGAGACCGGCGAGGTCCAGCCGTGCGACTCGGTCTCGGCGATGCCGTACGCGAGTGCTGTCACGCCGCCGGTGACCAGCAGCGCCCCGGGGACGTCGAGGCGGCGGGCGGCGGCGCCGCGGCTCTCGGTGAGCCACAGGGCCGCGCCGACCAGGACCAGGGCGCCGATCGGCACGTTGACCAGCAGCACCCAGCGCCAGGACAGCAGGTCGGTGAGCAGCCCGCCGACCAGGCCGCCCGCCGCGCCGCCGCCCGCGCCGACCGCGGTCCAGGTGCCGATGGCCCGGGTCCGCTCGGGGCCTTCGGGGAAGGAGGTGGTGAGGATGGACAGCGTCGTCGGGGCGAGCACCGCGGAGCCCAGGCCCTGGATCGCCCGGGCGGTGATCAGCATCCACGGGCTCTGGGCGAGCCCGCCGGCCAGGCTCGCGGCGGTGAAGAGGCCGAGGCCGGTCAGGAAGGTCGCCTTGCGCCCGAAAAGGTCGGCGGCCCGCCCGCCGAGCAGCAGGAAACCGGCGAAGGCGAGCGCGTAACCGTTGACGACCCACTGCTGGCCGGTCTCGCCGAAGCCGAGGGCGGTGCGCATCGACGGCAGCGCGACGTTGACCACCGACACGTCGAGCACGACGAGGAACTGCCCGGCGCACACCGCGAGCAGCACCGCCCACGCGGGTGCCGCCCGCTTGGGGCGGCGGGTCAGGTTCCTGGCGGGTCCGGCGGGGCTGCGCTGTCCGAGGATGTCACTCACGGCCCCCACTCTGCTCCTGCGCCCGCCCGCGCGGCATCGGGATTTCGCCCTACGACCTGCGGCCCCGTCCCTCCGTCCCCGTCCCTGCGGCCCACGGCCGGAGGCCGAGACCCGGCGCGGCCCGCCGGGCCGGCAGGTTCGTAGGATGCCCGGATGACTGACGTGTTCGCGGCGTTCGAAGCCGCCAAGGGGTTCATGCCCGTGGATGAGGGCATGGCGCTCCATCGGGCGGCGGTGGATGCGGCCGGGGGCAGCGGGCTGCCGGTGCTGGAGGTCGGGACGTACTGCGGGCGGTCGACCATTCTGCTGGCGGATGCGGCCAGGCGGGCGGGGACGGTCGTGGTGACCGTGGACCACCACCGCGGGAGCGAGGAGCAGCAGCCCGGGTGGGAGTATCACGACCCGGCGCTCGTGGACCCGGAGACCGGGCTGATCGACACGGTGCCGCACTTCCGCCGCACCCTGCACGCGGCCGGTCTTGAAGAGCACGTGGTGGCGGTCGTGGGGCGGTCGCCGCAGGTGGCGGCGCTGTGGACGCAGCCGTTCAGCCTGGTCTTCATCGACGGCGGGCACACCGACGAGCACGCGGTGGCCGACTACGAGGGGTGGGCGCCGCGGGTCGCGCCGGGCGGGGTGCTGGCGATCCACGACGTCTTCCCCGACCCGGCCGACGGCGGGCAGGCGCCGTACCGCATCTACCGGCGGGCGCTGAAGTCCGGCGGTTTCGTCGAGGAGTCGGTGACGCGATCGCTGCGGGTGTTGCGCTGCGTGACCGGCGGCACCGTACGGTAGTAGGCCGGTCCGGTGCGCGGCCCTGTTCACCGGGGGCCGTGCGGGGCGGCGAGAAGGGCCGATAGAGTCGCGGGCGTGTTCAGCAACGAGTCACACGGGGGCGCTCGGGGCCGGTCGCTGGTCGTCACCGCGGTGGTGGTGGCCGCGGCAGTGGTCGCGGGCTGGTTCGTGTACGACGCACACCGCGGCTCCGACTCCGGCCCCGCGGCCGGCCTCGGCCCCGCCGGTACGCCGTCCGCGACGCCCGCCGCCGGCGGCTCGCCGGTGGCGCAGGGTGACGCGAGCGGTACGCCCGGCGCCACGTCACCGGTACCGGCCCCGACGCGCGCCAAGGAACTGGCGGGCAGGACGGTCGTCATCGACCCGGGGCACAACCTGGGCAATGCCAAGCACACCGCGGAGATCGACAAGCTGGTCGACATCGGCACCAACCGCAAGGCGTGCGACACCACCGGCACCGCGACCGACGCCGGCTACCCGGAGGCGACGTACACGCTGGACGTGTCCCACCGGGTGCGGGCGCTGCTGCAGGCGCGCGGCGCGAAGGTCGTGCTGACCTACGACGGCGACCGGGCGTGGGGGCCGTGCGTGGACGAGCGGGCCAGGATCGGCAATGAGGCGCACGCGGACGCGGCGCTGTCGATCCACGCGGACGGCGCGCCCGCGGACAAGTTCGGCTTCCATGTGATCGCGCCCAAGTCGGTGCACAAGGGCGCGGCGGACACCCGCGCCGTCGCCGGCCCCTCGCTGCTGCTCGCGACGACCCTGCGCTCGCACTTCAACGCCGCCACCGGCGAGCCGGTGGCCAACTACCTGGGCGGGAAGGGTCTGACGATCCGCGACGACCTCGGCGGGCTCAACCTGACCAGGGTGCCGAAGGTCTTCATCGAGTGCGGCAACATGCGCAACGCGCACGACGCCGCCGCGTTGACGAACGCCGCCTGGCGGCAGCAGGCTGCGCGGGGTATCGCCGACGGAATCACCGCCTTCCTGGAAGGGAAGAGGTGACGGGGCTGTAGCAGTCCGGTATGGATCGTGCACCAATGCCCATACCCGGCCACCCGGCCAAGATCATCCTCGTACCATGGGGCACCGCCCCGAGTGACCCAAGAGAACTGACAGAACTGACAAAGGACAGGACCTGACGTGAACATCCGCTCCCTGACCCGAGGAGACGGCGCGGTGATCGGAGCAGCGGTGCTGCTCCTGATCGCCTCTTTCCTGCCGTTCTACAGCGTGGGGTCCGAGTCCCGGAACCTGTGGCACTCGGACTGGTTCCCGACTCTGCCGTCGGTGACGCTCGCTGCGCTCGTGGCAGCAGGCGCCGTACTCATGGCCCGCTCCCCGCAGTTCACCGGCAAGCAGGTGCTCGGGCTGTCGCTGGAGCAGTGGGCCGTGTCGCTGTCGATCTACGTCGGCTGGTCCGCGGTGTGGGCGACGCTCTTCCACAACCCCGACGGCCTCGACAAGGGCTCGGGCAACTGGCTGACGCTGCTGTTCGGTCTGGCCATCGCGATCGTCGCGCCGCTGTCCAGCCGGCTGCCGGCGCTCAAGGCCCCGCTGATGGGCGCCCCTTCGCCGGCCGGCCAGCAGCAGCCGTACGCGGTGGGCGGTGCGGCCCCCTACGGTGCCGCACCGCAGCAGGCCGGTTACGGCTACCCGGGCGGCGCGCAGTCCGTCGACCCGGCCTTCGGCCAGCAGCCGTACGGTGCGCAGGCCGCGGCGCCGCAGCCGCAGCCCGCGGCGGCGGCGCCCGCCTCGGACTTCACCGCGTTCTGGTTCGCGGTGCCGGTGCCGCGCCCGCTGTTCGCGGAGGACAACTCCGGTGCGCAGATCGCGGAACTGACCCCGGGCACCTGGTACCTGGCCGTCGACCAGCGCGGTGCCGCGCTGATCGCGCAGACCCAGGACGGCCGCCGCGGTGTGCTGCAGGACAGCAGCGGCATCCAGCGCGGCTGAACCGTATCTCCACGGCCACGGCGGCCGGCCCTCCCGTCACGGGATGGCCGGCCGCCGTGCTGCGTACGGGAGTTCAGCCGCTCTTGAGCTGGTCGAGCGAGGGGACCTGGTCCTTGACGTCGGCGCCGGCGTTCTTGCCGGCCTCCTTGACCTTGTTGATGACGTCGTCGTAGCTGTTGACGGCGCTGCCGTCGCCCTTGCGCAGTTTCTTGGGCAGGTCCTTGAGCGCGTCGATGCCCGCGGTGACCGGCGCCATGTACTTGCTCAGCGTCGGGTCGCCCTTGGCGTTCTTGGACGCGGCCTTGAGCCTGTTGTACGCGAAGGTGCCGGCCAGGCCCGCCTTGATCAGCGACACCGTGCGGCCCTTGGCGCCCTTCTTGAACGAGCCCTTGCGGTAGGGCTTGATGATCCACTGGTATGCGGCTCCCGCGGCGAGCCCGGCGTTGGCCACGAAGCGGGTCTTGGCGAGCTTCTGCTGCGACGCGGTGGGCGACGCGGTGATGTTGACGGCGGCGGTCGTACCGCCGCGCGAGGACGAGCCGCCGCACGCCGGCAGGGCCAGCAGGGCGACGGCGAGCAGCAGCGCGGCCAGGGTTCTGCGCAGCGGAATGCCGGTCGGCACGGAGGACCTCCGGTGGGCGTCGTGCGAGGGATGCGTCATATGTCCTCGCAGCATCACCCGGCCCGCACACCTGCGCGACCGGTGCGCGACCGAACGGGTTTCGACCACCCGATCGGGGCAAGGCGGCCGTCATGGCCAGACGGTATGGCGGCAACCCCGCCGCGGCGATCATCCTCATCGCCGCAGACATCGCTGCACTGATCCTCGTCCTGTGGATCCTGTTCTTCGTCTTCGACGCCAACCGGGCGAACGACCTGGTCGACTGGGTGCACCACGCGGCCGACTGGCTCGCGGGATGGTCGAAGGACCTGTTCACACCGGACAACGCCAAGTGGCGCACCGTGCTCAACTACGGTCTGCCCGCGGTGGTCTACATGCTGATCGCCCACGCGATCGCCGGCCGGGTCAACCGGGCCTGACCGCCCGGTGATCCCTCACAGCCGGGGCGGACAGCAGCCGGGCGCAAGGCCGTTCGGCAGCCGCTCCGCCCCGAAGACGGCGGTGGTCGCCTCGTCCCCCCCGAGTGCGGCCACCGCCAACAGCAGCGCACCCGCAGTCCAGGTGGTGCGCTCGGCGGGCCACACCGCGTCGTCCTCGAAGACGTAGCCGGTCCAGTACAGGCCGTCGTCCGCCCGCAGGTGCTGCATGTCGGCGAGGATGCGCACCGCTCGGTCCGACTCCCCCACCGCCCACAGGGCCAGGGCCAGTTCGGCGGACTCGCCGCCGGTCACCCACGGGTTCGGCAGCACGCAGCGCACGCCCAGGCCCGGCACCACGAAACGCGACCAGCCCTCCTCGATCCGCGCCAGCGCGCGCGGGCCGCGCAGGGCGCCGGACAGCACCGGGTAGTACCAGTCCATCGAGTAGCGGCTCTTGTCGAGGAAGCGCTCGGGGTGCCGGCGGATCGCATGGCCGAGCGCGCCCGTCGCCAACTCCCAGTCCGGCTGCGGCTCCTCGCGGTGCTCGGCGATCGCCAGCGCGCAGCGCAGGGCCTGGTGCACCGACGAACTCCCGGTCAGCAGCGCGTCGGTGACGATGCCGCCGCCGTCCTCGGCCGCCTCCCGCTTCCAGCCGATCTGCCCGCCCGGTTGCTGCAGCGCCAGCACGAAGCCGACGGCTGCGGCGACGGCCGGCCAGATGCGCTCGATGAAGGGGTCGTCGCCGGTCGACAGGTAGTGGTGCCAGGCGCCGACGGCCAGATACGCGCAGAAGTTCGACTCCCGCGAGCGGTCGGCGGGCCGCGCCGCGTCGCCGTCCTGGTAGGCGGCGAACCAGCCGCCGTCCGCGTCCTGGTGGCGCACCAGCCAGTCGTACGCGGCCTCGGCGGCGTCGTGCTCGCCCGCCGCGTCCAGCGCCATAGCCGCCTCGATGTGGTCCCACGGGTCCAGGTGGTGCCCGGTGAACCACGGGATCGCCCCGTCCGGGCGCTGCACGGCCAGCACCGCGTCCACCGTCCGCGCCGCCTGCCCCGCGGTCAGCACCCCCGGCAGCGCCAGCCGCTCGGTCCTGCGCTGCCTGCGCCCGGCCCGGGTCACGTGGCCGCGTCCACGGCGTCCACGGCGTCCACCGGCAGGTGCGGCTTGGTCGCGTACGCCACGAAGCTCTTGCCGATCAGCGGGTTCAGCGCCTGTTCTGCCACCTTCGTGGCCAGCGGCTTCTTCATGATGTCCCACACCAGGAGCTTGTGGTAAAGCTTCACCGGCAGCGCCTTGTCGTTGTCCACGCCGACCGCGCACTTGATCCACCAGTACGGCGCGTGCAGCCCGTGCGCGTGGTGCGTGCCGTACGGGCGCAGGCCCGCCTCCCGCATCCGGCCGAGGAGTTCGTCGGCCTTGTAGATGCGGATGTGGCCGCCCTCGACCTCGTGGTAGGCGTCCGACAGCGCCCAGCACACCTTCTCCGGGCCGTAGCGCGGCACGGTCACCGCGATCCGGCCGCCCGGCCGCAGCACCCGCACCATCTCGGCGAGCACGCCCTTGTCGTCGGGGATGTGCTCCATCACCTCGGAGATGATGACGACGTCGAAACTGTCGTCCGCGAAGGGCAGATGGAGGGCGTCGCCCTCCATCGCCGTCGCCGACGCACCCGCGGGGGCCTCGCCGGCCTCCTTCATCGCCGCGAACCACTTCGCGACCTCGCGGATCTCGTCGCCGTTGCGGTCCAGGGCGGTGACGCGGGCGCCGCGCCGGTAGCACTCGAACGCGTGGCGGCCGCCGCCGCAGCCCAGGTCCAGAACGGTGTCGCCCGCGGCGACCGGGAAGCGCGTGAAGTCGACGGTCAGCATGTCCTGCTCCCCACTCCCCCGGGTGCCTTTCCGGCTGCTCCGGTTGCCTGTCCGGGTGCCCCGGCTGCCTGTCCGGGTGCCCCGGGTGCGTCTGCGGTCTGCGCGGTTTCCCCTGCCGGGGCGCCGTTGCGCTCGGGCGCGAGCACTTCCCCTGGCGGGGTGCTGTTGCGCTCGGGCGCGAGCACATCCCCTGCGGGGGTGCTGTTGCGCTCGGGCGGTGGCATATCAGGGGCGCGGGGAACTGCGCGACCAGCCACTGACGGCCGGTGGTCCGGATGCGACAGCAACTGCCCCTCCGGGTCGGTGACGACCCGCGCCCCGGTGGTGGGCTGGGCGCGCAGTGCCCCGCGCCCCTGTGTGCTCGGCCCCGCCGTCTGGCTACCGCGCCCACGCGGCGGCAGCCGCAGATCAGATGCAGCCCCGTGCCCCTGGGGGGTGCCCCCCGCGGCAGGGCGGGCTGTCCGGGGGGCGCCCCGGGGCGGGGCCTGGCGCGCGATGGCTTCGCGGTAGTGCTCCGCGGTGGCCGCGGCGGCGCGGGTCCAGGTGAAGTGGGCGAGGACGCGGGCGCGGCCCGCGGACGCGAGGCGGCGGCGGAGCACAGGGTCACCGAGGGCCAGGTCGAGGGCCGCGGCGAGGGCGCCGGCGTCGCCCGGGGGGACGGCGAGGCAGGTCTCGCCGTCGGGTCCTGCGACCTCCGGCACGGCGCCGCCCGTGGTGGCGACGAGCGCCGTCCCCGTGGCCATCGCCTCGGCCGCGGGCAGCGAGAAGCCCTCGTAGAGCGACGGCACGCACGCGACCTCGGCGCTGCGGATCAGATCCACCAGTTCCTCGTCACTGATGCCCTTCACGAAGTCGACCGCGCCCTCAAGTCCGAAGGCCTCGATCGCCTCGGCGACCGGACCGCTCTGCGGGCGGTTGCCGACGACGACCAGATGCGCGTCCGGGTGCTGCACCCGGACCTTGGCGAGCGCCTCGACCAGGAAGACCAGGCCCTTGAGCGGCACGTCCGCGCTGGACGTGGTCACGATCCGCCCGGGGACCTCCGCGACCGCGGGGTCGGGCGAGAAGAGCCGGGTGTCGGCGCCGATCGGCACCGTGTGGATGCGCTCGGGCCGTACGCCCAGGTCGGCGGTGATCTCCGCGCTGGAGGAACCCGACACCGTGAGCACCGACGGCAGCCGCCCGGCCACCCGCTTCTGCATGCGCGTGAAGCCGTACCAGCGCCGTATCGACGCCCGCCGCTTCCAGTCCGGTGCGGCGGCCAGGTCCAGCCGGCGGTCCACGGTGATCGGATGGTGCACGGTGGTGACCAGCGGCAGCGGGAGGCCGAGCAGGCCGTAGCCGAGCGTCTGGTTGTCGTGCACGACGTCGAAGTCGGCACGCCGGCCCGCCAGATGCCGCCTGGCCCGCAGGCTGAACGTCAGCGGCTCGGGGAAGCCGCCGGTCCACATGGTCGCGACCTCCAGGAGGTCGATCCAGTCCCGGTACTCCTCGCGCTTCGGCGTACGGAACGGGTCCGGCTGCCGGTACAGGTCCAGGCTGGGCAGCTCCGTGAGGGTGACGCCGTCACCCAGGGCGTCCAGCACGGGGTACGGCTGCGCGCCGATGACCTCGACGCTGTGGCCCAGCGCGGCCAGCTCACGCGACAGGTGCCGGACGTAGACGCCCTGGCCACCGCAGTAGGGATTGCCCTTGTAGCTGAGCAGCGCGACCCGTAGCGGCCTGGCCTCTGCCGTCACTCCCGGCCCCCTTCTCAGCGATAGAGCCGGAGCGTAACCGGTCGCGCTAATCTAGAACAAGTTTCAGACTCGATGGTACAGACGGCGGGTCCGCGGGCAAGCCGACGGGGTCCTCACGTGGGACGGATGGATGTACGTATGAGCCGCATCACCGCTTTGACCGTACGGCAGGAAGCCAGGCGGCGGCGCATCCTGGACGCGAGCACCCGGCTCGCCGCGGGCGGCGGCTTCGACGCGGTCCAGATGCGGGAGGTCGCCGAGGAGTCGGGCGTCGCCCTCGGCACGCTCTACCGCTACTTCCCCTCCAAGATCCACCTGCTCGTCGCCGTCATGCAGGACCAGCTCGGGCAGCTGCACGACACGCTCAGGGACCGGCCGCTCACGGCTTCCAGCCCGGGTGAGCGGGTGGCGGAGACGCTGCTCAGGGCTTTTCGCGCGCTGCAGCGCGAGCCGCTGCTCGCTGACGCGATGGTCCGGGCGGTGATCTTCGCGGACCGGTCGGTCCGTGCGGAGGTCGACACGGTGTCGGTGCTCACGCGGGCGATCATTCTCGACGCCATGCGGCTCGGCGCCGAGCCGTCCCCCGATCTGCTGTCGGCGATACGCGTCGTCGAGCACACGTGGCATGCCACGCTGGTCAGCTGGCTCGCTGACCGTTCCCCGGTCGACCAGGTCCGCGAAGACCTCCGCACCGCCTGCCGCCTCATCCCCCCGGGCCTCCCCGGGTAGGAGGGCACCCTTCCCCCTGGCGGGGGCCTGGGTGGGTGCCACTTCCTGTGGCGGTACGCCTTTCCCCCGGTGGGGGTGCCTCAGGTGATTGCCACTTGCTGTGGCGTTGCTTTCTTTCCGCCCGTTCGGGCGGGGCGCGCAGTTCCCCGCGCCCCTGAAAAACGCTCACCCTCCCAGGCAGACGGCGGCGCCTGAAAGCGCCGACTCTGCGCGCAGAGGGCAACCATCAGGGGCGCGGGGAACGGCGCGCGCAACCCACCACCGGGGGCAAGGCGACCGCACACCGCAAGGGGCAGGACATCAAGGGGCGCGGGGAACGGCGCGACCAGCCACCGCGGCGGGGAAGCCAACCGCCCGCTGCAAGGGGCACCCACCTGCCTCGGTACCCACCCGGAGGGTGACGGTCAGGGGTTGAAGGACGCCGGCGTCACGTGGAGGGCGGAGAGGAGGGCGCGGTCGCGGACCGCGGTCGGGAGGCGGCGGGCGACCCGGACGGTCCTGGCGTCAGGCCCGACGAGATACCGGGTGCGCGGCCGCCGCGCGGTAAGTGCGTGGTGCACGGCACCGACCGCGGCGTCCACCGGATGGAGTTTGGTGGCCGCCACCGACTCCCCCGCAGCGGCCGCGGCACGCGCATAGTGCCGCTCGACCTCCGGCCCCCCGGCCACCCCGTCCGCGCGGGCCGACGCGACGGCCCGCGCGAAGATCTCCGTCCGCATCGCGCCCGGCTCGACGAGCGCGACCTTCACCCCCTGGTGCCGCAGCTCGATCCGCAGGGAGTCCGTCATCGAGGCGAGTGCCGCCTTGGACGCGGCGATGGGGCCGAAGAAGGGCAGGGCGACGAGTGAGCTGAGGGCGCCGATGTTGACGACCCGCCCGCCGCCGGCGCGCAGCGCGGGCAGGAACGCCCGGGTCACCGCCATGAGGCCGAGGACGTTGACGTCGAACTGCCGGCGCAGCGCCACCGCGGGCACCTGCTCCCAGAAGCCCTGGACGATCAGGCCGGCGCTGTTGACCAGGCCGTCGAGCGGGCCGCCGACCTGCTCGGCCGCGGCGGCGACGCTCGCCTCGTCGGTGACGTCGAGGGTGACGGGGCGGATGTCGCCGGGCAGTTCGGCGAGCTGCCGGGCGCCGGCCTGGGTGCGTACCGCCGCGTGGACCGTCCAGCCCTCGGCGGCGAGCCGGCGGGTCACGGCGGCTCCGAGGCCGCCGGTGGCCCCGGTGACGAGCACGGACCTGGCGGGGGCGGACGGGGTGGAAGAGTGCGACACGGAACTGCCTTTCGCAGGAAAGTGATCTCCCTTCCACCCTCGGTGCGGCCGTGGCCGCCGTGAAGAGTGCCGGTTTTACTGGTGGTGGCGACACCAGCATCCGGCAGCGGGAGGCCCACCCTGAGCGAGCACAGCCGCAAGGAACTCGGCGCTTTCCTGCGCTCACGGCGCGAGCGCAGCGAACCGTCCGCGGTGGCGGCCGGGCTGCCCGCGGGCGGCCGGCGGCGGACGCCGGGGCTGCGCAGGGAGGAGGTGTCGCTGCTGTCGGGCGTCAGCCTGACCTGGTACACGTGGCTGGAGCAGGGCCGGGACATCAACGTGTCGCCGCAGATCCTGCTGGCGCTGGCCCGGGCGCTGTCGCTGGACGCCGTCGAGCGCGACCACCTCTTCCGGCTGGCGGGGGCGGAGCCGCCGCCGGCGGTGCGCACGGCCGCCGCCTCCCCGATGAGCCCCGCGGTACGCGCCTTCCTCGACGCCCAGTCGCCGAACCCGGCCTTCGTCATCGACCGCTGCTTCGACGTACTGGCGTGGAACGACGCGGAGCAGGCGCTGGTCGCGGGGCGGCTGGACGTCGACCGGCCGCAGTCCGAACTCAACGTGCTGTGGCTGATGTTCACCGAGCCGGGCCTGCGCGGGCTGTTCGACGACTGGGACGGCGAGGTGCGCTGGCTGACCGCGATGCTGCGCGGGCAGGCGGCGTACGAGATGGACAACCCGCGGTTCGCCGAGCTGATCGACGCGCTGCTCGGGGCCAGTCCGCTCTTCCGTGAGCTGTGGGCGGCGCACGACGTGCAGGTCTTCCGCTCCTCGGTGCGCCGCTTCCACCACCCGGTGGTCGGGCAACTCGACCTGTCGTACGTGCGGTTGGCGGTCGAGGACGATCCGGGCCGCAGTGTGGTGGTGCACTTCCCCGAGCCCGGTTCGCCGACACAGGAGCGGCTGCGCAGGCTGGTGGGGCGCCCGGGGGTGTGAAGCAGCGGTAGCCCACGGCGTGTTCCGCGCGGCTGCGCGCGCCCCCCGAGCGCAACGGACCGCTCTCCACTGCGCCCTGATGACCGGAATCGGGATCCTGTGCCGCGGCCTGCCGGGGTAGAACCGGAGGGGACCCGAACGGTGCTCCAACGGGGAACGGTGCGACAACACAAGGGGAAAGCCGACGTGATACGCGTGCTGGTGGCGCATGACACGAGCCTGCTGCGATCCGCTCTCGCGGCGTTATTGGTCAGGGAACCGGACTTCGAGGTGAGCGACACCGGGTGGCACGGGCTGAGCGAGAACGGGCGGTTGCGCGGGCCGCAGGTGTGCGTGGTCGACGCGGACTGTCCCGGCTGGCGCCGGCACACCGACGAGGCCGCGGCCCTGTCGTCCGGCGCCGCCCGCTCGGCCGCGGAGGACAGCGCGCTGATCGTGCTGACCAACGGCGGCAAGCCGGGGAACCTGCGCCGGGCGTACACGGCCGACGCGTTGGGCTTCGTGAACAAGGACCGCTCGGCGGACCGGCTGCCCGCCGCGGTGCGCCAGGTGGCGCAGGGGAAACGGTTCGTCGACGAGTCCCTCGCGGTGGAGTTCCTGCAGGCGGCCGACATGCCACTGACACCGCGGGAGTTGAGCGTGCTCTCGCTCAGCGCGGAGGGGGCGTCGGTGGCGGAGATCGCCCGCAGCCTGCACCTGTGCAACGGCACCGTGCGCAACTACCTGGCCGCGATCACCCGCAAGACCGGGGCGCGCAACCGGGTGGACGCCATACGCATCTCCCGCTTCGCGGGCTGGCTGTGACGTGTCATGACACGGCCGTCCACGCGGCGGCCAGGTCGCGGTAGAGCGGGGAGCCCACGAGCAGTTCCGCGTGCGGGCCGCACATGGTGTCGGCGCCGTCCAGGACGAGGGTGCGGTCCGCGCGGCGCGCGGAGCTGATCCGGTGGGCGATGACGATCAGGGTGGTCGCCGGGCGGTCGGCGAAGGCGCGTTCCGCGGACGCCTCGGCCGCCGGGTCGAGGTGGCAGGTCGCCTCGTCCAGCACGACGACCGCGGCGGGGGCGAGGTAGGTGCGGGCCAGGGCGAGCAGCTGGCGCTCGCCCTGGGACAGCGCGCCCGGGTCGACCTGCGCGTCCGGCCCGCCCAGCGCGTCGACCAGCCCGCCCGCCCCCACGGCCGCAGCGGCGGCCCAGACCAGGGCGGGCGTGGTGTGCTCGCGCAGGTAGCCGACGTTCTCCCCGACAGTGCCGCGGAAGACGTACGCCTCCTGCGGCACGAGCGCCACCGCCCCGCCCCGCCGCACGACCCCCGCGTCCGCGACGAGCAGCCCGGCGACCAGCCCCCCGAGCGTGGACTTCCCGACCCCGCTCGGCCCGACCACGGCCAGATGCTCGCCGGGCGCGACGACGAGATCCAGCCCCCGCAGCACGGGTTCTGCCCCGACGCCGTACGCGAACGTGACCCCCCGCAACTCGACGGCGCCCCCGGCCCCGCTCTTCGCCCCACCCGGCCGCGGGTGGGGAGCGGGCGGCTCCCCCGCCGGTGAGGACTCACCCGACCCGCCCCGGGGGGCGAGCACCTTCGCCGCTGCCGCGGACTCCCCCGGCCCGCCCCCAGCGGCAACTCCCGCCCGGGGAACGGGCGCCTTCCCCGCCGCCGGGGACTCACCCGAACCGCCGCCGAAGGCGCGCCACGCCGGCGCACTGGCCCCCCTCCCCCCACCCGCAGGCGCGTCCGACCCGCTCCCCGTAGCGGCCCCCGGCGGCGGGGAGGTCAAGCGGGTCAGGACGACCGTCAGGCGGGTGCCGGAGGTGGTGAGGGTGTGGAGGAGGGACTGCAGGGCGGGTTGGAGGGACTGGGTCAGGTAGGCGAGGGCGCCGAGGAGGGCGCCCGGGGTGAGGCGGTGGGTGGACAGCAGCCAGGGGGACGCCGTCAGCAGCAGGACCAGGGGGAGTTGGCCGGCGACGGCCAGCGCGAGGGTGCGGGTCACGCCCCACGTGGCGAGGGCGCGGGACGCCCGCTGGGCGTCCGCGATGCGGCGGTCGGCCCGCTCGGCCATCGGCCGCTGCGCACCGCACGCGGTGATGTCGCGCAGCCCGCCCGCGAGGGCGCCGCACTCCTCGGCGACGGCCTCGTCCGCGGCGAGGAAGTCGCGTTGCCGCCTGGCCAGCGGGCGCAGGGCCAGTGTGAAGAGTGCGGTGCCCGCGACGAGCGGCGGCAGCACCACCAGGAGCAGCACCGGCGCGAGCGCGATCATGCCGGCCACGACGCCGGCCGCGGTGAACGCGAAGGACCGCAGCACCATGACGATGCCGCCGAGTGAGTCCCTGGCGATCTCGACCTGGTGGGTGAGCCGGGAGACCACTGCCGAGTCGGCGGGCCGGCCGCCGCCGCGGGCCGCGGCCCGCACCGCGGTGGCGAGGCCGCCGCGGACGACGTGCCGTACCAGCCGGTCCCGCACGGGTTCGACCAGTGCGGCGACCGCACCGAAGACCCGCGCGGTGCCGTACGCCCCGACGGGCACGGCAGCCGCGGCGAGCGCCAGCCACCACAGGCCGGTGCCCTGCCGCCCGCGCAGGAAGCCCTGGTCCAGGGCGTGGGCGAGGGCGTAGCCGAAGAGGAACGTCTGCCCTGCTTCAAGCACGGACCACCCGAGCAGCCCCACAAGCGCACCGCCGCGCCCCCGCACACAGTCCCGCCCCCGTATCTCACCCACCGTCCCCACCCCCGAACAGCGCCCGGCAGCCGGGCTCAGCCCGTCCGACCCAAGCAGCGACGGCGCGGCGGCCCCGAGCCGCCTCTCGCCGCGCCCGCACGCGGACCCCACCGGCGGCGCCCCGTACCCACCCCCTGACCCACATCCCACGCACCGTCGCCCACCACACCCGGCACGCGGGCGCAGCCCGCAGCCCCACCTGCGGAGCCAGCACGCAGACCCCGCCCGCAACCCAGGCGGCGGGGAGGCGCACGCACTGCCCGGCCCGTATCTCACCCACCGTCCCCACCCCCGAACAGCTCGCGGTATTCGGGGATCGCCCAGAGGGTCTCGTGGGGGGCCAGGGCGCGGATGCGGCCGGAATCCAGCCAGGCCACGAGGTCGGCGCGGGCGGCGGTGGCGGGGCGGTGGGTGGTCAGGAGGCGGGTGCGGGGGGTGGGGGGGTGGAAGAGGGCTTGGGCCACGCGGGATTCGGTGACCGTGTCGAGGCTGGAGGTGGCGTCGTCCAGGACGAGGAGGCGGGTGGGGTGGGCGAAGGCACGTGCCAGGCCGAGGCGTTGGACCTCGCCGCCGGAGAAGGGCGCCTGGTTGCGGGCGGTGGCGTAGCCGTCGGGGAGCAGGCGGACGAAGGCGTCGGCTTCGGCGGCCAGGGCGCCGCGTGTGACGTGGTCGGGGGGCAGCGGGCGCGGCCCGAAGGCGATGGTGTCGGCGACGGTGTCGCCGAGCAGGGCGGGGCGTTCGAAGGCGTAGCCGACGGCGTCGCGCAGCCCGGTGGCGGTGAGTTCGGGAAGCGGGCAGCCGTCGAGCAGGACGGTGCCGGCGTCGGGGTCGGCGAGCCGGCCGGCGAGTGCGGCCAGGACGGACTTGCCGGCGCCTGAGCGTCCGACGACGGCGACGCAGCTGCCGCCGGGCACGGTCAGGTCGAGCCCGTCGAGTACGGTCTCGGCGCCGCGGACGGCGGTGACCCCCCGCAACTCCAGGGTGCCCGCACCGTCTTCGGGCAACTGCCGCTCCCCGTAGGCGGGTACGGGCACGGCCAGCACCTCGTCGACCCTCGCGGCTGCGGCCCTGCCTTTGACGACGGCACCCAACTGGCCGACGACGACACCGATTCCGGTGGCCAGCAGGACGTAGCGGCTCGCGGCGAGCAGGTCGCCGACGGACAGTGCGCCGGCGGACAGCCGGATGCCGCCGACGGCGAGGACGGTGAGCTGGAGCAGCGGGACGAGCACGGCGGCCTGGGCGGTGGCGCGGCCCTGGACGCGCCACATCCGGCGTCCGTGGGAGCCGAGTTCGGGCAGCGGCCCGAGGATCCTGGCGGTCTCGCGCTGCTCGCTCCCGGCGGCGGCGATGGTGCGCGCCCCGCCGAGCGCCTCGACCAGCAGGGTGGCGATGCGGCCCTGGGCGTTCTGGTAGGCGGTGACGCAGTCGGACGAGGCGCGGGCGAAGCGCTGCACGAGCAGCGTCAGCAGCGGCGCCCCGGCGAGGAAGGCGGCGGCGAGCCAGATGTCGGTGAGGCCGAGCGCGACGATGCCGCCGACCGGTGCGGCGAGGGCGGCGGGCAGTGCGGCGGCGGCAGCCGGGGTCACCGCGGCGTCCGCGGCATTGCCGACGACGCGGGTGACGAGGTCGCCGGTCCCTTGGCCCGCGGCGGGCGGACCCGCGGCGAGCATGTGCCGTACGGTGCGCCGCCGTACCGTGGCGGCGGCCCGTGCGGTGGCAAGTCCTGCGAGCAGGTCCTCCCCTGCCGCGGCGGCGGTCTGCGCGGCGACGAGCGCGCCGCATCCGGCGATCCACCACCCGGCTGCGGCACCCCGCAGCAGCTGGTCGAGCGTGTGCCCGAGTGCGTACGGCAGGGCCAGTGCGAGCGCGGCGGAGACGAGGCCGAGCGCGGTGACGCCCGCGTACCGCCCGGCGTCCCGCCGCCCGGCCTCTCCGACAACCCCCATCCCGCCCCTTCCCTCCGTCTCCGGCGCCCCCGAGGGACGCACGCCGATGAAGCATGTCCGCAGCCCTGCATGCCGCCTGTGCCGGCAGCGGCCGTCAGGGGCCACCCCGCCGGGTGCGCCGCGGGGGTGCCTCCCAGGCGGAGCTCCGGGGGCGAACGGAGCGCTCGGCCCCCACCGGCAGAGAGCCGACGCACCACCGCAGGTGGCGGTCGGCTCGGGACGCACGCGCAGCGCAGGGGTGCCCCGGGCGGTCCGCAGGGAGCCGGGCCGCCCGGGGCTTGTCCGCTACAGGCAGACGAGGAAGCTCACGGAGCTGATGCAGCCGATGAGGCTGAGCGAACTGGCGGGGGCGCCCCCGCTGTGTCCGTTCTCCGTCTCCATGTTCTGCAGGTCGAGAAGTGCCATGGCAGTGTCCTTTCGATGGGAGTAACACCAGGTGGTGCACGGCTCCGGCCGGGGCGGCCGGAGCCGGTTCAGGAGCCGCCGGTGAGCGGCGGCAGGAAGGGCAGCCCGGCGGCGGTGCCGCGGTGCGCGGCGCTCAGGGCGAGCAGGCACCCTGCGGTGCCGGTGCCGAGGTCCATCGACAGCCGCATCATCTGGTTGCCGGGGAAGGCGAGCCCGCCGCGGTAGGGCATGCCGTACCAGCCGAGCGCGTCGATCTGCGCGGCGAGCGCGCCCGCGGGCACCCCGGGCGTGCTGGTGCGGGCCAGGTGCGCGATGGTGCCGGCCCGGCCGGCGAGCAGCCCGGGCTGGGCGTACAGCCGCAGGGTCGCCGCGCGGACGATGCCGGCGCGGGCCTGCTCGAAGCGGGCGGCGACGGCCGGGTCGAGGTCGCCCGCGTCCCAGGCGAGCGGCAGGAAGTCGTCCAGGACCATTCCGATGCCGGCACTGCCGTCGCCGAGGTAGGGCATGGTGCGCCACCCCTCGTCGACGTCGAGCCCGCCGGCGGCGGTCAGCACGCAGCGGTCGAGGTCGAGTTGCAGGGCGCGGGCCGCGTGGCCGAGGAGTGCGGGGGCGCCGATGCGCTCGTAGAGGCGTACGAAGAGCAGGGCCGCACCGGTGGCGCCGCGCATGAGCCCGGCGCGCGAGGTGCCGGCGGCGGCGAGCCGTGCCGCGACGATCCCGGCGGCTTCCAACGCCCGTTCCTGCAGGGCGCTTTCGCCGGTGGTGCGGGCGAGGTGGTCTAGGACCAGGCCGATGCCTGCGAGGCCGCCCGACAGGTCGGAGGACGACTGCTGCCACTTCTCGGCGAGCAGCAGGCGGGCGAGTTCCAGGGCGCGTTCGGTGTGGCCGAGGCGGTCGAGGGCGTACGCGGTGCCGGCGATGCCGTCGTAGAGGCCGAGCGGGGTGCCGCTGGGCGGTGCGGCGGCGCGGGCCAGCAGCCACTTCTCGCCGTCGTCGTAGCGGGGCAGGCCGGCTTCGGCGAGGGCGAGCAGGACGCCGGCGGCGCCGTGTGCGAGGCCGAGGCCGCCGCCGTCGGAGAACTGGGCGATGTCGCCGGGGAAGAGCCGGTCGTCGCGGTCGGGCGTGGCGGAGGCGAGGATCGCCTCCGCCATGGCGTCGCGGGCGGCGGGCCAGTCGGTGGTGGCGGCGGGCAGGTAGGACGCCGCGGGGACGGCGGCCTGGGGGACGGCGGCCTGGGGGACGGCGGCAGCCGTCGTACGCGCCCCGGGGGCCGCGGGCAGGCCTCGGGTGATCTCGGCGACCGCCTCGTCCAGGAAGGCGCGCGGCACCGGGAACTGCCCGGCGATGACCTCGGCGAGGTGCGCGGCCTTGTGGCGGTCGACCGCGAGCAGCGTGGTGACCGGCAGGAAGAGGGCCAGCCGCAGGCAGGCCAGGGCGTAGTGGTCGACGGCGGTGCCGCGGCGGTCGGGCGGTGCCATGAAGCCGGGGTGGGCGACCGACTGGCGGACGTTGTCGGTGTCGGCCGCGGCGGCCTCGAAGTCCAGCAGGCGGACGGACTCGCCGTCCTCGCCGACCATGATGTTGTACATGTGCAGGTCGTTGAAGACGACTCCGCGGGAGTGGACGGCGGCGACGGCCTCCTCGACGCCGGCGTGCACGCGCAGCGCCCACCGCGTGTAGGCGGCGACCTCCGCGGGGTCGGGCTCGGGGGTGAGCAGCGGGTGGCGGTGGCCGAAGAAGGTGTTGAGCGGTTTGCCGTCGAGGAACTCCATGACCAGGAAGCGGTGGTCGCCGAGGGTGAACCAGTCGCGTACCTCGGGGGCGACGCCGAGCCCTGACAGCCGCTGCAGCGCGTCCCGTTCGCGTTCCAGGCGGGTGACGGCGTCGGCGCCGTCGGAGGCGAGCCCGGCGTGCGGGCGGCCTTCCTTGAGGACGACCTTCTCGCCGCTGCGGGTGTCGGTGCCGGCGTAGACGCCGCCGCCGTTGGAGAAGTGCAGCGCCTTCTCGATGCGGTAGGGCAGTTCGCCGACGGTCGTGCTGTTGCGCGCCTGCAAATGCGGGTGCAGGAAGTCGGGCAGTGTCACCCACTCGGGTACGTGGAAGGCGGGGGCGCGGCTGTCGGGAACCAGCCGCCCCTGTGCGTCCTCGATCGCCGAGACCAGGGTGCCGTGGTCGCCCACGCAGAAGCGCTTCGCGAATGCGCCGTAGCGCACGTAGAGCGGTCCTTCACGCCAGCGCAGATCGGTGAGGATATACGGGCCGGGTTCGCCGTCGAGGAGTTCTCCGAGTTCTTCGAGTACCGCCCGCAGTTGCGTCTCGTCGCGCGGATAGATCGTGACGAATTTCCCGCTGGTGTCGCGGCCGGCGTATTTCGAGTTCCGCAGGTGGAGCAGTTGCGGGCTCGGCACGAATTTAAACGGAATGCGGCGCGGCACGCAGTGGTCCCAGACCTTCGCGGCCACGGCGTCGGCATTGCCCAGGCCGGCGGACGCGTGCACCTTCCACCCTTGCAGCGGGCGGTCCTCGGCCCCCTGCGCCGACGTCGGGTCGAGGTGCAGCCAGTCGCCGACCCGTACCGTGCGCCAGCCGTCCGGCACGTCGCGCCGGGCGGTCCCGAAGTCCTCGACGCGCGGGGCCGGGTGCGGGGCCGAAGGCGAACCGGAATCGTCGCGTTCAGCGCGCGGAAGCCGGTCGAGACTCTCGTAGAAGTACCGGTCCGCGAGGCAGAATATCTCGTAACGATTGTCCATCGATCCCCCCCAGTGGCGGTGACGGACAAAGATTTACATATCGGCGCGTGGACGGTGAAGTCACCGTTGTCACCTCATGGCCGTGCAGAACGCACGATTGCGGCAGGCACACTGAACACCCGGCGGGCGGCGCGGACGGCCCGGTGCGGCGCCGGCGGCCCGTCGGCCGCAGGTGGGAGCACCCGGCGGTCGCCGTAACCGCGTACCCCTGTCAACAGCCGTGCATCGCAAGGGAGTTGACTGTTCACGTACGCGCGCCCCGCTGGACCTTATGGGGCAATAGTGCCCCTCTGCAACCTTGTCGCCGAAATTTCCAGAAACGATCTGGACCCGAGGTGAGCGGAAACGGCACACTCGAACCAGCATCAAGAAGGGACACCATGCCGCTCAGAAGCACCGCAACCGCCCGTCAGGAGCGCCTCGGTGCGGAGCTACGGAAAATGCGCGAGGCAGCCGGCATCACCGCTCGCGACACGGCCCGTCTGCTCGGCACCGACCCGGCCAAGGTCAGCCACATCGAGGCCGGGCGGCTCGGGGTCAGCGAAGAGCGGCTGCGGCGGCTCGCGTCGTTCTACGAATGCGGTGACACCGAACTCATCGACGCCCTCGTGGTGATGGCCAACGGCCTCGGCCGCAAAGGCTGGTGGGAGGCCTACCGCGGAGTCGTGCCGGCCGCGCTGCTGGACATCGCGGAGCTGGAATTCCACGCCACCGCACTGCGCACCATCCAGATCACCCACATCCCCGGGGTGTTCCAGACCGAGGACTACACCCGCACCGTCTTCGGCTACGCCATCCCGCCGCTGCCGCAGGGCGAGTTGGAGGCCCGGGTCGCGCAGCGCATGGAGCGCTCCAACGTCCTCTACCGCGACTCGGCCCCGCCCTACGACGCGGTCATCCACGAGGCGGCGCTGCGGATGCGGTTCGGCGGCGGCAAGGTCGCCCGCGCCCAGCTCGAACACCTCATGGAGCTGAGCCACCTGCCGCACATAAGGGTCCGGGTGATCCCCTTCGCCGCGGACGGCCACATCGGCTCGGGCCACGCGATGCTCTACACCAGCGGCGCCGTCCGCGCCCTCGACACCGTGCAGATCGACTCCGCCCACGGCGTCACCTTCCTGCACGCGGCCTCCCAACTGGCCAACTACCGCACCCTGTACAACACCCTCGCCGCGGTCGCGCTCGACGAGTCCCGGTCGCGGGACTTCATCCTCAGCGCCTCCCGAGACCTCTGAGACCGGAAGGCCCAGCCGATGACCGCGCCGACAGTGATCTGGCAGAAGTCCACGTATTCGCAGGAGCAGGGCGACTGCGTGGAGCTGGCCGTCACGGCCCAGGGTGCGGTGCTGATACGCGAGAGCGACGAGCCGGGCGTCGTGCTCTCCACCACACCCTCGGCCCTGGCCCGCTTCCTCCAGGCGATCAAACACGGAGCCGCGGCTCCCTAGGCCGTGTTCCTCGTAGCACCGGGCGGCGGCCGCGGGGTGCCGGAGGTCACCCCGGGAGGCCGGCCGCCGCACGTTAGGGTGAGGGCTCCCCCGGACCAGGAAAGGCCTCGACCTCATGCCCTTGCGCCGCCGCGCCGCCGTACTGGTGGCCGCCGCCACGACGCTCACCGCCCTCGCGGCACCGGCCGCTCTCGCGGACACCACCGCGCCGCCGGCCACCGGCACGGCGGCGGCCCGCGGCGACCTGTACGGCGCGGCGGACCCCACCTACGACGGGGTGTGGCGGCAGTCGTACGCCGAGATAGCCGTGGCCCGGTCCGGCTACTTCGCGAGCGGCGCCGCCACCGCGTGGCTGCTGGCCCAGCAGTGCGCCGACGGCGGCTGGCCCTCGTACCGCAAGGACACCGCCAAGGCCTGCGACCCGAAGACCGAGGACACCAACGCCACCGGCATCGCCGTGCAGGCCCTGCGTATCGTGCAGAGTTCGCAGTCCGGTGCCGCCGTGGACCGCGCCCTGGCCTGGCTGGGCTCCGTGCAGAACGCCGACGGCGGCTGGTCGTACAACCCGGGCGGCCCCTCCGACCCCGACTCCACCGCCGTCGTGATCGGCGCGCTGGGCCGCGACGCGAGCCTGAAGCCCAACGCGAAGGGCGCGTCGCCCTACGACGCGCTGCTCGGCTTCCAGTTCGGCTGCGACGCCGCACCCGCGGACCGCGGCGCCTTCGGCTACCCCGGCACCGACGGCAAGCTCACGCCCAACGCGAAGGCCACCGCCGACGCCGTCCACGGCCTGGTGGAAGGCCACCTCGCCGGCTACGCCTACGCCAGCCCCTCCACCCCCGCCGCCCCGCCCAAGTCCGCGGACTGCGACGGCAATCCGCAGGCCTACGCCAAGCTCGACCCCAACGCCGCCGCCTCCGCGGCCGCCGACTGGCTGCTCGGCCGCCTCCACGCCGGCGGCGGCCACCTCACCGCCACCACCCCGGGCGCCGACACCCCCACCCCTGACTACGGCACCACAGCGGACGCCGTCATCGCACTCAACGGGCTCGGCCGCACCGCCGACACCCAGGCCACGGCCACCTGGCTGGGCGCCAACTCCGCCGCCTGGGCCAAGGGCAACCCGGCCGCACTGGCCCAGCTCGTCCTGTCGGGCGCCGACCGCTCCGCCACCGGCACCGCACCCCTCCAGCAGCTCATCGCCCTCGGCCCGGCCCCCACCAAGCGCCCCACCGGCGCCATGCCCGAGGCCGACAAGAAGGACGACTCGTCCTCCGCCGCCACCGTCTGGACAGTCGTCGGCGTCGCCCTGGTGGCCGGTATCGGCGCCGGCCTGCTGATCAGCGCCCGCAAGCGACGGCGTAGCTGATGCGCGGCCGCCGCCTGGCCGCGCTCCCGGCCGCCGCCGCGGTCCTGCTGCTGCTCGCCCTCGCCGCCCCCGCACACGCCGCCGGCTACCGCTACTGGTCCTACTGGCTGCGCTCCGGGGCCACTTGGACGTACGCCCAGACCGGCCCCGCGATGCACACGCCCGCCGACGGCACCGTCGAGGGCTGGCGCTTCGCGGTCAGCGAGGACGCGGCGGCCACCGCCGCGCAGCCCCGCGGCAGCGCGGACTTCGCGGCCATCTGCGCCAACGTGCCCGCGGCCCCCGGCCGCAAGCGCGTCGCCCTCCTCATCGACCCGGGCACGCCCGCCGACGCCCCCGACTCCTCGGCCACCCCGCCCGCCCCCCGCACCGCGTGCGCCCAACTCCCCCCGTCCGCCTCCTCGGCCGACGCCCTGGCCGCGGTGGCCAAACCCCTGCGCTACAACTCGGCGGGCATCGTCTGCGCCATCACCGGCTACCCCGCGGCCGGCTGCGGCGACGAGATCTCCGCCACCCCGCACTCCTCCCACAACGGCCCCTCCCTCGGCCTGATCGCCGCAGCCGCCGCCATCGCCGCCCTGGCCCTGGCCGCCACCTGGCAATCCCGCCGCTCCCGCAACCGATGACCGGGCAGGACGACACCCAGGGGGGCGCCCCAAAGGGGCGCGGGGAACTGCGCGACAAGCCACAGCGGCGGGAGGAAGGCAACACCACCGCAAGTGGCACCCACCCAGGGGTGCGAGGAACGGCGCGAGCAACCCACCACGGCGAGAAGGTCGCGCACCAACCGCACATGGCACCCGGACGGGCTGCCGCCCCCGAGCCGCGGGGCATCCACGGGGCTGAGCCGCCCCGAACGGCAAGGCCCGGCGTGCACGTGCACGCCGGCGCGTGGTGGATCTGGGCGCTGGGCCTGGCCACCGCAGCGAGCAGGACGACCAACGTCCTGCTCCTGGCTCTGCTCACCGCCGTCGCCGGCTACGTCGTCGCCGCCCGCAGGACCGACGCGCCGTGGTCCCGTTCGTACGGGACCTTCCTGCGGCTGGGGGTCGCCGTCCTGGCGATCCGCCTGCTGTTCGCCGTCGTGCTCGGCTCGCCGATCCCGGGGACGCACACCCTGTTCACGCTGCCGGAGGTCCCGCTGCCCGGCTGGGCGCAGGGGGTGCGGCTGGGCGGACGGGTGACGGCCGAGTCCGTGGTCTTCGCGCTGCGCGACGGTATGAAGCTGGCCACCCTCCTGGTCTGCGTCGGGGCCGCCAACTCCCTGGCGAACCCGGCCCGGTTGCTGAAGTCGCTGCCGGGTGCGCTCTACGAGGCCGGTGTCGCCGTCGTCGTGGCGATGACGTTCGCCCCGCACCTGGTCGCGGACGTGGCGCGGCTGCGGGCGGCCCGCCGGCTGCGCGGCCGGGACGACCGGGGGGTGCGGGCACTGCTCCAGGTCGGACTTCCGGTCCTGGAGGGCGCGTTGGAGCGCTCGGTGGCACTGGCCGCGGCGATGGACGCCCGCGGATACGGCCGTACCGCGAACGTGGCGCCCGCCGTCCGCCGGGCGACGGCCGCGCTGACCGTCGGCGGCCTGCTGGGCATCTGTGCGGGCACGTACGGCCTGCTGGCCGCGGGCGGTTCGGGTGTGGGCGCCGGGTACGGGCTGCCGCTGCTGCTAGTGGGCCTGGCGGCGGCGGTCGCGGGGCTGCGGCTGGGCGGGCGGCGATCGCCGCGTACGCGCTACCGGCCCGACCCGTGGGGCGCCCGCGCCTGGCTGGTGGCGGGCTCCGGCGCCGCGGTGGCGGCCGCGATGATCGCCGCCACCGCGTACGCGCCCGCCGCTCTCGACCCGCCCGCGGTGCCGCTGGCCGAGCCCACCCTCCCGCTGTGGCCCGCGGCCTGCGTGCTGCTCGGCCTGGTCCCGGCCGTCGCCGCCCCGAGGGGAGCTTTGCGGTGATCCGTTTCGAGCAGGTCTCCTTCCGCTACGCGGACACCGCGGCGCCGGCGCTCCAGGGTGTCGACATCGAGGTGCCCGAGGGCGAGTTGTGCCTTGTCGTGGGGCCGTCGGGGGTGGGCAAGTCCACGCTGCTGGGGGCGGTGAGCGGCCTGGTGCCGCACTTCACCGGCGGACACCTGACCGGCAGGGTCACCGTCGCGGGCCGCGACACCCGCACCCACCGGCCGCGTGAACTCGCCGACGTCGTCGGCACGGTGGGGCAGGACCCGCTCTCGCACTTCGTGACCGACACTGTCGAGGACGAACTCGCCTACGGCATGGAGTCGTTGGGCGTGGCCCCGGAGACGATGCGGCGCCGCGTCGAGGAGACCCTCGACCTGCTGGGCCTGGCCGAGCTGCGCGACCGCCCGATCGCGACGCTGTCGGGCGGGCAGCAGCAGCGGGTCGCGATCGGCTCGGTGCTGACCGTGCACCCGAAGGTGCTGGTCCTGGACGAGCCGACGTCCGCGCTCGACCCGGGCGCGGCCGAGGAGGTGCTGGCCGTCCTGCAGCGCCTGGTGCACGACCTGGGCACGACGGTGCTGCTCGCCGAGCACCGCCTGGAGCGCGTCGTGCAGTACGCCGACCAGGTCGTCCTGCTGCCCTCCCCCGGCGCCCCGCCGGTCATCGGCGCACCCGCCGACATCATGGCCGTATCGCCCGTGCACCCCCCGGTGGTGGCGCTGGGGCGGCTCGCCGGGTGGTCGCCGCTGCCGCTGTCGATACGCGACGCCCGCCGCGCGGCCGGACCGCTGCGGGAGCGCCTCGCGGACCGCGCGCCTGAGGCCCCCGGTCCCGATGCCTCCGGCGAACTCCTGGTGCGCGCCGAGCGGTTGACCGTGCGCAGGGGGCGGACCGAGGCGCTGCGCGAGGTGGACCTGAGCGTGCGGGCGGGCGAGACGGTCGCGCTGATGGGGCGCAACGGCGCGGGCAAGTCCACGCTGCTGTCCACCCTGGTCGGCCTGCACACCCCGGCCGGGGGCACCGTCACCGTCGGCGGCGCGGTCCCGCACCGCACCCGGCCCGCGGACCTGCTCCGCCGCGTCGGCCTGGTCCCGCAGGAGCCGCGCGACCTGCTCTACGCCGACACCGTCGCCGCCGAGTGCACCGCCGCCGACCGGGACGCCGCAGCCGAGCCGGGCACCTGCCGGGCGCTGGTCGAGGACCTGCTGCCCGGTATGCCCGACGACGTCCACCCGCGCGACCTGTCCGAGGGCCAGCGGCTGTCGCTCGCGCTGGCGATCGTGCTGGCCGCGAGCCCGCCGGTGCTGCTCCTGGACGAGCCGACCCGCGGCCTCGACTACGCGGCCAAGTCCCGGCTGGTCGGCCTGCTGCGGTCGCTGGCCGCCGCGGGCCACGCGATCGTCCTGGCCACCCACGACGTGGAGTTGGCGGCGGACCTCGCCGACCGCGTGGTGATACTCGCCGACGGGGACGTGGTCGCCGACGGCCCCACCCCCGACGTCGTCCTGTCCTCGCCCGCCTTCGCGCCGCAGACCGCCAAGATCCTCGCGCCCTCCCCCTGGCTGACCGTCACGCAGGTGACCCGCGCCCTGGAGGCCGCCCCGTGACCCGTCTCGGGCAAGCAGGGCAGGAGGCGGGGCGTACGGACGCGGTGCGGCTCGGGGCGCGGGCGGTCGTCGTGCTGGGGCTGGTGTCGCTGATCGGGGTGGCCGCGTTCTGCTGGCCGCTGCTGGCCGCGCACGGGTCAGCGGTCGCCGCCCACAGCGCGGACGCACCCTGGCTGTTCGCGGCGCTGCTGCCGCTGCTGGTCGCCGTCGTCATCGCCACGATCGCCGACAACGGCATGGACCCCAAGGCTGTCGCCATGCTCGGCATGCTCGCCGCGGCGGGCGCGGCGCTGCGCCCGCTGGGCGCGGGCACGGCGGGCATCGAGCCGATGTTCTTCCTGATGGTGCTGTCGGGGCGGGTCCTGGGACCCGGGTTCGGCTTCGCGCTTGGCTCGTTGACGATGTTCGCCTCCGCGCTGCTGACCGGGGGCGTCGGGCCGTGGCTGCCCTTCCAGATGCTCGCCATGGGGTGGGTGACGATGGGGGCGGGGCTGCTGCCGCGGCCCGGCATGCGCGGGCGCCGCGAGCTGCTGATGCTCGCCGCGTACGGTGCGGTGGCCGCGGTGGCGTACGGCACGGTGATGAACCTCCAGGGCTGGCCCTACATCGCGGGCCTCGCCTCGAACGTGAGCTACTCCCCGCACCTGTCGCTCGCCGCGAACCTGGCCCGGTTCACCACCTACTGCCTGACGACCTCGCTGGGCTGGGACCTGCCGCGGGCGGCGCTGACCGCGGTGCTGTCCTTCACCCTCGGCCCGACCCTGCTCAAGGCCCTGCGCCGGGCCACCCGCCGCGCGTCCTTCGCTCCGGCCCCGGAGTTCACGCCCCCGGAGCCGGAGCCCGCGGCTACTCCGCGAGGGTGAGCAGGCTGCCCGTCAGGTCGCGGTAGCGGGTCAGCGCGACCCGCAGCGCCTCGGTGTCGGCGCCGGGTGCCGAGCCCTCCCGCAGCGCCTGCCTGCGCGCCTCCAGTGCCTGCTGCACGCGCCCGATGACCTCGTCGAGTACGGCGTCGGCCTCGCGCACCGCCCGCCGCGGGTCCTCCACGAAGTCGTGGACGGCGTGGTCCATCCGCCGCCCGAACACCCGGGCCGCCTGGCCCCCGCCGACAGCCGGGTCCTCCGCGGCCTGCGGCGCCGCGGTGGCGGCGGGCGCACCGGCCAGGTGCTTCTTCGCCCGCTCCTCGGACGCCGGGTCCGTACGCCCCCGCTCCCCGGGCCGCCGGTCCGTGCCCGCCCGGCCCTCGGACCGCGGTGCGTTGCGCGTCTCGCGCTGCGGGCCGCCGTCCTCCGTCGCTCGTTCGTCGGTCTGCGGTGACTGCGCCGCAGCCGTCTCGGTGTCCCTCACTGGTGCGCCTCCGTCTTCCCGCCGCGTGCGGTGAGTGCCGCGAACCGTTTGCCGAGCGCCGACCGCGAGGTCGTCCCGTCGGCTGCCGCGGCCTTGGGCTCCCCGGCCGCCGCGGGCGGCTCCGCCGGTTCCGGTTCCGGTACGGCGGCCGGGGCGGGGGGAACGGACGGCCCCGCGTCGGCGCGGGCCATCAGCTCGTCGAAGAGCCCGCGGGCGGCGACCAGCGCCTTGCGCTGCGCCTCGGTGTCCAGGCGGCGGCCCTTGCCGTGGGCGAGCGCGGCCGCGTGGGCCTCGCGGTAGCCCTGGACGTGGTGCGGGTGGTGCACGGACAGCGCGTCGACGTGCTCGGGCGAGTCGGCGGCGGGGTAGCCGCACTCGACCGCGGCCTCGGCGATCAGCGTGTCCGCGGCTCCGACCGCGTCGGCCGGATCGTCCACGAACCGCGCCTGCACCGCCGACCAGCGGGCCGCGTACCGCTCCCTGGTCTGCGCGCTCATCGGCCGCAGCTCGATGCCGCGGTAGCGCTTGACGCGTTCTGCGAGTTCGCGCCGGGTGGCGCGGGTGGAACCGTCGTGCCGGGCCAGGACCCGCTCGTACTCGGGTCCGAAGCGGCGCTTGAGCAGGGGGCCGCCACCGCGTTGCAGCATCACCGCGGCGGCGATCGCCGCCACGATGACGACCGCCGCGGCGACGGCGATGATCGCTCCTGTGGACATGGTCTGCTCCCGTCTGTCCGGGTGTCACCCTCCAGACGGTCGGTTTGCCGCGCTTGCGGAAGGCAAACCCCCTGCCCCCTATGCGGTTACACCGCCTCCCCGGTGGCGGCCGGCTTCGTGCGGGCCGCCCGCCGCTCCGGGTGGTCGGAGTCCCCGGCGCACAACTCGCCGCTCAACTTGCGTACCAGCGCCGCGAGTTCCTCGTGCCCTGCGGGGTCCCAGTCGCCGAGCAGGCCCGCGAGGACCGAGCGCCTGGCCTCGATGAGCTGTTCGGCGACCGCACTGCCCGACGCGGTGAGGGCCAGCGGATTGCCCTCGCGTACGGCCAGGCCGCGGGTCTCCGCCTCGACGGCGGCCCTCTCGATGACGTCGGCGGGCACGGTGGTGCGGCGCGCGAGTTCCACCGGGTCGGCGCTGCCGTCGTGGACCAGCCGCAGCAGCAGCCAGCTGGTGGCGGGGTGGATGTCGAGGCCCGCGAGCCGCGTGATGCGGGTGTAGAGGTCGCGGCGGGCGTCCCGGCTGCCGAGCAGCGACAGGCAGCGGGCGATCTCGTCCAGCGAGGACCGCTCCACCGGGTTGACCCCGACCGTCTCGCTGGCGTCGGGCACGGTCACGCTGCCGCGCAGCGGCTGCTCCTTGAGCAGCCAGGCCGTCGCGAAGCCGACCAGCGCGACCGGGATCGCGTACAGGAAGACGGTGGTGATGGCCTGCGAGTAGGCGTGGATCACCGGTGTCTTGATCGCGGCGGGCAGCCCGGCGATGGCCTTCGGGTCGGCCTGCAGCTGCCCGGGGTCGAACCCGGGCGGTACGGGGACGCCGCGCAGTGCGGCGGTCAGTTTGTCGCGCAGCTGGTTGGTGAAGATGGTGCCGAAGACCGAGACGCCGAAGGACGCGCCGATGGAGCGGAAGAAGGTCGCGCCCGAGGTCGCCGAGCCCAGGTCCTCGTAGCCGACGGCGTTCTGCACGGCGAGCACGAGCACCTGCATCACCATGCCGAGGCCGAAGCCGAAGATGAAGAAGTACAGGCTCATCAGCCAGGTCGCGGTGTGCTCGTCGAGCTGGTGCAGGAGCAGCAGACCGACCGCGGTCACGGCGGTGCCCAGGATCGGGAAGACCTTGTAGCGGCCGGTGCGGCTGATGATCTGCCCGGAGCCGGTGGAGGCGATCAGCAGGCCGACGACCATCGGGATCATGTGCACGCCTGACAGCGTCGGCGAGTAGCCGTGCACGACCTGGAGGAAGGTCGGCAGGTACGTCATGGCGCCGAACATGGCGAAGCCGATGATGAAGGAGATCACCGAGCACACCACGAAGGTCCGCACCCGGAACAGCCGCGGCGGCAGCACCGGTTCCTCGGCGCGGCGCTCGATCAGCACGAAGGCGGCGACCAGTGCCACGCCGACCACCGCGAGGGTGACGATCGCGGGCGAGCCCCAGTCCAGGGTGGTGCCGCCGAGCGAGGTGACCAGCACCAGGCAGGTGGCGGCCGCGGCCACCGTCGCCATGCCGAGGTAGTCGATGCGGTGCGAGGTGCGGCGCACCGGGATGTGCAGGACGGCGGCGATGACGGCGAGGGCGACCAGGCCGATCGGCAGGTTGATGTAGAACACCCAGCGCCAGGACAGCTGCTCGGTGAACACCCCGCCGAGCAGCGGCCCCAGCACGCTGGCCGCGCCGAACACCCCGCCGAACACGCCCTGGTAGCGGCCCCGGTCGCGGGGCGGCACGATGTCGCCGACGATCGCCATGGACAGCGCGATCAACCCGCCGCCGCCCAGGCCCTGGAGC
This sequence comes from Actinacidiphila bryophytorum, assembly GCF_016916835.1. GTDB lineage: Bacteria > Actinomycetota > Actinomycetes > Streptomycetales > Streptomycetaceae > Actinacidiphila > Actinacidiphila bryophytorum. The sequence continues at coordinate 594,838 of NZ_JAFFIX010000001.1, read as the reverse complement.
GCGCGGAAGGCGATCAACTCGCCCATGCTCTGGGCGATTCCGCACAGCGCGGAGCCGATCAGGAAGATCACGATGACGGTCTGGAACAGCCGCTTGCGGCCGTACATGTCGCCGAGCTTGCCCCACAGCGGGGTGGCGGCGGTCGAGGCGAGCAGATAGGCGGTGACGACCCACGACAGGTGGTCGATGCCGCCCAGTTCGCTGACGATGGTGGGCAGCGCGGTCGACACGATCGTCTGGTCGAGGGCGGCCAGCAGCAGGCCGAGGGCGAGGGCACCGATCGCGATCCGCACCTGGCGCCGGTCCTGCTCCGCGCCCGGCACCGCGGCCGTACTGGTGTCCTGCGCCATCGAACGGCTCCTCGCGTCGCCCCCCGACGGTCGGACTCTCATATTCGCACCGTTTGCGGTGATACGACCTGTGGGAATGGGCCAGCGGGGAGGGACCGGGTATGCGGCGGCATGGGGTATCGGCATAATCACTGACACGTCTTTGCGAACGCGCGAACGACGGCGGGAGGGGAACCCAGTGGCGCCGCAGCAGCCGGACCGAACGGCAGGGCCGTACGAGCCTGACGACACCGGTGAGACCGGTGTGACCAGCGAGTACGCCGAGGTCACGGAGGACGGCGGTATCGAGGTCGACGGCGAGGTCAGGGCCGCCGAGCGCTCCGCGGAACGGGCCGCCGCCCTCGCGGTGACCGAGGGCTTCCACCCGCTGCGGGTACGCCCCTACGTCGCCGGCGAGCACGACGACACCTTCGGCGGCGGTACGACCGCGCGGCCGCTCATCGACGTCGGCGCCGCGGACGGCGGTCCCGCCACGCAGGACCTCGGGCTCTTCCCCGCGGCCTACGCCGTCGTCGGGGCGCCCCAGGAGTACCCGGCCGACGACGGGCGCGCCCGCGACGCCGCGGCCGCCGCGGTGGCCGCGGCCCACGGCAGGCACCGCAGGCGCAGACGCGGCATCGTGGTCGCCGCGGCGGCCGTCGCCGCGTCCGCGCTCGCCGCCGGGGCCGTCGCCGTCACCGGCTCGGTCATGGGCGAGGAGCAGAACGGCACGGATCGGGCGCTGCCCGAGCCCGCGTCGGCAGCGCCCGACGTCACCCTTCCCGCGGGGGCGGCGCCGGGGGCGGTCACCGAGCCCGTGAAGGTCACACCGCATCACCCGATGCGGGCGACGACCACTCCCGCGCCCAAGGTGACGCCGTCCACGACGGCGCCGCCCTCCACCACCCCGGCGTCCCCTTCACCCACGGCCACCGCGACCGCCACCGCGACGGCCACACCGCCGCCGTCCAGCACGCCGCCCCCGCCGGGGGGCTCCTCCACGCCGGGCGTGCTCCAGCTCGGGGCGAGCGGGCCTGAGGTCCAGGACCTTCAGGCCCGCCTGACCGCGGTGTGGGTCTACCACGGGCCGATGGACGGCAAGTACGACTCCGACGTCGAGCACGCGGTGGCGACCTTCCAGGTCTGGTACGGCGTCCAGGGCGACCCTTCCGGCGTCTACGGCCCGGCCACCCGCGCCGCCCTCCTCGCGGCCACCCCCTCAGAGGGCCACCACAACCACTGACCCCCACCCGGGGGGCCTCGCCCCCGGGCGCCTGCCCCTTGCGGTGAGCTTGCACCTCCCGGTGCGGTGGTGGCTGGTCGCGCAGTTCCCCGCGCCCCCAGGTGGGTGCCACATCCTGTTGCGTTCACAGTCCCGGTGCGTGGGTGATTGGGCGCGCAGTTCCCCGCGCCCCTGAGGGGTGCCCTCTCTCGCAGAGGCCGGCGCCGTCAGGCGGCGCCGTCTGCCTGCGAGGGTGAGCGTTTTTGAGGGGCGCGGGGAACTGCGCGCCCCGCCCGGACGGGCGGGAAGAAAGCAACGCCACGGCAAGTGGCAACCACCCAGGGGCGCGGGGGACTGCGCGGTCGGCCACGCGCCGGGTCGGGCGGGGCGGGGGCGTAGCGTCGGGGGGGTGAGGGGCTACGGAGTAGGCGAGTTTCAGCTCGCCGTGCTGCGGCGGATGCAGGACCACCGCCCGGAGCTGGTGGACAGCGCCCTGCGGGCGCTGAATGCTTCGCACGCCGACCTGCGCGAGGCGCACAACAAGTGGCAGGCCCGCCTGCGCAGCACGTCGCACCCCCGCGGCGAGCGCGGCTACCGGGTGATGCTCGGGCCGCCCGAGCAGGAGGTCGAGCGGCAGGTCGGCGACCTGCGGTGCAGGGCCATGTTGTGGCGGCTGCCGCTGTGGCCGGACCTGCGGTGGGAGGTGCTGTGCGCCCCCGGCGGCACGGCGGTGTGGAACGAGTGGCTGGTCCGCGCCCCCGGCGCGGAGCCACCGCGGTTGAGCAGCGTCGCCGACCTGACCCCGTGGTCGTGCGTCGTGGACGACGTGGCCCGCGCCTTCCCGCCGGCGGCCCCGCTGCCGGCGGACGCCCCGAGCCGGGCGCGCCTCGCGCTGACCGCTCCGGTGACCGGCGAGCGGATCGTCGCCCATTTCACCTGGGGTCTTCTGCAGTTCACCGACCCGCCGTGAGCCCGGGGTGGCGCGGCCCCCGAATATTTTGTATGTTCGAGGAACAAAGTGGTTCCGCCCGCTCACCCTGACCGGCGGGCGGGACCACTGAGTACGTCTCGCACCGTTCCAGGGAGCCCCATGCCGTCCGTGTTCACCGCCCGCGCCCTGCTGCTCGACATGGACGGGACGCTGGTCGACTCCGACGCGGTGGTGGAGCGCTGCTGGTCGCGCTGGGCGGTCCGGCAGGGCCTGGACCCGGCCGCGGTCCTGCGGGTGGTGCACGGGCGGCAGGGCCACGCCACGATGGCCGAACTGCTCCCGCACCGCCCCATGGCGCAGAACTACGCCGAGAACGCGGTCATGCTCGCCGAGGAGACCGCCGACCTCGAAGGCGTCGTCCCGGTCCCCGGCGCCCCCGCCTTCCTCGCCGCCCTGACCGGGCACCCGCACGCCCTGGTGACCTCGGCGGGCGAGCAGCTGGCCTTGGCCAGGATGGGCGCGGCCGGCCTGCCGCTGCCGCCGGTGCGGGTGACCGCGGAGCGGGTGGGCGCCGGCAAGCCGGACCCGGAGGGCTTCTTGAAGGGCGCGGCGGAACTGGGCTTCGCACCCGAGGAGTGCCTGGTCTTCGAGGACGCCGAGGTCGGCATCGCGGCGGCCAGGGCGGCGGGGATGCGGGTGGTGGGAGTGGGGCCGCGGGCCGCCGCCTTCGGGCCTTCCGCCCATGCCGCCTCGCTGGAGGACGTGGTGGTGGCAGCGGCGGGCGGCGTGCTCACCGTCACGGTGGGCTGAGCACGCCGCCCGCCGTTCAGCCCGCGATCGCCTCGTAGAGGCTGAAGGCGGCCAGCACGACCATCACACCGGCGGCGATCTTGGTGATCAGCGCCAGCGGCACCCGCTTCATCAGCATCCGGCCGCCGAAGATGCCCAGGGCCGCGACCGCCCACAGGCCGAGCACCGCGCCGACGGCGACCGAGACGGGGTCGTCGTAGCGGGCGGCGAGGTTGGCGGTCATGATCTGCGTGAGGTCGCCGAACTCGGCGACCAGGATGAGCATGAAGCCGGTGCCCGCGACCTTCCAGAAGCTCTGGTCGGCGGGCGGTTTGACGGTCTCCTCGTCGTCGCCCTTGGAGAACAGCAGCATCGCCGCGCCGCCCAGGAAGAGCAGGCCGACGACGCCCTGCACCCAGCGGTGCGGCAGCAGTGTCAGCAGCGAGCCCGCGGCGATGGCGAGCGCGACGTGGACCACGAAGGCCGCGGCGACGCCGGCGAAGACGTAGGAGGCCCGGTAGCGGGTGCCGAGCATGAGACCGGCGAGCGCCGTCTTGTCGGGGAGTTCGGCCAGGAAGATCACGCCGAAGACGACGGCGATGACGCTGAGGCTGAGCAAGGGTCGGATTCCTCGATCGGTAGGGGCTGCCCTGCCGAGAGACCTACGGAAAAGGGGTCGCTTCGGCACGGCAGCGTCGGAACACTGCGGCCGAAGGTCTCGCTGGCCGCGTCACGTTTCCGTATCGCTGCCTCCGGGCGCCGGCCCCGGCCTCTTGTCGCGCCTTTCGGCGCCGCTCGAGGACCCGGGCAGTATGTCGACGGTCCGGCGAAGAGCTACTCCCCTTCTGCTGCCCACCAGTGTACGGGACGCCCGACCTGGGCAGATTTCAGCACCGGCACTTTTCCTGCACCATGGGAGCAGGTTCGGCGCCGGCGCGGTGATGCCGCGGCGCGGGCGCTTCCCCGGAAGCCGGAACGTTGTTCCGGGAAGTATTCCTGCCGTGACAACGTCGTGATTGTCTCGTACGTCACGCACCCTGATCGGTACCGCCGGCCCATGCTGGCGTACGCTGTACGGCTGACGGTGGATGAAGATCCGCCGCCGTTGACGCGAGACCGGCACTGACAGCTCCGCAAGGCCTTGACCAGCACAAACGGGCAGATCACGGATAAGGCACCGCACGGATCAAGCACCGCCAGGCATCGGCACACGCTCCCAGCGGCATTGCAGGACCCGACAGGACCCGACAACGACGCGTAGGACTGGCGAAGGACGAGGAGGCGCGGTGCTGCAAGGCCTGGGCTCTCTTTTCGAGTGGCCGTGGATCTACGTGCTCGTGGCGCTGTCCGTCCTCCTCGACGTCTTCGTCCCCGTACTGCCCAGCGGTGTGCTGGTGGTCAGCGCGGCGACCGCAGGCTCCTCCGGCACCAGCGACGACATCCTCGACGTACTGGCCCTGCTGGCCTGCGCGGCGGTGGCGTCCTGCCTGGGCGATCTGATCGCCTACCGGGTGGCCTTCCGCGGCGGCGACTGGTTCGACCGCCGGATGGCCTCCTCGCGGCGGCTGGCGGCCGCGCACGACCGGCTCGGCCAGGTGCTGGCGAGCGGCGGCGGCGCCCTGGTGGTGCTCGCCCGCTTCGCCCCCGCGGGCCGCAGCGTGGTGAGCCTGGGCGCGGGTACGGCCCGCCGCCGCCCCCGGGAGTTCCTGCCGTGGTCCGCGCTGGCCGGCGTGTGCTGGGCCACCTACAGCGTGGGGCTGGGCTGGGTCGGCGGCGAGTGGCTCGGCGCGAGCTGGCTCGGCACCCTGATGTCCTTCGTGGCGCTGCTGGGCGCGGGCGCCTTCGCCGCCTACGTCTTCCGTCGCGAGCGCCGTACGGCGATGGCCGCAGCCTATGCGGCGGTTCCGCTGACGATCCCCCCTCAGGCCGCCGCGGGCCCCGACCGCAGCTCGGTCGTCGAAGCCCTCTGACCGCCCGCCTGGCGCCGTGAACGGCCGCCGGCGGGCGCTTTGCGTGGCACTCCCCCACCGACGTCAAAAGTATTCTCACTCGATACGGCAATAGGCAAGCACGCAGCGTCACCGAAAGAATACTCCCGTATCACCCCCATACGGGAAGGACATGCACATGTCGGTTGATGCGGGCCAGGACACCGCACACGGCAATCCGCAGGATGCAGCGCGTACGAGCCTCGATACGGCCGCCGCGCGGAATCTGGCCACGACGACCAAGTCCACCCCCCAGATGCAGGGCATCTCGTCCAGGTGGCTGCTCAAGGTGCTGCCCTGGGTCCAGGTCAGCGCGGGCACCTACCGGGTCAACCGGCGGCTCAGCTACGCCGTCGGCGACGGCCGGGTGACGTTCGTCAAGACCGGGTCGCAGGTCCGGGTCATCCCACAGGAACTGGGCGAGATCGCGGCGCTGCGCTCCTTCGGCGACGAGGAGGCGCTGACCGCGCTCGCCGACCGCTTCGTCCAGCGGGAGTTCGCCCCCGGTGACGTCCTGGCGGAGGCGGGGCAGCCGGCCGACACGGTCTACCTGATCGCCCACGGCAAGGTCGAGAAGCTCGGCGAGGGGTCCTACGGCGAGCAGAACCGGCTGGGCACCCTCGCCGACGGCGACCACTTCGGCGAGCAGGCGCTGCTGACCGGGGACGGCGAGTGGGCCTTCACCGTCCGGGCGGCGGCGGCCACCACCGTGCTGGCTCTCGGCCGGCAGGAGCTGGAGCAGCTGCTCGCCCAGGCGGGGCCGCTGCGCCAGCACCTGGAGGCGGTCCGGTCGATCCCGCAGCAGCGGGCCAACCGGCGCGGCGAGGCGAACATCGAACTCGCCTCCGGGCACAAGGGCGAGGCCCAGCTGCCCGCCACGTATGTCGACTACGAGGTCAAGCCCCGCGAATACGAACTCAGCGTCGCCCAGACCGTGCTGCGCGTCCACAGCCGGGTCGCCGACCTCTACAACGAGCCGATGAACCAGACCGAGGAGCAGCTCAAGCTCACCGTCGAGGCGCTGCGGGAGCGCCAGGAGCACGAGCTGATCAACAACCCGGAGTTCGGGCTGCTGCACAATGCCGAGTACGAACAGCGCATCCAGCCGCACGCCGGGCCGCCGCTGCCCGACGACCTGGACGAGCTGATCAGCCGCCGCCGCGGCACCCGCTACCTGCTGGCCAACCCCCGCACCATCGCGGCCATCGCGCGCGAGTGGACGCGGGCCGGCATCTACCCCGACCCCGTCGAGTGCCACGGCTCCACCGTGCCCGCCTGGCGCGGTATCCCGATCCTCAGCTGCAACAAGATCCCGGTCACCGAGGCCCGTACCAGCTCGATCATCGCGATCCGCACCGGCGAGGACAACCAGGGTGTGATCGGCCTGAACCAGACCGGTCTGCCCGACGAGTACGAGCCCGGTCTGAACGTCCGCTTCATGGGGGTGGACGACAAGGCGGTCATCAGCTACCTGGTCAGCACGTACTTCTCGGCGGCCGTCCTGGTGCCCGACGCGCTGGGCGTGCTGGAGAACGTGAACGTGTCCAACTGGCGCTGAGCGGCGGCGCCGAGCGCCCGTCACGAGGCCCCGCCGCCCGGACCTGACCGGGCGGCGGGGCCGCCTCGTGTGCGGAACCGCCCTGTGCGCGGGGCCGCTTCACATGCTCACAGCAGTTGGCGGAAGAGGTCGGAGGAGACGGCCAGGCCGCTGCCGAAGGGCGCGTCCAGGTCCCAGATCAGGAACAGCAGGAAGGCGATGAGCGCGCTGAAGAGCCCGGCGAGCAGCAGTTCCCTCGCCGACCGCCTGATCTGCAGCGTGAAGATCAGCCCGACGGTCACCAGTGCGCCGGTGATCAGACCGAACCAGACCACCCCCGGCATCGTCGAGCCCGCGCTCTGGCCGCGCGAGGCCCGCGCCGTGTCGGCCGCGGCGACCTCGTCCACCACCGGCTGGTACGCCTGCGCCGCCAGGTCGCTCTTCGGGTCGAAGGTCGTGACGTCGGTGCGCACCTGGTTGAGCAACTCCGTTCCCCGCGGCGATAGTTCGCCGTGGTGGCGCATGTAGGACCACTCCTTGTCGGCGACGAACGCGGCATAGGCGTCGACGTCCGCCCGCACCTTGTCCCTGACATCGGCCGGGTAGACCTGCACCCGGACCTTGACCTCGTGCAGCGCCTGCGTCTCGGCCAGCACGTCGGCCTGCGCCCCGCCCATCCCCTCCCACACTCCGGCGATCGCCAGGCCCAGCACGATCGCGTAGATCACCCCGATCATCATGACCATGTACTCGATGACGTCCGGCGTCTCGCTCGGATCGTCGTCCTCGGAGATCCTGCGCTGCCTGAGGACGACGACGGTGACGACGACCGCGCAGACCGCGGCCATCGCGATCAGCAGTACCACCCATTGCGACATGTGAACTCCCCCTCGCGTCCTACCGGTTGTTCCTGCGATACGCCCCTGAGCCGGGCTTGAGCACGGCGGCGGCCAGCAGCCCGGGCACCGTCGTGAGCAGCAGCGTGGTCGTCAGCTTCCGCCGGTGCGGCTCGGGTGCCGCGGCCGGTTCGACCTTCTGCCGCGGCCAGTGCACGACGGCCGGCGGCGCCGGCTTCGGCGCGGGCGCGTGCCTGACGACGGGCCTGGGCCGCTGCACGGGCTTCGGTACGGGTTTGGGCGCCGGCTTGGGCACGGGTTTGGCCACGGGTCTGGGCGCGGGCTTGGGCACCGGTTTCGGGGCCGGTCTGGGCGCGGGCCTGGGCGCCGGCTTCACCGTGTGCACGGGCCGCGGCTTGGGCGTCACCTTCGGCGGCGGTGGCGGCGGCGGTTTGTGGCAGTGCAGCGGCGGCGGCCAGTGCCAGTGCGGATGCCACCGCCCGCACCAGTACGCGGGCCGCGGCTTGTGGGGCTTGTGCGGTTTGTGCGGAGGCCCGGGTTCGGGCCTCGGTCTGTGCCCGTGGTCGGGCACATGGACATGCGGCGGCTTCGGACGGTGCAAGGACACGGCCACGCCCGCGGGCGCGGCCATCGGAACGGGCAGGCGTACGGAAACGGTGGCGGGCATGCCGACGGGCGCCGGCGGACGCGGATGGCCGGGGGCAGCCGCTGCCGCCCCGCACAACCCCCACGACCCCACGGCCGCCGTCACCACGGCAAGTGCCGCCCACGCGCGTATGCGCTTCCCCCTGGAAAGGCTCACGCGTTCATCGTCAGCACCCCGGCGCACGACGCGCCGACAGTCGTACAGCATTCCCCGAAAGGAGTAATACCGGCACCAAACACTCGATCATTCGTGCGAGCCGGCGCCGGGGCGGCCCGGAATGCACCCGGGCGAAGAGGGAGGGGTGGGCGTGGACGGTTTCGAACCGCCGACATCCGCCTTGTAAGGGCGGCGCTCTACCACTGAGCTACACGCCCCGGAGATTGCGACGTCACAGGTTACCCCGCCGCGGGGGCGGGTGGGCAAGCGCATGCGGGGGCGCGTACGGGGAGAGTGCGGCAGGCCGACCGGGCCGTGTGTTCGGGGCGGCCGGGTGGGAGTATGGAGCGGACGGTGGTGGGCGAACGCGGGGAGAGAGAGTCACTGTGACGACGGCACGTTCGTGGTGGCGGCGCGGCGACAACCTGCGTGCGGAGGCGCTGGCGGCCAAGGACGCCGCCGCCCAGGCCTTCTACGAGCTGGACACCGCCCAGCGCGAGCTGGAGATCTCCATCGAGACGATCTCGGCCGTCGAGCAGTCCCCCGAGGCGAGCCGCGCGCTGTCCGGCTTCCGCGCCCTCGGCGAGAAGATCGACCAGGTCAGCGCGGCCTACATCGCCACCGTCGACGCCCATGACCTGGACCGGGACGAGCTGGACCACGCGTCCGCCTCCCGGGCGGTCAGCGAACTGACCCGCGCCAAGGACGACCTGGTCAACGCCAGGACCGAGCTGGAGCGCTACCAGTCGACGATGACGCCGCTGCTGAACCGCGCCGAGACCCAGCTCGCCCGGCTCGCGCCGGCCAGGGAGCGGGCCAAGCAGTCGCTGCTCGCGGCGAGCAACGCCCTCGACGCGGTGCGGGCCGCCGGCATCACCGCCGACGAGCTGGCGTCCCGGCTGGCGGCGCTGGCGCCCGAGCTGACCAAGCTCAACGAGGGCGCAGCCAAGCACGGCGTCAAGGAGACCGTGCAGCGCGCCGACGACATCCGCCGCAAGGCGGAGGCGGTCAGGGCGGAGGCCGAGCGGCTGCCGGAGCAGGCCAGGGAGATCGACAAGCGGCTGGTGTCGCTGCGGACCCGCGTGCAGGCGCTCGGCACCCGGGCGGAGGGCGTCGCGCCGGTGCTCAGCGAACTGCGCCGGCGGTTCTCGCTTGCCTGCTGGCAGGACCTGCAGCAGGTCCCCGAGCAGGCCGCGCAGGCCGTACGGCAGGCGGAGACGGCGCTCGCCGAGGCGCGCAGGGCGCGGGACGGGCAGCAGTGGGCGCAGGCCACCGCGAAGCTCGCCTCGGTGCGCGCGCTGATGGACGACGTCGACGGCGCGGTGGGGGCCGCGGGCGACCGGCTGCGCCGGCTCAACGAGGTCAGCAAGGACCCCAAGGCCGAGGTCGAGAAGACCCGCTTCGTGATCAGGGACGCCCAGCGGCTGGCGATGCAGGGCCGTACGACGCCGGAGCCGCGGCACGCCAGGCCGCTCGACGAGGCGGTGGCCAGGCTCGACCGGGCGCTGGCCGCGCTGGAGGGCCGGCACCCCGACTACTGGGCCTTCCTCACCGAGACGGCCGCCGTCCGGGAGACGGCGAACCGTGTGGTGTCCAACATCAGGGAGGACCGGGCCGCGGGCCGCTGACCGTCCCGCCGCCCGTCAGCTGCAGCAGCCGCCACCGCAGCAGCCACCGCCGCCCGCGGGGGCCGGTGCGGACGCGGCGGAACCGGCCGCGGAGGCCGTGCCGCCCACCGAGACGGTCGACAGCAGCTTGACCGTGTCGCCGTGGCCCTGCGGGCAGGGCGCTGGGGCGCCGGACTGCGACATCGGGCGGCGCATCTCGAAGGTGGCTCCGCACGTCTTGCAGCGGTATTCGTAACGAGGCATGGCCTCAGGGTAGCGGTCGGCGCCCGCTGTCGCCGCGGTGCTGCGGGGGCACCCCCGACCTATCCTTGAGGCAACGGCGTCCTCGACGAGTCCAGCCCCCGAAGGAGGCGCCCATGCGACTCGACGACCACCTCCCCGTCGACCACCGGCTGAACCAGGTCTACCGCTTCGGGGCGGGCGCGATGGGCCTGATTCTCGTCGTCTTCGGCATCCTGGGGCTGCTCAACCACGTGTCGTTCATGTCGAAGGCCGGTGAGCGGATCGCGGGGCTCAACTCCAACGGCGCGCTCAGCACGATCTCCATCGTGATCGGCGCGCTGCTCTTCGTCGGCATGGTCATCGGCGGCAACTTCGCCTCCACGCTGAACATCTGCGTCGGATGCGCCTTCCTGATCAGCGGCTTCGTGAACCTGGCGCTGCTGGACACCGACAGCAACCTGCTGGCGTTCAAGATGTCGAACGTGCTGTTCAGCTTCGGCGTCGGGCTCCTGCTGCTGTTCTTCGGACTGTACGGGCGGGTCACCGGCGGCTTGCCGCACGACAACCCGTACTGGATCCGCCGCCACCCGGAGGAGGCCGCACGCGAGCAGCACGCCAGGGAGCGGGCGGCGGCGGCCGCCAGGAGGCCGCCGCCCCGCCGCGGACTCCCCCAGCACTGACCGGTACACGAGGCTGCGGCTACGGCAGCCTGCGGGCCAGCGTGAGGCCGTCGGCGACGGTCAGCAGGACGTCGTCCACCCGGTCGTCGGCCCGCACACGGTCGTTGAAGGCGCGCACGGCCGCGCCGCCGCCGGTGGCCGCCGGGTCGGCGACGTCACCGTGGTAGAGGGTGTTGTCGACCACGAGCAGCCCGCCGGGCCGCATCCGCGGCACCAGCTCCTCCCAGTAGTCCACGTAGGACTCCTTGTCGGCGTCCAGGAAGACCAGGTCGATCCACTCCCCCGCGGGCAGCGCCCGCAGTGTGTCGATCGCCGGGGCGATCCGCAGGTCGATACGGTCCGCGACACCGGCCCGCTCCCACGCCTCGCGGCCCACCGCGGTCCACTCCTCGGAGATGTCGCACGCGATCAGCCGCCCGCCCTCGGGCAGCGCCTGCGCCATCGACAGCGTGGAGAAACCGGTGAAGGTACCGACCTCGACGACCTGGCGGGCACCGGTCAGCCGCACCAGGAAGGCCAGCAGGGGTCCCTGCTCCTCGGCGGTCTGCATGCCGGCCACCCCGGCGAGGCGGCGGTGCGTGGTCTCGACCAGCCCGCGCTGGACCGGGTCCAGCGGCGGGTTGTGGTCCAGGACGTAGGCGTACAGCTCCGGTGTGAGCTGCGGGTTCTTCGTTTCGTACAAGTGTCTGCTCCGATGTGTGGCGCTTGGTTAGGGTGACGGGATGCTTGTCGATGACGCGGTCGCCCTGGTGCCCAGCATTCCAGGCCGCCGCGCCCTGCTGGGGCTGGCGGGCGCGCCGGCTGCCGGCAAGTCGACACTTGCCCGGCGGCTCGTCGCGGGCGTCAACGACCGGCTCGGCGCCGGCACGGCGGCGTACGTCCCGATGGACGGCTTCCACCTGTCCAACGCCCAGCTGGACCGGCTGCGGCTGCGCGACCGCAAGGGGGCGCCGGAGACCTTCGACGTCGACGGATACGTGGCCCTGCTCGGGCGGCTCCGCTCCGAGCGGACCCGGCCCGTCTACGCGCCCGACTTCGACCGGCGGCTCGACGAACCGGTCGCCGCCGGGCTCGTCGTCCCCGCCGGCACCGCGCTCGTCGTCACCGAGGGCAACTACCTCGCCGACGACGGGCCCGGCTGGGGGCAGGTCCGCGATCTCCTCGACGAACTCTGGTACGTCGAGACACCGCGCCGGCTGCGCGAGCGCCGCCTTTTGCGGCGGCATGTGCGGGGTGGGCGCACCGAGGCCGAAGCGCGCGCCTTCATCGCGTCCAGCGAGCGGTTGAACGCCAGACGGGTCGAGCTGACTCGCCCCTTCTGCACCAGGGTCGTGTCCCCCCGGGACCCGTGAGGTGGGTGCCACTTGCAGTGGCGTCGCCTACTTTCCCACCGTCGTGGCTGGTCGCGCCGTTCCCCGCGCCCCTGGGTGATTGCCCCTTGCGGTGCGCGGTCGACTTTCCCGCCGTCGTGACGGGGCGCGCAGTTCCCCGCGCCCCTGGGTGATTGCCACTTGCGGTGAGCTCGCACCCTCCGGTGCATCGTGACGGGGCGCGCAGTTCCCCGCGCCCCTTTGGGCCTGCGTCCTCCTACGCCCAGCAATGGCCCCTGCCAGGGGCCTCGCCCTTCCGCGGAGGGTGAGCGTGCTTAGGGGCGCGTGGGGGTACCCCCTCTGGGGGAGAACGGAGCGCCCCCCACCCCGCAGGGGGAAAGGCAACGCCACAGCAAGTGGCAATCACCCAGGGGCTCGGGGAACTGCGAGACCAGCCCCCCACGCAGCCACAGGCAGGCAACGCACCGCATGGGGCAGTCACGCGGTGGATGCCAGGAACCGCCGGAGGATCTGTTCGCCGGCCAGGACGCCGCCCGCCGGGAGGGGGGTGACGTGGGACGCAGTCCAACCCGTGTCGGCGAGTTCGCCGTGGGCCGGCGTCCAGCCCGCGTCGGACGCGAGGAGAAGGTCGGCGTCCAGGAGGGAGTCGCCGGCGGCGAGGACGCGCTCCGCGCCGGTGCGCCGGACGATCTCGGCGAGCGCCGCGCTCTTGGACAGCGGCTTGGGCACGGCGTAGATCTTCCGGCCCTGCAGGGACACGGTCCAGCCCAACGGCTCCGCCCAGGCCGCGAGTTCCTTGACCCAGCCGGCCGGGAGCCGGTCCCGGTCGACGACGAGGTACGCGAAGAGGTCCTCCGCGACCCGCTCCTTGCGCAGCCACTCCGGGTCCGCGGTGGCGGCCAGGTGCGCCCGCACCTCGGCGAGCGGGGCCGAGCCGTCGTCGAGCCGGCGGCGCATCTCGCGGTTCCAGTCGTGGTCGGTGCGCCCGCCGACCAGCAGGTGCCCGCCGTTCGCGCAGATCGCGTAGCTCGGCTGCGGCCCCGGCAGGCTTATCCTCCGGTACTGCTTGCGGGTGCGGGTCGTGGCGGGCACGAAGCGCACGGCGTCGGCGAGTTCGACCAGCAGCCGGCCCGCGGCCTCGGTCATGTAGGACAGCGGCCGGGCCTCGTGGACCTCGACGGTCAGCAGCCGGGGCGCGTCCTCGTCGGGCATGGTGAGGGCGAGCGCGGCGGCGGAGTAGATGAGGGTGCGGTCGAGGTCGCTGGCGACGATCGTCCGGCTGTAGGTGCGGTTCACAGGGACGACACCGCCTTGCCGTCGGTGCCGGTCGCACCGCGGGTGTAGCGGGGGTGGATCAGGCCGACGCACGAGTACGGCAGGCCGTCGGTCTCCTCGACGGGCACCCCCCGCTGGGCGGCGAGCAGCCGTACGTGGTCGAGGTCGGCGCCTGCGCCGCGCTGGGCGAGGATCTTCCACGGGACGCGGCGCAGCAGCACCCTGGTGGTCTCTCCCACGCCGGGCTTGACGAGGTTGATGTCGCCGATGCCGTACTCCTCGCTGATCCGCTCGACCGCGGCCCAGCCCGCCCAGGTGGGTGAACGGTCCTGCGAGCGCAGCGACTTGACGTCCTCGGCGACGCCGTCGCCGACCGTGCCGAAGGCAGCTGCGACGGTGTCGAGGAACAGCGCGGAGACGTCGGCGCCGGCGAGGTCGCGGTAGAACTTGGCACCGTGGAAATCGCCCGGGCCGATGAGGTCGGCGCGCAGCACCGTGCGTGAGACCAGGCCGGAGACCGTGGAGTTGAGGCACGCCGACGGGATCAGGAAGTCGTCGCGGGTGCCGTAGGTGGACACGCAGCCCCCGGGGTCGGCCAGCACCGCGATCTCCGGGCGGAAGCCGGGAAAATCGGCCATGGCGTCGGCGAGTTCGCGGGTGATGGCGCCCTTGCCCGTCCAGCCGTCGACGAACACGGCGTCGGCCGGGTCGTGGTGGGCGGCGAGCCAGCTGAGCGCGGTGCGGTCGATGCCGCGGCCGCGGACGATGGACACGGCGTAGTGCGGCAGGTCGAGGCCGTGGGCGTGCTTGGCCCAGCGGCGCATGAGGACGCCGACCGGGGTGCCTGCCCTGGCCAGGGAGACCAGGACGGCGTCGGGGCCGCGCTCGGCGAGGACGAGTTCGGTGACGGCGCCGACAGCGCGGGCGATGCGCTCGGCGGAGGTGGCCAGGGCCGCCTTGAACAGCTGCTGGTATTCGGCGCTGGGCTGGTATTCGACGGGCAGCGACTCCGCGTAGTGGGCGCCGCCGCTCTGTATGGCCTCCTCGCGCTCCTCGGTGGGCGCTTCGAGCGGCACGTCGGAGAGGTCCTTGAGCAGCCAGCCCACCTCGTCCGGTGCGTACGATCCGAAGGCGGGTCCGCGCAGCGGCCGGGTGGGTGCACTCATGGGGCCAGGGTTTCCGTTCGGTCGGTAGCAGGGGACGACGGCGAGCAGCACCGTCTCCGTATGCGCGGCGAGCTGCGCGAGCAGCCCGCCGGGTGCGTGCAGGGCGGGGGTGTCCCCGGCGGAGTCCACGACGCTGACGACGGCGTCGAAGCCGCCGCCGGCGACGTTGTAGGCGTACCGCTCGCGCGACCCGGTGTCGGCTGGGTCGTCGTGGGCGGGGAAGACCAGCCGGCTGCGGATGGCGTAGCCGGGGTCGTCCACGGCGAGCACGGGTGAGCGGGTGGTGGTGGAGAAGTAGGCCTCGACGCCGCTGTGCGCTTCCAGTGCCTGGGCGAGCCGCAGCGGTGCGTACATCAGCTCCTCGTTGCCGAGGACGAGGACGCGCCGGGCGGTGGGCGGCAGGGCGGCGGCGATGCGGGCGCCCATGGCGGGCAGGGCGCCCTCCAGGCGTGCGCGGTGCTCGGGCAGGAAGCCGTGCCGGCCGCCGTCGGGTGTCCCGGCGGGCCAGCCGAGGTCGATGCGGGCGGCAGGGGCAGCCGGGGCGGCGGCAGTCGTGTCCTCGGCGTCCTCGGCGTCCTCTGCGGTGCAGGACGCCACGAGGGCCTGCGCGCGGGTCAGGACGCCCTCGGGCAGGGTCACGGTGCCCGAGGCGAGCGCGAGTATGTCGACCCGGGCGCCGAGCTGCGCGGCGAAGCCGGTGAGCCTGGCGTGGTCGGCCGAGGAGCGCATGTCGGTGAGGGCGACCACGACGTAGCGCTCCCGCGGGTGGCGGCGGTGCAGGTCGCGGACGGTGTTGAGGACGGTCTGCCCGGTGGAGAACTCGTCGTCGACGAGCACCAGCGGTCCGCTGCCGGCGAGCAGTGCGGGGTCCTCGGGGAGCAGCAGGTGCCCGGTGGCGTGGCTGTGCTCCTCCTGGAAGGCGCCGCCGGAGGCCATGCCGGGCACCTCGCGCCGGGTGGAGTGCAGGTAGGGCACGGCCCCGACGCCGTCGGCGACGGCGTGCCCGAGTCCGGTGGCGGTCTCGGCGTAGCCGACGACGACGGCCCGGTCGGCCTCCTGCTCGCCGAGCAGGGCGCGGACCCGCAGGCCGAGGTCGCGGGCGTGGCCGTAGACCGTGCCGGGGCGCTGCGGGACGTGCTTGCCGAGCACGTTGGACACCAGCAGGTGCGCCCGCTTGGGGTTGCGGCGCAGGGCGAGGCCGAGCAGGTCGTGCAGGCCGTCGCCGTGCAGCCCGATGCCGAGGCGGTCGGCGACCCACTGTCCCGACCAGGGCGGTGTCGTCAGCATGCGGTGGCGGTCTTCTTCCGTGGGTTCCATGACTACTACAAGGATGCCTGGTCAGGCCGGCGGCAGGCCGGCCGCGAGCAGTTCGACGAAGCTGATGCCCTCGCGGGCGACGCCGAAGGCCGCGGCCCGGTGCAGGGTGCGCTCGGCCCAGGCCCGGTGCGGTTTGACCTCGTTCATCTTGTTCGTGTAGGCGGAGCGCAGGACGCCGCCGCCGCTGCGGTCCTCGTGCAGGATGTCGGCGGCGTCACTGAACTCCTCGTGGGTGACCACGCTGAGTGCGTGCACGACGGGCACGTGGGTGGGGTGGATGCAGGTCTTGCCCTGCAGCCCGTTGGCGCGGTCGAGCTCGATCTCCCGCAGCAGCCCGTCCATGTCGCGCTCCAGCAGCGCCTCGCGCAGGTCCTCGGCCTCGGGGCTGAAGGGGCTGCGGCGCAGCTGCGGCTTGAACATCCGCTCCTGGTGGCGGAAGTACTCCCAGACCGGCCCGGTCACCACGAAGCCGCTGCCGTCGGCGCGGCCCAGCACGTTGACCACGTCGGCGATGACGGCGGCGACGATCTGGACGTCGTAGGCGGTCATGGCGGGGGCGCGGCGCAGCCCGTAGGAGGAGCAGAAGTCGGTCACTCCCAGTCGCAGCGCGAGCACGCGGTCGCGGTACTTGTCGACGGTGCGGGAGATGCCGTAGAGCGTCTCGACCCGGCTCTCCAGGTGCAGCAGCTCGGGGGACTCCAGGACGGGCATGGCGAACAGCCGGCGCCCGCAGGAGGCCTCGGCCTGGCTGAGCGCCTCCAGGAAGGGGACGCCGGACTCCTCGGTGAACTTGGGCAGCACGAAGCCGGACAGCAGCCGAACCGTTTCTCCGAGGCGCCGCACGAGGTCGGTGATCTGCCCGGGGGTGCGGACCCGGATGAACAGCAGCGGGATCTGCCCGGCCGCGCCGGGGCGGTCGGCGAGGTCGCGGAACTGGCGTACGAGGTTGGCCTCGCCCGCCGGTACGTCGCGGTCGTCGATGGAGTCCTCCAGGCACAGCACCATGGACACCACCCCGCGTGCGGCCTGCTTGAGGACGTCGTCGGCGAGCGTGCCGCGGGTGGCGGGGCTGTAGAGGGTGGCCCCGAGGGCGGCGGCGAGCGTACGTGCCGGCGAGTCGGCAGTGAACTCCTGCGGCTCGCGGTGGAACAGTTCTTCCCTCGTCTCCGCGGCGAGGTGTCCGAAGTGTCGCATTGCGCCCCCTTTCAACATACGGGCCTTGAGGACATCTGGCCGATTATCGTACGGGCGAGCTTGCGACACACGTTCCCTTTGTACGTGAAAAACAAGTAACCGCCACAGGTCCACCGTGTGACCTTCCGCGCGCCGCGTGCCGACCCCGCCACCCGGCGTTGTGGGCCGCGCCGTGGGAAGGGCAGGATGACCGCATGACGCACGTGATGGTGAAGGGCTCGAACGTCCCCCTCGACGCCCCCGGCATCCGGGCCGTGCTGCGCTGGAGCCCCGCTTCCGGCACCCCGGACGTGGACGCCTCCGTGCTGCTGCTCGGCCGCGACGGCCGGGTGCGCTCGGACGACGACTTCGTCTTCTACAACGAACCCCGGCACCCCTCGGGCCTGGCCCGCCACCTGCCCAAGCAGCGGGTCGCCGAGGGTCTGACCGACACCGTCGAGGTGGACCTGGCCGCACTGGACGCCGGCGTCGACCGGGTGGTGATCGCCGCCTCCTGCGACGGCGGGGCCTTCCGCCAGGTCCGCGACCTGTGCGTGCTGCTCTACGACACCTCGGGGCCGCGGCACGCCCCGCTGGTCACCTTCGACGTACGCCCCGACACCGGCGACGAGACCGCGCTGAACTGCGGCGAGCTGTACCGCAAGGACGGCGGCTGGAAGTTCCGTGCGGTCGGGCAGGGCTACGCCACGGGCCTGGTGGGCCTGGCGACCGAGTTCGGCATCACCGTGGACGACGTGGAGCCGGAGGCCGGGCGTGCCGACCCGCAGCCGGCCTCCGCGCCCTCCCGCCCGCAACCGCAGCCCGAGCCGGGGCCGACCAGCGCCTACGGATACCCGCTGCAGGCCCCCACGGGCGGCCACGTGCCCGCACAGCCCGCCTACGGCTACCCGCAGCCCGTCGCCGCCCAGGCGCCGCCGCCCCCGCCGCCGACCGCCCCGCCGGTCCACCAGCAGCCGCAGCCGGGCTACCCGGCCTACGGCTACCCGCAGCCGGTGGGTGCGACCGCCCCCGCCGACAACGGCGCCGCGCCCTTCACGCTGCCCCCGCAGGGCCCGCAGTTCCAGCCGGACCGCTGAGCGCAGGGCGCGCACACCCCGCCGGACGGAGTCCGGCGCAGCCGCCCGAAGCCCGCGCAGCGGTGCGAGGGCGGCAGAAAGAATCAGACCTTGGTCTTGTAGCCGCGGCCCCACTGCAGGCCCCAGCCGTAGAGGCGGTCGATCTCGGCCTGGAAGCCGTAGACGTACTTCACCTCGCGGCGCACGGTCAGCTCGCCCTTGCGGTTCTCGATCAGCACCACCGCGCAGGAGCGGGCCTGCGGCTCGCGCTCGGTCAGCGGGATCTCGATCCGCGGGCCCGAACCGGGGAAGATCTCCACCTTCGCGTGGGTGCGGTCGAAGGCCGGCGTGCCGTCGTAGATGTAGACGAACACCAGCAGCCGGACGAACTCCTCGCGCTTGTCGAAGTTGATGTAGAGCGTCTCGCCCGAGGTGCCGCCGAAGCGGTCGTCACCGCTCATCTGGATGTACGGGGGCGCGTCCAGGTCGCCGAGGAAGTTGCCCAGCGGCTGGACGACGCCCTTGGAGCCGTCGGCCAGCTCGTACATGCACGCCAGGTCCAGGTCGACGTTGACCATCGCGGGTCCCGCGGCCTGCACCACCTGCGGCCGGAAGACGTCGAACTGGCGGCGCAGGAAGCCGCGCCGGTCGCTGTGCCAGCCGCCGGTGTCGGAGGTGCGCATCGACCAGGACAGGTTGACGCGCATGTTGCCGACCGCGGCACCCTGCTTGGTCAGCGACACCACGGGGTGCCGCTTGGTCAGCTCGACCGTGTGCGCGTTCGCGACGTCGAACCGGCCGGCGCCGCTCGGCCGGAAGAAGTCCCACCACGCCATCTGCCGCCACCCCTCCCCTGTCCTGATGTCTGCCTGCCCGGACACGCGGCTGCCCCCGCCGGACGACGGGGGCAGCGCTGTGCCGTGCGCGACCGGGCTACACGCCGGTCGTGACTTCCGTCTTGTCGTCGTCCGACTCCTGGGAGCCTTCCCCGAGACGGCGGTTGCGTACCACCGACGACCAGTACGAAGCGGCGATCAGCACCACACCGACGAGACCGGTGATCACCTCGCTGACGTCGTACTTGATCGTGACGAGCAGGATGACCGCCAGGGCGCCGATCGCGTAGTGCGCACCGTGCTCCAGGTACACGTAGTCGTCCAGGGTGCCCTTGCGGACCAGGAAGACGGTCAGCGACCTGATGTACATCGCGCCGATGCCGAGGCCGAGCGCGATCTCGAAGATGTCGTTGCTGATGGCGAAGGCGCCGACGACACCGTCGAAGGAGAAGGAGGCGTCGATGACCTCCAGGTACAGGAACATGAAGAAGGCGGCCTTGCCGGCCAGACCCGCGACCTGTGCCTTGGTGGGACCGTTCGCGGCCGGCTCGGCGGCCTGTCCGTCCTCGCCGTCCTCGTCCTCGTCGTCGTCCTCGTCCTCCTCCAGGCGCTCCTCGAAGAAGCCGGAGATGCCGCCGACCACGAGGTAGGTGATCAGACCGCCGACACCGGACAGCAGCACCGTCTCGGCCTTGTCGATCGTGCCGTGGCCGCCGTGCACCGGGACCCCGGTGGCAACGGTGGTGGCCGCGATGACCAGAGCCACCAGCGCGATCACCACCGACAGCATGTCCAGCTTGCCCAGCCGCGCCAGCGGCTTCTCCAGCCAGCCGAGCCAGGTGATCTCCCGCTCCTCGAAGATGAAGTCGAGGAAGATCATCAGCAGGAACATCCCGCCGAAGGCCGCGATGGCCGGGTGGGCTCCGGTGACCAGCGCCTCGTAGCGGTCGTGGTCGTCGATCGCGACCCTGACCGCCTCCCACGGGCTGAGCTTCGCGGTGATCGCCACGATGATGATCGGGAAGACCAGGCGCATGCCGAACACCGCGATGAGCACGCCGACGGTGAGGAACATCTTCTGCCAGAAGGTGTTCAGCTTCCGCAGGATGCCCGCGTTGATGACGGCGTTGTCGAAGGAGAGCGAGATCTCCAGGACGGACAGGATCGCGACGATCGCGAGCCCTTTCCCTCCCCAGAGGACGCCGGCCAGGGCCAGGCCGGCGGCGGTGATGCCGAACGACCAGCCGAATGTTCTGAGGAGCACGAGCTTCCCACCCAATCCTTGTGACCTGTGACCACGAGGTCCCCCGCGCGGTACGCGGCTTTACGAAACGTTGACCCCGAAGTCTAGGGCGATCCCGCGCAGCCCGGACGCGTACCCCTGGCCTACCGCCCGGAACTTCCACTCGCCGCCGTACCGGTACAGCTCGCCGAAGATCATCGCGGTCTCCGTCGAGGCGTCCTCCGTCAGGTCGTAGCGGGCCAGCTCGGCGCCGTCCGCCTGGTTCAGCACCCGGATGTACGCGTCGCTGACCTGCCCGAACGTCTGCACCCGGGAGTCGGCGTCATAGATCGACACCGGGAAGACGACCTTGTCGACCTGCGGCGGGACCAGGGTCAGGTCCACCAGGATCGTCTCGTCGTCACCGCCGCTGCCGCCGGTCAGGTCGTCGCCGGTGTGCTCGACGGAGCCCTCCGGCGACTTGAGGTTGTTGTAGAAGACGAAGTACTCGTCCCCCAGCACCCGGCCGTTCGCGCACAGCAGGGCGCTGGCGTCCAGGTCGAAGTCGGCCCCGGTGGTCGAGCGTGCCCTCCAGCCCAGGCCGATCTGCACCCTGGTGAGATTCGGCGCGGCCTTGGAGAGGGAGACGTTGCCTCCCTTGGCGAGCGTGACGCCCATGGTGGTCCTTTCCCCCTTGGCGGGTGCTGCTCAGACGTTGACGCCGAAGTCCTGCGCGATGCCCCGCAGGCCCGAGGCGTAGCCCTGGCCGATGGCCCGGAACTTCCACTCGCCGCCGTGCCGGTACAGCTCGCCGAACACCATCGCGGTCTCCGTCGAGGCGTCCTCGGTCAGGTCGTAGCGGGCCAGCTCGCGCTGGTCGGCCGCGTTGAGCACCCGGATGTAGGCGTTGCGGACCTGCCCGAAGCTCTGCTGGCGGGACTCGGCCTCGTAGATCGACACCGGGAAGACGATCTTCACGACGTCGGCCGGGACGCCGGCGAGGTTGACGTTGATGACCTCGTCGTCGCCCTCGCCCTCACCGGTGAGGTTGTCGCCGGTGTGCTCGACCGAGCCGTCCGGGCTGCGCAGGTTGTTGAAGAACACGAAGTGCTGGTCCGACAGCACCTTGCCGGCCTCGTTGGTCAGCAGCGCGCTCGCGTCGAGGTCGAAGTCGGATCCGGTGGTCGTCCGCGCGTCCCAGCCCAGACCGACGACGACCGCCGTGAGATTGGGGGCCTCCTTGGTCAGCGAGACGTTGCCACCCTTGCTCAGGCTGACTCCCACGAGTCCTCCCCTGTCATTTTCGATGTGTACGTAAGGCCGACCGGCCGACGTGCCCGGTCAACGTGCCGAGCTTAGTGACCGGTTCCCCCGGACCGCACCGCTTCCAGCGCCTTTACGTACTCATGAAGGTCCCGGGCGTCGGGAAGCGCGTTGACCACCGACCAGCGCACGGTGCCCGCCGGGTCGATCACGAAGGTCCCGCGCAGCGCGCAGCCCTTGTCCTCGGCGAAGACCCCGTAGGCCCTGGCCACCTCCCCGTGCGGCCAGAAGTCGGCCAGCAGCGGGAAGTCGAGGCCTTCCTGCTCGGAGAAGACCCGCTGGGTGTGCATGGAGTCGCAGGAGACGGCGAGCAGTTGCGCGTTCTCGCGCTCGAAGTCGGCCGAACGCGCCTGCAGCGCCTGAAGCTCACCGGCGCACACGCTGGTGAAGGCGAAGGGGTAGAAGACCAGCACGACGTTCTTGCGCTCGCGGAAGTCGGTGAGGCGCACCGTCCGACCGTGCTGGTCGGGCAGCGCGAAGTCCGCTGCCGCGGTGCCGATTGCGCTCATTGCGCTCATTGCGCGAGCATCCCTCCTCGGGGTTCCGCCCGCCCTGCCGGGCAGGGCTGTCCCCGGATCGTCCCCGAGCGGCCGGTTGCGCGCGCAGTTCCCCGCACCCCTGAGGGCTTGCCCTCTGCGGAGAGGGTGACCGTTTTTGAGGGGCGCGGGGAACTGCGCGCCCAGGCGGGGACGGCCGGCACCCGGGCAAGAAGATCAAGCCCCGCGGCGGTCCGCCGCAGCCCCGCGGCGGCGAGCCGCAAGGCGTGGAGGACCGCCGGAAGGGCTAGCGCTTGCCGGCGCGCGCGGCTTTGGGGGTGACGAGGCGGCTGCCAGTCCAGTCCTTGGCCGCGTTGACGCTGCTGGTCTGCGCGAGACCAGCCGTCTGCGCGGCCTCACCGATCTCGCTGGGCTCGACGTGGCCGTCGCGTCCCGTCTTGGGGGTCATCAGCCAGATCGGGGCGCCCGGATCGACGGTCGACGTGGCGTCGACCAGCGCGTCGGTGAGGTCGCCGTCGTCCTCGCGGAACCACAGCAGGACGGCGTCGGGCACGTCGTCGTACTCCTCATCGGCGAGTTCTTCGCCCGTCAGCTCCTCGATGCCCTCGCGAAGCTCCTGGTCGCAATCCTCGTCGTACCCGAGCTCCTGGACCACCTGTCCGGGCTCGAAACCAAGCCGGCTCGCCGGGTTGGTCCGCTCCTCCGCGTGGTCCGCGGTCGCGCTCACGCTTTGCCTCCTGTCATGGGGACTGTCGGTTCGTCTCAGTCCAGTGTGTGCCCGCGCGCACGCGGACTTATTGGCGGTAGTCCACACGGGCGCGGCGGATCGCGCAAGTACCCGGCGTACGAGACCGCCGAAACAGTGACGATTCGACCGTGTCGCCGCAACCCGCACACCCAATGGTGACGCAGCTCACGACGGTTTGCCGGTCTTGCGCACGATTGGCACCGCCAGTCGGCCGTACGTCCGACTGGGCGTAGAGTTCAGGTTTGGCCGCAGGGGCGGACCACCGGTCCCGCAGCCGCCGTCCCGCAGGCCCTGCGGTTACCACTGGGTAGAGATGACGTATCGCGCGGCGCGGTACACGATGGATGCGGCGCGACCCAGTAGAGCACCGAGCACCGACGAGCAGCAAAGGAAAAGCGTGGCTTCCGGATCCGATCGCAACCCGATCATCATTGGCGGCCTTCCCAGCCAGGTCCCGGATTTCGATCCCGAGGAGACGGCGGAATGGCTCGACTCGCTGGACGCGGCCATCGACGAGCGCGGCCGTGAACGTGCCCGCTACCTGATGCTGCGGCTCATCGAGCGCGCCCGCGAGAAGCGCGTCGCGGTGCCCGAGATGCGCAGCACCGACTACGTGAACACCATCGCGACCAAGGACGAGCCGTTCTTCCCCGGCAACGAGGAGATCGAGCGGCGCATCCTGAACGCGACCCGGTGGAACGCCGCGGTGATGGTCTCCCGCGCACAGCGCCCCGGTATCGGTGTCGGCGGCCACATCGCGACCTTCGCGTCGTCGGCGTCGCTCTACGACGTGGGCTTCAACCACTTCTTCCGCGGCAAGGACGACGGCAGGGGCGGCGACCAGATCTTCTTCCAGGGCCACGCCTCGCCCGGCATCTACGCCCGCGCCTTCCTGCTTGACCGGCTCAGCGAGCCGCAGCTGGACGCCTTCCGGCAGGAGAAGTCCAAGGCGCCCGACGGGCTGTCCAGCTACCCGCACCCGCGGCTGATGCCGGACTTCTGGGAGTTCCCGACCGTGTCCATGGGCCTGGGCCCGCTGGGTGCGATCTACCAGGCCAGGATGAACCGCTACATGGAGGCGCGCGGCATCGCCGACACCTCCGCGTCGCACGTGTGGGCCTTCCTCGGCGACGGCGAGATGGACGAGCCCGAGTCACTGGGCCAGCTGTCCATCGCCGCCCGCGAGGGCCTGGACAACCTGACCTTCGTGGTCAACTGCAACCTGCAGCGGCTCGACGGCCCGGTGCGCGGCAACGGCAAGATCATCCAGGAGCTGGAGTCGCAGTTCCGCGGCGCCGGCTGGAACGTGATCAAGCTGGTGTGGGACCGCTCCTGGGACCCGCTGCTGGCCCAGGACCGCGACGGCCTGCTGGTCAACAAGATGAACACGACGCCCGACGGCCAGTTCCAGACGTACGCCACCGAGTCCGGCGCGTACATCCGCGAGCACTTCTTCGGCGACGACCAGCGCATGCGCAAGATGGTCGAGAACCTCACCGACGAGCAGATCCTGCACCTGGGGCGCGGCGGCCACGACCACCGCAAGATCTTCGCCGCCTACACCGCCGCGATGCAGCACAAGGGCCAGCCGACGGTGATCCTCGCCCAGACCATCAAGGGCTGGACGCTGGGGCCGAACTTCGAGGGCCGCAACGCGACCCACCAGATGAAGAAGCTCACCGTCGACGACCTCAAGCGCTTCCGTGACCGGCTGCACCTGCCGATCACCGACAAGCAGCTGGACGAGGGCTACCCGCCGTACTACCACCCGGGCCGGGACTCCGAGGAGATCCAGTACATGCACGACCACCGCAAGGCCTGCGGTGGTTACGTGCCGACCCGGATCGTCCGCGCCAAGCCGCTGCCGCTGCCCGACGACAAGGCGTACGCGACGGCGAAGAAGGGCTCGGGCCAGCAGTCCATCGCCACCACGATGGCCTTCGTGCGGGTCCTGAAGGACCTGATGCGGGACAAGGAGATCGGCAAGCGCTTCGTGCTGATCGCCCCCGACGAGTACCGCACCTTCGGCATGGACGCGTTCTTCCCGAGCGCGAAGATCTACAACCCGCTGGGGCAGCAGTACGAGTCGGTCGACCGCGAGCTGCTGCTGGCGTACAAGGAGTCGCCGACCGGGCAGATGCTGCACGACGGCATCTCCGAGGCGGGCTGCACGGCGTCGCTGATCGCCGCGGGTTCCGCGTACGCCACGCACGGCGAGCCGCTGATCCCGGTGTACGTCTTCTACTCGATGTTCGGCTTCCAGCGCACCGGCGACCAGTTCTGGCAGATGGCCGACCAGCTGGCGCGCGGCTTCGTGCTGGGCGCCACCGCGGGCCGCACCACCCTCACGGGTGAGGGCCTGCAGCACGCCGACGGCCACTCCCAGCTGCTGGCGTCCACCAACCCGGCGTGTGTGGCCTACGACCCGGCGTACGGGTACGAGATCGCGCACATCGTGCAGGACGGCCTGCGCCGGATGTACGGGGCGACCGCCGACGGCAAGCCCGGCGAGGACGTCTTCTACTACCTGACCGTCTACAACGAGCCGATCCAGCACCCGGCCGAGCCCGCCGACGTGGACGTCGAGGGCATCCTCAAGGGCGTCTACCGCTTCAAGGCCGGCGAGGCCGGTGCCATCCCGGCGCAGATCATGGCGTCCGGCGTGGCGGTGCCGTGGGCGGTCGAGGCGCAGCAGCTGCTCGCCGCGGACTGGAACGTACGGGCCGACGTGTGGTCGGCGACGTCCTGGAACGAGCTGCGGCGCGAGGCCGTCGCCGTCGAGGAGCACAACCTGCTGCACCCCGAGGAGGAGCAGCAGGTCCCGTACGTGACCCGCAAGCTGTCCGGGGCCGAGGGCCCGTTCGTGGCGGTGTCCGACTGGATGCGCTCGGTGCCCGACCAGATCGCCCGCTGGGTGCCGGGGCGCTACACCTCGCTGGGCGCCGACGGTTTCGGCTTCGCCGACACGCGCGGGGCCGCACGCCGTTTCTTCCACATCGACGCGCAGTCGATCGTGCTGGCGGTGCTGACCGAGCTGGCCCGCGACGGCAAGATCGACCGTTCGGTGCTCAAGCAGGCCGTGGACCGCTACCAGCTGCTCGACGTGGGCGCGGCCGACCCCGGCGCGGCCGGCGGCGACGCCTGACGCACTCCGCACCGAGCCCCGGACCGGCAGTACGCCGGCCCGGGGCTCCGGCGTTTTCGCGCCGTTTCTATCTCCAGATTCCGCCGCGCCAAACCTCTTCGCGTACCTGAATCGCCGTCAGGAGGCCGCGGGTCGCCTACGCTTGGCCGACCGTCCGCTCCGCACCGGCGGCCGGCGACCCCGCTCCCCTCACCTCCGCGAGGCATCCGCGAGTGACACTTCTCTACGCGCGCATGAGCTTCACCACCTTCCGGGCGACCATGGCACTCGCCGTCGTCTTCGTCATGCTGGCCACCACGGGGTGGACGGCGGTCCGCCCGCACGGCCCCGCCGACGCACGCTCGGTCGCGGTACGCGCCTGGCTGCGCGCCACCGTCGGCGGCCACCGGCTGCCCGACCCCGACACCGCACCGGCAGGGGCCGTGGCCCGGCTGTTCTCCTCGCTCAGCCGCCCGCAGGCACTGCGGCTGACCCGCCGCTACCCGCTGGTCGTCGGCAACCTCAACGGTGTGCCGCTCGCGCTGCGCTACCAGGCCAACCGCTACGCCCTGCTCAAGGCCCGCGCCGACGAGCGGCTGCGCGCGGTCAGCAACGCGCTGACCCCGGCGGGCCGCAAGGACGCGGGGCGGCGCGCCGAGCGCTACACCTCGCTGCTCTCGGGGCACCGGCAGATCCTCGCGTTCGACCCCAGCGGCGCCGGCCGCGCCGCCGAGGTCCTCGGCGACCTCGGCACCGCGACCCGGGTGGCGGTCGTGGTGCCGGGCGTCGACACCAACATCCTCAGCTTCGAGCGCGCCACCAAGGCGTACGCGGCCCCCGTCGGCATGGCCCGCGCCCTCTACCGGCGGGAGAAGGCCGCGGAGCCGGACGCGAGGACCGCGGTGATCGCCTGGGCCGACTACGTGACGCCCAGCGGCGTCGGGCTCGACGCGTCCACCGCTAACCTCGCAGAGCACGGCGCGACCCGGCTGCTCGCGCTGCTCGGCACGCTCCCCCGGTGGCAGCGGGTCGCCCTGTTCTGCCACTCCTACGGCTCCGTGCTGTGCGGGGTGGCCGCACCCGGCCTGGCCAAGGGCCAGGTCACCGACATCACCGTCTTCGGCAGCCCGGGGATGCACGTCAAGCGGGCCTCGCAGCTGCACACCGACGCGAACGTGTGGGCGGCCAGGGACAGCGACGACTGGATCGAGGACGTGCCGCACCTGGAGTTCGCCGGGCTCGGCCACGGCACGGACCCCGTCTCCGAGAAGTTCGGAGCGCGGGTCGTCAGCGCCAGGGGCGCCGCGGGCCACCCCGGGTACTTCGCGCCCGGGACCGCGAGTCTGGGGAACTTCACCGCCATCGCCCTGGGCAACTACCCCGCCGTCGCCTGCGGCGGCTCATCCGTCTCGGCCTGCACGGCCGGCCTGGTCTGAACCGCCCCGCCGGGCGCGGGCCGCTGAGGACGCGCGCCCTCCGCGGGCCGAGCCGCCACCGCAGGTGGCGCTCGGAGCGCGCACCCATGTCCGGAATGCGCTTCGCGCAATAGGCTGAGCGGTATGGGCGATGTGCTGGCCGGAAGCAATGCCGTATGGGAGTTCGAGCCCGACGCCGTCGTGATCCGGTACGGCCGGGGCGCTCGGGGGTCGCGGCTGCTCCAGATGCTCGGGGAGCGGCGGGTGCCGCACGCCGCGCTGGCGTCGGTCGACCTGGAGGACGGCAGGCGCGGCCACGTCGTGCTGCGGGCGGCACCCCGCGCGGGCGCGGACCCGCTGGTCGAGGCGGCCGGCGGCCAGCTCAAGGACAGCGCCGACCCCTACCGGCTGGTCGTCCCCGAGCAGTTCAGCACCCTCGCGGAGTACTACCGCGACGAGCTACGCGCGAAGATCGGCGACCCGGGCGAGGCCGCCGGCCGCTTCCTGGTCGACGCCCCGTCACCGCCGCGCTCCTTCAAGGCCTATGACGCCAAGGCGCTCTTCGACGGACGCACCGTCAGCTTCCGCTGGTTCTGGACCGGCGCGTCCTCGGCGAAGTGGAAGGCCGGCGACCAGAGCTTCCCGGTCGAGGAGCTGGCCGGCGTCGACTGGCGCTCCCCCGAGATGCTGCACGGCTACCTGCGGCTGCTGCGCAGGAACGGCGGCGGTCCGCAGCCGGGCGAACCCGACCAGGACCCCGCCGCCGTCGTCTTCGGCCTCGGCTACGGCCCCGTGCACGAGTCGCTGCCGTTCGCGGCGTCCGTGCTGGCCGCGATCAGGTCGGTGCGGGTGCGGCCCTAGGCCGTGTTTTGGAAGTGGCGCCGTCCGCCCACAGGGCGGGCCCCGCGGCGTCTGGTGCGTGCGATCGCAAGGCGGAGGGTCGTCCTCGTAGTGGGCCTACTCGGACGACTCCGACAACGCAGCGAGCGTGCGTGCCAGGCGCCGCGGGGCAGGCGGGACTTCCAAAACACGGCCGAGGGCGTGTCCTGCCGGGTCCTACTCGCGGGCCGCGGACGTGGTGCTCATGTCCGGGTAGCGGTCGCCGACGACCTGCCCGGCGATCGGCTCCAGCTCGGCCAGCTCCGCCGCGTCCAGCGTGATCGCGGCCGCCGCGACGTTCTCCAGCACGCGGGAGGCCTTGCGGGTGCCGGGGATCGGCACCACGGGCAGGCCGTGCACACGCGCCTGGGCGTGCACCCAGGCCAGCGCGATCTGCCCGGGCGTGGCGTCGTGCGCCTTCGCGATCCGGCGCACCGGCTCCAGCAGGTCCGCGTTGTGCCGCGCGTTCTCGCCGGTGAAACGCGGCTGGCGGCGCCGCATGTCGCCGTCCGACAGCTCGCTGGCCGCGTCCTGGAAGGCGCCGGTCAGGAAGCCGCGGCCGAGCGGCGAGTACGGCACGAAGGCCACCCCGAGGTCGGCCGCCGCGCCCACCGCGGAGCGCTCCACGTCCCGGCTGAAAAGCGACCACTCCGACTGGATCGCGGTGATCGGGTGCACCGCGTGCGCCTCGCGCAGCTCGGCGCCGGTCACCTCCGACAGGCCGAGCCATCGGACCTTGCCCGCGGCCACCAGCTCGCCCATCGCGCCCACCGACTCCGCCAGCGGCACCCGCGGGTCGCGCCGGTGCATGTAGTACAGGTCGATGACCTCGACGCCGAGCCTGCGCAGGCTGGCGTCCACCGCCTGCCGGATGTAGGGCGGGTCGTTGCGGATCGCCCGGTAGGCCGGGTCGTCGGGCCTGCGCTCGTTGGCGAACTTCGTGGCGAGGGTGATCTCGTCGCGGTGCGCCTTGACGAACGACGCCAGGAACTCCTCGTTGGCGCCCTGGCCGTACATGTCGGCGGTGTCGTACAGCGTCACCCCGGCGCCGAGCGCCGTCTCCAGCGTCTCGCGGGCCGCGGCCTCGTCGGTGTCGCCGTAGAACTCGCTCATGCCCATGCAGCCCAGGCCCTGGACCCCGACCTGCGGCCCGTCCGCGCCCAGTCCCACCGTCCCGATCCGTGCAGCCGACATCACGCGCCCGTCCTCTCCGGCGCCTGCTCGGCGCCCGCATACGTTCCGATCTTGTAGTCCAGCACCGTCAGGGTGTCCTGCAGCTCCGCGATCCGCTTCACCACGTCCACCCGGGTCGCCTCCAGCAGCGCCTTGCGCTCCCGCTGCGTGCGGTCGCCCTCCCTGACCAGCTCCGCGTACGTCACCATGTCGGCGACCGGCATCCCGGTCAGCCGCAGCTTGCCGACGAAGGCCAGCCAGTCCAGGTCGCGGTTGCTGAAACGGCGCTGCCCGGTGTTGGAGCGGTCCACGTGGGGCATCAGCCCGATCCGCTCGTACCAGCGCAGGGTGTGCGCGCTCATCCCGGTGAACGCGGCCACCTCGCTGATCGTGTACTGGTCCCTGCCGTCGGGCCGCGGATGCGTCTCGTCCTCCGCCACGCACAGCGCCGCCGGAACGGTTTCCTGGTTCACCATCTGCACGACCGTCATGGTCACCACGCTAAGACCTTGGAGTGCACTCCAGGCAAGTGCGGGCCATTAGGCTCACGATATGGACAGCCTACGGTTGATCGATCAGTGGCCGGTGCCGGAGGCGGCGGCCGTCGTCGTCCGCAGCGACGGCACCACGGCGGGCTCCTACGGGCCGCTCGACCAGGCCTTCGCCCTCGCCTCGGTGACCAAGCCGCTCACCGCGTACGCGGCGCTCGTGGCCTATGAGGAGGGCGTCTTCGAACTCGACGACCCGGCCGGGCCCGAGGGCTCCACGGTCAGGCACCTGCTCGCCCACACCTCGGGGCTGGCCTTCGACGGCCACCAGGTGCAGGCCGCACCCGGCACCCGGCGGATCTACTCCAACACCGGGTTCGAAGTCCTGGCGGACACCCTCGCCAAGGCCGCGGGCATGCCCTTCGCGTCCTACCTGGACGAAGCGGTGCTCCGGCCGCTCGGGATGGCCTCGACCCGGCTCGACGGCTCCCCGGCCGCCGGTGCGGTCTCCACGGCCGCCGACCTCGGCCGCTTCGCGGCGGAAGTGCTGGCGCCGCGGCTGCTCCACGAGTCCTCCGTGGCCCTGGCCACGTCGGTCGCCTTCCCCGGGCTGCGCGGGGTGCTGCCCGGGTACGGCATGCAGGACCCCAACGACTGGGGGCTCGGCTTCGAGATCCGCGGGCACAAGTCCCCGCACTGGACCGGGTCCCGGTCCTCCCCCGCGACCTTCGGCCACTTCGGCCAGTCCGGCACGTTCCTGTGGTTCGACCCGGCCGCGTCCGCCGCCTGCGCCGTCCTCACCCCCCGCCCCTTCGGCCCCTGGACCACCCCCCTCTGGCCCACCCTCTCGGACGCGGTCCTCGCCGACCTGAGCGCCTAAGGGGTTGCCACTTGCTGTGGCGGCGCGTCTTTCCCGCCATCGTGGTTGCGCGCGCAGTTCCCTGCGCCCCTGAAAACGCTCACCCTCTGCGCAGAGGGCAAGCCATCAGGGGCGCGGGGAACTGCGCGACAAGCCACGATGCACCGAAAGGTGGAAGCTCACAGCAAGTGGCAATCACCCAGGGGCGCGGGGAACTGCGCGACAAGCCACGACGGCGGGAAAGACGCGACGCCACCGAAAGGGGCAACCCCTTAGGCACCCGGCTGAGGGGATTGCATCGACCAGATGAGATATTCCGCCCCGCCCGAGGCGGAGAGGGTGAGGCCCTCCTCGTCGGTGAGGCGGGCCGCGTCGCCCGGGTGGAGAGCCTCGCCGGCGAGGCGGACCGTTCCGCGGAGTACGTGGACGTACGAGAAGGGGGCCGGGGGCAGCGCCACCTGGTCGGGGGCTGTGGGCCGGCCCACACGGAGCGCGGCGGCAGGCTGCCGCAAGCGCAGCGCAGGGGTGGCGTCTGGCGCCCCCGAGGCGAGCAGGGTGAGCCCGGGGCCGGCAGGGACCGGCGAGGTCACCGCGGCGTAGTCGGGCCGCACACCGTACTCCCCCGGCGTGAGCCACATCTGCAGGAAGCGCAGCTCGCCGCCCGAGGCGTGCGCGTTGCGCTCGACGTGCCGCACCCCGCTGCCGGCGCTGAGCCACTGCGCGTCGCCGGCCCGCAGCCGCGCCACGCGCCCTTGGCCGTCGCGGTGCTCGAGTTCGCCCTCGATGACCCAGGTGACGATCTCGGTGTCGCGGTGCGTGTGCTCCTCGAACCCGGCGCCCGGCGCGAGCCGCTCCTCGTTGCAGGCGACGAGCAGCCCGAAGCGTACGTTGCCGGGGTCGTAGAAGCCCGCGAAGGAGAAGGCGTGCCGGGTGTCGACCCCGGCGTCCGGCTCCCCGCCGGCGTAGCGGTCCGCGCCCCGGCGCACGTCGATCATGCGTCCACAGTAGACGGCGGCAAGCCGGAAATACCGACCCCATAGGCTTGGCTTCGTGCCGAACGCCTCGCAGTCACCGCAAACCCCCGCCGAACCCGGTCGCGGGGATCACTCCGCGACGCTGCGCAGGCTGGAGAAGTCCGCGGGGCGGCTGGCCGCCAACGCGATCGCCCGGATGGACGCGCAGCTGCCCTGGTACCGGGCGATGCCGCCGGAGAACCGCTCCTGGATCGGCCTGGTGGCGCAGGCCGGCATCGCGGCCTTCACCGAGTGGTTCCGGCACCCGGAGGCGCCGCAGGCGATCAGCACGGACGTGTTCGGCACCGCACCGCGGGAGCTGACCCGGGCGATCTCGCTGCGGCAGACCGTGGAGATGGTGCGGACCACGATCGAGGTGATGGAGGCCGCGATCGACGAGGTCGCGGCGCCCGGCGACGAGGCGGTGCTGCGCGAGGCGCTGCTGGTGTACGCGCGGGAGATCGCCTTCGCCACCGCCCAGGTGTACGCGCAGGCCGCGGAGGCGCGCGGCGCGTGGGACGCGCGTCTTGAGTCGCTGGTGGTCAACGCGGTGCTGTCGGGCGAGGCGGACGAGGGCGTGCTGTCCAGGGCCGCGGCGCTCGGCTGGAATTCGCCGGACAAGATCGTCGTGGTGCTGGGCACCGCCCCGAACGGGGACAGCGAGCTGACCGTGGAGGCGATCAGGCGGGCCTCGCGGCACGCGAAGCTGCAGGTCCTGACGGGGGTGCTCGGTGAGCGCCTGGTGGTGGTCGCGGGCGGCGACGACGACCCGGTGCGGGTCGCGAAGGCGCTGATCGGCCCGTTCGCGGCCGGCCCCGTGGTGGCCGGCCCCGTGGTGGGCGACCTGCTGTCGGCGACGCGTTCCGCGCAGGCCGCGGCAGCCGGTCTGCGGGCCTGCCACGCGTGGCCCGACGCGCCGAGGCCGGTGTCGTCCGACGATCTGCTGCCGGAACGTGCGATGGCGGGCGACCGCCATGCGCGTGACCAATTGGTGGAGGAGATCTACAGGCCTCTGGAGGAAGCGGGGTCGGCGCTGCTGGAGACGCTGAGTGTCTATCTGGAGCAGGCGTCGTCCCTCGAAGGTGCCGCGCGTATGCTGTTCGTCCACCCCAATACCGTTCGCTACCGGCTGCGACGTGTGACCGACGTCACCGGTTGGTCACCCTCCGATGTACGTTCGGCGTTCACCCTGCGCATCGCCCTCATCCTCGGCAGGCTGTCCGATGCGGAGCGGCCGAGCTGAGCGTTTGTGGGACACCCACAAATCACCTGACAGTTCTTGGTCCCTGTCCCCACGGGCGGTCCGCCCCGCCCGCGAGAGAGAGTGTGAAGGTGCTCGTACTCGTCGCTCCCGGCCAGGGCGCACAGACGCCCGGCTTCCTCGCCCCCTGGCTCGACCTCCCCGGCGCCGCCGACCGCCTCGCAGGCTGGTCCGCCGCGGCGGAGCTGGATCTCGCCCACTACGGCACCAAGGCCGACGCGGACGAGATCCGCGACACCAAGGTCGCGCAGCCGCTGCTGGTCGCCGCGGGACTGCTGTCGGCGGGCGAGCTGGGGCTGACCCCGGGCGCGGTCGCGGGGCACAGCGTCGGCGAGATCACCGCTGCCGTACTGGCCGGTGTGCTGTCCGCGCAGGACGCGATGACCTTCGTTGCGGCCCGCGGCCGTGCGATGGCCGACGCGGCCGCGGTGACCGCGACCGGCATGTCCGCGGTGCTCGGCGGCGACCCGGACGCGGTCGTGGCCCATCTGACCGGCCTCGGGCTGACCCCGGCGAACATCAACGGCGCCGGCCAGATCGTCGCCGCAGGCACGCTGGAGCAGCTCGACGCGCTCGCGGCCGACAAGCCGGAGAAGGCCCGGGTCATCGCGCTGAAGGTCGCGGGCGCCTTCCACACCGCCCACATGGCCCCCGCGGTCGCCGCGCTGGAGGCGCTCGCGCCTTCGCTCGCGGTCTCCGACCCCGCGGTTCCGTATGTTTCGAACGCGGACGGGCAGGCGGTGGACAAGGGCGGTGACGTCGTCCGCCGGCTGGTCGCGCAGGTGTCCAACCCGGTGCGCTGGGACCTGTGCATGGAGACGTTCAAGGAGCGCGGCGTCACCGCGATCATCGAGGTGTCGCCCGGCGGCACCCTGGTGGGTCTGGCCAAGCGGGCGCTGCCCGGGGTGCGGACGCTGGCGCTCAAGACGCCCGAGGACCTCGACGCGGCCCGCGCGCTGGCCGCCGAGGTGGCGGCGCAGGCCGCGGCTCCGGACGCGGTACCAGAAGCCTCAGCAGAACAGGAGCCGTCGCAGCGATGACAGCGAAGATCAGCCCCAGCAAGGGCTCCCCGTACGCCCGTATCCTCGGTGTCGGCGGCTACCGCCCCACCCGTGTGGTGCCCAACGAGGTGATCCTGGAGCACATCGACTCCAGCGACGAGTGGATCAGGTCCAGGTCCGGCATCGCCAGCCGGCACTGGGCGGGACCCGACGAGACCGTCGCGGAGATGTCGATCGCCGCGGGCGGCAAGGCCATCGCGGACGCCGGGATCAGCGCATCCGACATCGACGCCGTCGTCGTCGCGACCGTCTCGCACTTCAAGCAGACTCCTGCGGTCGCCACCGACATCGCGCACCGGATCGGCGCGGGCAAGCCGGCCGCGTTCGACATCTCGGCGGGCTGCGCGGGCTTCACCTACGGCCTGACCCTCGCCAAGGGCATGGTCACCGACGGCACCGCCGAACACGTGCTGGTCATCGGCGTGGAGCGGCTCAGCGACCTGACCGACCGGGAGGACCGCGCGACGGCCTTCCTGTTCGGCGACGGGGCCGGCGCGGTCATCGTCGGACCGTCGAAGGAACCCGCCATAGGCCCGACGGTGTGGGGTTCCGAGGGCGACAAGGCGGAGACGATCAAGCAGACCGTCTCGTGGGAGGTCTACCGGGACACCGCCGCAGAGCAGGTGCGCTTCCCGGCGATCACCCAGGAGGGCCAGGCGGTCTTCCGCTGGGCCGTCTACGAGATGGCCAAGGTCGCCCAGGAGGCGCTGGACGCAGCGGGCATCACCGCGGACCAGCTCGACGCCTTCATCCCGCACCAGGCGAACATGCGGATCATCGACTCGATGATCAAGGCGCTGAAGCTCCCCGACCATGTCGCCGTGGCCCGCGACATCGAGACCACGGGCAACACCTCCGCCGCGTCGATCCCGCTCGCCATGGAGCGGCTGCTCGCCACCGGCCAGGCCAAGAGCGGCGACACCGCCCTGGTCATCGGCTTCGGGGCGGGTCTGGTCTACGCGGCGACTGTGGTTACTCTCCCCTAGTCACACACCCTCGCGGCGCAGCAGTCCCGCCCGCCGCGCCACCGGTAACACATCAAGGAGCGCCGTACACAATGGCCACCCAGGAAGAGATCGTCAAAGGTCTCGCCGACATCGTCAACGAGATCGCCGGCATCCCCACCGAGGACGTCAAGCTCGACAAGTCCTTCACCGACGACCTGGATGTCGACTCGCTGTCGATGGTCGAGGTCGTCGTGGCGGCCGAGGAGCAGTTCGGTGTGAAGATCCCGGACGACGACGTGAAGAACCTCAAGACCGTCGGCGACGCCGCCGACTACATCCTCAAGGCGCAGCAGGTCTGACGCCGCTGGGCCGAAACGATCCCTCGGCGCCGCACACGCAGGCGCCCGCGGGGTCGGCACCACCGGGTCGACGCGTCTGTCGCCCGCCCTTCTAGACGTGGAGAGAACAATTCCTGTGAGCCCGACCAATCGCACCGTGGTCGTCACCGGTATCGGAGCAACCACACCGCTGGGTGGCGACAGCGCGTCGACCTGGGAGGCGCTGCTGGCCGGCCGGTCAGGCGTGCGCCTGCTGGAACAGGACTGGGCGGCCGAGCTGCCCGTACGCATCGCCGCGCAGATCGCCGTGGAGCCCGGGGAGGTCCTGCCCAGGCCGCTGGCCCGCAAGCTGGACCGCAGCGCCCAGTTCGCGCTGATCGCGGCCCGCGAGGCGTGGGCCGACGCCGGTTTCACCGCGAAGGCGGGCGACGACCCGGCCGTCGACCCCGACCGGCTCGGCGCGGTCGTCGCCTCCGGCATCGGCGGTGTCACCACGCTGCTGGGGCAGTACGACGTGCTCAAGGAGCAGGGCGTACGCAAGGTGTCGCCGCACACCGTGCCGATGCTCATGCCCAACAGCCCGTCGGCGAACGTCGGCATCGACATCAACGCCAGGGCCGGTGTGCACACCCCGGTCAGCGCGTGCGCCTCCGGCGCGGAAGCGATCGGCTACGCCGTCGAGATGATCCGCACCGGCCGCGCCGACGTGGTGGTCGCCGGCGGCACCGAGGCGGCGATCCACCCGCTGCCCATCGTCGCCTTCGGCAACATGATGGCGATGTCCAAGAACAACGACGACCCGCAGGGCGCCTCGCGCCCCTACGACGCCGGGCGGGACGGCTTCGTCCTCGGCGAGGGTGCCGGTGTGGTCGTCCTGGAGTCCGTCGAGCACGCGCGGGCGCGCGGCGCCCGGGTGTACGCGGAGGTCGTCGGCCAGGGCATCTCGGCCGACGCGCACCACATCACGCAGCCCGAGCCCACCGGCCGCGGCATCGCCGCGGCGCTCCAGCACCTGCTGGACGGCTCCGACCTCAAGCCGGCCGAGATCGTGCACGTCAACGCGCATGCGACGTCCACCCCGCAGGGTGACGTCGCCGAGATCAAGGCGCTGCGGCGGGTCTTCGGCGACGACGTCGACCACATGGCGATCTCCGCGACCAAGTCCATGACGGGGCACCTCCTCGGCGGTGCGGGCGGAATCGAGACGGTCGCCTCGGTCCTGGCCCTCCACCACCGGATCGCTCCCCCGACGATCAACCTCGCCCAGCAGGACCCCGAGGCCGACGCCGACATCGTCGGCGCCGACCCCCGTCCCCTGCCCGCCGGCACGATCGCCGCCCTGAACGACTCCTTCGGCTTCGGCGGCCACAACGTCGTCCTGGCCCTCCGCAGCTGGGACAACTGACCTGCGGCCGGCTCCCCCGACCCCGGGGTGGGTGCCACTTCCTGTGGCGTTGCCTTCCCCCCGCCGCCACGACGGCGGGAAAGGCGACCGCCCACCGCAAGGGGCAGGACCTCAGGAGGCGCTGGGGGTACCCCCAGGCGAAGCTCTGGGGGCGGAACTGCGCGACCAGCCCCCACCGGGGGTAAGTCGCGACGCCACAGCAAGTGGCAGTCACCCGGGGCGCGGGGCAGGCGCGGGCGCGGCGCGGAGGCGAGGTCCTAGGGAGCGAAGCTCGCGAAATATGCGGCGGACATGTCCTGGGCCGCGTGCCCCTGGTCGGCGGCCCGCTGGAAGCGGGCCGCACCGGCAGCGGCGAGGTCGAGGCGGGCGCCGGCCGCCTCCCCGGCGGCGACGATGAGCCGCAGATCCTTGGCGGCGCCCTCCACCGTGAAGTTGGGGGCGAAGTCACCCCCGAGAATGGCCGCGGCCTTCATCCGCAGGTACTGGTTGTCCAGCGCACCCCCGTCGATGGCTTCGAAGAAGCGCTCGGGGTCGACCCCGAGCGCCTTGGCGAGGGCGAGCGTCTCCCCGGTCGCGGCGGTGAGGGCGAGCACCCAGTTGTTGATGACGAGTTTCAGCCGGCTGGCGGGGCCGTCCGCCGCGTCCCCCGGCAGCCAGATCGTGTTGCCGCCGACCGCGTCGAAGACCTTGTCGGCCACGGCCCTGGCGGCCTGCGGCCCCGCGGCCAGCACGGTGAGCTGACCGGCGTCGGCGACGGGCCGGGTGCCGAGGACGGGTGCGTCCACGAAGAGCAGGCCGCGCTCGGCGGCGTACGCGGCGAGCGCGGCCTGCGCGTCGGGACCGACGGTGCCGGTCTGGAGCCACACGGCCCCGCGCGGCAGCGCGTCCGCGGCGGACTCCACGACGGCCCGTGTGGCAGGGCCGTCGAGCAGCATGGTGACGACGGCGTCGGCGCCGCGTACGGCCTGCGCGGGGTCGGCGACGACGCGGACCCCGTCCGCGGCGAGCGGCTCGGCCCTGGCGGCGGTGCGGTTCCAGGCGCGGACGTCGTGGCCGGCGGCGGACAGGTTGCGGGCCATCCCGGCGCCCATGATGCCGGTGCCGAGGACCGCGACGGTGAGAGTGTCGGACATGACGGCAGGTTACGCGCGGAAGGCGCCCGGCACGGCGTCGGGCTGAGCGCGTGTCAGACGACCTGGTGCAGCCAGCGGACCGGCGCGCCTTCACCCGCGTAGCGGAAGGGTTCCAGCTCGTCGTCCCACGGCTTGCCGAGCAGCCGGGACAGCTCGGTCTGCAGGTCGGCCTCGCCGCTGCCCGCCCGCTGCATGGCGGCGCGGAGCCGGTCCTCGGGGACCAGGATGTCGCCGTGCATGCCGATGACCGCGTGGAAGATGCCCAACTCCGGTGTGGCGCTGTAGCGCTCGCCCTCGGCGCCGGCCGACGGCTCGGCGGTGACCTCGAAGCGCAGCAGGTGCCAGCCGCGCAGCGCGGACGCCAGCTTGGACGCGGTACCGGGTTCGCCCTGCCAGGAGAACTCGGCCCGCCAGGTGCCGGGCGCGGCCGGCTGCCGGATCCAGTCCAGGCTGACGCGCACGCCGAGTACGCCCGCGACCGCCCATTCCACATGCGGGCAGAGCGCGCGCGGCGCGGCGTGCACGTACAGAACACCACGTGTCGTCACCGGTACCTCCAGTGTGGGACGAGGTTCGCCTTCCCCAGCGGCCTCAACACCCGAACTGGCTGCTTCCGGGGCAACATGAGAGACATTCTGCACTATTCGCGGCAAACAGGACAACAACTGACGGTTTGACGCCCGGTCGCGGCCGACCTCCCGTCACATCGATCCGGGTGTCAGGGAAAAAGCTACCCTGCGACGTCTCTTCGGGCGTGACGTACGGTCGGGCTGTTACCGGATGTCACCCACTCGTCGGAGGGAAGAGCCGAATGCGACCGCTGCTGCGACCCGGCCTTGCACTGGCCGTCGGTGCCGTTCTGCTGGGCGGATGCCTCTCCGGGTGCTCCTCGGGCGGTTCGCCGGACGGCGAGCGGGCACCCACGGCCGGGTCCCCCACCGCACACACCTCGCATTCCGCGCGGCAGGCCGCACCGGCGGCCCCGGCCGCCCCCGCGCGGCCCTGGAACGTCCACCCGGCGTCGGTGGCCGCGCTCGGCGACTCCATCACCCGCGGCTTCGACGCGTGCAAGCCGCTGCTGGACTGCCCCGAGGTGTCCTGGGCGACCGGAACGCGTACCGGGGTCGGCAGCATCGCGCACCGGCTGGCCGCGACCGCGCCCGCCACCCGCAGCTGGAACCTGGCGGGCACCGGCGCCAGGGTCGCCGACCTGCAGGGCCAGGCGGAGGAGGCGGCGGCCCACCGGCCGGCCATGGTGACGGTGCTGATCGGCGCGAACGACGCCTGCCGGTCCAGCCTCGGCGCGATGACACCGGTCGCCGACTTCCGCAGCGACTTCGCCGCCACGATGGCGTATCTGCACAAGACCCTGCCGACCACCCAGATCCTGGTGGCCAGCATCCCCGACCTGCAGCGGCTGTGGTCGGTGGGCAAGTCCAACGTGCTGGGCAAGCAGGTGTGGAAGCTGGGCCTGTGCCCGACGATGCTCGACGACCCCGACTCGCAGAGCGCGGCAGCCGCCGGCCGGCGCACCGCGGTGCGCGACCGGGTGGTCGCCTACAACACCGCCCTGGCACAGGTCTGCGGACAGTACGCGCGCTGCCGGTACGACGGCGGCGCCGTCTTCGGCTACCGCTTCGGGAGCGACGAGCTGAGCACCTGGGACTGGTTCCACCCCAACGAGAAGGGCCAGGAGCAACTGGCCGACCTGCTGGCAGCGGTGGCCTTCCGGCCGCAGCAGTAGCCCCGCGATCCGGCCCTCCCATGCGGACTGAAGCTGACCGCATGGCTGCATAGCGTCTTCCCCATGGACACCACGAAGGAACTCGCTCCCGGCACACCGGACGCGCAGAAGGCGCAGGAGGCGCAGGACGCGCCCGCGGGGCTGCCCGGCCGCTGGCTCGGCTACACCGCGGTGCTCGCCGCCGCCGTCATGGACCTGCTCGACTCGACCATCGCGAACGTCGCGGCACCCTCCATCCGCACCTCGCTCGGCGGCTCCTACGCCGATCTCCAGTGGATCGCCGCCAGCTACACCCTCGCCATGGCCGTCGCACTGCTCGTCGGCGGCCGGCTCGGTGACATGTTCGGCCGCAAGCGGGTGCTGCTCACCGGGATGGCCGGCTTCGTGGCCGGCTCGGCGGTCTGCGCGGCGGCGCAGAGCACGTCCATGCTCATCACCGCCCGCCTCGTCCAGGGCGCCTTCGGCGCGGTCATGATCCCGCAGTGCTTCGCCATCCCGCGGGAGATCTTCTCACCGCAGGAGTCCAAGAAGGCGTGGGGCGTCTTCGGCCCGCTCATGGGCCTGTCCGCGGTGCTCGGCCCGGTCGTCGCCGGAGTCCTCATCCACGCCGACCTCCTCGGGACCGGCTGGCGGATGATCTTCGGGATCAACCTGCCCATCGGGATCGCCGCGCTGGCCGTCGGCGCGAAGTTCCTGCCGGACGTCACCCCCGCCGCCCGCGGTGTACGGCTCGACGCCGCCGGTGTGCTCCTCGCCGGAGCCGGCGCCTTCCTGCTGGTCTTTCCGCTCGTCCAGGGCCGCGAACTCGGCTGGCCCGCCTGGACGCTGGTCATGCTCGGCGCGTCCCTGCCCGTCCTGGCCGGCTTCGCCCGCCACCAGGTCCTGCGCAGCCGCGCCGGACGCAGCCCCCTGGTCGAACCCGGCATCTTCCGCAAGCGCTCCTACGTCGCAGGCGTCGCCTTCGCCATCGCCTTCACCGCGTCCATGGGCGGCATGATCCTCACCCTCGGCGTCTTCCTCCAGGTCGGCCTCGGCTACACCGCCCTCCACTCGGCCCTGGCCACCGCGCCCTGGGCGGTCGGCGCGCTCTTCGGTTCCGCGGCCGGCGCCATGCTCATGGGCCGGCTCGGCCGGCGCATCCTGCACATCGGCCTGGTCCTCATGGGGTCCGGTGTCCTCGGCCTCTACGCCGTCTTCCAGACCGCGGGCGCCGGGCTGACGGCCTGGCAGCTGCTCGCTCCGCTGGTCGTCGGGGGCGCCGGCATGGGCGCGATCTTCGTGCCCCTCTTCGACATCATCCTCGGCGGCGTCGAGCCCCACGAGATCGGCTCCGCCTCGGGGACGCTGCAAGCCGTGCAGCAGCTCGGGATGACGCTCGGGATCGCGGCGCTGGGCACGGTGTTCTTCGACGTCCTGGGCGCCCGTTCCGCGGTGGCCGCCGCGTCCGTCACGGCCCTGTGCACCACCGGGCTCACCGCTCTGGCGTTCGCCCTGGCCTTCGCCCTCCCGACCCCCGCGCCCTCCTCCCCCCCAGCCTGACCCGGCCACCCGGCGCAAGAGGGTGCCCCTTGCGCCGGGAGTCGCCTTCCCCGCCGCGGCGGCCGGTCTCACAGTTCCCCGAGCCCATGGGTGGTTGCCACTTGCTGTGGCGTTGCTTTCTTTCCGCCCGTTCGGGCTGGGCGCGCAGTTCCCACCGGGGAAGGGAAAGCAACGCCGGCGCAAGTGGCAATCACCCGGGAAGCCCCCGGCTACGGGAGGGAAAGGGTCAGCTGACCGCAGGTCAAAGGGGCGGGGGTCGGGGGGAGGCGCCACGTGGAGGTCGGGGGGTGCCACATGGCAACGGCCTGGCGGGGGACGCCGATGACGACCTCCGCGGCCTCCCCGGGGGCGGCGGAAACCGACCCGAAGCCGACGAGCACGCGGCCGTCCGCCCGGTCGAGGTAGAGCTGGACGACCTCCCGCCCGGCCCGGCGGCCGACGTTGCGGACCCGGACGGCCACGGAGGCCAGTTCCTCCGCCGAGTCCGCCGGCCGGGCGGTCAGCGACTCGTACGCCCACGACGTATAGCCCAGCCCGTGCCCGAAGGCGTAAGCGGGGGCGGGCGCCCCGGCCCGCTGCCAGGCGCGATAGCCGATGCGGACGCCCTCCTCGTAGGCGAGCACGCCGTCCCGCGGGGTGACCTCGGTGACGGGCGCGTCGGAGAGCAGCGCGGGCCAGGTCGTGGGGAGCCGCCCGCCGGGCTCGACGTCGCCGAGCAGCACGTCGGCGAGCGCGTGGCCGCCCTCCTGCCCGGGGAACCAGCACAGCAGGATTGCCGCGACGTCCTCCCGCCACGGAAGCTCCACCGGCGCACCGGAGTTGACGATCACGACGGTACGCGGGTTGGCCGCGGCGACCCGCGCGACGAGTTCGTCCTGCCGCCCGGGCAGATGCAGGTCGGCCCGGTCGAAGCCCTCGGACTCGACGCGTTCCGTCGTGCCGACGACGACCACCGCCGTGTGCGCGGCCCGGGCCGCCGCGACGGCCTCGGCGATCAACTCCTCCCCGTCCCGCTCGGGTTCGCCGTGCACCAGGCTGCACCCGATGGCCTGGATCGGCAGGTCCACGTCCTTGGGCGGCGCGAAGCGCAGGCTCACCGGCACCGGCACACCTGCCGCGAGGCGCACCGTGCCGCGCTCCGTGGGCGTACCGAAGAAGGCCTCGAAGGGGTCGGAGTGCGGGTCGAACTGCAGCCCGTCGTAGAGCACTTCACCCGCGACCGCGAGGGTGAAGGCGCCGGTGCCGCGGGTCCCGAAGCGGTGCGCACCGCCGACCGCGGGCGTGAAGGTGCCGCACACCTCGACCGTGTGCACCTCGTCGTGGTCGATGCCGTCGGGCATCTCGCCGAACCACTGCACCTGGCCCGACGGCAGGGCCTCGGAGCCGAGTTCGCGGCCGTCGGCGGCGCGGGCCACCGCCCGCAGGGTGAACCCGCCCGCGGCGGGCGCCAGTTCCTCGCTGGGGTCGGCGCCCAGCGCATACCCCAGCGGTACGCCCGCGGGCAGCGCCTCGCCCAGCGCGTCGAGCAGCGAGACCACCCGGTCGGGGAAGACCTGCGCGGAACCGCCGCCCAGGATGCGCGGTTCGCGCGCCGCCGCGCCGATGAGGGCGATGCCGCCGCGGACGGCGGCGGGCTCCAGTGGCAGGACCGGGGCGTCCTCGCGGACGGCGTTGCGCAGCAGCACGCAGCCGCGTGCGGCGATCTCCCGGGCGAGCGCGCGGCCGTCGACCTGGGCAGGCCGGTCCGCGGGGGCGACGGCCGCGGGAGCGCCCGCGAGCAGGCCTACGCGGGCGGCAAGCCGCAGCACCCGGCGGGCCGCGTCCGCGACCAGATCCTCCGGCACCTCGCCCGCCCTGACCGCGGCGGCCAGCGCGGCCCCGTACACCGAGTGCGGCCCCGGCATGGCCACGTCGAGCCCGCCGCGGATCGCGCCCGCGGTGGAGCGGGCGGCCAGCCAGTCCGAGACGACGACGCCGTCGAAGCCCCATTCGCCGCGCAGCACGCCGTTCACCAGCTCAGTGTGCTCGGTCATCGTCACGCCGTTCACGGCGTTGTACGCGGCCATCACGCCCCACGGGCGGGCGCCCCTCACGATCGCCTCGAAAGGCGCCAGGTACAGCTCGCGCAGCGCCCGCTCGCCGATGCGGTTGTCGACCGTGAAACGGTCGGTCTCCGCTTCGTTGCCGACGAAGTGCTTGACGGTCACGCCCACGCCGCCGTCCTGCACACCGCGGACGTACCCCGTGCCGATCGCACCCGTGAGCAGCGGGTCCTCGCTGTACGCCTCGAAGTGCCGGCCGCCCAGCGGGCTGCGGTGCAGGTTCACCGTGGGTGCCAGCAGGACGTGGACGCCCTTGCGGCGGGCCTCCTGCGCCAGCAGCTGTCCCGCTCGGCGGGCCAGCTGCGGGTCCCAGGTCGCCGCCAGTGCGGTGGGGCTCGGCAGTGCCAGCGACGGGTCGTCGGCGGACCAGCGGCGGCCGCGCACGCCGATCGGGCCGTCGGACATCACGACCGCGCCGAGCCCTATGGCGGGCAGCGCGGGCAGTGACCACATGTCCTGCCCGCTGAGCA
The DNA here is from genome assembly GCF_016916835.1 of Actinacidiphila bryophytorum. Classification (GTDB taxonomy): domain Bacteria; phylum Actinomycetota; class Actinomycetes; order Streptomycetales; family Streptomycetaceae; genus Actinacidiphila; species Actinacidiphila bryophytorum. The sequence goes on along the minus strand of NZ_JAFFIX010000001.1, from coordinate 550,938 downwards.
GGCCGGCCTTCTGCTCCAGGTCCAGCCGCCCCAGCGCGGCCTCGACCACGACCTCCCGCTCCTCATCCCCATCCACACCCCCATGCTCTCCCGCCCCCCGCCCCACCACAACGCCCCCGCGCCCACGCGTGATTGCCACTTGCCGTGGTCTCACACCTTCCGGCGAGTGGGTAAGTGGTCGCGCAGTTCCGCCCCCAGAGCTTCGCCTGGGGGTACCCCCAGCGCCTCCTGAGGTCCTGCCCCTTGCGGTGGGCGGTCGCCTTTCCCGCCGTCGTGGCTGGTCGCGCAGTTCCCCGCGCCCCTGAAAAACGCTCGCCCTCCTCCTCATACGGCACCGCCTGAAAGCGCCAGCTCTGCGGGCAGAGGGCACCCCCAGGGGCGCGGGGAACTGCGCGACCAGCCCCAACGGGCAGAAAGAAAGCAACACCACAGCAAGTGGCAATCACCTCAGGAGGCGCTGGGGTACCCCCCAGGCGAAGCTCTGGAGGCGGAACTGCGCGGACATCCCTACGGGGTGAGGAGGGTGGCTCCGAGGGTCGCGCGGGCGGCCAGCGCGGTGTGGGCGGCCGCGGCCTCAGGCAGCGGCCGCGTGGCGTGGATGGTCACGGCGAGTTCGCCGGCCGCCGCCGCGGCGAGGGCGGTGGCGGTCGCGGCCCGCTGGGCCGCGGGGGGTTGGGCGAAGGCGATGCCCGCGGCGCCGACGACGGTGAGGCCGCGGGAGGCGACGGCGACCGGATCGACGTGGGTCCACGCCCCGGACGTGAAGCCGTAGAAGCCGAACCGCCCGCTTCCGCCCCGCGCAGCGGTGAGCGCCTGCCCGCCGATGTCGCCGCCGACCGCGTCGAGGACGACGTCGGCGCCGCCGACGCGCTCGGCCCAGCCGGGCCGGGTGTAGTCGAGGGCGAGGTCCGCCCCGAGCGCGCGGGCGGCCGCGGTCTTGACGGGGCCGCCGGCGGCGGCGACCACGGTGGCCCCCGCGGACTTGGCGAGTTGGACCAGCAGGGAGCCGATGCGCCCGGCGGCCGCGGTGATCAGGACGGTCTCGCCGGGGGCGACCCGCATGGCGGCGAGCAGCCCGACGGCGAGTCCGCCGGCCTGGAAGACGGCGACGGCCTGCTGGACGGAGAGGCCGTCGGGCACGGTGTGCAGGTCGGCGGTGGCGGCGCGGGCGAGTTCCGCGTAACCGCCGCTGGAGCCGGGGGTGGTGGCGACGACCCGCTGGCCGAGCAGCCCCCGGTCGGCGTCGGGGCCGACGTCCACGACGCGCCCGCCGACTTCGAGCCCCGGCACGTACGGCAGCGGGAAGGGGTAGCCGCCGGAACGGATGATGACGTCGCCGTAGATGACGCCGGCGGCCTCGACGGCGACGACGACCTCGCCTGCGCCGGGCTGCGGCTCGGGCGCGTCGTCGACCTTGAGCACGTCGGGCGGCCCGAACTCCCTGACCCTGATGACCCGCATGACCTGCTCCTTCCGCCGTGGACCCGAACGCAAGCGATCCTCGCCGGGCGCCGGAGCGCCCGGCAAGGATCACTTGCGGGGTTCTGTCGCGAACGGGACAGACGGCGGGGAGTGTCTCACCCGGAGGGCTCAGCCGAAGAGCTGGCGCCCCCAGTCCTGCCCGGCGGCGAGGCCCGGCGGGACGGCGAAGACGCCGCTGCCGATGTGCTGGATGTACTCGTTGAGCGCGTCGTGCGCGCCCAGCACCCGCTGGAGGGTGACGAACCGGTCGGGGGTGTTCATGAACGCGATGAAGAACAGCCCACCGAGCAGGTCGCCGGTCTCCTTGTCGATGCCGTCGGTGTAGGAGTAGCCGCGGCGCAGGATGCGCAGGCCCTTGTTGTTCTCGGGCGCCGCGAGCCTGATGTGCGAGTCCTCGGGGATGACGTACCGCCCGCCGGACTTGGCGGCGAAGTCGGGGGGGTCGAACTCGCCGTGGCCGGTGAGCGGGGCGCCGCTGGACTTGTAGCGGCCGAAGACGTCCTGCTGGTCCCCGAGCCGGTCGCGGTCCCACTGCTCCATCCGCATCTTGATCTTGCGGCTGACCAGGTACGAGCCGCCGCGCACCCAGCGCTGCGGCTCCTCCTCGCCGATCCACACGTGCTCGCCCATGACCTTCTCGTCGCGGGCGTCGATGTTGCGGGTGCCGTCCTTGAAACCCATGAGGTTGCGCGGGGTGGCCTGCTGGGGCGAGGTGGACGACGTACGGCCGAAGCCGAGTTCCATCCAGCGCGGCAGGACGGTGCCGAAGCCGAGCCTGCGCAGGTTGCGTACCGCGTGGAAGGCGACCTGCGGGTCGTCGGCGCAGGCCTGGACGCACAGGTCGCCGCCGGTGACGGCGGGGTCGAGGTTCTCGCCGGGGAGCGCGGGCAGCGGCTTGAGGGCGCTGGGGCGGCGGGCGGCGAGGCCGAAGCGGTCGTCGAAGAGGCCGGGGCCGTAGCCGATGGTGACGGTGAGTCGGCCGGGGGTGAGGCCGACGGCCTCACCGGTGTCGTCGGGCGGTGTGTTGAGGTCGCCCTCGCCGCCGGGCACCTGGCGGCCGAGCGTCATGGCCTCGGCGGCGGCGGTCCAGGTGGTGAGCAGCGCGGCGAGGTCGGCGCGGGTGGCGCCAGGCGCGACGTCGAAGGTCGCGAAGCACAGCCGGTCCTGGGAGGGCGTGGCGATTCCCGCCTGGTGGGCGCCGCGGAAGTCCACGGTGGCGGCCCGGGGTTCACCGCCGGGGGCCGCCGTGCCGGGGCCGCTGTCGCGGGTGGCCAGTGCGGTGCCGCCCGCGCCGAGTGCGGCGCCGGCGACCGCCGCCCCCGCCCCGACCGCGCCGAGCAGCCGCCGCCGGCTGACCGGGGAGGGGGCTGCGGTGGCGGGCTCGGGGGTGATGTCGGGGGCGCCGTCGGAGCCGTCGGCCGGGCCGTGGGAGGGGGAGGGGGTGGCGGTCACGGGTCAGGCGATCTTTCCGGCGATCTTGGACACGGACTCGGCGTAGGCGTCGACGGCCTGGGCCAGGACGCGGCGCTGGGCGTCGGTGACCTTGCGGTAGTCGACGTAGCCGCTGTTCTCGTAGCCGGGCGTGGCCGCGTACGCCTTGAGGGCGTCGGCGGTGGCCTGGTAGCGCTGGGCGACGGTGGCGGCGAGTGTCGGGTCCTTGACCTTGAGGACCGGCAGCAGCACGGTGACGGCCTCGTTCGCGCCGGCCAGGTTGCCGTCGAAGTCGAGCAGGTCGATGTGCGAGTAGCGCTCCTCCTCGCCGGTGATCTTGGAGGACTGGATCTCGTTGACCAGGTCGGTGGCGCCGTTGGCGATGGCGGCGGGCTGGTACTCGACGGTCTGCACCTTGGTGTAGAGGTCGTGCACGTCGGCGCTGAGCTGGTCGGCCAGCACGCCGAGTCCGGCGGTGGAGTTCTTCTCCCACAGGCTCTGCTCGATGCGGTGGAAGCCGGTGAAGTCGGCGGCGGTGGCGGCGTCGTCGATCCGCCCGTCGATGCGGCCGTCGATGTCGCCCCAGATCTCCGCGGTCGGCTCGATGCGCTCGTAGTGGATGCGGGCCTTGCCGTAGAGGGTCTTGGCCTCGTCGGTCCTGCCGGCCTTGACCGCGGCGGTGAAGGCGTCGGTGCCGGCGACCAGTTCCTTGACCTCGCCGGTGACCCAGGTCGCGTACTGCTGGGTGGCGGTGACCAGGGCGGGGTCGTCCTTCCAGGTCTTCTCGGCGGCGCCGGTGACGGTGAAGTCGGTCTTCTCGGTCTTCGCGCCGGGGCAGTAGATCTGGTACTTGCCCGCGTCGAGGTTGAGGGTGAAGTCGCCGGACAGGCCCGGGGTGAGGTTCTCCTTCTCGCCCAGGATCTTGCCGCCGTCGAGCAGTTCGGCCTCCGTGACCTTCGCGGAGCCCTTGTTGCTGACGTCGAACGTGATGGTGCCGGCCGGGACGGTCGCCGGGGTGGGCGCGCAGTCCTTGTCGCTGATGCCGATGCTGACGGTCGAGGACTTGTCGCCGGCGTTCTTCGCGCCGGCGGGCGCGGAGCCCTTCGAGTCGTCCTTGCCGCCGCCGCAGGCGGTCAGCAGCAGGCCTGCGGTGATCACGGTGGCCGCGCAGGCCAGGGCGCGGCGGTGGGTGGCTCGGGGGTTCACGGTCAGCTCCTGGAGGGGGTGGCGGAAGGCGGGGACGCGGAAGGGGGGTTGCGGGGTCACGGGGTGGCCGGCCGGGCGGCGGGGGCCTTGCGCGGGCGGGCCGGCCACAGCACGACGGCGGCCATCGGGACGGCGTAGAGGAGCCAGCCGGTGACCATCGTCCAGTCGGGGTAGGGCTGGATGCCCAGGACGCCGGTGGCGACAGAGGAGGCGGGGGTGCCGGGGCGCACCAGCCAGGACAGGTCGAAGGCGCGGGTGCCCTGCTCCAGCCAGCCGCCCTCGGCCGCGGTCATCAGGGCGGTGGCGACCAGGCCCGCGGCGACGAGGATGAGCACCAGGCCGGTGATGCGGAAGAAGCGGGAGAGGTTGATGCGGACGCCGCCGCGGTAGATGCCGTAGCCGATGGCGGCGGCGAGCACGATGCCGAGGGCGGCGCCGGTGCCGCCGTAGGCGGGGTTGTCGCTCTCGTTGAAGGTGGCCAGCAGGAAGACCGAGGTCTCGAAGCCCTCGCGGAGCACCGCGAGGAAGGCCATCAGCACCAGGGCGGAGGCCGAGCCCTCGGTGAGGGCGCGGCCGGCGGCGCCTTCGAGGTCCTTGCGCAGGTCGCGGGAGTGCCGCTTCATCCACAGCACCATGTAGCTGACCATCACCACGGCAATGGCGCCGATCACCGTCTCCAGCTGCTCCTGCTGCTTCTGCGGCAGGTCGCTGGAGTAGATCTGCAGCCCGACCGCGACCGCGACGCAGATCGCCACCGCGATGGCGACGCCCAGCCACACCTTCTTGAGTGCGTCCCTGCGGCCCTGCTGGGCGAGGAAGGAGGCGATGATGCCCACGATGAGCGCCGCCTCCAGGCCTTCGCGGAGTCCGATGACGAACGTGGGGAGCATGGGGGTCCTTCGTGAGCGGGGGCGGACGGGTATCGGACGGGGACGGTCGGGCGACGGTCGGGCGACGGGGTGCCCCACGGAGGTCAGGTAAGGCATCCCTTAATTAGGTTAGGGCAACCTTATTAGAGGGTCTGCATCGGGGTGCCGTCAAGAGCCCCCACCTGCACCGATTTGGGGTGCGCAGGAATTTCCCGGCAAAGCCGTGACAAGCGGGAAGCGGGGGTTTCGTTGCGCCACACGCGTCCCATAGGGTCCATGCGCCATGGATTACTGCTACGCGTGCCGTCGGCACCTCAACGGCGCCTACTCCTGCCCGGGGTGCGGCACGCCCGCGGACCAGCTGAAACTCCCGCAGGTCGGGGAGACGGCGCAGATGCCGCCGATCACCGACGAGGACGCGCCGGGGCTGCCGGTCCCGGGCGGCGGGCGGGCCGCGGCCCGCGGGCGGCAGCGCCGGCAGGCCCGTGGCAAGCAGCAGCGGGTCGCCGTCTACGGGGTCGGCCTGGTCGCGGTGGTCGGCGCGCTGGCGATGCTGTCGATGGCCGCGCTGTCCGGCGGCGACGCCGGCGGTACGACACCTTCCGCGCCCGTCGTCACCGGCGCCACCCACTCCAGGACCGGCACCGCCGCGCCCGGCACCCCCGCCTCGACCGCACCGCACAAGGGCGGCACCCCCGGCGGCCCGCACCACTCGCAGTCCCCGACGGCCACCCCGGCCGGCACCAGCGCCACGCCGACCGCCCCGGCCACCACGACCGGCCCGCCGCCCAGCACGCCCGGCGCCCCGCCCACCAAGACCAGCGCGCCGCCCACCGGCACCCCGCGGCCGACGCACTCCTCGCACCCGTCGCCCAGCCCCACCTGCAAGCAGGTGCTGTGGTGGTGCCAGTAGGACCGGTCGTCCCGCGGCGGCCCGGGCCGGGGCGCCGCTCGGCGCGGCCCTGGGCGGCATGAAATATTCGGGTCCATGGTTAATTCGACGAGCACGCCGACGAGTACGTCCTCCGGGCGCGAATGGCACCTGGCGGGCCGCCCGCACGGCTGGCCGACGCCGGCGGACTTCGCCCTGGTCGAGACCCCCGTCCCCGAGCCGGGTCCCGGCCAGATCGTGGTGCGCAACCTCTACCTGTCCGTCGACCCCTATATGCGCGGCCGGATGAACGACGTGAAGTCGTACATGCCGCCCTTCGCCATCGGCAAGCCCATGGACGGCGGTGCGGTCGGCCGGGTGGTGGCCTCGCAGTCCGCGGACGTGGCCGTCGGCACGCATGTGCTGCACGGGCTCGGCTGGCGCGAGTACGCCGTCCTGGACGCGGCCAAGGCCGCGGTCGTCGACCCGGAGCAGGCACCGCTGTCCGCCTACCTCGGGGTGCTCGGCATGACCGGCATGACCGCCTACGCGGGGCTGCTGCGGATCGCGGAACTGGCGCCCGGCGAGACGGTGTTCGTCTCCGGCGCGGCGGGCGCGGTCGGCAGCCAGGCCGGCCAGATCGCCAAGCTCAAGGGCGCCGCCCGGGTGATCGGCAGTGCGGGCTCCGACGAGAAGTGCGCGCTGCTGGTGGAGGACTACGGCTTCGACGCCGCCTTCAACTACAAGAAGGCGCCGGTCGCCGACCAGCTCGCGGACGCCGCCCCCGACGGCATCGACGTCTACTTCGACAACGTCGGCGGCGACCACCTGGAGGCGGCGATCTCCGCCATGCGGCTGAACGGCAGGGCCGCGCTGTGCGGGTCCATCGCCGCCTACAACGACGTCGAGCCGCCGCCGGGGCCGCGCAACCTCGGGCTGCTGGTCGGCAGGCGGCTGATGCTGCGCGGCTTCATGGTCGGCGACCACCACGACATGCAGGGCGACTTCGTCCGCGAGGTCGGCGGCTGGCTGCGGGACGGCAAGCTGCACTACCGCGAGACCGTGACCACGGGAATCGACCAGGCCGTGGCGGCGTTCCTGGGGATGCTGCGCGGCGAGAACACCGGCAAGGCGGTCGTCGCCCTCCCGGAGTGACCTGCCCCGTGGGTGTGCCGGGGCCGGCCGGCCCCGGCACACCTGCGGCACCCTTTGCCGGACGCCGGCGACCGAGACCGACGACCTTCACCTGCCCCTGCGCTGACCCTTCGCTCAGCCTTCCGATGAGGAGCCCCCATGACCATCCAGTACGTGGACGTGCTGTACACCGCCGTCGCCACCGCGGAGAACGGCCGCGACGGGCGGGTCGCCACCGACGACGGCAAGCTCGACGTCATCGTCAACCCGCCCATCGAGCTGGGCGGCACGGGTGCGGGGACCAACCCCGAGCAGCTCTTCGCGGCCGGCTACAGCGCCTGCTTCCAGAGCGCGCTGGGCGTGGTCGCCCGGCGTGCGAAGACCGACGTCAGCGGCTCGCGGGTGACCGCCAAGGTCGGCCTGGGCAAGACCGAGTCCGGCGGCTTCGGGCTGACCGTCGCGCTGGACGTCTCGATCCCGAACCTGGAGCGGGACGCGGCGGCCGCGCTGGTCGAGCAGGCCCACGAGGTGTGCCCCTACTCCAACGCGACCCGCGGCAATGTGGAAGTGACCCTCTCGGTCGTCTGACCGGCCGGGCGGCAGCAGGCGTGCGGCTCAGCGCGCGGGGCACACCTGGTTGAGCACTCTGCTGCCTTCGGGCAGGCCGGCGCTGACCTTGTCGAGTGTCTCCAGCTGCGCGTCCAGGGTCCCGGGGTCGGCGAGGAAGCGCAGGACGGCGAGCGCGAAGGCGTCCCGCACCGGGGCCGGCATCGCGTCCGAGGCGTCGTAGCAGCGGACCGCGGCCGGGTCCCGCAGGGTGCGGGCGATCGCGCCGTCGGTGCCGGCGGCCGGGTAGCCGGCCAGCACCGCGCCCTTGACGGAGAAGCCGGACTGGGTGCCCGCCCAGGCGCGCTGGGCCTCGTCCGAGGCCAGGTAGGCGATGAGCTTGGCGGACTGCGGGGTGCTGTGCAGGACGGCGGCGAGGTCGCCGGAGACCACCCAGCGGTCGCCGCCTGCCGCGGCGCCCGGGATGACGTCGGCGGAGTGCACGTAGGCCGGCCCGACCGCCTTCCAGCCGGCGGTGCCCTGGGCGAAGGACGACTGGTGCTCCAGGCGGCAGGTCGGCGGCTTCGCGGCCACCCCGTCGGCGACGTCCGCGAACGACGCCTTCAGGGCGGGTGCGGCCAGCGCCGGGTCGCCCGCGCCGACCATCTGCCCCCAGGTGGTCCACGCGCGCCTGACCTTCGGGCTGTTCCACGGCAGGGTCCCGCCCACCCAGGCGTCGTACGTGGCGGCGTCGGTCTGCTGCAGCAGGATGTCCTCGATCCAGTCGGAGCCGGGCCAGCCGGACGTGGCGTCGCTGCCCATCCCCAGGCACCAGGACGCGGGGGTGCGCGCGGCCTGTGCGACGGCGCTCGCGTCCATGGACTTCGGGTGCCACACCATGCTTTTCAGGTCGGTCTTGATCGGCAGCCAGTACGCGTGCTCCTTGCCGTCGGTGCCCTTGACCGGGGTGACCCAGGTGGCGCCGAAGCGGCCCCGGGCGACCAGGTCGTCGAGCGGGGTGAGCATGCCCTCGGCCGCGTAGCCGGCGAGTTCGCCGGGTCCGGGCAGGATCGCCACGTCCGGTGGCGTACCGGACTCGACGTCGGCGGCCAGCACCTGACTCTCGGCCGAACTGCCCTGGTAGACGACGTGGATGTGGTATTTGTCCTCGAACTTGTCGATGACCAGGCGCTGGAACTGCTCCTGCTCGGTGCCGGTCCAGTTGGCGAGCAGGGTGACCGAGCCGTTCCAGCCCGCGGCCCGGACGGCCAGGGCGCCGCCGCCCGCCAGCACCACCAGGCACGTCCCGACGGCGCCGACGGTACGCAGCCGCGGCCACTTCACGGTGACGACCCGCACCCGGTATTCGTTGATACGCGGCTGGAGCCCCAGCAGGACCAGCAGCACGAGCAGCACGCCGCCGACGAGGATCCAGTCGGCCGCCGCGGCCCGCAGACCCGTACCGGCCAGCCGCCCGGACACCTGCGACCCGGTGCGCGGTATGGCGTTGCCGGTCAGCGGGTGCGCGAGCGCACTGCGGGTGTCGGCCATCGCCGAGTGCGTCAGCGCGGTGAAGGCGACCAGCACGGCGACACCGGCGACCAGCAGGGCGCAGGCGGCCAGCAGCGGCGGGTTGAGCTGCCGGCTGAAGCGCGCCCCGTAGTAGCGGTGCGCCTCGGCGAGCAGCAGCAGGAAGGCCAGTGCCAGGGCGAGGGCGAGGCTCCACTCCAGCCACAGCAGCGGCCCGAAGTCCGTCTGCCGGCCCACCACGTGCTGCTGCTCGGCCTGCAGCGCGGCCAGCCTGCCCATCACGGTGGCCTCCGCGTCGGGACCCTTCGCGCCGACACCGAGCATGCCGGCGGCGTAGCTGAGGTAGGCCTTCTGCAGCGGGGCGCCCGGCAGCTGGGCCTCGGCGTCCTCGATCCAGCCGGAGTAGGTGGCGATCAGGCCGGTCACCGTCTGGATCGTCTGCCGCCCGCCGAGCCCGGTGACGTCGGCGGACGCGGCCCTGGCCAGGCTCTGGTTGGCCACCGAGATACGGGTGTGGAAGTCGCTCGTGCTGCCGTCCTCGGACTGGACGCCGGCCTGCACGGTGGCGAGCGCGTCCATGGCGGTGTCGACGGCCAGCACCCCGGGGGCACTTGCCGACTTCAGCGGCACCGCGTCGCCGTGCACACCGCGGTAGGCCTGGAAGAGCGCCGCGGTCGTCAGGACCGCGAGCAGGACCAGCAGGACGGTCCTGCGGGTCAGTTCGCCCAGGGTGCGGCTGGTGCCGCCCGCCCCGGCCTGCTTCTCGGGTATCCGTACCGCCGGTCCGCTCATGACTCCCCCGCCAGGACGAATCCGCACAGCGGGCAGAAGCGGGCCGTTGCCGGGATGCGGCGGTTGCAGGACGGGCAGTCCCGCAGGGCCGCGCCCGGTTGCACCCCCGGGTCGGGTGCGGGGCCGCCGGGCTCGGGGCCGTAGGTGCTGTGGCTGCTCGCGGTGATCAGGTGCTGGAAGTCCACCGGGTCGATGTCCGGGCGCAGCGACACGATGCCGGCCGCCGCGTTCTCGATGTCCACCAGCCGCCGCAGTTCGGCCAGTTGGCGGCGCGCTCCGGCCCGCTCTGCGAGGGCGACGGCGGTGCCCAGCAGCTGCTCGGCCCGCTCGAACTCCTCGCGGTGGTAGGCGTCGGCGGCGTCCGCCACGGCCTTGCCGAGCTGCTCGTAGTGCCGGAAGTGCAGCACCTGCTCGTCGGTCATCCCGGACAGGGCCGGGTCGTCGGTCCAGTTCACGACCAGCGCCAGCGGTACCGGCGTGCGCACCCCGGTCCCCGCGGGGAGCCGCACCGCGACCTCCGCCGCCTGCAGCTCCTCGCCGTGCAGCTGCCCTTGGGGGTCCACGGCGACGCACACGTGGAAGCGCCGGGTCTCGTTGCCCCAGGCCCGCGTGACGTACGTGCCCGGCTCGTCGGGCTCTGCGGTCATCAGCGCCTCGTGGGGGAAGGTCTGCCGTACGTACCGCAGCCGGCTGCCGGGGAAGACCTCCACGGCCAGCGTCACTTCCGGCACCGCCTTGTCGAGCAGCCGGCGTACCAGCGCCTCGTAGGCGCCCACGAGTTCGTCCTCCTTCCGGACGGCGTCCGCGCTGCCGTGCAGGGCGCCGGTCACCTGGAGCAGCACGGCGGCGTCCCAGCCCTTGCCGATGCCCCACGCGTCGCAGACGAAGGCACCCGCGGTGCGGGCCAGGACGCCGGCGAGCGGCCGGATGTGGTCGTGCTCGTTGCGGCCGTCGGTGAGCATCAGCACGTGCTTGATCGGCGCGGACTGCCCGGCCAGCAACTCACCCGCCCGGTGCAGCCAGTTGCCGACACAGGTGCCGCCCGCCGCGACCTGCTTGCGTACCGCGGTCTCCGCCTCGGCCTTCGTCGCGGCCGAGGCCACCGCCATCCGCGGCGGAGCGCCCTCGGCCTGCGGCGGGTAGACCGCGATGCCGAACTGGGTGCCGGCGACCACCGCGAAGGGCGTACCGGCAGGGAGCAGTCCGATCGCGGCGACCGCGGCGTTCTTGGCGGCGCGGAATTTCTCCTCGGGGCTGTCCATCGACGTGGAGCAGTCCACGACCAGCACCTCGGCCAGCGCCGGGCCGGGCGCGGCGGCGTCGGCGCCGCTGACCCCGACGGTCACGATGGCGTGCAGCTCCTGCTCGCCCGCGCCCGCGGGCAGGTACTTCTGCTGGCTGACCGCGAGGCCGATCGTGGTGTCCACTGTGGTCCTGCTCCTCACCGACGGGACGGTGCCGCCGTCGTCGTTCGGGTCGTTCATGGCGTGGTGCGGGCGCCGCCGGTCAGAACCGGCTCCTGGGGCGTACGGCGTAGGCGCGGTCGAGCAGTTCCGGGCGGTCGGCCTGCGGTGCCTGGCCGACCAGGGTGCGCAGCGACCCGTAGAGGAGCTGGGCCAGTGCGCGGCGGCTGTCCGAGCCCTCGAAGAGCTGCCCCTGCGGCAGGGCGGGGAAGCCGGGCGTGCGGGGTGGCGCCAGCGTCAGCGCGAGTGCCAGCCTGGCCCGCAGGGAGGCGGGTCCGGGCGGTGCCGGGTGGCCGGCCAGCACGTTCTCCCGGGCCTCGGCGACCAGGCGGTCCCGCGCGTCGTCGCGCGGGAGTTCCGCGAGCCGCACCTCGGCCGCGGCCAGGTCGTCCGGCGAGGGTGCGGTGCCGCCCACCCGCCCGGTCAGGACGCGCAGGGCGGCGACCCGGGCGAGGTCGTAGGTGCGGGACGTGGTCGGCACCTGGTCCAGCACCCGGACCGCGCCGGCCCGGTCGGCGTGCAGCAGCCGCAGCCGGGCCAGCCCGAAGGCGGCGCTGGTGTGCGCCCGGTCGCGCTCCCACACCGCCCGGTAGTACGCCTCCGCCTCGGCTTCCGCCTCCGCTCGCGCCTGTGCTTCCTCCGCCTGCCCCGGCTCGGTGGCGCCGCGCAGATACTCGGCGCAGTAGCCCAGCGCCAGTTTCGGCGCCCACTCCCCGGGGACCGTCGCGTAGACGGCAGCGAACTCGCCCTGCGCCTCCTTGACCTGCCCGCTCATCAGGTGCAGCAGCCCGCGGTGCCACGGCGGGCGCCAGTCGTAGCCCGCGACGTCGCGGCCCATCAGCCGTACCGCCTCGTCCAGCCAGCGTTCCGCCGCCGCCCGGCTCCCGGCCCCTGCCGCACCGGGCTCGCTCGACAGCAGGTAGGACCGGCACAGCCACAGCGCGACCTCGACGGTCTGCAGGGCCGGGTCGTCGCCCACGCGTTCCGCGGTCCGCTCGGGCGCGTCACCCGCCAGGCCGCCCAGCAGCACCGCCGCCGAGTCGCCGGGGTCGGCGATCGGCCCGGGCAGCGCGCGGGCCGCCTCGCGCGGGTCCGGCACCCCCGTGGCCAGGTCGGGCGGTGCGGCGCCCTCGGCCCGCTGCGTCCAGTGGGTGAGCGCGGGGACCGTGCCGAGGGCGGCGCCGAAGACGACGGCGGTCGGCTCGAAGCGCGTGGAGCGCTCCGGGTAGCGCTCGCCCCTGGCCAGGGCGCGGTGCTCGCGCAGCACCTCCCACAGCTGGCGGGACATCTGCGCGGCCGAGGTGAAGCGGGCGGCGGGGTCGTCGTGGGTGGCGCGGCCGATCAGCCGGTCGAAGGAGCGGGCTGCCAGCCCCGCGGGCCGCTGGGCGCGGGTCGCGAGCGCCGCCAGCGTACGGCCGACGGTGAACAGGTCGGTGTCGACCAGGAAGCCGCGACCGTCGCGCTCGCGCTTGGGCGGCGCGAACCGCGGGGTGAAGACCAGGGCGCTGCTGCGGTCGTCGATCCTGCGGACCGCACCGAGGTCGATGACCTTGATCTGCCGGTCGTAGTGGATGACGTTCTCCGGCTTCATGTCGCAGTAGAGCAGGCCCTGGTCGTGCAGGTACTCCAGGGCGCCGAGGATCTTGCAGCCGTACGTGACGACGTGGTCGATCGCGAACGGCTCGCCGAACATCCGGGCCAGCTCCTCGTCCGAGGCCAGCAGCAGCTGGTCCAGCGGGCGGCCTGCCACGTACTCCATGACGATGTAGTCGGTGGGCTCGGCCTCGCCGTCGCGGCGGTGCTGCTTGGACGCGATGATCCCGACGATGTCGCGGTGGTGCAGCGACGTCAGGGAGCGGCGCTCCTCGACGGCCTTGCGGCGGGCCGCCGCGTCCTGCGTGTTGATCTGCGTCTTGAGCACCACCCGCTGGCCCGGCAGGTCCAGGTCCTCTGCGAGGTAGACCCAGCCGGTGCCGCCGGGTGACAGGTACCCGATCACGCGGTACTGCCCGGCGACCACGTCGCCGGGGCCGAGCTGCGGGCGGAAGGAGTACCGCGTGCCGCACAGCGGGCAGAAGCCCTCGTCGGGGGCGGGGCCGCCGTCGTAGGACACCCCGATGGTGCCGGTGCAGTCCGGCACACCGCAGCGGCGGCCGCCCTCGGGGCGGCGGGCGGTGGACCGTACGACGTCCTCGTCTGCGGGGCGCGGCACGCGGGGCAGCCGCACCAGGCCGTCGCGGTCCAGACTCCCGGCGGCCTCCTGCCGCGGTGCGGGTGCGTCGGGGGTGCCCCCGGGTACGTCGGCGTCGCGGACCCGTGCCTCCCGGCGCGGCGCCGGTACGGTCCCGGCGCCGGTGGTCCCGCGCGCGGGTGCGGTGGCCGTGCCGGGTGCGGTCGAGGGGTGGCGGTGGCAGGTCCCGCAGTAACCGGAGGCGCGGATGGTGCCCTTGCAGGGCACGTGAGGGCACGGTGAGCCGGGCGCGGTCATGTCGGCGTACCTCCTTCGGGCGGGGGCGCGGCGCCGGGAGCCGGGTCCGGCGGGTCCGCGGGGGCCGGGTCTGCCGGGGCCGGGGCCTCCGTCGCGGGCGGCCCTTCTTCCGGGCGGTCGACCAGGTCGCGGAAGGCGCGGACCGCGGCCTCGGCGGCGGGCACCTGGCAGGGGCGTTCACGCAGCAGCCGGTAGGCGGTCAGGTACAGCTCGTCGGCTGCCAGGTTCTCGCCGCGCGAGGCGCTCTCCTCGTACAGCCGGCGGTACGGCCCCAGCTCGCCCCGCAACTGGTCGCGGCGGACCAGCAGTTCCCGTAAGGAGGCGATCGCCTGCGGCAGCAGGTGCTCGGCGCGGGCCGCCATGCGCTCGTAGCGCGCCAGGTCCTGGCCGTCCTCCGGCGGTGCCGCGAAGGCGCCCTGGCCCGCGGTCAGTTCGGCCCGGGCGGTGATCACGTGGATGAGCGCGTCGACCGCCTTCTCCACCGGCTCCCCCTCGCCGCTCACCCGGGCCATCAGGTGGTCCAGCTCGCGGCCGGGACCGCCGGCGATACGCAGCAGCCGCTCGCCCAGCCGCGCCCGCCGCTCCAGGGCCGGCCGCAGCAGCAACTCCTCCCGGGCGCGCGCGGAATGGTCGCCCGCGCTGCGGAAGACCAGCAGCACCCGGCTGCCCCTCGCCACCAGCAGCCCCAGCAGGCCGATCAGCGACGGCGGGTCGGCGGCGGCGTCCACCCCGTCCACGACCAGCGTGATCGTCACCGTGGCCGCCGCGATGCGCTCGGCGGCGGGCACCTCCAGGTGCTGCAGCAGGCCCATGCGGCCGGCGATCCGCTCGGCGATCTCGTCGGTGCTGCGGCCGGTTGCGATGACCGCGAGGTCCAGGCCGCCGGCCTCCGGCACCGTTCCGGGCGCGTCGAGCGAGGGGCGCCCGGTGGAGAAGCGGCTGCGCAACTCCCGGTCGGCCAGGGTGATCGCACGGCGCAGGGTGGCCGCGCGCACCCGGTCGTCCTCCGGCACCAGGCTGATCTTGACCTGCCGGGCGTCCGGGCCGCCGCGCAGCCAGCGCGCCAGCCGCTCGGCGAACGGCTGGTCCAGCAGCGCCTCGTCGTCACCGGACCCCGCCGAGCGCAGCTCCTCGTCGACCGCGGTCCTGCCGACCGTCCAGGCGACGACCTCGGGCAGGTGCTGCACGACGGTCTCTGCCGGGCTCATGAAGGAGAATCCGCCGCCCTTCTCGCGCGACCTGGCCAGCACCATGCCGATGACCCGGTCGGTGGCCAGGTCCACCACCCCGCCGCCGCTGAAGCCGGGCCGCGCCACCACGCCCGGGTCGGCGGCCTGCAACTGCACCTGGCCGTCCCGGCCGCAGCCGCCGAGGATCGTGGCGGGCAGCCACAGGCCGCCGTTGTAGTGCGCGGGGAAGCCGAACATCCGCACCTGGCGGCCGGGCGCCGACACCCGGTGCAGCGCGGTCGCCTCCGACGCGGGCCGCGGGCTGTCGAGTTCGAGCAGCGCGACGTCGCCGACCGGGTCGCCGTTGCGGTCCCGCTGCTCGGGCCGGTAGGCGTCACCGGTGACCCTCGCGGCCACCTCGGGCACCGCGAAGCCCGCAGAACCCCCGGCCGCCGCCCCCACGAACTCGGCGGTGACCTCCTCCTCCCGGCCCACCACATGGGCGCAGGTCAGCACCCGGTCGGCGCTCAGCAGAATCCCGCTGCCCGCGATCGTCCCGTTGGCCCGCCGGATGCGCACCGCCCACGGCGGCGTCGCCAGGGAGGACCCGATACCGATTCCCCCGTCGGCCTCCATGCCGTGCACCATACGCCTGACGTCCCGTCATGTCGCCTCAAAAGCACTACACTTGTGCTCCCGTCTCGCCGGATGACCTGTGGGGGCAACCGCCGTGGAAGCGCCGTCGTTCGTGGGCCTCGCCGAGGTCATCCAGCAGATCCGCGGCGAACTGGAGCAGGCGCGGGCCGCAGCGGAGGACGAGCAGATCGGCTTCACCGTCGACAAGGTGAGCCTCGAATTCACCGTCCAGGTCCACCGCGCCGGCACCGCGGGCGGCGGCCTGCGCATCGGCGTGGTCACCGCGGAGGCCGGCGGCTCCGTCGACCGCGGCACCACCCACCGCGTCCAGGTCGACCTGGAGCCCTACACCGAATCCGGCCGCCTGGGCGTGGGCCGCTGACCGCTGTGCAGCGCCCCGCTGTGCGAGCTGCGCCGGTCTCCGCTATGCGAGGCGGACGGTCGTGCCCGTGCGGCGGGCGGATTCCGCTGCCCATACGGCCTGGTGGCTGAGCAGGGACTCGCGCGGGCCTGAGCGGATCGGGGTCGTGTCGCCGGTCGAGGCGGCGGACAGGAAGGCCGTGACGGCGGCGCTGTCGCCGTCGGCGTGGCCCGCGGCGGTGGTGTCGGAGGTGTCGACGCGTTCGACGGTGGTCGCCGGGTGGGCGCGGAAGTCGTGCAGGGTCACGTGCCGGCCGTCGGTCTCGATGCTGCCGTGGGTGCCGAAGATCCGCGTCTGGCGGTGGCTCATCTCGGTGAAGGCCGTGACGGTGTGGGTGGCGGTGACGCCGTCGGCGTAGTCCAGGGCGACGACCTGGTGGTCGGCCACGTCGTTGTCGCAGGCGTAGACGCAGCGGCCGTACGGGCCGGTGGCCAGCGCCTCGCGGACGGCGGGCTCGGTGGGCGTGGCCGTCACCGCGCCGAGCGGCCAGTGCTCACGGCTGGGGCTGCCGAGGCAGGACAGGTACAGGCGGGGCGCGGAGAAGGGGCAGTCGGCCTCGACCGCGCAGTCCAGGCAGCGGTCGGCGGCGCCCTCCGGCCGGTTCTCCGGGCGGAAGTGGGTGAGCCGCCCGAAGGAGGCGACCTGCGCGGGCTGCGAACCGACCACGTAGGACAGCCAGTCCAGGTCGTGGCAGCACTTGGCCATCAGCATCGAGCTGGACTCGTCCTCGCGCCGCCAGTTGCCCCGGACGAAGGAGTGCGCGAAGTGCCAGGCGCCGACCGGCTCCAGGTGCTGGACGTTCACGATGCGGCCGATCCTGCCGTCCCGCACCCAGCCCCTGACGACGTCGGTGTACGGCATGTACCGCAGCGGGTGCACCACCGCGAAGACCACGCCTGAGCGCTCGACCGCCTCCACCATGCGCACCGCGTCCGCCTCGTCCGGCGCCATCGGCTTCTCGCAGAGGATGTGCTTGCCGAGCCCGGCGAAGGTCACGCACGGGTCGGCGTGGTCGGCGTCCTGCGTGGTGATGAGCACCGCGTCGCACAGGTCGGGGTGCCGCGCGAGGTCCCGCCAGTCCGCGAAGCAGGCCTCCTGCGGCAGCGAGTGCTCGGCGGCGAGCCGCCGCCTGCGCCCCTCGTCCGGTTCCGCGACCGCGGTGACGACTCCGCCGCTGGACCGTATCCGCTCGCCGTGCTCCATGCCGCGGATTCCGGCGCCCAGTACGGCGACGCGTACCGTCGCGTTCGTTGTTCCTGTGGTCATCGCAGGCTCCCTGGTGGGGTGTTGTCGGACAGGTACGGGGCTTCTCTTTCTTTGTCGCCGTCCGGTTCTTTGGCGCCGTCTGGGTCGAGGGGGTGCGGTCGCCTGCCGCCGTCGCCGTACGGGTACGCGCCCGCCGGCTCGTACGGGTGCGCCCCGGCCGGGTGCCCGTCGAGCAGGTGGGTGAAGGCGGTGCGGCGGGCGCTTTCGGCGGCGCCCAGCAGCACTGGGCGCCTGCCCAGCGTGGACAGCACGAGCGGCGGGGCCGTGGTGTCGCGGCAGGCGCGTTTGAAGTGCTCGGCCACCGGGTCGAGTACGGCGGCCCCGGCCAGCGAGACCGCGCCGCCCAGCACGATCAGCTCCGGGTCGACGGTGTGCACGACCTCGGCGAAGGCCATGCCGAGCAGCCGCCCCAGCTCCGCGGTCTGCTCCAGCGCCGCGGGCTGCCCGTCCGCCGCCGCGGCGAACAGCTGCGGCGCCACGTCCTGGTGGCCGCGCAGCCAGTCGTTGGCCCGGCCCCACCACGAGTCGCGGATGTTGGCGGCCTCGCCCGCCTGGTGGTGCGCCCCGCGGTGCAGCCGGCCGCCGTGCACGATGCCGAAGCCGACGCGGCGCCCGGCGAAGACCGCGACGATCTCGCGGGCGCCGCCCGCGACACCGAAGCGCTGCTCGCCGAGCACGGCGAGGTTGGCGTCGTTGTCGACGGTGACGGCGGCGCCGGGGAAGCGTTCGGCGACGCGGCTGCGCAGCCGGCTGCCCACCCAGTCCCCCGACCTGATCACCCGGCAGGCGACGACGGTCCCGCCTGCGTCCACGATGCCCGGGGTGCCGACGGTGACCGCCCGCACCCGCTCGGCCCCGGCACCCGCGTCCGCCAGCGCCCGGTCCACCAGGGCGTCCACCGCGGCCAGCCGCTTGTCCGCCGGGTCCGCGGGGTCCACGCGGACCGGCTCCGGCTCGTGCTCGGCACCGCCCGGCCCCGCGAGGTCGTCGACCCGCACCCTGACGGTGTGCGCGCCCACGTCCACGGCGACCAGGCAGCCGGCTTCCGGCCGCAGCCGGTAGAGCGCGGCGGGCCGCCCGCTGGGCAGGGCCACGGGCGCGGACTTGGCCACGAGGCCGCGTTCCGCCAGCAGATCGAGGGCGCGCTCGACGGTCGAGCGCGACAGGCCCGTGCGCCGGGCCAGTTCCGCGTTGCTGCGCGCCCGCCGGTCGTAGAGCCGCCCGAGCACCAGCTCGGCGTTCCACCGGCCCAGGTCCGCCGTGGAGACCATCGGACACCTCCTCATTACGCGCAGACTTACGATAAGTCTGAACGTAATGGGCCGACAAGCCTTCTGCACAAGGTCGTCGGCGTTCTGGCCTTCGGCTAGGCCGTGTTTTGGAAGTAGGGCCGTCCGCCCACAGGGCGGGCCCCGCGGCGTCCGGTGCGTGCGATCGCAAGGCGGAGGGTCGTCCTCGTAGTGGGCCTGCTCGGACGACTCCGACAACGCAGCGAGCGTGCGTGCCAGGCGTCGCGGGGCAGGCGGGACTTCCACAACACGGCCTAGGCGGCGGTGTGCGCGAGGATCGCGCGGACGAGCGCGGGCCGGTCCGCCCGGACGAGCCCGTGGCCCGCACCCTCCAGCGGCAGCAGGGCAGCGCCGGGAATCGCCTCGGCCAGGGCCTGCCCGTGGGGGAAGGGGAAGAGCGGGTCAGCGGTGCCGTGGACCACCTCCGACGGCGTCCCCCGCCAGTTCCGCCGCCGTGTACCCGGGCCGCCCCGGCTCCCACCCCGCCGACCGCACCTCTCTCCTCACCGCGGCACCCGGAGCCGCAAGCCGAGGCCCCGGGTGCCGCGGTCAGCGGCTCAGCCGCAGTGGTCCTTGTCCTTCTCCTTGAACTCCGTGTCGATGTGCCCCCACCAGTTGATGCACTGGCCCGGCGCGTGGACGTACACGGGACCGGCGTACGTGGTGTACAGACCGAAGTCGTTCTTGTAGGTGTCACTGCCGTACAGCTGGACACCGGCTTCCATGTACAGCCACGGCGGCCAGTGCGATGTACTTCTTCATGAGCGATTTCCCCCCCGAAGTCGGCGATCAGTGCGGACCGGGAAAGACTCGCAGCGGAGGATAAACTTCCCATCCCCGGAGGATTACCTCCGCAATCCCCGCAACCCCCGCAACCTCCGCACCTCCCGTCGCCCGGAGCGGGTGGCTTCTCCCGCCGGGAAGGGCGGTAGGGTGGCCGGCGCGCTAGGGGGATGCGGAGGGACGGGGGCACGTGATGGGGATGCAGGTGCGGTTGGCCGCGGGGGGTTTGGTGCTTGCCGTCGTGGCTGTCGCCGGGTGCGGCGGGGGCGGTTCTGGTGGTGGGGACGACACCCTGCGGGCCGAGTTGGGCAGGATCACCGATACGGCCGGGCACCGCGCCTGGGTGGACTTCGGCGACCTCGGCGCCCAGCGCAAGGCCGGCCTGACGGGCACGGGGCCTGCGGCCTCGCAGTTGGGTCAGCACGGGTGGGGCGAGATCGCGCCCTCCGCCCCGCTCACGCAGCAGAGCTTCGGCTTCGACGGCCGCAAGGCGGACGTCGCCGTCGAGGCCGGCAACCCGCCCGACACCGGCGGCCGGCTCGACGGCGGTGTCGAACCGTCCGCGGTGGCGCCGAAGGTCGAGGCGCTCGGCGGCACGCCGGAGAAGGACGGTCCTTCGGGGAAGACCTGGCGCCTCCAGCACGACCACGAGATCTCGATGACAGGCCCGCTCGCCGACACCTTCACCGGCGCGTCGGTCGGCCGGTTCAACCTCGTGCGGAGCGGCGGCTCCTCCCTCGTCCACGCGTCCTCCCTGGCCGCGCTCGACGGCGTTGACGCGGTCGGCGGCCACACCCTCGGCGACGACGCCGCCTTCAGCGCTGTCGCCGAGTGCCTCGACCACCCGCTCGCCGCCGAACTGACGGACAACGGCACCGGCGACGTCAAAGCGGCGGCAGGCGGCACGGTGCTCGGCGTGGGGACCCGCGGCACCTCGGCCACCAGCCTGACGAACGAGCTGTGCCGTACGAACCCGTCCGCGTCCGCCGCGGACGCGCTCGCCGCGCAGCTGCGTACCCGGCTCGCCTCGGGCCGCTCGCGTGCCGCCGACGAGCCCTGGTCGCAGCTGCTGACGGGCACGGAGGTCACGGTCGAGGGCGGCCCGGAACACCTCGTACGGCTGACGGGCCGCCCCGCCGGCGGCCGCGGCGACGTGCTGATGCAGGCGCTGCTGACGGGCGACCTGGCGCCCCTCCTCGGCGGCTGAGCCCCGCCGGGCATTCGGGGGCGGCGGGTCAGCGGCAGGCGGGGTCCGGGACCACCACGATGCTGGCGTTGGTGGCCTTGCTGTCGTCGCCGTCCGACGTGTCGAAGTGCGTCGTGCTGTAGCCGCGCTGCCCGGCCCCGACGCATTTGGTGGCCACGTTCCCGAACCCGTCCGGCATGTTGTAGACGGTGACGGCGCTGTCCTCGCCCTGCCTCTCCGCCACCGGTGCGTCGCCCCGCCCGGAGGCGTCGTCCTCCCTGACCCGCTGCCACCAGTACCAGCCGCCGTAGCCGGCTCCCGCCGCCAGGATCAGGCACAGCAGGACCACCAGGACGACGCCGGCGCCACGCCCGCCGCGCCTCCTCAGCCGGGGCACTGCGGGTCCTTGACGATCTGGATGTTCGACGGGCCGCCGCTGTTGGTCGTGACGTACGCCCGGTTGCCGCTGCCGACGCACTTGGTCGCCAGGTTCCCGAAGCCGTCGGGCATGTTGTAGACCGTCGCCGGGCTGTCCTCGCCCTGCTTGCCCTTGACCGGCGCGTCGCCGTACCCCTTGGCGTCGTTGGCTCCGCAGCCGGCGAGCGCGAGTACCGCCCCCAGCGCCGCCACCCCCACCGCGATCCGCGCGCGCCGTCCCCCTGCCGTCATACCGCAGCCCGTCCCTTCGCTCGCGGGACGCCGGTTCCGGCCCCCGCGGACTGTCACGCCACCGCGATCGGAACGGTTCCACCGCGGTGAGCGGCCGTGTCGATCCGGCGCCGCCCCGTTCGACCTACGGGGTGAGAGCGCCGCACGGCCCACCCCCCCGGCTGGTGGCGCCCAAATCCCTGACGAGGAGATCCGACCATGACGACGCAGACACCTCCGGCCACGCGGGCCGGTGCGACGGACGAGGCGACCGTACGGACGAGGCGGCGGGCGCGGGCCGTCGCGGTCGGGGCGGCCACCCTGCTGCCGGCGGCGGTCTGGCTGCCGGCCTACGCGCTGGGCGTCCGATTCGTCCTGACCGACTCACAGGGCACCGCGACCGTCAACCTGCCCGTCGTCCTCGCCTTCTCGCTGCTCTTCGCCCTGCTGGGCTGGGCCTCCCTCGCCCTCCTGGAACGCCTCACCCGCCGCGCCCCGACCTGGTGGACGACCCTGGCGGCCACGGTCGCCGCGCTCTCCCTGGTCCCGGTCTTCGCCGAGGACGCCACGGCCGGCACGAAGGCCGCACTGACCCTGATCCACCTCACCGTCGCGGCAACCCTGATCCCCCTGCTGCGCCGCACAACGGCCGGCTGACCCGGGGGCGGGGCGTACCCTGCCGCCTCCCCGAAGGAGTAGTCACTGCTCACTCCCACCGGCGTACGGGACCGCCATGATCCGGGGAGACACGTGAGGCCCGCGCAGTGCGGCGCCCGGGGGACCCGTGCGTCGGCAAGGACGGACACCGGCACTCGCCTGTCCATGAAACCGACGCACGACAAGGAAACTTTGCCAATGCCGCAGTCCTTCCCGCCGCCGGGGCCGTACCAGGACCCCCGGGAAGCGGACGGAACCGTGCCGCCCTTCCACGCCCGGCCGGTGCCTCGCGAGCAGAATCCCTACGCCCAGCCGGTGCCGCCGCCGGCCGGTCCGTACGCGCAGGGCTCGTTCACGCCGGCGACTGCCGAGCCGTCGTCGCCCGTGGGACGGCCGGGCAAGCGCCGGGGCCGGCAGGCCGCCGCAGGACGGCGGACAGGCGGACGGGCCGTGCTCGCGGTGGCGGCGGCCGTGGCCCTGCTCCTGGTAGGCGTCGGCGTGTACGCCCTGGCGAAGGGAGCGCCCGGTCACCGGTCCGGTCCCGCGGCCGCCGGGGGGACGGGCGCGGGGCTGCTGACGGCGGGGCGCCCGTACCGTCCGGATCTCGCGTATCTGTGGAACAAGACCGCCGACCCGGTGGCGGCCGAGGACGGGCAGTACGACACGCTGGGGCTGTGGTTCGTCGGCCGGTACGCCGTCAAGAACGAGATCGGCAAGGTCGTGGCGTACGACATCGACACCGGGGCTCGCGCCTGGTCGATCCCGGCCCCAGGCCGCCGCGACTGCAGCGCGGCGAGGGACTCGTACGCCGGCCTGACGGCAGTCCAGTACGGCACGAGCTGCGAGAAGGTGATGGCCATAGACCTCGCCGCCGGGAAGGTGCGCTGGACCGTGGCCCTGCCCGGCGGCACCGGAGGGCAGCTCGACTTCGCCTTCAGCGAGATGGCGATCAGCGGCGACACCCTGGCAGTGGACTGGCTCACCGGGTCTGCGGGCTACCGGCTCAGCGACCACCGGCCTCTGTGGCACTCCGGATACGACGCCTCGTGCAACACCGACGGGTACGCCGGCGGCGCCCGACTCGTGTCGGTGGTCAACTGCAACGCCCGAGCGTACGAGGTGGAGCTCCTCGACCCCGCCCGTCACGGCGCCGCAACCTGGAAATGGTCGGCGCCCGGGGGCACCGTGATGAGCGCGGTCGTCTCCACCGACCCCGTCATCGTCATGATCGGCACCCAGGGCGTGCCCTACCGGGACGTGATCGCCCTCGACGACGCCGGGCACCAGCGGTGGCGCATATCGCTGGGCAGCGGCAAATACCACATCGACAGCGACGGCAACGAGCTGCAGGCTGTGCACAACGTGCTGGTCAGCGGCGACGCCGTGTACCTGTCGCTGGGCAGGGACACCGCCGGCCAGGACCGGTCGATCGGCGGCATCGTCGCCTTCGGCCTGGCCGACGGCAGGCAGCGCTGGGTCGCCAAGTCCGACGCCCTGCACAGCATCACCGCGATCGGCTTCCAGGACGGAAAGCTGCTCGCCTACGAACCCCCCGACCCGCTCGCCCGCGGCTGGCTCGTCGCCGTCGACCCCGCCACCGGCGCCATCCGGCGGTACGCCACTCTCCCGGTCGACAGCTACAGCCGCCTCGGGCAGCTGGTGATGCGCAGCTACCCGCTATGGCACAACGGCTCCCTCTACATAGTGGCGAGGTCGGTCTACGCGACAACGGGCCACCAGGCGTACCTGGTCGCACTCGGCTGAGCGTCGTCAGCTCCGGTCGCCCTGCCGCCCGCTCGCCGCCCCCACGCACCGCACGCAGGTCAGCGGGCGTGCCCGGCGGGGCGTGGTGGGGCGGCTGGGACTCGAACCCAGGACCGGCGGATTATGAGTCCGCTGCTCTAACCGGCTGAGCTACCGCCCCGTACGGCGTGGCGTGCGCGCCGTCTGCCGCAGCATAGCTGCTCATACGATCTGTCGCCCTCGTGGGTCACAGACGCGTCATCAGGTGGACTCGCGGGGGCGGGGGGATGGTTCCCCCGGGCATGAAAAAGGACCCCGAAGGGGTCCTGATCCGGCGCTCCCCCGACTGGACTCGAACCAGTAACCTGCCGGTTAACAGCCGGCTGCTCTGCCAATTGAGCTACAGGGGACCAGCTCCCCCGACTGGACTCGAACCAGTAACCTGCCGGTTAACAGCCGGCTGCTCTGCCAATTGAGCTACAGGGGATCGCACTGCGTGCACCGAATGCACCCGCCGGGGTGTTCCCGGAAGGCGCGCTCTCGGTGCGACACATACATTAGCGCAAGTGGGGGGGTGCTCCGCCAACCGATAGCGCCGGGGTTGTCGTCCGGATGCGCAGGGTAGGCGCGGAGCACACGCGCGGTGCGACGAGACCGGTGAGGAAGGGTGGAGCCATGCGCTACAAGCTGACGTTCATCATGGGAGCCGCGTTCGGCTTCGTGATCGGGGCGCGGGCGGGCCGGGAGCGGTACGACCAGCTGGCGGCGGCCGCACAGCGCTTCGCGAAGAACCCGGCGGTGCGCAATGCCGCCGAGAGCGCGGCGCAGCAGAGCAGGACCGCCGCGGTGAAGGCCGCCGACACCGTCTCGGCGAAGGTCGGGCCGCGGCTGCCGGACGCGCTGGCCCACAAGGTGCGCTCGCTGCGCAACGGCAGCGGCCCGGACGACGACTGGGGCACGTCGAACACCTGACCTCGAACACCTGAGCAATACCTGACGGCGGGCGCCGGGTACGGCATCATCGGCCCTATGGGCAAAGTGGCCGGTATAGACAGCTCCACCGCAGGTACCACCGTCGTCGTGTGCGACACCGACACCGGTGAGGTCCTGCGGCAGGGGTATGCACCCCACGAGGTGCCGGACGGCGAGAAGCCGACCGAGATCGACCCCCAGGCGTGGCTGCTGTCGCTGGGCGAGGCCGCCAAGGGCGGGGTGCTCGAAGGTGTGCAGGCGATCGGGATCTCCGGGCAGCAGCACGGCCTGCTCGCGCTGGACGCGGGCGGCGTGACCGTACGCCCCGCGCTGCTGCGCGGCGACAAGCGGGCGCAGGTGCAGGCCGCGGACCTGGCGCAGGAGCTGGGCGGGACCGCGGGCTGGGCGGACGCGGTGGGCGCCCAACCGCAGGCGGCGTACCCGGTGGCGAAGCTGCGCTGGCTGGCCCAGCACGAGCCGGCCGCGGCCAAGCGCATCGCCGAGGTGATGCTGCCGCACGACTGGCTGGTGTGGCAGCTGCTGGGCCAGCCCGCCCGCCGCACCACCGACCGCGGCGACGCGTCGGGCACCGGCTACTGGTCGGCGGCGTCCGGCGAGTACCGCAGGGACCTGGTCGAGCTGGCGCTGGGCCACCAGGTGGGGCTGCCGGAGGTGCTGGCGCCCGCCGAGCCCGCGGGCCAGACGCCCGAGGGCCTGCTGATCTCGGCCGGCACCGGCGACAACATGGCCGCGGCCCTGGGCCTGGGGCTCGGGCCGGGCGACGCGGTGGTGTCGCTGGGCGCGGCCGGCACGGTCTTCGCGGTGCACCACGAGGCGCTGAAGGACCCGACGGGCACGGTCACCGCGTTTGCCGACGCGACGGGGCGCCACCTCCCGGTGGTCCAGGTGCGCAACGCGGTACGCACCCTGCGCGGCACCGCCGAGTTGCTGGGCACGGACCTGGCGGGGCTCTCGGAGCTGGCGCTGCAGTCGACGCCGGGGGCGTACGGCCTGGTGCTGCTGCCGTACCTGGAGGGCGAGCGGACCCCCGACCTGCCGCACACCGCGGGCACCCTGGCTGGGCTGCGGCGCGAGTCGATGAAGCGCGAGCACCTGGCGCGGGCGGCCTTCGAGGGCATGCTGTGCGGGCTCGCGGACGCGCTGGACGTGCTGCGCAACAAGGGCGTGGAGGTGCGCCGGGTCTTCCTGCTGGGCGCGGCGGCCGAGCTGCCCGCGGTGCAGGCGCTGGCGCCTGCGCTGTTCGGCACCCTGGTGGTGGTGCCGCCCGCGGCGGAGTACGCGGCGATCGGCGCGGCCCGGCAGGCGGCCTGGTCGCTGGGCGCGGTGCTGGGCTCGCAGTCGCAGAGCGAGCCGCCGCACTGGCCGATGCCGGGTGCGGTGCTGCTCGACCCGGCGGACGGCGAGCCCGCGGAGGGCGCCGGCCACGGGGGGCACGGCAGCCCCGAGGGCAGGAGCAGCGGGGGCGGTGGCGCGGCGGTCGGCTCGGCCGTGCGCCAGCAGTACATCGCTGTGCGCGAACACACCCACCCGGGAGCTTTTGCCTCGCTTTAATCATGTGCGGCCCGGGGATGCCTGAGGATAGTGTGGCGCGCCGGTCGGGGCCGAGCCGGACCAGGCCGCGCAGCCGAGCCGACCGATCCCGAGGTATCTAGCGTGCTGATCCGACTCCTGCGTTCCCACCTGGGACCCTACAAACGCCCCATCGGCGTGCTCGTCGCGCTGCAGCTCGTCCAGACGATCGCCGCACTGTTCCTGCCCACACTGAACGCGGACATCATCGACAACGGCGTGGTCAAGGGTGACTCCGGTTACATCCTGGGCATGGGCGCCACCATGATCGGCGTCACCGTGGTGCAGGTGGTGTGCGCGGTCGGCGCGGTCTACTACGGCGCCAGGACCGCGATGGCGGTCGGCCGGGACATCAGGAAGTCCGTCTTCGACCGGGTGCAGAGCTTCTCGGCCCGCGAGGTCGGGCAGTTCGGCGCCCCGTCGCTGATCACCCGCACCACCAACGACGTCCAGCAGGTGCAGATGCTGGTGCTGATGACCTTCACGATGATGGTCTCGGCGCCGATCATGTGCGTCGGCGGCATCGTCATGGCGCTCGGCCAGGACGTGCCGCTGTCGTCACTGCTGCTGGGCGTGGTGCCGGTGCTCGCGGTCGCGGTCAGCCTGATCATCCGCAAGCTGCGGCCGATCTTCCGCACCATGCAGAAGCGCGTCGACACCGTGAACCGGGTGCTGCGCGAGCAGATCACCGGCATCCGGGTGATCAGGGCCTTCGTCAAGGACGACTACGAGAAGCAGCGCTTCGGCAGGGCCAACGACGAGGTCACCGAGGTGTCGCTGGCCAGCGGCCGGCTGCTGGCGCTGATGTTCCCGACCGTGATGGCGATCGTGAACGTCTCCAGCGTGGCGGTGCTGTGGTTCGGCGCGCACCGCATCGACAGCGGCGGCATGCAGATCGGCGCCCTGACGGCCTTCCTCAGCTATCTGATGCAGATCCTGATGTCGGTCATGATGGCCACCTTCATGTTCATGATGGTGCCGCGCGCCGAGGTGTGCGCCGAGCGCATCGAGGAGGTGCTCGGCACCGACTCCAGCGTCGTACCGCCGAAGGCCCCGATCACGGTGCTGCGCCGGCACGGCGAACTGGAGCTCTTCAACGTCGACTTCGCCTACCCCGGCGCCGAGGCCGCGGTGCTGCGGGGCGTGGACCTGATCGCCAGGCCCGGCGAGACCACCGCGGTGATCGGCTCGACCGGCAGCGGCAAGTCCACGCTGCTGGGCCTGATCCCGCGGCTGTACGACGCGACCGGCGGCCGGGTGCTGGTGGACGGCGAGGACGTGGCGGAGCTGGACCCGGCGCTGCTGGCCAGGACCGTGGGTCTCGTGCCGCAGAAGCCGTACCTCTTCTCCGGGACGGTCGCCTCGAACCTCCGCTACGGCAAGCCCGACGCGACCGACGAGGAGCTGTGGCACGCGCTGGAGGTGGCGCAGGCCAAGGACTTCGTCGCGAAGCTGGACGGCGGCCTCGACGCGCCGATCGCGCAGGGCGGCAGCAACGTCTCCGGCGGGCAGCGGCAGCGGCTGGCGATCGCGCGGGCGCTGGTGCGGCGCCCGGAGATCTACCTCTTCGACGACTCCTTCTCCGCGCTGGACTACGCCACCGACGCCGCGCTGCGGCGGGCGCTGGCGGCGGAGACCGCGCTGGCGACGGTGGTGATCGTGGCCCAGCGGGTGTCCACGATCCGCGACGCCGACCGGATCGTCGTGCTGGACGAGGGCCGCGTCGTCGGGACCGGCACGCACGCCGAGCTGATGGCGGAGAACGAGACCTACCGGGAGATCGTGTTGTCCCAGCTGACCGAGCAGGAGGCGGCGGCATGAGCGGCCAGGACGACAAGGGTGCCGACCCCTTGGGCAAGGGCGGCCCGGCAGGGGCGGGCGCAGGAGCAGGCGCCGGCCCCGGCGGCAAGCCGATGGCCGCCGCCCGCCGCGGCCCGGCCCCGATGGCAGGCCCCGGCCGCTTCATGAGCGGCGGCCCGATCGAGCGCTCGATGGACTTCAAGGGCTCCCTCAAGCGCCTGCTCGGCCTGATGCGCCCGGACCGGGCGCTGCTCTACGTGGTCTTCGCCTTCGGCACCGTCAGCGTCGCGCTCACCGTCACCGGGCCGCGCATCCTCGGCCACGCGACCGACCTGATCTTCGCGGGCGTCATCGGCCGCCAGCTGTCGGGCACCACCAAGGACCAGGCGCTGGACTCGCTGCGCGAGCACGGCAAGGGCGGGGTCGCCGACATGCTCTCGGGCATCGACTTCACCCCGGGCAAGGGCATGGACTTCGGTGCGATCGGCGGGGTGCTGCTGATCGCGCTGGCCGTCTACCTTGCGGCGTCGCTCTTCAGCGTCGTGCAGATGCGGGTCGCGACCACCGTGATCAACCGGACGGTGTACCGGCTGCGTCGCGACATCGAGGCGAAGCTGTCCCGGCTGCCGCTGTCGTACTTCGACCAGCAGCCGCGCGGCGAGGTGCTCAGCCGCGCCACCAACGACATCGACAACATCGGCCAGACGATGCAGCAGACGATGGGCCAGCTGGTCAACTCGCTGCTGACGATCGTCGGTGTGCTGGCGATGATGTTCTGGATCTCCTGGCTGCTGGCCCTGGTGGCGCTGGTGACGGTGCCGGTGACGCTGCTGGTGGCGACCCGGGTCGGCAAGCGGGCGCAGCCGCAGTTCGTGCAGCAGTGGAAGACGACCGGCACGCTCAACGCGCACATCGAGGAGATGTACACCGGGCACTCCCTGGTGAAGGTCTTCGGCCGCGCCGAGGAGTCCGCGGAGACCTTCCGGCAGGAGAACGAGGCGCTCTACGACACAGGTTTCAAGGCGCAGTTCATCTCCGGCACGATCCAGCCGATGATGATGTTCATCGGCAACCTGAACTACGTGCTGGTCGCCGTCGTCGGCGGGCTGCGGGTCGCCTCGGGTGCGCTGTCCATCGGTGACGTGCAGGCCTTCGTGCAGTACTCGCGGCAGTTCAGCCAGCCGCTGACGCAGGTCGCCAGCATGGCGAACCTGATCCAGTCCGGTGTGGCCTCCGCCGAGCGGGTCTTCGAACTCCTCGACGCCGAGGAGCAGTCGCAGGACCCGGAGGTCCCGGCACGCCCCGCCGAGCTGACCGGGCGGGTCGCACTGGAGGACGTGTCCTTCCGCTACGAGCCGGACAAGCCGCTCATCGAGAGCCTGTCGCTGGCGGTGCAGCCCGGGCACACGGTCGCGATCGTCGGCCCGACGGGTGCGGGCAAGACCACCCTGGTCAACCTGCTGATGCGCTTCTACGAGGTCTCCGGCGGCCGGATCACCCTGGACGGCACGGACGTGTCGGCGATGTCGCGCGAGGAGCTGCGCTCCTCGATCGGCATGGTGCTCCAGGACACCTGGCTCTTCGGCGGCACGATCGCGGAGAACATCGGCTACGGCACCGAGGACGCCACCCGCGCGGACATCGAGGCGGCGGCCAGGGCGGCGCACGCCGACCGCTTCATCCGCACCCTCCCCGACGGTTACGACACGGTCATCGACGACGAGGGCACGGGCGTCAGCGCGGGCGAGAAGCAGCTCATCACGATCGCCCGCGCCTTCCTGTCCGACCCGGTGATCCTGGTCCTGGACGAGGCGACCAGCTCGGTCGACACCCGCACCGAGGTCCTCATCCAGCGGGCGATGGCCAAGCTCAGCCACGGCAGGACGAGTTTCGTGATCGCCCACCGGCTGTCCACGATCCGCGACGCCGACGTGATCCTGGTGATGGAGTCCGGCTCCATCGTCGAACAGGGCACGCACGACGAACTGCTCGCCGCGGAGGGCGCCTACGCCCGGCTGTACGCGGCCCAGTTCGCGCAGGCGGTGGCGGAGGTCGACTGACCGCGGTGCGGCCGGCCGCGTCCTCCCGCATGACGTACGCCCCGGGCGGGCGCACCATGGGGGGAGGTCGGTCGGCCGGACGGCGGGAGCGGCGATGCGCAGAGTGCGAGCCCGGGGGGCCTGGGCCGCGGCAGCGGGCGCGATGGCGCTCGCGCTGGTGGCGGCCGGGTGCACGGGCAAGGACGCGGCGCCGCAGCCGACCAGGGGCGCCGCGGTCTCGTACCTGACCGGGCAGGCGGGGGGCGACGGGCGGATTCTGGCCGTGAAGATCGACAACGTGCCCGCCGCACGCCCGCAGACCGGCCTGGACGACGCGGCGATCGTCTACGCCATCGAGGTCGAGGGCGGGCTGTCGCGGCTGATGGCGGTCTTCGACGGCGAGCACCTGCCGCCGGTGGTCGGGCCGGTGCGCAGCGCCCGCGAGACGGACCTGCAGCTGCTCGCCGAGTACGACAGGCCGGCGCTGGCCTTCTCCGGCGCGCAGAGCGAGCTGCTGCCGGTGCTCAGGAGCAGTACGGACCTCACCGCGGTGACCGGCACGAAGGACTTCTACCGCAGCCACGACCGGCCGGCCCCGCACAACGAGTACCTGCGGCCGGCCGCCGCCGCGGCCAAGGGCGGCGCCGCCAAGGACATCGGCCTGCGCTTCGACGCCGCCGTCCCCGCGGGCGGCACCCCGGCCACGACCGCGTCGGCGAAGATGCCCGCGGCGCGCTTCTCCTTCACCTGGAACGGCTCGCGCTACCGGGTGTCCATGGACGGCAAGCAGTCGCCGTGGACGGCGGACAACGTCATCGTGCAGCACGTGGCGGTCAAGGAGTCCGACTACCACAGCCGTACCGGCTTCGTGCCCTTCTCCCAGACCGTCGGCCACGGCTCCGCGCAGGTCCTGCGCAACGGCCGCTCGTACGCGGCCGCATGGGACCGGCCGGCCGCGTCCGACGGGACGGCGTACACCGTCGGCGGTCATACGCTGCCGCTGCACCCGGGGCGCACCTGGATCGTGCTGGAGCCCTGAGCGGCGTGCGCAGCACGTCGAGTAATAGACAGCCAGCTGTACAGTTGGCTGGCTAAGCGTTACCGTGGACGCATGAGCGAACAGCAGGCACCCCCGCAGCCCGACACGGCGGCACTCGCCGGTGAGCTGCGGGTGGCGCTCGCCCAGCTCGTGCGGCGGCTGCGGGAGCAGGCGGACGGGATGGACCTCACACGGTCCCAGTCATCGGTGCTGCTGCGGCTGGAGCGCGACGGTGCCGCGACGGCCACCGCGCTGGCCCGCGCCGAGGGCGTACGGCCGCAGTCGATGGCGAAGATCGTCCAGGCGCTGGAGGCTGCCGGGCTGGTCAGCGGGGCGCCCGACCCCCGGGACGGGCGCAAGACGCTGCTGAGCATCACCGAGGCGGCGCGCGAGGAGTTCAGGACCGGGCGGCTGGCCAAGGAGGACTGGCTGACGCGGGCACTGGACACGACGCTCTCACCCGCGGAGGTCGCGCAGCTGGCCTCGACCCCGGGCCTGCTGCGCCGCCTGGCCCAGTCGCCGTGACCGCGTCCACCACGGAGCAGTCGCCCCGCACCGCGCCGGGCAGGCCCTTCGGGCCGCGGTTCGTGAGCCCGCTGCTGCTCGGCTCGACGCTCAACCCCATCAACAGCTCGATGATCGCGACCGGGCTGGTCGGGATCGGCCTGGACTTCCACAAGGGGCCGGGGACCACCGCCTCGCTGATCTCCGTGCTGTACCTGTGCAGTGCGGTGGCGCAGCCCACGATGGGCAAGCTCGCGACGGTCCTCGGCGCCCGGCGGATCTTCGTCACCGGTGTGGTCATCCTGCTGGCCGCGGGCGTGATCGGGGCCGCGGCACCGGCGTTCGGCTTCCTGCTGGTGTCGCGGGCGCTGATCGGGATCGGCACCTCGGCCGCCTACCCGACGGCGATGGCGCTGGTCAGGAAGCGGGCGGACGAGATCGGCACGGGGGTGCCCAGCAGGGTGCTGGGCAACTTCTCCATCGCCTCGCAGGTCACGATCGTCGTCGGCCTGCCGCTCGGCGGGCTGCTCGCCGGGGCGTGGGGCTGGCGCGCGATCTTCCTGGTCAAC
Organism: Actinacidiphila bryophytorum; assembly: GCF_016916835.1. GTDB lineage: Bacteria > Actinomycetota > Actinomycetes > Streptomycetales > Streptomycetaceae > Actinacidiphila > Actinacidiphila bryophytorum. Next base: position 518,815 of record NZ_JAFFIX010000001.1, on the reverse strand, counting down.
GTGCCGCTCGCGCTGGTCACCCTGGTCTTCACCCTCGTCGGCGTGGCGCCGGACCGGCCGGCCGCGCAGGGCGCCCGCTCGCTCCTGCCGACCCTGGACGTGCCCGGCATCGCGCTGTTCGCCGGCACGATCGTCAGCCTGCTGCTCTTCCTGTCCGACCTGACCTCGCCCACATGGTGGCTCGTACCGCTGACGGTCGCGCTGGGCGCGGCCCTGGTGGTGTGGGAGCGGCGGGCACCGAGTCCGCTGGTCGACGTGCGGATGCTCGGCCGCAACCAGCGGCTGCTGCGCACGTACGTCCGCCAGGCGCTGGTCTCGCTCGGCACGTACACCGCGCTGTACGGCACCAGCCAGTGGATGGAGGAGAGCGCGCACTACTCCGCCTCCCAGGTCGGCCTGATCCTGCTGCCGCTGTCCGGCGTGAGCATCGTGGTCGCCCGCCTGGTGTCCGGCCGCGGGTGGGTGCGCTGGCCGCTGATCCTGACCGGGGCCTCACTGGTCCTCACCGGCGCGGTGATGCTGCTGATCACCCACACCTCGCCGGTGGCCGTGCTGCTCGGCATGTCGGTGCTCTTCGGCTTCGCCAACGGCTTCAGCGGCTACGCCAACCAGGCCACCCTCTACGTCCACTCCCCCGCCGCCGAGATCGCCGTCGCCTCCGGCCTCTACCGCACCTTCGCCTACTTCGGCGCGATCTTCTCCTCCAGTCTGATCGCCATCGCCTTCGGCACCGCGGCCACCGACGCCGGCTTCCACGCGGTGTCCTACGTGATCACCGCGATCGGCGCGGTGGTCCTCCTCCTGACCCTCCTCGACCCGGCCATCCCCACCCGCACCGACCGCTAGGCCGTGGTTTGGAAGTAGCGCCGTCCGCCCACAGGGCGGGCCCCGCGGCGTCTGGTGCGTGCGATCGCAAGGCGGAGGGTCGTCCTCGTAGTGGGCCTACTCGGACGACTCCGACAACGCAGCGAGCGTGCGTGCCAGGCGTCGCGGGGCAGGCGGGACTTCCACAACACGGCCTAGGCCGTGCCGCGGTCAGCGGTCCCTGCGTACGGACGTGGTGTCCGGGTCCGTACGCAGGGACCGCGCGAGTCCGCGGACCGCGGCTCGGGCAGCCCACTGACGTCACTGCGGCAGCTGTTCCGCGAACGGAGTACACCCTTCAGGCGAGCTGTGGCGCGACCTCGGCTGCGATCCATTCCATCGCGTCCGCGACATGCTCGGCCGCGACGGGCAGCCACAGGGTGCAGGCCGTGAGGCCCGCATCGGCGAGCTGCCCGAGGTCGTCGGTGACGCTCGCCGCGGTGGGCGTGGCGCCGCCGAGCGGCCGTCCCGGTGGCGGTACGGCCGCGGGGACGCCGGGCGGGGTGAGGAACGCAGCAGAGGCGAGGACGAGGCGGTCGGCCTGCTCCGCGTCGGTTGCGAGTTCGTGCAGCCGGCGTCGCACGTCGCCGACCTCCGCGGGATCGGCGCCGCTGCCGTACCAGCCGTCGCCGAACCGCAGCACGCGGCGCAGAGCGGCATCGCTGTGCCCGCCGACCCACACCGGCGGGCCGCCGGGGGTGACCGGAGGAACTCCCAGCTGCGCGGCCCGCAGTGACGTGAACGGGCCGTCGAAGTCCGCGGGGCGCCGGGTCCACAGCGCCCTGGCCGCCGCGAGGTGGTCGTCGGTGCGTGCGCCCCGCTCGCGGGCGGGTACACCGACAGCATCGAACTCGTCCGGGTTCCAGCCGGTGCCGACGCCCAGGATCAGCCGGCCACCGGACACGACGTCCAGGGTGGCCGCCTGGTTGGCGAGCACCACCGCCGGGTAGAACGGCGCGACGAGCACGGACGTCAGCAACCGCAGGCGCGTCGTGGCGCCCGCGACGGCCGACAGCAGCACGAGCGGGTCGGTGTCGAGGCCGAACCCGCTGTCCAGGACCCGGTTGCCGACCGCGACATGGTCGAAGCCCAGGTCCTCGGCTCGGCGCGCGGCACGGAGCACGCTGCCTCCGTCGTCGAGCGGCCAGCGCGGCTGGAGGGAGACGCCGAGGCGCAGCAGGGGCATGGGGTGACCTTTCGGTGGCGGTCCTGCGGCGGCGGCAGGACGGTCAGGCGTGCCAGGACTTCTTGTCCACCGGGGCCGCGGAGGAGGCCGCCCAGCCGGCGCCGCCGGTCTCGGTGCCGGATTCGTCGTCGGTGGTGGTCGCTTCCCAGCCGATGCCGGTGGAGGTGCGGGTGGCGCGGACGGTGTGGGTGCCGGGGCCGAGGGCGTCGACGCCCGGCATCAAGGAGTGGGCCGCGGCGGCCAGTTCGTGGGGGCTGCCCTCGGCCAGGACGAACGGGCCGCCCAGGGAGGGGGCCTGGGCCACCAGGGTGGCGCCCACGACGTCGAGTGCGGTGATCTGCTCGGCCGGGACGAGGGTGGTGCCGTCGAAGCTTCGGACGCGGACGCTGCGCATGGCGGCGGTCCCTTCCGTCGGCCCCCGGGTGTGAGGGCGCCTGCCTTTCAGGACGCGGGCGGCGCGGGCGGGGTTGCCGCGGGCGGGCGGTGCTCGGCGTCCCAGCGGTCGCGGGCGGCGGCGACGGCCTCCTTGTGGGTGCGGGACCAGTCCGCGAGGGCCGTGACGGCCGCGGAGAAGCTGCGGCCGGTCTCCGTCAGGCGGTAGTCGGTCTGCGGCGGGGTCGTCGGGTGGACGGTCCGCTCGACGAGGCCGTCGCGGACCAGCCGCTTCGCCGTCACGCTCAGCATCCGCTGGGAGATGCCGGGCACGGCGCGCTGCAGTTCGCGGAAGCGCCGGGTCCCCTTGGTCAGTTCGACCACCAGCAGGACCGACCACCGGTCGCCGAGCCGGTCCAGCACGTCGCGGATGCCGCAGTCGTCGTCGCACGGGGCGTGCGGGCCCTGCGCCGTGCCGTGCGGAAGCGTACGGAATTCGGTCGTGGTCATCGGAAGCCTCTCGTGCGCCGCGGGTCCTCGCCCGTCACCAACACCGCGCGGCCCGCGGTGCTTCCGCCCCGCGCTCCGGCCTGCGCGCTTACCCCGGTGTGAGCGGCTGACGGGAAAGTGCCTCCTTCCGCGGCGGCGGACGCCGACGGATGCTCGGTTGCGACCGACCGCCGCCCCACGCGGCACCACGCAACGACGTGCACAGGGAGTTTTCCGATGATTCTGGTGACCGGTGTCTCCGGCAGCCTCGGCGGCCTGATCCTCAGCGGGCTGGCCGGCAGGGACGGCGTCCCCGTCGTGGGCGGCACCCGCGGCGGCGACGGAGGGCGGGCCGGCCGCCGCGTCGACTTCGACGACCCGGCGTCGCTGCGCACGGGGTTCGCGGGCGTGGACGTGCTCGTCGTCGTCTCCGCCGGGTACGCGGAGGACGACGTGGTCTACGCCCGGCACGGCGCGGTCGCCGACGCCGCCGCGACCGCGGGCGTGCGCCACGTCGTCTACACGAGCCTGGCGTCCTCCGGGGAGTCGATGACCATCGCCCTGCCGCACCGCTGGACCGAGGAGCGGCTGGCCGCCGGGCCGTTCACCACCACGATCCTGCGCAACGGCCTGTACACCGAGGTCCCCGTCGGGCTGGCGGTCGCCGCCGCCGGGCAGGCGGCGGCCACCGGGGTGTTCGCGGCGCCCCTCGGCCAGGGCCGGGTCTCGGTGGTGGCCAAGGAGGACCTGGCCGACGCGGCCGTCAGGGTCGCCGCCGAGTCCCAGCTCGACCTGGCGGCCGGGCGGGAGAGCCGGCACGCGGGCCGGGTCTACGAGCTGGAGGGCGACCGCGCGCTCGGCGGCGCGGACATCGCCGCCGCGCTGACCGGGGCGCTCGGGCGGCCGGTCGCCTACCGGCCGGCGTCGCTGGCCGAGACCCGGGCCGGACTTGAGGGCAGCGGCCTTGAGCCGTACCAGGTCATGCACACCCTCTCGACGTTCTCCGCCATCATCGCCGGGCGCGCAGAAGCGCGGACGTCGGACCTGGCCGGGCTCCTCGGCGTATCGCCGCGCCCGGTCCTGGAGGCCGTCAGCGAGGCCGTGGCGGCGGGCGGTTACCAGGGGCAGTCCGTCTCGGCCGGCCGCGGGCAGGGCGGGGCCGCGCGGGAGTAGGGGGCCGGGCTCGGGGCGGGGCGCGGGGCGGGGCGGGGCGGGCTATTCGAGGTAGCCGCGGAGCTGGTCGGCGAAGGCGTGGTCGCGGAGCTTGTTGAGGGTCTTGGACTCGATCTGGCGGATGCGCTCGCGGGTCACGCCGAAGAGGCTGCCGATCTCCTCCAGGGTGCGGGGGCGGCCGTCGGCGAGGCCGTAGCGCAGCTGGACGACCTTGCGTTCGCGTTCGCCGAGGGTCGACAGGACCGCTTCGAGGTGCTCGCGCAGCAGCATGAAGGCCGCCGACTCGACCGGGGAGGCGGCGTCGCCGTCCTCGATGAGGTCGCCGAGTGCGACGTCGTCCTCCTCGCCGACCGGCGCGTGCAGCGACACCGGCTCCTGGGCCAGGCGCAGGACCTCGCAGACCCGCTCCGGGGTGATGTCGAGCTGGGCGGCGACCTCCTCGGCGCCGGGCTCGTAGCCGCGCTCCTGCAGCAGCCGGCGCTGGACGCGGATGACCCGGTTGATCAGCTCCACGACGTGCACGGGGACCCGGATCGTACGGGCCTGGTCCGCGAGCGCGCGCGACATGGCCTGGCGGATCCACCAGGTGGCATACGTCGAGAACTTGTAGCCGCGGGCGTAGTCGAACTTCTCGACCGCCCGGATCAGTCCGAGGTTGCCCTCCTGGACCAGGTCGAGCATGGTCAGACCGCGTCCGACGTAACGTTTCGCCACGGACACGACCAGCCGCAGGTTCGCCTCGATGAGCCGGCGCTTGGCCATCCGGCCCTGCACCACGATGCAGTCGAGGTCCACCGCGAGCTGCGAGGCCAGGTCGGGGAAGGCGGTCAGCTTCTCCTCGGCGAAGAGCCCCGCCTCGACCTTGCGGGCCAGCTCCACCTCCTGCTCCGCGGTGAGCAGCGGGATACGGCCGATCTCGCGCAGATACTGCCGGAAGAGGTCGGCGGACGGGCCTGCCGGGTCGGCGCGCCGGCGCTGCGGGACCGCCGTTTCCGCGCCGGCAGGATCGGTGACGGGATCGGGTACGACATCGGGTACCGGATCGGGTACGGCGTCGTCGGCCGGGTCGAAGGGCGGCGCCTCGTCGAGCGGTGGTTCGGGCTCCGCGCGCTGCTCCGGCACCCGGACGTGAGCTGTTTTCGTTTGCGTCTGCACGGAAGCGACCTCCGCGGTGAGCGCGACATTGGGCTCTGAGAGGGCTCGGAGAAGGCTCGGGAGGGAGCCGATGCGGGCTCTGGGCCGTCACCCAGTGTGGCCCACGCAAGGCCGATGCCACGAGGGTCGTGCGCCCGCTTTTTCGTTTTCCGTCACGCTTCGCGTTCGCTCCGACACGCTCACACCTGAGCCTGCCAGGGCGCGGCCCGGACCGTTCCGTCCAGAAAGGCCTGCTGGGGCAGCCGGAGGCCGAGCCCGGTCTCCAGCGCGTGGAAGTACAGCTCGAACTCGTCGGCGACTTCCGGATGGTCCAGTTCCGCCCTGCGTATCGCCCGGTTGAGGAAGTCCAGCCGCCCGCCCCGGTAGTAGGGGGCGCGGCCGCGGGCGTACCCAGTCGCCTGACTGCCCGAAACAGCAGCTCTCCCAGGAGTCGCAGCCGGTCTCGCGCAGGTCCGCCAGGCTCGTCCCTGCCGCGGTGCTGCGTCCCCCGCGAGGCCGCCGACCGCCTCCTGGGCGGCGAAGTACAGCGCCAGGTCGAGATCCCGGGTGGCGAAGACCTCCTGGTAGGGGCTGCGGTGGCCGCGTACGGTGCCGTCGTCCACGACGAGGAAGAGGCCCCCGGGGTCGCCGACGTGCCGGCCGTACTGCTCGGGCGAACTCCCCGTGGGCGGCAGCACGGTGGCGTCGGGCAGGCCGCAGGCCTCGGCCAGCTGCTGCCACGCGTCCTTGAGGGTGTGCTCCGAGATCCGTATGGACGTCAGTATGCGGCGACCCACTGACAACCGGCCGGGGCGCTACAGCGCCGCGGCACCCTGCTCGCGCAGCCGCTGGCCGTACTGCTGGAGCGCCCACAGCTCGCCCAGCGCCGCGGTGACCTCGGGGGCGTCGGGCGGGACGCCCTGGGCGGTCAGCCGGGCCTGCGTGGCGTGCACCTGGGCGACCCTGCGGTCGACGGCAAGCAGGCGGACCCTGACCAGGACCTCGCCCGCGTAGAACTCCGGCGACTTGTGCATCACCGGCTCGACCGCCAGCTCCGTCACCATCATCCGCACGGTGTCGTCGGGCGCGGCCTCGCGCACCCGGACCAGGAACTCCGCGTCGGCCTGCTCCACCCCGCCGACCTCGGCGATCACCCGGCGGACCTGGGCGTAGGGCGGCCCGGTGAACTCGTCCTCGCCGTAGGCGTCGAAGGCCGGGGAGACCAGCGCCGGATACTGCAGGGCCAGTTTCAGCAGCTCGCGCTCCACCCGGTGGGCGGGGCTGCGCAGGTCCAGCCGCGGCCCGCGCGGCACGTTCTGCGGCACCTGCGGGCCGGCCGGTCCCCGCTCGGGGCGGCGGGCGTACTCGGGGCGGGCCGCGGACGTGCCGCCGCCCGCCGCACGGGCGCGGGCCATCGCGCGCACCCGGCGGATCATCGAGACCTCCTCGGCCTGCGTGCCGATGCCCGCCATGCCGACCAGCCGGATCGCGTAACGGTCGCGCAGCGCCTGGTTCTTGATCGCCGCGACCACCGGGACGGCCGCGTCCACCGCCGCGACCCGGCCCTCGTCGGTGTCCAGGTTGTAGCGCGAGACGATCGAGCGCAGCGCGAAGGCGAACAGCGGGGTCCGCCCGTCGATCAGCCGCTGCACCGCCGCGTCGCCCTCGGCGAGCCGCAGTTCGCAGGGGTCCATGCCGCCGGGAGTGACCGCGATCGAGGTCTCCGCGGCGAACTTCTGGTCGTCCTCGAACGCCCGCAGCGCCGCCTTCTGCCCCGCCTCGTCACCGTCGAAGGTGAAGACGACCTCCGAGGTGGCGTTGTCCATCAGCAGCCGGCGCAGGATCTTGATGTGGTCGCCGCCGAAGGACGTGCCGCAGGTGGCGATCGCGGTGGTGACACCGGCCAGATGGCAGGCCATCACGTCGGTGTAGCCCTCGACGACGACCGCACGCCCGGTCCTGGCGATCTCCTTCTTGGCCAGGTCGATGCCGTAGAGCACCTGGGACTTGCGGTAGAGCGGGGTCTCCGAGGTGTTCAGGTACTTCGGCCCCTGGTCGTCCTCGCGCAGCTTGCGCGCGCCGAAGCCGATGACCTCGCCCGTGATGTCCCTGATCGGCCAGATCAGCCGGCCGCGGAAGCGGTCGATCGCCCCGCCGCGGCGGCTCTCCAGGGCCAGGCCCGCGGTGATCAGCTCCTTGTCGGAGAAGCCCTTGCCGCGCAGGAACCGCACCAGGTGGTCCCACCCGGCGGGCGCGTACCCCACCCCGAAGTGCTCGGCCGCCGCCTGGTCGAAGCCGCGGGCGGCCAGGAACTTCCGGCCGATCTCCGCCTCGGCACCGCCCAGTTGCTCGACGTAGAAGGCCGCGGCCGCCTTGTGCGCCTCCACCAGCCGGATGCGCTCGCCCTGCTGGCGGCCGGGCACATGCCCGCCCTCCTCGTACCGCAGGGTGATGCCGGCCTGCCCGGCCAGCCGCTCGACGGCCTCGGTGAAGGACAGGTGGTCGACCTTCATCACGAAGGCCAGGGTGTCGCCGCCCTCGCCGCAGCCGAAGCAGTGGAAGAGGCCCTTGGACGGGCTGACCTGGAAGGAGGGCGACTTCTCGTCGTGGAAGGGGCACAGGCCCTTGAGATTGCCGCCGCCGGCGTTCTTCAGCTGGAGGTACTCCGAGACGACGGCGTCGATCGGGACGGCGTCCCTGACCGCCTTCACGTCGTCGTCCCTGATCCTGCCCGCCACGCGTGAAGTCTACGGCTCGGCTCGGACAGCTTTCGCCGGTCCGCCCGGGGGCGGTCCGCTCAGGGGCGGTCCAGGTCCTTCGTCACGAAGACGTAGTGCAGGCCGCTCGGCTCCACCACGAACTCCTCACCGACGGCGGTGAAGCCCAGGTGCTCGTAGAAGCCGGTGGCCGAGACGCGGCCGTTGCACCACACGACGGAGGCGCCGCGGGCCGCGCACTCGCGCAGGCCCGCGGTCAGCGCGGCGGCCCCGAAGCCCTTGCCGCGCGCCTCGGGCGCGCTGCCCATGCCGCGGAAGCGGTACGCGGTCGCCGCCTCCCCCGCAAGGGCGTCGGGGAAGAAGGTGGCGCAGCCCTGCACGGCGCCCGCCTCGTCGTAGGCGGCTATGTGGAAGGTGTCGGGCCGCGCGTCCTCCGGATACACCGCGGTCTCCCGCGGCAGCCCGGTCCGCAGCACCGCCCACCGCAGGGCGAAGATCTCCTCGACGGCTACGACGGCGGTGCGCGAAACGGGCATGGCGGGTGTCCCTCCTGGTCAGTCCAGGAACGAGGTTAGCGGGACCGCCGGGTCCGACAGCGCCTCGGGGTCCACCGCCCGGCCCGAGCGGACCAGCTGCTGGATCTGCTCGGTCACGTCCCAGACGTTGACGTTCATCCCCGCCAGCACCCGGCCCTCGCGCAGCCAGAAGGCGATGAACTCCCGCTTGCCCACGTCCCCGCGGCACACCACCTGGTCGTAGCCGCCGGGGGCCACGTGCCCCGAGTACTCCATGCCCAGGTCGTACTGGTCGGTGAAGAAGTACGGCACGCGGTCGTAGGTCACCTCGCGGCCCAGCATCGCCTTCGCGGCGGCCGGGCCGCCGTTCAGCGCGTTCGCCCAGTGCTCGACCCGCAGCCGGCCCCCGAACAGCGGGTGCTCGGCGTTGGCGACGTCGCCCGCCGCGAAGATGTCGGGGTCCGAGGTGCGCAAGGACGCGTCCACCGCGATGCCGCCGCCCTCCTCACGGGACGCCAGCGCCAGGCCCGCGACCTCCGCGAGCGCGGTGCGGGGCGCCGCGCCGATCGCCGCGAGCACGTCGTGCGCCGGATGCTCCTGGCCGTCGTCGGTGACCGCGGCCAGGACCATCCCGTCCTGCCCGGTGATCTCGGTGAGCCGCGCGCCGAAGTGGAAACGCACCCCGTGCTCGACGTGCAGGTCGGTGAACACCGCGCCCAGCTCCGGGCCGAGAACCCGGTACAGCGCCGTCGGGTCGGACTCCACGACCGTCACCTCGGCGCCGTAGCCGCGGGCCGCCGCCGCCACCTCAAGACCGATCCAGCCCGCGCCCGCGATCACCAGGTGGCCGTTCTCCCGGCCCAGGCTCGTCAGCACGTGCTTGAGCCGGTCCGAGTGCGCCAGCCGCCGCAGGTGGTGCACCCCGGCGAGGTCCGTACCCGGGATGTCCAGCCGCCGCGGCTCGGAACCCGTCGCCAGCAGCAGCTTGTCGTAGATCAGCGTCGAGCCGTCGCCGAGGGTGATCGTGCGGGTCGCCTTGTCCAGGTGCACCACGGGCTGGCCCAGGTGCAGCTCGACGTCGTGCTCCGCATACCAGCCGGGCTGCTGCACGAAGGCGGAGTCGCGCTCCGCGCTGCCCGTCAGATACCCCTTGGACAGGGGTGGCCTCTCATACGGGTGGTCGCGCTCGTCCCCGATCAGTATCACCCGGCCGGTGAATCCCTCGGAGCGTAGGGTCTCGGCGGCCTTCGCCCCGGCGAGTCCCGCTCCGACGATCACGAAGGTCTGGTGTGCGTCCACCACTGTGCGCCTCCCCTGCCGGTCTTTCCTTACCCGTGAGCGTCCCTCACGGCGCGCCCCTCGGGAAGAGCGCCACGCCATGTCTTCGGGGGTACCCCCCGTCCTGCCCCCCTCCGTCCCCCCGGGACCTTCCCCCGCCGGGTGGCTTGTCGCACAGTTCCCCGCGCCCCCTGAAAAACGCCCACCCTCCTCCGCAGAGGTCGCCCCCGTGAAAACCGCCCGCCCTGCGCGAAGAGGGCAACCCCAAAGGGGCGCGGGGAACTGCGCGACAAGCCACGACGGCGCCGCGGACAAGCAGCCCACCGCAGGTGGCAATCACCCAGGGGCGCGGGGAACTGCGCGGCCAGCCCCCGCCGGGGGAAAGGAGCAACGCCACAGCAAGTGGCACCCACCCCACCGCGGGTCACCGCGTAAGGCGTGCGTGCAACGCCGTCGCGGTGGCGTCCGTGAGGGACGCGATCTGGTCAACGACGGCGCGCCGCCGCGCAGATTCGTCCGTCGCGGCAGCGAGGATCGCCGCGAACTGCGGGTCGAGCCCGACCGGCGCCCGCGCCAGCAGCGCGGACGCCAGTTCGGCGATGACGACGCGCTGTTCCGCGCGCCGCCGCGCCTGGGCGGCGCGCTGCATGACGTAGCAGTCGGCGACAGCCTTGAGCACGGCGCATTCGAGCCGCTGCTCGCGCGGCACGACGAGAGCAGCCCCGTACCGCGTGAGCCGGGCCGTGCCGTAGCGCTCGCGCGTGGCGCCCTCGGCGGCGAGGCAGAAGCGCCCGATGAGCTGGGACGCGGCGTCCTTGAGCCTGGCCTGGTCGAGTGCGGTGCCGTCGTAGCGGTCGGGCCACCAGGGCTGGGCGAGGAGCCGGTCGAGGGCGGCGGCCAGTTCCTCGGGCGGGGTGTCGGGCGGGGCGTAGCGGGCGGCGGCGCAGCCGAAGATCTCGGCCCGCTCGGGGCCCGAGGTCAGTGCACGCGGGTCGATGTACCCGGCTTGGAGGCCGTCCTCGACGTCGTGGACGGAGTAGGCGACGTCGTCGGACCAGTCCATGACCTGCGCCTCGAAGCACTGCCTGCCGTCGGGGGCGCCTTCCCTGACCCAGTGGAAGACGGGCAGGTCGTCCTCGTAGACGCCGAATTTGGGGCTGCCGGGCGCGTCGGGGTTGCCGCCCCGCGGCCAGGGGTATTTGGTGGCGGCGTCGAGCGCCGCCCGGGTGAGGTTGAGCCCGACGCTCACGTCGGGGGACGCGAAGCGCTTGGGTTCGATCCTGGTGAGCAGCCGCAGGCTCTGCGCGTTGCCTTCGAAGCCGCCGCAGTCCGCGGCGATCTCGGCGAGCACCATTTCGCCGTTGTGCCCGAAGGGCGGGTGCCCGAGGTCGTGGGCCAGGCACGCGGTCTCGACGAGGTCGGGGTCGCAGCCGAGTGCGGCGCCGAGTTCCCTGCCGACCTGCGCGCACTCCAGGGAGTGGGTGAGCCGGGTGCGGGGGCTGGTGTCGGGCACGGCGGCGTCGCTGACGCCCGGGTCGACGACCTGCGTCTTGCCCGCGAGGCGGCGCAGGGCGGCGGAGTGCAGCACCCTGGCCCGGTCGCGCTGGAAGGCGGTGCGCCCCGGGCGCTTGTCCGGCTCCGGAACGTAGCGGTCCGTGTCGGCGCTCCCGTAGGGGCCGTAGCGCTCGTACGGACCCAGGCGCAGGTCATCGCTGTCCATGGGCCTGACGGTAGCGGGCGGTGCGCGCTTTCAGCTCGCCCGGGCCAGTTCCTGGTGCGGCCGCCCGGGCGTACGCAGCCGGCGTACGGCCTCGTCGTAGCGGTGCAGGACGAGCCGGGCCATGGCCTCGTGCGCCCCGAGCGGCGCCGCCGCGGCACCGGGTGCGGCGGCGGACGTCTGGGTGGCGAAGCGGCCGGGCGCGGTGAAGTACGACGCCACCGCGATACGCCGCCGGTCGATGCCGCGGGCGGCGAGGGCGGTGACGGCGGCACCGACCGTGGGCGCGGCGGCGGAGGCGTAGGCTCCTACGACGGGCACCCCGAGGCGGGCTGCGAGCAGCTCTGCCATGTGCCGGGTGTCGGCGGCGGAGTCCGGGTCGCGCGACCCGGCGGCGGCCAGGACGACGGCGTGCCCCCGCGCAATCCGCGGCCATCCAGCGGCGAGCAGCCGGTCGTGCAGGACCTCGGCGAGCAGCGGGTGCGGGCCGAGGGGTGCGGCGACCGTGCCGTGCAGCCAGGGCGCCGCGGACAGCGCGGCGGGCAGGTCGTGTTTGACGTGGTGGCCGCGGCTCAGGAGCAGCGGTACGAGGACGGCTTCGCCGCGCAGCTCGGCAAGGGCGTCGGGGAGCAGCGGCGCGTTCAGCTCGACATGGCCGAGCCGTACGTCGACTTCGGGCCGCGCCGCCCTCACCCGTTCGAGCAGCGCCCGTACGGCGGGCAGCGCACGGGGGTCGCGGCTGCCGTGGGCGACGGCCACCAGGGCGGGGCGGAAGGAGGTCATACGTCGATGGTGCGGGCGCGGCATTGCGACGCCGTTGCATAAGGGTCACGGATCTTTACCCCGGCATCACACACCGGTTCCGCCGCCGGTGAGGCCGTCGCGGCGGCGCCAGTCCCCGCCGGGGATGCGCTCGGCGGCGGGCAGCAGCTCCCGGGTGGTGACGGGGCCTGCGAGGTAGACCCACGCCTCGGCCTGTCCGCGCTCGGTGCGCACCGCCATGGCCACCCTTTCGTAGCGGTTGGCGGGGTCACCCGGCGTATAGGTCTCCAGGCGGTCGAGGTCGGCGCGTACGGCGTCGTATTGCGCAGCCCATATCTCCACGACCTCGCCGTGCACCTGTCCGGTCCCCGCCGGGTCCGCCACGGCGAAGGGGTACCCGGGGCCGCGGTAGAGCAGCGCGCCTGTCAGCACCGCGGGGGTCCACGCACGCGTGCGCCCGGCGAGCAGCGGGTGGTTGCGCTCGCCGGGCAGCAGCGTGCCGTAGACGAAGAAGGGCAGTCGGCGGTCGGTCACGGGTGGCCTCCGGGTTCTGCGGCGCCTGCCGCGTCCCCCAGAGGATGGCGTACGCCCCGGCACCGCGGCACCGGGGCCGCGCGGGCAGTGGCCCTGGCGGATGTTCACCTCGTTGTGGATGTCGCCGGTCTGGAAGCCGAACAGTCCGCTGCACGCGAGCAGGCACAGGCCGCTCGGCTGCGTCGGGGGCGGCGGCGCCTCGGAGACCGTCACGGTGGTCCGGTCGTTGGAGGCGCCGCAGTCGTCGTCACCGTTGTAGGCGGCGACGATCCTGTGGGAGCCCGCCGTTGGGCGGCGGCCGGGCGCCGCTTCCCCCTGATGGGCGGGGGCGGTGCTGCAACCGGGGGCGCCTGCCGCGCGTCGGACACGGTGACAAGGGGGGTACGGCATGCGGGGACTCCGGCTGCCGCGGACGCGCACCGGGTGGCGGCGCACCGTGCAGACCGTGGCGGCGCTCTGCACGATCGGGCTGCTGCCGGCGGTGTGGGTGCAGCTCGCCGGCGGAGGGCGGGTGCGCGACCTGGCGGACGTCCCGGCCGAGCCGGTCGCCGTCGTCTTCGGCGCCGGCCTCACCGACGGCCGCCCGACGCCCTACCTCGCGCACCGGCTCGACGCGGCGGCGGAGCTGTACCGGGCGGGGAAGGTGCGGGTGCTGCTGGTCACCGGCGACAACAGCCGTACGTCGTACGACGAGCCCGGGGCGATGCGGACGTACCTCGTCGCCCACGGGGTGCCCTCCGGGCAGGTCGTGGTGGACGACGCCGGGTTCGACACGTGGGACTCCTGCAGTCGCGCGAAGCGCGTGTTCGGGGTGCGCAAGGCCGTCCTGGTCAGCCAGGGCTTCCACATCCGGCGGGCGGTGGCCCTCTGCGAGGCGGCGGGCCTGGACGTCTACGGCGTCGGCGTCGACGAGCCGCACGACGTGACGTGGTTCGCGGGCGGCGCCCGCGAGGTGCTCGCCGCGGGCAAGGCCTTCGTGGACGCAGCCGTCCACCCCTCCCCCCGCTTCCTCGGCCCCCCCGAGCCCGGCATCTCCCACGCCCTGGCCTCGCCCCAGCCGTAGGCAGGTGCCACGTGCGGTGGCGCTGCCTCTTCCTCCGGCGGCGGGCCGGGCGCGGGTTCCCCGCCCGGGGCGAGAGGATTGCATGCGTTGCATGCAATGCATACGCTGGGGTCATGCAGCAGATGGAAGTCGCGCAGGCGAGGTTGCGGGAGATGATCGTGGGGGGTGCTTACGCGCCCGGGGAGCGGTTGACGGAGGTGGAGGTCGCCGGGGTGCTGGCGATGAGCCGGACGCCGGTCAGGGAGGCGCTGCGCGGGCTCGTGGCCGACGGGCTGGTCAGGAGTGCGGGGGGACGCGGGGTCGTGGTGACCGCGCTGGACGCGGCGGCGCTGCGGGACACCTACCGGGTCCGGGCGGCGCTCGAGGCGCTCACCGCGGAGCTCGCCGCGGAACGCCAGGCCGCGGGCCTGATCGCACCGGCCGAGCTGACCTCGCTGGCGGAGGACGCGGCCCTGGCGGAGGAGGCCACCGCCGAGGGCCGTCTGACCGAGGCGGTGGTGTTCAACCGCCGCTTCCACACCCGCATCGCGGCCCTGGCCGCGAACGCACCGGCGCAGGCGGTCCTGGACCGGCTGTGGGACCAGATCGTGGTGTCCACGCGCGCCTCGCTCGACCCGCCCCACCGCCCCGCCCAGGTGAACGGCCAGCACCGTGAGCTGCTGGCCGCGATCACCGGGGGCCGGGCGGCGGACGCCGCCGCGGTCGCGCGGCAGCACGTACTCGACACCTGCGGCTGAAAGGACCCGCCCCGATGGCGTCAGCGAACACCCACACCTACCGCACCGACCTGGTGTGGACCGGCAACCTGGGCTCGGGCACGAGCGGTTACCGCGCCTACGAGCGCGCGCACGAGGTGTCCGCGCCGGGCGTACCGGTGCTGCTCGGGTCGTCCGACCCGGCCTTCCGCGGGGACGCGTCCCGGTGGAATCCGGAACTGCTGCTGCTGGCCTCGCTGTCGCAGTGCCACATGCTGTCGTATCTGCACGTGTGCGCGGTCGGCGGTGTGACGGTGACCGGCTACACGGACCAGGCGACCGGCACGATGGTGCAGACGCCGGACGGCGGCGGTCACTTCACGGAGGCGGTGCTGCACCCGGTGGTGGAGGTCGCCGACGCGGCGATGGCGGAGAAGGCGGTCGCCCTGCACGCGGACGCACACCGCCTGTGCTTCATCGCCGGCTCGGTCAACTTCCCTGTGCGGCACGATCCGACGGTGACGCACCCGTACGCGCTCTGAGCCTGCGCAGCATCCTCGCGTCCTGGAAGCCCACGGCCCGCGCCGCCGACTCGACGGTGGTGCCGTGGGCGATGAGGTGCTCGGCGCGTTCGATGCGCAGTTCGTGCTGGTAGCGCAGCGGGGTGAGCCCGGTGGCCGCGGTGAAGCGGCGGGTGAGGGTGCGTTCGCTCAGGCCCGTGGCGGCGGCCAGGTCGGTGAGGGCGAGGCGGGCGTCGTAGCGGGCGTCGATGAGGTCCTGGGCGCGGTGGACGGCGTCGCTGACGTGGGAGCGGTGCCTGAGCATGGCGCTGGCCTGCTGCTCGTCGCCGTTGCGCCGGGCGTAGACGACCATCTCGCGGGCGACGCGCGCGGCGGCGCCGGGGCCGTGCCGTACGGCGACCAGGTGCAGGGCCAGGTCGATGCCGCTGGCGATGCCGGCCGAGGTGACGACGCGGCCGTCGACGACGTAGAGGACGTCGGGGACGACGGTGGCCCGCGGGTAGCGGCGGGCCAGTTCGTCCTGGACGTCGTGGTGGGTGGTGCAGCGGCGGCCGTCGAGCAGCCCGGCGCGGCCCAGCGCGTCGGCCCCCGCGCAGACGCTGGCGACGGTGCCGCCCGCCGTGTGGTGGGCGCGCAGCCAGTCCAGCGTCGCGGGGGCCAGCTGCCCGTTGTCGCGCAGGCTGTGCGAGCGCCAGCCGGGGACGAGGACGAGGTCGTCCGCGCCGAGCGAGGGCAGCACCGGGTCGGCGCGCAACGCGATGCCCTGCGCGGTGGGGACGTCCGGCTGCTCGGCCGCGTAGTGCAGGGTGTGGCCGAGGCCCTGGTCGGCCGCGGTGGAGAACACCTGCGCGGGACCTGCGAGGTCGAGCAGGTGCAGCTGCGGCACGAGCAGGAAGACCACCCGGGTCACGATCCGGTCAGCTCCTCGACGGTGGTGACGGTGGCGAAACGGCCCGCCAGCGCGTACTCGGTCCTGGCGACGATCTCGGCGGGCAGCAGCGTACGCGGGTCGGCGAGCACCTCGGCGAGCGGGCGGCCGGTCGGCGCGTCGCGGTGCGCGATGGGCTCGGTGGCGGTGGCGTCGGTGACGAAGGTGACGTCGTAGCCGAGGTCGGAGCCGAGCCGGGTGGTGGTCTCGACGCACTGCTCGGTGCGGATGCCGCAGGTGACCAGGGCGCGGATGCCGCGTTCGGTGAGGATCTGCTGCAGGTTGGTGGTGGTGAAGGCGTTGTGCGCGGTCTTGGCGAGCACGGGTTCGCCGGCCGCGGGGTCGAGCCCCTCGATGAGCCGCACATGGCCGAGCGCCGGGTCGAAGACGGTGCCGGTGCCGGGTTCGGCGTGCAGCACCCACACCACCGACCACCCGCACCGGCGGGCGTGTTCGACCAGCTGGGCGACCTTGGCGGCCACGTCGGGGTCGGAGGCGGCCTGCCAGCTCTCCCGCTGCCGGAAGGACTCCTGGACGTCGATGACGATGAGCGCGGTGGACGCGGTGGACGCGGTGGACGCGGCGGACGGGGTGGCTGTCATGGGCGCCATCCTGCGCGGTGCAGACCTGCGCCGCCAGACACGATCGCGACCGGGTGCGGACCGATCCGGTCAGCGCGGCGGGGGCCGGCTCACAGTGTGGCGTGCCCTCGGATGAGCGCACCGTTCCTTTCGGTTAATGGCAGGGATGCGGGTGGGAAACAGCTGCGGCCCAGGCTCGGGGCATGGCCGACGACGGAGGTTTCTGAGCATGGCTGTCACCACGGCTGCGAGCCGCAACACCAGGGACAACACGATCGTGCTTGTCGGCCACGGGATGGTCGGACAGCGCTTCCTCGAAGCCCTCGCCGACCGCGGGGTGACCGAGCGGTCGCGGGTCGTCGTGCTGTGCGAGGAGCCCCGACCGGCGTACGACCGGGTGCACCTGACGTCGTACTTCTCGGAGGGCGCCAGTCCCGAGGACCTGTCGATGGTCGAGGACGGCTTCATGGCCCGGCACGGCATCGAGCTGCACGTGGGCGACCCGGCGGTCGCGGTGGACCGCGACTCCCGTACGGTGACGGCCCGTTCCGGTCTGACCGTCGGCTACGACACGCTGGTGCTGGCCACCGGCTCGTACCCGTTCGTCCCGCCGGTGCCCGGCAGGGACGCCGAGGGCTGCTTCGTCTACCGCACCATCGAGGACCTGCTGGCGATCGAGGCGTACGCGCAGGGCGTCGGCAGCGGTGCGGTGGTCGGCGGCGGGCTGCTGGGACTCGAGGCGGCGGGCGCCCTGCGCGGCCTCGGACTCGACACCCACGTGGTGGAGTTCGCACCGCGGCTGATGCCGGTGCAGGTCGACGAGGACGGCGGCCAGGCGCTGCGGCGCAGCGTCGAGGGGCTCGGGGTGAGCGTCCACACCGGTGTCGGCACGCAGGAGATCACCGTCGGCGCCGACGGCCGGGTCAGCGGGATGGCCCTGTCCGACGGTTCTGAACTGCCCACCGGCATGGTGGTCTTCTCCGCCGGTGTGCGCCCCCGGGACGACCTGGCGCGGGCCTGCGGGCTGCCGGTCGGCGAGCGCGGCGGCATCGTGGTGGACGAGCAGTGCCGTACGCAGGACCCGGCGGTCTTCGCGATCGGCGAGTGCGCGCTGGCCGCCGACGGCCGGGTCTACGGCCTGGTGGCGCCCGGCAACGAGATGGCCGAGACGGCGGCGAGGACGATCGCAGGCGACGCCGGATCCTTCACCGGCGCCGACCTGTCGACCAAGCTCAAGCTGCTGGGCGTGGACGTGGCGAGCTTCGGCGACGCGCACGGCACCACCGACGGCTGCCTCGACGTCCGCTACTCCGATGCGCGTTCGGGCATCTACCGCAAGCTGGTCGTCGGCTCCGACGGGACGCTGCTGGGCGGCATCCTGGTCGGCGACGTCGAATCGTACGGTGTGCTGCGGCCGTTGACCGGGTCGGTGCCGCCGGTCGCGCCCGAGCACCTGGTGCTGCCGGCCGGCGCGGGCGCCCCGGTCACCCTCGGCCCGACCGCGCTGCCCGACGAGGCGGTGATCTGCAGCTGCAACAACGTCACCAAGGGCGCGATCCGCGGGGCCGTCACCGACCACGCCTGCACCAGCGTGCAGGACGTGAAGAAGTGCACCAAGGCCGGTTCCAGCTGCGGCAGTTGCGTGAAGGTGCTGGGGCAGCTGGTGACGGCGGAGCTGGAGGCCAGCGGGGTCGAGGTCGACAAGGGCATGTGCCCGCACTTCGCGCAGACCAGGGCCGAGCTGTACGAGATCGTGCTCGCACTGCGGCTGTCCTCCTACCGCGAACTGCTCGACGGCCACGGCCGGGAGGAGGCGCGCGGCACCGACGGCTGCGAGATCTGCAAGCCGGCCGTCGCCTCGATCCTGGCCTCGCTCGCCCCCACCGTCGGCGCGAGCGTGCACGTCCTGGACGGCGAGCAGGCCGCGTTGCAGGACACCAACGACCACTTCCTCGCCAACATGCAGAAGAACGGCTCCTACTCGATCGTGCCGCGCATCCCCGGCGGTGAGATCACCCCGGAACGGCTCATCGTGATCGGCGAGGTGGCCCGCGACTTCGGCCTCTACACGAAGATCACCGGCGGCCAGCGTATCGACCTGTTCGGCGCCCGGGTGGAGCAGCTGCCGCTGATCTGGACCCGCCTGGTGGACGCCGGCTTCGAGTCCGGCCACGCCTACGGCAAGGCGCTGCGGACGGTGAAGTCCTGTGTGGGGCAGACCTGGTGCCGCTACGGCGTCCAGGACAGCGTCAGGATGGCGATCGACCTGGAGCTGCGCTACCGGGGCCTGCGCTCCCCGCACAAGCTCAAGTCGGCGGTCTCCGGCTGCGCCCGCGAGTGCGCGGAGGCGCAGAGCAAGGACTTCGGCGTCATCGCCACCGCCAACGGCTGGAACCTGTACGTCGGCGGCAACGGCGGCGCCACCCCGCGGCACGCCGACCTGCTCGCGCAGGACCTCTCGGACGCCGAACTGGTGCGGCTCATCGACCGCTTCCTGATGTTCTACATCCGCACCGCGGAGCCGCTGGAGCGCACCAGCGTGTGGCTGCAGCGCATCGCGGGCGGCCTGGACCACGTGCGCGACGTCGTCGTCCACGACTCGCTGGGCATCTGCGACGAGCTGGAGGCCCTGATGGCCGCGCACGTCGCCGGCTACCGCGACGAGTGGGCGGACACCATCAACGACCCGGAGCGGCTGAGCCGCTTCGTGTCCTTCGTCAACGCCCCCGACACCCCCGACCCGACCGTCCGCTTCGTTCCGGAACGCGGCCAGATCAAGCCCGAGCCGATCCTGCTGGCCCTGACAGAAACGGTGACCGCATGACCGCCATGACCGACCTCACGCCCCCGGCCGCCGCCCTGAGCGGCACGGTCGAACTGCGCACCGCCGACGGCTGGCTCGCGGTGTGCGCGGCCGACGAGCTGCTGCCCGGCCGCGGGGTCGCCGCGCTGCTGCCCGACGGGCGGCAGGCCGCGCTCTTCCGCGACCGCTCGGGGCGGCTCTACGCCATCGGCAACGTGGACCCCTTCACCGGCGCGGGTGTGCTCAGCCACGGCCTGGTCGGCACCCACCAGGACCGCACCTACGTCGCCTCGCCGCTGCTCAAGCAGCGCTTCGACCTGGCGGACGGGCGCTGCCTGGACGACGACACGGTGGCCGTGGACAGCTACCCGGTACGGGTCGCCAGCGCCGCCGCCATCGCCCGGTAGGCGGGCTTGGGCCGGTAGTGCGCGTCGTAGGGGGTGGCGGCGCCCTGGCCCGGGAAGGCGCCCGGCACCCAGGACGTCGCGTCGCTGAACCCCCAGACGGTGAGGCCGCGGCAGCGGGTGACGCCCAGGCACGCCCGCAGCACCGCGTCGTAGTCGGCGGCCTGCTGCCGCAGCGAGTCGCCGTCCGGCGGTGTCGGCATCCGCACGTCGAGTTCGGTGACGGCCACGTCCAGGCCGAGGTCGGCGAAGCGCTGCATGGTCGCCCGGAAGCCGGCGGGAACGCGGCCGAGCGCGAAGTGCGCCTGGAAGCCGACCCCGTCGATCGGCACGCCCTGCTGCTTGAGCGCCTTGGCGAGCGCGTACATCGCCTCGCTCTTCGGCCCCGGGCCTTCGATGGTGTAGTCGTTGAGCCAGAGCTTGGCCGCCGGGTCGGCGGCGTGCGCGGCGGTGAAGGCGTCGGCGATGTAGGACACGCCGAGCTGGCGGTACCAGAGCCCGGCGCGGTGGGTGCCGTCGTCGGCGAAGGGCTCGTTGACGACGTCCCAGGCGGCGACCCGGCCCCTGAAGTGGGTGACCTCGTCGGTGACGTGCCGGAGCATGAGCGCGCGCAGCTCGCCCGCGGTGAAGTCGCCGGTGGTCAGCCACTGCGGGAGCTGGCTGTGCCACACCAGGTTGTGGCCGCGCACCTGCATGCCGTGCGCCTGCGCGAAGGCGACGACGGCGTCGGCCGCCGCCCAGTCGTAGTGGCCGCGCTCGGGCTCGACGCGCTCCCACTTCATCTCGTTCTCCGGGGTGACCGCGTCGAACTCGCGGGCCGCGACCGCCGCCGGTGTGCCGGTGAGGTGGTCCGCCGCCAGGGCGGTGCCGATCCGGATACCGCGGGCGGCCGCCAGGTCCCGCAGCGGGGCGGTGGCGGACGGCTGCCCGGCGCCGTCCTGCCCGGCGCCCTGCGGGCCGCCGCCCGACGACCTGCCCGCCACCAGGACCGCGGCCACCGCGAGGAGTGCCGCGGCCGACCCTCCCGCGACGACTGCCAGTGCCCGCCTCGACAGCACGGTCCCGCCCCCTTCTCAGCTACGGCTGCGGCTTCCGCTGCGGCTGTGCGCCCTTCCCCCGGCCCGATCAGCCGCGACGCGCGTCACACGGTCATACGTCGGCGGCGTCCGCCGTCTCTTCCGCCACGTCCTGTGCGCCTTGTACGCCCGCGGGCGCCGCGGTGCTGCTGCGTTCCACCAGCCTGGTCGCCAGGTCCACCCGCAGGGTGCTGGGCTCACGGCCGCGGCTGAGGTCGAGCACCAGCCGGGCGGCCGCCTCGGCCATCTCCGTCAGCGGCTGCCGCACGGTGGTCAGCGGCGGGCTGATCCAGGTGGCGAGCGGCAGGTCGTCGAAGCCGACCACGCTCAGGTCGCGCGGGATCGACATGCCCAGCTCGCGGGCCGCCTCGTACAGTCCGAGCGCCTGCAGGTCGTTGCCGGTGAAGACGGCGGTGGGGCGGTCGGGCCTGCGCAGCAGTTCCAGTCCTGCCGTGTAGCCGGCCTCGTGGTGGAAGTTGCCCGAGACCACCAGGTCGGGGTCGAAGCGCACCCCCGCGGTCTCCAGGGCGGCACGGTAGCCGTCGATCCTGGCCCGGCTGCACATCATCCTCGCGGGGCCGCCGAGCACGCCGATCCTGGTGTGCCCGAGGTCCAGCAGGTGGCGGGTGGCGGCAAGGCCGCCCTGCCAGTTGGTGGCGCCGATCGCGGGCACGTCCTCGCCGGGGTCGCCCGCGGGGTCGAGCACCACGAACGGTATGTCGCGGCTGATCAGCTGCGCGCGCTGCGCCGGGTCGAGCCCGGACAGCACCAGGATCACGCCGGTCGGGCGGCGGGCGAGCACCCCGTCCACCCAGGTCTGGCCCGGGCTGAGCCGGCCCGCGGACTCCGACAGCACCACGCTCAGGCCCTCCTGCCCGGCCACCCGCTCGACGCCCCTGATCACCTCCATCGCCCAGGAGCTCTCCAGCTCGTGGAAGACCAGGTCGAGCAGCGGGGCGGGCTGCATGCTGCCGCGGCGGCGCTGGTAGCCGTGCCTGCGCAGCAGGTCCTCGACCCGGCTGCGGGTGGCGGGGGCCACGTCGCCGCGGCCGTTGAGCACTTTCGAAACAGTCGGAGCCGAGACCCCGGCGGCCCGGGCGATCTCGGCGAGCGTCGCCGTGCCCTCGCCGGTGGTTCCCGACTGGTCATCGTGCGAAGGCTGGGGAATCGTGGCACTCATGGCAGCGATCGTAGCCCGGCAGGGTAACGTCCGTCCGCGCCCGGTGATGACGATTCTCCGCACGGAGCGCAAAAAGATTCGGATACGGCATCGAAAAATTCGGAAAGCCGGGTCGTCCGCCACTCCCCCGTGGGTCGCCCGCGGGTCGCCTGCACCCCAACGGGTGGCCCCCCGAACGCTGTTACGTATCCAGGACAAATTCCAGGACAACCAGTCCACGGCCTCCCCTGTCTCCTTCTGCGACACGGACCGCGACTGCCGCAGACCAGGCCCGCTGTCGTTTCGCCGGCCGGTCCGATCGGCCCGGCCGCATCACGCATCCTTTGGGGGGATCCGTTGAACCGCACCATGAACCGCCGCGCCCTGCGCGCATCCGCCGTCGCCACGGTGGCCGCCGCCCTCGCCCTGTCGGGCGCGGCTCTGGCCCTCGCGCCGTCGGCCGCCGCCGTCGACCCGACGCGGGGGATGACCGTCTCGGTGGACGCACCGACCGAGATCGGCGCCTCCGGGGGTCCCGTCGAGTTCACCGAGACGTTCGGCAACACCGGCACGAGCTTCGTGCCGGAGAATCTGTGGCTGTCGGCGAACGCCGGCACGGCTCTGTTCGACGACAGCCTGACCATGGACTACCAGGCCGCCGACGGCCGGTGGAAGCCGATCGACCTGACCTACAGCAACAAGACCGGCGTCTTCGGGGGGAAGACGACCGAGACCTTCTCGGTGGCGCCCGGCACCACGCAGACCGTCCACCTGCGGATCGGCCTGCCGATGGGCACCCCGCACCACGGCGACACCAACGGGGGCACCGACCACGTCACACTGACCTCGTCCCTGGTCCCGGTCGGGGAACTGATGGCCGACGCCGACCACGTCGACACGATCAAGGTCACGCCGCTCGCGCACTCCTTCGTCAAGGTGCCGATGGCCGCCTCCCCGGGCGGCGCCCCGATCGAGTTCGGTGCCAAGCTCACCAACTCCACCCCGTCGAAGTACACCAACCTCTCCTACGTGCTCTTCACCGACAAGTACACGTCGGTGCAGGTGCTCAAGAACGGGAAGTGGACCACCGTCCCGGCGGTGGTCAACCCGGACGCGGACTACTTCGCCCAGGGCTTCTACCTCTCCGGCCCGAACGCGGACCTCGCCGCGAACAGCTCGACGACCATCCCGGTCCGGGTCGCCTGGCGCGCCGACGCCCCCGTGGCCCGCGCACGCCTCGAAGGCTGCGTCATCGTCAACGAGCGGCCCGGCACGCCGGCCTTCGACGGCAGCGTGTCGTGCGACAACTCGACGTGGCTGAACGTCACCCACGCCTTCGACCCGACCCCCACCCCGTCCCCGTCGGCCACCGCCACCCCCACCGCCGACCCGACCCCGACCTCCACCGGTGCGGCCCCCGCGCCGGCCGCCCAGCTCGCCGAGACCGGCTCGGGGCGCACCGCGTCCACCGCCGGCCTCGCGGGCGGCGCCCTCGTCCTGGGCGGCGCCGCCACCTTCCTGTCCGCCCGGATGCGCCGCCGCAGCCACTGACATGGGCCGGGGGCGGCGCTTCCGCACGAAGCGCCGCCCCCGGCGGGGAAGGGCCGTTCCGGTCCGCCGGCCGGTGAGGGTTGGCCCCCAGGGCAAGGGGCCGCCGGCAGTGGACCGGGCCGGCCCGGTCGGGTGGTCAGGGGGAGGTGCGGGCCGCGGCGCGGCCGGCCTCCAGGCGGGCGACGGGGATGCGGAAGGGCGAGCAGGACACGTAGTCCAGGCCCACGTCGTGGAAGAAGTGCACGGACTCCGGGTCGCCGCCGTGCTCGCCGCAGATGCCGAGCTTGAGGTCGGGCCGGGTGGCGCGGCCCGCGGCTGCGGCGCTGCGTACCAGGGAGCCGACGCCGTCCTTGTCGATGGTCTCGAAGGGCGACACCCCGAAGATGCCCTTCTCCAGGTAGGCGGTGAAGAACGACGCCTCGACGTCGTCGCGGGAGAAGCCCCAGACGGTCTGGGTGAGGTCGTTGGTGCCGAAGGAGAAGAACTCGGCGGCCTCGGCGATCTGGCCCGCGGTCAGGGCGGCCCGCGGCAGTTCGATCATCGTGCCGATGGCCAGCCGCAGCCGGGTGCCGGTGGCGGCCTCGACCTCGGCGATGACCCGGTCGGCCTCCTCGCGGACGATCTCCAGCTCCTGGACGGTGCCGACCAGCGGGATCATGATCTCGGCCCTGGGGTCGCACTTGGCGGCCTTGCGGTGGGCGGCGGCCTCGGCGATGGCCCGCACCTGCATCGCGAACAGGCCGGGGATGACCAGGCCCAGGCGCACCCCGCGCAGGCCCAGCATCGGGTTCTGCTCGTGCAGCTTGTGGACCGCCTGGAGCAGCCTCAGGTCGTTCTCGTTGGCGTCATTGCGGGACTCGGCGAGAGCGACGCGCACCGACAGCTCGGTGATGTCGGGCAGGAACTCGTGCAGCGGCGGGTCGAGCAGCCGTACGGTCACCGGCAGGCCGTCCATCGCCTCGAACAGCTCGATGAAGTCGGCCTTCTGCAGCGGCAGCAGCGCGCCCAGCGCCTCCTCGCGCTCGGCGTCGGTGTCGGCCAGCACGAGCCGCTCGACCATCTCGCGGCGCTCGCCGAGGAACATGTGCTCGGTACGGCACAGGCCGATGCCCTGCGCGCCGAAGCGGCGGGCGCGGGAGGCGTCCTCCGCGTTGTCGGCGTTGGCGCGCACCCGCAGCCTGCGGACCCGGTCGGCGTACGCCATCACCCGGTGCACGGCCTGCACCAGGCCGTCGGCCTCGTCGGCGCCGGCGTGCATGCGGCCCTCGAAGTACTCGACGACCGGCGACGGCACGACGGGCACCTCGCCCAGGTAGACCTTGCCGGTGGAGCCGTCGATCGAGATGAGGTCGCCCTCCTCTATCACCACGCCACCGGGTGCGGTCAGCCGCCGCCGCTTGGTGTCGACCTCCAGCTCCTCGGCCCCGCACACGCAGGTCTTGCCCATGCCGCGGGCCACGACGGCCGCGTGCGAGGTCTTGCCGCCGCGGGAGGTGAGGATGCCCTCGGCGGCGATCATGCCGTTGAGGTCGTCGGGGTTGGTCTCCCGGCGGATCAGGATCACCTGCTCGCCCGAACGGGACCACTTCACCGCGGTGTAGGAGTCGAAGACCGCCTTGCCGACCGCGGCCCCGGGCGAGGCGGCGATGCCCCAGCCGATCCGCCGGACCTCGCCGCCCTCGGCGACGGTGTCGTCGAACCGCGGGAACATCAGCTGGCTCAGCTGCGCCCCGTTGACCCGCTGCAGTGCCTCGGCCTCGGTGATCAGGCCCTGGTCGACCAGCTGCGTGGCGATGCGGAAGGCCGCGGCCGCGGTGCGCTTGCCGACCCGGGTCTGCAGCATCCACAGGTGCCCGCGCTCGATGGTGAACTCGATGTCGCACAGGTCCCGGTAGTGCGTCTCCAGCGTCTGCATGATCGCCATCAGCTGGTCATAGGAGGTCTTGTCGATGCCTTCGAGGTCGGCGAGCGGCACGGTGTTGCGGATGCCCGCGACGACGTCCTCGCCCTGCGCGTCCTGCAGGTAGTCGCCGTACGTGCCCTGGGCGCCGCTGGCCGGGTCGCGGGTGAAGGCCACTCCGGTGCCGGAGTCGGGGCCGAGGTTGCCGAAGACCATGGAGCACACGTTGACGGCGGTGCCCAGGTCGCCGGGGATGCGCTCCTGGCGGCGGTAGAGCTTGGCGCGTTCGGTGTTCCACGAGTCGAAGACCGCGCGCACCGCGAGGTCCATCTGCTCGCGCGGCTCCTGCGGGAAGTCCCTGCCGGTCTCCTTGACGACGATCTGCTTGAAGTCCTCGACCAGCTGCCGCAGGTCGGCCGCGTCGAGGCCGAGGTCGCTGTCGGCGCCCTTGGCCCGCTTGGCCGCCTCCAGCGCCTCCTCGAAGAGGTCGCCGTCCACGCCCATCACGGTCTTGCCGAACATCTGGACCAGGCGGCGGTAGGAGTCCCACGCGAAACGCTCGTTGTCGGCCTGGGCCGCGAGCCCGTTGACCGAGGCGTCGGACAGGCCGATGTTCAGGACGGTGTCCATCATCCCGGGCATCGAGAACTTCGCGCCCGACCGCACCGACACCAGCAGCGGGTCGTCGGCCTGCCCGAGCCGCTTGCCCATCTGCTGCTCCAGCGCGTCGAGGTGCGCACTCACCTCGTCGCGCAGCGCGGCGGGTTCCGCGCCGGACTCCAGGTACTCCTTGCAGGCCTCGGTGGTGATGGTGAATCCGGGAGGGACCGGAAGCCCGAGGTTGGTCATCTCGGCGAGGTTCGCACCCTTCCCGCCGAGCAGATCCTTGAGGTCCTTGTTGCCCTCAGTGAAGTCGTAGACGAATTTGCGCTGCTGCTGCCGTGCCGACACTGGGCCTCGACTCCTCGCGACCGGGTTGCCCTGACGGCGGGGAGCGTACCCATCTCCAAGGCTCCGCAGTGCGTCCATCACCACGACACACGGGCGTAACCGCTCGTCTGCCGATGGATCGAATGTATTCGGCGTGCCGCCGTGCCGTCATGGTGCGTTCACGAACCGAACGGACGGTGCCGCTCCGCGAGCCGCCGCGGCCGACTCCTCCACGCTGAGTGACGGATGGCGTTGGACCCTGGACGCACGCGGATGGCACTGAGTGCCATGCATTCGAGAGGTGAGCTGCTCGAATGCGCGCTCATTTGAGCGCAAGCCCCATCAAGCGTGGTACGAATCACGTCCCTCGTCTCACCTCCCGGACGTACCCGGGCTACGCCCGCACCGGACGGAGCCGGACGGAGCAGCGCGCGAGGTGTCCGGCGGATCAGCCGCCCGAGGTGTCGGACTCGGCGTCCGCCGACGGGGCGGCGCAGTCGTAGGGATCGTTCAGCCAGCCGTCGGGCAGGACGACGCGCTTGCCGGGGGCCGTACGGCCGCGCGGGCCGTCGGCGTGCGCGGGCCAGGGCTGCGTCTGGTCGAGACCGCCGAGGTGGTCGTCGAGTTCCGCGAGCGACGAGGCCGAGGCCAGGGCGCGGCGGGCGTCGGACCCGACCGCGAAGCCCTTGGTGTACCAGGGCACGTGCTTGCGGAAGTCGACCACCCCGCGGGTCTCGTCGCCGAGCCAGCGGCCGAGGAGTTCCGCGTGCCGGCGCATGACGGCGGCGACCCGGCCGAAGTCCGGGGCGGCGGGGGCGAGTCCCGGGGACTCGAAGGCGGCGACCAGGTCGCCGAAGAGCCAGGGGCGGCCCAGGCAGCCGCGCCCGACGACCACGCCGTCGCACCCGGTGGCCCGCATCATCCGCAGCGCGTCGTCCGCGCACCAGATGTCGCCGTTGCCGAGCACCGGGATCTCCTGGACGTGCTCCTTGAGCCGGGCGATGGCGTCCCAGTCGGCGGTGCCGCCGTAGTGCTGGGCGGCGGTGCGGCCGTGCAGGGCGACGGCGGTGACGCCCTCCTCGACGGCGATCCGCCCGGCGTCGAGATACGTCAGGTGGTCGTCGTCGATGCCCTTGCGCATCTTGATGGTGACCGGCAGGTCGCCCGCGTTGCCGACCGCCTCGCGCAGGATCGACCGCAGCAGGTTGCGCTTGTACGGCAGCGCGGAGCCGCCGCCCTTGCGGGTCACCTTCGGGACGGGGCAGCCGAAGTTGAGGTCGATGTGGTCGGCGAGGTCCTCGTCCACGATCATCCGCACGGCCTTGCCGACGGTCACCGGGTCGACGCCGTAGAGCTGGATGGAGCGCGGGGTCTCGCTCGCGTCGAAGTGGATGAGCTGCATGGTCTTGTCGTTGCGCTCGACCAGTGCGCGGGTGGTGATCATCTCGCTGACGAACAGCCCCTTGCCGCCGCTGAACTCCCGGCACAGCGTACGGAAGGGCGCGTTGGTGATCCCGGCCATGGGCGCGAGCACGACCGGCGGCTGCACGGTGTGCGGGCCGATCCGCAGGAGCCCGGGCACGGGCGGGGCCAGGGTGGTGTCAGCGGTCATGCCGTCCATTGTCCCGTACCCGCGGGTGCCGTATGCCAGTAATCGTTGTACCGTAACAATGGTTCTACTCACACAATCATTGGACGCACCATCCATGCACGAGACGACCGCACGGCGCCGCACCCTCATCCTGGCCATCTGCTGCATGAGCCTGCTGATCGTGAGCCTGGACAACACGATCCTGAACGTCGCACTGCCCTCGCTGCAGAAGGACTTCCACGCCTCGGTGTCCGGGCTGCAGTGGACGATCGACGCGTATCTGCTGGTCATCGCCTCCCTCCTGCTGCTGTCCGGGTCGACGGCCGACCGCATCGGCCGCAAGCGGGTCTTCCAGACCGGCCTGGCGCTCTTCACCGCCGGGTCCCTGCTGTGCAGCCTCGCCCCGGGGCTCGGCTGGCTGATCGCCTTCCGCATGGTGCAGGCGGTCGGCGGCTCGATGCTCAACCCGGTGGCGATGTCGATCATCACCAACACCTTCTCGGAGCCGCGCGAGCGCGCCCGGGCGATCGGCGTGTGGGGCGGCGTCGTCGGCATCAGCATGGCGGCCGGGCCGATCGTCGGCGGTGCGCTCGTGCAGTCGGTCGGCTGGCGGTCGATCTTCTGGATCAACCTGCCAATCGGCCTCGCCGCGCTGGTGCTCACCGCGCGCTTCGTCCCCGAGTCGCGTGCCCCGCGCGCCCGGCGGGTGGACCCGGTCGGCCAGCTGCTGGTCATCGCGCTGCTGGGCACCCTGACCTACGGCATCATCGAAGGCTCGGGTGCGGGCTGGACCTCGCCGGAGATCGTCGGCTGCTTCACCGTGGCGGCGCTGGCCGCGGCGGGCCTGGCCGCGTACGAGAAGCGGCGCACCGACCCGCTGATCGACACCCGGTTCTTCCGCAGCGTGCCCTTCAGCGGCGCCACCGTGATCGCGGTGTGCGGCTTCGCAGCGCTCGGCGGCTTCCTCTTCCTCAACACGCTCTACCTGCAGAACGAACGCGGCCTGTCCGCCCTGGACGCGGGCCTGTACATGCTGCCGATGGCCGCGATGGCGCTGGTCTTCGCGCCGCTGTCGGGGCGCCTGGTCGGAGCGCGGGGACCGCGGCTGCCGCTGGTGCTCGCGGGCGTCACGATGACCGCGAGCGGTGTGCTCTTCGCGGCGCTCGACGCCCAGTCGTCCGACGCGCTGCTCTTCACGTCGTACGTGCTCTTCGGTATCGGCTTCGGCCTGGTCAACGCCCCCATCACCAACACCGCGGTGTCCGGCATGCCGCGCGCGCAGGCCGGGGTCGCGGCGGCGGTGGCCTCGACCAGCCGCCAGGTCGGCCAGTCGCTGGGCGTCGCGGTGCTGGGCGCGGCACTGGCCGCGGGGCTGCACGACGGCGCCTGGTGGATCATCGCGGGCTGTGGTGCGGCGGTGCTCGTGCTGGGTACGCTCACCACCGGCCGGTGGGCCAAGGCCACGGCGGCGCGTACCGCGGAACTGTTGATCACGCCCGAGGCGGAGGACAACCGGATGGCGGTGAAGGTGTGACCACGGCACGGCAGGAGACGGCACAGCGGCGGACGGCACGGCGGCAGTCGTACGGCGACGAGCAGGCGTACGTCGACGAGCAGGCGTACGTAGACGAGCACGGTGAGCAGGAGTCCGGCGGCGAGGAAGCCGCCGAGCGCGTGTGGCGCAACCTGCGCGCGCTGGTGCTGGAGCGCAACGAGCGCCGCAAGGAGGTCGCCGAGGCCCTCGGCATGAGCTTCTTCCGGGCCAAGGCGCTGCGCAGGATCGCCGCCCGGCCCTCCCAGATGAGCGAGCTGGCGGCGCAGCTGGCCTCCGACCGCCCGTATCTCACCCTCGTGGTGGACGACCTGGAAAAGCGCGGCCTGGTGGAGCGCAGGCAGCACCCCACCGACCGGCGCTGCAAGATCGTGTCGGCCACCGAGGCGGGCCTCGCGGCAGCCGCTCGGGCCAACGCGATCCTCGGCAACCCGCCGCCCGCCCTGCTCGCCCTGTCCCCAGCCGACCTCGCGGACCTGGACCGGATCACCTCGGCGCTGGCGGCTGACCCGCAGGACTGACGCGGGTGGGCCGGCCCGGTCGACCCGGCCGGCTCAGCCGCGCACCGCGGCGATCGCGACGTCCAGCACGTCGTCCAGGCTGTCCTTGCCGCCCGCGTCCAGCCAGTGGGTGATCGACACGTCCAGGCAGCCGAGCTGCACGGTGACGATGGCCGACGCGCGCAGCCTGCGGGTCTCCTCGGGGCCGTCGTGGATCCTGGCCAGCATCCCCGGCAGCAGCAGCTCCCGCCACTGGGCGTGCTTCTGCTGCCTGGCCGCCCGCAGCGACGGTGTGCTCGCGAACATCCGCGCCCTGGCCAGCATGCCCTCCCGGTCCTCCGAGATCCCGGCGAGCAGCACCGAGAGCGCACCGCGCAGCGCCTGCCAGGCGTCCTCGCCCACGGGCCGGTCGTCCAGTGCCGCCGCCAGCCGGGCACCGGCCTCCTGCATGCTGCCGACGACCATGTCCTCCTTGGTGTCGAAGTAGCGGAAGACGCTGCGCGCCGACATGCCGACCTCGCTGGCGATCTGCTCGACCGTGGTCTCCTCGAAGCCCTGGGCGATGAACATCTGGATCGCCCGCTCCGCGATCTGCGCACGTACCGTTCTGCGGGTCATCTCTCGCAGGCCTGAGCCCCGGGCGCGGGTCGAAGTCATGGCGTCGATTTTATGCGGTGGCGGCCCGCGTCACACTGCCACCGGGCGCCGCTGCGCGATCACGACGCGGTGCAGCTGCTCCAGCCGCTCCCTGGTCAGCTGGTCCACCGGCGAGTACACCGTCAGCCGCGGACCGTCCTGCGGGCCGAGCCACAGATGCGTGAAGTCGAAGGCCAGCAGGCCCACTTCCGGGTTCAGGTAGCGCTTCACATGGCTGCCGGGCTGCAGCACCTCGTGCCGCTCCCAGGCCTCGCGGAACTCCGGCGAATTCTGCTGGAGCCGCCGCAGCAGCTCCTTCCAGGCGGGTTCCGCCAGGTGGTTGGCCATCGAGGCGCGGAACTTCGCCGCCATCACCCGGGTGTTCTCCTCCCGGTCCAGCATCCGCTCGCGCCACCGCGGGTCGGTGAAGGCCAGCCACATCACGTTGCGGTCCTCGGCCGGCAGCTCGTCGAGGTCGCACACCAGCCGCCCGTAGGTGCGGTTGTGGGCGACGATGTCGAAGCGGCTGTTGAAGACCGCGGCAGGCAGCGGCTCCAGCTGGTCGATCATCGCCCGGACCGCGGGCGAGACGCCCGGGCAGTCCAGGTGCGGATGCGGGTCGGCGGTGCCGGCCAGGGTGAACAGGTGCCTGCGCTCGTTCTGGTCCAGCATCAGGGCGCGCGCGATGGCGTCGGCGACCTGGCTGGACACCTGGATGTCCCGCGCCTGTTCGAGCCAGGTGTACCAGGTCACACCCACCGCGGCGAGCTGCGCGACCTCCTCGCGGCGCAGCCCGGGGGTGCGGCGCCTGCGGCCCGGCGGCAGCCCGACCTGCTCGGGCGCGATGCGCTCGCGGCGGCTGCGCAGGAACGACGCCAGCTCCTGCCGGCGGCTCGCGGCCGAGTCGGAACCGGGCGGCTGGGTGCGCGACCCGTCGCTGCCGGGGGCCTGCTGGGTGACGTCGCCGGGTGCGTTCATATTCCCAGGGTGCCAAACCCGTCAGCCGGTTGCCAGGTGCTCGGTATACCTGGATAAACGCTCTCTGGTACCCCCCTGAGCACAGGTCCAGTGTGGACCATGTGAACGACCGAATGGACCAGACGCTCCCTTCCCGGGCTCAGGTGCTGCCCCGCGTGACCCGCATCGCGGCACCCTCGCCCTCCGCTCCCCCGAAGTCCCCGTCCCCCTCCCCCGCCGCCCCGGCCCTCAGCGCGCTCGGCCTGCTGACCGTCCTGCTCGGCGCGGCCCTGCCGATGGTGGACTTCTTCATCGTCAACGTGGCCCTGCCCACCATCGACCGCGACCTCGACGCGGGTCCCGCGGTCCTGGAGATGGTGGTCGCCGGCTACGGCGTCGCCTACGCCGTACTCCTCGTGCTCGGCGGCCGGCTCGGCGACCTCTTCGGCCGCCGCAACCTCTTCCTGTGGGGCCTCGGGCTCTTCGCGGCCACCTCGCTCGCCTGCGGCCTCGCCCCCACCGCCTGGACCCTGGTGGCCGCCCGCGTCGCCCAGGGCGCCGCCTCCGCCCTGCTGCTGCCGCAGGCCCTGGCCACCATCCAGGCCGCGACCTCCGGCAGCAGCCGCGGCAAGGCGCTCAGCTACTACGGCGCCACGGCCGGCGTCGCCAGCGTCGTCGGCCAGGTCCTCGGCGGCGTCCTGGTCTCCGCCGACCTCGCCGGCAGCGGCTGGCGGGCCATCTTCCTGGTCAACGTGCCGGTCGCCGCGGTCGCGCTGGCGCTGGCCCTGAAGTCGGTGCCGGAGACGCGCTCGGCCAACCCCGCCAGGATCGACCGGGCGGGCACGGTGCTGCTGGCGCTCACCCTCATCACCTTGCTGCTGCCCCTCACCGAGGGCCGGGCGGCCGGCTGGCCGCTGTGGTCGTGGGTGCTGCTGGCCCTGTCACCCTTCGCCGCGGCCGCCTTCGTCGCCGTCGAGCGGCACGGTGAACGCACCGGCGGCAACCCGCTGCTGCCGCCGTCCCTGGTCCGCATCCACAGCGTACGCAGCGGGCTGCTGCTCATCGTGCCCTTCTGCCTGGGCTTCGGCGGCTTCATGTTCGTCCTCGCCGTCGCCATGCAGGACGGCCTCCACCTCGGCGCGCTCGCCGCGGGCGCCGCCCTCGCGCCGCTGTGCGCCGCCTTCTTCGCGGCCTCGCTGCTCGGCCCGCGCATGGTCGCCCGCCACGGGCGGCGCGTCGTCACCGCCGGCTCCCTCGTCCAGGCGGTCGGCCTGGCCGCCCTGGCCGCCACCTTCTTCTGGGGCTGGCCCCACGTCGGCATCCTCACCCTCGCGCCGAGCATGGCCGTCCTCGGCTTCGGCCAGGGCTTCGTCCTGCCGGTGGTCTTCCGCATCGTCCTCAGCGAGGTGCCTGCGGCGCAGGCGGGGGTGGGGAGCGGGGCGATGGCGACCACCCAGCAGTCCAGCCTCGCGCTGGGCGTCGCGACCCTCGGCACGCTCTTCTTGACGCTGAGCACGTCCATCGGCGTCCGCGACGCCCTCGTCTGGGCACTGGCCGCCCAACTCGCCGCGGTGGCCCTGACCACCGCCTTGAGCTTCCGCCTCCCCCGCGCAGTCGTCTGACCCGCCCCCTCCGGGGGGCGCGCCCAGGTGACTGCCACTTGCCGTGGCGTTGCTTCCTTCCGGTGCGTGCGTGGTTGCGCGCGAGTTCCCCGCACCCCCCAAAAAAAGCTCCCCCTCGCAGGCAAAGCCACACCCACCCTGCGAGAAGGGGGCACCCCCCAGGGGCGCGGGGAACTGCGCGACCAGCCACGACGGCGGGAGAGCCGACCACCTACCGCAAGGGGCAGGACCTGAGGGGCGCGGCGAACTGCGCGCCCGATCACCCACGCGCCGAAAGGTGCAAGCTCACAGCAAGTGGCACCCGCCCAGGAGGCGCTGGGGGTACCCCCAGGCGAAGCTCTGGGGGCGGAACTGCGCGACAAGCCCCTGCCGGGGGGAAAGGCGAAAACCCACCGCAGGGGGGCAGAACGTCAGGTCCAGCGGAAGAGCCGCTGGACCTACGGCGTTGAGGAAAGCATGGTGCAGGCATCGACGTTCGCGCCGGAGGCGCAAGGGACAGGCAGGCCCCGCCTGCCGTACGTGCTCCTCACGTGCGGCGCGTTGCTCATACCGTGGCTCACGATCCTGGCCAGCACCGCAGCCCCCGGCTGGCTGGCCCTGGACTCGTTCGAGGCGGTGGGCCTGATCACCACCGCCGTGCTGGCGCTGCGCGCCCACCCGGCGCTGCCCGTCGTGGCCGCGGCCACGGCGGCCGCCCTGCTGCTGGACGCCGCACTGGACCTGGCGACGTCGGAGGGCACCGCCCGGCTGGCCGCCGTGGTCATGGCCCTGATCGCCGAGCTGCCGCTGGCGGCCGCCTGCGCCGTACTGGCGCTGACGGCCGCCCCGGCCGTGAAGGCGGCCGTGACAGCGGAGGTTCAGCAGCCGAGCAGCCGGCTGCCGAGGTAGCCCTCGACCTGGTCGAGGGACACCCGCTCCTGGACCATGGTGTCGCGCTCGCGCACGGTCACCGCGTTGTCGGTGAGCGTGTCGAAGTCGACGGTGACGCAGAACGGCGTGCCGATCTCGTCCTGGCGGCGGTAGCGGCGGCCGATGGCGCCGGCGTCGTCGAACTCGATGTTCCAGTGCGCGCGCAGCGCCGTGGCCAGGCCCTTGGCCTTGGGGGACAGCTCGGGGTTGCGGGACAGCGGCAGCACGGCGACCTTGACGGGGGCGAGCCGCGGGTCGAGCCGCATGACGGTCCGCTTCTCCATGACGCCCTTGGCGTTGGGCGCCTCGTCCTCGTTGTACGCGTCGAGCATGAAGGCCAGCATCGCGCGGTTGACGCCTGCCGCGGGTTCGATGACGTACGGGAACCAGCGCTCGCCCGCCTCCTGGTCGAAGTAGGACAGGTCCTGGCCGGAGGCCTTGGAGTGGGCGCCGAGGTCGAAGTCCGTGCGGTTGGCGACGCCCTCCAGCTCACTGAACTCCTGGCCGCCGAAGTTGAAGCGGTACTCGATGTCGGCGGTGCGCTTGGAGTAGTGCGACAGCTTCTCCTTGGCGTGCTCGTACCAGCGCATGTTCTCCTCACGCATGCCCAGGCCCGTGTACCAGTTCCAGCGCTCCTGCATCCAGTACTCGTGCCACTTCTCGTCCTCGCCGGGCTTGACGAAGAACTCCATCTCCATCTGCTCGAACTCGCGGGTGCGGAAGATGAAGTTGCCGGGCGTGATCTCGTTGCGGAAGGACTTGCCCATCTGGGCGATGCCGAACGGCGGCTTCTTGCGCGAGGTGGTCTGCACCTGGGCGAAGTTCACGAAGATGCCCTGCGCGGTCTCGGGCCGCAGGTAGGCCACGGAG
The DNA here is from genome assembly GCF_016916835.1 of Actinacidiphila bryophytorum. GTDB lineage: Bacteria > Actinomycetota > Actinomycetes > Streptomycetales > Streptomycetaceae > Actinacidiphila > Actinacidiphila bryophytorum. Next base: position 483,826 of record NZ_JAFFIX010000001.1, on the reverse strand, counting down.
CCGGCGTCCTGGGTCGGGCCGAGGTGGGTCTGCAGCATGCCGGAGAACTGCTTGGGCTCGGTGAAGGCGCCCTTGGTGCCGCAGTGCGGGCAGTTGATGTCGGCGAGCCCGTTGGCGGGCAGCTTGCCGTGCTTGGCCTCGTACGCCTCCTCCAGGTGGTCGGCGCGGAAGCGCTTGTGGCAGGAGGTGCACTCGGTGAGCGGGTCGGAGAACGTGGCGACGTGGCCCGAGGCGACCCACACCTCGGGGGCGAGGATCACCGACGAGTCGAGGCCCACCACGTCCTCCCGGGAGGTGACCATCGCACGCCACCACTGGCGCTTGATGTTCTCCTTCAGCTCGACGCCCAGCGGCCCGTAGTCCCAGGCGGCCTTCGAGCCGCCGTAGATCTCACTGCTCGGGAAAACGAAGCCACGGCGCTTGCTCAGGCTGACGATGGTGTCGATCTTGTCGGCGGCCACGGTGCTCTCTTCAGTACGACGAAGGGGTCAGTTGCCCCAGATTACCGGCGCGGACGGGGCGCATATCAAATCCGTTCGGCCGCCTGCAAGGACGAGCCCGCTCCGAGCCCGCCGCGAACCCCCTCCCCACGACGCAATTGACAATCGTTTCCATCTTTGTTGAAAATGACTGTCATGAACAACAGTCGCCGCGTGATACCGGCCGCCGCACTCGCGCTCGCCGCCCTGGCCCTCCCGGCCCTCACCGCCTGCTCTGGCTCCTCCGGCGCCGGGGACGACGCCAAGGGCGGCGGGAAGCTGCGGGTCACCGCGTCCTTCTACCCGCTGGAATTCCTCGCCGACCGGATCGGCGGCCCGTACGTCCAGGTCACCGACCTCACCAAGCCCGGCGTCGAACCGCACGACCTGGAGCTGGCGCCGCAGCAGATCGCCGCGCTGAGCAAGGCCGACGTCGTCATCTCGCTGCACGGCCTGCAGCCGGCCGTGGACGACGCCATCGGGCAGTCCGGTGTCGCGCACAAGGTCGACGCCGCCGCCCTGACCTCCCTTGAGGACCACGGCACCGAGGTGGACGGCCGCCACCACACCACGGGCGACAACGGCAGCGGCGCCGAGAGCGAGGAGGACGCCGGGTCCGACCCGCACATCTGGCTCGACCCGGTCCGCTACGCCCAGGTCGCCAAGGGCGTCGGCGCTGCGCTCGCCCAGGCCGACCCCGCGCACTCGGCCGCCTACGCCAAGAACACCGACGCGCTGGTCGCCCAGCTCGGCGCACTGGACACCGAATTCCGCGACGGGCTGAAGAACCGCACCACCGACACCTTCATCACCACCCACGCGGCCTTCGGCTACCTCGCCGAGCGCTACGGCCTGGTGGAGGAGGCCATCAACGGCCTCGACCCGGAGAGCGAGCCCAGCGCCACCCGTATGAAGGCGCTGCTCGACCTCGCCGGGCGCGAGCACGTCAGCACGGTCTTCTTCGAGACGCTGGTCAGCGACAAGACGGCCAGGACAGTCGCCGGCGACCTGCACCTGCGCACCGACGTGCTCGACCCGATCGAGGGCATCACCCCGAAGTCGAGGGGCACCGACTACTTCGCGGTGCAGCGCAGCAATCTGGCCGCCCTGCAGACCGCGCTGGGGGTGCCGCGCCGATGACCGACACGGTGGTGGCGCTGCGCGGCGCGTCGGCCTCGCTGGGCGCCCGCCAGGTGCTGCACGGCATCGACCTGGCCGTCGCCCGTGGCGAGGTGGTGGCACTGCTGGGCGCGAACGGCTCGGGCAAGTCCACGGCCGTACGCGCGGCCGTCGGCCGGGTGCGGCTCAGCTCCGGCAGCTGGGAGCTGTTCGGCACGCCCGGCGAGCGCTTCCGGCAGTGGGCCAGGATCGGCTACGTACCGCAGCGCACCACCGCGGCCGGCGGGGTGCCCGCGACCGTACGCGAGGTCGTCGCCGCCGGGCGGCTGGCCAGGACCGGGCTGCGCCCGCCGCGCCGGGCCGACAAGGCGGCGGTGGCCCGGGCGATCGAGCTGGTCGGGATGGCGGACCGGGCCGCGGACGCGGTGGACGCGCTGTCCGGCGGCCAGCACCAGCGGGTGCTGATCGCCCGCGCCCTGGCCACGGAGCCCGACCTGCTGATCATGGACGAGCCGATGGCGGGCGTCGACCTGGCAGCCCAGCAGGTCCTCGCCGACACCGTACGCGCCCAGGTCGCGGCCGGCACGACCGTGCTGCTGGTGCTGCACGAACTCGGCCCGCTGGCGCCGCTCATCGACCGGGCGGTCCTGCTGCGCGACGGCCGTGTCGCCCACGACGGCCCGCCGCCCCCGCTGGCCCCCGACCACGTCCACCCGCACGCCGACGAGGCTGCCGCCACGGTGAAGGGACACCTCGACCGATGGACCTCCTGAACTACGCCTTCATGCAGCGCGCCCTGCTCGCCGCGCTGCTGGTCGGCGTCACCGCGCCCGCGGTCGGCACCTTCCTGGTCCAGCGGCGGCAGGCGATCATGGGCGACGGCATCGGGCACGTCGCGCTCACCGGCGTGGCCCTGGGCTTCCTGCTCCAGGTCAGCCCGGTCTGGACCGCGGTGGCCGTGTCGGTGGCCGGCGCCGTCGGCATGGAACTCATCCGCTCCTACGGCAAGGCCCGCGGCGACATCGCGCTGGCCATGCTCTTCTACGGCGGCATGTCCGGCGGCGTGATGATCATCTACCTGGCGCCGAACGGCTCCAACGCCAACCTCACGACGTATCTGTTCGGCTCGATCAGCACGGTCTCGCCGCAGGACATCCCGCCGATGATCGCGCTGGCCGCCTTCGTGCTGCTGGTGGTGCTCGGCCTGCGGCGGCACCTCTTCGCCGTCTGCCAGGACGAGGAGTTCGCGCGCGTCGGCGGGCTGCCGGTGCGGGCGCTCAACCTGCTGCTCGCGGTGACCGCGGCGGTCACCGTGACGGTCGCCATGCGGGCCGTCGGGCTGCTGCTGGTCAGCGCCCTCATGGTGATCCCGGTCGCCGCCGCCCAGCAGGTCACCCGCGGCTTCGCCTGGACGCTGGCGGTCGCGGTGGCCATCGGCGTGACCGTCGCGCTGTCCGGCACCGTCTTCTCCTACTACGTCGACGTGCCGCCCGGCTCCAGCATCGTGCTGGCCTCCATGGCCGTCTTCCTGCTCTTCACCGCGGCCGCCGGGCCGCTGCGGCGCCGGCTGCCCCGCCCGGGCTGGCACAATGGGGGCGTCAGGGCGCGCAGGCCGTCATGAGGAGGCACCGGTGACCACGATCAAGCACTCCGTGCCGTCCGGACCCCCGGTCGCGGGCCGGGCCACCCGCCAGCGGGCCGCGGTGGCCGCGGCGCTCGACGAGGTCGACGAATTCCGCAGCGCCCAGGACCTGCACGACATCCTCAAGCACCGGGGCGACTCGGTCGGCCTGACCACCGTCTACCGCACCCTCCAGTCGCTCGCCGACGCCGGAGAGATCGACGTGCTGCGCACCGGTGAGGGCGAGTCGGTCTACCGCCGCTGCTCCGGCGGCGGCCACCACCACCACCTGGTCTGCCGCGCCTGCGGCAAGGCCGTCGAGGTCGAGGGCCCCGCCGTCGAGCGCTGGGCAGAGGCGGTGGCCTCCGACAACGGCTTCGTGGACGTGGCCCACACCATGGAGATCTTCGGCACCTGCGCCGACTGCGCCGCCGCGCAGGCCTAGCCCGGCCGGCCGGCCGCGTCCTCGTTGGGGAGGGCGCCGCCGAAGCGGCGGTCGCGGCGGGCGAACTCGTGGCAGGCCCGCCACAGGTCGCGGCGGTCGAAGTCCGGCCACAGCACGTCCTGGAAGACCAGCTCCGCATAACTGCTCTGCCACAGCAGGTAGTTGGACGTGCGCTGCTCGCCGCTCGGCCGCAGGAAGAGGTCGACGTCCGGCATGTCCGGGTAGTAGAGGTACTTCGCGAAGGTCTTCTCGTTGACCTTCGACGGGTCCAGGCGCCCTTCGGCCACGTCCCGCGCCAGCGCCTGCGCGGCGTCCGCGATCTCCGCCCGGCCGCCGTAGTTCACGCAGAAGTACAAGGTCATGGCGTCGTTGTCGACGGTCTGCTCCTGGGCCACCTGGAGCTCCTGCACCACCGACTTCCACATCTTCGGCATCCGCCCGACCCACCGGATGCGGATGCCCAGCTCGTCCATCTCGTCCCGGCGGCGGCGGATGACGTCCCGGTTGAAGTTCATCAGGAAGCGCACCTCCTCGGGCGAGCGCTTCCAGTTCTCGGTCGAGAAGGCGTAGAGCGACAGGTTCTTGACGCCGATCTCCAGGCAGCCCTTGAGGACGTCCAGGACGACGCCCTCGCCCACCTTGTGGCCCTCGGTCCGCGGCAGCCCGCGCTCCTTGGCCCAGCGGCCGTTGCCGTCCATGATCACCGCGACGTGCTTGGGCACCAGCTCCGCGGGGAGCTTGGGCGGCCTGGCGCCGGAGGGGTGCGGGTCGGGCGTGCGGTACGAGGTCCGGTTCCGGCCCAGAATCCCGCGACGTGCCATGGTCGTACTTCTCCTACTTCTCGACGAACCGCAGGGAGCGCAGGCCGCGCTCCAGGTGCCACTGGAGATAGGCCGCGACCAGCCCGCTGCCCTCCCGGCAGTGCCGCGGCTCGCAGGCGTCGGCGGTCTCCCAGTCGCCGCCGAGCAGCGCCCCGAGCAGTTCCAGTGCCTCACGTGAGGGTACGACGCTTCCCGGCACGCGGCACTCGCCGCATACCACTCCTCCCGCTCCGACCGAGAAGAACCGGTTCGGCCCGGTCATCCCGCACTTCGCGCAGTCGTCGAAGCTGGGCGCGTAGCCGTTGACGGCCAGTGAGCGCAGCAGGAAGGCGTCCAGCACCAGCCGGGGGTCGTGGTCGCCGGCGGCGAGCGTGCGCAGCGCGCCGACCAGCAGCAGATACTGCTGCACCGCGGGTTCGCCCTCGTGGTCGGTGAAGCGCTCGGCGGTCTCCAGCATCGCGGTGCCGGCGGTGTAGCACTCGTAGTCGGCGACGATGGCACCGCCGTAGGGCGCGATCGTCTCGCTCTGGGTGCACAGCGGCAGCCCGCGGCCGACCAGTTCGCCGCCGCGGACGAAGAACTGCACGTCGACATGGCTGAACGGCTCAAGGCGCGCGCCGAACTTCGACTTCGTCCGCCGCACCCCCCTGGCCACCGCCCGCACCCTGCCGTGCCGCCGGGTCAGCAGGGTGATGATCCGGTCCGCCTCACCCAGCTTCTGGGTGCGCAGCACGATGCCGTCGTCGCGGAACAGACTCATGCGGCCATTCTCGCCTACGCCGGCGCCGCCGTGGACTCAGTGCTCGGTACCGGGTGCCACCAGGCCCGACTCGTAGGCGGCGATGACCAGTTGGGCGCGGTCGCGGGCGCCGAGCTTGCCCATGATCCGGCTCACATGGGTCTTGGCCGTGAGCGGGCTCAGGCCCAGCGCCTCGCCCGCCTCGGCGTTGTTCAGGCCGCGCGCGACCAGCGTCAGGACCTCGCGCTCGCGGTCCGACAGCCCCGCCAGGCGGCCCGCCGCCGGTGCCGGGCCGACCGGCGGGCGGTCGGGCAGCCGCAGCACCCGGGCGATCAGCCGGGCGGTCGGCCCCGGCGACAGCAGCGAGTCGCCGGCCGCGACCGTGCGGATCGCGTCCAGCAGCTCGGCCGGCCTGGTGTCCTTGACCATGAAGCCGGACGCGCCCGCGCGCAGTGCCGCCACCACGTGCTCGTCGTCGTCATAGGTGGTCAGCACCAGGATGCGCACCCCGGCCAGGTCGTCGTCCGCGGCGATCCGCCGGGTCGCCTCGATGCCGTCCATCTCCGGCATGCGGATGTCCATCACTATGACGTCGGCCCGGGTGCCCCGGGCCCGCTCCACCGCCTCCACGCCGTTGCCCGCCTGCCCGACCACCTCCATGTCGCGGGCGGACTCCACCAGCATCGCGAAGGCGGCACGCACCAGCGTCTGGTCGTCGGCGAGCAGCACCCGGATCGGCTCGGGCGTCGTCATGTCGGGTCTCCCTGGGGTTTCGCGCCGCGCACGGGGGCGGGCGCCGGCAGGTGCACGGTGGTGGGCGCCTCGGCGCCCGGCTCTTTCCGCTCGGCCGGCTCTGTCCGGGGGGCCGGCTCGGCGGCGAAGGGCAGCTCCGCGGTGACCGCGAAGCCCGCGGTGCCGTCGTCGCGCGGCCCCGCGGTGAGCGTGCCGCCGACGCTCCTGGCCCGCTCCCGCATCCCCACGATCCCGAAACCCTCCGGCCGGTCCGCCGCGGGCGGCCCGGCCGGCGCGGGTCCCTCGTCCTCGACGCACACCTGCAAGGCGGATCCCAGATGCGTCACCGCCACCCGCACCCGCGGGTCCGGGGCGCCCGCATGGCGCACCGTGTTCGTCAGCGACTCCTGGATGATGCGGTACGCCGCCGCGCCCACCGCGGGCGGCACCGGCTCCTCGCCCGGGTCCAGATACAGCAGCACCCTGGCCCCGGCCGCCTCCGCCGCCTTCACCAGCGACGGGATGCCCGCCAGGTCGGGCAGCGGCCCGTCGCTGTCGGCCCGCAGCACCCGCAGGGTGGTGCGCAGCTCGGAACGCGCCTCCCGGCAGGTCTCCGCGATGTTGTCCAGCGCGCCGGCCACCGCGGTTCTGTCCAACCGGTCCGGGTCGGCGAGCAGGATGTGTGCGGCCACCGAGGTCTGCACCCCGATGAGCGTGATGCTGTGCGCCAGCAGGTCGTGCAGGTCGCGGGCGATCCGCAGTCGCTCCTCCGCGACCCGGCGCGCCGCCTCCTCCTCCCGGGTCCGCTCGGCCCGGTCCGCGCGCTCCATGATCGCGGCGATGTAGTTGCGGTGCATCCGCACGACCTCGCCGGCCACGGCGACCGCCACTATCCAGCCGGCGCCCTGCAGCATCGGGGCGCCGGTGGGCTTGCCGATCGCCGCCATCACCGCGGCCATCGTGCCCACGACTGTCGGGACCACCAGGAAGGTCCTGGTCGGCGGTCCCGCGACCGCGAGCGAGTACAGGGCGACCATGCTGGACAGCAGCGGGGCTTCCTGGATGTTCTCCAGGTAGTGGTAGGGGGCCACCACCGCGACCATGCCCAGCAGGCACCACATCGGGGCGCGGCGGCGCCACGTCAGGACGGCGGCGCTCGCCGCCAACCAGATCCATCCGACGGCGTCGGGGCGGTGGCTGCGCGCCGCTTCCGGCAGTGTCAGGGCGAGCGTGGCCTGCACCACGAAGACCGCTCCCGCGAACGCCACGTCCTTCGGCGTGACCTTCGTGGTCTCGACCTTCGCCGCTGCGCGGCCGGGTGGGTGTCTGCGCACGACTCCATCCTCCGTGAACATCCGCTGGCCGCGGTGGCTTATACCGTGCCTCTTCGGCGGGGCCGAGCCACCAGGGGCGCGGGGAACTGCGCGCCCAGCCCACCACCGGCCGGTGGTCCGGCTCCGACAGGAACAGCCCCTTCGGGTCGGTGGCGACCCGCGCGCCCGGTGGGGGCTGAGCGCGCCGTTCCCCGCGCCCCTGAAAAACGCTCACCGCCCGGCGCAAGGGCGACCCCATCAGCCCCCGCGGCTCGGGAGGGGCGCCGCCCTGCGCAAGGGCGCCCCCTCACCCCCGCGCTGGAAGGGGGCGCCGTCCGGCGTAGGGAGCCCCGCCGCTAGGGGGCGGGTATCGGGGGGACCCGGGGGGTGAAGCTCGCCGGGGACCAGGTGCGGGCGCCCAGGAGGGTGGCGGCGGCCGGGACCAGGAAGGTCCGGACGACGAACGTGTCGAGGAGGACGCCGAGGGCGATGACCAGCCCCATCTCGACCATCATCACCAGCGGGAGCGACGCCAGGACCGTGAAGGTCGCCGCCAGGACGATGCCGGCCGAGGCGATGACACCGCCGGTGGACTCCAGCGCGACCACCGTCGACCGGCGCGGGCCCGCGCCCCCGCGGGCCTCCTCCCGCATGCGGTGCATCAGGAAGATGCCGTAGTCGACGCCCAGCGCGACAAGGAAGACGAAGCTGAGCAGCGGCAGCCCGGGGTCCATGCCGTGGAAGCCGAGGACCGGGCCGAAGATGAGGCCCCCTATGCCCAGAGCGGCGGCCCACACGCCGACCATGGCGACGGTCAGCAGCAGCGGCGCGACCAGGCTGCGCAGCAGCGCGGCGAGCAGCAGGAAGACCGCGGCCAGGACCAGCGGGATCACCAGCCGGGCGTCGCGGGACGACGTGCTCGCCGTGTCGATGCGCTGGGCGCTGGTTCCGCCGACGAGGCCGTGGTCGGCGGCGGTTGCCGCCCGCAGCCGGGCGATCGTGTCCTTCTCCCCCGCGGTGTCGGGCGCCGCGGCCGGGTAGGCGGAGATCTCGGTCCAGCCGCCGCCCGACCGCCCGGTGGCGGCGGAGGCCACCCCTGGGGTGCCGCTGACCGCGGCCTTCGCCGCAGCGGCCCGCTCGGTGGGCACGACGACGGTGATCGCCTGGGTGCTGCGCTCGGGGAAGGCCCGGTGCAGGATGTGGTCGGCCGCGACGGACTCGGGCGCGGAGGTGAAGGTGTCGTCCTGGTGCAGGGCGCCGGGGAGGTTGCCGATGCCCAGGGCGAGCGCCCCGACGGCGACCGTGGAAGCGGCGAGCACCGCGACGGGCCTGCCCACCACGAAGGTGCCGATCCTGCGGTAGACGCCGCGCCCGGCCCGCGACTGGGTGCCGTACGCGGGGATCAGCGGCCAGAAGACCCGGCGGCCGAGCAGCACGAGCACCGCGGGCAGCAGTGTCGTCATGGCGGCCAGCGAGCAGACGATGCCGACGGCGCCGACCGGTCCGAGGCCCCGGCTGCTGTTGAGGTCGGCGGCCAGCAGGCAGAGCAGCCCGGCGACGACGGTGGCGGCCGAGGTGAGCACGGCGGGGCCGACACCGCGCAGGGCGGCCCGCATCGCGTCGTAGGGCTCGGGGATCCGGCGCAGTTCGTCGCGGTAGCGGGCGATCAGCAGCAGCGCGTAGTCGGTGCCAGCACCGAAGATCAGCACCGTCATCACCGACGAACTCATGTCGGACACGGTCAGCCCGAAGACCTGCACCATGCCGTAGACCAGGGCCATCGCGGTGCCGGCCGCGACGCCGACGACGGCCAGCGGCACCAGCCACAGGAAGGGGCTGCGGTAGGTCAGGATCAGCAGCAGCGCGACGATGCCGGCGGTGGAGATCAGCAGGGTGCCGTCAATGCTGGCGAAGACCTCCTTGGCGTCGCCCTGGGCGGCTCCGGGGCCGCCGACGTCGATCGTCAGCCCGGCGGGCCGGTCGGCGGCGAGCCGGTCGCGTACCGCCTTGACGACGTCCTCGGGCTTTCCTGCGCTCTCCGCGACGGAGACCGGCACGATGAGGGTCCTGCCGTCCTTGGAGGCGGCCGGGGCGGCCTTCGTGCCCACCGTCGGGTAGGCCTTCTCCAGCGCCGCGGTCTGCCGGTCGGCTGCGGCACGGTCGGCCGCGGTCAGACCGCCGACCCGGTCGTAGACCAGGACCAGGTCGGTCGCGCTGCCGCCGGACATCTCCTTCTGGATCCTGGCGACCTGGGTGGACTGGGCGCTGGCCGGCAGGTAGTCGATGCCGTCGTCGTGCTTGACGCCGTTCAGCTTGCCGGCGAAGACCCCGGACACGGCGAGCACCACTATCCACAGGCCGATGACCGCCCAGGGCAGCCTGCGCCGTGCGCTGCCCGTACCCGTACCCGTGCCCGCGGGCGTGCTCGCGCTCGCGTCCGTGCTCGCGGTGGTCGTACCTGCGGTGGCGCCTGGTGTGGTGCCGGTGGCCCTCATCGGGTGCTCCCCTCGGGGGTTCGCTGATGTCACTCCACCAGCGTCCCTGCGCGGGAAGCCCAGGTCGTCGGGCTCACGGCGGAAAGGCCCGCTACTCCGCAGGACAGCCGCAACCCCCCGCTACTCCCGCCGGAGTAGCCCCCAGGAGTGCCCGCGGCACGAGCGCGAACGGCACACGCGGCCAGGACCACAGGACCGGGTCGAGCGGCCCGAGCGGCCCGAGCCGCACAGGCAGCAAGCAGACGAGCGGCGGACAGCAGGCGCCGGCGGCCGCCCGCTCAGCTCGCGGTGGCCGCCGCGGCGGCCAGCAGCCGGTCGATGTCGTCGGTGTGCAGCGACAGGCAGCGCCCCACCGCTTCGAGCACCTCGCGCTCCGCGGGCAGGTAGGGGCCGTCGGCGAGCGCGATGTGCGCGCCCTGCAGCAGCACCCGCTCGCGGCCCTGCTGGGCGAGGTGGTCGGCGAGCGGTTCCAGCGCCTCGTGCAGCTCGATCGACAGCCAGCTGCCGCAGCCGTCCACGCAGTCCGCGAAGGAGTGGTGGCCCAGTTCCTGGGAGGCGGTGTAGCGGCCCTCGTCGGCGACGATCGCGGCGAGCAGGCCGAGCAGCTGGTCCTCGGTGCAGTCGCTGAAGCCGGCCGAGCGCACCGCGCCGACGGCCGCCTCGCGGGCGGGGCGGCCCGTGGAGCCGCCGGCGGTGAGCACGGCGAGCGCGATGGTGTGGACGGCGTCCCGCAGCATCGCGGAGAAGCGGGTGGTGGTGGGGCTGAGCAGGACCTGCGAGTCGTACTGGCGGTGGCAGGCGGCGCACTCGACGACCGAGCCCGCGGTGCCGCGCCTGAGCAGCGGGACGTTGAGCACGGTCAGCCTGCGGGTGCCTGTTCTGCGGTGGTAGCTGCGGTCGCCGCCGCAGTCGGGGCAGAAGAACTCACCGTCGTCCTCGGTGTGCCAGGACGTCCGCACACCCCAGATACACAGCCCCAGCTTCATCACGCTGCACCCTCCGGCCGTCTTCTCCCGGTACGTACCGTGCCGGCCGGTACGCGCGCGAAGACGCCCCGGCAACGATGCCGTACGCCGTGATGTTAGCCACATCAGCGAGGCACCGTCAGTACCGCGTACGGGGGCAATTCACCGCCGCCCCCGTACACGTGGGGTGATTCGTACGGGTATGTCCCGTCAGCGCTCCGCGCGGTTGACCGCGGAGACGACCGCCTGCAGGGCGGCCCGGGTGGTGTTGGGGTCGATGCCGATGCCCCACAGGACCCGGCCGCCGATGGCGCACTCGATGTACGAGGCGGCCTGCGCGGACGCGCCCTCGCTCATGGTGTGCTCGGTGTAGTCCAGCAGCCTGGCGTCCACGCCGATCTTCGCCAGCGCGTCGAAGAAGGCGGAGATCGGACCGTTGCCGCTGCCGCTCAGCACGGTCGGCACACCGTCCACGACGGCCTCCACCGTCAGGGCGTCCGTGCCGTCGCTGGAGGTCGACGCCTGCGCGGACCGCAGTGCGATGCGGCCCCACGGGTTGTCGGCCACGGGCAGGTACTCGTCCTGGAAGACCGACCAGATCTGCGCCGGGGTGACCTCGCCGCCCTCGGCGTCGGTCTTGGTCTGGATGATCTTCGAGAACTCGATCTGCATCCGGCGCGGCAGGTCCAGCTTGTGCCCGTTCTTGAGCACGTAGGCGACACCGCCCTTGCCGGACTGCGAGTTGACCCGGATCACGGCCTCGTAGGAGCGGCCCACGTCCTTGGGGTCGATGGGCAGGTACGGCACCGCCCACTCGATCTCGTCCACGGTCTTCCCGGCAGCGGCGGCGGTGGCCTCCATCGCCTCGAAGCCCTTCTTGATGGCGTCCTGGTGGGAGCCGGAGAAGGAGGTGTAGACCAGGTCGCCCGCGTAGGGGTGGCGCGGGTGGATCTCCATCTGGTTGCAGTACTCGGCGGTGCGGCGGATCTCGTCGATGTGCGAGAAGTCGATCTGCGGGTCGACGCCCTGGCTGAACAGGTTCATGCCCAGCGTGACCAGGTCGACGTTGCCGGTGCGCTCGCCCTGCCCGAACAGGCAGCCCTCGATGCGGTCGGCGCCGGCCATCAGCGCCAGTTCGGCCGCCGCGACCGCGGTACCGCGGTCGTTGTGCGGGTGGACCGACAGGCACACGTACTCGCGGCGGGACAGGTTGCGCGACATCCACTCGAAGCGGTCGGCGTGCGTGGAGGGGGTGGAGCGCTCGACGGTCGCCGGCAGGTTCAGGATGATCTCCCGGCCCTCCTCCGGCTGCCACATGTCCATCACGCCCTCGCAGACCTCCAGCGCGAAGTCCAGCTCGGTGTCGGTGAAGATCTCCGGGCTGTACTGGTAGCCGAAGACGGTGTCCTCGCCCAGCAGCTTGTCGGCGTACTCCATCACCAGCCGGGTGCCGTCCACCGCGATCTGCCGGACTTCGTCGCGGGTGCCGCGGAAGACCACCCGGCGGAAGACCGGGGCGGTGGCGTTGTACAGGTGCACGGTCGCGCGGGGGGCGCCGCGCAGCGCCTCGACGGTGCGCTCGATCAGCTCCTCGCGGGCCTGCGTCAGGACGGAGATCGTCACGTCCTGCGGGATCGCGTCCTGCTCGATGATGGAGCGTACGAAGTCGAAGTCGGTCTGGCCCGAGGCCGGGAAGCCGACCTCGATCTCCTTGTAGCCCATCCGCACCAGCAGGTCGAACATCTCCCGCTTGCGGGCCGGCGACATGGGGTCGATCAGCGCCTGGTTGCCGTCCCGCAGGTCGGTGGACAGCCAGCGCGGCGCCTTGGTGATGCGCGCGTCGGGCCATGTGCGGTCGGCGATGTCCACCTGCTCGTACCGGCCGTACTTGTGGATCGGCATCGCGGTGGCGCGCTGGGTGACGGTCGCGGCGGTGATGGGCGTGGCACGGCCGACACTGTTGGGGCTGGTCATGGGGGCTCTTGCTCCTCGGGATCCGCTCGGGGAACGGCCGACGGCTGGGAAACGCCGATCTCCGCGGGGAGGGGGTCGGCCTACGACTACAGGCCCTCGCCGCGGCAGCTAAGGAGAAGCAGCCCGAAACGCATGATGGCAACGACCATAGCCGAGTCCCGGCGGAATCACGTACCCGGTGCGTAGTTCCTCTCAGCATGCAAGATGGCCGGTTACGTCCACCGAAGTCCTGATCCTTCGCTCCTTCTCGTCAATTACGGGGCCGGAACGGTGACACAGCGTGCTCCCGGTGCGACATTGCGTTGCATGGACTCCTCTGCCACGACCCCCGTCTTCTGCACGATCGTGCCGCCGCACGTCCTGGACCGGCTGGCCAGGACCGACGACGCGGCCCTGTCGGCCACCGCCCGCCGCACCCTGGAGCACGACGCGCGCGAGCGCACCCGGCGGCAGCTGAACACCGTCCTCGGCCCGGTCGGCCGCGCGCCCGCCGGCACCCCCTCCGACCACCCGGCGCGCACGATCTACGACGCCGGGCACCAGGACGCGCTGCCCGGCCGCGAGGTCCGCGCCGAGGGCGCGCAGCCGTCCGCGGACGACAGCGCCAACCGCGCCTACGACGCGCTCGGGGCGACCTTCGAGACGTATCTGAACGCCTACGGGCGGCACTCCATCGACGGCGAAGGCCTGCCGCTGAAGGCGTCGGTGCACTACCTCAGGGACTACAACAACGCCTTCTGGAACGGCGAGCAGATGGTCTTCGGGGACGGCGACGGCCGGATCTTCCTGGACTTCACCCTCCCGCTGGACGTCATCGGCCACGAGTTGACGCACGGCGTCACCCAGTACACCGCCAACCTCGACTACCAGGGCCAGTCCGGCGCGATCAACGAGTCCGTCTCCGACGTCTTCGGCAGCCTGATCAAGCAGTACGCGCTCGGCCAGACCGCGGACCAGGCCGACTGGCTGATCGGGGCGGGACTGCTCGCCCCCGGCGTCAACGGCAAGGCGCTGCGCTCGATGAAGGAGCCCGGCACCGCCTACGACGACCCGCAGCTCGGCAAGGACCCGCAGCCGGCCTCGATGTCCGGCTACGTGACCACCTCGCAGGACAACGGCGGCGTCCACCTCAACTCGGGCATCCCCAACCGGGCCTTCTACCTGGCCGCCGCGGCCATCGGCGGCCACGCCTGGGAGCAGGCCGGGCAGGTCTGGTACGACACCCTCACCGGGGGCACCCTGTCGGCGCACGCGCAGTTCGCCGACTTCGCCGCGGCCACGGTCGCCGCGGCCGTCGCCCGCTACGGTGAAGGTGTGCAGAGCCAGGCGGTGCGCGCCGCCTGGACCGAGGTCGGCGTCACCCCGGCGTCGGCGGGACTCCCCCGCCAGCAGCCGGGCCAGCAGCCGCAGGAGGTGTGAGCAGCCCGATGCGTATCGAGGTGACCCGCTCAGGCGGTCTCGCAGGCCTGACCCGCCACGCCGTCCTGGACACCGCCGACCACCCCGACGCGGGCCACCTCCACGCCCTGGCGGAAGCCGCGCTCGCCCCCTCAGGCGCCAACCGCCCCCCGTACCCCGACGGCTACTCGTACACGATCACCACCGGCACGGCCACGGTCCACTGCGCCGACGGCGACCTGACCCCGCCGCAACGCGACCTGATCGCCCGCGTCCTAGCGGAGGGCGCATAGCCGGGGCACCCGCGCTCATTCGGCGGTGGACTGTCCGACGAATCGGACCTGGCCGCCCAGCAGGGCAGCAGCGCCGTCCAGGTCGGCCAGGCGGGCGGCGAGGGTTGCCTCCGCGAGGCGCTGCGGCAGGGCTGTGCTGAACTTCAGGCCCTTGAGAGCCTGTTCGTGGACAGCGGGAAGGCACAGCCGCTGCCCGGCGTCCGCTGTGGCCTGCTTCCACATCTGCGGCGTGAGGTCAGGGCTCAGGCGCACCCAGCAGGCGTTGGGGCGCTGCGCCGGGTCGGCCAGGCTTGCGAGGGTCGCCGTCAGGGTGGCGTTGGCCCGATGCCCCGCCCACGTCCACCAGCGCACATCCCCGTCCGAATGCCGCACGATGAGCGTGCGGTCCGGGTGTACGTACTGCGCGAAGCGTTCCCGAGCCTCGGCCAGGCAACTCGTCGCCCGTCCGGTGAACCGCACCTGCGGATCAGCGCCGAGTACCACCTCTCGGGCCGCGCGTGTAAGGGCGTAGGAGGTGAAGGACAGTCCCACACCGCCCCACTTCGCCCTGCCACCGCCGTCGACCGGTTCGACGAAGCAGCGGCGCCGCTTCCAGTCGACGTAGGTCACCTGCCAGCTGCGGCCGGCCAGCAGCAGCCGGCGCGGGCCCGACACCTCCTCGGTCAGCAGCGTCGGATCGGTCTTTCCGATCTCGGCGAGACCGTTGAGGACGGTGAATTCCGGTGCGGCTGTGAAGACCGCGGTGAGGTTCATGAAGTGCCGGTGGCCAAAGCGGCGTTCGGCCTCAGGACCGATGAAGAGCATGTCCCCGTCCCGGTCGAGGTACCCCTCGTCCAGCAGGTGTCGCACGATCGGTTCCGCAGACTGCCCGAAGTGGCCGAAGCCTGCCCACCACTCCTTCCACAGCCGGTCGCCGACCTGGTGCTCCTGCAAGCACAGCGCCAGGATCTGCTGGGCCACGATGTGCCGTGGCTCGGGGGGCGGCACAACGGGCTCCACCCAGCCCTGTGACCACTGATGGAGCATCGCCGCGGCAGCCAGCAGGCCGGCCTCGTCCAGTGCGAGGAAGAGGCAGTTGCGCACCGTGTCCGCGCGCCGGCCGGTGCGACCCAGGCGTTGCAGGAAGGAGGCGACCGTGGCGGGGGCGTCGATCTGGATGACACGGTCGAGGTCGCCGACATCAATGCCGAGTTCCAGAGTGCTGGTGGAGACGATGACGCAGTCCCGGGCATCGGCAAAAGCTTCCTCGGCCCTGCGCCTTTCGTCGACGGACAGCGAGGCGTGCGACAAGAACGTGGTCACGCCTTTGGTCCGCAGCTTCTCGCCGAGCTCCTCCACGAGCCTGCGGGATTCGCAGAACACCAAGCGCTTCTCGCCTCGGTGCAGAGCCGCGATCACGGTTGCCGCATTGCCGACGGAGCCGACGTAGTCAAGCTGGATGTCGCCGGGCGGCGGTCCGTGCGCTGCAGTGGGAGCCTGGCCGTCGAACAGGTGCGGCGCCACGACCCGCCCGGGGCGGCTTCCCACACCGGAGCCCTGGAGCCATTCCAGGAGCGCCTCCGGATTGCCGACCGTCGCGGAGAGCCCGACCCGTTGCAGTGGACGGCCCACAAGGCGCTGCAGACGCTCCAGGACGGCCAGCAGGTGCCATCCCCTGTCATCGCCTGCGAAGGCGTGCACCTCGTCCACGACGATCGTGCGCAGCCCGGCGAAGAACGCACGATGATCCACATTCGCACTGACCAGCATCGCCTCCAGCGATTCAGGCGTGGTCAGCAGGACGTCGGGACGGCCGGTGAGGATCTTCTTCCGGCCGGTCGCCCCGACGTCCCCGTGCCACAGCGCCGCGCTGCGGCCAACCCACGCGGTGTAGGTCTCAAGCCGTGGCAGCAGGTTGTTGAGCAGTGCTTTCAAGGGACATACGTAGAGCACCGCGGTGCCGGTCCACCCGTGCTCCGTCATACGGGTCAGGAGCGGGAAGACCGCCGCTTCCGTCTTGCCGCCGGCCGTGGGAGCCAGCAGGAGGGCGTCGTCCCCGGCGAGCAGCGGTTGGACGGCCGCCTCCTGCAAAGGGCGCAGCCCCGGCCACCCCAGGGTGTTGACGACGTGATGGAGGACGACAGCATCGAGGTCCTCGGCCCCACTCATGGCAGGTCCAACTCGATGTCATCAGCCCCCGCTGCGGCATTGCGCTCCACATCGTTGAGTTCCGCACGGGACACGGTCAGCGCGTAGTGCCGTCGCGGCTCGAACTCCTCGTGCTCGTCGACGCGGTCGAGAACGTCGGCGACGAGTTTGCGGAGGAACAGGCGGGGGGCCACACCGACCTTGCCCCCGAGGCCGCCGGTGACGGCGGTGGCCAGCTCCGACAGGTAGTCGTCGTCCACCCGCTCGGCGATCCGCGAGGGATGGTGTGCAGCGCCCGCGTACAGGTCCCGTACGTTCCTTCCGAGTTCCCCGAGCTGAGCCAGGTCGAACCCCGGAAGGCGCAACTGGACGGCTCGTGGCGAGTCGAAGCGGGCGTCGGTGGTGAAGTCGGTGGCGAGCCGCTGGGCGAGCGGAGGCAGCCGCTGAGCGCCCTGCTGGCCGTCGTAGAAGGCCGGCGTGCCGGTGATGACGAGGAAGAGTCCCGGGAAGCGGCCTGCGTCGATCTCGTCCAGGAGTTGACGCAGGGCGTTGAGTGCTTTCTCCCTGACGTCCCCGCGGACGCGCTGCAAGGTCTCGATCTCGTCCAGTACCAGAAGCAGGCCCGGGTGGCCGCAGTCCCGCAGCACGGTCAGCAGTCCCTGGAGGAAACCGAGAGCGGCGAAATGGTCGAGGTCGCCTCGCACCCCTGCCGTGCGCCTGGCCGCGGTCGCCACCGACTTCTGTCCACCGAGCCACGCGATCAGGGCCTCCGCGGTGGCGCCGTCACGGGACATGACGGCACGCCGGTAGCCGCGCAGCGCCGCTGAGAAGGCCGGTGTCGTCCGTGACACCTCGGCGAGGCGCCGTTCCATCAACTCGTCGACGGCCTTTGTGAGGACTTCCTCGTCGTCCTCGCTCACCGTCCCGGCAGCGAGAACCTCCTCCTCCAGCGCGTAGAACCACGAGTCGACGACCGCTCGTAGGGCGCTCGGCTGGTGGGTGGCGGTGGTGAGCCGTTCGGTCAGCCGCCGGTAGACGGTCTCCAGCTTGTGCAGCGGGGTCTCGGTCTCAGAGATCTGCACCTCTGCGGTCGCCAACCCGGCGCGTTTGGCGCGCTCGGCAAGCCATCGCGCGAAGAACGTCTTGCCCGAGCCGTATTCGCCGCGTACGGCGTGGAAGGCCGCACCACCGCCCGCAACAGTGGCGATGTCGTCGTGGAGTGCCGTCTCGAATCGTGTCAGGCCGACCGCGAAGAGGTCGAGCCCTGCTTGCGGGACGGTGCCGCGCCGCAGCGCGTCCACGACTTCGCGCCGCCTGGCGGGGCTCACCTGGGGCGGAGTGGCCGTCACTTCCGGGGTCCTTCCGGCTGGAACTGGGTGCGCAGGAGTTTCACGTCGAGTTTCACCGTGTGCCCGGAGTCGATGAGCGCGAGCACGGGGTAGCCCTCGACGTTCAGCAGTCGCTGCAGCGTGGCGATGAAGCCCTCGATGTTACGAGTCACGCGACTGGTGGCGGAGATCGCGGCAGCCAGCGCGGCAGGTGACATGTGCTCGCCGGCCTCGGCCAGCGCGTCGATGACGGCAGCGACCATCGAATCCTCGGGGGGATGGCGCACGTACTCCTGTTGCGCCCGGTAGACGCTGCCGGCCACGACGAGCGAGCCGAGAGAAGGCGCTGCGGCGACAGCGACGTCCTCCTCCGCGAAGAGCTCCGCCGTGCCACCTGGTGTGGTCCGCTTACGGGCTTGGCGCGTCGGCGTGCTCCGCTCCACCGGCTCCCGACGCTCGTCCACCGTGCCCGCCGATGCGGACCACCAGGGCGGTGTCACGGCTTCTCTCGGGAGCACCTGCCAGTCCTCGGGGAGCCGGCTCTGCTCAGGCAGGAGAACGAGCAGCGGCACGGTGACCTCGGCGAGCGACGCCCCACCGTGGTATCCGGCCTTTCGCGGGGTGTAGCGGATGTCCTCGCGCCACGGGGCGACGATGGTCCCGTCGCCTTCGAGCACCCGCGGTCCGCTCAGCTCGATCTCCCCTGCACCGGCGGTCCCGGTGCGCCACCGGGAGGATTCCGCTCCGCCGCCGGGGCGTGTCATGGCCGTCCCGTGCTCCAGGATGTGCCCGTGGTCGGCCACGAGCAGCACGGGACGGCCGTAGGCCTTGGCCGAGGTGAGCAACTCGCGCAGGAAGCTGATGTCGGCGATGCGCCATACCGTGCGCTCCCCCTGCTGTCCGTGGTCAAGGGCGTCGTCGATCGTGTTGAGCACGGCGCCGACGACGGCGTCCGAGGCGAGGGCCGCAGACAGTTCCTCACTCAGCCGGTGCCCTGAAGGCCCCTGTATCGACGACTTGTGGAAGAGCAGACCATTGCGGCGTCGTCTCTTCCAGAATGCGTTGAATCCGGCGGTCTCCACGGACTGGCCCCCCATGACCGCTCCGCCGGACAGAAGGGAGGCCCTGCTGATGCGCGTGACCGACGGCAGCAGGGAGACTGCCGCGCACCTGCCAGGTGTACCCGACAGGGGAACGGGTGCGGCTTCGATCCAACCCTCGCGTTCCGCCTCTTCGCCGAGTTGTACGGCCACTGCGCTGCTCATGCCGTCGAGCAGCAGAACAAGCGGAGCCGCCTTCTTCTGGCACAGCGGCTCGGCGATTTCCGCCAGGACGCGCTCCGCCAGCAGGCAGTTGCCCGGGTTGGCATCGTCCGCGGTACGAGTCCAGCCTGCCAGCCGGGTCGCGAACTGCTCGTCCAAGAGATCTCTGCGCGCTCTGGCAGTGTCGTAAAGGCTCCGGTACGCCGCCGCCACAGCGGGATCACCGGCGGGGTCGCCGGACCACAGCGCGTGCAGCGCCCGGTCCACCCAGCCCCAGTCCGCGAGGTGGGTGTGCACGGCTTGGGCGACCGACGCGACGGACGGCTGCGGTTCGGCGATCCAACGGCAGATCCTGACAGCCATCGCCGCAATGTCGATCCGGTGACGGAACAGCACCGCGAGCGCGTGGCCTTCCAGCTCGCCGAACGCCGTCTCCGCCCGCGCGGGCGATCGGTCCAGGCCGTTTGCGACAGCCCGCAGTTGCGCCTCGAAGCTGGACAGCAGGAACCGGTTCGTGGCGAGCGCTTCGGTGAGCCCGGCCTCCTTCGCCAGGAGGTCGGCCCTCTCGACCGTCTGGAGAACCCGCCGGCGGGCCGCGTCGTTGTGCGAGGCCTCACCGATCCAGCGGGTGAGGGTGCCCGCGACGGCGTCGCTGAAAGCCAGCACGTCCGCTCTGCGGACCTGCCCGAGCAGACCGCCGACCGCGAGAACGGTGTCCGGGCCGGTGGCCGGATCGGCCATGGCCGCGCCCAGGAGCCCGCGGGCCATGGCGTCGTCACCCCGCCCGGTCTCCACCAGGGACATCAGGACGGATACGGCCGGACCTGCCGTCTCGACGAGCCACCTGGTCAGTTCGGCCCGTTCCTCCGCCTGCACCTCCAGGAACCGGGCGGGTCCCGCGGGGGTACGGGACCAGGTCAGCAAGGCGTCGGTATCGATGGCGGCACCGGCGGTGGCCTCACCCGGGACGCCCAGACCGAGCCGCGCCACGACCAGCGCGCGTACGGCGGCGTCGTAGGTCAGGACGGAACCCGAACGCGGCCAGCCGTCCGTGGGCTCCGCGTCCAGGAGCGCTTCGAGGAGCCATGTCTCCCGGTACATCCGGGGGTCCAGTTCCCTCGCCCCGAAGCGTTGTTTGACGATTTCCGGCTTCTGGACGGTGAGCACGCGGTGCTTGACCGCCTGCCCTCTGACGTCCCAGCCGAGATGCGTGTCGTCGATGTCGCTCGTCACGACCAGGAGCTCGCCGCTGCGGGAGGCGTCGGCCCGGTGCTGCTGCCAGGCGTCGACGATGCCGAGGACGGACGACTGGTTGCTGACGTGCACGCGTCGCGCCTCGCCACCGATCCTGACAGTGAACGAGGACGCAGCCCTGTCGTGGTAGCGGCCGTGCACCAGCATCAACCGATGCTCGGGCAACTTCGCCGCATAGGTTTCCAGCAGCGCCTCGATGGTGAGCCGGTTGACCGGCGGTGCGGTGGTGGACATCAGCGGCGGTCCGCGCCGTCGTCTGCCGCGAACGGCTCGCCGCCACCGTCCAACGGCCGCCAGACGATCTCGATCGCGACGCCCGGGTGTTCGGCGACGTAGCTGCGGATATCCTCCTGCACGTCGCCGACGGCCGCAGCGAGGACCGTCTCCAGCAGACCGGGGCCCCTGGGGTCGAGGACATGGGGCGCGCTGGGCCGCCCGGCGGTTCGTGCAGTCGGCGTTGCGGCCGGTACGTCCTCGGCGCCGGCCTCGTGCGGTGCGCCTGACGACACCGCCGGCGTGCCGTGCACGGTCAGGCTGACGTCATCCGCCGCGGGTGCCGCGGGCGGAGCCGGAGGCGACACGACGGGCTGCGCGACGGCTGCCAGTCGGGCGGCGTCGGTGACCAGCGATACGGACTGGTCGGCCAGCCGGCTCAGCGCCGGCACCAGTGAGGTGGCCTGCTCGTGCGAGTTGGCAGCGTCACGTACCGAGGCGACGAGGCGTTCGGCCCGATCACCCACACCGTCCTGGCGGTCCATGAAGCTGCGCACGCTCTGCAGCAGTGACCAGTTCACGCCGTCGAGCGCGTCCAGCACCTCCGGCGAGTGCTTGACTGCGGCGGCAAGTTCCTGGTCGGTCACGTCGTAGGAAGCAGAGGCGAGTTCCCCGACAAGGGCGACGGCATTCCTCGCCCTGGACAGCCGGGCCATCAGGTCGGCGGCGGCACGCATGGACCGCATCCGGTCGGCCTCAGGGCCGGTGATGCCGAGGTCATCGGCGTGTTTGTCCAGCGATCGGCGCACCCCCTCCACCGCCTGCTGGTACCGCTCGACCACTTCTCGTACGCCGGTCTCCATCGCCGCCACGTTGCGGGCGAAACGCACCGGCTGCGTGCTGACCCCGAAGATCGTCGCGGCCCTGGTCCGCGCCGCGCCGAAGTCCTCCTCCGAGGGCAGTTGCACGGCCCGCAGCCCATAACCGGGACCGATACGTTCCAGTTCGGGTGCCGGGACCGGAGCTGTCTCGTGGATCCACGTGCGGTCGTCGAGCAGCGCGTACGTTGCGATGATCAGGTTGGCGACCGTGCGGTCCAGGCCGGTCCAGCCCATTTCCACGATCCAGCGCCTGATGTCCTCCACGGCGATCTCCGGACCCGCTTTGGCCTCGGACGCCTTCTGGTTGATCCGCAGCCGCCAGTCGTTGAGCAGGTTCAGCGGCCCGTCGTGCACCTCGCCGAGACCGAGGGGGTGCACGATCTTCTTCACCACGGGCAGGTGGTGCCGGTCGACGACGACCCGGCGGGAGCCGTCCTTCATCGCCTCGGTGATCCAGTGCATGGCCGTCCGCAGCTCGGCACGGGTGACCGCCTTGCGGCTGCGGGCCGGGTCGAAGTCGGGGTGCTTGGGGTACAGCGCGGAGAACATGCCGTCGGCCAGCTCGTACAGGTTCTGCTCGAAGCTCAGGCCTGCCTGGGGCTTGGGACGCGCGAAGGCGGGCTCCAGGGACAGCAGGTGCTCGTTGTCCGGCACCTCGGCGCCGAGGCTTCCCGGATCCGGCTTGCCCAGGCCGTACATCTGCTGGAGGACGGCGGTCAGGGAGGACGTGAGGTTCTCGCTCTGTGCCTTGAGCTGGTGCCGGATCTGCACCCGCTCGTCGGCGGACTTCGTCGGTGTCAGCTCGGTGAGCCGGTCACGCTCCAGCAGGTAGTCGATCTTCAGCAGGCGGACGAGCTGGTGCCGCTTCTGCTCGGACAAGAAATGCGGCAGCCAGACGAGGGTGGGGGCCACCCTGCCGTCCTGCTTCATGGTGTCGACGCGGTGGACGTCGTCGCTGGGGTAGCCCTGCTCGGCGAAGGGGTAGTCGATGACGAAGCGGATGTTGCCTTCGGTCTGTGGCAGGAACTGCTCGTCGGGCAGGCTGACGCTGCCGATCCGGCTGACGTTGCCGAAGACGAACTCGGCGGTCCGTCGCGTGCCCCGCCAGACGATCTCCCGCTCGCTGATGAACGCCTGCGCGTCGGGGATGCCCAGGGCCGTCCACAGCCGGTCCTTGACCCACACCCGCCATGGCCCCATCCCCTCGCCCTCGCTCACGGAGGCGAGCAGCGGCTCGATGTCGAGGTCCGCCAGGTGCAGGTGGAAGACGGGGTCGGACCCGCCCTCGCTGCGCAGTTCGCCGAACTCCGACTGGAGTTCCTTGAGCCGCTTGACGGCCAGCGAACCGGCGCTGCCGAGCCTGACCTTGATCGAGCCGTGGTTCAGGGCGGCGAGCCGGTCGCCGGTGAGCCGGGACAGCGCGGGTACGTTCGGCGCGAGTGCCGCCAGCAGCAGTGTCTTGACCAGGCGCTCGTCGCCCTTGAAGCGCGTGTCGTCGGTCGACCCGTACTTGGCCAGCAGGTGGTTGACGACCCGCGCGTGGAACCGCTTGGCGGTCTCGGCCTCCTTGCGGAGCCTGGCGGTGAAGGCCTCTCCCGTGCCGTCGACGATGACGTCCCACAGGTCGCCGAGCGGGATCAGTTCGCCCAGCTTGAGGTCGTCGCGGCGCCGCCGCAGGGTCTCCTCGACGAGCTTGAGTCCGGTGCGCTCGCGCTGGAGTGCACCGGCCAGCTCGACCAGCACGTTCAGGAAGGCCGGCGAAAGCGGGTAGACGTCCCGGAAGTCGTCCCAGGTCGCCTCGGTGCGTCCGCTGGCGTCCAGCAGCACCTGCCGCACGTCGTCGGCGGACGACTCGACCGCGGCGAACGCGGACTCGCGCGCCGACTCCATGCCGGGCTTGGGCGACAGGACACGGTGCTTGATGATCTCGATGAGATTGCTGTCCTCGAGGTCCACGACGTCGATCCTTCCGGCGAGGTACTGCACCTGCTGCTCCAGGTTCTGCACCTCCGCCCCGGCCACGTCGGAACCGATCAGCTGGGACAGGTCGCGCTGCCGGGAGATGAAGGAGACGATCGGCACCGGCCGGTCGCTGTCCCCCGACTCGATCAGCTTCACCAGCCGCTGCACCTGGTCGCGGACGAAGTCCTGCTCCCCCATGTGCGCCTGCAGCCAGAGGATCAGCTCGTCGAGGAACAGCACGATGCCGTCGTAGCCGAGGCTCTGCGCGTGCCGGGACACGACCGCGAGTCCGTTCTCCAGCGGCAGGAAGGCGTCCTTGTCGCCGCGGGCGCCGGTGGCGTAGGCCGCCATGGGTCCCGACAGCAGGGCCGAGACCAGTGCCTCGCGGTACGGATCGCCGGCGGGAGCTGCGAAGGCACGGTCCAGGTCAGCCGTCGTCCACCCGTTCACGGGCGCCGCAGCCATGTCGAACCCGGTCGTGTCGAGATCGTCCTCGTCGACCGCGGAAGCAGCGGCACCGCTCGGAGACACAGCGACGCCCCCGCTGCCCAGCCACCGGGCGAACTCCGTGTCGTCCGCCAGGAAGGCGCGCTGGCGGAGGGCGTCGGCGACGGCCGCGTCCGCGCGGTACACCGCAGGAGTCGGCTGGTCGGGGTGCAGTTTCCGTACGGTGGCCACGTACCCGCCGAGCAGGGCCGAGTCCAGGTCGACCGAGCCGACCAGGTGGTAGGGCACCATCAGGAATCTGTTGCGTCGCAGCCAGTCGTCGTGCTCGGCGATCACTTCCTGCAGCCGCGGCTTGGCCCGCGCGGCGGGGTGGTTCTGCAACACCGCGTGCAGGACGGTGAGGAAGTGGCTCTTACCGGCACCGAAGGAGCCGTGCAGATAGGCCGCATGCGAGGTGCCGGTCCTGACCGCCGCCCCCACCAGGGCGAGGGCGCTCTTGAAGGCGTTCCGCAGCTGGTCGGTGACGACGTATTCCGCGACCCGCTGGTCGGTCTCGGTGAAGCCACCGGAGAGCTCCACCTTGAAGTCGCCGGCATGGACGTCTTCCTTGATGTCGATGACATCGCGGAGGAAGAGTTCGCTGGTGGGCATCTGCGGCTCGCGTTCTCCTGGTCAGGCATCCTGTGACGCACAAAGGATGCGCGCCTCTCCGTCCATCCTGCCAGCTCCTCCCGCCCCCGCCGTCCGGAACGGCCCCCTCCGCCGTCAGTGCCCGGTCGGCAGCGTGCGGCGGCCGGGTTAGCCCAGACGCCGCACGTGTCGGAGGTGAGGTCAGAACTGGAAGGACTCCACGTCCTCGTCGTCATCGTCGTCGTCCACGCCCTGCGGCACCACCCGGTAATTGGGAATCTGCACGTGACGTTCGGATGGGGCGGTATAGACGGAATCCATCAGAACGTCGTCGGGGACAGGCACTCGGGAAAGGTGGATCCCGAACATGCAGGTGCCGCACCAGAAGGAGGCGTAACCGACACGGTCGCGGGGAAGTCCGGTAAAGGCGAGGTTCGGACTACGGGCGCCGCAGTTGGGGCATGCTTCGTCCGAGGTCTCCGGCAGGAGGTCGTAGACACGGCTGTACGCCGACAGCCACTGGTGCCAACTCGCCGTGTTCTCGGTCATCTCATTCACCGTCGGCCTCTCGCCGCCGTCACCGATCTTGTTGACGGCTCCCCGAAGGCTGAACCCCATACCCGCCACCCCCCAACGGCAGTACGACCGTCACACGAACCTAGCAACATGGAGTGATCGGGTCATTACCGGGTCCGCACGTCATCCCCTTCGGGCGAAGAGCGTGCCGAGCGTCAGCGCCCCGTGCGGCAGTCGGCACAGAGCGCGGCGGGGTCGTGAGTGCGGAAGGCTCGTTCACAGCCGTCGCAGGTGCGCAGGGGCGCCGGGCGAGGGGCCTCGGGTGGCAGCGGAGGCGGGAGCAGCGCGGTGAGGCGGTGTTCGAGGAAGCGGGCGGGGTGGTGGATCGGCTCGGGTATCTGCGGGAGGCCGGTGGAGAGCACGCGGGCGATCTGCGCCGGGGTCACCGCACGGGCGAGCCAGTCGTCCACGCTCGGCGCCAGGTGGGCGATGTCGCGGGCCGACAGCAGCAGGCGGGGGTCGGCCAGCCGCAGCCGGGCGAGGACGTCCGCGGCAGGGCCGGACGACGTCGGGGCCGTCGCGCGCAGAGTGGCAGGCGCGGCCCGGCGCGTACGGGCCGAGGCGGCGGGACCGCCGGTCTCGGCATGGGCGGGGCTGTCGGCCGGTACGGCCGGGGCGGGCCATGAAGCTGAGCGTCCTGTGGGACCGGCCTCGTGGTAGGTGGGAAGTCCGCCCGCAAGAGCCGCCCTCGGCTTCCCGAGGCGCCCGCCGTGCGTACGGCCGCTCCGAAGCCCCCGCGCCACCGGGTCGGAACCCCGCCCGGGTCCTGGGCGCGAGCCGCGCCCGTCGCGGCGGCCCGGACCCGCGGTCGGCGCCGGGCTCACGGGCCGGTCGTACGCGAAGGCCCGCGTCGCGAACCGCCCGCCGCCCAGCGGCACCCGCCGCCGCTCCAGGTAACCGGCCGCCTGGAGCTCGTTCATCGCACGGCGGATCGTCACCTCCCCCTCGGGAAAGTGCGCGGCCAGCGCCTTCACGCTCACGGGCGCCCCGTCGGGAAGCGACTGGATGTACACGGCAAGCCCGATCGCCACCGCCGAGAGGTGGGGGTGCTGGGCGAGGTGGTTGCCGACGACCGTGAACCGGTCGGCGTGCCGGTGCCGTACGTGGATCACTCCGGCGGGTGGCGCACCCTCGGGGAGGGGCGGCGCGGGCAGGGCCGCGTTAGACTGCGAGTCAGCCATCGGGAAGCTACTTCTTCCTTGGTGGTCAGGCCCTCGACCAGGATTGCCGTCCTGCCGGGGGCCATTTCGTGTGCTGTTGTAGCGCCGACCGTACCTCACCCGAACCGCTGATCTGATCACCCGTCACCCGTTCGGGTGAGTGCGGGCAGCGGCCTGGCGGGGTGGGTACTTTCTCCGTTTCTTTCGTCGGTCCTTACAAGAAGGCTCGCGGCCCGGCGGGGCACGGTGAACCGGGGCGTGGCTTACCGCGCCCCGGCGGGGACGTGGGCGGTGGGTCGCGCGATGTCGGCCCACACCGTCTTGCCGACGGACCGCGGGGCCACGCCCCACGCCCTCGACAGCGCCTGTACGAGCAGCAGCCCGCGGCCGGCCTCCGCGTCGGCGGTGGGCTCGGCGAGGTCACCGGGCGCGGGCGGCGTCCGCTCAGCGCGGGTGTCACTCACCTCGACGCGGACCGCCTCCGGGCGGAGAACCAGCCGGAGTTCGAAGTCCCGGCCGGGAACGCGGCCGTGGGTGACGGCGTTGGCGGCGAGTTCGGCGACGACCACGGCGGTGGCCTCCGCGACCGTGCCGTCGTACGGCAGCCCCCACTGGCGCAGTTGACGCACCGCCAGGTGGCGCGCGATCCGCGCCCCGCACCGGGTGGCAGAGAGCCGCAGCACCAGCTCAGGGTCTCGGGTGGGGATCTGGGTGGAGATTTCACTGTTCATGTGACAGAGCGTCGCCGTTCGTTACTACGCTGAGAACTACGCAGCGCCGGACGCACATGAGCCGTCCGGCAACCGACCCGGTACGTCCGGCCCTGTCCGGTGCGTACTCCCGCGAGACGGCGGACGCCGCCGTCCGGTACGCACACGAACGGCGGAGGTGAGCCCGGTGACGACGGTGTCAGGGCAGACGACCAGCGACATGGACGACCAGGACTGGGAAGACGGCGCGGGCGACGTCCTCAAGACCGTCGGCAGGCAGATCAAACTCTGGCGCGAGCGGGCCGGGTTGACCCAGGCGGAACTGGGCCAGGCCATCAGCTACAGCGAGGAGCACATCTCCTCGGTCGAACGGGGCCGCCGCGCACCCAAGCCGACGCTCCTCGACGCAGCAGACGACGTGCTGAACGCGGGCGGCCTCCTGAGCGCCTTCAAGGACGACGTGGAGCAGGCACGATACCCGCGCAAGGTCCGCGATCTGGCCAAGCTGGAAGCCGACGCTGTTTCCATGGGCGCATACGGCAACCACAACATCCACGGCTTGCTCCAGACCGAGGAGTACACGCGTGCGCTGTACCACATGCGCCGCCCATTGCTGGACGAGGAGACGATCGAGCGGTACGTCGCCGCGCGAATGGCACGTCAGACCATCTTCAGCCGTTGGCCCGCGCCCATCCTGAGCTTCGTCCAGGAGGAGGTGACGTTGCGGCGCCCGCTGGGCGGAAGGGCGGTCATGCGAGGGCAGCTCGAACGGCTGCTGGAGGTCGGCCGGCTGCGGAACGTGGAGATCCAGGTGATGCCGACGGACCGCGAGGACCACGCGGGAATGGGCGGCCAACTGCTCCTGCTGGACGCGAAGAACGGACCGACGTTCGGCCACATCTCGGTGCAGAACTTCGACCGTCTGATCACTGACAGGAACGAGGTCAGGACGCTGGAGGCCCGCTATGGGATTATCCGAGCGCAGGCTCTCACCCCGAGGGAGTCCCTGACGTTCATCGAGAAGGTCCTGGGAGAGACATGACGACGGAGCCCACTGGCAGCGCTGCCGAGCTGAACTGGTTCAAGAGCAGCTACAGCAGCAACGAAAGCGCTGAGTGCGTCGAAGTAGCCATCGCCTGGCGTAAGTCCAGTCACAGCAGCAACGAAAGCGCCGACTGTGTCGAGGTCGCCACCTGCCCCGACACGGTCCACGTACGCGACTCCAAGGACCCCGAGGGCACGCAGCTCGCGTTCGGTCCCGCCGAGTGGGCGGCCTTCGTCTCGTACGCGGCCGAGTACATCTGACATCCCGCGCGGTGGCGGCCCGCTCGCGTCGAGGGCCGCCACCGGTTCGTCTACTCCACGTCCAGCGCCGCCTGTTCGGCCGGGGCCTTTTTGGACGCCGCCGCCTTCCGCCCCCGCGTCTTCGTCTCCGGCCGCCAGGCCCGCAGGTCCGCCTCACTCACCTGGTGCTTGCCGCACAGTTCGTCGAAGTACGCCTGGTACTCGTCGGCCGGCACGCCTTCCCACTCGGCGTCGTACTCCCCATGCCACTGCTTCACCCACGGCATGACCTCAAGCAACCCGGCCAGCAGCGGCGTGACCCGCTCCGTCCCCCAGCCACTCTGCTTGGTCCGGTCGTCGATGACGTTGAACAGCGCCTGGGCCTGGTCCTTGTGATCCCACCCGGCCCACCCGAGCAACAGGCTGGTGTCCCCGTCGGGACTCGCCCCGGGGTACGAGACGAACCGTTCCTTGGGGACGTCGAGCTTGCCACGGTGGGACCAGTAGGAATGCTTCTGGAAGTCCGCGCTGCTGTACTTCGGCGGCACCGCGATGTCCAGGCGCTGCCCGGTCAGGTCCTCCTTGCGCTGCAACTCCCAGACCTCCTCCCACTGCTCGCGGTTCCGCAGGCCGGAGTCCTTGTAGCGCATGGCGGCGAGGTACGGCACGTGCTCGTCCGCGCCGATGTCCGCGAGCACGGCGGCAAGGGGAAGGTCCGGCTTGCCGATGTGGTCGGCGGCGTAGAGCTGGGCGACGGAGTTGATGTCGGTGTCGTCCCGCAGAGCGTCGGCGAGCTGGCTGACGGTCAGCGTCCGGGGCTGCTCCATCCCCTCCCGCAGGCCGTACCAGAGGTCCCGCCGCTCGGCCCTGTCCAGCAACCAGGTGCGAAGGGCCGCCTTCTCCTTCTTCTCCCACGGCTCGGACGACCACCGCCGCTTGCACTCCGGCCGCTCGATGAGGGCGATGTCCTTGCGGCTCTCGATGACGTCGATTCGGGCCTGCACGATCTCCCGGTACCAGTCGGGCCACCGCTCCGGGATCTCGGTGACGGGCGTCGACCCGTGCCGCTCGAACCAGGCGGTCTCTGCCTCCCCCCGCGCCACCTTCCGCGCGAGCACGATCTCGAAGGCCCGCTCCCCGAGCTTCACTTCCGGCACGCTGGCCGCGTCGGGTGTGGGCGCGACGACTCGGCCTGTCTCCGCCTCCGTGAGCAGGCCGTAGAGCCCGTAGACCTGCCAGTCCAGCTCTTCTTGCAGCGCAACCATCTGCCGCCGCACGCAGCCGTGCTCACCTCGCGCAACGTCCAGCGCCTCGCGCGTAGGGGTGCCCTCGCTCACGATGGCGGGCTCGTGGGTCGCCATCTTCTGTGCGAGCGCGTCCAGTTGCCGCCCTAGTTCGAGCGGCAGCCGCTCGGGAAGCGGAAACTCCTGAAGCTTGGTCCCGGTGAACTCGTAGCGATCGATCCAAGCCTCCGGCGTCCAGCGGTTGCCTCCGCCGCTGGAATTGTCGGTGCCGCCCTTGGCTTGGCTCACCTGCTTCAACCAGAAGCAGGTCGTCGACGAGTTGAGCACCCCCAGCAACTCCAGGTGCTCGTCATTGCTTGCACCCTTCTGCAGCTTGATCACTGGCGCATGAGCATCGAATACCTTGCCGCCACGATCAAGCACAAAGTGCAGGTGAGTGGCCACATTAGCGAATGTAATCGAGAGGGGAGTATCGTAAGCAGATTTCGTATGCTGCATATACTCCCACCACTCGCGGCCAGCATCCTTCATGACACCCTGAAAGGTACGACGAGCTGCCAAAAGCGTCCTTAGCGGCCAGAGTTCTCCCGCGATGTCATCACGAACAGCACCCTGCGTGTCGTATGGGTACCATGTGAAGTTAAGTTCTACGAGTCCCCAGTCACGCACATTTTCACCACGCACAATCGGGCGCAAAAGTCGGACGTCTGACCCCTTGTATAGCGCCCGCCTTCTGGGTCGGGAGAACGCTTCATCAGAACCAGCCCTAATCGCCCTTCCGATTGGAGATTCAATCTTATCTCCGAGCAGCTCGGGAGCCCTGTCGATCTTCGACTTTACACTTGCCGACTCTCCCCCACTGAGTGACCAGGAATGTGATGAAAAACGTTCCGCCGAAGCATCCTCAACAGAAACCCAACTCGACTCACTATTCGGTGCACAATACTGACGCAAAATAGCCTTCCAAACAAGCCCATCCGCAGCATTTTCAGGCTGCGACGGCTCCCCCCGCACACCCAGTACCGCCCGAATCGTTCGCTCAGGGCTCGGCGTACGGTTCCGCCCCACCAGGATGACCGTCGGCGTCCCGTGACCCGGGATATACGCACCGGACGTGTCGATCACGTGGGACAGCTCGACCTTCAGCCGGAAGAACTCCTCGATCAGCTTCTTGCCGAACTCCCGCTTCATGAACGAGTTCGCGGTGATCTGGCCGACGTACCCACCGCCGCCCGCGTTACCGCCCGCGCCCTTTATCGCCAGCTCGAACAGCCGTTGCGCGAATGGCACCGAAAGCGCGTACGTGCCAGCGCAAGCGTCGAAAGCCGCCCGGTAGTTCTCGTTCTCCTGCTTGTCCTTCACCGTGATGTACGGCGGATTCCCCACCACCACGTGGTACGTCCCCCGCCCCAACAGGTCCACGCGCCCCGCGTACTCCCCCACGTCCTCCGTCACGTACTGGAACGCCTCGCCGCCCCCCGCGCCCTCCGCCGCGAAGAGCGTGTCCAGGTCGGCCTGGATGCCCGCCGCCCCGCGCCCGTGCAGCAGCGAGTCCCCCACCGCGACGTTGATCGGGAAGCTCGGCGCGCCCGCCAGGGAGGTGGCGCCCGCCGCGCGCATCGCGGCAACCAGCAACCGGAAGCGGGCGATGCTCACCGCGAAGGGGTTCTTGTCGCAGCCGTGCACGGAATCCAGCGCGCGCCGGATGACGACCCACTCGTCCGTACCCGGCTCCGCCGCACGCCACTTCTCCACCAGCCGCGCGAAGATCCCCAGCAGGAAGTGGCCGGAGCCGCACGCCGGGTCGATCGTCCGCAGGCCGCCCTCCGGGGACAGCCCGAACTCCTCGATCGCGGGTTCCAGCGTCAGGTCGAGGATGAACTCCTCGACGAACTCCGGCGTCTGGAGCAGCGCGTACGTCTTCCGGGCATGCTCGCTGAGGTCCTGGTACAGGTCGCCCAGGAAACGGGTGTCCCACGACGGGTCGGTGAAGTCGTAGAGGATCTCCCCGTCCGCGTCCCGGCGCCGCCAGAAGGTGAGGAGTTCCGTCGCTGCCTCGTAGCTCGGGGTCAGGCCCCACAGCGGGTTGTGGGCCTCGTCGAAGAGGCCGGCCGCGGTCTCGTTGGCCGCGGCCAGGTGGTGGAAGGCGGCTTCGAGCCAGTCGCGGTTGTTGAGCTGCGGGTTCTCGCGGAAGAAGGCCTCGTGGCGTTCCTCGGCGTCGCGCAGCCGGTCGCCGGGGCCGGCGAGGAAGGGCCACTCGATGAGGCGGTTGTCCTCGCAGAAGCGGACGAAGACGCAGCCGAGCGCCCATGCGGCTGCGGCCTGCGTGACGCGCTCGTCGCGCCAGACCCCGTACGTCGCGGCGGTCCGCTTGCCCTCACGGGCGCGGGCGTACTCGGCTGCCAGCCGGGTCCTGAACGCATCGACGGAGTCACTGCGCTCCCTGAGGTCGTCCTCCAGGGCCTTGACCTGCTTCTTCAGGTCCTTGAGCAGCCCCACCCGCTCCACACCTGCGCCCGTACCTGCGCCCGTACCAGTAGTCACTCCGCGCATCCCTCTCGCAGCACATCCCGGTGCCCCCATGGCGTGCCAAACCTGGAGGCTTCGGCCTCCATCCTGCCAGCCGTGAGAACTCCGCGGTCACCGTCCCGCAGGCCCGGTAGGCAATCCCAGAACGTCGCAGGACGTGGCAGCAAGGGGCAGAATCTCTCCGAGTTAATCGCGTATAGAACACGCCCGCCTACACGCTGTGCGAGAATCGCACACATGGAGACCGTGGAGAGCTGGGCGGAAGTTGGCGAGCGCATCGCCGAGGCACGTCTGGCTGCGGGCTTAAGCCAGGGTGAGCTGGCATCGCAGCTGGAGCTGGACCGGACAGCAGTCGTGCGGATAGAGGCAGGCGAGCGCAGGATCACCGCGCTGGAGCTTTTCCGGCTGGCCGACAGACTGGGAGTCCCGCTGGCGCACCTGGTGTCACGCCCGCCTGAGGCGCTGATAGCGCGACGCACCGCGCTGGAAGAGACGGCGGACGAGGCGTCCAAGGCGAGATACCGCCTGGATGCCCGACTGGAGGAGCACGCTCGAGCTGCCTCCTGGCTCATCGAAAACCGTTACCTCGTTCCCCCTCCTGTCGATCCGTCTCTTCTACGCGATACGGCAGAAGTGGACCCTGTGGCGCTGGCCAAGGCTGCCCGCAAGAGTCTGCATCAGGTATCAGGGCCGCTAGGTCCGCTGGCCGACGTCGTCGAACGGCTCGGCCTCTACCTGACCGTCGTCGACGAGGCCGCCGAAGGCGCCTCGCTGCTCTGCGAGGGTTACGGCGTCGCAGTGATCAGCGGCACCCTGGATCCCGGCCGCCGACGCTGGACCGCCGCTCATGAGCTGGGTCATCACCTGCTCCAGGACGCCTACCACAGCGATGCAGGCGTAGCCGCAAGCCGCAATGAGCAGGAGGAGCGCATCGACCGCTTCGCAGGAGAGTTCCTCCTGCCCGCTGACGACGTCAGCAACGCCTGGGAAGAGGCTGGGGACGACAGGGACCAACGGGCAGTTCTGCTCGCATTAGCCTCCGGCTATCGGCTCTCATGGAGCGCGGTGGTCCACCGGGCGCGCGAGCTGGGACTGGTCGACAAGGCGGAGGCGGGCCGACACAAGGCACACACTCCGCAAAGAGGGGACTTCCTGGCTGCACACGGCAGCACTCCCGTTGCCGATCTGGAGGTCGGGACAACCGGTGCGAGGTGGCGGCAGGCAGCGCTGGCTGCCTGGGGCCAGGGTGCCATCAACGCGGCGCGGACAGTCGAGTTGCTCTACGGGGCGATCACCGAAGAGGAACTGCCGAGCCAGAACCTGGAGGAGCCACTGCCGTGACGGGGGCCTCGCACGTCGGCGACTTATCCGTCCCACCGCTCGTCTGGGACGCATCGCCGTTACACCACGCCATCAAGGCGGACAAGATCGACTTACTCGGCGACATCGCACAGAACTGCGGTACTTTCCCGCGGAAGAACGTGACGACGGACGTGGTCCGTGGGGAGTTGGAACGCCACAAGCTCCCCACCGACGGCCTCGGTTGGCTCGACGTCGTCGCCCTGGGTAGCGACCCCGACGAGTCCGTCGCACTCTCGGAGATCCTCACGCTGGTCACGTGGACCGAACGCGTCGCTCCTGGCCACCGCAACGGCGGTGAGGCCACGGTTCTTGCCTGGGCGGACCTGCACAGCGGTCTCGCGGTGATAGACGACAGCGAAGCCCGGCGCATCGGCAGGCGGAACGGCGTCGAGGTGTGGGGCTCGCTCCGCGTGATCGCGGATTCGGTGCGGGCCGGCCACACCACGGAGTATGCAGCCACGTCGCTCGTGGACGCGATGATCGCGTCAGGGATGTACTACCCGCGCGGCTGCAAGCAGGGCCAGTTCGTCGTCTGGGCAAAGCAGAACGGCCTGCTCTGACCGCTCGGCGCCGGGACGGCGTCCCATCACACCGCCGAGCGGACAGATGCCGGCAGCGCCTTGACGTACTCCGAGTCCAGGTGGATCCGCTCCGCGTCGCCACCGATGCACTCCACCGTGCGGCCGTCCAGGTTCGGGGCCTGGCTACGGGTCTCCACCGGGGCGAGGAGCCACAGGCCGTGCGGGGCCTGCGTGGGGCGGCGGGCGGCGGCCTGGAGGCCGACGAGGAGGTCGCGGCCTCCCTCGTCCCAGTAGCGGGCGAGCATGCCGGCGTCGTGCAGGAAGAGAACGGTACGGGGAGTGGCGGCCAGGGCGAGCAGCCGGGCCTCGACCCTGCGCCACACTTCCCGGACGTACGTGGCAAGCCCGGGTGAGATGCGGCCCGTGGACGTGAAACGCGCGTCGATGCCGAGCACCTTCTCCCACGGCTGGTTGCGCTCCTCCGCCAGGCGGCGGAACTCCGCCAGGAAGGCGCTGCCGACGTCCACCGGCTCCACCGGGTGCCTTGCCGCCATGGCCTGGGCGGCTCCCGGCAGGAGCACGCCCTTCAACGTGACGGCGAGGAAGCCCCCGCGGCGGATCGATGCGGCGAGCTGCGCCTCGGTTCCGGCGAACGGGTCCTCGCCCTGCTCGACGCCGGAGACGGCACTGCCGACGACGCTGGTACCCGTGGACGTCCAGGACGTCAGCGCCTGCTCGACCGCCGGCGGGAAGAACCTCTTGCGTTCAGGGTCGTACACCAGCGCCGAGCGCACGTCGCGCAGGGCTTCGCCCAGCTCCACATGCGTCGGCTCCGACCCGGGTGTGAGCAGCCCGAGATCCGGGAAACGCGCCCGTAGCCGGCTGTTCAGCTCATGGGGAGTGATGCCGTTCTTGTGGCTGACCCCCACCGCGACCTGGGAGATCCGCAGGGCACGCTCCAGAGACAGGTCACGCGGGTAGAGCTCCAGACGCGGGCTCGCCGCAGCCGTGGCAGCAGCCGCGGCGGCCAGCTCGACAAGGCGGGTGTCGGCCAGCGGCGCCAGCCCGGCGGGAGCGGACACCCCTCGCAGCCTGCTGACGACAGCAGACCTGCCCGGCAGCGGCTCCTGGTGGGCGAGGCCCTCTGCCACCTGGCCAAGGGCCGCCGCATAGTCGGCCAGCTCCGCCGGGCTCGGGTCGTCCGTGCCGGGCAGCGACTCCGCGGCGATCAGTACCGACGCCTCCCGCCGGTGCCAGGCCAGCCGGGGCTCGTGCAAGCCGGCGCCGACCTTCGCCTCCCAGATCTCCGCCTCGACCGCAGCCCGTACGACCGCACCGGCGTGCGCGAGGACCTGCTGCTCGTCGCTGGAGTCGGCCCCGTACCTGATCCGCACCTTGACGGCGAGTTCCTGCGCCGTCATGACGCGCCCGTTGGCTTCGACGATCTCCACCAGCGACGCGCGGACCTCGGCGAGCCAGCCGAGCGCATGCCACTCGGCGATGGCGTTGCGGTGGTGGTCCGACACCGGCTGCTGCTGGATGCCGATCCGGTCGGCCACGCGCTTCTGCATCGGCCAGTGCCCGAGGGGCGAAGGGTCGCCGGTCACGGAGGGCAGGCCGAGTATCAGCCGGATGACCTCCGAGCGGTGCGAGTTCTTCCGTCCTCGCGGCGGGGTGAGGCGGGCGGCCATCTCGTCGACCGACGCGGGCTTGACCGCCGCGGACGTCCCGTTGCCGGAGACCTCCTCCCGGTCGTCCGCGACCGGCGGCACCGCAGCCGGGACGGGCTGGTCGCGCAGCACGGCCGCCCACTGCTTGCGCCGCCGGTTCAGCTCCTTGCGCACCAGGGAGCCGGCACCCCGGGCCTTGCTGATGATGTACGGCTGGATGTCGATCAGTTGGCGGACGACGGTGGCTCCCAGACCGTCCGCGACGGACACCGCCCGGGGGCTGAGGCCCGCAGCGTCCAGGGGGGTCTCCAGGGTGGCGACCTCGGCTGCCGCATCCCTTGCCGCGTCCACGGACTCGCTGACCGTGTCGACGGTGTCCGGCGTGGTGACCGGGCGCCGCGCGTCCGCCGCCCGGAAGACCTCGTACCAGGCGTCCCGCATCTGCCGCAGGGTGTCGAAGCGCTGCTCGGTGTCGCGGTGCAGAGCCCGCTGGAAGAACGCCGTCAGGCCGTCGGCGAGGGCTGGCTCGAAGAGCTCGTCGGCGATGGTGAGTTCGGCGTCCTCATGGGCGACCGGGTCGCTGTGCCCGCCGCCCCACAGCGGCTTCTCACCAGACGCCATCTCGTGCAGCGTGACCGCCGTGGCATACCGCTCGGCGTAGTCGTCGTATCGCGAGCGCCGCACGCTGCCGAGGAAGGGGTCGAGGTAGCCGCGGGTGCCTGCCGACACGTCCTGGTCGGAGACCTCCGCCAGCGAGAAGTCGAAGAGTTTGAGCTGCCAGATGCGGTCCTCGCGGCGGTACAGGCCGAGGTTGTCCGGCTTGATGTCGCGGTGCCTGACGCCCTTGGCCGCCAGTTGGTCGAGTGCGGTGAACAAGTCGCTGCCGTAGCGCTCCAGCTCGTGGTAACTGAGCTTGCCCTTGCTGCGGAGCCGGGCACCCAGCGTCTGCTCGCCCGCGTACTCCAGGACGAGCAGCGGCCTTCCGCCGATCTCCAGGGTGCCACGGAGCTGGACGACGTTTCCGCCCCCCACCTCCGCGAGCGCGCGCGCCTCGGCGCGCAGGCGCTCGGCCTTCTCCTGGTCGAGGGCGACCTTGAACACCCGCTCCTCGACGTGCGTCTCGCCCTCTTCGTCCTCCACGATCCGCTCGACAAGCAGAGCACGCGCGGTCGCCCCCGTACCCAGCGTCTTGCGGACGAACCACTCGCCGTCCAGCGCCTGGCCGGGCTGCGCCGTCAGCGGGTCCACCTCGACGACCGCGGACGGCTCGGGGGCGGTGTTCTCCTCCTCGGCCCGGTCGAGCAGTTCGATGAAGCGGTCCACCGGGGTCAGCCGCAGGTCGGGGTCGGCCTGCGTGGCCTGGAAGACCAGCTGGTCCAGCTGCTCCGACACTCCGTCGGCCACCGCGATCAGGCGCAGCCCCGCATCCGCTGCCAGGCGCTCACGCAGGGCGCTGCGCTCGGCGGCCGGCGGCTCGCCGGTGAGGATCAGGTAGGAGACGGCGCCCAGGCCGAAGATGTCGAGGTCGACCGGATCGGGGTGCGGCTGCTCGTACTCGGGAGCCAGGTAGACCTGCGCGGTGTCCTCGATGAAACCGCCGTCGATCGACTCATTCCCCAGCGACCTGAGCAAAGTGGCGTTGGTGTCGAAGTCCCGCGCCGCGGTCTGCCAGTCGGTGATGCGCAGCTCCGGCCGCGAGCCGTCGGGGCGGCAGGAGACGTACACCGAGCGGGCCGACAGCGCCCTGTGGAAAAGCGAGCGGTTGTGGGCGTAGCGCACGGCCTCGGCGAGCTGGCGTACCAGGTCCAGGCGCATTTCGGGGGTGAGGTGGCCGCCGTGGGTGTCGAGGTACTGATCGAGGCGAAGGTCCGTTCCACGGTGCCGGAAGAGGATGGCGGGGCCTGCGAGGTGCTCGCGGATCTCCACGGCCGCGGCGATACCGCGGTGGTTGATGCCTTGCAGCACCTGATACTCGCGCGTCGCGGCTCGCGTAGTGGCCTTCTTCGCGGCGTCCGTGGGTTGCTGGCCCACGAGGTAGATCCGTACCCGGCCCTCCTCGTGGACCAGGCCGTCCACGCGCTTGGCCAGACGGTCCTCCCACGACCTGCCGATGTCCAGGGGGTGCGGCTGCATGCGCCACGCGTCCCCGAACCGCAGGTGGGCGGTGGACTGGCGGATACCGATCTCCTTGAGCATCCGCGGCAGGTCCCGCTGGGAGAAATCGGCGGTGATCCGGCGCTCGGGCCGCTCGGGCGGCAGACCAAGGAAGTCCTGCCAGATCCGCGGCAGCCGGCTGGCTCCGTCGTCCCGGCCGAAAACCCGCAGCCGCTGCACCTCGTCGAGCCTGCTGTCGAGATCCGTGGCCGACAGGAAGACGGCCGGCTCGATCCGTGGCAGCGGACCGCGGATGCCCAGTCTGCGCCCCGCCCACTGCAGCTGCGACTTGAGGTCCTTGGACTTGGCGTCCGTGAAGTGCAGCGGGTTCTTGATCGTCCGCATCCGGTCGGGCCCGTGGAAATTCCACGTCGATCCGGTGTTCTCCAGCCGGCCCGGGTGGCTCTTGATCTCCACGAGGTACAGGCCGGCGGGCACGGCGATCAGAAGGTCGCACTCGTTGATGCGGCCGGACTGTGCGGTGAAGGTGAAGGTCGCCCAGGCGCGGTACGGCTCGGCCGGCGGCATCAGGGCACGGACGTGGTCGAGGGCGTCCTGCTCCCACGGGTACGGCGAGGGGTGATCCTGATTCCACTGGTTCCTCGGCCCCGGCGGCGGTCCGGGTTTGGGTCCCGACGACCTTCCCACTGCCGTCACGGTCCGACCTCCGCGGTGTTTCATCGCCTGAACGCAGCGCCTCAGTTCCTGAGCGACTCTATCGCGTGACGCTCCACCGGTGCCCCGGATTGTCCGGACGGTCCCCAGGTGCGCGAAGCGCGTCCCGCCGGCCGTGGCGGGCGCGTTGTGGCGTAATTGCGGCGGTGTGCCGCGGGGCGGGTGCGGCTAGAGTGACGGGTTGACAGCGGGGTGTTCTTGGTGGGGGGACAGCTTGACTCAACCTGTCGATCCTCGGTCGGCCTATTCCGTGACCTCCGGGCCGGATCCTGCGGCCTCGGGGCCGCCGGTGGATCCGGAGGAGCCGAAGCCGCACCTGCCTGATCCGGAGCCGCTGCCGAAGCCCGTGGCGCCGCCGCCGGTCTGGGGCGGGGACCCGGACGTGGGGGTCTCCTCGTCCTACCTGCGGCTGCTGGCCGGCGAGTGCGAGGGCGTCGCGCGCCGTATCAGGAACACGACGGGGGCGGCGGAGGAAGCCGGGTGGGCGGTCGCGCGGCAGGACGCGGGCTGGTCCTTCGTGGGCAGCCTGCAGGACATGCACGCGCGCTGGGAGGCGCTGAACGACGTGATCACCGGGCGGCTCACCGAGGCGGCCGGCAACTTCCGCGACAGCGCCGCCGCCTTCGACGGCACCGACACCGAGGTCGGGGACGACCTCGACTTCCGGCACTGACATCCCCGGGGGCGGACGATGGTGACCTTCACGCAGCTGCTCGACCTGGACGTACGCGGGCTCGACGCCTTCGTGGCGAGCTGGGGCGACGTCCACGCGCGGCTCAGGAGTGCCCGCGGCCACTTCCACGACGAGGTGGTCACCCCGCTGCACCAGGACCACTGGCGGGGCAAGGCCGGGCAGGCGGCGCAGTCCTTCTGCGACCGCATCCAGCTGGACCTGGACGCCCTGGACACCGAGGTGCAGGCCCTGCGGACCTTCTTCACCGACGAGGTCGACGGGGTGAAGTCGGCCGGCGGCTTCACCGGTCTGCGCAAGCTCCAGGTGCAGGCGCAGGGGCTGCGGGACGAGGTCGCCGACAACGAGATGACGGTCCACGACGACGGCAGCGTCACCTTCGTGGACATGTACGACCCGAAGATCCCGGAGAGCGCCGCGGGGCACGCACAGCGGCAGAGCACGGCGGACTCGCTCGGGAAGCGCGCGCGGGCGGTGCTGGCCAAGGCCACCGACGAGGACAAGTGGATCGCCCAGAACATCAAGGTGATCTTCGGTACGCCGCACAACTTCGAGTCCGAGAACCGGCAGTTCGACATCCTCGACCCCGACGGCACCGACCGCAGGACGTGGAACAAGCTCAACAACGTCGGCGCGCTCGCGGCGAAGCGCGGGTGGGTCAACACAGCGTGGCTGATCAAACACTACCTGGGGGCCTCGGGCGACCCGGTCGAGATCGACCCGCAGGTGCTGCTCGACGGCATCCCGCAGTTCCAGCGGGACGCGGACACCACCCTCGCCCAGGACGTCGCCAAACGGCCGGACGGCCCCTTCGAGACGTCCTGGAAGACGACGGCGCCCAAACTGTCCGACGGCGGGAACCAGGACTGGTACTACTCGCTGAACCACTTCCAGTACCGGATGGTCGGCGAGAAGCAGGGAGACCAGGTGGTGTACCGGGTGCAGATCAAGAAGCGCTACGACTGGGGGGTGCCCAGTGAGCACCGCGCCACGCAGTCGCAGGGGTGGGGGCCGCTCAAGATCAACCTGGAGCAGGCCGACCTCGCGCATCTGAACACCACGGGCAAGGCCCGCGACTTCGACGTCAGCGGGACCTCGGATCCGATTGCGGCCACGCTGTGAGCCCGCGGTATGCGGGGCGGCACACCGCGGGTGCCGAGTCGGCGGAGGTGCCGCCGGTGCAGGCACCGCCGCCCCGGCGGCGGGTGTGGCGGAAGGTCGCCCTGTGGGGCGGCCTCGCGGTCTGCGTCGCCTTCACCGTGGTCGTCGTGGTGAGCCTGGTCGGGCTGCTGCACGACGTCGACCACCCGAGCAACGACGGGTGGCTGTGCTCGGCGGATTCGAGCACCTGCCGGCCGTGACGCCGAAAAGGGCGGCGCGGCCTTCGCAGGCCGCGCCGCCCATTCAGCGCGCGGGGGTGGCGATCAGTACGCCGAGTTCACGTTGTCCATCGAACCGTAGCGGTCGGCCGCGTAGTTGCAGGCGGCGGTGATGTTGGCGACCGGGTCGTAGATGTTGTGGGACGTACCGGCCACGTGGTAGCGGTCGAAGGTCGGGTTGATGACCTGCAGCAGACCCTTCGAGGGAATGCCGTTGCGGGCGTTGATGTCCCACAGGTTGATGGCCTTCGGGTTACCGCTGGACTCGCGGATGATGTTGCGGTGAATTCCCTCGTAGGTACCGGGAATTCCCTTCTTGTGCATGATGTCGAGCGACTCCCTGATCCAGCCGTCCAGGTTGTTCGCGTACTTCTTGACGGCCACCTTGGGAGCGGCGGCCTTGTGCGTGACCGTGTGCTTGGGGGCGACGGCCGCGCGGTGGGTGGAGCGGTTGGCCGCGGACTTCTGCTGCGCGCGCTTGGCGGCGTCGGCAGCGGCCTTCTTCTTGGCCGCCTTCTCGGCGGCCGCCTTCTTCGCCGCAGCGGCCAGGTCGGTCTTCTTCTGGGCCTTCTGCTGGGCGGCCTCGTGGATCACGTGCTGCGACGCCACGCCGGTCTGTGCGTCCAGTTCCTTGACGGACTTGCCGGCGGAGACGGAGAACCCGGTGGGGTCGCCCGCCGCGGTCGCCGAACCGGCTCCTGCGGTCGCTTCCAGCCCGGTGACCGTCAGCACGACCGCGGCTGCGGCGACGGCGCCGGCTGCGGTGATCTTGTGCTTCTTCGACATCTGGTTGAACTTCGCGAACGTCGGGAGCTTCTTCGGGATCGTGGGGAGCTGCATTAGGGATTTACCTCTTCCGTAGCGGGACCCCTGAATTGTTAGAGGTGGCGGTTCTGCGGGTCAAAGACCCCGTCTACGGAACGCATTCGTAGTGGCCGCGGCGGGCGGCGATCTCCCGTGCAATACGGGGGCGGAAATTCACTAAGCTGCTTAGTATGTGACCCACGCCCTATCGAGGGGATCACAAGGGGGCGCCCCTTCATGCACAGGCCGTGAATGAAGGGGCGCTTTGTGTGAGCAGAATATGTGACCCCGGTCACCGAAATTGCGGGGTCGAATCGGGACAGAAGTACGGAAGAACGTCCGAAACGACCGCGGTTCGCTATGCCGTGAGGGTCTGGCCGTCGGCGCCGGTCACCGGGATGCCGCCGCCGAAGCGGCGGACCGCGGCGACGATGTCCTCCTTGGAGGCGTCGAGGGCAACGGGGAAGAGCACCAGCGGGGTGCCGAAGCGCTCGGTCCTGCGGCGGGCCACGCCCCGCGCACTGGCGGGGAAGAGCACCGGGGCGAAGACGGGCAGCTCGGCCGGAGCCGCCGGGAGGAAGGCCAGGCCGTTCCCCTTGACCTCGCGGACCTCGGCGATCTCGCCCCAACCGGCCGTGCGTCCGTCGGCGCCGGTGATCCCGGCGTCGTCGAGCCGCAGCAGCGCGCCCTGGGCCTTCAGCCGCACCATGCGGGCGGCGGTCAGCAGCACGGCCAGCAGCAGACCCATCAGGCACCAGCCGGCGACGGCGGCGACATGGTTGTGCTCGCGGGCCAGCCGCGTCACGCCGACCGCACTGCTCAGCACGGAGACCAGCTGCCACCCCGTCCCGCCGGCCTTGATCTCCAGCGGCCCAGATACCGGACCGCTCCCCCCACGTCGCTTCATGCCCCACCCCCCAGACGGCACGAGTGTAGGGAGAGCGCGCCCGTATATATACAGAGCCCCCGCCATACACGGCCCCCGAGGGAGCCCCCTATATAGAGGAAGCGGTCAGCGGGCCGCGGGCTCGTGGGCCGGGGTGCCGGCCGCTACGGGGTCGGCGCCGCGGGAGGGGCGGACCAGCGCGAAGACCGCGATCGCGCCCGCCAGGCCCGCAGCCGCCGCGTACAGCGAGATGCGGTCCAGGCCCGACGCGTAGGCCGCGTGCAGGCTTCCGCCATGGCCGGTGACCGTACGCAGCCGGGAGGTGAAGACCGCGCCGAACAGTGCGATACCGAGGGTCATCCCGAGCTGACGTGCCGTGTTGACCGCGCCGCCCGCCATGCCCGCCCGGTGCGGCGGCACCGCGTCGACGGCCGCGGAGACCAGGACGGGCGTGGTCAGGCCGACGCCGACGCCGATCACCGCAAGGCCCGCGAAGACCGAGGCCTGGCCCGAGGAGGCGTGGACGGTCACGGCCAGCAGGGCGCAGCCCAGGCCGATGATGAACAGGCCGCCGCCGATCGGTACGCGGGCGGGGAAGCGGTGCATGTGCCGGCCCGCGGCGGCCGCCACGACGAAGGCGGTGCCGGCCATCGGCATCAGGGCGAGGCCGCCGCGTATCGGGCTGAGGCCGAGGACGTCCTGCAGCCACAGCGAGAAGTAGACCAGGCCGCTGAAGGCCGCGGCCTGGTAGAGCAGCGCGCCGCCGAGCAGGCCGCTGAAACCGGGGCGGCGCAGCAGCGCCGGCTCGATCATCGGGTGGTCGGACCGGGTCTCGACCAGCATGAAGGCGACCGCCGCGACCGCGGTCACCGCGAAGGCACCCAGCGTCAGCGGGTCGCTCCACCCGTCGTCGCCGCCGCGGATCAGGGCGTACGTCAGGGCCGCCGCGGCCAGCGTGAAGGTGGCGGCGCCCGGCAGGTCCAGCCGGCCCGTGCCGCGCCTGGCAGCGGGCGGCAGGGCGCGCAGGGCGATCACGACGGCGACGGCCGCGACGGGCAGGTTGACCAGGAAGATGGCCTGCCAGCCCAGGCCCTGGGTGAGCAGGCCGCCCAGGATCGGGCCTGCGGCTGCGGCGGCGCCGTTGACCGCGCCCCACACGCCGAAGGCGACCCCGCGGTCCCGGCCCTGGTAGGTGGCGGCGACCAGGGCGGCCGAGGTGGCGA
Organism: Actinacidiphila bryophytorum; assembly: GCF_016916835.1. Taxonomy (GTDB): domain Bacteria; phylum Actinomycetota; class Actinomycetes; order Streptomycetales; family Streptomycetaceae; genus Actinacidiphila; species Actinacidiphila bryophytorum. The sequence goes on along the minus strand of NZ_JAFFIX010000001.1, from coordinate 440,460 downwards.
ACATCGCCGCCCCGCCGACCCCCTGCACCGCGCGCGCGGCGATCAGCACGCCGGCGTTCGGCGACAGGGCCGCGCCCAGCGAGGCGGCGGCGAAGACGGTGAGGCCGGCGACGTACAGGCGCCGGTGGCCGAACAGGTCGCCGAGCGAGCCCGCGACCATCAGCAGCGCGGCGAGCGCGAGGGCGTACCCGTCGACGACCCACTGAAGGGCGGAGAAGGGGGCGTCCAGGTCGGACGCCATGCTGGGCAGGGCGACGTTCACGATGGTGACGTCGACCAGGAGGATGAAGGCCCCCAGGCAGATCGTCACCAGGGACAGCCATTTACGCATCGGGTGGACTCCGTTCGTGCGGCGCGGTCCTGTGGTGCCGCGGCGACCGTCCCAGACTCCGGCACGAATTCCCCCGCCCACAGCGGATGGGGGTTCGGCGGCGGAATCCGACGCGGCCTACCCTTGTGGGGTGGAATCCGACGCACTGCTGATGCCGCTGGCCTCTTTCGACCTGCTCGACCAGCAGGTCGCCCAGGCGCTGCAACTCGACGGGCGGGCGCCCTTCCGGCGGATCGGTGAGGTGCTCGGCGTCTCCGACCAGACCGTCGCCCGCCGCTACGCCCGGCTGCGCACCTCCGCGGGGCTGCGGGTGCTCGGGCTCAGCGACCCGCTGCGGATCGGGCTCACCCCGTGGTTCGTCCGGGTGCGCTGCACCCCCGACGCCGCCGGCTCCGTCAGCGAGGCGCTCGCCCGGCGCACCGACACCCGCTGGGTCAGCCTGCTCTCCGGCGGCACCGAGATCTGCTGCCTGACCTACGCCTCCACGCCCGGCACCGACGCCGACGCGCTGCTCCTGCAGAAGCTGCCCGCGACACCGCGGGTCGTGCAGGTCACCGCACACGCGCTGCTGCACGTCTTCTTCGGCCACGACCTCAGCCCCCTCAGCAGGACCGGGCCGCTGGCGCCCGAGCAGGTACGCGCCCTGCGCCCGCCGCCCGTCGCGGCCGACGGCGGTGCCGTACTGCTCGGTGACGAGGACCGGCGGCTGTTCGCCGCGCTCACCCGGGACGGGCGCACCCCCGCGGCGGAACTCGCCGCGGTCACCGGCTGGTCGCAGACGACGGTGCGGCGGCGCATGGCCGAGCTGCGGGCCGCCGGGGCGCTCTACTACGACCTGGACTTCGGACCCGGGGTCCTCACGCCCGACATGCGGGCGGTGCTGCTCCTGGAAGTCGAGCCGGCCGCGCTTGCGGCGGCGGGCAGCGCGCTCGCCGCACACGAGGAGGTGGCCTTTGCCGCGGCCACGACGGGGACGGCGAACGTCTACGCGTCGCTGCTGTGCCGTGACGCTCGGGCGCTGTACCGGTATCTCACCGGGCCGGTGGCGGCCATTCGCGGCGTCCGCCGCATGGAGACCGCGCCCATCCACCGCACCCTGAAGGGTCCGAGCCCTTACCTCGACCCTGCGCGTGCCGCCCGCGTCTGACCCGCCCGCCCTGCCGGGCAACGCTGAACCCGGACCTCCCCCCGGCGGGGGCTTGTCGCGCAGTTCCCCGCGCCCCTCAAAATCGCTCGCCCTCGCAGGCAGACGGCGCCGCCTGATGGCGCCCGCCTCTGCGGGAAGAGGGCAACCATCAGGGGCGCGGGGAACTGCGCGCCCAGCACGAACGGGCGAAAGAAAGCAACGCCACAGCAAGTGGCAATCACCCAAGGGCTCGGGGAACTGCGAGGCCAACCACCACCGGCCGGGAGGTCGAGAGCCCAGCGCAAGGGGCAAGGTCGGCTCAGAAGCCGAGCTTGCGGAGTTGCTTGGGGTCGCGCTGCCAGTCCTTGGCAACTTTGACGTGCAGGTCGAGGAAAACCGGCGTGCCGAGGAGCGCCTCGATCTGGTGGCGGGACTTGACGCCGACCTCCTTCAGGCGCGCGCCCTTGGGGCCGATGATGATGCCCTTCTGCGAGGGCCGCTCGATGTAGAGGTTCGCGTGGATGTCGAGCAGCGGGCGGTCGGCGGGCCGGCCCTCCCGCGGCAGCATCTCCTCGACGACGACCGCGATCGAGTGCGGCAGCTCGTCCCTGACGCCTTCGAGCGCGGCCTCGCGGATCAGCTCGGCCACCATGATCTGCTCGGGCTCGTCGGTGAGGTCGCCTTCGGGGTAGAGGGCGGGGCCTTCGGGGAGCAGCGGGATGAGCAGGTCGGCGAGCAGGCCGACCTGCTCGCCCGCGACCGCGGAGACCGGCACGATCTCGGCCCATTCGAAGCCGAGGTCGCGGCCGAGCTTGTCGACGGCGAGCAGCTGCTGGGCGAGGGCCTTGGAGTCGACCAGGTCGGTCTTGGTGACGACCGCGACCTTCGGGGTCTTCCTGATCCCGGCCAGCTCGCGCGCGATGAAGGTGTCGCCGGGGCCGAGCTTCTGGTCGGCGGGCAGGCAGAAGCCGATCACGTCGACCTCGGCCCAGGTGCTGCGCACCACGTCGTTGAGGCGTTCGCCGAGCAGGGTGCGGGGTTTGTGCAGGCCCGGGGTGTCGACGAGGACGAGCTGGGCGTCCGGGCGGTGGACGATGCCGCGGACGGTGTGCCGGGTCGTCTGCGGCCGGTTGGAGGTGATCGCCACCTTCTGGCCGACCAGAGCGTTCGTGAGGGTGGACTTGCCGGCGTTGGGCCGGCCGACGAAGCAGGCGAAGCCGGACCGGTGGACGGGACCGGCTGCGGAGGGGGTACGAGCGCTCATGTGCTCATTCTCCCCGATCGCGCGGGTGTCCGAGGACGGTCGGCGGCGCGCGGCGGGGTGAGGGTGTCGAAACGCCCACGCAACACGAAACACCGCGGAAACACTCCCGCCCACGTACGGTAACGCGAGCCCGTGACGCTTCCACTACCCGCCCGTGGAAGGGGACCCCCTCGTGCTGCTGCTGTCCGCCGACCAGACGGCCGTGAACGCCGCCGACACCGCCTGGCTGCTCGCCGCGACCGCGCTGGTGCTGCTCATGACGCCGGGCCTCGCGCTCTTCTACGGCGGCATGGTCCGCAGCAAGAGCGTGCTCAACATGCTCATGATGAGCTTTGTCTCGATCGCGCTGGTCACGATGGTGTGGCTGGTCGCCGGCTACACCCTCGCCTTCGGCCATGACGCCGGCGGGCTCGGCCTGATCGGCAACCTCACGCATCTGGGGATGCACGGCATCGGCCCCACCTCGATGCACGGCCATGTGCCGACCCTGCTCTTCGCGACCTTCCAGCTGACCTTCGCGGTGATCACCGCGGCCCTGATCAGCGGGGCGGTCGCGGACCGGGCCCGGTTCGGGGCGTGGGTGGTCTTCGTGGTGGTGTGGACGCTGGCCGTATACGTCCCGGTGGCGCACTGGGTGTTCGCCGACGGCGGCTGGATCCTGGCCGACCTGCACGCGCTGGACTACGCGGGCGGCACGGTGGTCGAGGTGTGCTCGGGCGCCTCGGGGCTGGCGCTGGCGATCGTGCTCGGGCCGCGGCTGGGCTTCCGCAAGGACTCGATGCGGCCGCACAACCTGCCGCTGGTGCTGCTGGGCGCGGGACTGCTGTGGTTCGGCTGGTTCGGCTTCAACGCCGGTTCCGCGCTGGGCGCCAACGGGATCGCGGGCGCGGTCTTCCTCAACACCCAGGTCGCGGGCTGTGCGGGGCTGCTGGGCTGGCTGATCGTGGAGAAGCGCAGGGACGGGCACGCCACCACGCTGGGTGCCGCATCGGGTTCGATCGCCGGCCTGGTCGCGATCACCCCGTCGTGCGGCAGCGTGGACGTGCCCGGGGCAGCCGTGGTGGGCCTGGCGGCGGGCGTGCTCTGCTCGTTCGCGGTGAGCTGGAAGTTCCGCTGGGGCGTGGACGACTCGCTGGACGTGGTGGGCGTGCACCTGATGGGCGGCATCGTCGGCACACTGCTGATCGGGCTGCTGGCCACCGAGTCGATGACCGGCGGCCCCGAGGGCCTGCTGTACGGCGGCGGGCTCGCGCAGTTGGGCAGGCAGGCGGTCGCCGTCGCGGCGGTGGGGGCGTACGCCTTCGCGCTGACGTACGGGATCGGCAAGGCGATCGACAAGGTGATGGGCTTCCGGGCGAGCGAGGAGCACGAAAGGACCGGCCTGGACCTCACCGTGCACGCCGAGACCGCCTACGATCACGGCGTACTCACGCACGGCATGTCCCACGGCGCCGCCGTGCACGCCGCAGCGCAGGCCGCCCACGACAGGAGCCCACTGGGATGAAGCTGGTCACCGCCGTCATCAAGCCGTACAAGCTGGACGACGTGAAGACGGCCCTGCAGGAGATGGGGGTGCAGGGCATGACGGTCACCGAGGCCAGCGGCTACGGCAGGCAGCGCGGCCACACCGAGGTCTACCGCGGCGCCGAATACCGCGTCGACCTGGTCCCCAAGGCCCGTATCGAGGTCCTGGTGGAGGACGCGGAGGCCGACGCGGTCATCGACGCGCTGGTGGCGGCGGCGCGCACCGGCAAGATCGGCGACGGCAAGGTCTGGGCGGTGCAGGTCGAGACGGCGGTACGCGTCAGGACCGGCGAACGCGGCCCCGACGCGCTCTGACGGCGCCCGGCGGAACCGGGGTCAGCCCGCGGTGACGGTGCCGCGCACCGACCCGTCGGGTCCCGCCACGACGACCGGGACGGACGGGCCGCCGAGGTCGCGCACCGCGGCGCGGTCGGCGTCGTCCGCGGACTGCGCCTCGGTCACCACGACGGCCGCCTCCAGCGACCTGGCGCCGCTGGCCACCGCCATCGCGACGGCCGTCTGCAGCGCGCTGAGCCGCAGCGACTCCAGGGCGACCGTCCCGGCCACATATGTCCTGCCGGTCTCGTCGCGCACGGCGGCGCCCTCGGGCACGGCGTTGCGCGCCCGCGCGGACCTGGCCAGGGTGACGAGTTTGCGGTCTTCCGGGTCCGGCAGGTCGGTGGCCGGCTGCTGATCGCTCATAGCCGCGATCATAGGGCGTACCGGTGAGCGTGGCTCTCCGTGTCCGAACATGCGCATTTGGCGACGGGCGCCTAGCGTGGCTAGGCAGAGTGTCCGTTAGAGGTGATCACGCATGCTTCTGCACATGCCCTTCGTCATCGCGCTCGCGGCCGTGACGATCTTCCTGAAACGCAAGAGCGCCCTCAAGTCCAGCCACGCCCTCGCCTGCGGCGCCTTCGGCTTCTACCTGGCAGACACCAGCCTGGCCGGCTCGATCCACGCGGCGAGCGCCAACCTGCTGGGCATGCTCGGCACCCTCGGCGTCTGAGCCCGCGGGCCGCCTACGCCTCCGGGCGGTCGATCACGCGGAGCCAGGTGCCGTCGGGCTGGCGGCGGGCGACCTGGACGCGGCCGGCCGTGCCGTCCTTCGGGGTCGTCGAGGTCAGGGCCAGGTCGCCGCTGATCAGGGTCGGGAGAGGGTCCTCGACCTCGAAGACCGGGTTGGTGGCGAGCAGGCCCGCGTAGAGTTCGCGCAGGGCGGCGGTGCCCTGGGAGGGGCGGTCGAGGGGGTAGGCGACGACGGCATCGGGCTCGAAGAGCTCCAGGATGCCGTCGAGGTCGCGGGCGTTGACCCGGGCCACCAGGAGGCGGGCGATGTCCTCGGGGTGCTGGGCGCGTTCACGGGTGTCGGGCATGGTCGGGCTCCCTCGGATCGCGTGCGGTTCGTGCCGTCTCCAGCGTGGCGCCGCAGCGATCAGAAGTCCAAGGACTGGTTCTACTGGGAACCAGAAGCCCCGCTCATACGTCGTCCTCGTCCGGTGCGGGCTCCGGCGCGTCCAGCGGCTCGACCAGCACCGTGCCGATCCGGTTGCGGCGGCCCGCCTGGGTCTCCGCGGTCAGCCGCAGCGCCACCGTCGCGCGCTCGCCCGAGCCGTCCTCGGGCAGCGGCACCACGGCCGTCGCGCCCGGGATCGGCACCCGGCCGAGCGACTTGGCGAGCAGGCCGCCGACCGTCTCGACGTCGTCGTCGTCCAGCAGCACCCCGTACAGCTCCCCGAGGTCGCCGATGTCGAGCCGGGCGGTGACCCGGTGGCGCCCGCCGCCCAGCTCCTCCACCGGCGGGGTCTCCCGGTCGTACTCGTCGGTGATCTCGCCGACGATCTCCTCCAGGATGTCCTCGATCGTGACGATGCCGGCCGTGCCGCCGTACTCGTCCACGACGACCGCGACGTGGTTGCGGTCGCGCTGCATCTCCCGCAGCAGGTCGCCGGCGTTCTTGGTGTCGGGCACGAAGGCGGCCGGACGGATCAGCGTGGAGACCGGGTCGCTCTCGGCCTCGCGGTTGATGTGGGTGCGCCGTGCCAGGTCCTTGAGGTAGACGAAGCCGACGACGTCGTCCTCGCTCTCACCGGTCACCGGGATGCGCGAGAAGCCGCTGCGCAGCGCCAGCGTGGTGGCCTGGCGGATCGTCTTGAAGCGCTCGATCATGACCAGTTCGGGCCGCGGCACCATCACCTCGCGCACGATGGTGTCGCCCAGCTCGAAGACCGAGTGCACCATGCGGCGCTCGTCGTCCTCGATCAGCGACTCCGACTCAGCCAGGTCCACCATCGCCCGCAGCTCCGCCTCGCTGGCGAACGGGCCGCGTTTGAAGCCCTTGCCGGGCGTCAGCGCATTGCCGAGCAGGATCAGCAGCCCGGGTACCGGACCCATCACCCGGGCCAGCGGCAGCAGGACGTACGAGGCGGCCGTCGCGGTGTTCATCGGGTGCTGGCGGCCGATGGTGCGCGGCGAGACGCCCACGGCCACGTAGGAGACCAGCACCATCACGCCGATCGCGACGGCGAGCACCTGCCAGGTGCGGTCGAAGTTGCGGTCGCAGACCACGGTGATCAGCACCGCGGCTGCGGTCTCGCAGCCGACCCTGACCAGCAGGGCGACGTTGAGGTAGCGGGTCGGGTCGGACGCCACCGCCAGCAGGTTGGCGGCGCCCTTGCGGCCCGAGCGCAGCGCGTCCTCGGCGCGGAAGCGGGAGACCCTGGCGATGGCCGTCTCGGCGCACGCGGCCAGCCAGGCGACGATGACGAGCAGGACTGCGGAGACGATCACGGGGTGCGCGCCGCCGTCAGTGGGTGGTGGGCGCCGGCGACGGCCCCTCGATGCCGCGCTCGGCCCGCCACCCGTCCAGGATGGCCTTCTGCAGGCCGAACATCTCGGCCTTCTCGTCCGGCTCCTCGTGGTCGTAGCCGAGCAGGTGGAGGACGCCGTGCACGGTGAGCAGCTGCAGCTCCTCGTCCATGGAGTGCCCGGTCGGCGCCTCCTCGCCCTGCTTCTTGGCGACCTCCGGGCACAGCACGATGTCGCCGAGCAGCCCCTGCGCGGGCTCCTCGTCCTCCTTGCCGGGCCGCAGCTCGTCCATCGGGAAGGACATGACATCGGTGGGGCCCGGCAGGTCCATCCACTGCACGTGCAGCTGCTCCATCGCGTCGGCGTCCACCACGATCACCGACAGCTCGGACAGCGGGTGGATGCGCATGCGGTGGAGGGCGTAGCGGGCGGCGTCGAGGACCGCCTGCTCGTCGATCTCCCAGCCGGACTCGTTGTTGACGTCGATCGCCATGATGATGTGGTCGGTTACTTTCTCTTGGACCGTGCGCCGTTGCTGCCGGCGCCGCGGCCGTCGGCTGCACCGCCGCCGTCTTCCGCGGCGACCGCGTTGTCGTACCGCTCGTAGGCGTCCACGATGCGTCCGACCAGCTTATGGCGCACCACGTCGGTGCTGGTGAGCCGGGAGAAGTGGACGTCCTCGACGTCGGCGAGGATGTCCTGCACCTGACGCAGCCCGCTCTTGGTGCCGTTCGGCAGGTCCACCTGGGTGACGTCACCGGTGATGACGATCTTGGAGTCGAAGCCGAGCCTGGTCAGGAACATCTTCATCTGCTCGGCGCTGGTGTTCTGCGCCTCGTCCAGGATGATGAAGGCGTCATTCAGCGTCCTGCCGCGCATGTACGCCAGCGGGGCGACCTCGATGGTCCCGGCCGCCATCAGGCGGGGGATCGAGTCGGGGTCGAGCATGTCGTGCAGCGCGTCGTAGAGCGGGCGCAGATACGGGTCGATCTTCTCGTAGAGGGTGCCGGGCAGGAAGCCCAGGCGCTCGCCGGCCTCGACCGCGGGGCGGGTCAGGATGATCCGGTTGACCTGCTTGGACTGCAGGGCCTGGACCGCCTTGGCCATCGCCAGGTACGTCTTGCCCGTACCGGCGGGGCCGATGCCGAACACGATCGTGTGGCGGTCGATCGCGTCGACGTACCGCTTCTGGTTGAGGGTCTTGGGCCGGATGGTGCGGCCGCGGCTGGACAGGATGTTCTGGGTGAGCACCTGGGCGGGTGTCTCGGCGTCCTGGTCGGCGGCGCTGCCGTTGGCCCGCAGCATGGCGATGGAGCGCTCGACGGCGTCCTCGGACATGGGCTGGCCGGTGCGGAGCACCAGCATCATCTCGTCGAAGAGCCGCTGGACGAGGGCCACCTCGTCGGCCTCGCCGACCGCGCTGATCTCGTTGCCCCGAACGTGGATGTCGACGGCCGGGAAGGCCTGCTCGATCACGCGGAGGAGAGCGTCGCCAGATCCCAGGACGGTCACCATGGGGTGCTTGGCCGGTACGACGAAGTGGGCGCGCGCCTGCGGCGGCTGCGGCTGCTGCTTTGTCGGTGTCTGAGTCATGGGCCGGCGCTAGGGCCTGCTCATCCCGCTTTCTGCTGATCGAGGAGCCCGATCGGGCCCTGGGATACCAAGCCTACGACGTGGGCCGTCGGCGGCCGAGGGGATTTGCGGTTGTCACCGGGCGCCCGCGGGTCACGTGCCCCCTGGTACGTCGTGCCACGTCCCTGGCGGCTCATGCCACGTACCTCGCCCCTCACGCGCGGCGGAAGCCGATGGTGGGCACCGCACGCGGCAGCGGCCAGCGGCGCGGGGCGGGCGGGATCAGGGCGTCGAGGAAGGCGTACCGCCGCAGAGCCTCGGGCGGGGTGCCCGGGGCGGCCTTGGCCTGCGTCCACCACGCGGCGACCTCGGTCCAGCCGGGCGCGGACAGCGAGCCGCCGAACTCCTGGACCGACAGGGCGGCGCACAGCGAGCCGAAGGCCAGCCGGTCGGCGAGCGGCCAGCCGGCCAGGGTGCCGGTGACGAAGCCCGCCACGAAGACGTCCCCCGCCCCGGTCGGGTCCAGGGCGTCCACGATCAGCGCGGGCACCTCCGCGGTCTGCCCGCTGCCCGCGTCCACCGCGACGGCGCCCTCGGCGCCGAGGGTGACCACCGCCAGCGGCACCTGCTCGGCGAGTGCGCGGGCCGCGGCGGCCGGGGTGTCGGTGCGGGTGTAGCGCATGGCCTCCTCGCCGTTGGGCAGGAAGGCGGCGCAATGGCGCAGCCCTTCCAGGTCGGCGGGGTCCCAGCGGCCGGTGTCGTCCCAGCCGACGTCGGCGAAGACCTGGGTGCCCGAGGCGGCCGCCTGCCCGATCCACTCCCGGTCGGGGTCGGGCGCCGGCTCCTCGTCCGAGGCCCGCTCGCGCTGGCCGAGCGAGGCCACGGCGGCCCTGGCGGGCGGCGGGCAGGCCGGCACGGCCTCCTCGGGCGGCGGCGCCCGGTGGCCGTGGCTGACCATGGTGCGCTCGCCCTCGTAGGCCATCGAGACGGTGACCGGGGAGTGCCAGCCGGGGATGCGGCGGGACGGCCCGAGGTCGATGCCCTCGCCCGCCGCGAGGCTGTCCCAGCAGTAGTCGCCGTACATGTCGTCGCCGAAGGCCGCGGCCAGCGTGGTGCGCAGGCCCAGGCGCGCGAGGGCGGTGGCCATGTTGGCCACCCCGCCGGGGCTCGACCCCATGCCGCGCGCCCACGACTCGGTGCCGCGCACGGGCGCGCTGTCCAGGCCGGTGAAGATGATGTCGAGGAAGACGGTGCCGGTGAGGTAGACATCGGTCGCCGGGTCCGCCGCGGCGCGCACGGCGCCGAGCGGGTCGAGAACGGGCTGCTCTTCCATGGGACACACTGTGCACGACGGCACTGACAGTGACGAGGACGCCGGGGCCGGGCGGGAGCGCGGCGCCGCGCGGGATCCGCCCGGCGGGCGTACGGCACGCGCGGACGGAGTACGGGTGAAGCTCACGATTCTCGGCGGCGGCGGCTTCCGGGTGCCGCTGGTGCACCGGGCGCTGGCCGGCGACCCGCTGATCACCGAGGTGGTCCTTTACGACGAGGACCCGCTGCGGCTGCGGGTGGTGGCCGCGGTCCTGGCCGGGTCGGGAGCGGCGGGGCCTGCCGTGCGCGTCGCCGGCGGGCTGGACGACGCGGTGCGCGGCGCGGACTTCGTCTTCTCGGCGATCCGGGTCGGCGGCACCGCGGGCCGGGTGCGCGACGAGCGGCTGCCGCTGGCCGAGGGGGTGCTCGGGCAGGAGACGGTCGGCGCGGGCGGTGTGCTGTACGGGCTGCGCACGCTGCCGGTCGCGGTACGGATCGCCGAGCGGGTACGGGCGCTGGCGCCGGACGCCTGGGTCATCAACTTCACCAACCCGGCGGGCATGGTCACCGAGGCGATGTCCCGGGTGCTGGGCGCGCGGGTGATCGGCATCTGCGACTCGCCGGTGGGCCTGGTGCGGCGGGCGGCGCGGGCGGCGGGCGCCGACCCGGACGCGCAGGACTTCGGCTACGACTACGTGGGCCTGAACCACCTGGGCTGGCTGCGCCGCCTCACCTCCGCAGGGCGCGACCTGCTGCCGGGCCTGCTCGCCGACCCGGCGGCGCTGGGCACCTTCGAGGAGGGCCGGCTGTTCGGCGCGGAATGGCTGGCGGCGCTGGGCTCGCTGCCCAACGAGTATCTGCACTACTACTACTTCCGCCGCGAGACGCTGGCCGCGGTGCAGGGCGCGCGGTCCACCCGCGGGGAGTTCCTCGACCGCCAGCAGGGCGCCTTCTTCGCGGCGGCGGACCGCGACCCGGCCCGGGCGTACGAGCTGTGGCAGGGGGCGCGGCGGGAGCGCGAGGAGACCTACGGCGCCGACAGCCGTGCGGCGAGCGGCGGCTGGCAGCGCGACCCGCACGACCTGGACGGCGGCGGCTACGACCGGGTGGCGCTTGCCCTGATGCGGGCGATCGCACGGGACGAGCCGGCGGTACTGATCCTCAACGTGCGGGCCGGCGGCGCCCTGCCCTTCCTGGACGCGGAAGCGGTGGCGGAGGTGCCCTGCCGGGTGAACGCCACCGGTGCGCACCCGCTGCCGGTCGCGGCGCCCGACGAGCACCAGGCGGGGCTGATGCTGGCGGTCAAGTCGGTGGAGCGGGCGGCGATCGAGGCGGCGGCGACGGGTTCGCGGCCGGCCGCGCTGCGGGCGCTGGCGCTGCACCCGCTGGTGGACTCGCCCGCGGCGGCCTCGCGCATCCTCGACTCGGCCGGCTGGTGACCGCGGGCGCCCCTTCCGCCGCTCCTGCCACAGATGTCCACCGGACGGCTTCGCGTCGACCCCTGATGAAACATCAGGGAAACAGCCGCTGACCTGCGATGTGACGATACGCGCGTAGACCATCCTTGACCTGCCCGGATCAGGGGGTCTAACTTTCGCCGCACCATCCAGCGTTGAAGGAGCACCAGCATGTCCCGTGCCCGTCTGTCCCGCCGTTCGCTGGCACTGACCGCCGCCGCGGTCACCCTGGGCGCCACCTTCTACGGCGTCGGCGCCGCCACCGCGGACAACTCGGTGCCGCGCAGCGACAAGGAGATCCCCAACCTCACCGACGTCGTCAACGAGATCAAGGCCTACTACGGCGACACCGTCGACGCCTCGGGCGAGCACTTCGCGTCGGCCGACAGCAGCTACGCCCGCCAGCTGGCCGGCATAGAGGCCAAGGCCACGTCGGACCTGGCGCACGCGCTGCACAAGGGCGGCCACGGCGGCCACGGAAAGCCGGCCATCGTGCTGGACGTCGACGACACCAGCGTGATCACGTACAACTACGAGCTGGAGGTCGGCTTCAACTACAGCCCCGCCAGCAACCAGGCCTACCTGGACAGCAAGAACATGCCCGCGGTCTTCGGCATGGACACCCTTGCCAACTGGGCCGCGGACCAGGGCGTCACGGTCTTCTGGATCACCGGCCGCCCCGAGTCGCAGCGCGCCGACACCGTACGCAACCTGACCGCGGTCGGCTACAAGTCCGCACCGGACACCGACCACCTGTACCTGAAGGACAAGGTGAACCCGCCGGCGTACCTGAGCTGCGGCTCGACCTGCACGACCATCCAGTACAAGTCCGGCACCCGGGCGCACATCGAGTCGCTCGGCTACGACATCATCGGCAACTTCGGTGACCAGTACAGCGACCTGTCCGGCGGCTACGCGGACAAGTCCTTCAAGCTGCCCAACCCGATGTACTTCCTGCCGTAACCGGTAACCGGTAACCCGTGACCCGCGGCCCGCGGCCCGCGGCCGGCGACTGGCGCGGTCCCGGTTCAGCGGCGGCGGGGCACGGGCACCCGCGTCAGGTCCGCGGCGACGGTCAGGCCGCCGGTGAAGCCGGCGGCCCTGGCCTGCGCCTCGAAGCCCGCGGGCTCGGGGTAGCGCTGCGAGAAGTGCGTCAGCACCAGGTGGCGCACCCCCGCCTCGCGGGCCACCGCCGCGGCCTGGCCCGCCGTCAGATGGCCGTACTCCTCGGCAATGGCCGCGTCCTGGTCCTGGAAGGTCGACTCGATCACCAGCATGTCGCAGCCGTCGGCGAGCCGCGGCACCGCCTCGCAGAGCCGGGTGTCCATGACGAAGGCGAAGCGCTGTCCCGGGCGCGGCTCGCTGACCTCGGCAAGGGTGACGCCGTTCAGGACGCCCTCGCGCTGCAGGCGGCTGATGTCGGGGCCCGCGATGCCGTGCTCGGCCAGCCGGTCCGGCAGCATCCGGCGCCCGTCGGGTTCGGTGAGCCGGTAGCCGTAGGACTCGACCGGGTGAGACAGCCGGCGCGCTTCGAGCGTGAAGCCGGGGGTCACCGCCAGCACCCCGTCGCCGGCGACCGGCTGCTCGCGCAGGGCCACCGTCTCGCGGTAGGAGGTGGCGTGCCGCAGCCGGTCGAAGTACTGCTGCCCGCTTGCCGGGTAGTGGGCGGTGACCGGGTGCGGCACCCGGTCGAGGTTGATGCGCTGGATCACCCCGGCAAGGCCCAGCGAGTGGTCGCCGTGGAAGTGCGTGACGCAGATCCGGGTCAGGTCGTGCGCCGAGACCCCGGCGTGCAGCATCTGGCGCTGGCTGCCCTCGCCGGGGTCGAAGAGGATGCCCTCGCCGTCCCAGCGCAGGACGTAGCCGTTCTGGTTGCGCTGCCGGGTCGGGACCTGGCTCGCGGTGCCGAGGACGACGAGTTCGCGTGCGGGCATCGGGGGGCGGCGCGGGTCCCGCTCAGACCAGCCGCTGGAGGTCGCGGCCGCCCAGCACGTGCGCATGGGCGTGGAAGACGGTCTGGCCGGCGCCCGGGCCCGTGTTGAAGACGATCCGGTAGCCGGTGCCGTCGACCTTCTCCTGCGCCGCGACCTCCCCGGCCTCCCGCAGCACGTCCACGACCGCGCCGGGGTCGCCCGCCGCCAGGGTCGCCGCGTCCGGGTAGTGCACCCGCGGGATGACCAGGACATGCGTCGGCGCCTGCGGGTTGATGTCGCGGAAGGCGAGCGTGGTCGGCGTCTCGCGGACGATCGTCGCGGGGATCTCCCCCGCGACGATCTTGCAGAACAGGCAGTCGGCCTGGGGCTCTCCCGCCATCGCGGGGCTCCCTTCTCGGGGGCGTAAGGGCTTCGGGCTTCGCATGCTACCGGCCCGCGGCCCGCCCGAGATCCGCCGATCCGCGCGTCCGGCTGGTCACACCGGGTGATCGGCGGTTCCGGTGCGGGCCGCCCCCTCACCTTCGCGCGAGGGCCGGCGCCGCCAGGCGGCGGCCTGGCCGCATACCGGGCATTCAGCCCGTGTCAGGACGTCTCACGTGGCAGCCCTGGACATGGCCCGTGCGCGGGCCGCGTCCGCTATCGCGGCGACCCAGCGCCTCTCCCGGAAGGAGGACAGCTGCTCCTCTGCGCGGGCCTGCAGCGACCGCCACAGATCCGCCCTGGTCCAGGCGGTGAAGCGGCGGTGTGCGGTGGCGGGCGAGACATCGAAGCGTGGCGGCAGCTGCCGCCACGGACACTCCGACATCAGAACGTAGACAACGGCGGTGAACACCTTGCGCTCGTCCACCGGGGCGGTGCCCCCGCCCTGGCGCCGGAAGCCGAGGGCGGGCAGGAGCGGTTCCACCAGTAGCCATAAGTCGTCCGTCACCAATCTCTGAGCCAGATCAAATCCCATGCGACACCGTTAAAACACAGTTCCCATTGAACACAGCCACGTGAGACGCCTTCCCCGTCGAAGTTCCCCGTCCATTCCGGGACCCAACGCCGACTATGGCACCGGGATCGCGCCGCCGTCCATCGGTCCCCGCCCATCACGGAACGCTCAATACGGCTTTCCCCAATACCTTTTGATCATGAACCGATGTCCGCCGCCGCCTTCCAAGTGCCCCGTTGACACGCTTCTGTGTTCCATGCAAATCTGGCGGAGCCGGGGACGGTTCGAAGGCGCTGTTTCCCGATAAGGACTGGTGAGTGCACCATCGAGTGGCCGACGCATTCCCTTTTCTTTCCGAGTCGCCCGAGAAATCGGGTCGCCTCCGAATTATCGGACGGCGAAGTGCACCGCCCTGAGAGAAGGAGTCCGCCATGAAGAAGATCACCGTCCGCAAGGCCGGCACCGTCCGTCTGACCTCGGCTGCCGCCTCGGCCTACTGCTGCGGCGCCAGCTGAGCCGCCGGCCCGGACCGCCTGCCCCAGGGCCGGCGGTCCGGGCCGCCCACCGTCCCGACCCCACCGCAGGGAGGCAGACATGGCAACGGTTTCCCCGGACCTCGACCAGCCGGTGCGGCTCCATCCGCTGACCTATCTGGAGGAGGGCGACGAGGTCACCGTGGGGCGCGCGGACATCGACTCCTACGGGCTCTTCCCGGTCGACGGCGCCGCGCTGCTGCGCCGCCTTGAGGCCGGCGAGTCACCCAACGCCGCCGCCCGCTGGTACACCGAGCAGTACGGCGAGCAGGTCGACGTCGCCGAATTCCTCGAAGTGCTCGAAGAGCTGGAGTTACTGGTCAAGGACGGCGAGGAGGCCCCGCAGGCGACCGGCCCGGTGCGCTGGCAGCGCCTGGGGCGCGCACTGTTCTCCCCGCCGGCCTGGGCCTGCTACGGCCTGCTGGTCGCCGCCGCGGTCGCCGCGGTGATCCGCACCCCCGACCTGCTGCCGCGCTACCCGCACCTGTTCTTCACCCACTCCTCGCTGGTGGTCCTGACCTTGGGCATCGTGCTCGGGCAGGTGCCCTGGATCCTCGCGCACGAGGCCTTCCACGCCCTCGCGGGCCGCCGGCTCGGCCTGCGCTCCACCCTCTCGATCGGCCGGCGCTTCTACTACGTCGTCTTCGTGACCGCGCTGGACGGGCTGGTGGCCGTGCCCCGCCGCAAGCGCTACCTGCCGATGCTGGCCGGCATGCTGCTCGACGTCCTGGTGGTGTGCGGCCTGACCCTGGGCGCGGCGGGGCTGCGCGGCAGCGACGGCGCCGCAGGGGTGGTCTACCGGCTGCTGCTGTCCATGGCCTTCGCCGTGGTGCTGCGGCTGGCCTGGCAGTTCTACTTCTTCCTGCGCACCGACCTGTACTACCTGGCGATCACCGTGCTGGGCTGCAACGACCTGCAGACCGTGGCCCGCCAGCAGTTGCGCAACCGGGCGGTGCGGCTGCTGCGCAGGCCCGAGCGGGCGGTCGACGAGTCCGCCTGGACCGACAGGGACCGCGACGTCGCCCGCTGGTACTCGTGGCTGATGCTGGCCGGCTACGTCTTCCTGACCACGACACTGCTGACCGCCGTCATCCCGACCGGCGTCAAGGTGACCCGGATGGCCGTGCACAAGCTCGACACGAACCTGTCGCCGGCCAACGTCGCCGACGTGCTCGTCTTCCTGGTCCTCAACTTCGGCGAGCTGTTCCTGGCCGGCTACCTGGCCGCCCGCAGCTGGCGGCGCAGGACCAGGACGGCCGCCCCCGCCGCCCCGCCGGCACAGGCCGCCTGACCGCCTGCTCTCCGGTCGGCGCCGCACGGCGGCCGCGCGCCCCCGCACCACGCAACCCACGACCGACGGCACCGGCCGCGCCGCCCGCGCGCGCCGGCCCGTGGAAGGAGACCGCCGCATGGACCAGGCAGAGTTCCGCCACCACTGGGTGCACGGAGGCTCACGGCGCAGCCGCGCCGACGCCGTACGCTCACTCGCCGCTCCGCCCGCGCTCCTGCCGTCCGGCCTGCCCGTCGACGCGCACCGCCGGCTGCGCGGCCCGTACACCGCGGCCAACACGGTGGTGCGGGCGCTGGTGCCCGAGGTGCTGCGGCGCGACGCGGCCCCGGTGCGGCGCTACGACATCGAAGTGCTGTCGGTGGCACCCGAACTGGGCGACCAGGTGCCCAACTCCCGCGAGACGCTGACGTCGATGGCGCTCCCCGCAGAACGCACCCGCTATTACGCGCGGCTGCGCACCAAGCGGATAGCCAACGGGCTGGCCGAGTTCGTCCGAGACGCACTGCCCCCGGACGGGCCGCGCACCCTGGTCGTGGACAATGCCGAGCACGCCGAGGCCACCGACGTGGAATTCGTCGCGGCCCTGGTACGGCGGGTGGACCCGGCGCGGCTCACCGTCGTGGTGTGCTCGGGCGACGGCGGCCCGCTGGACGAGCGGCTGCGCTCGGTGCTCGCGGCCCGCGCCGAGGAGACCGCCCTGCCCGCGGCGCAGCCCGCACACTACGGCGGCGACGCCTGGTCGTACGTGGCCGGCGAGTGCCTGGCCGAGGACGCGGACGCGCGGGCCGCCTACGACGCGCTCGGCCCGGCGGAAAGGGCCGCGCTGCACGACCGCAGGGCCGCCGAGGTCCAGACCGTGGGCGACTTCTCGTACGGCCTCGGCGCCGTCCCCTACCACCTGGAGCGCGGCGGCGACCCGGTCGGCGCGGCCTTGCCGGTACTTCTCGCCGCCGCCGACCACTGCCTGGTGAACGGCTTCTACGACGCGGTCGTGGACTACGGCACCCGGGCTTTCGCGCTGCTCGACGGCACCGGCGACGACACCCTCTGGTGGAAGTTCGCGGTTAAACAAGGACTGGCCCTGTCGATATTGTCGCGGACCCGCGAAGCCGAGGAAATCTACGACCGGGCAAGACTTCTGTCCACCGACCCCGCCGTACATATGGCGTGCTCTTATTCGACGGCAATGCTCTACACCCGGCATAACGATCCCGCCGACCGCGACGAGAAGAAGGCGAAAGCCCTGCTGAACGGTGCGGTCGCCACCGCGTCGCTGCTGCCCGACCGGGTCGAACGGGCCTTCCAGAGCGCGTTTTACAAAAACGGCCGCGCCCTGGTCGAGGTCAATCTCGGCGACCCCATGGAAGCGCTCAGGCTCGTGACCGAGTGCGTGGACGACCTCGACAGGCAACTGGAGCCCGACGAGCACCGCCTGCACCGCTCGGTGCTCAAGAACAACAGGGCGCGCGTGTACGCGGGGCTGGGCCGGCTCGACGAAGCGCTGGCCGACTACGCCGTGGTCATCGAGCAGGACCCCAACCACGCCGAGCACTACCTCGAACGCGGCAACATCCTGCGCCGCCTCGGCCGCACCGACGAGGCACTCGCCGACTACGCCCGCGCCATGCGGCTTTCCCCGCCCTTCCCCGAGATCTGCTACAACCGCGGCGACCTGCTGCTGTCGGAGGGCGACACGGCCGGCGCGCTGGCCGACTTCGACTACGTCATCGACCTGGAGCCGGACTTCGTCGACGCCTACGTCAACCGGGCCGGGCTGCACCTGGACGAAGGCCGGCTCGACGCCGCCGTGCGGGACGCCGAGGCCGGTCTCGCACTCGACCCGGACAACGCCTACCTGTACGTGGTCCTGGGCCAGGTGCACGCGGAGCGCGAGGACCACACCGCGGCCGAGGAGGCGTACGACCGTGCCGTCGCGGCCGATCCCGCCCTGGTGACCGCCCTGTCCGGGCGGGCCGCGGTCCGCTTCGAGAACGGCAGGACGGACGCCGCCCTCGACGACATGTGCCGTGCGGTGGACCTGGCACCGAACGACCCGGCACTGCGCTACAACCGGGCCTTCCTGCACCAGGCCCGCGAGGAGTGGACCAGCGCACTGGCCGACCTGGAGATCGCGACAGATCTCGCGCCCGACGACGAGGACGTCGCCGCCGCCCTGAAGACCTGCCGCGTGAAGACAGGCCGGGCGTGACCACCGCCGAGCCGGCCGTGCACGGGGCGGCCGGCCCGGCGGGGCACCCCCTGCGCGGGCCGGCCGCCGGGCAGCGGGCGCTGCGCGACGTGCTCGGCCGCTACGCCACCGGCGTCGCCGTGGTCACCACCCGGCACCTCGGGCGCCCGGCCGGCGTCACCGTGAACTCCTTCACCTCGGTGTCCCTCGACCCGCCGCTGGTCCTGTGGTGCCTGAGCGCCACGTCGGGCAGCCGGACCGCCTTCACCCGCGCCGAGCACTTCGCCGTGAACGTGCTCGGCGCCGGCCAGCGCGACCTGTGCACCCGCTTCACCCGCCCCGGCGACCGCTTCGCCGGGCTGCCGGTGGACACCGGCCCGCACGGCCTGCCGCTGCTGCCCGGGGCGGTCGCCGTCCTGCTGTGCCGCAGGACCTCGGTGCTGCCGGCCGGCGACCACCTGCTGCTGCTCGGCGCCGTGACGGACCACGCCATGTCGCCGGGACCCGCCCTGCTCTTCGCCGACGGCGGCTACCACGCGGGTCCCGGCTAGGCCGTGTTTTGGAAGTAGCGCCGTCCGCCCACAGGGCGGGCCCCGCGGCGTCTGGTGCGTGCGATCGCAAGGCGGAGGGTCGTCCTCGTAGTGGGCCTACTCGGACGACTCCGACAACGCAGCGAGCGTGGGTGCCAGGCGTCGCGGGGCAGGCGGGACTTCCAAAACACGGCCGAGGACCTGTCGTTGGATCTCCGCGGCGTCGCGGCGCCCGGCACGCAGGCCCTAGCCCAGCGGCGGCAGCGGCGGCGGGACCTTGGCCGGGGTGGTCTCCAGCGCGGACAGCGCGAGCGCCACCGCGGTGTCCAGCTGCGGGTCCTCACCCGCGGCCCAGTGCTGCGGGGCGCACACCACCTCCACGTCCGGGTCGACGCCGTGGTTCTCCACGTCCCAGCCGTAGCCCTCCAGCCAGAAGGCGTACTTGGGCTGGGTGACCGCCGTGCCGTCGACCAGCTGGTAGCGGCTGTCGACGCCGATCACCCCGCCCCAGGTGCGGGTCCCGACGACCGGGCCGATGTCCAGGGCGCGGATCGCCGCGTTCACCACGTCGCCGTCGGAGCCCGACAGCTCGTCGGCAACCGCCACGACCGGGCCGCGCGGGGCGTCCTGCGGGTAGCTGATGGGGTGGCTGCCGCGCGGCAGGTCCCAGCCGACGATGCGGCGGGCCAGCTTCTCGATCACCAGCTGCGAGGTGTGGCCGCCGCGGTTCTCCCGCAGGTCCACCACCAGGCCCTCGCGGGCCACCTCGACCCGCAGGTCGCGGTGCAGCTGCGCCCAGCCGCTGCCGACCATGTCGGGGACGTGCAGATAGCCGAGCCGGCCGCCCGACACGCGGTGCACGTGCGCCCTGCGCCCTGCCACCCAGTCGTGGTAACGCAGCGCGTCCTCGTCCTCCAGCGGCACCGCCACCACATGCCGCACCGGGCCGCCGGAAGCGGCCGCCACCGACAGCTCGACGGGCTTGCCGGCGGTGCCGACCAGCAGCGGCCCTGGACCGGCCACCGGGTCCACGGGACGCCCGTCGACCGCGAGCAGCACGTCCCCCGCGCGGACCGCCACACCGGGCGCCGACAGCGGCGAGCGGGCCTGCGGGTCGGAGGACTCCCCCGGCAGCACCCGGTCGACCCGCCAGCGCCCGTCCTCGGTACGGGACAGGTCCGCACCGAGCAGCCCCTGCCGGTGCAGCGGGTCGCGGTAGCCGCCCGGCGGGATGACGTAGGCGTGCGAGGTGCCCAGCTCGCCGTGCAGCTCCCACAGCAGGTCCACCAGGTCGTCGTGGGTGGCGATCCGGTCGAGCAGCGGGCGGTAGCGGTCGGCGACGCCGTCCCAGTCCAGGCCGCCCATGTCGGCCCGCCAGAAGTTCTCCCGGGCCAGCCGGTGGGTCTCGGCGAACATCTGCCGCCACTCGGCCTGCGGGTCCACCGTCACCCGGACGCGCGACAGGTCCACGGTGACCGAGCCGCCGGACTCGTCGTCAGGATCGGCCTTGCTGTCCGCGGGCACCACCCGCAGCCTGCTGCCGTCGGTCAGCAGCACCCTTGTGCCGTCGCCGGTGACCGCGAAGTCGTCGGCGTCCTCCGCCAGTTCCTCCAGGCGCAGCTGCACCAGGTCGTAGCGCTCCAGCACGGTGCCGGGCGGCTGCGCCTCCGGCGTGGCAAGGGCCGAGCCGAGCGTGCCGACCAGCGGGTGGCGCAGCCACAGCACACCGCCCTTGGCCGCGCGCAGCCCCGAGTAGCGGCCCGCCTCGACCGGGAAGGGCACGATGCGGTCGGCCAGGCCCTCGGCGTCGACCCGGGTGGGCGGGGTGCGCGGCCCCTCGCTCTTCGCGTCGCCCTCGCCCTTGTCGCGGCCCTTGTCGTCCTCGCCCTTGCCGCCGCCGTCCTGCTCGTCCTCGTCCGGCTCGTACGGCCTGCCGTGCCGCTGCGGCCCGAAGGGCGACGGGGTCGTCGCCGCCAGGGTGATCAGGTACGGGCGGCACGCGTTGGCGAAGGACAGGTCGAAGACATGCGCGTCGTAGACCGGGTCGAAGGCCCGCTCCGACAGGAACGCCAGGTGGCGGCCGTCGGCGGTGAAGGCCGGGGCGTAGTCGTTGAAACGCAGCGGAGTCGCGTCGGTCACCGCGAGGTCGGAGGTGGCCGCGAGCTTCAACTGCCGCAGCGAACCCGGCCCCGGCGCCGACCACACCAGCCATGCCGAGTCCGGCGAGAAGGCCAGCCCGGTCGCGTCGCCCGCGTCACTTGCGGCGACCTCGCGCACCTCGCCGGTCTGCGTCTCCACCAGCAGCACCCGGCCGTCGTGCGAGGCGACGGCGATGCGGTGCCCGTCCGGCGAGACCTCCATCTCCAGCACCCTGCCGAGCCGCCCGGCCGCCAGCCGCCGCGGCGCCGTGCCCGCAGGCAGGCCCACCGCCGGGGCCAGTTCGAGCGCGTCCTCGCCGCCGTCCGCGTCCGTCACCCACACCACGTGCTGCTCGCCGTCCGCGCCGCCCGGCGCGAACACCCGCGGGTGCCGTGTGCGCACCCCCGGCTGCGCGGCCAGCGCCCGGGCCGGGCCGCCGCGGTGGGTGACCCAGTGGGTGGTGCCGCGGATCTCCACCGCGCTGCCCCGCCCGGTGTGGTCGGGGCGGGCGTCGCCCAAGTGGTGGGCGGCGCGCACCGGGTGCGGCTGGAGGTCGGTGCGCTGGCCGCCGAGCGCGATCTCCAGCGGGCGCGGCTCGGCGCCCGCCAGGTCGTCCAGCAGGTACAGCCGCCCGCCCGAGGTCCACGCCACCCGGACGCCGTCCGTACCCGCCTGCCGGGCGTAGAAACCGTCCAGCGCGCTGTGCCGGCGCAGGTCGCCGCCGTCGGGGAGGCTGGAGTAGAGCGCGCCGACACCCTCGTGGTCGGACAGGAAGGCGATCCGCTCCCCCACCCACATCGGGCACTCGATGTTGCCGTCGAGGCCGGTGTGCACCCGGCCGAACTCCCCGCTGCCGTCCGGGTCCAGCCACAGCTTGCCCGCGGTGCCGCCGCGGTAGCGCTTCCAGTACGCCGCCTCGCGCCCCATCGGCACCGACTGCACCAGCACCGCGCCGCCCGGGCCGTACGCCACGTCGCCGACCGGCCCGTACGGCAGCCGGGTGTCCTGCCCGCCGTCCAGCGGGACCGTGCGCGCCCAGGCCCGGCGCGCGGACGGCAGCCCGTACGCGCTCGTCACCACCAGCGCACCGTCCGGCGCCCAGGTGCGCACCGCGGTCCGCGCGTCGCCCCAGTACGTCAGCCGGCGCGAAGGACCGCCGTCCAGCGGCGCCACATGCACCTCCGGCGCCCCGTCCCTGGTCGACGTCCACGCGACCAGGTCGCCGCCGGACGCCACCCTGGGCCGCCCCACGGGCATGTTGTCCGCGCTCACCCGCCACGCCCGCCCGCCGTCCAGCGGTGCGGCCCACACGTCGTCCTCCGCCGTGAAGGCGATCACGCCGCCGTGCGGATGCGGATGCCTGAGATACGAGGGCGCGGGCTGCGGGGCCTGGCGGTCAGCGCGCAGCTGCATCGGTGTCGGGTGCGTCACCAGGCCACCCTAACTTCGATCAACTCCCCGCAGGAGTGCGCTTTCCGCAGTTCCCGAGCCCCTGTACGTCGAAGACCCGGCGCGTGCCGACCGTCGCGGTCAGGCGGCCGCGCACACATGTGTTGTCCAACTGCTCGGTCACCGTGCCCTTCACCGAGATCTTCTGCTGGTCGTCCGTGCGGCCGACGCAGTCCACCGACGCGCGCTTTGTGCCCGTCCGGGCGCTGCACGAGAGCCACTGCACTTTGACGTTGTCCGCTTTCAGGGCGTGCGTGGCCAACTGGTCCGTCGTCACCGACACGGCGCTGCTTCCTAAGCCGTCTGCCGGGTCGCACGCCGCGATGACGCTCGCGCTTGCGAGCAGCGCTGCAACCACCAAATTTCTCCTGGCCTTTCCCATCCCTCCACGGTCCTGCGGCCCGTCCCCCAGGTCCATCCCCCACACGGCCGATTCACCCCTTACGGGGGCACGCCATGTGACTGCCCCTTGCGGTGGGCGTTCGCCTTCCCCCGGTGGGGGCTTGTCGCGCAGTTCCCCGCGCCCCTGAAAAACGCTCGCCCTCGCAGGCAGCGGCGCCGCCTGCTGGCGCCGGCTCTGCGGGAAGAGGGCACCCCCAGGGGCGCGGGGAACTGCGCGCCCAATCACAACGCGCCGAAAGGTACGAGCGCGCCGCAAGCGGCAATCACCAGGAGGCGCTGGGGGTACCCCCAGGCGAAGCTCTGGGGGCGGAACTGCGCGACAAGCCCACCACAGCGGGAGGTCCCGGGGCGGCCGGGAGCCGCAGGGGCGGGGGGGCTAGGACCAGCGGTGGGTGCGGGTGAGGAGGAGGGCGGTGGCGGCGACGCCGGCAGTCGATGTGCGCAGGACCGTCGGCCCCAGACGGTACGCGCCGGCCCCGGCCTCCGCGAAGGCGGCAAGTTCCTCGGGCGCGACCCCGCCCTCGGGTCCGACGACGAGCACCAGCTCGCCGTCGGACGGCAGGGGCGCAACCGCCAGCGCCGCGGAACCCTCCTCGTGGAGGACCCCGGCGAAGCCCGCCCCGCCGAGCAGCCCCGCGACCTGACGCGTCGTCATCAGCTCGCCGACCGTCGGGAACCGCAGGCGCCGCGCCTGCTTGGCGGCCTCCCGGGCGGTGGCCCGCCACTTGGCCAGCGACTTGGCGCCGCGCTCCCCGCGCCACTGCGTCACGCACCGCCCCGCCGCCCACGGCACGATCGCGTCGACGCCCGCCTCCGTCATCGTCTCGACGGCGAGTTCGCCGCGGTCGCCCTTGGGCAGCGCCTGGACGACGGTGATCCGCGGGGAGGGCGCGTCCTCCTCCCGGACACCGTCGACGTCGACGTCCAGCTCGTCCTTGCCGCGGGCGGCGGCCACCCTGCCGTACGCCCCCCGCCCTGCCCCGTCCGTCAGGACGACCTCCTCGCCGGGCTGCAGCCGCCGTACGGACACCGCGTGGCGCCCCTCGGGGCCGTCCAGGGTGATCCGGGAGGGCGAGCCGTCCAGCGCGGCGGGCTCGACGAGGAAGACCGGTGCCGTCACGCCACGACCTCCTGCGCCGCCTGCAGTTCCTCGACCAGCAACTCCATCAGGCGCCCCGCGGACTCCTCGCGGGCCAGCCGGTGGCCCTGCCCGGCCCACAGGGCCATCGCCTGCGGGTCACCGCCCGCGGCGGCGGCCTTGCGCAGCGGCGCCGTCAGATGGTGGATCTGCGGGTATCCGGGCGGCGCGTACGGGCCGTGCTCGCGCACGAAGCGGTTGACCAGCGAACGGGCGGGGCGCCCGGTGAAGGCCCTGGTCAGCTCGGTGCGGCTGAAGACCGGGTCGGTGAGCGCCCTCTTGTGCAGCGGGTCCGCCCCGGACTCGGGGCAGACCAGGAAGGCCGTGCCGAGCTGCGCCGCGTCCGCGCCGGCGGCGAGCACCGCGGCGATCTGCGCGCCGCGCATCAGCCCGCCGGTCGCGATCAGCGGCACGTCCACCGCCTCGCGCACCTGCGGCAGCAGCGCGAGCAGGCCGGTGCCGGCGTGGTCGAGCTGCGGGTCGTCGCGGTGGGTGCCCTGGTGGCCGCCGGCCTCCACGCCCTGCACGCACACCGCGTCGGCGCCGGCCCACTGCGCGGCCAGCGCCTCCGGCACGGAGGTGGCCGTGACCACCGTGAACGTGCCCGCCTTGCGGAAGGACTCCAGCACCGCCTGGGTCGGGCAGCCGAAGGTGAAGCTCACCATCGGCACGGGGTCTTCCAGCAGTATCGCGACCTTGGCGTCGTAGGCGTCGTCGGCGCTGGCGTCCGGGTCGCCCAGCGGCGTCCCGTACCAGGCCTCCTCGCCGGCGAGCTGCTCGGCGTACACCGCCACCGCGGACGGGTCGGTGGCCCGCGGTTGCGGCATGAACAGATTCACCCCGAAAGGGTGCGTGCTCTGGTCGCGGAGCTGGCGGATCTCCTGGTACATCGCCTCGGGCGTCTTGTACCCGGCAGCCAGGAACCCCAGACCACCCGCCGCCGCGACCGCCGTGGCCAGCCGCGGGTTGGACGCGCCGCCGGCCATCGGGGCCTGCACGATCGGGTACTCCGAGAACGAAGTCAGACTAGGCGCGGACATGCGCCTAGCCTGCCATGCGCTCTCCTCGGGCGGCGCGCCCCCCGCCCACCGTCACATGGCGACGGACGGCCACCACATCCGTCGCGTGCCGACGGACCGCCACCACATCCGTCACATGGCGACGGACCGCCACCACCTCAGGGGCGCGGGGAACTGCGCGCCCAGCCCCCACCGGGGGCGCGGGTCGTCACCGGCCCGAAGGGGCTGTTCGGTCCGTGCCGGACCACCGGCCGCGAGCGAAGCGAGATGGGGGCACCCCCAGGCAAAGCCCTGGGGGAGGGCTGGTCGCGCCGTTCCCCGCGCCCCTGAAAAGCACCGCCCGCCGCAGAGGCACCCCCAGCCCCCGCGGCCCGCGGAAGGGCGCCCCCAGCCACCGCGGGCGGTGGAAGGGCGCCGCAGGGCGGAGGGGCACCCCCCCCGGGGTGCTCGGCCGGGGAGTGCGGGGGCGTCAGCGGCCGTTGAAGGCGTCCTTGAGGCGGGAGAAGAGGCCCTGCTGGCCGGGGGCGAACTGGCCGGTGGGGCGTTCTTCGCCGCGGAGTTTGGCGAGGCGCCGCAGCAGGTCCTCCTGGTCCGCGTCGAGCTTGTGCGGGGTCACGACCTCGACGTGGACGACGAGGTCGCCGCGGCCGCCGCCGCGCAGGTGGGTGATGCCGCGCTGGTGCAGCGGGATCGACTGGCCGGACTGCGTGCCCGGGCGGATGTCGATCTCCTCCAGGCCGTCGAGCGTCTCCAGCGGGCACTTCGTGCCGAGCGCGGCGGCCGTCATGGGGATGGTGACGGTGCAGTGCAGGTCGTCGCCGCGGCGCTGGAAGACCTGGTGCGGGACCTCGCGGATCTCGACGTAGAGGTCGCCTGCGGGGCCGCCGCCGGGGCCGACCTCGCCCTCGCCCGCGAGCTGGATGCGGGTGCCGTTGTCGACGCCGGCCGGGATCTTGACGGTCAGGGTGCGGCGGGACCGTACCCGTCCGTCGCCCGCGCACTCCGGGCAGGGCGTGGGCACGACCGTGCCGAAGCCCTGGCACTGGGGGCAGGGCCGGGAGGTCATGACCTGGCCGAGGAAGGAGCGGGTGACCTGGGACACCTCGCCGCGGCCGCGGCACATGTCGCAGGTCTGCGCGGCGGTGCCGGGCGCGGCCCCTTCGCCGTTGCAGGTCCCGCAGGTGACCGCGGTGTCCACCTGGATGTCCTTGGTGGTGCCGAAGGCGGCCTCTTCGAGGTCGATCTCCAGCCGGATCATGGCGTCCTGCCCGCGCCGGGTGCGCGAGCGCGGGCCGCGCTGCTGCGACTGCCCGAAGAAGGCGTCCATGATGTCGCTGAAGTTCCCGAAGCCCTGGCCGAAGCCGGCACCGGCGCCGCCGCCCGCGGCGGACAGCGGGTCGCCGCCGAGGTCGTAGACCTGCTTCTTCTGCGGGTCGGAGAGCACCTCGTAGGCGGCGTTGATCTCCTTGAAGCGCTCCTGCGTCTTGGGGTCGGGGTTGACGTCAGGGTGCAGTTCCCGGGCGAGACGGCGGAATGCCTTCTTGATCTCGTCCGGCCCTGCGTCGCGGCGTACGCCGAGTACGGCGTAGTAGTCCGTGGCCACTTACGACTCCGCCAGGATCTGTCCGACGTAACGTGCCACTGCGCGTACCGCTCCCATCGTTCCGGGGTAGTCCATGCGGGTCGGTCCGACCACGCCGAGTTTGGCGACTGCCTCGTCGCCCGAACCGTAGCCGACGGCCACCACCGAGGTGGAGTTGAGGCCCTCGTGAAAATTCTCATGCCCGATCCGCACGGTCATGGCCGAGTCGGTTGCCTCGCCGAGCAGTTTGAGGAGCACCATCTGCTCCTCCAGCGCTTCGAGCACCGGCCTGATCGTCAGCGGGAAGTCGTGGTTGAACCTGGTGAGGTTGGCGGCGCCGCCGAGCATGATGCGCTCCTCGGTCTGCTCCACCAGTGTCTCCAGCAGGGTGGCGAGCACTCCGGCGACCGCGGGGCGGTCGTCGGGGTCGAAGCTCTCCGGCAGGTCCTGGACCAGCGGCGGCACGTCGGCGAACCGGCGGCCGACGACCCGGCTGTTGAGCCGGGCGCGCAGGTCGGCGAGCACGGTGTCGCCGACGGGCGCCTGGCAGTCGATGAGCCGCTGTTCGACGCGCCCGGTGTCGGTGATCAGCACCAGCATGATGCGGGCGGGTGCGAGCGCGAGCAGTTCCACGTGGCGTACCGCGGACCGGGTGAGCGAGGGGTACTGCACGACGGCGACCTGCCGGGTGAGCTGGGCGAGCAGCCGTACGGTCCTGGCGACGACGTCGTCGAGGTCGACGGCGCCGTCCAGGAAGTTCTGGATCGCCCGGCGCTCGGCGGACGACAGCGGCTTGACGCCGGCCATCTTGTCGACGAAGAGCCGGTAGCCCTTGTCGGTGGGGATGCGGCCGGCGCTGGTGTGCGGCTGGGCGATGTAGCCCTCGTCCTCCAGCACGGCCATGTCGTTGCGCACGGTGGCCGGTGAGACGCCGAGCCGGTGACGTTCGGTGAGCGCCTTGGACCCGACGGGCTCCTCGGTGCCGACGTAGTCCTGAACGATGGCACGCAGGACTTCGAGTCTGCGTTCGCTCAGCATCGCGCACCTCCAGCCGTGACATCCCTGGCCTGGCACTCCGCCGTTTCGAGTGCCAGCTTTCCCGCAGCCAGTGTACGGCGAGGCGGCAAGGGCTCGGCAAGGGTGCGGCACACCGGGTGCGGGGAGGTGGCGGCGGGCGGCACCGCGGCGGCGATACGGTCACCCCCGTGGAATCTGTGGAGAGCACGGAGAATCCGGGTACGGGCGGTTCTGTCTGGGAGCAGCTGGCTCCCGGGGTCGCCAGGCGCCGGATGCCCCATCTCGATGTGACGATCGGACTGGTCGTCGGATCCGACGGCGTCCTCCTGGTGGACACCGCCTCGACGCCGGCCGAGGGCGAAGAGCTGCGCGGGCAGGTCGAGGCGCTGACCGGGCGCACCGTCACGCACATCGTCCTCACCCACGGTCACTTCGACCACGTCTTCGGCACCGCTGCCTTCCCCGGTGCCGAGGTCTACGGCGAGCACTCGCTGGCCGGCTATCTGACCCGGGAGCGCGAAGCGCTGCGGGAGAGCGCGGTGGGGCACGGCACCGACCCCGGCCAGGCCGGGCAGGCGGCGCGGGAGCTGGTGCTGCCGACCCGGCCGGTCGCCGGTGCGACCGAGATCGACCTCGGGGAGCGCCGGGTGCGGCTGGTGCACCCGGGCACCGGGCACACCGGTCACGACCTGGTGGTGGTCGTGCCCGGCGCCACTCCGAGCGACCCGACGGTGGTCTTCTGCGGCGACCTGGTCGAGGAGTCGGGCGAGCCGCAGGCCGGGGAGGACGCGGACCCGGCGCACTGGCCGGGCACCCTGGACGCGCTGCTCGCACTCGGCGGCGAGACGGGACGCTATGTGCCGGGGCACGGCGCCGTGGTCGACGCGCGTTACGTGCGGGCGCAGCGCGACGCCCTTGCCGAGCGTTTCGGGACGGCGGACTAGACGGCGCACTGGCGGCGCCCTTTGCCGCGCGTCCTGGGCTCGGCAAGGTGCCGCTGGTTACGATCGCCCCCATGCGCAGCAGGAGTTACGACCCCGAATTGACCCCGCCCTGGAAGAAGAGCGCCCCGGCTCCCGAGGTGGCGGCCGAGACCGACCTGGTGGTCGAGGAGGCCACCACGGGCTTCTGCGGTGCGGTGGTGCGCTGCGAGAAGACCGCGGAGGGGCTGACGGTGACCCTGGAGGACCGCTTCGGCAAGCACCGGGTCTTCCCGATGACGCCCCGCGGCTTCCTGATCGACGGCCGTACGGTCACGCTGGTACGCCCGCAGGCCGCGCCGGCGCCGCGCGGGCCGCTGCTGTCCGCGTCGGGTTCCGTCGCGGTGACGGGTGCGAAGGCGCGGGTGGCGCGGGCCGGGCGGATCTACGTCGAGGGGCGGCACGACGCCGAACTGGTCGAGCGGGTCTGGGGCCACGACCTGCGGGTCGAAGGCGTCGTCGTGGAGTACCTGGAGGGCGTGGACGACCTGCCCGCGATCGTCGCGGACTTCGCTCCCGCCCCTGACGCCCGGCTCGGTGTGCTGGTCGACCACCTGGTGCCGGGGTCGAAGGAGTCGCGTATCGCCGCGTCGGTGAGCGGCGCGGACGTCCTGGTCGTCGGGCACCCCTACATCGACGTGTGGGAGGCGGTGAAGCCCGCGTCCGTCGGCATTGCCGGGTGGCCGCGGGTGCCGCGCGGCGAGGACTGGAAGACCGGGGTGTGCAGGGCGCTGGGCTGGGACATGTCCACCGGCGAGGCCTGGCAGCGCATCCTGGCGTCGGTGCGGACGTACAAGGACCTGCAGCCGGAGCTGCTGGGCTCGGTGGAGCACCTGATCGACTTCGTGACCGCTTCGTGACCGCGCCCGAGTGACCCTGGGGGCGGCCCGCGTCGCCCGCGCCCGTGCGCATCGCTGCCTCAGTCGGTGAGGTCGCGCACCACGGCGTCGGCCAGCAGCCGGCCGCGCAGGGTCAGCACGGCCCGCCCGGCCTCGTGCGCGGCGGGCTCCAGCAGTCCTTCGCCCACCGCCCGTACCGCCGCCTTCGCGCCCGCCTCGGTGAGCAGGTCCAGCGGGCAGCCCGCGGACAGCCGCAGCTCCAGCAGGATCCGCTCGACCCTGCGGTCCTCGGCGACCAGCACCTCGCGCCCCGCGCCCGGGCTGCGGGACTCGGCGAGTGCCTGCGCATATGCGCCGGGGTGCTTCACGTTCCACCAGCGCACACCGCCGACGTGGCTGTGTGCGCCGGGTCCCGCGCCCCACCAGTCCGCGCCGGTCCAGTACAGCTCGTTGTGGCGGCACCTGCCGGCCTCCGCCGTGGCCCAGTTGGAGACCTCGTACCAGCGAAAGCCCGCCGCGGACAGCCGCTCGTCGGCGATCAGGTAGCGGTCGGCGTGCTCGTCGTCGTCGGTCATCGGCACCTCGCCGCGGCGGATCCGCCGGGCCAGCTGCGTACCCTCCTCGACGATCAGCGCATAGGCCGACACATGGTCGGGGCCTGCGCCTATTGCCGCGTCGAGGGAGGCGCGCCAGTCGTCGTCGGACTCGCCGGGTGTGCCGTAGATCAGGTCGAGGTTGACGTGCTCGAACCCGGCGGCGCGTGCTTCGGCGACGCATGCCTCCGGGCGGCCGGGGGTATGGGTGCGGTCCAGGACGCGCAGCACATGCTGCCGGGCGCTCTGCATGCCGAAGGACATCCTGGTGAAGCCGCCGGCCCGCAGCTCCGCCAGATACGCCGGGTCCACCGACTCCGGGTTGGCCTCCGTGGTGATCTCCGCGTCGGCCGCGAGCCCGAACTCGTCCCTGATCGCGCCCAGCATCCGCACCAGGTCGGCGGCGGGCAGCAGCGTCGGGGTGCCGCCGCCGACGAAGACGGTGGCCGCGTGCCGCGGGTCGTCCCCGAGCACCTTCCTGGCCAGCCGGATCTCGTCCACCAGGACGTCGGCGTAGTTGTCGCGGGACGCCAGCGCACCGCCGGAGCCGCGCAGCTCGCTCGCGGTGTAGGTGTTGAAGTCGCAGTAGCCGCAGCGGGTGGCGCAGTAGGGCACGTGCAGGTAGAAGCCGAGCGGGCGCGCGGCGGCACCGGCCAGCGCCTGCGGCGGCAGGGCGCCGTCCTCGGGCACGGGTTCGCCGTCGGGCAGTACGGAGGGCATGACCCCAGTATCCGGTACGCCCGGCGGTGCCCGGCGACGTCAGCGGGCCTGCAGGACCAGCACCGCCAGGTCGTCGCCGGGCGGGGCGGTGTCGTAGACGTGCACCGCGTGCCGCACCCGCTCGGCGATACCGGCCGCGTCCAGGCCCGCACAGGCGCCCAGGACCGTGGCCAGGCCGTCGTCGTCGTCGAACTGCCGGCGCCCGCGGCGGCGCTCGGTCACCCCGTCGGTCACGCACAGCAGGGAGTCGCCGGGCGACAGGTCGAAGGACTCGCTCGTGTACTGCGGCGTCTCGGAGATCCCCAGCAGGATCTGCGGCCCCGCCGCCTCCCGCACCCTGCCGTTCCCGGCCAGCACCAGCGGCAGCGGGTGCCCCGCGGAGGCCAGCGTGACATGGGCGCCGCACTCCGGGGCGTACGGCGTGATCTCGCCGTACAGCAGCGACAGGAAGCGGGCCTGGCCGCCCTCCCAGGCCGCGGTGCCGCCGGCCAGCGCCGCGGCGGCCTCGTCGGCGAGCGCCTTGTTGAGCCGGTCCAGGACGTCGCTGACGCCGAATCCCTCGCGGGCCAGCAGCCGCAGCACCGGGCGGGCGACACCGGCGAGCGAGGCCGCCTCGGGGCCGTTGCCGCACACGTCGCCCAGCGCGAAGCACCAGCGGCCGTCGCCCGCGGGGAAGAGGTCGTAGAAGTCGCCGCCGACCCAGTCGCCGGCCAGCGGCTCGTAGACCACCGCGTGGTCGATGCCGGGGATACGGCCCACCGCAGGCGGCAGCAGGCCGCGCTGCAGCACCGTGCTGATCATCGCCTGCCGCGCGTACTGCCGGGCCGCGCCCATCGCCAGCGCCACGCGGCGGGCGAAGTCCTCCACCAGGCCCGTCATCTCGTCCGGCATCCCCAGCAGCCCCGCCCGGCCCAGCAGCAGCGTGCCGTGGCAGCGCCCCGCCACGATCAGCGGCACCGCGAGGGCGCCGCCCAGGTCGCACACCCCGCCGTCCGCAGTCGCGGGCCACGCGGTCCGCCGCGCCCCCGGCGGCAGGTCGGCCGCGGGCGGCGACTTCTCCAGTACGGCCCGCAGGCCGTCGATCCGGTGCTCCTCGCCGTGCCATACGCTCGACAGCCGGGCCTGCGCCCCCGCCGGGTACACCCACACCGCGCACCAGTCCGCGATCCGCGGCACCAGCAGCTGCGTCGCCAGCGACGCCACATTGTCCTCGTCCAGCTGGCCCGCCAGCAGGTCCGACGCCTCCGCGAGGAAGGACAGCGCCCCGCGGTCCACCCAGTCCTCGGCGCCGCGCCGCGCCGCCGCAGGCGGCGGTAAGGGCGCCAGCAGCTCCGCGGGCGGTTCGCCGCGCGGCGCCGGCACCTGCGCCTCTGCGCCGTCCTGCGGCAGGTCGAATCGGCACCACACCGTCTTGCGGTCGCGCCGGTAGCTGATGCCCCAGGCGTCCGACAGCGCCGCCACCAGCTGCAGGCCGCGGCCGCTCTCCCGGCGGTCGTCCGGCAGGTCGGGCTCGGCCTCGCCGCGCAGCATCCGCGCCGGGTGGCGGTCCGACACCTCGACCACCACTCCGGGCGGCGACTGCCCCGACTGCCCCGCCTCCAGCCGGCACACCAGATCCACGGCGGTGCCCGCGTGCACGACGGCGTTCGTCACCAGCTCGCTCACCAGGAGCATGCCGTCGTCGACGACACGATCCTCCAGGGCCGCGGCCGCGGGCATCCCCGCCGCGGCCCACTCGGCCAGCGCCGCGCGCAGGAACCTGCGGGCCGCGCCGGCGGCCTGCTGGTTCCCGGGCAGACTCGTCTGCGACACGGCCTCGGACTTGTCCGAGGCCGTGTCGCGGGCCTCGCCCTCACGGTGTGCACGGGGGAGCCTCACGACTCCATGGTTACAGGGTGCCATCGCTCGGGGGCACTGCGTGACCCCCGAGCGGGTCCCTTTCCGGCGAACCGCCCGCTTCCACCGGGCCGAACCACTAACATCCCGGGCGCCCGGGGCGCGCACCACATGCCTGCCACTTGCCGTGGCGCTGCGTCTCTCCCCCGCCGTGGGCTGAGCGCGCACTTCCCCGCGCCCCAGGCAATTGCCACTTGCTGTGGCGTTGCCTTCTTTCCGCCCGTCCGGGCTGGTCGCGCAGTTCCCCGCGCCCCTGGTGGTTGCCCTTTCTCGCAGAGGCGGCGCCGTCTGCCTGCGAGGGTGAGCGTTTTCAGGGGCGCGGGGAACTGCGCGACCAGCCACGATGCGGCCGCAGGCAAGCAACGCACCGCAGGGGGCAGGGCGGGCCGCCCGGGGGCCTAGGCCTCGCGGGCGCCCGCGTACATCTCCTCGATCAGGGGGGCGAACTCGCGCTCCACGACGGGGCGCTTGAGCTTCAGGCTCGGGGTGAGGTCGCCGTGTTCGACGTCGAGGTCGCGCGGGAGGATGCGGAACTGGCGGACCTGCTGCCAGCGCTGGAGGCCTTCGTTGAGCCGCTGGACGTAGCCGTCGATGAGTTCGCGGACCTCGGCGGAGGTCACGACCTCCGCGTATGTGCCGGCGAGGCCGTGTTCCTCGGCCCAGCCGAGGATGGTGGGCTCGTCGAGCGCGAGCAGCGCCGTGCAGAAGTTGCGCCCGCCGCCGACGACCAGGACGTTGCTGACGAAGGGGCACACCGCCTTGAACTGCCCCTCCACCTCGGCGGGGGCGATGTACTTGCCGCCCGAGGTCTTGATCAGGTCCTTCTTGCGGTCGGTGATCTTCAGGAAGCCGTCGGGGGACAGCTCCCCGATGTCCCCGGTGTGGAACCACCCGTCGGGTTCGAGGACTTCCGCGGTCTTGTCGGGCAGGCCGTGGTAACCCTGCATGATGCCCGGGCCGCGCAGCATGATCTCGCCGTCCTCGGCGATGCGGACCTCAAGGCCCGGCAGGGCCTTGCCGACGGTGCCGGTGCGGTAGTTCTCGCCGGGGTTGACGAAGCTGGCGGCGCTGGACTCGGTGAGGCCGTAGCCCTCCAGGATGTGGATGCCGGCGCCGGCGAAGAAGTAGCCGATGTCGGGGGCGAGCGCGGCCGAGCCGGACACGCAGGCCCGCAGCCGGCCGCCGAAGGCCTCGCGCAGCTTGCTGTAGACGAGCTTGTCGGCCAGCGCGTGCTTGGCCCGCAGGCCGGCCGGCGCCGACGGGCTGCCGGTGAGCCGCATGCTGTTCTGCGTGGCCTTGGCGTAGTCGCGCGCGACGCCCGCCGCCCACTGGAAGATGCGGTATTTGGCGGCGCCGCCCGCACGGGCGCGGCCCGCCACGCCGTTGTAGACCTTCTCGAAGATGCGCGGGACCGCGGCCATGTAGGTCGGCTGCACGACCGGCAGGTTCTCGATGATCTTGTCGACGCGGCCGTCGACGGCTGTGATGTGCCCGACGGAGATCTGCCCGGCGGTCAGCACCTTGCCGAAGACGTGCGCGAGGGGCAGCCACAGGTACTGCACGTCCTCGGGTTCGAGCAGGTCGATGGCCTGGATGGCGCGCGCCATGTAGGACCAGCAGTCGTGCGGGAGCCGCACGCCCTTGGGCCGGCCGGTGGTGCCCGAGGTGTAGATCAGCGTGGCGAGTTGGTCCTTGGTGATCGCCGCGACCGCGTCCACGACGGCGCCGGGATGCTGCGCGAGATAGGCCTCGCCGCGCTTCTCCAGCTCCGCGAGCGAGAGCACCCAGCCGTCGCCCGCCTCGTCCAGTGCACCTTCCGCGTCGATGACCACGACATGGGCCAGATCGGGCAGCTCGGCCCTGCGCTGCCTGGCCTTGTCCAGCTGCGCGGCGTCCTCCGCGATCAGCACCCGGCTACCGGAGTCGGCGAGGATGAACGCGGTCTCCTCGGCATTGGTGCTGGGGTAGACGGTGGTGGTCGCCGCACCGGCGCACAGCACCCCGAGGTCGGCGAGGATCCACTCGACCCGGGTGTTGGAGGCGATGGCGACCCGCTCCTCGGGCCGCACCCCCAGGTCCATCAGCCCTGCGGCAATGGCATAGACCCGGCGCGAGGACTCGCCCCAGGTGAGCGAGCGCCACCCGTCGGGGCCTTCCTGGCCGGCCCCGGGCGGCAGCGGGTAGCGGTACGCCTCCGCGTCCGGCGTGGCCGCCACCCGGTCCAGGAAGAGCGTCGCCACGGAGGGCGGCCGATTCTCTAGCAACGTCTGTGTGTCGGTCACCGCAACCTCCGGGCACGCGCGGGCGTTCTTAACTCACCAGTAACCTATCCGTCGGATCAGAGTAGAGGGCGCAGGCCCGGTGCGTAAGAGGGTGCGGCCAGCGCGTCGTGCCGCCCGTACCGCGGGAAGCCCCCTGCCGCCGCCTGGGGCTTCCCGGGCCGCGCCCTACTTCTTCGCCTTGGAGTCGCCGTCGGAGTCGGTGGACAGCACCGCGATGAAGGCCTCCTGCGGGACCTCGACGCTGCCGACCATCTTCATCCGCTTCTTGCCCTCCTTCTGCTTCTCCAGCAGCTTGCGCTTGCGTGAGATGTCACCGCCGTAGCACTTGGCGAGCACGTCCTTGCGGATCGCGCGGACCGTCTCGCGGGCGATGACCCGGGCGCCGATGGCGGCCTGGATCGGCACCTCGAAGTTCTGCCGCGGGATGAGCTCGCGCAGCTTCGCGACCAGCCGCACACCGTAGGCGTACGCCTTCTCCTTGTGGGTGATCGCCGAGAAGGCGTCCACCTTGTCGCCGTGCAGCAGGATGTCGACCTTGACCAGGTCGGCGCTCTGCTCGCCGGTGGGCTCGTAGTCCAGCGACGCGTAGCCGCGGGTCTTGGACTTGAGGTTGTCGAAGAAGTCGAAGACGATCTCGGCCAGCGGCAGCGTGTAGCGGATCTCGACGCGGTCCTCCGACAGGTAGTCCATGCCGAGCAGCGAGCCGCGCCGGTTCTGGCACAGCTCCATGATCGCGCCGATGAACTCGGTCGGGGCCAGCACCGTGGCCCTTACCACCGGCTCGTAGACCTCGGAGATCTTGCCCTCGGGGAATTCACTCGGATTGGTGACGACGTGCTCGGCGCCGTCCTCCATGAGCACCCGGTAGACCACGTTGGGCGCCGTCGCGATCAGGTCGAGGCCGAACTCGCGCTCCAGCCGCTCGCGGATCACGTCCAGGTGCAGCAGGCCGAGGAAGCCGACCCGGAAGCCGAAGCCCAGGGCCGCGGAGGTCTCCGGCTCGTAGACCAGCGCCGCGTCGTTGAGCTGCAGCTTGTCCAGGGCCTCGCGCAGCTCGGGGTAGTCGGAGCCGTCCAGCGGATACAGGCCGGAGAAGACCATCGGCTTGGGGTCCTTGTAGCCGCCCAGCGCGTCGGTGGCGCCCGCGCTCTGGGTGGTGATGGTGTCACCGACCTTGGACTGCCGCACGTCCTTCACACCGGTGATCAGATAGCCGACCTCGCCGACGCCGAGCCCGTCGGCGGGCAGCATCTCCGGCGAGTTGGTGCCGATCTCCAGCAGCTCGTGGGTGGCGCCGGTGGACATCATCCGGATCCGCTCGCGCTTGGTGAGCTGCCCGTCGACGACCCGGACGTAGGTGACCACACCGCGGTAGGAGTCGTAGACCGAGTCGAAGATCATCGCGCGGGCGGGTGCGTCGGCGACGCCGACCGGCGCGGGGACGTCCCTGACCACCCGGTCGAGCAGCGCGTCCACGCCGACGCCGGTCTTGGCCGAGACCCGCAGCACGTCGTCGGGGTCGCAGCCGATGAGGTTGGCCAGCTCCTCGGAGAACTTCTCCGGCTGGGCGGCCGGCAGGTCGATCTTGTTCAGCACCGGGACGATGGTGAGGTCGTTCTCCATCGCCAGGTAGAGGTTCGCCAGCGTCTGCGCCTCGATGCCCTGGGCCGCGTCCACCAGGAGGACGGTGCCCTCGCAGGCGGCGAGCGAGCGGGAGACCTCGTAGGTGAAGTCGACGTGCCCCGGGGTGTCGATCATGTTCAGGATGTGCGTGCCGCCGGAGCCGTCGGTGGGCTGCCAGGGCAGCCTGACGGCCTGCGACTTGATGGTGATACCGCGCTCACGCTCGATGTCCATCCGGTCGAGGTACTGAGCACGCATCTGCCGAGCGTCGACGACCCCGGTGAGCTGGAGCATGCGGTCGGCGAGTGTCGACTTGCCGTGGTCGATGTGCGCGATGATGCAGAAGTTGCGGATCAGCGCCGGGTCGGTACGGCTCGGCTCCGGCACGGAGGAAGGGGTCGCGGGCACGCAGGGTCCATTTTCTCGGAGACGCTCACCGCCGCGCTCCGCGCGGGACTCGGTCTCTGCTGGCTGGTCGGATCGATACGTAGCCTCCATGGTCCCACGGCCGGCGGCCGCCGTGCGGTTTGGGAGCGGCCCGGCGCTGCTGGTAACCTGGGGCGCTGTGCCTCGTGGCCCCCGTCGGCCGCAAACCGCCGGAACCAGGACCCGGGGCGCTGATCCTTTCGGTAAACGAACCTGAGAAGGCTCCTTCGTGGCGAACATCAAGTCCCAGATCAAGCGCAACAAGACCAACGAGAAGGCGCGGCTGCGCAACAAGGCGGTCAAGTCCGAGCTCAAGACCGCGGTCCGCCGCACCCGTGAGGCCGTCGCCGCCGGTGACGCCGCCAAGGCCGAGGCCGCCGCGCGTGCCGCGTCCAAGAAGCTCGACAAGGCCGTGAGCAAGGGCGTCATCCACAAGAACCAGGCCGCCAACAAGAAGTCGGCCATCGCGCAGTCGGTCGCCGCGCTCCAGGGCTGATCACCCAGGGTCCGCCGGCACGGCGGGCAACCGGACTCAGCGGCCCCTCTACCGCCCGGACCCGCACCGCCCAAGACCCGCGCCGCACGCGGACGTTCGCCACGTGCCTGCGGCGCACGGATACGCCTCACACCGCCCGTCCGGGATTCCCGGACGGGCGGTGTTTTTCCGCTGACGGCTCACTGACGGCGTCGATATCCTCACCGCATGTCGATGCCGCCGCCTGACCAGCCGGGCTCAAATCCGTACATGAACCCCCCGCAGGGCTCCGGAGCCGTGCCCCCGCCGGGACCGCCCCCCGGGCAGATACCCGGCCAGACCCCTGGGCAGGTGCCCGGGCAGCCGCCGGCCGGCGGGTACGGGACGCCCGTGCCGCCGCAGCTCAACCCCTACGCCCAGACCGCGGCCGGCCCCTACGGCCCCGCGCAGCCCGCCGCCTACTACGGCCAGCCGCAGCCGGGCCAGGCCCCGCCGGGCGCCGGGGGACGCGGCGGGGCGGGCAAGGCGGTGCTGTGGGCGGTGGTCGGCGCCGCCGTGGCGTCCGCGCTGTGGGGCGGCGGGGTGCTGCTGCTCGGCAAGGACTCGGGCAAGCCCGCCCTGCACGGCTACAAGGTGACCAAGGACCTGTGCGGCACCGCCGACCTGAGCGCCTTCGCGACCGCCTACCCCAAGCCGGACGACGACCCGACCTCGTACACCAACGACCGGCCCGCCGTCGCCGAGATGCACTGCAGCGAGAGCCTCAAGCAGGAGTCCTCGACCTACTCCGACGCCTATCTGACGATCGACGCCGACCTGCACCGCAAGTCCGACCCGGGACCGGAGTTCGCCGACCACTGGAAGGGCTACGACGTCGTGGGCGGCTCCGACGCCAAGGACAAGTACACCGTCACGGCGGTGGACGGCTACGGGGACGAGGCGTACCTGGCGACCATGGACTCGGTCACCACGGACTCGGACGGCAGCGAGACCGGCAGCCGGGAGGTCATCCTCGCGGTGCGCGACGGGGCGCTGACCTTCTCCCTCTCCTGGTACCACTACCCCGACTCGCTCAACGACGACGCCAAGGCCAGCCCGACGCTCAGCCAGGGCACCGAGTGGGTGAAGTCGGCGACGAAGGCGACGCTGGCGAAGCTCAAGTAGCGGCTTCCCCGGCAGCAGCCGGCCCGCGCTTGCTCAGCTGCGGGTGCGGGCGGCGCGGGCGATGGTGACGACCGCCTTCTCCAGGGCGTACGCCGGGTCCGCCGCGCCGCCCTTGACGGCCGCGTCGGCCTCCGCGACCGCCTGCAGCGCGACCGAGACGCCGTCCGCGCTCCAGCCGCGGATCTGCTGCCGGACCCGGTCGATCTTCCACGGCGGCATGCCCAGATCCCGGGCGAGCTGGCCGGGGTTCGCCCCGCGCGGGGCCGACGCGAGCTTGCCGATCGCCCGCACCCCCGAGGCCAGCGCGAAGGTGATGCCCGGCAGGGGCTGCCCGACCGACAGCGCCCAGCGCAGCCGCTCCAGCGCCTCCGCCGTCCGCCCGGTCACCGCGAGATCCGCCACCTCGAAGCCGGTCGCCTCGGCCCGCCCGGTGTAGTAGCGGGCGACCACCGCGACATCGACAGTGCCCTCGGTGTCCGCGACCAGTTGGGCGCACGCACTGGCCAGCTCCCGCAGGTCGCTGCCGATCGCGTCGACCAGCGCCTGCGCCGCCTCGGGCGTCACCGACCTGCCGAGCGTACGGAACTCGCCGCGTACGAAGGCGAGCCTGTCGGCCGGCTTGGTCATCTTCGGGCACGCCACCTCGCGCGCCCCCGCCTTTCGGGCCGCGTCCAGCAGCGCCTTGCCCTTGGCGCCGCCGGCGTGCAGCAGCACCAGGGTGATCTCCTCCACCGGTGCGCCCAGATACGCCTTGACGTCCTTGACGGTGTCGGCGGACAGGTCCTGCGCATTGCGCACGACGACGACCTTGCGCTCGGCGAACAGCGACGGGCTGGTCAGCTCGGCCAGCGTCCCCGGCTGCAGCGCGTCCGGTGCCAGGTCCCTGACGTCGGTGTCGGGGTCGGCGGCCCTCGCCGCCACCACCACCTCCCGGACGGCGCGGTCCAGCAGCAGGTCCTCCTGCCCCACGGCGAGCGTGAGCGCAGCGAGCGGGTCGTCTTGAGCGGTCTTCCTTGCCATCGCGCCCCAGCATCCCACGCCCCTGCGACAGCGGGTCCGCGAAGGGGTCCCCGGCGGCCCGCGGCACAATGTCCCGGTGACCGACGTACGCCATGTGCTGGTGCTTCCCGACCGTGACGCCGCAGAGGAGGTCGCCGCCGAAGTGGGCGACCGCTTCGCGCCGGCGGAGGAGCCGCGGGTGGTGCGTGACGCGCTGGCCGGGGAGGACGACGCCGAGGACGCCCAGTGGCTGGTGGTCGTCGAGGACCCGGACGGGCACCTGGACGCCTATGCGCTGGACGCGCTCGCCGCCGCGCACGACGGCTGGCTGGAGTAGCCGCCCTCCGGGGCGCGTCCGCGGCCTTGTCAGGTGGGCAGTTCGCGGGTGCGCGGTACGGGTGAGGGCAGCAGCCACAGGGCGCCCAGCGTGGCGGCCAGGGTGACCAGCCACAGGGCGGGCCGCAGGCCGATGGCCGAGCCGAGGAAGCCGCCGGCCAGGGCGCCGAGCGGGCGCACACCGTAGTTGACGGTCCTGAAGGCGCCGGAGACCCGGGAGCGCAGGGCGTTGGGTATGACGGCAGCCTGCAGCGAGCCCGACGCTATGTCCAGCAGCATCACGCCCAGGCCTGCGGCGAACTCCGCGGCGAAGAAGGTGGCCAGGAGCAGCGGGGTCGGCCCGCCGGCCAGCGGCACCAGGACCAGCGGCGCCGGGAAGAGGAAGGCGCCCGCCGTCAGTGCGGGTCCGACGCCGATCGCCCGCACGACCCGCCCGCTGACCACCGCGCCGACCAGGCTGCCGACCGCGCCTGCGCCGATGACCAGGCCCAGCGTCCCGGCGCTGAGGCCGAGTTCGTCGACGGCGTAGAGGACCACCAGGGTGTTGAAGGCGAAGTTGAACAGGTTGATGGTCGCCGCGCAGGCCAGGATCGCCCGCAGCAGCGGTGAGCGGGCGATGAAGCGCAGGCCCTCGGTGAGCCGGCCCTTGCCGGGCTCGGCCGCCGGCGGCTCCTCGGGGGCTATCCGGGCCAGCTGCCAGGCCGAGGCCAGGTAGGAGGCGGCGTCGGCGAGCAGCGCCAGGGGTGCGGCGAGCACCTGCACCAGCAGCCCGCCGGCGCTCGGCCCGGCGACGAAGGAGAAGGCGCGGCTGCCGCTGGTCAGCGCATTCCCCGCGATGTACTGGTCGGGCTTCATCAGCGACACCAGCAGCGTGGCGTTGCAGACGTCGAAGACCACCGCGAGGGTGCCGACCGCGAAGACGACGGCGCACAACTGGACGAAGGTGAGCACCCCGAAGGCGTAGCCGAGCGGCAGCGAGGCCATCAGCGCCGCCCGCGCCAGGTCCGCGGCGATCATGGTCTGCCGCCGGCGCCCGCGCCGGTCCGCCCAGGCACCGGCGGGCAGCGAGAACAGCAGCGCGGGCAGCAGCCCGGCGAAGCGCAGCCAACCCATCCCGGTGGCCCCGACGTGCAGCACGAAGACGGCGGCCAGCGGCACCGCGAGGTAGCTGACCTCGTCGCCGAAGAGCGAGACCGTCTGGCCGGTCCAGTAGCGGCGGAACTGCTGCTCGCGCAGCAGCGCGGGCGCCCGGCCGGCCAGGGTGCGCACCAGGGTGGGGGTGCTCACGCGTGCTCCCCCCGGGGGTCGCCGTCCCGGCCGTCCGGGGCGACATAGGCGACGTGCATGTACGCCACGCGGCGGGCACCCTCGGGCCGCAGCTCCGGGTGGTAGCCGCGGTCGGCGTACTCCGCGACCATCGCGTCGAGCCGCTCCCCCAGCGCCACCAGCTCCTCCGGGGTGAGGTAGAGCATCGCGTCCGAGTGGCGCTCGGCCCGCTGCCACTCCTCCGGCAGGGTGTGCCGGGTCTCCAGCGCCCGCATCATGCGGTGGAGCTGGTTCTCCGCCACCGCCGCGTTCAGCGCCTCCGCGGCCGAGGCGACCGCGGGGTCCGGCGAGTAGTTCGGCCAGTCCGTGTACGCGGCCGTCGCCCGCCACGGCTTCTCCCGCCCCGCGCCGCCCGGGTCGGCCTCCTCGACCAGGCCGTACTTGGCCAGTATCCGCAGGTGGTACGAGCAGCTCGCGACGGACTCGCCGGTCAGCTCCGCCGCCCGGGTCGCGGTGAACGGCCCCTCCTGGCGGAGCAGGCCGACCAGCCTCATCCGCGTCGGATGTGCGTAGGCGCGCAGGGCGCGCGGGTCGGTGAGGTGGACCTGGTGTTGCCATGGCTGCTCCTTCATATATCTAAAGCTAGCTTTCTAAAGGGACCTTTACAAGGCTTTCTTTAGAAAGAGGTCTTGAGGGTGGCGCGTCTGCTGCTCCCCCGGATCACCCCGCTCCCGCCAGCACCGTCCGCAGCCCGGCCGGCCCGGTGCCCGCCACCGCGATCGGCCCGTCCCTGTCGGTCCGCAGCACCGTCGCGCCCAGCGCCCGCAGCGCGGCCACCGTACGGGCGGCCGGGTGGCCGTAGCGGTTGTGCGCGCCCACCGAGATCAGCGCCAGCCGCGGTCTCGTCCGGGCGAACAGCGCCAGGTCCTGGTAGGCGCTGCCGTGGTGGGCGACCTTGAGAACGTCGACCCTCGGCAGGCCCGGCGTTATGTCCAGCACCTCCTGCTGGGCCTGCGGTCCCAGATCGCCCGCCAGCAGCAGCGTCAGCCCGCCCGTGCGGACCAGCATCGCCACGCTCGCGTCGTTCGGGTCGTCGTCCGGGAGCGCGTCGCGGTCCGCCGGGGGCCACAGCACCCGCCAGGACAGCCCCCCGGCGCTGCGCTCCTCCCCCGCCGCCGCCCGCAGCACCGGCACTCCCGCGGCTGCGGCCAGCCGCCGCACCCCGGCCGCCTCCGCCGCCGGCTCGTCCAGCACCGTCGTCTCGATCGCGCCGACACTGCGGCCGCGCAGCACACCGGGAAGCCCGTCCGCATGGTCGGCGTGGAAATGCGTCAGCACCAGCAGCGGGATGCGGGTCACCCGCAGATCCCGCAGACACCGGTCGGCAAGCGCCGGATCCGGCCCCGTGTCGACCACCACCGCGCTGCCCGGCCCCGCAGCGAGCGCCAGCGCATCGCCCTGCCCCACGTCGCACATCGCAAACCGCCAGTCCCCCGGCGGCCACGCCGCCACGAACCCCGGCACCGGCAGCGGCCGTACCAGCGCCAGCAGCAGGAGCAGCGCGCCCGCCGCCGCAGGCCACGGCCTGCCGACCAGCACCCTGCCGCCCACCGCAAGTGCCACCGTCAGCACCGCCAGCAGCGCCGCGCCCGCCCATCCCGCAGGCCAGCCGATCTCCGCACCCGGCAATGCCGCGCCATGCCGGGCGACCGTCACGATCCACCGCGTCGGCCAGCCCGCCAGCCACGCCAGGCCCGCCGCCGCGGCCGGGGCGAGCGGCGCCACCGCCAGCGCGCAGAAGCCGAGCACCGTCGCCGGGGCCACCGCGGGCTCCGCGAGCAGATTGCACGGCACCGCCACCAGGCTGAGCCGTGCGGAGAGCACCACGATCAGCGGCCCGCAGGCCGCCTGTGCCGCGCCCGCCGCCGCCAGCGCCTCCGCCAACCGGGGCGGCACCCCGCGGCGGTGCAGTGCCGCACTCCAGCGCGGCGCCAGCGTCAGCAGCGAACCCGTGGCCAGCACCGACAACGCGAAGCCGTACGACCGCGCCACCGCCGGGTCGTACAGCACCAGCAGCAGCACCGCCCCGCACAGCGCGGGCAGCAGCGACCGGCGGCGGCCCGTGCCGATCGCCAGCAACGTGATCAGTCCGCACGCCGCCGCCCGCAGCACGCTCGGGCTCGGGCGGCTCACCAGCACGAAGGCCGCGGTCAAGACCACGCCCAGCACCGCCGTCAGCCGCAGCGGGATGCCCAGTGCCGCCGCCAGCCCGCGCCGCTCGGCCCGGATCGCCCGGCCCGGCGGCCCGATCAGCAGGAGCAGCACGATCGTCAGGTTCGCGCCCGACACGGCGGTCAGATGCGCCAGGTCCGTCGCCCGGAAGGCGTCCTTCAGGTCCGGCGGCAAGGTGCTGGTGTCCCCGATCACCAGCCCCGGGAGCAGGGCGCGGGCATCCGGCGGCAGGTCCGCGCTCGCTTTGCGCAGGCCCGCGCGGAGCCGGGCCGCCGCGCGCTGCGGCGTGCTCGGCGTGGCGAGGATGCGGGGCGGGCCGCCCGTGGGATGCACCACCGCTGACGCGGGGTCGGCTGAGCCGCCGGTGGGCGGGCTCAGGCGTGCCTGGACCGCGACGGTCGTCGAGGGGAGCAGGCGGAGCCACGCCGGCTGGTCGCGGGCCGCCAGCACGACGACGGGGGTGCGGATGCGGGTGCCTTTGCCTGCGTCCGTGCCCACGCGGACGGCTTGCGCCGTCACCACGACGACGGAGGTGCCGGGACCCGGCGGGGGCTTCGTCCTGAACGGGTCGCCGGTGATGCGCAGTTCCAACCGGACCGGTTCCGGTGCCCTGCGCGCCGCCAGCGCCGGGAGCGGGCCGCGGTGGCGGTCGGCGTCCGCCAGCGCCGCGACGGTGGTGGCCGTC
This sequence comes from Actinacidiphila bryophytorum, assembly GCF_016916835.1. Classification (GTDB taxonomy): domain Bacteria; phylum Actinomycetota; class Actinomycetes; order Streptomycetales; family Streptomycetaceae; genus Actinacidiphila; species Actinacidiphila bryophytorum. The sequence goes on along the minus strand of NZ_JAFFIX010000001.1, from coordinate 396,395 downwards.
GCGACGGCCAGGAGCGCAGCCGCTGCCGCGGCGGGGAGGGTCGGCGTCCGACGCCCTGCCCGCGCCGGGTGGCCGGACTTCGGGCTCGCGCCCGGGGCGTCGGGCCGTGCCCGTGCCCTGGCCCTGTCCCTGGCCCTGGCCCTGGGCCTGGGCCTGGGCCTGCGGGCTGCTGTTGCGGCTGCCGTGGCGGCTGCCGCCAGGGCCGTTGCCACGAGCAGGGCCGTCGCGCCGACGGTCGGCTCCAGGGCTGCAGCTGCCCACGCCGCCAGCGCGGGCACCACCAACCTCAGGTCCGGCGGCCCCTCCTGGCGTGGCTCCGACGCCCCCAGCCGCGACTTCGCCGCCGCATGCACCGCGGCACGCCCCTGCGGGTTCAGGCCTTGCGGTTCCTGAGCCCCGCTCCCACCTGCCGCCGCGCTCGGGCTGGGCGCGCCGTTCCCCGCGCCCCTGGTGGGACCTGGCCGCCGCACGGACTCCTCCCGTACGTGTGGGTCGCTCGGCACGTCCAGGGGTGGCCGACCACCCACCGAGACCGACGGCCCGCTCGGGCTGGGCGCGCCCTTCCCCGCGCCCCTGGTGGGACCTGGCCGCCGCACGGACTCCTCCCGTACGTGTGGGTCGCTCGGCACGTCCTGGGGTGGCCGACCACCCACCGAGACCGACGGCCCGATCGGGCTGGGCGCGCAGTTCCCCGCGCCCCTGGTGGGGCCTGGCCGCCGTACGGATCCTTCCCCTACGTCGGGGTGGCTCGGCACATCCGGGGGTGGGCTGGGCGTGCCGTTCGCCGCGGCCCTCGGGGGGCTTTCTTTGTCGGTCATGGGTGGACCAAGGGCTTGAGGGTGGTGAATTTGTGGGTGCCGATGCCGGGAACCTGGCGGAGTTGGTCGAGGGTTGTGAAGCCGCCGTGCTGGGTGCGGAAGTCGAGGATGTGTTGGGCCAGGACGGGGCCTACGCCGGGGAGGGCGTCGAGTTGGGGGGCCGTGGCCGAGTTCAGGCTCAGGGGGGTGGTGGTCGAGGTCGTGGCCGAGTCGGGGGGTGGGGTCAGGCCCACCAGGAGTTGTTCGCCGTCGGTCAGGGGGCGGGCCAGGTTGAGGGCCGTGGTGTCCGTGCCCGGGAGGGGGCCGCCGGCCGCGGTCAGGGCGTCGGCCACGCGGGAGCCCGACGGGAGGCGGCGCAGGCCGGGGTGGGCCACCTTGCCCGCGATGTCGATCGTCAGGGCGGGCCGGGTGGTGGCCGGTGCGCGCGGGGCCGCGGCTGCCGGGACCGCCGCCGGGACGCGGACCGCGTGCGGGCGGCCCGCCACGTAATGCCGTACCGCGAGCCCTACGGCCACCAGCAGCACGACCGCCAGTGCCAGCACCGTGCGGAATTCCAGCCCGCAGCGCAGCAGCAGCCACGTACGCAGGCCGTCGAGCCGGCCGCCCGGCGGCGGGGGTGGGGGCGGGGGTGGGGGCGGCGGCAGTGGCTCCGGCGGCGGGGACAGGTCGTCCCGCGCACCGAAGATCGCGGAGGCACGCTCACGCGTGTGCGCGGCCATGGCCTGCGCGGCGGCCTTGCGGCGCGGGCGGATGACGGTGATCGGGCCGACCTGGCCCAGTGGGTTCGCGTTCATACCGATCATCGTGGACCGCTCGGAACCCACCGCGATGATCTTGGTCCGCAACCTGTGGATAACTCACAGCCTGTGGACAACCGCGGTCAGTGCGGTGAGATCACCGCACCCAGCAGTCCCGGTCCCGCGTGCGCGCCGATCACCGCGCCGACCTCGCTCACCACCAGGTCGTCCAGGCCCGGTACGCGCTCACGCAGCCGGTCCGCGAGGGTCGCGGCGCGCTCCCCCGCGGCGAGGTGGTGCACCGCCAAGGCCACTCGGCGGGTGCCCGCCTGCTCCACGACGATCTCCTCGAGGCGGGTGATCGCCTTCGAGGCGGTGCGGACCTTCTCCAGCAGTTCGATCCGCCCGTCGGCGAGCCGCAGCAGCGGTTTCACCGCGAGGGCGGAACCGAACAGCGCCTGGGCCGCGCCGATCCTGCCGCCCCTGCGCAGGTAGTCGAGGGTGTCGACGTAGAAGTACGCGGAGGTGTCCGCGGCCCGCTTCTCCGCCGCCGCGACCACCTCGTCGGCGGTGCCGCCCGCTTCCGCGGTCTCCGCGGCGGCGAGGACGGTGAAGCCCAGGGCCATCGCGACCATGCCGGTGTCGACGACGCGCACCGGGACCGGGGCGTCTTTCGCCGCGATCAGCGCGGCGTCGTGGGTGCCGGAGAAGTCGGCGGACAGGTGGAGCGAGACGATCGCCGACGCGCCGGACGCGGCGGCGGCTTCGTAGGCGGCGGTGAATTCGAGGGGGGCCGGGCGGGAGGTCGTGACCGGGCGGCGGCGCTGGAGCGCGCGGGCTACTGCGGGGGCGGAGATTTCGGTGCCCTCTTCCAGGGCCTCGTCGCCGATCACCACGGTGAGGGGCACGATGGTGATCTGGTGGCGGATCAGGGCGTCGCGGCCTAGGTAGGCCGTGGAGTCCGTGACGATGGCGACGTGCGGGGGCATGTCCGGGAGATTACCCGGGGTGCAGGTCGGGGCGACAGCTTGGGCCTGGGCGGCGGGGCGCCTCATTGCCGGCTGGGCTGGTCCTCAAGCGCCGGACGGGCTGCCTTTGGTGAACGCCCGCGCCCACCACCCCGCGCGTCCTCAAACGCCGGACGGGCTCGAACCGCCACCCCCACCCGCGGACAGGGGACCTTCGTCAACGCCCGCGCCCACCACCCCGCGCGTCCCCAAGCGCCGGACGGGCTGGATCGGCTGGTCCGCGCCATTCGCCGGCCCCGCGCCCAGGAGCGCCCAGGGTGGGCAGGATCCGGCACCCCCACCCACGGACGGGTGGAATCGGCGGCGTACGCGAACCCGCCCCGGAGGGGCTATTCGCCGGGGGAAGGGAGTTTGGGGGGCTGGGTCGGGGTCCAGTGGCGGAGGGCGGCGGATTCGATGGCGATCTGGTCGGTCAGGGAGGCCAGGTCGTCGGTCGTGGCGTGGTGGGCGCGGTCCTGGGCCGCCCAGCGGAGGGAGTCCGCGGAGTGGGTGACGTGGTGGACGCGGGTGGTGAGTTCGGGGAGGCGGGCCGCGATGCGGGACTTGTCCGGCTCGCGTTCGAGGAGTTTCAGCTCGCCGTCGAGGGCGCGGGCGTGGTCGTTGAGGCGGGCCAGCAGGGACGCGGCCTCGGCGAGGGCGGCGTCGTCCTCGCGGCGCTCGTCCAGCGCCGCGAAGGTGGCGTCGATGGCGGTGCGCAGGTCGATCCGCAGCTGGGCGACCTCGCCCGCGACGCCGGGTGTGGTGTAGCGGCGGGCCTTGAGCTGGGTGTCCTCGACGACCCTGCGGGCCTGGGCGGTCCCGCGGGCCACCCCGCGTTTGACCGCGCGCACGGTCTTGACCGTCGCGACCGTGGCCAGCGCCGCGAAGACCAGCAGGAACAGGAGGACGACGATGCCGGCGGTTTCCACGAGCGGCTCCTCCTGATGTCGTCGGCGCGACGGGCTGCACTGTCCACGGTAACCGCACGGGGCAGGCCGGTGGAATCCGGTGGATCCCCCGGCCTGCCCCTAAGGGGCGACGGCCATCGCGGAGGCCGCAGCCCTCAGACGACGATGTTGACCAGCTTCGGCGCGCGCACGATGACCTTGCGGATCGCCGCGCCGCCCAGCGCCGCGACGACCGCGGGGTCGGCCAGTGCCAGCGCCTCCAGGTCGGCCTCGGAGACCGTGGGCGAGACCTCCAGGCGGGCCTTGACCTTGCCCTTGATCTGGACGACGCAGGTCACCTCGGGGTCCTGGGCCAGGTCCGGGTCGGCGACGGGGAAGTCGGCGTGGGTCAGCGAGGTGGTGTGGCCCAGCTTGGACCACAGCTCCTCGGCGATGTGCGGCGCCAGCGGGGCGATCAGCAGCACCAGCTGTTCCGCGACCGGGCGCGGCACGGGCGCCGCGGCCTTGGTCAGGTGGTTGTTCAGCTCGGTGATCTTGGCGATGGCGGTGTTGAAGCGCAGCTCCGCCATGTCGCCGCTGACGCCGTCGATGGCCTTGTGCAGCGCGCGCAGCGTCTCCTCGTCGGGCTCGGCGTCGGAGACGGTGACCTCGCCGGTCGCCTCGTCCACCACGTTGCGCCACAGCCGCTGCAGCAGCCGGTACTGGCCGACGACGGCCCGCGGCTCCCAGGGGCGGGAGACGTCCAGCGGCCCCATGGCCATCTCGTACAGCCGCAGGGTGTCGGCGCCGAACTCGGCACAGATCTCGTCGGGCGTGACCGCGTTCTTCAGCGACTTGCCCATCTTGCCCAGCAGCCGGCTGACCCGCTCGCCGGCGTACCAGTACTCCCCGTTCTGTTCCTCGACCTCGGCCGCGGGGACGGCGATGCGGCGCGCGTCGCGGTAGACGTAGGCCTGGATCATGCCCTGGTTGTACAGCTTGTGGAAGGGCTCGAAGGACGAGACGTGGCCCAGGTCGTACAGCACCTTGTGCCAGAAGCGGGCGTACAGCAGGTGCAGCACGGCGTGTTCCGCGCCGCCGACGTACAGGTCGACGCCGCCGGCCGGCTGGCCCTCGCGCGGGCCCATCCAGTACGACTCGACCTCCGGGTCGACCAGCCGCTCGCTGTTGTGCGGGTCCAGGTAGCGCAGTTCGTACCAGCAGGAACCGGCCCAGTTGGGCATGGTGTTGGTCTCGCGGCGGTACGTGCGCGGGCCGTCGCCCAGGTCCAGTTCGACGGTGGTCCACTCGGCATTGCGGGACAGCGGGGTCTCGGGCGAGGTGTCGGCGTCGTCCGGGTCGAAGGTGCGCGGGCTGTAGTCGTCCACCTCGGGCAGTTCGACGGGCAGCATCGAGTCGGGCAGGGCGTGCGGGACGCCGTCCTCGTCGTAGACGATCGGGAAGGGTTCGCCCCAGTAGCGCTGCCGGCTGAACAGCCAGTCGCGCAGCCGGTAGTTGACGGTGCCCGCGCCGATGCCGCGCTCGCTCAGCCAGCGGGTGACCTCGGCCTTGGCCTCGACGACGCCCAGGCCGTCCAGTGAGATGCCGGAGCCGGCGGAGTTGACGATCGTGGCGTCGTAGGAGACGAAGGCGTCGTCCCAGCCGGCCGGATCGGTGCCGCGGCCGTCGGTGGGCCGGACGACGCAGCGCATGGGCAGTTCGAAGGCGCGGGCGAAGGCGAAGTCGCGGGTGTCGTGGGCGGGGACGGCCATGATGGCGCCGGTGCCGTAGCCCATCAGGACGTAGTCGGCGATGAAGACCGGGACGGGGTCGCCGCTGACCGGGTTCACGGCGAAGGCGCCGGTGAAGACGCCGGTCTTGTCCTTGGCTTCCGCCTGCCTTTCCACGTCGGACTTCGACGCGGCCTGCTTGCGGTAGGCGGCGACGGCGTCGGAGGGCGTGGCATGGCCGCCGGTCCACACCGGGTGGGTGCCCTCCGGCCAGGCCGCGGGGACGATGGCCTCGACCAGTTCGTGCTCGGGCGCCAGCACCATGTACGTCGCGCCGAACAGCGTGTCCTGGCGGGTGGTGAAGACGGTGATCGCAGTGTCCGCGGCGGCCTGGCCGTCGGCGGTGTGCACGGCGAAGTCGACCCTGGCGCCCTCGCTGCGGCCGATCCAGTTGCGCTGCTGCAGCTTGATCGCCTCGGGCCAGTCCAGCTTGTCCAGGTCGGACAGCAGCCGGTCGGCGTAGGCGGTGATGCGCATCATCCACTGCCGCAGGTTGGCCTTGAAGACCGGGAAGTTGCCGCGCTCGGAGCGGCCGTCCGCGGTGACCTCCTCGTTGGCCAGCACGGTGCCCAGGCCCGGGCACCAGTTGACCGGCGACTGGGCGGCGTACGCCAGCCGGTGCCCACCCAGGACGTCGGCCTGCTCGGCGGCGCTCAGCTCGGCCCAGGGGCGGCCGTCGGGCGTGGTGCGGGTGCCGTCGGCGAACTGCGCGACCAGGTCGGCGATGGGGCGCGCGCGGTCGGCGGCCTGGTCGTACCAGGAGTTGTAGATCTGCAGGAAGATCCACTGCGTCCAGCGGTAGTAGTCGGGGTCGATGGTGGCGAAGGAGCGGCGGCGGTCGTGGCCCAGGCCCAGCCGGCGCAGCTGCGCCTGCATGGTGACCATGTTGGCCTCGGTGGAGACCCGCGGGTGGGTGCCGGTCTGTACGGCGTACTGCTCGGCGGGCAGGCCGAAGGCGTCGAAGCCCAGGGTGTGCAGCACGTTGTGCCCGGTCATGCGCTGGTAGCGGGCGTAGACGTCGGTGGCGATGTAGCCCAGCGGGTGACCGACGTGCAGTCCCGCACCCGAGGGGTACGGGAACATGTCCATGATGAACTTCTTGGGCTTGGCCGCCAGCTCCGGGTCGGAGTCCAGGTCGCCGCTGGGGTTGGCCGCGGCGAAGGTGCCCTCGGCCTCCCAGCGGTCCTGCCAGCGGCGCTCGATGTCGGCGGCCAGCTGTGCGGTGTAGCGGTGCGGCGCAGCCGTCTCGGCGGCCGGGGTGGTGTCGCTCATCGTCCTCGGTACTCCATCGATGTCATGACGGCTGCTGCGGCCCGTCTGCCTGAGTGCTGCCTGCACGCGCAAACCTGCACAAACAAAAAAGCCCCTCGCGCAGGAGGGGTGCCGCACCGACGTGGTTCCTTGTCAGCGCGGCTCGCTAAGCAGGAGGCTCATGGCTCGCATGCCGCCAGGTTACCGCAGCGGGTGCGGCCCCCGCACCGTTGACCGGTGCGGGGGCCGCGGGGTCCTGCTCACTCCGCTCGGGAACCGCTAGTGCGCGTGCTTGGGCGGCAGCGAGGAGGTGACGTAGCCCTTGGCGGGCGTGCCCACCCCGGTGACGTCGTCGTAGCCGACCGTGGCGTGCAGCGAGGCGTCGGCGCCGAGCGTCCGCAGGGACACGATGGTCCCCTCGGAGGCGTCGAAGGCGTTCGCGTAGTCCACGCGGACCACGGCGAGGCCCTGGCCCTGACCCAGCGGGTGGTCGGTGACGTCGTGGTAGACCGGCGTCCCGTACTTGGCGTAGATCAGCGGGTTGGCGAAGCCGATCGCGATGCCGTGCCTGGCCTGCTGTGCGAGGGCCTGGACGCCGGCGATGACCGGTGCGGCCAGCGACGTGCCGCCGATGCGGTACGTGCTGTACTGCAGCGACCCGTCGGGGTACGACTGGGTCTGGCCGACCAGGAAGCCGGTGTTCGGGTCGGCGACCGCGGCGATGTCGGGCTCGACACGCTGCTTGACGGTGCCGCCGTTGGCCAGCGCCAGCGAGTCGGGGACCACACCGCGCTGGTAGAACGGCTGGTCGTAGAGCTTGCTGGTGCCGCCGCCGGCGCCGGAGGTGTACGGGCCGGGGAAGCCGGTCCAGCTCTTTCCGTCGTCGGACAGCGGGGCGCGCTCGGTGCCCCAGCCGGTCTCCCACTGGTACTTGTCGTTCTTGCCGACCGCCAGCGAGGTGCCGCCGACGGAGGTCGCCCACGGGGAGTTGCCGGGGGTGTCGGCCTGCTTCACACCGGTGGACGCGACGTTGTCGCCCGCGTCGCCGGAGGAGAAGTAGAAGCCGATGCCCTCGACCGCGCCCTGCTGGAAGACCTGGTCGTAGGCCGCCGCGATGTCCGGCGTCTCGTTGGCCTCGACGTCGCCCCAGGAGTTGGAGACGATGTCGGCCAGGTGGTTGTCGACGACCTTGTTCAGGGCGTCGAGCAGGTCGTTGTCGAAGCAGGAGGCACCGCCGACGTAGACGATGTCCGCGTCGGGGGCGACCGCGTGCACCGCCTCCACGTCCAGGGTCTCCTCGCCGTACCAGCCGCCGGCGTCGCAGTCCTCGGTGCTGTTGTAGTCGGCCGGGAGGACCTGCGAGAGCTGGCCCTTGCGGTACTTCTGGCCGCCGGTGTCCTTGGCGTAGCGTGCCGCGTCCTGCGCGATGTAGGGCGAGGCGTACGCGTCGGTGATGGCCACCGTCACGCCCTTGCCGGTGTACTTGCCGGCGCCGTACGCGGCACGCAGCTGGTCACCGGTGTAGCCCTTGATCGCGTACGGGGCCTTGCTTCCGTACGCGTCGGGGTACTTCGGGTCGGTGTTCGAACCGTAGTACGTGGAGAAAGGCCCGGCGTTCTTGAAGACCGCGTCGGGCGGCGGCAGGGCGTCGTCGTGGCTGGACTTCTTCGGTGCCGTGTCCAGGCCGGTGACGGTGAGCACCGCGCCGTTCAGCGAGGCAGGTGCCGTGGCATTGCCGGTCGGGGCACGGTAGGTGTGGCCCGACTTGCTGTAGTTGTGCAGCTGGGTCCCGAACGCCTTCTCCGCCGCCGCCACGTCACCGGTGGCGGTGAGGTAGTGCTTGTTGGCGCCGGTGACCTTCAGGCCCGAGGACTTCAGCCAGGCGGTGACCGCGGCGACCTGCGCCTTGGTCGCGCCGTAGGCGGCCTGGGTCTGCGCCGCCGTCAGGTAGTGCCCGTACGAGGCCGAGTTCGGGTCGGACACCGCCTTGGCGTAGGCCGCCAGGCCCTTGGCGTCCTTGCCCGCCAGGTAGACCCGGACGGTCACCTTGGCGGAGTCGGCCGTGGCACCCTTGTCCGCCTGGGCGGTGGCCCACTGCGGCTTGGTACCGGAAAGGAGTTGGCGTCCTGCGGACGGGTCGGCCGACGCGGACTGGGTGCCAAGCGCGAGCGCGCTGGCGACCAGCGGCAGCGCGGCGGCAGCCACCAGTCCCACGCGCGTCCTTCTGCGCTCAAATCTCATGTAACCCCCATGCGAAGCGAGTTGTCGCGTTATTCGCGTTGGTCGCGCACTGCGGTGTCGCCGCTATGCGTACACGCCGCACCGCAGAGCGACACTCTTTCGCTGAACAGTTCATGCCAGGGACATGGAATCACCAAGAGCAGGTCAAGGAACGACCACCTCCGCATGCCACCGGCCGCCGGGCGAACCGACGCTAGCAGCGCGGAAGTTGCCCCGACAGAGGGCGAAATCCCGGCCTGACGGGGCAATTCGCCCCGCCCCGGTGAGGCGGGGCGGACCGCGGCCCGGCACGACGTAACGTCGCTGGCGGGCACAGCCGGCCGGCGAAGGGCAGGGACCATGACATTCCACGCGCTCCATCACGAAGGCGACCTTCCGCTGCTGCTGCCCAACGCCTGGGACGTCGCCTCCGCGCTCGCCTTCGCCGACGCGGGCTTCCCCGCCGTCGGCACCACCAGCTTCGGCGCCGTGGCCGCGGCGGGCGCACCGGACGGCGGTCGGGCCAGCAAGGACGCGACCCGTACGCTCGTCCGCCGGCTGTCCGCCCTGCCCGTGTACGTGACCGCCGACATCGAGGACGGCTACGCGGCGGAGCCCGGCCAGGTCGCCGAGTACGCGGCCTCCCTCGGCGTGGCCGGGGTCAACCTGGAGGACAGCTCGGACGGCGCCCTGGTCGACCCGGCGCTGCACGCGGCGAAGGTCGCCGCCGTCAAGAGCCGGGCGCCGGGGCTCTTCGTCAACGCCCGCGTCGACACCTACTGGCTCGGCCAGGACGCGAGCGTCGAGGCCTCCCTCGCCCGCGCGCTGGCCTACGTCGAGGCCGGCGCCGACGGCGTCTTCTTCCCCGGCGCCACCGCGCCCGCCGACCTGCGCGCCCTGACCGCCGGCACACCGGTCCCGGTCAACGTCCTGCTCGTGCCGGGCCTGACCCTGGCCGAGCTGGGCGAACTCGGCGTCCGCAGGGTGAGCACCGGGTCGCTCCCCTACCGCGCCGCCCTGGACGCCGCCGTTTCCGTCGCCACCGAGGCCCGCGCCGGCCGCACGCCGCCCAAGGCGACGCCGTACGCGACGATGCAGCAGCGGCTGGTGCGGCACAGCCAGGCGGGGTGAGCGGGCGTCATGTGCGGGGCGCGGCCCGAATCGTGCGCTCACCCGTGCGCCTGTCACAGGTGGGACAGCACGTTGACGACACGGCCGTGCGGGTCGCGTACGAAGAAGCGCCGCACACCCCACTCCTCGTCCTGCAGGGGGTGCACGATCTCGGCCCCGCTCCCCCGCACCGCCTCGTAGACCGCGTCCACGTCGTCCACCTCGACGCTCATGTCGGCGACCACCGGCGCCGTCAGGTCGGCCGCCATGAAGCTGACCTGCGCGCCCGGCGCCACGGGAGAGGCGAGCGTCACGATCCACCCCAGGTCCATGGCCTCCTCGAACCCCAGCAGCCCGTAGAAGCCGCGGCTTGCCGCCACGTCCTCCGACCGCACGTTGGGCACCACACGGCGAACGCTCACGGCGACCTCCGATCCGTAGACCACGACCTCTGCCGGCGCCACCGGCCGTACCGGCTCCACCGGCGATCTCCTTGCCGGCGCACGGGACCGCCGACCGTGACCCGGGACCTGTACCGGGGACAATCCCGGCACTACACTGCCCCCATGATCTCCGGACCCCACTGAACGACCCGCCGTCCGCCGCGCAATGCGCCCGGACGCCCGGTCGTTCACCTTCCGCCCGACTCCGGAGACCCCTCATGTCCCGCCCTGCCCCGGGCAGCGCGTCCTATCGCGCTGTCCTCGCACTGCCGCGCGCCCGCGCGCTCTTCGCCACCGCCACGCTGGCCCGCATGTCGTACGGCCTGCTCTCGCTCCCGCTGCTGCTCGCCGTACGCGACGGCACCGGGTCCTACGCCGTCGCCGGCACCGCCGCCGGGCTGTTCGGCCTGGCCTCGGCCGTCCTCGGCCCGTACCGCTCCCGGCTGGTCGAACACCGCCGCGCCGCACTCCCCGCCCTGACCCTGCTCTACGGCGCCCTCCTCGGCTGCCTGGCCGCCGGGGCCGCGCTCGGCATGGAGGCGTGGCTCGCGGTGGCGCTCGCGGTGGCCGCCGGGGTCTTCCCGCCGCCCGTCGGGCCGCTGATGCGGACCCGCTGGGGCGAACTGACCGGCAGTCAGGAGCAGCGGCAGACCGCGCTGAGCCTCGACGCCGTGACCGAGTCCACCGTCTTCGCCGCAGGCCCGGTCCTCGGCGGCCTGCTGACCGCCGCGACCTCGGCACCGCTGGCGCTCGCGGCCACCGCGGTCGTCGCCGTGGTCGGCTTCACCGCCTTCGCGTCCGTCCTCGGCCCGGCCGCCGTGCACGCGCCGGCCGCCGCGGACGTACGCCGCAGGCTCGGGCCGCCTTCCGCACCGGGCTTCGGCACGCTCCTGCTGATGGTCCTGGGCAGCGGCAGCGCGCTGGCGCTCGCCGAGGTGGGCGTCGTGGCCGCCAGGGGTGCGGCCGTCGCCGGTCCGCTGATGGCCGTGTGCGCGGTCGGCGGCGCCGCCGGCGGCCTCCTCTACGGCCGCACCCGGTGGCGTGCCTCAGCCCGCACCCGCCTGCTGGCCCTGGGCGCACTCGCCGCCGCCTGCTACGCCCTGCCCGCCGCGGCCCCGGCCCTTGCCGCCGTCGCCCTCGGCCTCCTCCTGGCGGGCGCCTGCTCCGACACGCTGCTGATCACCGCCTACCTCCAGGTCGACACCCTGGTGACGGCCGGCTCCCGCACGGAGGCGAGCGCGTGGATCAACACGGCCTACAACCTCGGCAGCGCGGCAGGCTCAGCGGCCGCCGGCATCCTGATCGCCCGCTACGGCCCGGCCCCCGCCTTCCCAGCGGCCACCGCAGTCCTCCTGACGACCACAGCCCTCGCCACCCTCCTGACCCCCCGCCCCCCGACCGCCCGCGCGGCAGTGTGACGGAGCCCGGGAGCATGTCCAGCTCCCGGGCTCCAGCTTGCCACCCAATTGCGCACACCGACGGCGTTTAAGAGCCGCGGGTCATGTTGAGATCGACGTGTTCTGCCTTTGAACTACAGCGCCACGAGAGAGGCGCCGGGGGGACTTGAACCCCCGTCCGTCGATGTTCGCCCACGCTCGGTCGATCCGGTGTTCGGCGGCGAATACTGAGACTGGAGCGAGAATCTGAGTTTCACGGGGCCGCCTCTGCCAGGCTTGGGCCACCCCCGCACGTGGTGCGGGGAGAGGGATTCGAACCCCCAACTGACACCCCTTCATCAGCTTCAACATCAGTTTCAGCTTGCGCTCATCGCGCACCCTCCGCCTCGCGACGGAGGGCGTATGTGGCGGCTACCGGAAGAGGTAGCCGAAAACCGCGTCGCCGACCCGCTGGTCGGTGACCTCGGTGTTGTTCGCCTCCTCGCGGGCGAACTTGACGGCCTGCTGGAGCTTCTCCACGCGGTCGAGGAGCTCGTTGACCCGCCGGGCGGGCAGCGCGCCGGAGAACTTCACCGTGGTCCAGTAACCGACCGGGACGTCCTCGTAGTACACCTCGACCTGCGCCGGGTGCTTCTCCGTGGCCTCGGCCTTCACGTGGTTGCGCGGGACCTTCTTCGTGCGGATGGTCCGCACCGGGTCCGTCTTCCACGAGTCCGTCGACGGGTCCAGATTCCACGACTCGGAGGCGTCGAGCACCGGCAGCTTGCGCACGAAGGTGTGCAGATCGGTGAGCTGCTTCTCCAGGAACAGCAGGTACGGGACCGGCACCTGGGGCAGCAGCACCGTACCGTCGACCACCACGTCCGCGGCCGCGGACCGGTTCGCCCAGTCCTTCGTCGCGGTCACGTCGAAGAGCCGCGTCAGCGTCCCGGCGGTCGTCCGCAGAGCGTCCTCGGCCTTGATCTGCACCCGCGTGGACTCGGGCGGCAACTGCTCGCCCTCCTCGTCCTTGGGCTGATAGGTCCGGGAGATACCGGCAAGCAGGGCGGGCTTCTGCACGTCCTGGTGAGCCTGGGTGAGCTCTTGGAGAGCCTTGGACTTGACGCCCTTTTCGACTGCGATGATCTGATTCAGCTTCGGCACACGGCGAACCTAACAGCCCCGCACCGCACTCACATCCGATTAAGCGCCTGCCCCGTCTCTTCCAGCCCGGGGGGGCGGGGCGGCGAGCTGACCAAGCTGAGGGAGCCCCTCGCCGCGGCAGAGAGGAGGCAGGGCCTGGCCGCAAAAATGCGGTCAGGCCCCGCCTTCTGATCTGTGGAGCTACGGGGAATTGAACCCCGGACCTCTTGCATGCCATGCAAGCGCTCTACCAACTGAGCTACAGCCCCGCGCGGTGCCGGTATGGGCGGCGACCTGGGGTTACTTTACACGCTGGACGGGGAGGGGCTGCAAATCGTTTGGCGGGCGGTCCGCGGGCGGCGGGGGTGTTCATGCGCCGGCAACAAAACGGGAGGACTTGGCGGGTTACGGTGGCGGGGGCCGACTGGACGAGACGGGGGGAGGCCGCTGTGACCACCGCGTTCGATCCGATTGACCTGGGCGGGAGCCGGTTGCGGAACCGGATCGTGATGGCGCCGATGACGCGCAGCCGGGCGTACGGGCCGGGGCTCAGTCCTACGGCGAGCACCGCCACGTACTACGCGCAGCGCGCGTCCGCCGGGCTGATCGTCACCGAGGGGACGCAGCCGTCGGCCGGGGGGCAGGGCTACCCGGACACGCCGGGGCTGCACAGTGCCGAGCAGGCGGCCGGGTGGCGGCGGGTGACCGACGCCGTGCACGAGGCGGGCGGGCGGATCTTCGCGCAGCTCATGCACACCGGGCGGATCGGGCACCGCTCGCTGCTGCCCGACGGGCTGCGGCCGGTGAGCCCGTCCGCGGTACGGCCCAAGGGCAGCGTCTACACCGCGCAGGGGCCGCGGGAGTTCGAGGAGCCGCAGGAGCTGACGGAGGAGGGCATCGCGCGCGCCGTCGAGGAGCACGCGGCCGCGGCACGCAACGCGGTCGCGGCCGGCTTCGACGGCGTCGAGGTGCACGCCGCCAACGGCTACCTGGCCCACCAGTTCCTCGCGCCGAACGCCAACCTGCGCACCGACGGCTGGGGCGGCTCGCCCGAGCGGCGGGCGCGCTTCGCGGTGGAGCTGGTGACGGCGGTCGCGGAAGCGATCGGCGCGGAGCGCACGGGCCTGCGGATCTCGCCGGGCAACCCGCTGGGCGACATCGACGAACCGGACCCGGAGCCGGCGTACACGGCGCTGCTGCGCGCCCTGGAGCCGGTCGGCCCCGGCTACCTGCACATCGTGGAGACGGGCGAGCGCTCGCTGACCCTGGAACTGCGCAAGCGCTTCGCGGGGGCGCTGATACTCAACGCCAGGACGCAGGGCCGCCTGTCGGGCCCGGAAGAGCTGGCTCTGGTCGAGGACGGCACCGCCGACCTCGTCTCCTACGGCGCCCTCTTCCTCGCCAACCCCGACCTGCCGGAAAGGCTGCGCGCGGGCGGCCCGTTCAACACCCCGGACCGGGCGACGTACTACGGCGGAGACGACCGCGGCTACACCGACTACCCGGCGCTGGAGACGCGGCGGCAGCCGCAGCCGTAGAGCCGCAGACCGCCGCCGGGCACCCGGCGGAAGCGTCCCCGGAGCGTCAGGCCGTACGGCCCCGGCCCCGTGTCAGCGCCACCGCCGCGCCCGCCACGGACACCGCGGTCAGGGCCGCGGCGGTCACCGCGAAGGCGTGGGCCGAGGGGTGGACGCCGGGCAGGTCGAGCCGGTTGAGGAAGAGCGTGCCGAGCGCGGCCACCCCGATCAGCTGGCCCAGCTGTGTCACCGTGGCCAGCAGCCCGCTGGCGTCGGCCGCGTCCTGCGGGGCCACCGTGGACAGCGCCAGGGTGAAGGTCGGGCTGAACCCGAGGCCGAGGCCCGCGCCGAGGGCGAGCAGGGACACGTAGAGCGCGGCACCGCCGTCCCCGCCGCCGCGCAGCGCGAGGCCGAGGCCGGCGAAGGACGCGGCGGCGACCAGCAGGCCCGCCGCGGGCAGCCAGGGCCGCCAGGACACCGGCAGCCGCCGCCAGTTGAGGCCGACGCCGCCGAAGGAGACCGCGGCGACAGCGAAGGTCAGCCCGGTGCGCAGGGCGCTGAAGCCGAGGCCGGTCTGCAGGTGCAGGGCGACCGCGAAGAGGAAGCCGGCGTTGACGGCCATGGTCGTCATGATCACGATGACGGCCCGCAGCATGCCGGGCGCCCGCAGGACCCGCCCCGACACCAGCGGGGCGCCGCCGCGCCGGGCGAGCCGCGACTCCAGCAGCATGAACAGGCAAAAGAGCAGCACGCTGAGCCCGAGGCAGACCCAGCCCCACACCGGCCAGCCCTCCTCCTGCCCCAGCACCAGCGGGACCGTGAGCAGTGTCACAGCCGCGGCCAGCGCGGTCAGGCCCGGCAGGTCCAGGCCGCGGCGCCGTGCGGGGTCGCGCCGCCCGTCCTGGGGCAGCACCCGGGGGGCGATCACCAGCATCACCGCGCCGATGGGCACGTTGACCAGGAAGACCGGCCGCCATCCGGTGCCGAAGAGGTCGGCGCTGACCAGGATGCCGCCCAGCGACTGGCCGAGCGCGGCACCGGAGGACAGGACGGCGGAGTAGACGCTCATCGCGCGGGTCCTGGCCTCACCGCTGAAGGTGAGCTGGAGCAGGCTGAGCACCTGCGGGATCATCAGCGCGGACCCGGTGCCCTGGACGAAGCGGAAGCCGATCAGCTCACCGGTGTTCTGGGCGAGTCCGCAGGCCAGCGACGCGGCGGTGAAGAGCGCGAGGCCGGTGACGAACAGCCGGCGGTGACCGAAGAGGTCGCCCAGCCGCGCCCCGGTGATCAGCAGCACCGCGTAGGCGATGGTGTAGCCGGCGATGATCAGCTGGAGTGCGGCGCCCGAGGCGTCCAGGTCGGTGCGGATGGTCGGGGCGGCGACGTTGACGATGAAGACGTCGAGCAGGGCCATGAACTGGCCGATGAGGATGGTGGCGAGCAGCAGGCCGGGCCGCGGCCCCGCCCTGCCGGGTTTCGTGGTGCCGGGATCGACGGCGGGGCGGTGGGCGGGCGCGGTGGCGCCGTTCAGCACGGGCTGTGTCATACGCATGATCCTGCGGGCGGCGCGATACCGGTAACGAGAGCCCGGTGATCCTGGTACTGCCAGCACCTGGCAGGCGTGCCGCCCGTTGGGGAGTATGACCGTATGCCCAGCACTCCGGCAGCGCGCACCACCCGGTCCACACCCGCCGAGCCCGACGGGCCCGGACGACACGACGTGCCCGCCGGCACCGGGAGGCAGCAGGGCGCCGCCCGCCGCACCGAACTGGCCGCCTTCCTGCGCAGCCGCCGGGCCAGGATCACCCCCGAGGACGTCGGGATGCCGCCCGGGCTGCGGCGGCGGACGCCCGGCCTGCGCCGCGAGGAGGTCGCGCAGCTCGCCGGGGTCGGCGTGACCTGGTACACCTGGCTCGAACAGGGCCGGCCGATCAACGCCAGCGTGCAGGTGCTCGACGCGGTGGCCCGGGTGCTACAGCTGGACACCACCGAGCGCGAGCACCTCTACCGGCTGGCCGGCATCCCCTTCGTGACCGAGCCGGTCTCGGACGTGGAGGCCGTGGGCGTGGAGTGCCAGGGCATCCTGGACGCCCTCAACCCGCTGCCTGCCGCGATCTACAACGCCCGCTACGACGTGCGCGCCACCAACGCGACCTACCGGGCGCTGTGGCCGATGACCTCGATCGTGGCGCGCTGGGAGCGCAACGTCCTCTACAAGCTCTTCACGGTGCCGGAGTGCTGCCTGACCTTCGTCAACAGCGCGGAGGAGCTGCCGTGGATGGTGGCCCAGGTGCGCAGGAGCTACGGGCGGCACGTCGGCGAGCCCGCGTGGGAGTCCTTCATCGCGCTGATGGTCAAGGAGAGCCCGACCTTCGCCCAGCTGTGGGCCAGCGGCAATGTCGCGGCGCCCGGCAAGCGGGTCAAGGCCTTCCGGCACGAGGGCATCGGGGTGATCAACATGACCTCGATGTCTTTGAGCGTGGACGGCATGGCCGAGCACCGCTTCGTGGTCTACACCCCGGTCACGGAGGACGACAGGCTGCGCATCGAGCAGCTGCGGCAGCTCGACGACCCCATCGTCGGCTGCTCCCTGCACGGCCGCCCGCTGTCGGTGATCATGGCGGAACGCGAGGCCGCGGCGGCCACCCAGGACTGCGACAAGTCGGCCTGACCAGAACCAGACCCAGGCCCGGAAACGCCGGAAGGCGAGCCCGAGGGGGGTGCGGGTGGCGAAACCCCCGCCCCGCGAGGCGAAGCCGAGCAGAAAGAAGACAGCGGGACCTGTCCGCACTTTCCGCGGACAGGTCCCGCCCTCTCACCTGTGGAGCTACGGGGAATTGAACCCCGGACCTCTTGCATGCCATGCAAGCGCTCTACCAACTGAGCTACAGCCCCGCGTGCGCCCGGGTTTCCCCTGACGACGTGAAGAAGCATAGCCGGTGGGTGGACCGGAAACGAAATCGGCTACGCGTCGTCCCCGAGGACCGGCTCGGGCAGGGTGCCCGCATTGTGCTCGGTCAGCCGCCAGCCGCGCGCGCCCTCGCCGAGCACCGACCAGCAGCAGTTGGACAGGCCGCCCAGCGACTCCCAGGTGAGCGGGTCGAGGCCGAGGAGGCGGCCGATGGTCGTACGGATCGTGCCGCCGTGGCTGACCACGACCAGCACTCCCCCGTCGGCCAGCTCGTCCGCGGCGGCGAGCACCACGGGTGCGGCGCGGTCGGCGACCTCGGTCTCCAGCTCGCCGCCGCCCCTGCGGACCGGCTCGCCGCGCTTCCAGGCGGCGTACTGCTCGCCGTACGAGGCCAGGATCTCCTCGTGGGTCAGTCCCTGCCAGTGCCCGGCATAGGTCTCCTGCAGCCCCTTGTCGTGCGTGACGGGCAGCCCGGTGAGCGCCGCCAGCTCGGCGGCGGTGGCCGCGGCCCTGCGCAGGTCGGAGGAGACGATGGCGTCGGGCGACAGCGCGGCCAGCAGGCGGGCGGAGCGGCGGGCCTGGGCCAGGCCGGTCTCGGTCAGCTCGATGTCGGTGTTGCCCTGGAAGCGCTGCTCCAGATTCCACGCCGTCTGGCCGTGCCGCCACAGCACGATCCTGCGGCCCCTGCCGCTGTGCCGACCGCTGCGCTGCCCGTTCAGCTCGGCTCCCCGTCCTCGTCCGCAGCGGCGGTGGCCGCGGCATGCTCCTTGCCCTTGCCCCGGGTGGCGACCGCGTCGTCCGGCAGCGCGATCTCCGGGCAGTCCTTCCACAGCCGCTCCAGGGCGTAGAAGACCCGCTCCTCCGAGTGCTGCACGTGCACGACGATGTCGATGTAGTCGAGCAGCACCCAGCGGCCGTCCCGCTCGCCCTCGCGGCGGACCGGCTTGACGTCCAGCTCCTTGAGCAGCGTCTCCTCGATGGCGTCGACGATCGCCTTGACCTGCCGGTCGTTCGGCGCGGACGCGACCAGGAAGGCGTCGGTGATGGACAGCACGTCGCTGACGTCGTAGGCGATGATGTCGTGCGCGAGCTTGTCGGCGGCTGCCTGGGCGGCGGTGCGGGTCAGCTCGATGGAACGGTCAGTGGCGGTCACAGAAACGGCTTTCCGGTCGGGGGCTGGACTTCTTCAAGGGTCTCACGACCCTCCGACAGCCCCCGACCGGTTTTCGATCACGCCGCGGCCGTCACTGCGTCGGCGGCTTGTAGTCCTTGCCGAGCGTGACCGCGATGTCGGCGTTGGCCGGCACCTTGCCCTTCTTGACCGCCGTCGGCGGCAGCCCGAGTGTCGCGGCGACGTCCTTGGCCGCGGCCAGCCGTGCCGGGTCGGCGTACAGCACCTCGGAGGTGCTCTTGGTGCTCGCCGCTTTGCCCCCGGCGACGTAGGTGTAGGTGCCGCCGTTGACGATCGCGGCCTGGGCCAGCGGGGCCGCCTTGGAATTGCCGGTCGCGTCGGCGATCAGGACCCGCGGCTGGGTGGTGCCCGCGGACTGCTTGACGGTGCCGCCGAGCACGTCCTTGACCAGGGTGTCGGTGTCCTGGCTGAGGGTGCCGTCCTTCTGCACCGGCAGCAGGGTGGTGCTGTACGCGCCGGTCTTGGCCAGGTTGGCCAGCTGCGCGAGCGAGGCGCCGAGCTGCTTGTCGGTCAGCGACGGGTCGAGGATCTGGCCGAGCGACTGCACGGTCCTGGTCGCGCCGGTGGCGTCGCTGGGCATCTTCTTCAGCACCGCCTGCAGGACCTGCCCGAAGCGGCTGAGCTGCTTGGTCTGCGGTTCGCCCGCGGCCCGGTAGGTGGCGTACGCGACGGCCGCCTGCCCGGTCAGCTCCTGCTGCTGCCCCTGCTGCACCAGCGTCTTCGCGCTGTCCTTGCCGGTGCCCTTCACCGTGGTGTCGGTGTCGACGTAGATGTCGCCGAGCGCGTCGACGAGCAGCTCCAGGTACGGGCTGTCCAGCCGCCAGCTGCCCTTGATGTCGGCGCCGAGCAGGGTGTTCAGCGAGTCCCTGACCGGGCCGATGCCGTCGCCGACCGCCTTGTCCAGCGGAGCCGCCATGCCGTCGTCCGAGGTGGTGGACAGGGTGTTCGGCAGCAGCAGGGTGGTGCCGCGGCCCTTGGTGCTGTTGTCCACCAGCAGGGCGGTGTCGCTGGGGCCGCCGTCGACCGGGATCAGGTGCACGACGATGACGTCGCGCTTCTGCGGCCCGGTCGCCGCGGCCTGCGCCGCCTTGGTCTTGCCGAGCCCGGGCAGCTTGCCCGCCTGCCACAGGTAGCCGGTGCCGCCGAGCAGCGCCAGCACCAGCAGCACGACCAGGCCGGTCTTGCGGTTGCGCCCGCGCCGCTTGGCCTCCTCGCGGCGCTCGGTGCGCGACTCGGAGAACTTGAGCCAGTCGATGACCTCTTCCGACTGCTCGGACTCCTCGTCGACGAAGGAGAACATCTCCGTCTGGTAGCCGGAGCGCCCGCCGGCCCCCGCCGCACCGCCGGCCGCGGCCGGCTCCTCGGCGGCGCCGCTCTGCGCGGGCATCTGGCCGGTCTCGTAGACCGCGTGCTGCCCGGTGTCGTAGGCGGGCATCTGCCCGGTCTCGTACGCGGGCATCTGGCCCGTCTCGTACACCGGCATCTGGCCGGTCCCGTAGACCGCGTGCTGGCCGGTGTCGTAGACCGGCTGCTGGCCCGTCTCGTACGCGGGCTGCTGTCCGGTGTCGTACACCGCGTGCCCGCCCGTGTCGTACGACTGCGGCTGCTGCTGGTCGTAGTACGGCTGCTGGGGCTGCTGCGGGATCCAGCCCGCCTCCCGGCCGGGAGGCGGCGGCTGCGGCGGGACGGGGCGGCCGCCGTAGGTCTGGTACGGGTCCTGGTAGCCGGGCTGCTGCGGCACCTGGGGGGCCTGCGGCGGCGGCGGCTGCCGGGGGTTCCCGTACTGGTCGTAACCGTAGGACTGCTGCTGGTAATAGGGGTCCTGCGGGTAAGGGTCCCTCTCGTCGTCGGGTCCACCCTCGGCATATTGCCAACGGGGGTTTGCGTCGTTCACGAGGAACCCCTTCACGTGCTTCGTTTCGCGGCGCCTGCTACCCGGAAGCGTCCCGGTAGAGCGCGCGCTTGTCGATGTAGCGCACCACCCCGTCCGGAACCAAGTACCAGACCGGATCCCCCTTGGCCACCCGCTGGCGGCAGTCCGTCGAGGAGATCGCCAGCGCCGGGACCTCCACGAGGGACACTCCGCCCTCGGGGAAGCCCGGGTCCGACAGCGTATGCCCAGGACGGGTCACCCCGATGAAATGTGCGAGCGAGAACAGCTCCTCGGCATTGCGCCAGGAGAAGATCTGCGACAGCGCGTCCGCGCCGGTGATGAAGAAGAGCTCCGCCGCCGGGTGCTCGGCGCGCAGGTCGCGCAGGGTGTCGATGGTGTACGTCGTGCCCGCACGGTCGATGTCGCTGCGGCTGACCGAGAACGTCGGGTTCGACGCGGTGGCGATCACCGTCATCAGATACCGGTCCTCGGCAGCGGACACCTGCCGGTCGCTCTTCTGCCAGGGCTGCCCGGTCGGCACGAAGACCACCTCGTCGAGGTGGAAGAGGCTCGCCACCTCGCTCGCGGCCACCAGGTGCCCGTGGTGGATGGGGTCGAACGTGCCGCCCATCACACCGATGCGGCGCTTGCTGTCGGACATGGCGCCGGTCAGTCCCGGTTGAAGCGGGTGACCAGCCACAGCAGGATCAGCAGGGCACCCAGCGCGCCGAACCCGGTCAGGTACGGGCTCAGGCTCGGGTGGTTGCCGCCGTTGTCCTCGGCGAGGGTGGTCAGAGCGGAGACTGCGAGGGGCGACATGTCAGCGGAACCCTTTGCGAAGTCGGGGACGGGCGGGAAGACTCTGCGGACATCGTACGGGCGGCCCTGCGGGAACTTCGCGCAGGCTCTGCGCGTCCAGAGTATGTACCGGTGGGCTACCAGGGGGTTGGGCCAGTATGTCCGAGTCGAACGGACCGAACGACGGTCGTGTGAGCACCGAGAAGCTGCCCGGACGCAGCCGCAAGCGGTTCCCTGACATCTCCTCACGCGCCTACGAGCACCCCGCGGACAGGTCCGCCCTGGTGGCGCTGCGCAAGCTCACCGGCTTCGACACCGTCTTCAAGTCGCTCAGCGGACTGCTCCCCGAGCGCAGCCTGCGGCTGCTGTTCCTGTCGGACTCCGTCCGGGTCAGCGACGAGCAGTTCGCGCACCTCAACGCGATGCTGCGGGACGCCTGCTACATCCTGGACCTGGAGAAGGTCCCGTCGATGTACGTGACGATGGACCCGCAGCCCAATGCCATGTGCATCGGCATGGACGCGCCGATCATCGTGGTCACCACCGGCCTGGTCGAGCTGCTCGACGAAGAGGAGATGCGCGCGGTCATCGGACACGAGGTCGGCCACGCCCTGTCCGGCCACTCGGTCTACCGGACGATACTGCTCTTCCTGACCAACCTGGCGCTGCGCGTGGCCTGGATACCGCTGGGCAATCTCGCGGTGCTGGCGATCATCACCGCGCTGCGCGAGTGGTTCCGCAAGTCGGAGCTGTCGGCGGACCGGGCCGGGCTGCTGGTCGGCCAGGACCTGCAGGCCTCGATGCGCGGCCTGATGAAGATCGCCGGCGGCAACCACCTGCACGAGATGAACGTGGACGCCTTCCTCAAGCAGGCCGACGAGTACGAGGCGGCCGGCGACCTGCGCGACTCGGTGCTCAAGATCCTCAACGTGCTGCCGCGCAGCCACCCCTTCACCACCGTCAGGGCCGCCGAGCTGCGCCGCTGGGCGGCCACCCGGGAGTACCAGCGGCTGATGGACGGCCACTACCCGCGGCGGACCGCCGACAAGGACGCCTCGGTCTCCGACGCCTTCCGGGAGTCGGCCACCCACTACGCCGACACGGTGAAGAAGTCCAAGGACCCGCTGATGGGCCTGATCCGCGACATCACCAACGGCGCAGGCGACGTCGGCGGCAAGCTCAGGGACCGCTTCACAGGAGGCGGTACGTCGCAGGCGACTGCGGAACGGCCTGCGGGGTCAGCAGCGGACTCCGACCAGGACCCGGAAGGTGAGCAGCCGGAGAGCCCGCTGCCGTAGCCGTCGCCGTCGCCGTGGCGGGGGTCGTGGCCGTCGCGGGCGGGGCGGGAGCGCCCGTCGCATCCGTCAGCGGCGCGCACACCGCACCCGGCGGGTGGTCGCGGTTGTACGGGTCCGCACCGGCGACCGCGTCCGGCGCGGACTGGCCGGCCAGTATCGGCTGGAAGTAGCTCTGCACCTCCGCCGAGCAGGCCAGCGGCCCGGCCGCGACGTCCGCCTGCACCACCTCGATCCGGTGCCGGGTCAGCTCCTGGTGGTCGAAGTGGAAGCGCAGCTTGCGCCGGACGGTGAACAGCGACACCGTCCGGTCCGGGTCGGACGAGCCGCTGATCGCGTAGACGTAGGTGTGGTCGGCGACGATCTCCAGATGGTCGTCACCGGTCTGCGACGCCGCCCAGCTGCCGTTCACCCGGATGCCCGCGTCGCCGCCTGCCAGCTCCACCCGCACCGCGGGGTCCGGGTCGAAGCGCACCATCCAGCCGGTGACCTCCCGCGAGCCGTCGGCCGCCGGGTCGCTGAGGCTGCGGTCGAACTGGGCGATCTGGCTCGGGTCGAGCAGCGCGCGCACCTCGCCCACGTCGCCGCCGGTGACGGTCTGCGCCTCAAGGGCGGACTCGGTGATGAAGTCGACGGCCGTGTCGTAGCCCTCGGTGACCTCACTCTCGGAGTATCCGCCGA
Source organism: Actinacidiphila bryophytorum (assembly GCF_016916835.1). Taxonomy (GTDB): domain Bacteria; phylum Actinomycetota; class Actinomycetes; order Streptomycetales; family Streptomycetaceae; genus Actinacidiphila; species Actinacidiphila bryophytorum. The sequence continues at coordinate 373,346 of NZ_JAFFIX010000001.1, read as the reverse complement.
TCCGGTGCATGTCCTTGGGCACGTTCAGCCCGGCGACCCCGGTGGAGTAGCCGGCCGCCTCGGTGCCGGTGAAGGGCGCCTTCGGGGAGACCGCGGGCACGGTGCCGCCCGGCACCAGCGGGACGACCGTGACGCGCAGCTGCTCGCCGGTCCCCGCGTCGCGGGCCTTGTAGGGGTGGCGTACGCCCATGTAGATGGCGAAGCCGAAGGCCAGCACGATGAGCAGGATCAGCGCCACCGCCTGGCGGGCCAGGCCGCGCGGCAGCACATGGCGGATCCTGACCGGATGGGACGCGTCGTCCTCGCGTTCACGCGCCGAGTACTCCTGGATCCGGGCAGCTCTCACGAACGATTCGTCGAAGACGACGGATCGGTACTCGTCCTCACCGCCTCCTGAGGCGCCCTCGGGCGTGCCCTCAGGAGGGTCTCCAGGCCCGCTCATATCACAAGGTTAAGTCCGCGGGCGCGGGAATAAACTCCCCGGTACCGGCCGAGTTGACACGAGATCAGGGAATCGGGGTGCTGGCGACCGGCGGTATCAGCTGGCTGCCGACCGGACTGCCGCTGGACGGCGGCGGGTCGGCCGGCTGCCGGGTGGCGCCGCCCGCGCCGCGGTAGACCGCGGCGAAGGTCAGGGCGACCACTCCGATGCCCATGACCACCGCAAGAGCCCAGGCCACCGGGCGGTGCCAGCGGGTGCTGCTGCCCCGGTAGGGGTGCCCCGCGGCATACAGCGGGTCGCTTTCCGGGAAGTCGGCGTCGTCGCCCGCCTCGGGAACCGCCGAGCGCGGGTTTCTGCGCCGCCCGGGCCAGCCGGGCGGTAGCGCGGGACCTTCGGCGACGGCCAGCATCCGTTCCCGGGCCGTGGGCTCGTGGAACAGAGCAGACCGTACGAATTCTTCGTCGAGGACTACGGAGGCGAATTCGTCATCGTCCGGCATCTGTCCAGAGTAATGCGGAAGTTGGCCCTTTGGGCAGGGGAATCCCGGTTGGCTGTGGGCTTCCTGTGCACCCGGACGGCCCAACCCCGGCGGGCGGCGGCCCGCCGCAGGTCAGCGGGTGTGGCCGTCGCCGGTGACGATGTACTTGGTGGAGGTCAGCTCGGGCAGCCCCATGGGGCCGCGGGCGTGCAGCTTCTGGGTGGAGATGCCGATCTCCGCGCCGAAGCCGAACTGGCCGCCGTCGGTGAAGCGGGTCGAGGTGTTCACCATCACCGCGGCCGCGTCGACCAGCTGGGTGAAGCGGCGGGCCGCGGGCTGCGAGGACGTCACGATCGCCTCGGTGTGGCCGGAGGACCACAGCCGGATGTGCGCGACCGCCGCGTCGAGCGAGTCCACCACACCGGCGGCGATGTCGTAGGACAGGTACTCGGTCTCCCAGTCCTCCGCGGTCACCGGCACGACGGTGGCCTTGCTGCCGGCCGCCTCGGCCGCGGCCACCACCTGCGGGTCGCCGTGCACGGTGACCCCGGCGCCGGCCAGCGCCTCCAGGGCGCGCGGCAGGAAGCGCTCGGCGATGTCCCGGTGCACCAGCAGCGTCTCCGCGGCATTGCACACGCTGGGCCGCTGGGCCTTGGAGTTGACCAGGATCTCCACGGCCATGTCCAGGTCGGCGTCGGCGTCCACGTAGACGTGGCAGTTGCCGGTGCCGGTCTCGATCACCGGGACGGTGGAGCCCTCCACCACGGTACGGATCAGGGCCGCGCCGCCGCGCGGGATCAGCACGTCCACCATGCCGCGGGCGCGCATCAGCTCGGTGACCGACTCGCGGCTCTCGCCCGGGACGAGCTGCACGGCGTCGGCGGGCAGCCCCGCCCCGCCGACCGCGTCCCGCAGCACCGTGACCAGGGCGGTGTTCGACGCGTACGCCGAGGACGAGCCGCGCAGCAGCACCGCGTTGCCCGACTTCAGGCACAGCGCGGCGGCGTCCACGGTCACGTTCGGCCTGGCCTCGTAGATGATGCCGACCACCCCGAGTGGCACCCTGACCTGGCGCAGGTCGAGGCCGTTCGGCAGCGTCGAGCCGCGCAGCACCTCACCCACCGGGTCGGGCAGCCCCGCCACGTGCCGCACGTCGGCGGCGATCGCGGCGACGCGCTCGCGCGTGAGCGTCAGCCGGTCGATGATCGCCGGGCTGGTCCCTGCCTCCTCCGCCCGCGCCACGTCCTCCGCGTTCGCGGCGACGATCTCCTGCGTGCGGACGATCAGCGCGTCCGCGATGGCCAGCAGCGCGTCGTCCTTCGCGGCCCGCGCGAGCGGGGCCAGATCCGCCGCGGCGGATTTGGCGCGGTAGGCCGCGAGCAGGACGGGGGACTTCGGGAGCGGCGACAGCAGATCCATGTCAGTAGCGTACTGACCGCGAACTGCCCGCGCCCCGTCCGCCCAGCCCCCGGACACCCCTCGCGGGAGGCGCCCTCCCGCCCGGACGGCGCCACCCAGGGGCGCGGGAAGGGCGGCCCCCGCAGGGGAAGCGCTTGCCCTCCGCCGAAGAGGCAGCCCCCCGCAGGGGGTCAGAAGGGGTGGACGCCCGCGGGGATCGTGGGGGCGGGGGCGTGGCCGGCGGCCAGGCGCTGGTGGTAGGTCTCGCGGTCGATCACTTCGAGACCGACCGTCTCCCAGGGCGGGAGTCCCGCGGAGGAGCGGTGCTCACCCCACAGCCGCAGGGCCAGCGCAGCGGCGTCGTGGACGTCCCTGGCCTCCTCCCAGTAGCGGATCTCCGCGTGGTCGGGGGCGTAGCGGCTGGTGAGCAGGAAGGGGTGGTCGTGGGCGAGCTGTTCGAGGCCGCGGCGCAGTTCCGGCAGCGGGGTCAGCGGTCCCGAGACGCTGAGCGTGACGTGCCAGAGCCGGGCGGCGGGCCGGTCCTGCGGCCGCGACTGGTGCGGCACCACCGCGCCGTCCGGTGCCGCGCGGTCGACGCTGACCAGCGCGCGCTCCGACGAAGTCCTGGTCAATGGCCCTGGGCGCCCTCGTTTCACCGGCGGTCTCCCTGTGGGTTGCGTCCGCCGCCGCCCGCCCCGCCCGTGCCTGCGGGCACGGATCCGGGCGGTGGCAGGGACGTACCTGCGCATCGCATCCTCATCAAAGTTGACCAGGCTCCGGCTGGCGGCGGGGGCGTTTTCCGCAAGAAGCCCCCGACGAGGTCAGCCCGTGAGCCCCTGGCGCCTCAGCAGCACCAGGTCGTCGCGGTGCACGACCTCGCGTTCGTAGGCCGCCCCCAGCTCGGCCGCCAGCTCCCTGGTGGAGCGGCCGAGCAGCCTGGGCAGCTCGCGCGCGTCGTAGTTGACCAGGCCGCGGGCCACCGCGACGCCGGACTCGTCGACCAGGTCCACCGGGTCACCCGCGGCGAAGTCGCCCTCGACCCCGGTGAGCCCCGCGGGCAGCAGCGAGCTGTGCCGCTGGGTGACCGCGCGGACCGCGCCGGCGTCGAGCCGGAGGATGCCGCGCGGGGCGGAGGCGTGGGCGAGCCACAGCAGCCGGTCGGCGGAGCGTTTGCCGGTGCGGTGGAAGTGGGTGCCGGTGGGGCGGCCGGCCAGCGCGTCGGCGGCGTGCACCGCGGAGGTCAGCACGACGGGGACGCCGGCGCCGGTGGCGATGGCCGCGGCCTCGACCTTGGTGACCATCCCGCCGGTGCCCACACCCGCCTTCCCGGCGCTGCCGATGGAGACGCCTTCGAGGTCGCGGGGTCCTGTGACCTCGGCGATCAGGCTGGTGCCCGGGGTGCGCGGGTCGCCGTCGTAGAGGCCGTCGACGTCGGAGAGCAGGACCAGCAGGTCGGCGCGCACCAGGTGGGCGACCAGGGCGGCGAGCCGGTCGTTGTCGCCGAAGCGGATCTCGTCGGTGGCGACGGTGTCGTTCTCGTTGACGACCGGCAGGGCGCCCATGGCGAGCAGCTGGTCGAGGGTGCGGTAGGCGTTGCGGTAGTGGGCGCGGCGGCTGACGTCGTCGGAGGTGAGCAGCACCTGGCCGACGCGGATGCCGTAGCGGGCGAAGGAGGCGGTGTAGCGGGCGACCAGCAGGCCCTGCCCGACGCTTGCCGCGGCCTGCTGCCGCGCCAGGTCGCGGGGTCTGCGGGGCAGCCCGAGCGGGGCGAGCCCGGCGGCGATGGCGCCGGAGGAGACCAGCACGATCTCCCGGTCCTCGCGCGCCTTGACCAGCACGTCGACCAGGGCGTCCACCCGGTCGGCGTCCAGGCCGCCGGCGGCCGTGGTCAGCGACGAGGAGCCGACCTTGACCACGACTCTGCGGGCCTCCACCACGTCCTGCCGTGCCGCCGTCGTCACCGTACGTCCGTCCCTCGTGTCGGGGTGTGCGCTGCCGCCGCGCCCGCCGCTGCCGCGGCTACTGCGGGTGGCGCAGCTGCCAGCCCGCCCAGGCCGAGGTGATCATGTCGCGGATGTCGTGCGAGGCCGACCAGCCCAGTTCCTTGCTGATCGCCTCGGCGGACGCGACGACCCTGGCCGGGTCGCCGGGGCGGCGCGCGACCACCTCGGGGGCGGTCCCAGTGTGGCCCGAAACCTCCTGGATGATCGCCACCATCTCGGCCACCGAGACGCCCTCGCCGCGGCCGATGTTCAGCACCAGGTGCGCGTCGCGGTCCTCGGCGAGCCGGCGGGCGGCGGCGACGTGCGCGGAGGCGATGTCCTCGACGTGCACGTAGTCGCGGATGCAGGTGCCGTCGGGGGTGGGGTAGTCGGCGCCGAAGACCAGCGGGGCCTGGCCGCGGCCGAGCCGCTCGAAGACCATCGGCACCAGGTTGGTGGCGCCGGGGTCGCCCAGTTCGGGGCCGGCGGCGCCGGCGACGTTGAAATAGCGCAGCGACGCGGTGGCGATGCCGTGCGCCCGGCCGACGGCGCCGACGAGCCACTCCCCGGCCAGTTTGGTCTCGCCGTAGGGGTTCATCGGCTCGCACGGGGTCTGCTCGGTGACCAGGTCCACGTCGGGCATTCCGTACACGGCCGCGGAGGAGGAGAAGACGAAGCTGTCCACCTGCCCGTCGACGGCCGCCTCCAGAACGGTCCGCAGGCCCTCGACGTTCTCCCGGAAATACCACAGCGGGCGCTCGACGGACTCGCCGACCTGCTTCTTCGCGGCGATGTGCACGATGCCGCGCACCTCGTGCTCGCGCAGCACCCGGTCGAGCAGCGGCCGGTCGAGGACGCTGCCGTGCACCAGCGGGACACCGGCGGGAAGGCGTTCCGGATCACCGGTGCTCAGGTCGTCGAGGACCACGAGGGGTTGCCGGTCGGCGACGAGGGCCTTGACGACGTGTGAACCGATGTAGCCGGCGCCGCCGGTAATCATCCAGGTCATGGCCGGAAGTCTAACGATCGGAGGGTAAACCCCCGAGCCGGGTGTCGTACCCGGGGGATAGACTCCCGCCACCGGAACCGGATGGATCATCAAAATAGATCGGAAGTCCAGGTTCGGGATTCACTGTTTGAGATCCCATGGGGGGATTAGTGTCAGAAAACAAGCCGGCGAGGCCCAACGGCCGCCGGCGTCTTGTGGCGGCGTGCACGGCCGGCATCCTCTCGCTCGGCGCCTTCGCGCTGAGCACGGGTGCCCAGGCCGCAGAGCCCGGCGCACGCCCGACCCCGCAGCGGCCCTCGGCCGCCGCACAGCAGGCACCGCACCTCACGGCACCGAAGACGGTGCAGAAGTCGAAGCTCACGGCGAACGCCGCGGTCCAGACCCCGGCGCCCGTCCGCTACGACATCGACGGCGACGGCGTCGCCGACCAGCTGTACCGCGGTGGGGACTACCACTGGTACAACTCGCTGGCCACCGAGGACCAGGACCTGGGCACGTCCAACCCGCAGTTCACGGACGTCGTCACCCCCGGCAACATCGACGGGGTCCCCGGCCCCGACGTGCTGGGGCTGACCGCCAGCGGCAAGCTGGAGGCGTTCAGCGGGTCGAACTTCCCGAACTACCCCGGCTGGACCAGCTCCGGCTGGACGATCTACAACAAGGTCTTCGCGGTCGACGACGTCACAGGGGACGGTATCCCCGACATCGCCGCGCGGACTTTCGACGGCCACCTGTACCTCTTCCCCGGCACCGGCAACGGCAGCGCGCCGTACAAGACGCGCCTGCTGATCGGCTCCGGCTGGGCCGTCTACGACCAGCTGGCCGGCGCGGGCGACCTCGACGGTGACGGCATCAGCGACCTGGTCGCGCGCGACACCACGGGCAAGCTGTACTTCTACAAGGCCACCGGCAACGCGTCCGCGCCCTACAAGGGCAAGGTGCTGATCGGCTCCGGCTGGAACACGTACAACGAGGTCATCGGTCTCGGCAACAGCGAGAACGGCACCGGGTTCCTGTTCGCCCGCGCCTTCAACGGCGACATGTACGGCTACGCGCCGAACGGCACCGGCGGCTTCAAGGCAGCCCAGAAGATGTTCACCGGCGGTCAGTTCTTCGACGTGATGGCCGGCATGGGCGGCGTCCAGAACTGGGGCAAGAAGTGGCTGCTGGGCGTCGACACGGCCGGCACGCTGTGGGGCTACGTGCCGAACAACAAGGGCACGTTCTTCTCCCGGGACGCGGCCAGCGACTCCAAGGAGTTCGCGGGGGTCACGAACTTCGCCCTGGGCGTCTCGCCGACCGACAGCGGTGACCCGGAGCTGCTCTTCAGCTACGGCAACGTGCTGTACAACGGCAGCCGCGGCGGCGTGAAGATCACCGCGGGCTGGACGTACAACATGATGGTCGCCCCCGGCGACGTCAGCGGTGACGGCAAGAGCGACCTGCTAGCCCGGAACTCCTCGGGACAGCTGTACCTCTTCCCCGGCACGGGCACCGGCACCGGCTACGCGGCAGGCAAGCTGCTGGGCGCGGGCTGGAACACCTACAGCGCCGTCATCGGCGCCGGCGACATCTCCGGCGACGGGCGTGCCGACATCCTGGCCCGGGCCGGCGACGGCAGCCTGTACCTGTACAAGGGCACGGGCAGCGCCACGGCGCCGTTCTCGGCCCGGGTGAAGGTCGGCGCGGGCTTCACCCCCGCCGCCTTCCCGAAGCTGGCCACGGCCGGCGACATCGACGGCAACGGCCTGGCCGACCTGCTGGCGATCAGCTCGGGCGGCACGATGTACCGCTTCAGCTCGCTGGGCAACGGCAAGTTCGGCGCCAAGACGTCGCTGGGCAACGGCTGGAACACCTACAGCCGGCTGTTCTGACCTCGGTCCGACGGCACGCACCGCAGCACGACACGCACGACAGGGCGCCCGCACCGGTCTCTCCGGGGCGGGCGCCCTGCCGTGTACGCCCGCCCGGCCTGTGATCTCCGCCACGCGCCCTGGCAGGCACCCGCCGTACGGGTTACGGACGCATGTACGCCGTTCTACTCGGATTGGGCGGCCGACTGAACTTCCGCCGTCTTGACCTTGATGGGTCCCCGGCGCGACTTTGGTTCTGTCTACCATGGCCCTGCTCAGCGTCCCGCGCCGAAAGTGACCACGATGCGACTGTCGATAGTAGTTCCCTGCTACAACGAGGAAGCCGTGATCGAACTCTTCGACGCGCGGATTCGGGAAACCCTCGACGCCCAGGGAATCGACTACGAAATCTGCTACGTCGACGACGGCAGTGCCGACGACACCCTGGGCAAGTTGCGGGGTCTCGCCCAGCGCGGCGGCGACAGCACGCACTATGTGTCGTTCAGCCGTAATTTCGGCAAGGAATCGGCCATGCTCGCGGGGATGCGCGAGGCCACCGGCGACGCCGTGGTGCTGATGGACGCGGACCTGCAGCACCCGCCGGAGCTGATCGAGCGCATGCTGGAGCTCCAGGCCAGCGGCTACGACCAGGTCATCGCCCGGCGCACCCGCGAGGGCGACCGCAAGCTGCGCACCGCCGTCAGCCGGCTGTACTACCGCATGATCAACAAGTGGGTCGACGTCGAGCTGACCGACGGCGTGGGCGATTTCCGGCTGCTCTCCCGCCGGGCGGTCGACGCGCTGCTGTCGCTGCAGGAGTACAACCGCTTCTCCAAGGGCCTGTTCTCCTGGATCGGTTTCGACACCGTCACCTTCGACTACCGCAACGCCGCCCGCGAGGCCGGCGAGACGAAGTGGCGTTTCGGGTCGCTGGTCAACTACGGCATGGACGGGCTGATCTCGTTCAACAACCGCCCGCTGCGACTGGCCATCTACGCCGGTATAGCGCTGTCCGCGGTGGCCGCGGCCTACGCGACGGTGATCACCGTGATGGCGGCCATCCAGGGTCCGAGCGCCCCCGGCTACGTCACCCTGCTCGTGGCGATCGTCGGCCTCGGCGGTCTGCAGATGATGATGCTCGGGTTGATAGGCGAGTACATCGGGCGCATCTACTACGAGACCAAGCGCCGCCCGCATTTCCTGGTCAAGGAGACCGACGGGTCCTTCGCTTTCCGCGCGCACGAGGAAGCGGTCGCGCAGGCCCACCGGGTTCCCACCAGCCGGGAGATCCTGTGAAGCTGTCCCCGCAGATGATGCAGATCGTCCGCTTCGCGCTGGTCGGCGGCGTCAACACGGCGACTTTCTACGGCTTCTACCTGGCCCTGCACGGCCTGATGCCGTATTTCGCGGCCTATTCCGCGGCATTCGTGCTGAGCATGACCGGTTCGTTCTTCCTGAACACCTACTTCACCTACCGCACCCGGCCGACCTGGCGGAAGTTCCTGCTCTTCCCGCTGACGAACGTGACCAACTACGTGATCACGAGCATCGGCGTGTACGTCTTCGTGGAATGGGCGGGGATGAACGACACGATCGCGCCGCTGGTGGCCGCCACCGCCGCGATCCCGTTCACCTACCTGCTGTCGCGGCGCATCCTGACCCGCGACCACTCCGCCGATTCCGTCGCCGAAACCGCCGCAGAAACCGGCACCGCCGCCACCGTCTGACCCCGTCCCACCTGCCCGGCCTCGGCCCCGTCCGGCCCTCGCGCAGGTGGGATCACGGAGGCCTTTTTGTCATGCCCCTGACGGACCCGGGACCCTGATGAACACCACATGTACTGAATTCGTCACTACGGGCAGCAGGCGGTTGCCCAAGGGAAAACCTGCTATAGGCTGTCGCCCGATCCAGCTTCGGGAGACACGCCGGATCCTCATCCCCTTCGGACACGAATGTGCGCTGTCCGGGGGTGGTACCCCGCGACGACGCGTATACGGCGGCCTCCGGCCCCGTCCACCGGTCGGTACGGCGGGGGCTGAGCCGTAGTGGGCGGGGGGACCCGCCGTCACAGGAGGGACCCCCGGTGCAGGGACAGGACATCGAGCCGATAGCAGCCGCGAAACCGGTGATCGGCGAGGAGGAGATCGAGGCCGCGGTGCGCGTGCTGCGCAGCGGCCGGGTCGTACAGGGCCCCGAGGTGGCGGCCTTCGAGGAGGAGTTCTCCGCGCTCGTCGGCGGTCGCGCCTGCGTCGCCGTCAACTCCGGCACCTCGGCACTGCAGCTGACCCTGCTGGCACTCGGCATCGGCGCCGGCGACGAGGTGATCGTCCCGTCGTTCTCCTTCGCCGCCTCCGCCAACGCGGTGCGGCTGGTCGGGGCCGAGCCGGTGTTCGCCGACATCGACCCGGACAGCTTCTGCCTCGACCCCGACGCGGCCGCCGCGGCCATCGGCCCGCGCACCGCCGCGATCATGCCCGTGCACCTGTACGGTCACCCGGCCGCGATGGACCGCCTGCAGCCGCTGGCCGACTCCCACGGCCTGGCCGTGGTCGAGGACGCCGCCCAGGCGCACGGGGCGAGCCTGCACGGCACCCAGGTCGGCGCCTTCGGCTCCGCCGGCTGCTTCAGCTTCTACCCGACGAAGAACATGCACGCCCTGGAGGGCGGCATGGTCTCCACCGCCGACCCGGCGCTGGCCCGCACCCTGCGGCTGCTGCGCAACCAGGGCATGGAGCAGCGCTACGCCAACGAGATCGTCGGCGCCAACATGCGCATGACGGACGTCGCGGCGGCGATCGGCCGCGAGCAGCTGAAGAAGCTGCCGGGCTGGACCGAGCAGCGCCGCGCCAACGCCAAGGCGCTGGACGCCGGGATCACCACCGTGGTCACCCCGCCGGTCGCGGAGGGCGCCGAGCACGTCTACCACCAGTACACGGTGCGGGTGCACGGCGACCGCGACGCGGCGCAGCAGCGCCTGACCGAGGCGGGCGTCGGCAACGCGGTCTACTACCCGACGCCGATCCACCGGCTCACCCCGTACGCCACGTCCGGCCCGTCGTCGACCCGCGAGTGGGACCTGCCGCAGACCGAGCGGGCCGCCGCCGAGGTCGTCTCGCTCCCGGTGCACCCGTCGCTGACGCCGCGTGAGATCGAGCGCATCGTCGCCGCCGTGAACACCCTGGAGGTGGCCCGGTGAGCGGGACCACAGCCACGGGAAGGACGCTGCGCGCCGGGCTGATCGGCGTGGGCGCCATGGGCCGCCACCACGCCCGTGTGCTGGCGGGTCTCGACGGTGTCGAGCTGGTCGCGGTCGTGGACCCGGCCGGTGACCCGGCGGGCTCCGCGCCGCACGACGTGCCGGTGGTCCCCGCGGTCTCCGACCTGGTGGCCAAGGGCGTCGACTACGCCGTCATCGCGTGCCCGACCGCGCTGCACGAGCCGGTCGGCCTCGAACTGGCCGAGGCCGGCGTCTGCGCGCTGATCGAGAAGCCGCTCGCGCACTCGGTCGAGGCGGCCGTCCGGCTGGTGGACGCGTTCGAGTCGCGCGGCCTGGTCGCCGGCGTCGGCCACATCGAGCGGTTCAACCCGGCCCTGCAGAGCCTGCGCCAGCGCCTGGAGGCGGGCGAGCTGGGCGAGGTCTTCCAGGTCGTCACCCGCAGGCAGGGTCCCTTCCCGGCCAGGATCGCCGACGTCGGCGTGGTCAAGGACCTCGCCACCCACGACATCGACCTGACCGGCTGGGTCACCGGCCGCGACTACGCCTCGGTCGCCGCGCGCGTGGTGTCCAAGAGCGGCCGGCTGCACGAGGACATGGTCGCCGTGGTCGGACAGCTCACCGACGGCACCATGGTCAACCACCTGGTGAACTGGCTGAGCCCGCTCAAGGAGCGCTCCACCGTCGTCACCGGCGACCGCGGCTGCTTCGTCGCCGACACCCTCACCGCCGACCTGACCTTCTACGCCAACGGCGCGGTCAACACCGAGTGGGAGGCGCTGCGCGCCTTCCGCGGGGTCTCCGAGGGCGACATGATCCGGTACGCGATCCAGAAGCGCGAGCCGCTGCAGGTCGAGCACGAGCGCTTCCGTGACGCGGTACTGGGGCTGGAGTCCGACATCGTGACCCTGCGCCAGGGCCTGCGGACCGTGGAGGTCTCCGCCGCGGTCCTGGAGTCCGCGCACAGCGGCCGCACCGTCGACTGCGCGCCGGCGCACGACGCGGCGGCGGTCTGACCGGCACCGCACCCGTGGCCGCGCCCGTGGGGGCGCGTGTTCCCGTCGTGCCACAGGCCCGTGGGAGCACCCGCCCCACGGGCCTACGGCACAATGCACACACCCCACTTCGCAGGCACGTGGAAAGGCGAGATACAGCAGATGGACGCTGAGAGCGGCTCCGAGGCGCGGGAGCGCCGCGGACGAGTCGTCATGCTGGTGGACAACGGGGTCAACGGCGACTCCCGCGTGCAGAAGCAGGCCCGGTCGATGGCGGACGCCGGCTGGGAGGTGACCCTGCTGGGACGTGCGCCCGAGGGGCGGGTCGCGTCGTGGCGGCTCGGCGAGGCCGATGTGCGGCTGATCGCGATGGACGCCTTCCTGGACATGAACCCCATGTACTTCCGGCGGGCCTGGCTGCGCAAGCCCTTCGCCTACCCGCCCTACCACGTGTCCCGGCACCGTACGAGCCAGGTCGCCGCCTGGCACGCGAGCCTGCGTGAGCGCAGGGCGCGGCTGGCCGTCGCCGGCCGCACCGGCGGGTCGAAGATGCGCATCGCCGCGGCCAAGGCGTATCTGCTGCTGCCCAGGACCGGCGCCTTCGTCGCCAAGCGCTGGGTGGACTTCCGCCGCGGGCAGACCGAGGCCATGCAGCGCGCCCGGCGTTCGCAGAACACCCGGCTGGACCGCCTGGTCGCCAAGGTGCAGAAGGCGCTGCGCGGCGACCGCGCCTGGCGCCGCCTGGAGCCGGGCCTGTGGGACTTCGAGCTGGCCTACGGCCCGCAGATCGACCGGCTCAAGCCGGACCTGATCCACGCCAACGACTTCCGGATGCTCAGCGTCGGCGCCCGCGCCATGATGCGCGCCCGCGCCCGCGGCCGCGACGTCAAGCTGGTCTGGGACGCGCACGAGTTCCTGCCGGGCATCAAGCCGTGGAAGGACACCGCACGCTGGCACCCGGCGTGCGTGGCGATGGAGCGGGAGTACGCGCCGTACGCGGACGCCGTCGTGACCGTCTCCGAGACGCTCGCGGAGATGCTGCAGAACGACCACAAGCTGCCCGCGCGCCCCACCGTCGTACTCAACGCGCCCGACGCCGAGATCGACCCGGAGCTGGCCGCCGAGCCGGTCCCCGACCTGCGCGAGCTGTGCGGGATATCGGCCGACGAACCGCTGATCGTCTACAGCGGCGCCGCGGCGCCGCAGCGCGGCCTGGGCATCATGGTCGAGGCGCTGCCGCAGCTGGACGGCGTGCACTCCGCCTTCGTGGTGCTGCGCCCCGAGAGCGCGTACGTACGGAGCCTGGTCGCGCGGGCCGAGGAGCTGGGCGTCGCCGACCGGGTGCACGTGCTGCCGTACGTGCCGCACTACCAGGTGACGCGCTTCCTGGCCGCGGCCGACGCGGGCGTCATCCCGATCCACCACTTCCTGAACCACGAGATCGCGCTGATCACCAAGTTCATGGAGTACTCGCACGCCCGGCTGCCGCTGGTGGTCAGCGACGTCAAGACGATGGGCGGCGTCACCGAGGCCACCGGCCAGGGCGAGGTCTTCCGCGCCGAGGACCTGGCCGACTTCGTGCGCGCGGTCAAGTCGGTGCTGACCGACCCGGACCGCTACCGCTCGGTGTACGACAAGCCGGGGCTGCTGGACGAGTGGACCTGGGAGGCCCAGGCGGCCATCCTCGACGGGCTGTACAGCACGCTGCTGGGCCGCCCCCGCACCGCGGAAGAGGCCGCGGCGCCCGCTGTGCCCGCCGTCACCGGGGCGCAGGCGTGACCACCGCCGGCGTGCCCGACGTGACGGTGGTCGTCGCGGTCTACAACACGATGCCCTACCTCACGGAGTGCCTGAACTCCCTGGTGGACCAGAGCATCGGCCTCGACCGCCTGCAGGTCGTCGCGGTGGACGACGGCTCGACCGACGGCAGCGCCAAGGAGCTGGCCAGGTTCGCCACGCTCCACCCGGGCGTCTTCACGGTCATCACCCAGGCCAACTCCGGCGGCCCGGCCGCGCCTAGCAACCGCGGCCTGGACGCGGCGACCGGCCGCTACGTCTTCTTCGTCGGGTCCGACGACTACCTGGGCACCGAAGCCCTGGAGCGGATGGTGGGGGCCGCCGACGAGCACGGCACGGACGTCGTGGTCGGCAAGATGGTGGGCGTCAACGGCCGCTGGGTGCCGCAGGCGGTCTTCGAGCGCACCCGGCACGACGCCACCCTGCGCAACTGCCCGCTGCCGTGGGCGCTGTCGAACACCAAGCTCTTCCGGCGCGCGCTGATCGAGGAGCACGGGCTGCGCTACCCCGAGGACCTGCCGATCCTCAGCGACCAGCCCTTCACCCTCGAAGCGTGCTTCCGGGCCGCCGGCATCTCGATCCTCGCCGACTACGACTACTACTACGCGGTCCGCCGCGGCGACGAGGGCAACGTCACCTACCGGGGCAACCTGGAGGACCGGCTCGCCGGCACCGAGCGGATCATGCGTCTCACGGAGCGGTTCACCCACACCACCGACGAGCGGTACGGGCTGAACCGCAGGCACCTGACCACCGAGATGTCGCACGTGCTGGGCGCCGGCCTGCTCAAGGCGGGCCCCGAGACGGCCGAGCGGATCGTCACCCGGGCGCGGCCGCTGCTGGCGGACTTCGCCACCGACGCCCTGCTGGGCCGGCTGCCGCTCCAGGACCGCGTGCACCTGATGCTCGCCAAGGCAGGTGCTGCCGACGCGCTGCTGGCGGCGCTGCGGTTCGAGGACGAGCACGGCACCGACCCGGACGCCCTGCCGCTGCGGTTCGCCGACGGCCGCGCCCACATCGCCTACCCCTTCGTCGGCGACCCGGACTTCGCCGACGTCGCCGCGCAGGTCGACAGGACCGCCCAGGTCCTGCGCAGCCTCGGCGGCAGCGCCGCTCTGGTCCCCGGGGGCACCCCCGCGCTGCAAGTCACCGCGAGCAGCCCCCACGCCGACTACCAGGACCTGGTGACCGGCTCCTCCCTGGAGTGGGTCCGGGTGTCCAAGGGCGAGGGCGGCCCGGGCGGGTCGACGCCTGCCGTGCGCTTCACCGCGGACGGCGGCGGCGTCCGGCTGGCCGCCCGCGTGCCGCTCGACGGCCTGCTGCCGTACGCGCCGGGCAAGTGGTCGCTGCGGCTGCACCTGGCGACCGCGACGGGGCCGCACCGCGTCGCCGTCACCGCCGTGTCCGGTACGGCCACGCTGCGGGTGCGGCGCGGCGCCCGCTTTCTCCGCCTCACCGCGACCGCTCAGCCGGACGGCCTGCTGACGCTGGTGATCTCCCCCATCCGGCTGAGCCGGATCATTGCTCAACGCCTGCGCCGGCTGCGGGCCATCGGAAGGAAGTAGACAGTGCAGATCTGTGTCGTCGCCCTGGGCAAGATCGGGCTGCCGCTCGCCGTGCAGTTCGCCGCCAAGGGGCACCGGGTGATCGGTGCCGACGTCAACGAGAAGGTCGTCGAGCTGGTGAACGCCGGTGTCGAGCCCTTCCCCGGCGAGGCCGAACTCGACGTCAGGCTCAAGGAGGCCGTCGAGGCCGGGCTGCTCACCGCGACGACGGACACCGCGGCCGCGGTGGCGCAGTGCGAGGCCGTCGTCGTCGTGGTGCCGCTGTTCGTGGACGCCGAGGGCGTACCGGACTTCGGCTGGATGGACGCCGCGACCAAGGCGATCGCCGCCGGGCTGCGGCCGGGCACCCTGGTGTCGTACGAGACGACGCTGCCGGTCGGCACCACCCGCGACCGCTGGGCGCCGATGCTCGCCGAGGGCTCGGGCCTGACCGCGGGCGAGGACTTCCACCTGGTCTTCAGCCCCGAGCGGGTGCTGACCGGCCGGGTGTTCTCCGACCTGCGCCGCTACCCCAAGCTCGTCGGCGGCATCGACGAGGCGTCCGCCGCGCACGGCGTGAGCTTCTACGAGGCGGTGCTCGACTTCGACGAGCGGCCCGACCTGGCCCGGCCCAACGGGGTGTGGGACCTGGGCTCTGCCGAGGCGTCGGAGCTGGCGAAGCTGGCCGAGACCACCTACCGCGACGTGAACATCGGCCTGGCCAACCAGTTCGCACGGTTCGCCGACCGCGCGGGCGTGGACGTCACCAAGGTCATCGAGGCCTGCAACACCCAGCCGTACAGCCACATCCACCAGCCGGGCATCGCCGTCGGCGGCCACTGCATCCCGATCTACCCGCGGATGTACCTGTGGAACGACCCGGAGGCGACGGTGGTGCGCTCGGCGCGCGAGGCGAACGCGGCGATGCCGGAGTACGCCGTGGACCTGCTGGCCGCCGCCTACGGCGACCTGACGGGCGCCTCGGTGCTGGTGCTGGGTGCCGCCTACCGGGGCGGGGTCAAGGAGACGGCCTTCTCCGGGGTCTTCCCCACCGTCGAGGCGCTGCGGGCCAGGGGCGCGGTGCCCTACGTGTCCGACCCGATGTACACCGCGGAGGAGCTGGCCGCGCACGGCCTGCCGCCGCACCGGGGTGAGCCGGTGACCGCCGCGGTGCTGCAGGCCGACCACGCCGAATACCGCGATCTGACCGCCGCCGACCTGCCCGACGTCCGGGTCCTGGTCGACGGCCGGCGCACCACCGACCCGGCCCGCTGGGCCGGGGTGCGGCGCGTGGTCATCGGCGGCTGAGGCGGCGCGGACCGCGGAGGCGGCCTGCGCCGGCCGACCGGGCTCCGCGCCCGGTCAGCCGGCCGCGGCGTCGGGCTCGGCTTCGGTGCCGGTGCCGGTGTCGGGAAGGGCGGGGACCGCGGTCCCCGCCCTTCCTGCTGCCTGCGCCGGTTCCGCCTTCTCCCCCGGCTGCGTGGTACGGCGGCCGGCCCTGGCGACATACAGCGGCAGCCCCAGCACCGCGGGCAGCCACATCAGCACCCCGAGCCGGTCGGCCTCCTGGGCCAGTGGGTGCGCGACGACCTGGACGGCGCCGGTGAGCGCCGCGGCCAGCGCGAACCAGCCGAGCCCGCGGCCGTACCGGCACAGCGCCCACGCGGCGAGCAGGGTGGGCACCAGCAGGGTCGGCAGGGTCGCCTGCCGGCCGATCCAGTGCGCCCAGAAGTGCCCGTCGAGTTCGGCCAGCCGGTGCCAGGGGTCGGGGACGAGCGGCTGCGAGAAGTGCACGGTGAAGGTGTCCTGCAGCGT
Source organism: Actinacidiphila bryophytorum (assembly GCF_016916835.1). Taxonomy (GTDB): domain Bacteria; phylum Actinomycetota; class Actinomycetes; order Streptomycetales; family Streptomycetaceae; genus Actinacidiphila; species Actinacidiphila bryophytorum. Next base: position 356,819 of record NZ_JAFFIX010000001.1, on the reverse strand, counting down.
CGTGGTGGCCGACGGCAGAGCCATCGCCGACATCACCGCCGCGGTCACCCCGGCGCCGAGCGCGGCCAGTGCGGCCAGGACGCCCGTCCAGCGGTGCCGCGCCTCGCGCACCCCGCCCCACAGGGCCGCCGCGGCCAGCGCCGTGAGCACGGCGAGCACCAGCGCGGTCGAATACCGGGTGACCGCGCACACCGCCAGCGAGGCGAGCAGCAGCGGCGCCCCCGCGGCGGGTCTGCGCCGGCTGAGCAGCACCGCGCCCCAGACCGTGCCGAGCACGGTCACCGTCACCAGGCCCTCGCTGAGCGCCTGCAGGCCCCACTGGGCCAACGGGGTGGCCAGGAAGACGAGTTGGCCCGACACTGCGGCCACCGGCGGCAGCCCGGCCGAGCGCAGCAGCCCCACCACCATCAGCGCGCCGCCCGCGGTGGTGACCAGGCCGAGCACCCGCATGCCGTCCGTGACCCCGAAGGCCGACACGAACGGCGCGGCCAGCAGCGGGTATCCGGGCCGCGAGGAGAAGATCGCCTGGTAGCGCGGGTCGTCGGTGGTGATGTCGCGGGACTGCGCCCAGCGCGCCTCGCAGCTCTTCGCCGTCATCGTGCCGAGCGGCAGGCCGTGCACCGGCACCGGCGAGAGCCGGGTGGTCTCGTGGGCCGCCTTCGCGCGCGTGGTGCAGAACGCGGCGAGGGCGTCCCGGTGCGCCTGCTCCCGGCTGACTCCGGTGAACTGCTCCGCGGCGCGCGCGTAGCGGTAGGAGTCGGGGTAGAGGGACCACTGCGCGCTCGCGGTGAGCTGCAGGGCGACGTAGCCGGCGGCGACGAGCAGGCCGAGCAGCCAGGCCCGCCCCGTCAGGGCCGCCAGGAGGCGGGAGCGGGTCCGGGGCGGGGCGGTCAAGGCCGTGAGCGGGACGGCCTGCGCCCCGCCGCCGCCCTCCGCGGCATCGGGGGCCTGGCCGGCGCCTGATATGGCGGCGGTCATGCCTCGACCAAGACCCCGTCGGTCTCCCGGTAGAGGGCGCCCGTCTGCGGGCACTCCCACACGCCGGGTTCGCCGTCGCGCTCGACCAGCCGGACGCCGGACCTGCCGACCCAGCCGATGCGGCGGGCGGGCACCCCGGCGACGAGGGCGAAGTCGGGGACGTCACGGGTGACGACCGCGCCCGCGGCCACCAGCGCCCAGCGGCCCACGGCCACCGGCGCCACGCACACCGAGCGGGCGCCCAGCGAGGCGCCCTCGCCGACGGTCACCCCGACGGCCTCCCAGTCGCCGCCGCGCTTCTGCTTGCCGTCGGGGTCCACCGAGCGCGGGTACTGGTCGTTGGTGAGGACCGCCGCGGGGCCGACGAAGACGCCGTCGCCGAGCTGCGCGGGCTCGTAGACCAGCGCGTAGTTCTGCAGCTTGACGTTGTCGCCGATGCGCACCCCGGTGCCCACGTAGGCACCGCGGCCGATCACGCAGCTGTGGCCGAGCCTGGCCTTCTCGCGGATCTGCGCCAGCTCCCAGACGGTGGTGCCGGCGCCGATGTCCGCCGACGGGTCGACCTGGGCCGTGGGCTTGACCGAGTAATCCACTGGTGTACCTTTCGGAAACTCTCCCTGAACGGCCCGAGCATACGGCGTGCGGCTAGGCCGTGTTTTGGAAGTAGCGCCGTCCGCCCACAGGGCGGGCCCCGCGGCGTCCGGTGCGTGCGATCGCAAGGCGGAGGGTCGTCCTCGTAGTGGGCCTACTCGGACGACTCCGACAACGCAGCGAGCGTGCGTGCCAGGCGACGCGGGGCAGCCGGGACTTCCAAAACACGGCCTAGGCGCGCAGGCGGCGGACCAGATTGCCGGTGGCGTGCTGGATCCGCGGGTCCCGCAGGCCCGGACCGCCGCCGAGCGCCGCGTTCCAGCCGAAGGTGCCCGCGTCGAAGACCCAGGCGCCGCTGGCGGCCCGGTAGAGGCTGGTGTTCTGCACCGGCTTCTTGTGCGCGCCGTAGTGGAAGGGGGAGGCGGACAGCAGCACGTGCTCCGCGGCGGTGGGCCGCGGCATGCCCGCCATCATGCCGTCCGCCTCGCCGCGGACCAGGCCCTCGATCCGCTGCCCCGCGGTGAGCCCGGTGCCGGCCCAGAACCAGTGTGCCGGCTCGGTGACCACCAGCGGCGCACTGCCCTTGACTATGCCGTTGTACTGGCTGCCGAGCAGTCCCTGCTCGGCGTCCGCGCCGTGCGGGGCGGTCGAGCGCCACATGGTGGTCGGGCCCGTGGGGTCGGCGGCGGGGTCCGGGTCGGTCTTGTAGCAGGTCATGACGGGGAAGCCGGCGGGCCCGTTGTCGATGCGGACCTTCCAGTACACGTTGTTGGCCGCGAACAGTGCCATCCCGGTGCCGCCGGCCACCGCCCGCTCGGCGGCCCGCCGCATCGGCACCGACCAGTACTCGTCGTGGCCGCTGAACAGCAGCGCCTTGTGGTGCGCGGGGGTGACCGTGCCGTTGTGCAGGTCCAGGCTGCTGGCGTAGGTCACGTCCAGGCCCTGGCTCTCGGCCCAGGTGATGAAGTCCAGGTCGATGTCGAAGACCTTGGGTGTGCCGTCGCCGGAGTACGGGCGCTGGAAGGACACCGTGCGCGAGCGCTCCGGGTAGTGCAGCACATAGGTCTTCCTGGGGACGACGCGGACGGGGTAGACCTCGCCGTCGGGGGCCTTCTCGTGCACGGCGGGGGCGTGCGCCGAGGGCAGGTAGCCGTAGTAGAGGCTGCGGCCGTGCACGCCGTCCATCGGGTACAGGTTGTACGCCTGGTAGGTGGTGAAGGGCAGCACCACCAGGAACTCGCTCTGCCGGGTGGCGTCCCTGACCACGAAGGGCACCGACGTGCGGTAGCCGTCGGCGGTGGTGAAGGACGCCGTGTACAGGCCGGACGTCCAGTGCGGTGGCACCTCCATCGAGTAGCTCGCCGGCCAGTCGCAGCGGACGGCGCCGGTCCTGGGGTCCTCGAAGGCCGGCGGCTGCGGTGTGCCGCGCAGCCGCGGGCTCGTGGACATCAGGCGTGCCCCCGCGCCGCGGTAGTAGCCCATGCGGTGCACCGCGACCGTGTAGTCCTGGCGTACGGCCGTCGCCACGTGGAAGGCGATCCGCTCGCCGTGGGCCGCGCTGGTCGTCGAGGCGAAGGCCTTGATCTGCTGGGTGAGGTCGTCGGCCTGGCGGGTGCCGGACGCCTTGCCCGCCTTCCAGTGCGGGGTGCCCGTGGCGGAGTTCTCCCGGGTGACCGGGCTGCCCGTCCTGCGGGTGCTGACCGACTGCGGGTGCGGTGTGCACCCGGCGGCCAGCACCGTGGCCCCCGCCCCCATGACCCCGCCGACCACGGCGCGTCGCGTGATGTCCAAGATGTGCGCTCGTTCCCCTGTCACCGCCGCGCGCACGGCTCAGCGCACGCGCGCAGCGGTATCCCCTCCGGGGCGGCTCCGCCCCGACCTGTCGACCCCTCAGAGGGCCGTGCCCCGCCCCCGGTTCCCCGCCGGAAGGTAAAATGTGAACGCTTGGTGAACCCCGCCCGGCGCCACGGCCTCGGCCGCGGCATCAGCGGGGTCCCGCACCATCTGCCGGAAGCCGGCTGTCACAGCTCCAGGAAGGCGAAGAGGTCTTCCCAGCGGCGGACGATCTCGTCCGTGGAGTAGCGCTGGATGTTCTCCGCCGCACGCTCGCCCATCCGGTCCCGCAGCTGCATGTCGCCCATCAGGCGGCCGAGTTGCTGCGCGAAGGACTGGATGTTGCCCGGCTGCGCGAGCAGGCCGTCCACGCCGTCCTGGATGATCTCCCGGACGCCGGGTGCCACGTCGAAGGCCACGCAGGGCAGCCCGGTGACCATGGCCTCCAGCAGCGTCAGCGGGAAGCCCTCGGCGCGTGACGGCTGGGTGAAGATCGAGGCGCCGTACAGCGCCCCCGGCACGTCGCCGGTGCGGCCCATCCACTCCACCGACCCGTCGATGCCCAGCCGCGCGGACTGCTGCTTGAGGATCTGCTCGTCCTCGCCCGCCCCGTAGATCCGCAGCGTCCAGCCCGGGTGGGCCGCGACCGCCACCGCCCAGGCGTCGAGCAGCATGTCGATGCCCTTCTCCTGTGCGAGCCGGGCGACGGTGGTGACGACCTTCTCGGTACGCGGCGAGGTCCGCTCCGGCACCCAGGGCAGCGGGTTGGGCATGAAGCCCACGTTGTTCATGCCCTGCCGGATCCACAGGTCCGCGTCCTCCGCGGTGAGCGGCAGCATCCGGTCCACGTTGCGGTAGTGGCGCTGCACCCGGCCGAAGCGGGAGGACTGCTTGCAGGCCTCGAAGGACTCGTGGCTCATGCCGATGACCTTCAGGCCCGCGGTGTCGGCCAGGTTGACCCACTCCATGGCCCACACCTGGGTCACGATGATGATCCCGCCCGAGCCGGTCGCGCGAAACATCGCCGAGAGCTTGTCGGCCTGGTCCTGCATGCCCTGGCGGCGCTGCGCCTGCTGCCGCCTGGCCTTGATGTTGGCCCGGTCGGTGAACTTGCGCGGCGACCAGCCGGGCACCGGGTGCTCGTCGTAGAGCGTCGTGGTGTCGTACGGCAGGTCGTCGTCGAGCTCGTGGCTGACCGTGGACGGCGTGATGCCGACCAGGTGCACCTTGTGGCCGCGGGCCGCGAACAGGCCCGCGATCTGGTGCGACCAGGTGGTGATGCCGCCGAGTTCGTCCACGCTGTTGCAGACGATGAAGATGTCCCGATTCACTTCTGGCCCCCACGGCGGAAGAACGTGTCGACGATCTGCCGGGCCGCGTCGCCGCGGTCGTACTCGCCGAACTCGGCGACGAACCGCTTGCGGGCGTCGGCCCAGTCCCTGTCGACGGCGTCGAGGTCGTCGAGCGCCGAGTACAGCTCCTCGGTCCGCTCCACCACCGGTCCCGGCGCGTGCTTGACGAGGTCGAAGTAGGTGCCGCGCAGGCCGTTGACGTAGTCGTCGAGGTCGTAGGCGAAGAACAGCATCGGCCGGCCGAGCAGCGCGTAGTCGAACATCACCGAGGAGTAGTCGGTGATCAGGGCGTCGGCGAGCAGATACAGCGGCGTCACGTCGTGGATGCCGCTGACGTCGATGACCCGGCCGCGCACCGAGGGCGGCAGCACCACGTTGTTGAGGTAGTGCGACCGCATCAGCAGGACGTACCTGTCGCCGAACCGCTCGGCGAACTCCTCGACGTCGAAGGGCGGTTCGAACTTCTGCACCGCGCCGTCCGGGCTGCTGCGGAAGGTCGGCGCATACAGCAGGATCTTCCGGTCGTCGGGTATCCCCAGCTTTTCCGCGAGGGCGCCGCGGACCCGCCCGCCGCCCTCCGCCTCGGCCTTGGCCGCCGCGACCAGCGAGTCGTTGCGCGGGTAGCCGGACCTGACGATCTTGGAGTCCGGCAGCCGGAAGGCCGGCACCAGCGTCCGCACGTCGTGCTCGGTACGCACCAGGAAGTGGTCGAAGCGGTCGAGCACCCGCTGCTGGTCGGCCTGCTGCGCCTTGGTCTTGGTCCGGAACTCCGGGCTGTCGAAGCCCATCTTCTTCAGCGCCGAGCCGTGCCAGGTCTGGATGTACGTGGTCTCCTTGCGCTTGGCCAGCCGCACCGGGTAGCTCTGGTTGTCCACCCAGAACTCCGCCTGGGCCAGCGCCCGCAGATACGGCCACGACCAGCGCTTGACCAGCTCCGCGTCCTTGGGGAAGCCCTCGGGGCTCTTGTCGTAGGACCAGACGGCGGTGAAGTCCAGGCCCTGCCGGCGCATCTCCTCGTAGATCGCCCGCGGGCTGTCGCTGTACTGCCGGCCCAGGTGGCTCTCGAAGACCACGGTGCGCTTGCGGACCGGCAGCTTCATGAAGATCTCGTGGTAGGCGCGCAGCTTGGTGTCGCCCGACTTGAGGTTGCGGCGGACCTTCTTGGCCTTGCGCACCCCCGCCTTGGCGACCGTGCCGGGTGCGCCCTCCAGCGCCTGGTCTATCAGCGCGCGGCTCCTGCGGCTCAGCGCGCCGGCGGCCACCAGCTGGAAGGCCAGGTGCCCGCGGGCGGAGACCTCGGGCTCCAGGGTGTCGGAGACCAGCCGGGTCAGCCGCGGGCGGGCGCGCAGCCGGCCGCTGCCCTCCAGCGGAACGTCGCCCACGGTGATACGGGTGTTGGTCTTCTTGCCGTTGACCTTCAGTATCAGCCGCACGTCCCACAGCGCGTCGATGAAGCCCAGCGGGCGCAGCTTGCTGGCCAGCGGCGCCTCCGCGGACCATTCGAGGTGGTCGCCCGCGTGGGTGATGCGGCCGACGGGGAAGCTGAACTGCTGCAGCGACTTGCGGCGCGCCTTGAACTCCAGCGTCGCGCTGAGCTTCGCGTCCGGCGGGATGACGCCCAGCGGGTTGACGATACTGCCCGCCACCCGGATGCCCTTGGCGTCCTGGTCGTAGGACGTCAGGGCGTTGCGCAGGAAGAGGCCGTCGATCGACTTGGTGTGGTAGCCGAGTTCCGTGACGTCGAGGATGCGGCGCGCGCGCTCGTCGTAGAGGTGGTCGGAGCACCAGTAGATGCGGCCGTCGCGCTCGGCGAGCGGGGAGGACAGCTTGCTGCGGTTGAGCAGGGTGTCCACGGCCGTCGCGAGGTTCGGCCAGTCCTCCTCCAGCAGCAGGTACGCGCAGATCGCGTGGATCGGCAGCAGCGCGTCGTAGGCGGAGTCGTCGATTCCCGCGAGATAACCGCGGGCGATACGCGCGAACTCGTGCCGGAATTCCTGGTCGCGGAAGGGCAGGTCGCGCAGATGCAGGACCAGGTCGTGCTTGAGGAATTTCACGTCCTTCGCGAGCCGCAACTCGTCGTAGCCGCGCTCGCGCAGGAGCGCGTCGATCCGCCGGTGGATCTCGATGCGGTCGGTGAAATTGCTCATCTCATGGCGCCGGTTGGTCACCGACTTCTTCTTGGCATTCTCCCGGACGTGCCAGTAGTAGACCTCGTTCGGGATGAGCGTGATCCGCTGGGCGGCGAGATAGGCGCGCGCGGCGAACAGCAGGTCCTCGTAGAGCAGGCCCTTGGGGAACCGCAGGTCGTTGTCGAGCAGGAAGTCCCGGCGGTAGCACTTGTTGGTCGACAGGGTGTCGAACACGAACAGGTCGGGAAGCTCCAGGACCGAGTCCAGCACCCGGGTCGTGCGGTACAGCCACTCGTACCACTTGTCGATCTTGCCGTGCCGGCTGTCGAGGAAGGTGCGCACGCACAGCCCGGAGACCATGTCGGCGCCGGTCCGCTCGGCCGCCTCCAGCATGTTGCGGCAGGCGTTCAGCTCCAGCACGTCGTCGCTGTCCAGGAACATCACATAGCGGCCCCTGACCTTGGTGATGCCAAGGTTGCGGGGTTCACCGCCGGCACCGCTGTTCTCGGGCAGCTGATAGGCGCGGATGCGGTCCGGATGGGCGGCGGCCAATTCCTGAGCGACCTCGAAACTGCGGTCAGGACTGTGGTCGTCGACGATCACGACCTCGACGCTGTGCAGCGTCTGGTCCAATACCGACCGCACGGCGGTCGGAAGGCGGTCCGCATCGTTGTAGACGATGACGATCACGCTGACTGCAGGATCACGGTTATCCATCATTGCGGACATCGTACTGAAGCGCCTCCATCGGCCTGCCGGACCATCGGGCCGCCGGATCCGGCGGGTGGGAAGTGACAAAAAAAATCGAACACGCGGCAATGATCTGCACCGGTCAGCGGCCGGCCAGTCTGCGCCGGACAGAACCCGCCGCCCGGCGCGCGCCGGCCAGTCCGCCCGCGCAGCGCAGCATCAGCGCACGGCGCTCGGAGACATGCGTACGCACCAGGAGCACCCGGCCGGGCGGCAGCAGGACCGTGTCCCGCCGCCTGCGCTGCGCCTCGGCGGCACGCACCTCGGTGGTGCTCGCGGAACCGTCCGCGTGCCCGATCTCGGCACGCATCGACCACGACGTCAGCTGCCGCGGGGAGCCCAGGCCGCCCGCGGGGAAGGCCACTTCCGCCGCCCAGCCGCCGTTCACCGCCGACAGCGGGGCGTGCGCCACCAGCGGCGGGCGCAGCCCTGAGCGCTCGGTCAGCTCGACCCTGACCGTACGCGGGTCCAGCTCGGCCAGCCGCCCGTACAGCTCGTGCAGCAGCAGTGAGACCCGCACCGTCGCGCCGGCGGTGACCGTGCCCTCCACGGTCACCGGCAGCTCCTCCGCGGGCAGTGCCGCCAGCCCGTCCAGCGGTACGGCCGTGGGGCCGTCGCCGAGCAGCGGGCGGTCCCGGTCGCCGTCGTACGGCGGGACCAGCCGCGGGGGTGCCGCCGCCAACTCCACCAGCCTGCCCAGCAGGGCGGGGGCCGGCGGCTCGGGCAGCGCCATGACCGACCGGACGAGCCAGCGGTAAGGCGCCTTGGCGCGGGGGAAGGCGGACGCGGCGAAGCCCGCGAGGTGCTCGCGGGTGATACGCCACCAGGCCGCGCGGTACTCGGCGCTGCGCTGCGGCAGCTCCCGCAGGTACATGGGCAGGTCGTAGTCGACGAACTTGGCCTGCGCCTCCTCGGCCAGTTCGCCCAGGCCCGCGGAGCGCAGGTCTTCCACGACCAGGCCGTGGGCTGCCACCCGGTCCCGCCAGTTCTCGATCACCGCGCGGTGCAGCGACACCGAGAGGCTGGCCGCCGCGCGCCGCACGTGCCAGACGTAGACCGGGTCGGCGATGACGGCCATCACCGGCTGGGCCGCGTACAGCCGGCCGGTGAAGACGAAGTCCTCGTAGAGCATGCCGCTGGGGAAGGCCAGGCCGGTGCGCTTGAGGAAGTCCCGCCGGTAGAGCTTGTTGACCACCAGGGTGTCCATCAGCATCTCGGGGTGCGCCCCGATGCCGTGCAGCACCGAGCCGGGCAGGACGGCGCCGGCGTCGGTGTCGTACAGCCCCGGCGCCCACACCGTGGTGCGGCCCGCGGGCAGCTCGCGGCGCACCGCCTTGCCGGTGGCCACCTCGGCGCCGTGCTCCTGCGCGGCCCGCAGCAGCACCTCGGCCGCGGTGGGCGGCAGGACGTCGTCGCTGTCGAGGAACATGACGTAGTCGCCGGTGGCCTCGGCCATGCCCCGGTTGCGCGGACCGCCGCCCGAACCGCTGTTCTCCGCCAGCCGGTAGGCCGAGACCCGGCCCGGCTGGGCGGCGGACAGTTCCTGCGCGACCTCGAAGCTGCGGTCGGGGCTGTGGTCGTCGACGATCACGACGTCGACGTCGGGCAGCGTCTGGTCCAGTGCGGACTGCACGGCGGTCGGGAGCCGTTCTGCGTCGTTGTAGACGACCACTACGACGCTGACGCGTCCCATCCGTCGACCTCTCTCCACCGGGGCTCTGACTGTTCACATCATATCTGCCGAGCATTCATCCGACGGCAGCACCACACCCCAGAAGATGACAGACGGTGACATTCCCCCCACCCCGGGCTCCGCCCGAACGGGTCAACCCACGGGCACCACCCGGGCTACTCGAACGGGTCGAAGCCGCGGGCAGAATCCTCTCCACGCCCCCCTCGCACGCCTCGGCCCCGAGGGGGCCTCACCGGCATCGGGCGGCTGCCCCGGGCTCCACCCGGGCACCGGGCGCACCCGGGCTACTCGAACGGGTCGAAGCCGCGGAACTCCTGTTCCGCCTCGTCACGCTCGGCCTGCTTGTCCCGGCGACGGGTGACAGCCGCGCGGGGGGCGTCGAATCGGTGGGCAGAATCCTCTCCACGCCCCCTCGCACGCCTCGGCCCCAAGGGGGCCTCACCGGCATCGGGCGGCTGCCCCGGGCTCCACCCGGGCACCGGGCGCACCCGGGCTACTCGAACGGGTCGAAGCCGCGGAACTCCTGTTCCGCCTCGTCACGCTCGGCCTGCTTGTCCCGGCGACGGGTGACAGCCGCGCGGGGGGCGTCGAATCGGTGGTCCTCGCCGCGGCGGCCGAGCATTTCGGCGCCGGCGGCCATCGAGGGCTCCCAGTCGAAGACGACCGCGTTGTCGTCGGGGCCGATGGCGACGCCGTCGCCCGGCTTGGCGCCGGCCTTGAGGAGTTCGTCCTCGACGCCGAGGCGGTTGAGGCGGTCGGCGAGGTAGCCGACGGCCTCGTCGTTGGAGAAGTCGGTCTGGCGGACCCAGCGTTCGGGCTTCTCGCCGCGGACCCGGAAGAGGCCGTCCTCCTCTGCGGTGACCGTGAAGCCCGCGTCGTCCACCGCCTGCGGGCGGATGACGACCCGGGTGGACTCCTGGACCGGCTGGGCGGCGCGCGTGTCGGCGACGATCTTCGCGAGGGCGTAGGACAGCTCCTTCAGGCCCTCGTGGGAGACCGCGGAGACCTCGAAGACCTGGTAGCCGCGGGACTCCAGCTCGGGCCTGATCATCTCGGCCAGGTCGCGCCCGTCGGGCACGTCGATCTTGTTGAGCACCACGATCCGCGGCCGGTCCGCGAGCCCGGCACCGTACGCCCGCAGCTCCGCCTCGATCACGTCCAGGTCGGTGGCCGGGTCCCGGTCGGACTCCAGTGTCGCGGTGTCCAGCACGTGCACCAGCACCGAGCAGCGCTCGACGTGCCGCAGGAACTCCAGCCCCAGGCCCCGCCCCTCGCTCGCGCCGGGGATCAGCCCCGGCACGTCGGCGATCGTGTAGACGGTCGAACCGGCCGTCACCACACCGAGGTTCGGCACCAGCGTGGTGAACGGGTAGTCCGCGATCTTCGGCTTCGCCGCGGACAGCACCGAGATCAGCGAGGACTTGCCGGCGCTGGGGTAACCCACCAGCGCCACGTCCGCCACCGTCTTCAGCTCGAGCACCACGTCCCGCGCGATACCGGGCTCGCCCAGCAGCGCGAACCCGGGCGCCTTGCGGCGGGCCGACGCCAGCGCCGCATTGCCCAGGCCGCCGCGGCCGCCCTGCCCTGCCACGAAGGTGGTGCCCTGGCCGACCAGGTCGGCCAGCACATTGCCCTGCTTGTCCATCACGACCGTGCCGTCCGGCACCGGCAGCACCAGGTCCGTACCGTCCTTGCCGGACCGGTTGCCGCCCTCCCCCGGCTTGCCGTTGGTGGCCTTGCGGTGCGGGCTGTGGTGGTACTCCAGCAGCGTCGTGACGTCCTGGTCCACGACCAGCACCACGTCGCCGCCCCGGCCGCCGTTGCCCCCGTCGGGGCCGCCCAGCGGCTTGAACTTCTCCCGGTGCACGGAGGCGCAGCCATGGCCCCCGTTACCCGCGGCGACGTGCAGTTCGACGCGGTCCACGAAGGTGGTCATGGCGTTTCCTCCAGATACATACGGGTCTGCGCGCATTCACGCGCAGTCATAACACGCCGAGGGCGGCCCCGCTTCCCTGGTGCCGGGAAGCGGGTCCGCCCTCGGAAAAGCCCTCAGCGTGCCGTTCAGGCAGCCGGAACGATGTTCACGACGCGGCGACCGCGCTTCGTGCCGAACTCGACAGCACCGGCGGACAGCGCGAACAGCGTGTCGTCCTTGCCGATACCCACGCCGGAACCGGGGTGGAAGTGCGTGCCGCGCTGGCGGACGATGATCTCACCGGCGTTGACGACCTGGCCGCCGAAGCGCTTGACGCCGAGCCGCTGAGCGTTGGAGTCGCGACCGTTCCGGGTGGACGATGCGCCCTTCTTGTGTGCCATCTCTCCTCAGTCCCTTACTTCGCAGCCGCGGCGGGGATGCCAGTGATCTTCAGCGCCGTGTACTGCTGGCGGTGACCCTGGCGACGGCGGTAACCGGTCTTGTTCTTGTAACGCAGGATGTCGATCTTCTGGCCCTTGTGGTGGTCGACGATCTCGGCCTCGACCTTGATACCGGCCAGCACCCACGGGTCGCTGGTGACGGCTTCGCCGTCCACCACGAGCAGCGTCGACAGCTCGACGGCGTCGCCGACCTTGCCGGTGGGAATCTTGTCGACCTCGACGATGTCGCCGACGGCCACCTTGTGCTGGCGGCCACCGCTACGCACGATCGCGTACACGCGGAACTCACTCTCTGCTCGATTCGGACCCCTGATGCCAGCCGTCCCAACAACCCGGGGGGCCTCTCCCGGCTGACCGGGAGGAATGTGCTCAGGAGAAGGCGTGAAACGCCGAAGCTCAACTTTACGTAGGCCCTTGACCCCGGTCAAATCGCCCCCCGGCCCCCCTTACGCAGGGGGTGAGCGTTCGGGGGCGCGGGGCTGCATCTCATCTGCGGCTGGCGCCGCGCGGGCGCGCCCAGCCCTCACCCACCGTCACGTGGCGACGGACCGCCACCACTCCAGGGGCGCGGGGAACTGCGCGCCAAGCCCCCACCGGGCGCGCGGATCACCACCGTTCGAAAGGGGCATTTCGGTCCGTGCCGGACCACCGGCCGGCGAGCGAAGCGAGTGGGGGCACCCCCAGGCGAAGCGCTGGGGGAGGCTGGGCGCGCCATTCCCCGCGCCCCTGGGTGCTCGGCACCGCCGAAAGAGGGCACCCCCCGGTTGAGGGGGCGCCCTCTGGGCGCGAAGGGGCTACTCGGCGGGGGCTGTGGACTTCTTGGCCGCAGCCTTCTTCGTGGTCTTCTTGGCCGCAGCCTTCTTGGCCGTCTTCTTCGCCGCCGCCTTCTTGGCGGGCGCCTTGCGGGCCGCCCGCTTCTTGGGCTCGGCGCCCTCCTCCGCGGAGGCGGGGGCGGAGACGGCCTCGGGCTCGGCCTCGGCCGGGACCGGAGCGGCCGCGGCCACGACGATCTCGGCGTCGCCGCCCGCCGCAGGCGACCCCGCGGGAGCGGCCACCTTGCGGGTCGCCCGCCGGCGCGTACGGGCCGGCGGCTCGGTGGAGACCTCGGGCTCGGGCAGCGCTGCCGCCGCGGGGGCGGGCGCCTCGGCGGCGACGACCACGACGGCCGCCTCCTCCGCCGCCGCGGGCGAGCCCGCGGGAGCCGTGGCCTTGCGGGTGGCCCGCCGGCGCGTACGGGCCGGCGGCTCCGTGGAGACCTCGGGCTCGGGCAGCGGCTCGACGTCGGGCTCGCTCACCGGCACGACGACGAAGGCCTGCTCGACCTCGCCCGCCGCGGCGGCGGGCGCCCCGGCGGGGGCGGTCGCCTTGCGGGCGCCGCGGCGCCGGTTGCGGCCGCGGGACGAATTGGCTGCGGCCTCGGCCTCGGCGGCGCTGCCGAACCACTCCTCCTCGGGGTCGCCGACCGCCGGGACGAGGTCGGACTCGCCGACCTCGATCGGCTCCAGCTCGGGAAGCTCCTCGGCTTCCGCCTCCGCCTCGGTCTCGACCTCGACGTCGGCGATGTGCTCGTGGCCCTCGCCGCCCGCGGCCTTGCCGCCGCGGCGCTTGCGCTTGCCGCCGCCTCCGCCGGTGGTGGTCGCCTGGTCCATGTGGACGATGACGCCGCGCCCGTTGCAGTGGACGCAGGTCTCGGAGAAGGACTCCAGCAGGCCCTGTCCGACCCGCTTGCGGGTCATCTGGACCAGGCCGAGCGAGGTGACCTCGGCCACCTGGTGCTTGGTGCGGTCGCGGCCCAGGCACTCCAGCAGCCGGCGCATGACCAGGTCGCGGTTGGACTCCAGGACCATGTCGATGAAGTCGACCACGACGATGCCGCCGAGGTCGCGCAGCCGCAGCTGGCGGACGATCTCCTCGGCCGCCTCCAGGTTGTTGCGGGTGACGGTCTCCTCCAGGTTGCCGCCCTGCCCGGTGAACTTGCCGGTGTTGACGTCGACCACGACCATCGCCTCGGTCTTGTCGATCACCAGCGAGCCGCCGGAGGGCAGCCACACCTTGCGGTCGAGCGCCTTGAGCAGCTGCTCGTCGATGCGGTACGTCGCGAAGACGTCCACTTCCGAGGTCCAGCGGGACAGCCGGTCGGCCAGGTCGGGTGCGACGTGGGAGACGTAGTCGTGGATGGTGCCCCACGCCTCGTCGCCGCTGACGATGACCTTCGAGAAGTCCTCGTTGAAGATGTCCCTGACGACCCGGACGGTCATGTCGGGCTCGCCGTAGAGCAGGGTCGGCGCGTTGGAGCCGCCGCCGCTCTTGGCCTTGCGCTGGATGTCGTCCCACTGCGCCTGCAGGCGCTCGACGTCGCGGCGCAGCTCGTCCTCGCTGGCGCCTTCGGCGGCGGTGCGGACGATGACACCGGCGTCCTCGGGGACGATCTTCTTCAGGATCGTCTTGAGCCGGGCGCGCTCGGTGTCGGGCAGCTTGCGGCTGATGCCGGTCATCGAGCCCTCGGGCACGTAGACCAGGTAGCGGCCGGGCAGGCTGACCTGGCTGGTGAGCCGGGCGCCCTTGTGGCCGATCGGGTCCTTGGTGACCTGGACCAGCACCGGCTGGCCGGACTTGAGCGCGGACTCGATGCGGCGGGGGCCGCCGGACAGGCCGAGCGCCTCGAAGTTGACCTCACCGGCGTAGAGCACCGCGTTGCGGCCCTTGCCGATGTCGACGAAGGCGGCCTCCATCGACGGCAGCACGTTCTGGACCTTGCCCAGGTAGACGTTGCCGACGTAGCTGGTGGCCTGCTCCTTGTTGACGTAGTGCTCGACGAGGACGTTGTCCTCCAGCACGCCGATCTGGGTGCGCTCGCCGTTCTGCCGGACCACCATGACGCGCTCGACCGCCTCGCGGCGGGCCAGGAACTCGGCCTCGGTGATGATCGGGACGCGGCGGCGGCCCTGCTCGCGGCCTTCGCGGCGGCGCTGCTTCTTGGCTTCGAGGCGGGTGGAGCCCTTGATGGACTGCACCTGGTCGGCGCCGGTGCCGAGCGGTTCGTGGCTCTGCCGCGGCTCGCGGACCTTGACGACCGTACGCTCCGGGTCGTCCACGTCGCTGCCGTGCGTGTCGTCCGCGCCGGAGTCGCCACCGCGGCGACGGCGGCGGCGACGGCGACGGCTGCTGGTGCTGCCGGACCCGCCGCCCTGCGGGTGCTCGTCCTCGTGCTCGTCGGCGGACTCGGCCTCGTCGCCTTCCTGCGACTCGTCCTCGTCCTCGTCGTCACCGGACGCGCTCTCGTCGTGCTCCGCGGCCTCGCCACGGCGGCGGCGACGGCCGCCGCGCCGGCGGCGCCGGGAGGACGGGCGGTCCTCGCCGTCCGCGTCGCCCTCGGCCTCCGCCTCGGGCTCCTCCGCCTCCGCCTCGGCGCTCTCCGCGGCCTCGGTGGCCGCGGCATCGGCGGCGGCACCGCCCCTGCGGCGCCTGCGGCGGCGCGAGCTGCCGCCCTCGTGCTCCTCGGCCTCCGCCTCGGGCTCGGCCTCCTCCACCTCCTCGGCGGCGGGCGCGGGGGCGCCGAAGACCGGCGGCTGGAAGACGGCGGTCGGCGGCTGCACGACCCGGCGGCGGCCGCGGGCGGGCGCCTCCTCGGTGCGCACGTCCAGCGTCACGGACTCGGCGGCGATGCCGAAAGCGTCGGCGAGCGCGGCCACCGCCTGGGCGGCGGCGTCCTCGGGGGTGGCACCGTAGCCGCGGATCTCGTAGGCGTCGTCGACCTCGACGGCCCAGCCGTCGCCGTCGCGCAGCGCCTTGCCGGTGTACGCGGTCGCCGGGCCGGAAGCCGCGGACGCGTCGGCGGCCTCAGGCTGGGGCGCGAGCGCACCGGGCTTGAGCCGGCGCGATCCGTCGCCGCCGGAGGCGGAGAAGGTCGCGGCGGGCGCCGCCTTCTTACGGGTCCGCCGGGCCGTGCGCCCCGCGGGCTCCTCCGCAGGGGCCTCCGCCTCGGCGGGAGCCTCCTCCGCGACGGCGGGCGAACCGGCGGGAGCCGTCGCCTTCCGCGTGGCACGGCGGCGGGTACGCGCGGGAGCCGCGTCCTCGGCGGGAGCGGCCTCCTCGACCGGGGCCTCCGCGTCGGCGGGAGCCTCCTCCGCGACGGCGGGCGAACCGGCGGGAGCCGTCGCCTTACGGGTGGCGCGGCGGCGGGTACGCGCCGGGGCGGCGTCGTCGGCGACGGGCTCCTCGGCGGCGTCGGTCGTCTCCTCGGGCGCGGCGGCAGGAGCCGCGGCCTTGCGGGTGGCACGGCGGCGGGTACGCGCCGGAGCAGCGTCGTCAGAAGCAGCCTCGGGCGCGGCCTCCGCGGCCTCGGTCTCCTCGGCAGCCGGAGCAGGAGCGGCAGCCTTGCGCGTCGCCCGGCGGCGGGTACGGGCCGGAGCAGCGTCGTCAGAAGCAGCCTCGGGCGCGGCCTGCACGGCCTCGGTCTCCTCGGCAGCCGGAGCAGGAGCGGCAGCCTTGCGCGTGGCGCGGCGGCGGGCGGGCGCCGGTGCCGCGTCGTCCGCGGCGGCTTCCTCGGCGGCGGGCGCTGCGGCGGCCTTGCGGGTCGCCCGGCGGCGCGCGGGCGCCGCGGTCTCGCCGGTCTCGGCTGCGGTGTCGGTGGCGGCGGCCTCGGAGGCCGCGGTCTTGCGCGTACGGCGCCGGGCCGGTGCGGCCTCGGGCGCGTCAGCGGAGCCGGTGCCGGTGTCGGCTTCCGCGGCCACGCCGACCGGGGGGCCTGCGGGGCGGGAGGCGGCGCGGCGGCGGCGGGCCGGTGCGGCTTCCGCCGGGGTGTCGGCTGCGGTGGTGTGCGAATCGGTCTGGTCGGGCATTCGGGCAGTGCTCCCGTCGAGCTCCCGGGCGCCGCGTCCAGGTCGGAGGGGGCAGGCCGCTTGGATCGCGGGGCCGCCCTCCGGGGCGCGGGCGCCGCACGGGAGCTGCTGTGTCGCTCGTCGGCCGCCCGTGCGGGGGCCGACGAAAGTCTCATGTGGTCTGCGGCGCCGGACCCGGGTGGCTCCCTGGTGCGTCGGCGACGCGTGACGACGTGGCTACGCGGAACCGGCGGGCACCGCCACGGCGTCGCGATCTGGCGCGAGCGGGTCGGTGACCGTTCCGGTGTCCTCGTCGAGCGGCCCCTGCGCCAGCCTGGTCACCGCTGCGGGGACCGGCGGCGCGAGGTCGGCCGTCGCATGGAGGCCGGACAGTACGTCGTCGGGTCGTACGGCAGGTGTCAGGTGTCGCACAACCAGCCGCAGTATCGCACAGGCCTGGTCCTGTGGCCTATCGGCACCCTGGCGCGTCGCGTCACCGGTGGCGTCGAGGGCTCCGTCGCCCTCCACGACCTCGAACCGCGTGACGGCGGCCCGGCAGTCGAAGGTGCGGATGCCGTTCTTGGTGCTGCGCTGTACTTCCACGGTGTCCGCGGCGAGGAACGCCGCGACGGCCCGCCTGGCCTCGTCCGGCTGTACGCCGTCGAGCCTGAGCTGCCACACCGACGCTTCGAGGCGTTCCGCCAGGCCCGAGGTGCGGGCCTCGACGGCCTCGATGACGTCGAGGCCTGCGGGGAGCGACTCGTCCAGCAGCGCCCGCAGCAGCTCCGGGTCGCGGACCTGCGCCAGGCCGATCTCCAGGTACTCCGCCTCGCTGCCGACGCCGGTGGGTGCGGCGTTGGCGTAGGACACCTTGGGGTGCGGGGTGAAGCCCGCCGAGTACGCCATCGGCACCTCGGCTCGGCGCAGTGCCCGCTCGAAGGCGCGCTGGAAGTCACGGTGGCTGGTGAACCGGAGGCGGCCGCGCTTGGTGTAGCGCAGACGGATGCGCTGCACCGCGGGTGCGGGCGGCGGGCCTTCGGGCTGTCGCTTGCCCAGTGTCGTTCAGTCCCTACGTGCGATTCGGGGGTACGTCGTCGGGTCCAAGGTTACGCCGCGCCGCAGCTGACCGCCGCCGCGCTCAGGGGTGCGCGGGCGGTGTGCGCCCCCCGCTGTCGCCGTCGCCCCGCCCGAAGTCCTTGCGGGGGTCGGGCCGCTGCCCTGCGGGCGGGGGCGCGGGCGTGCGGTGCGGCGGTACGGGCGGCGGGCGGTGCGCGGGCGCACCGAGCAGCACCCGGCGTACGGTGCGCCGCACCTCGGCGACGGCTTCCGCGGCAGGCCGCAGGACCGCCCGCACGCACCAGCGCAGCACCGGGCCGAGGGTCAGGTTCCACACGAAGGCCACCGGGATCGCGACGAGCACCCGGAACACCCAGCCGATCGCGCGCCCGACCGCACGCGAGACGTACGCCGTCCCCCGCCAGGCGAGGGCCAGCGCCGCCCCGACCTCCCGCGCGACCGGCACGACGACGTACCGCCACAGGAAGCCGAGCGGCACCACCAGCAGGTAGTGCACCAGGAAGGCGACCGCGGCCGCGAGCGCCCGCGCCACCGGCAGGATCAGGACCCGGCCGACCGGCGCGAGCACGTAGCGCCACAGGGCGACGAGCGGCCATACGACGAGGTAGCGCCACAGGAAGGCCAGCGCCCTGCCGAGCGGTACGAGGACGTAGCGGTAGAGGGTGGCGAGCGGCCATACGACCAGGTAGCGCCACACGAAGGCCAGCGGCGGCGCCAGCACGTTCCGCCACACCCACAGGAAGCCGGTCCTGCCGGCGCGGCCGACCGCGGCCAGCAGGTCCCACAGCAGGCGCAGCGGCAGGACGACGACGAAGGCGACGACGCGTACGGGGAGCCGTACCGCGACGGCCAGGCAGCCGTCGCCTCCCCCTCCTTCCCCTTCCGGCGCCGGGCGCCGGGCCTCCCCCTGGTATGTCATGGCCAGAACTTATCTCTCGGACCTCCCGGCTGACCCCGAGAGAGTGCCACTTGCTGTGGCCTTGCTTCTCTGCCCTCGATCTGGGCTGGGCGCGCAGTTCCCCGCGCCCCTGAAAAACGCTCGCCGTCGCACGCAGGCGCGGCCACTAACCGCCGGGGCGCAGGCCCACCAGGCCCTGGAGGAAGCGGTCGAGCTGGTCGGGGAAGGGGGGCCACGGGGTGTCGCAGCGGTTGATGCGCATAGACACGCTGCCGTGGACGGCCGCCATCAGGTCGAGCGCCATGGCCCGCGGGTCGCACGGCGAGGCGAGGCCCGCCTCGACGCAGCGCTCGACCGCGGCGACGCAGCTCTCCCGGAAGTCCTGCTTGAAGCGCATCTCGACCCGCTGGTTGAGGGTGCTCTCGTAGAGGACCTTGTACAGGCCGGCGTGTTCCTGCGCCCAGGTCCCGAGCAGCAGGGTGCGCTCCCTGAGCGCGTCCGCGGGGTCGGCCGCGGCGGCGTCCGCCGCCTCCATCGCCCGCATGATGTCGCGGTGGCAGTGCTCAAGCGTCGCCAGCACCAGGGCGTCGCGATCGGCGAAGTGCAGGTAGACCGACGTGGCGGCGATGCCGACCTCGCGGGCCACGGCCCGCATCGACAGCGCCTGGTCGTCCGCGAGCACGTCCAGCATCTTGGTCGCCGTCGTGATGATGTCGGCCCGCAGCCGCTCGCCCTGGCCGCGCGGGTTGTTGCGGCTCCGGGCTCCGCTCCGGGGTGCAGGGGTCGCATCCATGATTGCGATTGTATGGGCACAGCCCGTAGGACTACAGTCGTAGCCCTACGGCCGTTCGGTCAGGTCCACACCGTGGAGGCACCCATGGAGCGCAGCAGGGACATGCCCGTCGAGACACCGGTGGACACCCTCACCTACCACCAGGGCTGGGAGGACTTCCCCGAACTGACCGACCGCGAGAAGCTCGCCCTGTGCGTCGTCGCCGACATCTGCCGGCAGACACTGGGCATGCCGTTCGAGACGCACGGCACGATGGGGCTCACCCACAACCTGTCCGGTGACGCGCTGCGCGAACTGCTCGTCTTCCAGGGCGACTACCCGGCGCTGCTGCGCCATCTGCGCACCCCCGGCGTCCGGTTGACGGCCCGTGAGCGGACCTTCGGCGCACTGACCGCCGACGTCCTGCACGGCGTGCTCGACGGCGTCTTCGCCTTCCACGTCTCCGCCGCGCTGGCCGTCGGCGCGTCCCCCGCCGACGTGCTGGCGGTCGTCCGCTTCTGCGGCCAGTTCGGCGCGGCCGAGGCGTGGCAGGGCCTGCGCGCCGCCGAACGCCTGCTCGCCACCGCGTCCGGCACCCGGGGCTCCGCGGTCGCCTGACCCCCATAAGGTGTCCCGGGTAGGCCGGGACTGGGGAGGTGGGGTCGGCATGATCAGCGAGCCGGAGATGGAAGACACCGGGGACCCGGGCGAGCCCCTGGACCTGGTGAGCCACACCGACCGGCCGCCGCTGCTGGGGCGGTTCACCGCCAAGCCGTGGATGTGGGCGCTCGGCGCGGTCGTGGTGACCTCCGCGGTGTGGGCCGGTGTGCTCAAGGGCACCGGCTACGGGCAGACCGCGCAACCCGACCTGCACGGCTATCACATCGACGGCAGCAACCCCTGCACCAACCTCAACCTGCAGCCTCTGGCCGGGAGTCTGGCCGTGACGGGCTTCGTCCAGAGCACCCCGGTGATCACCAGGACCGCCGTACTCGACCGTGCCAGCTGCGAGTTGATCGGAATGGCGGGCGGGTCCCGCGGGTGGCGGACGACGTACACGATGAGCGTCACCGTCGACCTGCACAAGAAGACCGACCCCAAGGCGGAGTTCGACGCACGCAGCCTTGCCGAGATCGCCGTGCCCGGCGGCGACCAGGGGCTGGTCTTCTCCTACATGGACGACCACGAGGTGACCACGCACCCCGATGGCATCGGCGACCGGGCGAACATGACCACCGGGGTCTACCGGCAGTCGCTTTCGGTACGGCACGGCGGCGCGGTCTTCTCCCTGACGCTCTTCGGCTTCAGCGAGCGGGACGACACCAACGGCGACCGGAGCATGCTGCTGCCGCCGATCGCGAAGACCTCCGCCTTCCGCAAGGACCTGGTGCCGACCGTCCGCAGCCTGATGGACGCGCTGTCCCAGCCGCCGTCGTCCTGACCCCGGCCCGCCCGCGGCTACCCGCGGCAGCAGCGCTCGTCGGCCGCGTCGGCGAGCAGCCCCAGGCCGACGCCGAACATCCAGGAGTCCTTCGCCAGCGCGATACCGTCCTGCGTCGGCCACACACTGCCCGGCTGCCGCATGCCCGGGGTGCGCGCGTAAAGGCCCAGCAGCGCGGCCGAGAAGCCGGTCAGCGCGGCACCGGCCAGCGCCGCCGGCACGAACGGCATCAGCAGCAGCGAGCCCGTGGTGATCTCCCCGCACGCCAGCAGCCGCTGGAACTGCTGCGGGGTGAGCTTCTTGAACACCGGGTACACCCCGCAGGCCATCCCGTGCAGCACCTCGGCGCTCGCGTCGTCACCCTTCCACTTCTGCAGCCCCGAGTGCAGGACGAACACCCCGGTGGCCGCACGGGGCGGGGCTTGCCGCAGCTTCATGACCGACTCCTCACAGCTCGCGTGGCGCCCCTCCCCCAGGATGCCCGCCCCGCCCGGTCCCGCCACCCGGCCGCCGCCGGACGAGCCCACCCCCACCCGGGGTCAGCCCGCCGCCCCGCGCCCCGCCGAGTTCGTCACCGTCAGCGGCAGCAGCTTCTTCCCCGTCGGCCCGATCTGGATGTCCAGGTCCAACTGCGGGCAGACGCCGCAGTCGAAGCAGGGGGTCCAGCGGCAGTCGTCGACCTCGGTCTCGTCGAGGGCGTCCTGCCAGTCCTCCCACAGCCAGTCCTTGTCGAGGCCCGAGTCGAGGTGGTCCCAGGGGAGGACCTCCTCGGCGGTGCGCTCGCGGGTGGTGTACCAGGCCAGGTCCAGGCCCTCGGCGGGCAGGACGGACTCGCAGGCGCGCGTCCAGCGGTCGTAGCTGAAGTGCTCGCGCCAGCCGTCGAAGCGGCCGCCGTCCTCGTAGACCGCGCGGATGACCGCGCCGACCCTGCGGTCGCCGCGGGAGAGCAGGCCCTCGATGATGCCGGGCTTGCCGTCGTGGTAGCGGAAGCCGATGTTGCGGCCGTACTTGCGGTCGCCGCGGATCGCGTCGCGCAGCTTCTCAAGGCGCGCGTCGGTCTCCTCGACACCCAGCTGCGGCGCCCACTGGAAGGGGGTGTGCGGCTTGGGCACGAAGCCGCCGATCGAGACGGTGCAGCGGATGTCGTTCTGCCCGGTGACCTCGCGGCCCTTGGCGATGACCTTCTTCGCCATGTCGGCGATCTGCAGCACGTCCTCGTCGGTCTCGGTGGGCAGGCCGCACATGAAGTACAGCTTCACCTGGCGCCAGCCGTTGCCGTACGCGGTGGCGACCGTGCGGATCAGGTCCTCCTCCGAGACCATCTTGTTGATGACCTTGCGGATGCGCTCCGAGCCGCCCTCGGGGGCGAAGGTCAGGCCCGAGCGGCGGCCGTTGCGGGTCAGCTCGTCGGCCAGGTCGATGTTGAAGGCGTCGACCCGGGTGGACGGCAGCGACAGGCCGATCTTGTCGTCCTCGTAGCGGTCGGCGAGGCCCTTGGCGATGTCGGCGATCTCGCTGTGGTCGGCGGACGACAGGGACAGCAGGCCGACCTCCTCGAAGCCGGTGGCCTTCAGGCCCGCCTCGACCATCTCGCCGATGCCGGTGATGGAGCGCTCACGCACCGGGCGGGTGATCATGCCGGCCTGGCAGAAGCGGCAGCCGCGCGTGCAGCCGCGGAAGATCTCCACCGACATGCGCTCGTGCACGGTCTCCGCGAGCGGCACCAGCGGCTGCTTGGGGTACGGCCACTCGTCCAGGTCCATCACGGTGTGCTTGGACACCCGCCACGGGACACCGCTGCGGTTGGGCACGACCCGGGAGATCCGGCCGTCGGCCAGGTACTCGACGTCGTAGAAGCGCGGTACGTACACCCCGCCGGTCTTCGCCAGCCGCAGCAGCACCTCGTCACGCCCGCCGGGGCGGCCCTCGGCCTTCCACGCCCTGATGACCTCGGTCATCTCCAGGACGGCCTGCTCGCCGTCGCCGATCACGGCCGCGTCCACGAAGTCGGCGATCGGCTCGGGGTTGAAGGCGGCGTGCCCGCCGGCCAGCACGATCGGGTCGTCCAGGGTGCGGTCCGCCGCGAGCAGCGGGATGCCGGCCAGGTCGAGGGCGGTCAGCATGTTGGTGTAGCCCAGCTCGGTGGAGAAGCTGAGGCCGAAGACGTCGAAGGCGCGGACCGGGCGGTGCGCGTCCACCGTGAACTGCGGCACACCGTGCTCGCGCATCAGCGCTTCCAGGTCGGGCCACACGCTGTACGTGCGCTCCGCCAGGACGCCCTCGCGCTCGTTGAGCACCTCGTAG
Organism: Actinacidiphila bryophytorum; assembly: GCF_016916835.1. GTDB lineage: Bacteria > Actinomycetota > Actinomycetes > Streptomycetales > Streptomycetaceae > Actinacidiphila > Actinacidiphila bryophytorum. The sequence continues at coordinate 333,805 of NZ_JAFFIX010000001.1, read as the reverse complement.
AGGATCATGACGCCCTGGTTGGGCAGCCCCACCTCGTACGCGTCCGGGTACATCAGCGCCCACCGCACGTCGGTGGAGTCCCACTCCTTGACGGTGGAGTTCAGCTCCCCGCCCACGTACTGGATCGGCTTCTGGACGTGCGGGAGAAGTGCTTCCAAGCGCGGGAAGACCGACTCGACAGGCATCTCGGCGACTTTCATCAGCTGGGCGGTGAGCGCCCCCGGGCCGGAGGCCCGAGGGGTGGGTGACCCTCAAGGGTACCCGGACGCTCAGACCTCCAGATCCGCGCGCTCCCACGCCCCGGGCAGCTCCGCCTCGACCTGCGCGGCCCGCGCCCGCTCGGCCGCCAGCAGCGCGTCGTAGGGCGCCGGGTCCTCGCCCGCGGCCGCCGCGTCCCGCGCCGCCCCGGCCAGCGCGGTCCTGCACAGCACGCTGTCCTGGTGCTCGCCGAGCAGCTGCTGCAGCGACTTCATCCGGCCGGTGTGCGCCTTCGCCCGCGCGCCGAGCACCGGCTGCGCGGCCTCACCCGAATAGCGGGCGCGCTTGGCCGCCTTGCGGGCCTCGTGCAGGGCGACGTCCTTGTCAGGCCCCGGCTCCAGCGCGACCGCCGCCTCGATGCGGCGCCGCAGCCGCGCCAGGTCGCGCTTCACGGTCGCGGCTGCGGCCTCCGCCGCGGGCTTGCGGGCCGCCTTGCGGTACGGCGGCGCCGCTGTCAGCGCTTCGAGGGCGTCGAGCAGGGCGAAGTAGCGGGCGCCGTCCAGGGTGTGCAGCAGCGCGGTGTGCGACGCGGTCGAGGTGTCGGCCGCCAGCGCGTGCAGCCGGTCCTTCACCGCGTCGGTGGCCAGGCCCGCGTCCAGCTCGGTGAGCCGGGCCGACAGGCGCTCGGCCAGCACCTCACGGTCGCGCTCTGTGCCCAGCACCGCCGCGAGCCACTTCAGCTCGGCACCCAGCGGGTCGGTCACCGCCCGGTCCAGTTCCTTGCGGAAGCTCTTGAGCGCGCTGCGCGACCTGCGGGTCGCGACCCGCATCTGGTGGACGGCGTCCTCCTCGTCCCTGCGGACGGCCGGGTCGAGCGCGAGGATCGCCGTGAGCTGGGCGTGCAGGTAGCCCACCGCGGTCTGGCCCGCGCTGCCCGGCACCGCGGGCGGCCCCGCCGGCGGTGCGACCAGCAGCCCGCCCAGCGCCCGGGCCAGTTTCGACGCGGAGGCCGAGCGGTGCAGGCCTGACGCGGCGAACCGCTCCTCGACGGCGTCCAGCAGCGCCGGGTCGCCGCCGGCCGCCTCGCCCAGCTCGACCTCGACCTCGCTCCACGTCGACTCGCTGCCGTCCGGCAGGGCCTGGGCCTCGACGCGGTCGTAGGCCACCTCGGCGAGGGTGTCGCCCTGCTCGTCCAGCAGCAGGACGCGGCGGCGGGCGGTGCGCAGCCGGGCCACCGGGCGCAGCTCCTGGCCGCGGGCCAGCGCCGCGATCTCCTGCCGCAGTTCCTGCGGGGGGCCGTCCGCGGCCGGCGTCAGGTCGGCCTGCACCTCGGTGCGGGTGTCCGCTGCGGCGGAGGGCAGTTTCAGGTGCCAGCCGGCGTCGTCACCGCCGGTACGCCGCCGGAGCGTCACTTTGTGGGCGGCCAGGGCCAGGCCGGCGGTGTCGTAGTACACCGCCTCCAGGCGGACCGTGTCGAGCGCGCGCGAGCCGGCCGTCAGGCCGGCCAGGTCCGCACGTACGGTGCCGGCTTCCTCGCCGGCTTCGTACTTCCGCTCCGTCTCCCGCACCCGGCCGCCCATACGCCCGACCGTACCTCCCCTTCTCCCCCAGAGGGCAACCACCAGGGGCGCGGGGAACTGCGCGCGCAACCTCCCCCAGGGCTTCGCCTGGGGGTGCCCCCACTCGCTTCGCTCGCCGGCCGGTGGTCCAGCACGGACCGAACAGCCCCTTTGCGCCGGTGACGACCCGCGCGTGCGTGGGGGCTTGGCGCGCAGTTCCCCGCCCCCCCAAAAAACGCTCACCCTCCGCCCAGAGGGCAAGCCAAAAGGGGCGCGGGGAACTGCGCGACCAGCCCATCACCCGCCGGTGGTCCGGCACGGACCGAACAGCCCCTTTCGGACGGAGACGACCCGCGCGTGGTCGGGGGCTGAGCGCGCAGTTCCCCGCGCCCCTGATGGCTCGGCCCCGCCGCAAGGGCACCCCCCGAGCCGCCGCGGCCGGGGAAGCGCACCGCCCTGCGTAAGGGCGCCCTCAAGGCGGAGGGTTACGCCGACATCGGGCGTTGCATCTTCACGGATTGGAGCAGCCCTATGGCCACGCAGTTGGCGAACATGGATGACCCTCCGTAGGAGACGAAGGGCAGCGGGATGCCCGCTACCGGCATGATGCCCAGCGTCATGCCGATGTTCTCGAAGGCCTGGAAGGCGAACCACGCCACGATCCCGGCGGCGACGATCGTGCCGTAGAGGTCGGTCGCACCGCGGGCGATGGCGCAGCCGCGCCAGAGGATGACGCCGATCAGCAGGATGATGAAGGCCGCGCCGACGAAGCCCAGTTCCTCGCCGGCGACGGAGAAGACGAAGTCCGTCTGCTGCTCGGGCACGAACTGCCCGGTGGTCTGGCTGCCGTGGAAGAGGCCTTTGCCGAGCAGGCCGCCTGAGCCGATCGCGATCCGCGCCTGGCTGGTGTTGTAGCCGACGCCTGAGGGGTCGAGCGCGGGGTTGGCGAAGGCCGCGAAGCGGTCGATCTGGTACTTGTCGAGGATGCCGAGCTGCCAGACCAGCAGTGCGCCGACGATGCCGGAGGCGATGAGGCCGAAGACCCAGCGGTTGGACGCGCCGGAGGCCAGCAGCACGCCGAGGATGATGGCGCCGAGCACCATGACGGAGCCGAGGTCCGGCATCATCATGATGATCGCGATGGGCAGTGCGGCAAGGCCCAGGGACTGCAGGACGGTGCGGTGGTCGGGGTGTTCGCGGTCGCCGGCGTCGACGCGGGCGGAGAGCACCACGGCCATGCCGAGGATGATCGCGACCTTGACGAACTCCGAGGGCTGCAGCGAGAAGCCGCCGCCGATGACGATCCACGAGTGCGCGCCGTTGACGGTGGAGCCGAGCGGGCTGAGCACGGCGAGGATGCCGAGGATGGCGAGGGCGTAGTAGAAGGGCACGACGTCGCGCATCCTGCGGTGGCCGATGACGACCGCGCCGATGCCGAGTGCGGCGCCGATCCCGGCGTTCATGACGTGCCGCAGCAGGAAGTAGTACTGGTCGCCGTGGGTGAGGCTGGTGCGGTTGCGGGTGGCGGAGTACACCAGAAGGGTGCCGATGGCGCACAGCAGCAGGGCGGCGAAGAGCAGCAGCCAGTCCATCCGGCGCACTATCGAGTCCCGGGCGAAGAGCTTGCCCAGGGTGGACTTCTCCGGGGTGTAGCGGCGGATCGTGGTGTAGCCGGAGACGCTCATGACCAGTACCGCCTGCCCAGCAGCAGTTTCTCGGGACGTCCCGGCGCGAGTGCGGCGAGCACCTGGGTGGCGCCGCCCGCGGTGTGGGAGCCGCCCGGGGCCGGTGCGAACAGGTCGTCGCCGGCCGGCAGCGTGTAGGACGCCGCGGTGGCGACGCCGTCCGCGGAGATCTTCGGCAGCGCGGTGACGGGCTTGGGCATGATCCCCTTCTTGGGGTCGATCGTGCCGCTGTCCTTGGTGATGCCGTACATGGCCTCGTAGATGCGCCGGACGGCCTCGCCGGAGGCGCCGGAGCCGGTGCCGCCCTGGGAGATCGTCATGACGATCGTGTAGTCCTTGGTGTAGGTGTCGAACCAGGACGTGGTCTGCTTGCCCTCGACCTCGGCGGTACCGGTCTTGGCGTGCAGCGGGATCTTGTCCTGCGGCCAGCCGCCGAACTTCCAGTCGGCGGTGCCCTCGGTGACCACGCCCGCGAGTGCCTTGTCGATGTACTTCAGGGTGGCCTTGGTGTCGGGCAGCTTGCCCGACACCTTGGGCTTGATGGGGGTGACGGTCTTGCCGTCGGCGCTGATCACGGCCTTGCCGATAGTCGGCTGGTAAAGGGTGCCGCCGTTGGCGAGCGCCGCGTAGACCCGGGCCATCTGCACGGGGGTGACGAGGGTGTCGCCCTGGCCGATCGCGTAGTTGACGGAGTCACCGGCGCGGATGACGTTGTGGTCGGCGCACTTCTCGATCGAGATCTGGACCTCGAAGCTCTTCTTCTTGTCGTTCTTGTGGGCCGCGGCGGTACGGCACCAGTAGCCCTGCATCATGTCGTTGTAGTCGGAGGCCCACTTGCGGTCGGGCACGCGCCCTGTGACCTCGCCGGGCAGGTCGACACCGGTCTTGGCGCCGAGGCCGAACTGGTGGGCGGTCTTGAAGAACCAGTCCTTGGGCTTCTTGGGGTTGGTCCCGCCGTCCTTCTGCCATTCGTTGTAGGCGATGCCGTAGAAGACGGTGTCGCAGGAGACCTCCAGGGCGCGGCCGAGCGAGATGTCGCCGAAGCTCTCGTTCTCGAAGTTCTTGAACTCCCGGTCGCCGATCATCATCGAGGAGGTGCAGGGGTAGTTGCCGTCCGGCGGGTAGCCGGCGTTGATGGCGGCGCTGGTGGACACCACCTTGAAGGTGGAGCCGGGTGCGGACTGGCCCTGGATGGCGCGGTTCAGCAGCGGGAAGTCGGACTTCTTGTCCATCAGCGTGTTGTACGCCTTCGACGAGATGCCGCCGACCCACTCGTTGGGGTCGTAGGTGGGCAGGCTCGCCATGGCGATGATCTGCCCGGTGCGGTTGTCCATCACGACGGCGGCGCCGGAGTCGGCCTTGTAGTTCTGGTGCGAGACGGTGTCGTACGTCTTGCGCGCGGCCACCATCGCGTCGTTGAGCTCCTTCTCGGTGACCGCCTGGACGCGCGCGTCGATGCTGGTGACCAGGTTGCTGCCGGGCTCCGCGGGGGTGTCGCCGGCCTTGCCGATGACCCGGCCGAGGTTGTCGACCTCGTAGCGGGTGACGCCCGCGGTGCCGCGCATCTGCTTGTCGTAGACGCTCTCCAGGCCGGAGCGGCCGATCTGGTCGGAGCGCAGCAGCGGGGTGTCGGTCTTCTCCGAGGCGCTGACCTCGTCGTCGGTGACCGGGCCGAGGTAGCCGAGCACCTGGGCGGCGTTGGCCTTGAAGGGGGCGGCGTAGCGGCGGACGGCGGTGGGCTCCGCGGTGATGCCGGGGAAGTCCTCGCGGCGCTCCATGATCTGCAGCGCCTGCTGGGTGGTGGCCGAGTCGGTGATCGGGATGGGCTGGTAGGGCGAGCCGTTCCAGCACGGCTTGGGCGTCGCGGAGTCGCACAGCCGGACCTTGTCGGAGACCTCTTCCGGCTTCATGCCGAGCACACCGGCCAGCCGGTCGAGTACGGCCTTGCCGTCGTCGGCCTGCTTGAGCAGGTCGGTGCGGCTGGCGGAGACGACGAGCTTGGTCTCGTTGTCGGCCAGCGGCACACCGCGGTCGTCGAGGATCTGCCCGCGCACGGCGGGGGTGACGACCTGCTGGATGTGGTTGCTCGCGGCCTTCTGGTCGTACTGCTGGCCGTTGCGGATCTGCAGGTACCACAGCCGCCCGCCGAGGGTCAGCAGCAGCGAGACGACCAGGATCTGCAGGATGACCAGGCGGATGGTGATCCGGGTGGTGCGTCCGGTCTCGGGAATGTTGCCGCTCATCGCCGTGCTCCCCTGGCCATCGAGCCGACCTTGACCATCCGGCCGCCGCGGAAGAGTCCCGCGCGCTGCGGGGCGATACCGGTCCGCATACGGCTGCGCCCGCCCCCGTAGCCGCCCGCGGCGTCCTCGGAGAGCGGGTCGTGGTCGAAGCGCCGGGCCATCGCCATGACCAGCGGCACCACGAAGGGCGCGAGCAGCAGGTCGTAGACGGTGGCGGTGAAGACCAGTTTGGCCAGGCCCACATGGGCGCCCGCGGTGTCGCCGACGAGACTGCCGACGCCCGCGTAGAGCACGGTGGTGCCGATCGCCGCGCCGATGACGACGAGCATCGGGCCTGCGGCCGTCCGCAGCCGGCCGGACTCGGGCTTGAACAGGCCCGCGGCGTAGCCGATGACGCACAGCACCAGGGCGTAGCGGCCCACGGCGTGGTCGGCGGGCGGTGCCAGGTCGGCGAGGAGCCCGGCGAAGAAGCCGATCAGGCAGCCGGCGACATGTCCGTAGCTTATGGCCAAGCCCAGCACGGTCAGCAGCAGCAGGTCGGGCACCGCGCCCGGCAGGTGGAGCCGGGCCAGCACGCTGACCTGGGCGACCATCGCGAAGACCACCAGGACGGTGGGGAGCAGGATCCGGTTCAGGCGCATGGGTCAGCCCCTGCCGCTGGTGGGCGTGTTGGTGGGGGTCGCCGGGGGCAGGGCGCCGCCGGTCGGGGTGCTGCCGGGCGACGCGGGGGTCGTCGGCGAGGCGGGCGCCTTGGGCTTGGGCTTGGGCGACGGGGTGGGCCTGGGGGGCAGCACGCTGTCCCGCGGGTCGGTGCGGGGGCCGACGACGACCACGCCGACGACGTCCAGCCGGGTGAAGCCGACGAAGGGCTGCACCAGCAGGGTCTTGGTGAGGTTGCCGCCTGACGGGTCGACACCGACGATCTTGCCGACCGGCACCCCGGGGACGAAGGGCTTGCCCGCCTCGGAGCCGAAGGTGACCAGGCGGTCGCCCTTGTGCACGGCGGCCTTGCCGTTGAGCAGCTGGACCCGCATCGGGCGGTCGCCCTGGCCGCTGGCGAAGCCCAGCTCCATGGAGTTCTCCAGCCGGGTGCCGACGGTGAAGTCCGGGTCGTTGGCGAGCAGCACGGTCGCCGTGGAGGGGCCGACGGTGGTGACCCGGCCGACCAGTCCGTCGCCGTTGATGACGGTCATGTCGCGGGCGATGCCGTCGTGGCTGCCCGCGTCGATGGTGACCGTCCAGGAGAAGCCCTGGGCGGCTCCTATCGCGATGACCTGCGCGCCCTTGATCGCGTACTGCCCGGCGCCCGCCGTCTTGAGCAGCTTGTCGAGTTCCTGCGCCCGGTTGCGGGTGATGTCCTTGCTGCCGAGCTGCTGCTTGAGCGCGGCGTTCTCGCGTTCCAGCCGGCTGATGGTGCTGCTGCGGCCGCCCGAGTCGCGCACCGCGTCCACCGCGTTGCCCACCGGGTCGACGACACCGGACACGGCGTTCTCGACCGGTCCGAACACGGATTGTGCGGCCTGCCGCGGCCGGTCGAGCGGTGAGTTCTCACCGCCCCTGATGTCCACGGTGATCAGCGCGAACGCGACCACGACCAGCAGCACCAGCAGCAGCCGGCTCTCCTTTGTGTCCCTCACGGGCGCCAGTCCGTGCCTTCCTCATCGGACCCGCCGCCGGTGGGGCCGCGGCCGGTCGGAGCTACTGTGCTGTGGTTCGCATGACGCGGATGGTCCGGCTAGCCGGGCTCGTCTGCGGGCCGCGCGTCATCTGCGGGGGGCGGCGTCGAGCACACGCTGCAGTGCCTCGAACTCCTCGACGCACTTGCCCGCGCCGAGCGCCACGCAGTCCAGCGGGGTCTCGGCGATGTGGATGGGCATGCCCGTCTCGTGCCGCAGCCGCTCGTCCAGGCCGCGCAGCAGCGCACCGCCGCCGGCCAGGACGATGCCGCGGTCCATGATGTCGCCCGACAGTTCCGGCGGGCACTTGTCCAGGGTGGTCTTGACCGCGTCCACGATCGCGTTGACGGGTTCCTCGATGGCCTTGCGCACTTCCGCCGCCGAGATGACCACGGTCTTGGGCAGTCCGCTGACCAGGTCGCGGCCGCGGATCTCGGTGTGCTCCTCGTCGTCCTTGGTCGCGAAGGCCGACCCGACGGTGAGCTTGATCTGCTCGGAGGTGCGCTCCCCCAGCAGCAGGCTGTACTCCTTCTTGATGTGCTGGATGATCGCGTTGTCCAGCTCGTCGCCGGCCACCCGGATGGACTGGGCGGTGACGATGCCGCCGAGGCTGATGACCGCGACCTCGGTGGTGCCGCCGCCGATGTCGACCACCATGTTGCCGGTGGCCTCGTGCACGGGCAGGCCCGCGCCGATCGCGGCGGCCATCGGCTCCTCGATGATGTGCACGGTCCGCGCGCCCGCCTGGTTGGCCGCGTCGATCACGGCACGGCGCTCGACGCCGGTGATGCCGGAGGGCACGCAGATGACCACCCGGGGGCGGGCGAGGTAGCGGCGCCTGTGCACCTTGAGGATGAAGTACCGCAGCATGCGCTCGGTGATCTCGAAGTCGGCGATGACGCCGTCCTTGAGCGGCCGGACCGCGACGATGTTGCCGGGTGTGCGGCCGATCATCTTCTTGGCCTCTGAGCCGACCGCGAGGATGCCGCCCGTGTTGGTGTTCACGGCCACGACGGACGGCTCGTTCAGAACGATCCCGCGGCCCCTGACGTACACCAGCGTGTTGGCGGTCCCGAGGTCGACAGCCATGTCACGGCCGATGAACGACATGTTGTTCGCCATGAGGATACGTCTGGCCTTCCCGAGCTTGAGCGGAGATTCCATCGTAGTCGCGACCGGTGCGGCGCGGAGTCGGGGTTCCGACGTCATTGTCATCAGAACACACAGCGGACCTCTGTAATGGTGACGCCGTGTCGGGATGTTTGGTTCCCGATCGACCGCGACATATGCCCTGTCCGGCGGGGGTGTTAGGCCAGACCGGGGAAGAACAGCTTGATCTCGCGCTCCGCCGACTCCTCGGAGTCCGAGGCGTGGACCAGGTTCTCCCGGACGATCGTGCCGAAGTCCCCCCGGATGGAGCCCGGAGCTGCGGCAATCGGGTCAGTCGGCCCCGCCAGCGCGCGCACGCCCTCGATGACGCGCTCGCCCTCGACCACCAGTGCCACCGAGGGGCCGGACTCCATGAACGCCACCAGCGGCTCGTAGAACGGGCGTCCGACGTGCTCGGCGTAGTGCTGTTCGAGGATTCCGCGGTCCAGCGTGCGCATTTCCAGGGCAGCGACCGTCCAGCCCGCCTTGCGCTCGATCCGGCCGAGGATCTCCCCGACCAGGCCACGGCGTACGGCGTCGGGCTTGAGAAGGACGAGGGTGCGCATGGACACGGGGCGGCTCCTGCTGGATACGTGAAGACGTGGGACTGCTGGTACGACGAGCCTACAAGGCGGGTCTCAGGCTGCTTGCGCCGCGTTCCGCGCCTTGGCCTCGTCCACCTTGCGGCCGAAGTGGATCGACGCCCACCACAGCCCGCCGAAGACCAGCCCGAGGAAGAACATCGTACCGACGACGAAGCCGCTGGCGAACAGCCCGACCTGCAGCGCCCAGCCGACGACCAGTGCGCCCGGCCGTTTGAGGAAGCCGCACAGCACGACGCACAGCCCCATGGCGATCCCCGACACCGTCCACACGGTGCCCATCGACAGGTCGGGATTCTTCATCGCGACCAGCCCGGCGAAGCCGATGACGAAGAACTCGCCGATCAGCGTGCTCGAACAGAGCGTCCGCATGGACCCAGCCCCTTACTTGCGGCCCAGCAGCAGCCGGGCCTCTCCCACGGTGATGACCGAACCGGTGACCAACACACCGGCGCCGGCGTACGCGCCCTCGTCCTCGGCCAGCGTGATCGCCGCCTCCAGCGCGTCGTCCAGGCGCGGTTCGACCTGCACCCGGTCCTCGCCGAAGACCTCGACGGCCAGCGCCGCCAGCGCGTCCACGTCCATGGCGCGCTTGGTGGAGTTGCGGGTCACCACGATCTCGGCGAACACCGGCTCGAAGGCCTCCAGCAGCCCGCGTACGTCCTTGTCCCCGCTCGGGCCCACGACGCCCACCAGGTGGGTGAAGTCGAAGACCTCGCGGATGCCCGCGGCGGTGGCCTGCGCGCCCGCCGGGTTGTGCGCCGCGTCCAGCACCACGGTGGGGCTGCGGCGGACCACTTCGAGGCGGCCGGGCGAGGTGACCGCGGCGAAGGCGCCGCGCACGGTGTCCACGTCCAGGGTGCGCTGGTGCATCCTGCCGATGCCGAAGAAGGCCTCCACCGCGGCCAGCGCGACCGCGGCGTTCTGCGCCTGGTGCTCGCCGTGCAGCGGCAGGAAGACCTGGTCGTACTCGCCGCCCAGGCCGCGCAGCGTCAGCAGCTGCCCGCCGACCGCGACCTCGCGGTGGGCGACGCCGAACTCCATGCCCTCGCGGGCGACCGTGGCGTCCACCTCGACGGCCCGCTTGAGCAGCACCTGGGCGGCGTCGGCGGGCTGCCTGCCCAGGACGGCGGTGGCGTCCTTCTTGACGATGCCGGCCTTCTCGACGGCGATCTGGCCCGGGGTGACGCCGAGCCGGTCGGTGTGGTCGAGCGCGATCGGGGTGACCACCGCGACCTGCCCGTCGACCACGTTGGTGGCGTCCCAGCTGCCGCCCATGCCGACCTCGACCACGGCCACGTCGACGGGTGCGTCGGCGAAGGCCGCGTACGCCATCGCGGTGAGCACCTCGAAGAAGGACAGGCGGTGCGGCTGGGCCTCGTCGACCATGCCGATGTACGGCTGGAGGTCGCGGTAGGTCTCGATGAAGCGCTCGGCGCTGATCGGGGCGCCGTCCAGGCTGATCCGCTCGGTGACCGACTGGACGTGCGGGCTGGTGTAGCGGCCCGTGCGCAGTTCGAAGGCGAGCAGCAGCCGCTCGATCATCCGGGCGGTGCTGGTCTTGCCGTTGGTGCCGGTGATGTGGATCGCCGGGTAGGCGCGCTGCGGCTCGCCCAGCACGTCCATGATCGCGGCCATCCGCACCAGCGACGGGTCGAGCTTGGTCTCCGGCCAGCGCCCGAGCAGCTCCTCCTCGACCTCCCGCAGCTCGCGGTCGACGGCGGGGTCGGCGGGCCGTGCGGGCACGTCGTCGGCCGCGGACACCGGGCTGATGCCGGCCCGCAGCGTACGGCTGCCGGCCTCGATGACGGCCATGTCCGCCTCGCGCGGCCCTGCGCCGGGCGCGAGGTCGTCGTCGGCTTCGTGGAGGTGCGGATCGTCCGCGGGGTCGCCGTTCGGGGGGAGGTCGGTCACGCCCACCAGTCTACGGAAGGCGGCCCCGGCCTCACGGCCAGGGCCACCCCCTGCACGCTCGGGCATCAGCCCTGGCCGTCACCCCTGCGGGGCACCCGGCCTCAAGCACGGGGCAGTGCCGCCAGCTGGGCCGAGAGCCGCTCGATGTCCGCCTCCGCGGTCGCCAGCCGCGCCCGGATGCCGGCCACGACCTTCTCGGGCGCCTTGGCCAGGAAGGCCTCGTTGCCGAGCTTGCGGCCCGCGTCGGCCTTCTCCTTCTCGGCCAGGCCCAGGTCCTTGGCGAGCCGCTTGCGCTCGGCGGCCACGTCGATCGCGCCGGACAGGTCCAGCTCGACGGTGACGCCGGCGACCGGCAGCGACGCGGTGGCGTGGAAGCCGTCGGCGGCCGGCTGCAGCCGCAGCAGCTGCCGGATGGCGTCCTCGTGCGGCGCCAGCAGTGTGCCGTCGAGGGTGAGCCGGGCCGGGACCTTCTGGCCGGGCTGCAGGCCCTGGTCGCTGCGGAAGCGGCGGACCTCGGTGACGACCCGCTGGACCTCGGCGATCTCCGCCTCGGCCGCCGGGTCGCGGAAGCCGCTGTCCGCGGGCCAGTCGGCGACCACCAGCGACTCGCCGCCGGTCAGCGTCGTCCACAGCGTCTCGGTGACGAAGGGGACGACGGGGTGCAGCAGCCGCAGCAGCGTGTCGAGGACCTCGCCGAGGACCCGCCCGGAGACCCGGGCGCCCTCGCCGCCGGCGAAGAAGACGGTCTTGGACAGCTCGACGTACCAGTCGAAGACCTCGTCCCACGCGAAGTGGTAGAGCGCGTCGGAGAGTTTGGCGAACTGGTAGTCGTCGTAGAGCGCGTCGACCTCGGCGACGGTCCTGCCCAGCCGCGACAGGATCCACCGGTCGACCGCCGACAGCTGCTCCGCGGGCGGCAGTTCGCCCTCGACGGTGGCGCCGTTCATCAGCGCGAAGCGGGTGGCGTTCCAGATCTTGTTGGCGAAGTTGCGGGACGCCTGGACCCAGTCCTCGCCGATCGGCACGTCGATGCCGGGGTTGGCGCCGCGTGCCAGGGTGAAGCGGACCGCGTCGGAGCCGTAGGTGTCCATCCAGTCCAGCGGGTTGACCGCGTTCCCGAAGGACTTGGACATCTTCTTGCCGAACTGGTCGCGGACCATGCCGTGCAGGGCGATGGTGTGGAAGGGCGGGGTGCCGTCCATCGCGTAGAGGCCGAACATCATCATCCGGGCGACCCAGAAGAAGAGGATGTCGTAGCCGGTGACCAGGACCGCGTTCGGGTAGAACTTCTCCAGCGCGGGGGTCTGCTCGGGCCAGCCCATGGTGGAGAAGGGCCACAGGCCGGACGAGAACCAGGTGTCCAGGACGTCGGAGTCCTGCGTCCAGCCCTCTCCAGGTGCCTCGTCGTCGGGTCCGACGCAGACGGTCTCGCCGTTCGGCCCGTACCAGACCGGGATGCGGTGGCCCCACCACAACTGCCGCGAGATGCACCAGTCGTGCAGGTTGTCGACCCAGTCGAAGTACCGCTTCTCCATCTCCTGCGGGTGGATGGCGACCCGGCCGTCGCGGACCGCGTCGCCCGCGGCCTTGGCGAGCGGGCCGACCTTGACCCACCACTGCATGGAGAGCCGCGGCTCGATGGTCGTCTTGCAGCGCGAGCAGTGGCCGACCGAGTGCCGGTAGGGGCGCTTCTCGGCGACGATGCGGCCCTCGGCGCGCAGCGCGGCGACGATCGCCGAGCGCGCTTCGAGCCGGTCCAGGCCCTGGAAGGGTCCGGCGGCGGTGATGACCGCGTGCTCGTCCATGACCGTGATGGCGGGCAGGTCGTGGCGGCGGCCGATCTCGAAGTCGTTGGGGTCGTGCGCGGGCGTCACCTTGACCGCGCCGGTGCCGAACTGCGGGTCGACGTGGGCGTCGGCGACGACGGGGATCGAGCGGTCGGTCAGCGGCAGCCGGACGGTCCTGCCGACCAGGTGCCGGTAGCGCTCGTCGTCGGGGTGGACGGCGACCGCGGTGTCGCCGAGCATCGTCTCGGCGCGGGTGGTGGCCACGACGATGCTGTCGTCGCCGTCGCCGTAGCGCATCGAGACCAGCTCGCCGTCCTCCTCGTCGTACTCGACCTCGATGTCGGAGATGGCGGTCAGACAGCGCGGGCACCAGTTGATGATGCGCTCGGCGCGGTAGATCAACTCGTCGTCGTAGAGCCGCTTGAAGATGGTCTGGACGGACCTCGACAGGCCCTCGTCCATGGTGAAGCGCTCGCGGGACCAGTCGACGCCGTCGCCGAGGCGGCGCATCTGGCCGGAGATCTGCCCGCCGGACTCGGCCTTCCACTGCCAGACCCGCTCGACGAAGGCCTCGCGGCCCAGGTCGTGCCGGGACTTGCCCTCCTTGGCCAGTTCGCGCTCGACGACGTTCTGCGTGGCGATGCCGGCGTGGTCCATGCCGGGCTGCCACAGCGTCTCGTAGCCCTGCATGCGCTTGCGGCGGGTCAGGGCGTCGATCAGCGTGTGCTCGAAGGCGTGGCCCAGGTGCAGGCTGCCGGTGACGTTGGGCGGCGGGATGACGACGGCGTAGGGCGGCTTGTCGCTCTTGGCGTCCGCCTCGAAGTAACCGCGCTCTACCCAGCGCTCGTACAGCGGCCCCTCCACGTCGGCCGGCGCGTAGGTCGTCGGCAGGTCGGGGGCGCTGGTCTGCCCGTCGTGGGGGCGCTGAGTGTTGTCGGTCACCCGCCGATTCTACGGTGGGGTGCCGGGCTGTTACGAATCGGTTGCCCCCCCGGGGTAAGCGGGGCGTAAAGGATCGGCGAAGATGAAGCAAGGCATCCACGGGAGGGGACCCGAGCCCATGAGCAACAGCCAGCCGCCGCCGAATCCTTACGGCCAGCAGCCGCCCGACCCGTACGGCCAGCAGCCGCCGCAGCAGCCCGGTTACGGCCAGCCTCAGCCGGGATACGGCTACCCGCAGCAGCAGCCCGGCTATGGGCAGCCCCAGCCGGGATACGGCCAACCGCAGCCCGGTTACGGCCAGGTTCCGCCCCAGCAGCCCGGGTACGGCTACCCGCAGCAGCAGCAGCCCCAGCAGCCGTACGACTACGGCACGCTGCCGCCGCAGCAGGGGCAGGGCGGCGGGAGCGGCAGGCGCACCGGCATCATCGCCGGCGCGATCGTCGCCCTGGTCGCGATCGGCGCCGGCGTCTTCCTCGTCGTCAACAAGAGCGACAGCGGCGGCGGTCTGAAGGACGACGGCAAGAAGTACAAGCTGATCACCCCGGAAACCGTCGCTGCGGACTACAAGATCCAGCACGACTCGGAGTTCGAGGACACCGACGGCTTCGACGACGACACCATGACCCTGCTGTCGGCCAACGGCATGCCGGACGCGCGGAAGGCGCAGGCCGGTTATCTGCAGGGCAGCGACGTCGCCGGCCGGGTGATGTCCTTCGAGGGCGCGTTCGGCACCGTCAAGGACCCGCAGAAGACCGCGGACGCGATGATGAAGTCGCTGCGCGACGACCCCGACAAGGACGACAAGGACAGCAAGACCGAATTCCTGGGGCAGCCGCAGACGATGCACCCGGCGGGCGCGGAGGACGCGGTCGTGGAGTGCCAGACGGCCAAGATCACCGACATCTCGTCGGGCAAGGCGTACACCCTGTCGGTGTGCCTGTGGGCGGACTACAGCACGGTCGGCACCGTCGCGCCCTTCGACCTCACGGTGCTGACCAACGGCACCGGTACGGGCATGTCGGCGGCGGACACCGCGGACCTGCTCGCCAAGGTCCGCAAGGACGTCCGGGTGCCGCTGGCGGGCTGACCGCCTTCCTCCAGGGCCTGTTGCGGGCACCGATCCGGTAACCCCGGGTGAAGAGGACGCGGGGCATCCGCAAGTATGGGCCGACGAAGTCAACGGAGGGGACCCTCGTTCCAATGAGCAACAACCAGCCGCCGCCGAACCCTTACGGCCAGCAGCCGCCCAACCCGTACGGCCAGCAGCCGCCGCAGCAGCCCGGCTACGGCCAGCCCCAGCCGGGATACGGCTACCCGCAGCAGCCGGGCCAGCCCGCGCAGCCGCCGTACGGCCAGCCGCCGCAGCAGCCCGCGTACGGCCAGCCGCAGCCCGGCTACGGCTACCCGCAGCAGCCCGGCCAGCCCGCCTACGGGCAGGTGCCGCAGCAGCCCGGTTACGGCTACGGGCAGCCGCCGGTGCCGCCGCAGGGCGGCAGCGGCAAGCGCACCGGGATCATCATCGGTGCCGTCGTCGCGCTCGTCGCGGTCGGCGCCGGCGTCTTCTTCGTGGTGAACAAGGGGGGCGGCAGCGACGACAAGAAGTACAAGCTGATCACCCCCGAGACGGTCGCCACCGACTACAAGAAGACCGACAACTCCACCGCCAACGACCTGGGCTTCGACGACAGCGACGTCACCAAGCTCAAGGCGCTCGGCATGACCGACCCGCAGCGCGTCACCCAGGGCTACGTCAAGGGCTCGGAGACGACCGGCACACTGCTGTCCTTCAGCGGCGCCTACGGCGAGGTGAAGGACCCGAAGAAGCTCGCCGACGGCATGATGGCCGAGCTGCGCCAGGGCGCGAGCAAGGACGACGGTGGCGACTCCAAGACCGAGCTGGTCGGCTCGGCCAACACCGTGCACCCGGCGGGCGCCGACGACGCGGTCGTGGAGTGCCAGAGCGCCAAGGTCACCAGCACCGAGGACACCTCGCAGCCGCCGATCACCTTCACGATCTGCCTGTGGGCGGACAAGAGCACGGTGGGCACCGTCGTGCCGCTGGACTTCGCGTCCATCATGGGCGGCAGCAACGCCAGCATGTCGGAGAAGGACACCGCCGACCTGCTGTCCAAGGTCCGCAAGGACGTCCGGGTGCCGCTCACGTAAGGCGGCCGCCAGGCACACGAAGGGGGCGCCCCGGTCGCTGCGACCGGGGCGCCCCCTTTTCCGTACCGACGCGGTACGGCTACGCGCTCTTCTGCTCGCCCTTGCCGACGATCCGCGGCTCGCGCGGGACCAGGGTCGGGTTGACGTTGGAGTGCACGACGTCGGCGCTGATCACCACGCGGGCCACGTCCTTGCGGGAGGGCACCTCGTACATCACCGACATCAGCACCTCCTCCATGATCGCCCGCAGGCCGCGCGCACCGGTCTGCCGCAGGATCGCCTGGTCGGCGATGGCCTCCAGTGCGCCCCGCTCGAACTCCAGCTCCACACCGTCGAGTTCGAACAGTTTTTGGTACTGCTTCACCAGTGCGTTACGCGGCTCGACAAGGATCTGCAGCAGCGCCTCGCGGTCCAGGTTGTGCACGCTGGTGATGACCGGGAGGCGGCCGATGAACTCCGGGATCATCCCGAACTTCACCAGGTCCTCGGGCATGATCTCCTGGAACTGGTCGGCGGACTGGATCTCCCGCTTGGAGCGGATCGTCGCGCCGAAGCCGATGCCCTTGGCGCCGGCCCGCGACTCGATGATCTTCTCCAGACCGGCGAAGGCACCGCCCACGATGAACAGCACGTTCGTGGTGTCGATCTGGATGAACTCCTGGTGCGGGTGCTTGCGGCCGCCCTGCGGGGGCACGCTCGCGGTGGTGCCCTCCAGGATCTTCAGCAGCGCCTGCTGCACGCCCTCGCCCGAGACGTCCCGGGTGATCGACGGGTTCTCGCTCTTGCGGGCCACCTTGTCGATCTCGTCGATGTAGATGATCCCGGTCTCGGCCTTCTTGACGTCGTAGTCCGCCGCCTGGATCAGCTTGAGCAGGATGTTCTCGACGTCCTCGCCGACATAGCCCGCCTCGGTCAGCGCGGTGGCGTCCGCGATGGCGAACGGCACGTTCAGCATCCGGGCCAGCGTCTGCGCCAGCAGCGTCTTGCCCGAGCCGGTGGGGCCGAGCAGCAGGATGTTGGACTTCGCCAGCTCGATCGCGTCGTCGTGGCCGGGGCGGCCGTTCTCACCCGCCTGGACGCGCTTGTAGTGGTTGTAGACCGCCACCGACAGCGCCTTCTTGGCGGGCGTCTGCCCGACGACGTAGCCCTCCAGGAACTCGTAGATCTCCCGGGGCTTGGGCAGGTCCTCCCAACGGACCTCGGAGGACTCTGCCAGCTCCTCCTCGATGATCTCGTTGCAGAGGTCGATGCACTCGTCGCAGATGTACACACCAGGGCCTGCGATGAGCTTCTTCACCTGCTTCTGGCTCTTTCCGCAGAACGAGCACTTCAGCAGGTCTCCGCCGTCACCGATGCGTGCCACGAGGTCTTTCCCCTTCGCCTGGGTTCCGCCGGCCTTCAACGGAGCCTGGTGCTTCTCTCATCGACGGTACCTTGCCGCGCCCCCCGAGTGGGTCCCCCTTGGACGTACTCGCTCATCCGGGTCCAGGGGGACCGCACGCGTCCGGCACCGCCTGCCGGGTGGATCAGACGTTCACAGAGGTCTTGCGGGTCGAGACGATCTGGTCGACGAGGCCGTAGGCCAGCGACTCCTCCGCCGTCAGGATCTTGTCCCGCTCGATGTCGTCCCTGATCTGCTCGATCGGGGTGGTGGAGTGCTTGGCCAGCATCTCCTCCAGCTGCTGCCGCATCCTGATGATCTCGTTGGCCGCGATCTCCAGGTCGGAGACCTGCCCGCGGCCGGTCTCGCTGTACGGCTGGTGGATCAGCACCCGCGCGTTCGGCAGCGCCATCCGCTTGCCGGGGCTGCCGGCGGCCAGCAGCACGGCCGCGGCGGACGCCGCCTGGCCCATGCAGACCGTCTGGATGTCCGGCTTCACGAACTGCATCGTGTCGTAGATCGCGGTGAGCGCGGTGAACGAGCCGCCGGGGCTGTTGATGTAGACCGAGATGTCCCGGTCGGGGTCCATCGACTCCAGGCACAGCAGCTGCGCCATGACGTCGTTGGCCGACGCGTCGTCGATCTGCACGCCGAGGAAGATCACCCGCTCCTCGAAGAGCTTGGCGTACGGGTCGTACTCGCGCACACCCTGCGAGGTGCGCTCCACGAAGCGCGGGATGACATAGCGGGCCTCGGCGCCGAACACGCCGGGGCGCTCGGCCTCGGTGCGCTCGTACAGGCCGCTGCCGGGGAAGTTCATGGGATTCACGTCCACCGTCCTGGTGATGAAGAGCTTCGAGTGATCAGGGCCGGGCCGCGGCTCAGGAGGCCGCACCGGTGCCGCCGCCGCCGGGCACGTGCGCGGCGGAGAGCATGACCCCGTCCAGCAGGCCGTACTCCTGGGCCTCCTCGGCCGAGAACCAGCGGTCGCGGTCGGAGTCCTTGGTGATCTGCTCGAAGGTCTGGCCGGAGTGCTGGGCGATCAGCTCGGCCATGCGGCGCTTGGTGTGCAGCAGCTGCTCCGCCTGGATCTTGATGTCGGTGGCCGAGCCGCCGAGGCCCGCGGAGGGCTGGTGCATCAGGATGCGGGTGTTCGGCAGCGCGAAGCGCTTGCCTGGGGTGCCGGCGGTGAGCAGGAACTGCCCCATCGAGGCGGCCATGCCCATGGCGATCGTGACGACGTCGTTCTGGATGAACTGCATCGTGTCGTAGATCGCCATGCCCGCGGTCACGGAACCGCCGGGGCTGTTGATGTAGAGGAAGATGTCCTTGTCCGGCTCAGCGGCCAGCAGCAGCAGCTGCGCGGTGATCTTGTTGGCGATGTCATCGTCGACCGCCTGGCCGAGGAAGATGATTCGCTCGCCGAGCAGTCGGTTGTAGACCTGGTCGCCGAGTCCACCGGGGTTAGGCTCGCCGGCGGCGGAAGGCATCGGAGTCGTCACGTATCCACCTGCTCGTTGTCGGACGGTAGACATGCCGTCACAGGGTCTTCGTCTGGGCCGGGTGCCGCCCCCGGCCGGGGACTGCACCCTTTCTCCTTACGGACCCTAACGCGCGGGTGGTGGCCGACAATCCTGTACGGCCACCATTTCGCTCTGAGCGCATGGGCTCCCGCGCCCTCGGGGCGCCCCGGTCATTCAGAGGCGCTGGGGGTACCCCCAGCGCCTCCTGTGGGCTCAGGCCTCAGGCCTCATCGGCCTCGGCGGCAGCGGCGTCCGCTTCCTCGTCCTCCTCGTCGGCGAGGTCGACGACCTCACCGTTGGAGTCGGTGACCTTGGCGGCCTCGACGACGACGGCCAGCGCCTTGCCGCGGGCGACCTCGCCGACCAGCATCGGGACCTGGCCGCCTTCCACGACGGCCTGCGCGAACTGGTCGGGGCTCATACCGGAGGTCGCGGCCCGCCGCATGAGGTGCTCGGTCAGCTCCTCCTGGTTGACCGACAGCTTCTCCTTGTTGACCAGCTCGTCCAGGATGAACTGGGTCTTGATGCCCTTGACCGCCTGGGCCTCCAGCTCCGCGTCGTACTCCTCGCGGGTCTTGCCCTCGCGCTCCAGGTAGGAGTCCCAGGTCAGCCCCATCTGCGGGAACTGGTGGTGCTCCAGGTTGTGCGTCCTGGTCTCGATCTCGTCCTTGAGCAGCTTCTCCGGGATCGGGACCTCGGTCAGCTCGATGAGCGCGTCGAGGACCTTCTCCTGGGCGGCCGTCGCCTGGTCGTACTGCTTCATCGACTCCAGGCGCTTGCGGCTGTCGGCCCGCAGCTCCTCCAGCGTGTCGAACTCGCTCGCCAGCTGGGCGAAGTCGTCGTCCAGGGCGGGCAGTTCGCGCTCCTGCACATCGGAGACCTCGACCTTGACCTCGGCCGGCTTGCCGGCGGCGGAGCCGCCCTTCAGCTCGGAGGCGAAGGTCGCGGAGCCGCCGGCGGACAGGCCGGTGACGGCCTCGTCGATGCCGTCGAGCAGCTGGCCGGAGCCGATGGTGTAGCTGACGGCCTTGGCGATGCCGTCGCCGGGCACCTCGCCGTCGACCGAGGCCTCCAGGTCGACCACGACGACGTCGCCCTCGGCGGCCGGGCGGTCCACGGTGCTGGTGGAGGCGAAGCGGTCCCGCAGCTGCTCCAGGGACTTCTCGACGTCCTCGTCGCTGACCTCGACGGCGTCGACGGTGACCTCGATGCCGGAGTAGTCCGGGATCTCGATGGCCGGCCGGATGTCCACCTCGGCGGTGAACTTCAGCTCGTCGCCGTCGTTGAACTCGGTGATGTCGACGTCGGGCTGCCCGAGCACGTTCAGCTCGCCCTCGTTGACCGCCTCCGTGTAGAACTTCGGCAGCGCGTCGTTGATGGCCTCTTCGAGGACCGCGCCACGGCCGAACCGCTGGTCGATGACGCGCGCAGGGATCTTGCCCTTGCGGAAGCCCGGCACCGTGACCTGGTCGTTGATCTTCTTGTACGCCGCGTCGAGGCTGGGCTTGAGCTCCTCGAAGGGCACCTCGACAGTGAGTCGAACCCGGGTCGGGTTCAGAGTCTCGACGGCGCTCTTCACGGTTGGGTCTCCTTGGGGCTTTACGTTGATGGGGGCGGACCTTCGGTACGAGTCGTACGTCCGGCACTCGGCCTTGCCGCGTGCCCGGTCGCCAGCGGCCCATCCTACCGGTACCACAAAGCCCGCCGAGCGGGGTCGGACGGAGGCCCTCCGGCCGGCGCCACGCCGCGCGCAGGCCCGCGCAGAACTGCTGGTCGGGGTGGCCGGATTCGAACCGACGGCCTTCCGCTCCCAAAGCGGACGCGCTACCAAGCTGCGCCACACCCCGCTGGTGCGACACGTAGAGTACATGCACCATCGACCGTGGGCGGCCGCTATTCCACCCGCCGCTCATCCGGTTCGACCGACTACCGTGCGGTGTGCCAGAATCTAGGCGCTGCGGGCGTAGCTCAATGGTAGAGCCCTAGTCTTCCAAACTAGCTACGCGGGTTCGATTCCCGTCGCCCGCTCTGTGGCCTCCGGCCCGGGTTCCGACCCGGTCACCGGGGGCTTCGTGCTGTCCGGGGCGAGGGCGGGGGCGGGGGCGGGCTAGGCCGTGTTTTGGAAGTCCCGCCTGCCCCGTGGGCGGACGGCGCTACTTCCAAAACACGGCCTAGTCGACCGGGATGCCCTGGGGGGACTTGATGCGGCGCATGATCATCTGGGAGTTCACGTCGCTCACGCCCGGCAGGGCGATCAGCTTGTCGGTCCAGAAGTGCTCGTAGGCGTCGGAGTCCGCCACCGCGATGCGCAGCAGGCAGCCGGGGGCGCCGTAGAGGCGGTAGGCCTCGACCACGTCGGTGGTGGACTGGACCTCGGCCTCGAAGGCCGCCACCGAGTCGCGGTCGCGGTGGACCTCGACCGAGGCGAAGACCTCGAAGCCGCGGCCGACAGCCGCGGGGTCGACCACCGCGCGGTAGGTCTGGATCACCCCGTCGTCCTCCAGCTGGCGCACCCGGCGCAGGCACGGGGAGGGGGTCAGGCCGACCCGCTGGGCCAGTTCCTGGTTGGTCAGCCGGCCGTCGGCCTGGAGTTCGCGCAAGATACTTCTGTCGATGGCGTCCATGGCAGCAGTATCAGCCAGGTTTCACTCGGATACCAGCCGGTATTAGCAATCATATGGCGGGTCTACGCGCATATCATTGCAGGGAGACCGGTATCAGCAGTGGAGGCGAAGGCATCGTGCGACACGTCGTGGTCATCAGCACCGGGGGGACCATCGCCAGCCGCTGGCAGGGCGACGGCTACGCGGCCGAGGCCGCGGGGCAGGAAGTGCTGGAAGCCGGCGCGGTGCCCGAGGACGTCGAAGTGCGGGTCGTGGACCTCTTCACGGTCAACAGCTCGCGCCTGACCACCGACCACCAGCTGCGGCTGCTGCACGCGGTCCACGACGCGCTCGCCGACCCCGAGGTGGACGGCGTCGTGGTCACCCACGGCACCGACACGCTGGAGGAGTCCGCCTTCTTCGTCGACCTCTTCCACGGCGACCGGCGCCCGGTGGTCTTCACCGGCGCCCAGCAGCCGCTGGACGCGGCGGACGGGGACGCGGCGGGCAACCTCTACGACGCACTGCTGACGGCCGTCTCCGGCCGGGACATCGGCGCCGTCATCGTCTTCGCCGGCCAGGTCTTCGCCGCCCGCGGCACCGTCAAGCGGCACACCGTCGACGCGCGGGCCTTCGGCGCCCCCGACGGGCAGCCGCTGGGCCGGGTCGAGTTCGGCCGGGTGAGCTGGGCGCGCCGGCAGCCGCGCAGGGCGCCGCTGCCGCTGCCGGAGCGCGACACCGCGGTGGCGGCCCGGGTGGACATCGTCATGCACCACAGCGACGCCGACGCGGTGCTCTTCGACGCCGCCGTCGCCGCCGGCGCCCGCGGCATCGTGCTGGTCGGCACCGGCGCGGGCAACGCGAACCCGGAGATCGCCGACGCCGTGCGCCGGGCCGTCGCGTCCGGGGTCAAGGTCGCGGTCAGCACCCGGGTCGCGGCCGGCGCCGTGGCACCGCTCTACACCGGCGGCGGCGCCGTGGACCTGGCCGCGGCCGGCGCCCTGCTGACCGGCACCCTCAAGCCGGGGCAGGCCCGTATCGCCGTACTCGCGACACTGCTGGCCGTCCGGGACGCCGAGGAGGCCGACGTGGAGCTGCGCCGGGTGCTGGACACCGCCCCAGGGCCTGCCCCGGCGTCAGAGCTTTATCTGGTTGATGGTGTCGGCCACTGAGTTCAGGAAGCGGTTGATGTCCGGCGCCATGTCCGTGGACGCCAGGAAGAAGCCGAAGAGGGCGGCGACGATCGCGGGACCCACCTTTATCGTCTTGGACCGGATCATCACCACCAGGACGATCGCGAGCAACAGTGCGGCGGACAGGGAGATAACCACAGCGGATCACTTCCTCTTCAGGTTCCTTGCCGGTCCGGGGACCGCGCCGCGCCCCCGCCTCGCCCGTATCCATGGTGCCACCGGTGACCGGCAATCAACGCCCGTACGACACACGGCCCATAGTCCCATTCCCGTGGGCTAGTCGCGGCACACCACGAGCAACGCCCGGTCGTCGTTGACGTCTTTGGCGACCGCCTCGATCAACCGCCAGGCGGAGCCGCGGAATCCGGTGGCCACGAAGCGGTCCGCCTCGCCGATCAGCCGGTCCATGCCCTCGGCGATCTCCCGCTCGGCGGTCTCCACCAGCCCGTCGGTGAACAGCATCAGGACGTCGCCGGACCGCAACGTGCCCTTCACTCCGTGGAATTCGGCCCCGTCGTAGACGCCGAGCAGCGGCCCCTCCGCGGCCTTCTCCTCCCACCGCCCGCTGCCGGCGTGCAGTTGGACGCCCGGCGGGTGCCCCGCGGACAGCAGTTCGTAGTCGCCGCTCTCCAGGTCCAGCACCAGGTGCACGGAGGTCGCGAAGCCCTCCTCCCAGTTCTGCCGCAGCAGATAGCCGTTGGCCGCGGTGAGGAAGGCGTGCGGCGGCAGCGAGCCGAGCAGCCCGCCGAAGGCGCCGGACAGCAGCAGCGAACGCGAGGCCGCGTCCATGCCCTTGCCCGACACGTCGGTCAGCACCGCTTCGAGCACCCGGCCGCCGGAACTGCGGGTCGCCACGACGAAGTCGCCGGAGAAGGACTGGCCGCCGGCCGGGCGCAGCGACATCTCGGCGTGCCAGCCGCCGGGCAGCCGCGGCAGCCTGCTCTGCACCCGGATGCGCTCGCGCAGGTCGAACAGCATCGTGTGGCCGCCCCGCCACGGCACCCCGACCCTGGCCCTGAACTGCGCGATGACCAGGCCGGTCAGCGCGACCGCGGTCACCACGAGGACCGTGCCGGGGGTGACCCTCGCCGGGCCTTCGCGGTAGGGGCCGAGCGCGGCCGACTCGGCGATCAGCGCGACGGCGGAGGCCGCGTAGACCAGCAGCAGGCTGGAGGGGCGCAGCAGCAGCCCGCCGGCCAGGATCGGCAGCACCAGGGCGCTGGGCGGGCACCACACGGGCGTGCAGACCGTGGTGTACGCCAGGATCGGGATGACCGCCACCAGGACGCCCAGGCCGACCCAGTCCGAGGCGCCGCCGCGGAAGTAGTCCACGGCGGACTTGCGCACGCCGAGCCTGGCCCGGTGCAGCCTTCTGCGCCACCGGAGCCGGGGCCCCTCGTCCACCGCCGTTTTCGCCATGTCCCGGCGACCCTATCCACGGATGGCCCTGCTGTGCAGGCCGGACCGGCTGTGAGCTGTACGGGTGAGCCAGGACGGCCCGTGTCTCCCGCCGGGAAGGGCCCGTCGGGAGGAGGCGCGGAAAAATGCGTGTCGCCGCCGCGGGTCCGCCTGGTAGGCAGAGCCCATGACGATCGATCTGCGGGTGCTGGCGGCAGCGGACTGGGACGAGTTCGCGATGCGCTTGGGGCGGGCCTTCGGCGGGGCCATCGAGGACCCCGCGGAAATGGCCATGTGGCGGGACCTCCTGCCCTTCGACCGGACGCTCACCGCCTGGGCGGACGGCGGGATCGTCGGCACCGCGGGCGCCTTCGACTTCCGGATGGCCCTGCCCGGCGGCGCCCTGCTGGACACCGCGGGCGTCACCATGGTCAGCGTCCAGCCGACGCACCGGCGGCGCGGTGTGCTCACCGCGATGATGCGCCGCCAGCTCGACGACTTCCGCGAACGCGGCCAGTGCGTCGCCGTCCTGACCGCCTCGGAGCCGCAGATCTACGGCCGGTTCGGCTACGGCGCCGCCACCCGGCAGATGCACGGCTCGATCGACACCACGCGCGTCTCCGTGGCGGTGCCGCCGGGCGCTGAGGCGGTACGGATGCGGCTGGTCACCCCTGCGGAGGGCGTGGACGCCTGCGAGGCGGTGTACGCCCGCGTGGCGCCCGGCAGGCCCGGCATGCTCGCCAGGCAGCCGCAGTGGGAGCGGCTGGGGCTCATGGACCCGCCCGGCGAACGCGGCGGCTACAGCCCGCGGCTGTGCGTGCTGGCCGAGGTCGGCGGCGAGGTGCGCGGCTACGCCCGCTACAGCGTCAGGCCCGGCGGCACGGCCAACGGGGTGCCCGACGGCAGCGTCAAGCTCAAGGACGTCGAAGCACTCGATGCGGTGACGTACGCGGCGCTGTGGCGCTACCTCACCGACATCGACCTGGTCTCCCGGCTGGTCTTCCACAACCGCCCCGCCGACGACCCGGTGCAGCAGATCGTCTCCGACATCCGCCGCTGCGACTTCGGCTGGCGCGACGGGCTCCACCTGCGCCTGGTGGACCTGCCGACCGCCCTGGAGGCACGCGTTTACGCGGCCCCCGTCGACGTCGTGCTCGACGTCGAGGACGCCTTCTGCCCGTGGAACTCCGGGCGGTGGCGGCTGTCCGGCGACGCCAAGGGCGCCACCTGCGAGCGGACCGCCGACCCGGCGGACCTGGCGCTGGGCGTACGGGAGTTGGGCACCGCCTACCTCGGCGGCCACGGGCTGCGGGCGCTGGCGGGCGCGGGCCTGGTCACCGAGCGGCGCCCCGGCGCCCTCGCCGAGGCCTCAGCGGCCTTCCGCTCCGACCTGGACCCGTGGCTGCCGCACGGCTTCTAGACCGCGCCCTGCGCCGTGCCCGGCTGGCAGGTGGGGCACCAGAAGAGGTTGCGGGCGTCCAGCGGGCGCGTGCGGACCGGGGTGCCGCACACCAGGCAGGGCAGGCCGGTGCGCCGGTAGACGTACACCTCGCCGCCGTGGTCGTCGACCCGCGGCGGGCGGCCCATCGCCTCCGGCTCGTGCTCGGGGCGCACCGTGTCGATCCGGTTGGTCCGCACGCCCTCGCGCATCAGCGCCACCAGGTCGGCCCACATCGCCTCCCACACCGGCCGCGGCAGGTCGCGCCCCGCGAGGAAGGGGTCCACGCCGTGCCGGAAGAGCACCTCGGCGCGGTAGACGTTGCCGACGCCCGCGACGACCTTCTGGTCGAGCAGCAGTGCGGCCACGCTGATCCGCGACCTGGCCATCCTGGCGTACACCTGGTCGGGGTCGTCGCCCGGCCGCAGCGGGTCCGGGCCGAGCCGGGCGTGTATCGCCTGCTTGTCTGGCTCGGTGACCAGCGCGCACGCGGCAGGGCCGCGCAGGTCGGCGTAATGCGACGGCGTGGCGATGCGCAGCCGTACGGTGTCGGCCGGCGGCGGCGCCACACCGCCGCCGAAGCCGAACTTCCCGATCAGGCCCAGGTGGACGTGCACCCAGCCGGCGGTGCCGAAGCCGAGGAAGAGGTGCTTGCCGTGCGCCTCCGCCGCCGTCATGGCCAGGCCGTCGACCAGGGCGGCGCCGTCGGAGAACTTGCCCTGCGGGCTGCTCGCCCGCACCACCCGGCCGCAGAACCGCTCGCGGTGGTCGGCGGCCAGCCGGTGGATCGTGTGGCCCTCGGGCATCGCCCGGTCAGTCCTGCTGCGGGTGGTTCGCCGGGATCGGCGGCAGTTCGCCGGTGGCCTCGTACGCGCTGAGCATGTCGATACGCCGCTGGTGGCGCTCCTCGTGGGAGTACGGCGTCGTCAAGAACAGCTCGACGAATTTCACCGCCTCCTCCTGGCTGTGCATCCGGCCGCCGATGCTCAGCACGTTCGCGTCGTTGTGCTCGCGGGCCAGCGTCGCGGTCTGCTCGCTCCACGCCAGGGCCGCGCGGACGCCGCGCACCTTGTTCGCGGCGATCTGCTCGCCGTTGCCCGAGCCGCCGATCACCACGCCAAGGCTGCCCGGGTCCGCGGCGGTCCGCTCCGCGGCGCGCAGGCAGAAGGGGGGGTAGTCGTCCACCGCGTCATAGATGTGCGGACCGCAGTCCACGGGCTGGTGGCCGTTGGCCGTCAGCCACTCGACGAGGTGGTTCTTGAGTTCGAAGCCGGCATGATCCGAGCCGAGGTACACACGCATGCCTCCAGTGTTCCATCCCGGGGTCCCCCCGGCCCCCGCACCTCCCCTCCCCCCGCACACTCCCGCGAGTCCCTCCCGCCCGAGGCCGCCCCTACGCCCGGCGGCGAGCCTCCAAGGCCGCCCTTGCGCAGGGCGGGCGAGCGTTCTTCAGGGGCGCGGGGAACGGCGCGACCAGCCCACCACGACCGTCGTGTGGCGACCGACCGCCACCACCCCAGGGGCGCGGGGAACTGCGCGACCAACCCCACCGGGCGCGCGGGTCGTCACCGGACCGAAGGGGCTCCCCGGTCCGGAGACGGACCACCCGCCGGTGGAGGGCCGGGCGCGCCCGCGCGGCGCCGGCCGCAGATCAGATGCAGCCCCGCGCCCCCAAAAACGCTCGCCCCCCTGCGAAGGGGGACGTCAGGGGCGGGTGAGGTGCCAGGCGGTCGGGAGGGCCGCCATGGCGAGTGCGGCCTTGAGGGCGTCGCCGAGGAGGTACGGCCGCAGGCCGAGGGTGAGGGCCTGGTGGGCGGAGAGGTGGGCGGACCAGGCGAGGTAGGGGACGCCGACGGCGTAGATGACGGCGGACCCGGCGAGCATCACGAAGGCGGTGCGGAGCACCGTACGGTCGCCGCCGCGCCGCGCGAGGTAGCCGACGACGCCGGAGGCGAGCAGCATCCCGAGGATGTAGCCGAAGCTCGGCATGGACCAGCCGGAGGCGCCGCCCGCGAACCACGGGAGGCCAGCCGCGCCGGCGGCGGCGTACAGGCCGAGGGAGGCGACCCCGCGCCTGGCCCCGAGCGCGGTGCCGACGAGCAGCGCGGCGAAGGTCTGGCCGGTGACCGGCACCGGCGACCCGGGCACGGGGACGGACAGCTGCGCGGCGAGCCCGGTGAGCGCGGCGCCGCCGGCGACGAGGGCGGCGTCCCTGATCCGGGCGCGCCCGGCGGTGGACGCGGGCAGCAGGTCGGCGAGTACGGTTCCGGCCCGGCCGGGTGCAGCTGTGGCGCTCATCGGTTCTCCGCGGGGTGAGGGTGATCGGGGGGACCCGGTGACGCTAACCCAGCCGCCGATCGCCGATCATCGTCGGACTGCGACAAAGCCGCGATGATCCGCTTGGAGACTCCCGCGCCCGCCAGCGGATGCGTTTGCCCAGGTCGCGTGACCCACGTCACGCCCGGAGCCGACCGGGCCGGGGGCTGCACGTCCCCGGCCCGACCGTATCGCTCTGTGCGGTTCCACCAACTCAGGCGGGCTGGATGAGGTCCCATCTGTTGCCGTACAGGTCGTGGAAGACGACCACCGCCCCGTACGGCTCGTAGCGCGGCTCCTCCTCGAAGACGACACCGGCGGCGACCATCCGCTTGTAGTCGCCGTCGAAGTCCTCGGTGTTCAGGAAGAGCCCGACGCGCCCGCCGGTCTGGTCGCCGATCCTTGCGGTCTGCCCGGGTGTGGTGGCCAGGGCGAGCAGCAGGCCGGTCTCGCGGGCGCCGGGCGGCGCCACGACGACCCAGCGCCCGCCGTCCTCCCGCGGGGTGTCCTCGCGCAGGTCGAAGCCCAGCGCGCCGGTGTAGTACGCGATGGCCTCGTCGTAGTCCCGTACGACGACGGCCACCAGACCCAGGTGTGCCATCTTGTGCGACTGCTCTCTTTCCGGCGTTCTCTTACGTCAGCCCCGCTGCGCCCTACTCGAAGCTGGGGCCCGCGGTCCTGGTGCGCTTGATCTCGTAGAAGCCCGGGATGGACGCGACCATGATCGTGCCGTCCCACAGCTTGGCGGCGTCCTCACCGCGCGGGGTGGGGGTGACGACGGGGCCGAAGAAGGCGATCTGCTCGCCGTCCGCGCCGGGTACGGCGATCACCGGGGTGCCGACCTCCTGGCCGACCTTGTCGATGCCCTCCTTGTGGGAGGCGCGCAGCTCGGTGTCGTAGGTGTCGCGGTCGGCGTAGTCGGCGAGCGCGGCGGGCAGCCCGACGGCTTCGAGCGCGGCGACGATGGTCTCCCGGTTCCTGGGCAGCGCCTGGTTGTGGAAGCGGGTGCCGAGCGCCTCGTAGAGCGGGCCGACGACCTCGTCGCCGTGCTCCTGCTGGGCGGCGATCACCACGCGTACCGGACCCCACGCGTCGCGCAGGGCGTTGGCGTAGTTCTCCGGGAGGGTGTCGAGCTTGTCCTCGTTGAGCACGGCAAGGCTCATCACGTGCCAGCGCACCTCGACGGGGCGGAGCTTCTCGACCTCCAGCATCCAGCGGGACGTCATCCATGCCCACGGGCACAGCGGGTCGAACCAGAAGTCGGCCGGCGTCTTGGTGGTCTCAGTCGCGGTCGTCACTGCGTACTCCTCGTGCGGATTCGAAAGGTTGTGAAGGTAAGGAAATCGTCTGGCGGTCGGCGTCCGGGCAGGCCGGGCGCCGGGCGGGTCGGGACATGGCACTCCTTCAACCGACAACGCGGCGGGAGCGCGGCGGCATTCCCGCCCGCGCCGCCCCCGTACGCGCTGGTCGGCTCTCCTGTCCTACCACCGTGGAAGGATGCGAAGCGTTGCCAGTCCGTTTCCGGTGGTCATAGACGAAGGAGCCGCCCGTGCCCGGCGAGAACCTGAGCCGTGAGGAGGCCCGCGAGCGGGCCGCGATCCTGTCGGTGGAGCGCTACGACGTGGCGCTCGACGTGCGGTCCGCGGCCGGTGCCGCGCCCGCGGGCGGGGAGCGCACCTTCCGGTCCACCACGGTGATCGACTTCCGGTGCGCGAGCCCCGCCGCCTCGTCGTTCGCCGATCTCGTCGCCTCCGAGGTGGTCTCGGTACGGCTCAACGGCCGGGAGCTGGACCCCGCGGCGGTGTGGGACGGCGCCAGGATCGCCCTTGAGGGGCTGGCCGAGCGCAACACGCTGGTGGTCGACGCGCGTTGCGCGTACAGCCGCACGGGCGAGGGGCTGCACCGCTTCGAGGACCCCGAGGACGGCGAGGTCTACCTGTACACGCAGTACGAACCGGCCGACGCCCGGCGGGTCTTCGCGAACTTCGAGCAGCCCGACCTCAAGGCGCCCTTCACCTTCCAGGTGACCGCCCCGGAGAGCTGGACGGTGCTGTCCAACGCCGAGCCGGACGGCGAGCCGGCCGCCGCCGACGGCGGCGGGGCCACGACCCGCTTCCGGCCGACGCTGCCGATCCCGACGTACATCACCGCGGTCGTCGCCGGCCCCTACCACGTCGAACGGGACCACTACTCGCGCACCTTCGACGACAAGGTGACGCTCGACGTCCCGCTGAGCGCGCTGTGCCGCCGCTCGCTGGCCCGGCATTTCGACGCCGACGAGATCTTCACGGTGACCAAGCAGGGCCTGGACTTCTACCACGACGCCTTCGACTACCCCTACCCCTTCGGCAAGTACGACCAGGCCTTCGTGCCGGAGTACAACATCGGGGCGATGGAGAACCCGGGGTGCGTGACCTTTCGCGAGGAGTTCGTCTTCCGCGGCAAGGTGACGCGGGCGTCCTACGAGCACCGGGCCAGCGTGGTGCTGCACGAGATGGCGCACATGTGGTTCGGCGACCTGGTGACCATGCGCTGGTGGGACGACCTGTGGCTCAAGGAGTCCTTCGCGGACTTCATGGCGGCCTTCTCGCAGGTGGCGGCGACGCAGTACACGGAGGGCTGGATCACCTTCGCCAACCGCCGCAAGTCGTGGGCCTACCGCGCCGACCAGCTGCCCTCGACGCACCCGGTGGTCGCCGACATCCGCGACCTGGAGGACGCCAAGCTCAACTTCGACGGCATCACCTACTCCAAGGGCGCCTCGGTGCTCAAGCAGCTGGTGGCCTACGTCGGCGAGGACGCCTTCATGGAGGCGGCCCGCCGCTACTTCAAGCGGCACGCATACGGCAACACCGAGCTGGCCGACCTGCTGTCGGTGCTCACCGAGACCTCGGGCCGCGACATGCCGGCCTGGTCGCGGGCGTGGCTGGAGACGGCGGGGGTGAACTCGCTGACGCCGCAGGTCGTCCACGACGCGGAGGACCGGATCACCGAACTGGCGGTGCTGCAGACCGCGGACGACCCGGCGCACCCGCAGCTGCGCCCGCACCGGGTCGCGGTGGGCCTCTACCGGCGCGTCCCGGGCGGCGCGCTGGAGCGCTATGCACGGGCCGAGACGGACGTGGCGGGTCCGGTCACCGTGGTCGCGGAACTGGCCGGGCAGCCGCGCCCGGACCTGGTGCTCGTCAACGACGACGACCTGACATACTGCAAGGTCCGCTTCGACCAGGACTCGCTGGACACGCTGCGCTCCCACCTGGGCGACCTGTCGGACCCGCTGGCGCGGGCCCTCGCCTGGTCGGCGGTGTGGAGCATGACCAGGGACGCGGTGATGCCGGCCGGCGACTACCTGGGCCTGGTGCTGCTGTTCGCGGGCCGGGAGAGCGACATCGGGGTGCTGCAGTCGCTGCACCTGCAGGCGCGGACCGCGCTGACGCACTACGTGGCGCCCGACCGCCGCGACCTGGCGGCGGCGGAACTGGCCAGGGGCGCGCTGCAGGAGCTGCGGCTCGCCGAGCCCGGCAGCGGCCACCAGCTGGCCTGGGCGCGCTTCTTCGCCTCGGTCGCCACCTCCGCCGCCGACCTGCAGCTGCTGCGCGGGCTGCTGGACGGCACCGCGAAGGTGGACGGCCTGGTGGTGGACCAGGAGCTGCGCTGGACCCTGCTGGGGGCGCTGACCGCGCAGGGCGCGGCGGACACCGCGGCGATCGCCGCCGAGCGGGCCAGGGACGACACCGCCTCCGGGCACCGGCACGAGGTGCGCTGCCTCGCGGCCCGGCCCTCCGCCGAGGTCAAGGGCGCGGCCTGGGCCGACGTGGTGGACTCCGACGCGCTGTCCAACGCGCTGGTCGAGGCGACCATCGCGGGCTTCGCGCAGGCCGGGCAGCGTGAGCTGCTCGCGCCGTTCACCGGGCGGTACTTCGCGGCTCTCGAAGAGCTGTGGGCGAGCCGCTCGATCGAGACCGCGATGGCGGTCGTCACCGGGCTCTTTCCGGCCCTCCAGGACGCGCAGGAGACGCTGGCGGCGACCGACGGGTGGCTGGACGGCCACCCCGACGCGGCGCCCGCCCTGCGCCGCCTGGTCCTCGAAGGGCGTGACGACCTGGCCCGGGCACACCGCGCACAGATGTGCGACACCC
Organism: Actinacidiphila bryophytorum; assembly: GCF_016916835.1. Lineage (GTDB taxonomy): Bacteria > Actinomycetota > Actinomycetes > Streptomycetales > Streptomycetaceae > Actinacidiphila > Actinacidiphila bryophytorum. The sequence goes on along the minus strand of NZ_JAFFIX010000001.1, from coordinate 301,893 downwards.
GCGCCGCGGACGCCGCCCGCCCGGGCGCGGCGATCTGAGCCGGGTGCGGGGCCGTCCGGCCTGATGGGGCGGCCCCCGTCACCCGAATAGGGGAATTCCGCTGATCGGCATCCGAACATCTGGACTTTAGCCCGCCCTTGTCCCGTTTTGTCGACGAGCCTGTAACAGCGGTTAGTGACCGGGCGGGCAGCGGGAACGTCGTCGCCATGAAAGCGAACCCCCGCACCCCCCACGCCCTGGACCGCCGACTGCCCACCCAGCAGCGGGTCCTGACCCTCCACCAGCTGCGCGACCACGGCGTGTCCGCGGCCTCCGTCGCCGCCCGCTGCCGCCCCGGCGGCCCCTGGCAGCAGCTGCTCCCCCAGGTCTACCTGCTGCACCCTGGGCGGCCCAGCAGCCAGGAGCGGCTGCAGGCCGCGCTGCTGTACGCCGGCCGCGACCCGCAGGCGCGCGGGCCGCGCGGCGGCGGCCGGGAGGCCATGGTGACCGGCCTGGCGGCACTCGCCCTGCACCGCTTCAGCTGCGTGCCGCCGCTGCCCGGACTGCCGCGGATCGACGTGCTGGTGCCGCACCAGCGCCGGCTGCGGGACGCGGGCGAGGTGTCCATCCACCGCGCCGGCACCCTGCCGCGCCCGCAGGAGGTGACCGGTCTGCCCTGCGCCCCGGTGCCGCGCGCCCTGGCCGACGCCGTCGCGGACCTGGACGACACCGAGACCGTACGGCGGCTGCTGACCGAGGCCGTACGCGGCGGGCACTGCGACGCGGCGGCCGTGCTGCACGAACTGGCCGGCGCGGGGCTGCTGGAGCGCCCGCAGGTCGCCGCGGCCGTCGGTGCCCTGCGCCGCGCCGACCGCACCATGGCCGAACAGCGGCTCTACACGATGGTCCGCGGCCGGCAACTGCCCGACCCGGTCTGGAACGTCGAGCTGCGGCTGCCCGGCGGGCCGCCGCTGGGCTCGGTGGACGCGTACTGGCCCGAGCACGCCGTCGCCCTGGCGATCGACCCGCGCACCGGGCCGCCACCGGGCGTGCCGTACGCGTACGGGACGCCGTACGGCGCGGCAACGGACGACGCGGTGGGCGAGGTCGTGGATGACGTCTATGCCGATCCGTTCGGCGACGCCCTTCACCCGGGCGAGCGCGGCGAAACCCCCGTCCCGGCAGCGGACTTCGGCGACGACGAGGTGTGGTCGCGCTGCGTGCGGCAGCGCGAGCGGCTCGAAGCGCTCGGCATCACGCTGCTGCACGTCACTCCGGCCAAGTTGCGCGACGCCGAGGAGCAGCAGGCCGCCGTGGTGCGCACCGCCCTGGTGGCGGCGGCCGACCAACTGCCCGCCGCCTATGTCGTGGTGATCCCGCGCTGACCGCGACCCCGCGGCACTTGTGCCGTTCTATGGCGGTATGGCATTGGCGGAAACACGTCACCGAAGACCCAAGGGAAGGTCAACGCACCACAAAGGGCAGCTTTTCCCGGCAGGGTGACCAGGCGTACGGCTCCGTTTTCCGCACACCCATCCGACGGTCGAAACAGGGATGCCCATGCCACTCGATCACATACCGGGCAAGAGACGCGCCGCCCGGCTCGCGCTCGCCGCAGGCCTGGTGGCCGCGCTCACCGCCGCAGGCCCCGCGCTGGCGGTCGCCGACCCCGCCCTTACCTCCCCCGCCACCGGCTCGGACGCCCCCGGCGAGCCCGGCAAGGACGCGGCGGACAAGCTCGGCTCCGCCGACGCCACCCTGCTGGCCAAGGCCAAGGCGGACGGCGACAAGAACGTCACCTTCATGATCGCCGGCAAGCCGGGCAGCACCGCGGAGATCACCTCCCGGCTGCACGCCCAGGGCGCCAGCGTCGGCCAGACCTACGACCAGCTCGGCTACGTCCGCGCCACCGTGCCCACCGCCAAGGCCGACGCGGCCATCGGCGCCGCACAGAAGCTGCCCTCGGTACTGGCCATCGACCTGCGGCAGGAGATCAAGCTCGACGACCCGACACCGGCCGCCGACACCACCGCGACGGCGTCCCGCCACCCCGGCAAGCCCGCCGCCACCTACCCGGGGCCCGACCGGCACACCCCCGCCAAGAACCCGTACCAGCCCGCCTTCGAGACCGGTGCGGTCGACTTCGTCAAGGACCACCCGACCGCCGACGGGCGCGGCATCACCATCGGCATCCTCGACTCCGGCGTCGACGTCGGCCACCCCGCCCTGCAGAAGACCACCACGGGCGAGCGGAAGATCGTGGACTGGGTCACCTCGACCGACCCGATACTCGACGGCGACGCCACCTGGCGGCCCATGGTCACCGCCGTCTCGGGTCCGTCCTTCACCGCCTCGCAGCGCACCTGGACCGCGCCGGCCGGCAACTACCTCTTCAGCACCTTCGCCGAAGCCGCCACCAAGGGCGGCGACATGCTCGGCGACCTCAACCGCGACGGCGACACCACCGACGTGTGGGGCGTGCTCTACGACCCGGCCGCCGGCACCGTCCGGGTGGACCTGGACAACGACGGCGACTTCGGCGACGACACCGCCATGAAGCCGTACAAGGACGGCTTCCAGATCGGCCACTTCGGCACCGACAACCCGGCCACGGCGATCTCGGAGTCGATCCCCTTCACCGTCGAGATCCGCAAGGACGTCCCGATGGACCCCTACGGGGGCACCTGGGTCGGCAAGACGGCCGACTTCGTCAACATCGGCCTCGTGCAGTCCGAGCACGGCACCCACGTCGCCGGCATCACCTCCGCCAACGGGCTCTTCGGCGGCAAGATGAACGGGGCCGCACCCGGCGCGAAGATCGTCTCCTCCCGGGCCTGCACCTGGACCGGCGGCTGCACCAACATCGCGCTCACCGAGGGCATGACCGACCTGGTCGTCAACCACCACGTCGACGTCGTCAACATGTCCATCGGCGGACTCGGCGCGCTCAACGACGGCGCCAGCGCCCGCGACCTGCTCTACCAGCAGCTGATCGACACCTACGGGGTGCAGCTGGTGATCTCCGCGGGCAACGACGGCCCCGGCGTCAACACCATCAGCGACCCGGGACTCGCCGACCACGTCCTCAGCGTCGGCGCGTCCATCTCCCGCGAGACCTGGGCGGCCAACTACGGCTCACAGACCACCGTGCCGTACTCGCTGCTGCCCTTCTCCGCCCGCGGCCCGCGCGAGGACGGCGGCCTCGCCCCCGTCATCACCGCACCCGGCGCCGCCATCAACTCCGTGCCCACCTGGGAGCCCGGGGCGCCCGTCGCCGAGGCCGGCTACGACCTGCCGCCCGGCTACGCCATGCTGCAGGGCACCTCGATGGCCTCACCGCAGGCCACCGGAGCCGCCGCGCTGCTGCTGTCCGCCGCCAAGGGGCAGCACCTGCACGTCACACCGGCCCAGCTGCGCACCGCGCTGATCAGCACCGCCAAGACCATCCCCGGCTTCCAGACCATCGACCAGGGCGCGGGACTCGTCGCCGTCGGCCCCGCATGGAACCTGCTCCGCCGCGGCGGCACCACCGACACCTACACCGTCAAGGCGCCGGTCGACACCACCCTGTCCAGCTACCTGCAGACCCCCGGCTACGGCACCGGCGTCTACGACCGCGAGGGCGGCCTGACCACCGGTCAGCAGCGCACCTACGCCGTCACCGTGACCCGTACCGGCGGTCCCGCCCACGCGCAGCTGCACACCCTCAGCTGGGCGCACAACGACGGCACCTTCTCCGTCGCCAGCCCCGTGGTGGTGCTGCCGCTGAACAAGCCGGTCACCGTGAAGATCACCGCCAAGCCGCGGTCCGCGGGCGTCCACAGCGCACTGCTGAACGTCGACGACCCGCTCACCCACGGCACCGACACGCAGATCCCGGCCGCCACCGTCGTCTCCACCCCGGTCTCAGGACCCTCCTACACGCTCACCCGCACGGGGACGATCCAGCGGGACAGCACCCGCTCGTACTTCTTCACCGTCCCCGCCGGCGCGACCTCGCTCGAAGTCGCCATGGGCGGCCTCAAGCCCGGCAGCCAGACCCGCTTCGTGTCCATGCACCCCTACGGCGTGCCCATGGACTCCACCCAGACCCCCGACTGCTACCCCAACTACGACAACCCGGCCAACACCTGCCGGCCCGACCTGCGCTCCTACGCCGACCCGCTGCCGGGCGTCTGGGAGATCGAGGTCGAGGCCCGGCGCACCTCGCCGCAGCTCGACAACCCGTACGTGCTGACCGTCTCCGTCCTCGGCGCCGCCTTCGACCCGGCCGTGCAGACCCTGCCCGAGGCCAAGGTCGGCACACCCGCGCCGGTGAGCTGGAACGTCACCAACGGCTTCGCCGCGATCAGCGGCGGCCGGCTGGCCGGCGGCCCCCTCGGCTCCGCACTCACCTCGACACCCACCATCGCCGAGGGCGACACCCGGACGACCTCGCTGACGCTCGGGTCCGGGGTCTCCCGGCTGGACGTCTCCATCGGCTCGCCCTCCGACCAGCAGGCCGACCTCGACCTGTACGTCTACCGCGACGGCGTGCTCATCGCGCAGTCCGCCGACGGTGACGCCGAAGAGGCGGTGTCGCTGGCCGACCCCGCGCCCGGTACGTACACCTTCGAGGTGGACGGGTACTCCGTGCCGTCGGGTACGACCACCTACTCCTACGAGGACGTGTACTACTCCGCTGCGCTGGGCCAGGTGTCCGTGGACACCTCGGCCCCCGTGAACCTCGCGCACGGGGCGTCCGCGACGGTCTCGGCGTCCGTCCTGGCCGCAGCCCAGGCCCCGGCGGGCCGGCAGCTCTTCGGGCAGGTCCAGCTGCTGGACGCGGGCGGCACGGCTGCCGGCACCGGCAGTGTCCTGATCACCTCCACGACCCCCTAGCCGGGGGGGCTTCTCAATGCGGGGTACGGGTCCACTCGACCCGTACCCCGCGCCCCTGGGTGATTGCCACTTGCGGTGGGCGGTCGCCTTTCCCCCGGCGGGGTTGCGCGCGCAGTTCCCCGCGCCCCTGAAAAACGCTCGCCCTCGCAGGCAGACGGCGCCGCCTGAAAGCGCCGGCTCTGCGGAAGAGGGCGCCCGCCGGGGGCGCGGGGAACTGCGCGCCCAATCACCCATGCTCCGAAGGGTGCTAGCTCACCGCAAGGGGCAATCACCTACGCACCCCCGCAGAGGGAGGCCTTACGTTGCACGCCGCAGAATGGCGCGGGCCGGGAGGGTGGTGGAGGCCAGGGTCAGGGTGAGGGTAGCCGCCAGGAGGGCGAGGGCCATGGGGGCCGGAACATAGGGGCTCGCCCCAGTAAGACCGCGGGCGATGGGAACAAGCGTCACCCACGCGATCACCGTGCCGATACCCAGCCCGGCCGCGGCCACGAGCACCGCCTCAAGGCGCAGCATCCGCAGGACCTGCCGCCGGGTGGTCCCGGCAAGCCGCAGCAGCGCGACCTCCCGGCGGCGGTCGAAGACCGTCATGACCAGCGTGTTGGCGGCGGCCACCGCCGCGAACCCGCCGAGGACCGCGGCCATCACCCGGTTGGCCCAGGCGTTGAGTTCGAGGTCGCGGTCGGCCTCGGCCCGGTACCCGGCCCGGTCGGTGACCCGCATCCCGGGGACGCCGAGCCGCCCGAGGTCGCGCTGGACGGCGGCGGCGTCGGCGCCTGGCCCGTCGTGCACGAGCACCTCCGTGTCGAAGGCGTTCGCCGCGTGCGGTGCGACGGCGGCCCGGGGCAGCAGCAGTGATCCGAGGCCGAGCCCGCGGCTGTAGGTGGCGACGACGGTGGGCCGCAGCGTCGTACCGTCGCCGAGCCACAGCGAGATGCGGTCGCCGACGTGGACCTTGGCCGTACCGGCGAGCAGCGTGTCGACGGCGACCGTGCGCCCGTCGCCCGTGAGGTCGGCGAGCGAGCCGGTGCGCACACCCAGCGCGAGGACGCCGGGCAGGGCGGCCGGGTCGCCGTCGACGCCGAGGACGCTCGTGGAGTTCAGCGCACCGCCGGCGCGGTAGAGGGCGCCGCTGCGCAGCACGCCGACGGCCCCGTCGACGCCCTTGACCTGTGCGGCGCGTGCCGCGGTGCCTGCGGGGAGCCCGCCGACGTCGGAGCCGAGCACCTGGTCGGCGACGACGCCGTCCCTGACCTGCCGGGACGACTCGTGCTGCACGCTGCTCTGCATGCACAGCAGCGTCCCTGCGAAGGCGGTCACGAGCACGATGGGGGTGATCGCGGAGGCGAGCCTGCGCGCGTTGGCGCGGGTGTTGGCGGCGGCCAGCACACTGGCGGCGCCGCCGGCCCGCAGCGGCAGGCCGAGCACGGCGGAGGCGAGCCAGGCGACCACGGGGCCGAGGAAGGCGACGCCGACCATGAGGCAGAAGACGATGCCGAGCGCGACGGAGGCGGCGTCGTCGCCGGTGGTGTGCGCGGCGACCGCGGCCAGTACGACTCCCCCGGCGACGGCGGCCACGCCGAGCACCGTGCGGATCACGCCGGGCCTGCGCCGCTCCACCGCCGCCTCGCCGATCGCCTCGCTGGGCCGGGCCTTCGACGGGCGCCTGGCGGCGAGCAGGCCCGCGGTGAGGGCGGCCAGCAGCCCGGCGCCGACCGCGGCGACCATCGGGATCCAGCCGGCGGCCACGGTCACCCCGTGCGGCACGGCGTCCTTGTGCACGAGCTGGCCGAGCCACCAGCGGGCCAGGGCGATGCCGGGCAGGATGCCGGCCAGTCCCGCGACCGGGGCGACCAGGAGTGCCTCGGTGGCGACGGTGCGGCGGATCTGCCGCGGGGTCGCGCCGATGGCGCGCAGCAGGGCGATCTCCCGGGCGCGCTGACCGATGGCGAGTGCGACGGTGCCCATCACGACGAAGACCGCGGTGGCGGCGGCGATGCCGCCGAAGGAGGCGCCGATGGCGATGAGCATCTCCTTGGCGCCGGCGAGCCGCGGCTGTTCCGCGGCGCCGCGGCCGTCACCGGTCCTGACCTGGGCGGCGTGGCCCACGGCGTGCCTGGCCTGGTCCGCGGCCTGCTCGGTGGTGACACCGGCGCGGGGCAGTACGGCGACGGCCTCGGCGTACCCGGGGTGCCCTGACAGGCGGGGTGCGGCGGACTCGGCGAAGTACGCGGCCGGTGCGGTGCCGGGCGCGGTCAGTCCCGCGACGCGGTAGGCGGCGGTGCCGCCGGGCGCGGTGAGGGTGACGGTGCGTCCGACTCCGGTGTGCGCGGCCTTCGCGCTGCCGGGGTCGAGGACAACCTCGCCCGCGCCGGGCGCGTGGCCCTGTGCGGCGGTGGCGCCCTCGACCAGGCGCGCGTCCCAGTTGCGGCCGGTCAGCGCGGACAGCCCGGCGCCCTGCACGGGGAAGGCGATGTCGGGTACGGCCGCGGCCACGCCCGGCTCCGCGGCGACGCGCGCGGCCAGGGCGGCCGGCAGCCGCGGGGTGTCGGTGAGCGGCTCCGCCTCGGTGTCGCGGTCCTCGCCGTGCCCGACGGTGATGCGCGCGTCGGGGTCGGGCGCGACGACGACGGGCACATGGGCGTACCGCACCGGCGCGACATGGGCGGTCAGCCCGGTCTGCAGCAGTGTGCCGCAGGCCATGACGACGGCGGCGGCGAAGAACAGCGCCACGAAGGTGCCCACGAAGGAAGCGGGCCGGAACCGTACGGACGCGCGGGCCAGCCCGTTCATGCGGGGACTCCTCCGGGAGCGGTGGCGGGTACGGCGGTGCTGCGGGTCATGCCGCCGCTCCCAGCGTCGGGCCGGTCTGCGGGCGGGCGGTCAGGGCGACCATGCGGTCGGCGACGGCGGTCGGGGTCGGGGCGTGGAGTTCGCCGGCCAGCACGCCGTCGGCGAGGAAGAGGACCCGGTCGGCGCGGGAGGCGGCGACCGGGTCGTGCGTCACCATCACCACGGTGGCGCCCATCGTGTCGACGGCCCGCCGCATCAGGTCGAGGATGGCGCGGGCGGTGTTGGTGTCCAGTGCCCCGGTCGGCTCGTCGGCGAAGATCACCTCGGGCCGGGTGATCAGCGCCCGCGCGATGGCAACCCGCTGCTGCTGCCCGCCGGACAGCTGCCCGGGGCGGCGCCGCCCGTAGCCGTCCAGGCCCACCTCGGCGAGCAGCGCCTGCGCGCGGCGGCGGTCGGGGCGTACTCCCGCGAGGCGCAGCGGCAGCAGCACGTTCTGCTGGACCGTCAGCGACGGCAGCAGGTTGAAGGACTGGAAGACGAAGCCGATACGGCTGCGGCGCAGCTTGGTCAGCCGGTTCTCGTTCAGCCCGGTGATCGGCTCGCCGCCGAGCAGCACCTCGCCGCCGGTGGGCCGGTCGAGGCCCGCGGCGCACTGCAGGAAGGTGCTCTTGCCCGAGCCCGACGGTCCCATCACCGCGGTGAAGCTGCCGCGGGGCAGCGCCAGGTCGATTCCGCGCAGCGCGCGGACCGCCGCGTCGCCGCGGCCGTAGGTGCGGGTCAGGGAGCGCAGCTCCACAGCTGGGGTGCCGGTTGTCGCCATGTCCTCGACGCTACGGAGTGCCGACCGGGTGAACCATGGCGTCCACCGGCCTCCCGGAGGTGGGGACAACCCCACCATCACCGAGCGCACCGGGTGTGGCACACCCCGGAAGGGGTAGGGCTCTGGGATCGACCGGAAGAAACCGCAAGAAGGCGGAGGCTTGATGGACCGGGCACGGCTGGCGGCACTGCACGGCGTGGATGTGACGTACGAACCGGCGCCGGGCCAGGAGGTCGAGGTCTCCGAGGAGACCGTGGTGGCCGTGCTGGCCGCCCTGGGTGTGGACGCCTCCACACCGCACGCGGTGCGCGACGCGCTGGCCGCGCACGAGCTGCGCACCGCCCACCGGCTGCTGGCGCCCTGCACGGTGCTGCGCTCCGGGCAGCCGCTCACCGGGCTGCCGGAGGGCACCGAGATCAGCGTCGAGACCGCCGCGGGCGACCGGCTGGCCGCGGTGCCGCGGGAGCCTGGGCGCTACGTCCTGCGCGCGGCCGCCCCCGACGGCAGGACCGCACGCGGCGACCTGGTGGTGGCACCGCAGCGGATCGCCGGGCCGCCGCAGCGGTCGTTCGGCTTCATGGCGCAGCTGTACTCGACGCTGTCCGACCGCTCCTGGGGCATGGGCGACCTCGGCGACCTGGCGGAGATCGCCGCCTGGTCAGGGCGCGCGCTGGGCGCCGGCTTCGTGCAGATCAACCCGCTGCACGCGGCCGTCCCCGGGCACCCCACCGACCCCTCGCCCTACCGCCCCTCCTCGCGCCGCTTCCCCGACCCCGTCTACCTGCGGATCGAGGAGGTCCCCGAGTACGCGTACCTGTCGAGGGACGCCCGCGCGCAGGCCGGGCGGCTGCTGGCCAAGGCCGCGGCCCTGCGCGACAACGTGCTGCTCAAGGACATGCTCATCGACCGGGACGCGGTCTGGGAGCTGAAGGCGCAGGCGCTGGAACTGCTGCGGCAGGTGCCGCTCAGCCCCGGCCGGCGGGCCGCCTACGCCGACTTCCTCGCCGCCCAGGGGCAGGCACTCGACGACCACGCCACCTGGTCCACGCTCGCAGAACTGCACGGCCCCGACTGGCAGAAGTGGCCCGCAGGACTGCAGAACCCGCGCTCCGCCCAGGTCGCGAGGCTCCGCAGCCGGCACCTGGAGCGGGTCGACTTCCACTGCTGGCTGACCTGGCTGACCGACAGCCAGCTCGCCACCGCCCAGCGGGCCGCACGCGACGCCGGCATGCCCATCGGCGTCGTCCACGACCTCGCCGTCGGCGTGCACCCGGCCGGCTCCGACGCCTGGTCCATGCAGGACGTGCTCGCCCGCGGCATGTCCACCGGGGCGCCCCCCGACGCCTTCAACGCCCGCGGCCAGGACTGGGGCCTGCCGCCCTGGCGCCCCGACGCCCTCGCCGCCACCGGCTACGCCCCCTACCGCGACCTGATCGCCCGCATGCTGCGGCACGCAGGCGGCCTGCGGATCGACCACGTCATGGGCCTCTTCCGCCTGTGGTGGGTGCCGGAGGGCCGCCCGCCCACCGAGGGCACGTACGTACGCTACGACGCCGACGCCATGCTCGGGCTGCTCGCCCTGGAGGCCTACGAGGCCGGCGCCGTCGTCATCGGCGAGGACCTCGGCACCGTCGAACCCGGAGTACGCCGCCAGCTCGCCGACCGCGGCATCCTCGGCACCTCCGTGCTGTGGTTCGAGCGCAACTACGACGGTGAGCACGCCGACCGCCGCCCCCTGCGCCCCAACGCCTGGCGCGAGGCGTGCCTGGCCACCGCCACCACCCACGATCTGCCCAGCACCGCCGCCCGCCTCACCGGCGAACACGTCGAACTGCGGCACCGGCTCGGCCTGCTCACCCGCCCGCTGGAGGAGGAACAGGCCGAGGACGCCGCGGAAGTCGCCGAGTGGATCGCCCTGCTCGGCCGCCTCGGCCTGCTGCCGGAAGGCGCGGCCGACGAGGAAGCCGTGGTCAGGGCGGTGCACCGCTTCCTGGCCGCCACCCCCGCCCGCATGATCGGCGTCTGGCTCCCCGACGCAGTCGGCGACCGCCGCCCGCAGAACCTGCCCGGCACATGGGACCAGTACCCCAACTGGCGGCTCCCCGTCGCCGACCCCGACGGCAAGGCCCTCACCCTCGAACAGCTCGCCGCGTCCAGGCGGCTGCACGCACTCGCCGAGGAGGTCCGCCGCGCCCTCTCGCCCGACGGCGAACCCTAAAGCACCCCCGGGCGCGCGGCCCTCCGGGGCGGTCACTACATTTGGGCACGTGGACAAGAAGCTCAACAAGAAGGTCATGCGCGCGGGCGTCGTCACCGCGGCCACCACCGTGATGCTGCTGGTGTCGTCCCCGGCGTTCGCGCTCACCCGCGACGACGGTGACGACCCGGGCTCGGGCCTGAGCGTCATCCAGACCCTCGGCCTCTTCGTCGCCATCCCCCTCGTCCTCTTCGGCATCATCGCGGGCTGCGTGATGGCGACGGACAAGACCCGCAAACACCCGAGCTGACACTTTCCCCCCGGATGCGCTTCCCTTCGGGGGTGCGCAGGTGGGGTGCCCCTTGCGGTGAGCTTTCGCCTTTCCCCCGGCGGGGGGTGCCCAGGTGATTGCCACTTGCTGTGAGCTTGCACCTTCCGGTGCACCGGGGCTGGCCGCCCAGTTCCCCGCGCCCCTGGGGGTGCTCTCTCGGGCAGAGGGTGAGCGTTTTTAAGGGGCGCGGGGAACTGCGCGCCCAGCCCGAGGAGCGGGAAGGAAGCACCGCCACAGCAAGTGGCAATCACCTTGGAGCCCCCCGCCGGGGGAAAGGCGACCGCCCACCGCAAGGGGCACCCTCCCCCGGGCACGGGGAGCCGCGCTAGGAAGAAGCGGCGAGGAGGCGGCGGAGAAGTCCGGTGAGGACTTCCGCCTCGGACGGGTCGAGGGCTGAGAGCGCGGACTGCTGGACCGCGAGCCCGGCGACAAGCGCGTCGTCGACGACAGTCACACCGCGCTCGGTGAGCGAGACCCGCAAGCCCCGCCGGTCGTGCGGGTCGGGCGACCGCACCAGAAGACCGGCCCGCTCCAGTTTGTCGAGCCGCCCCGTCATCCCCCCGGTGGTCAGCATGAGCGTCGCCGACAGCTCCCGCGGTGAGAGCGTGTAGGGCGCCCCCGACCTCCGCAGCGTGCCGAGCACGTCGAACTCCCCCCGCCCGATGCCGTACCGCTGGTACTCCGCCTCCATGCGGTCCCCCATCGCCCGCGCGATGCGGTAGACCCGCCCGAAGACGGCCATCGCGAGGGTGTCCAGCTCCGGCCGCTCCGCGGCCCACTGCCCGGTGATCGCATCCACGGCATCCGTTTCCATCCGCCCAGTATCGGCCCGAGACCGCTCTGTCGCAAGAAACTTGCTTGACTCTAAGTAGCTTAGCGCTAAGCTGCTTTCATGCTGCCGTCACGTAAGCAACGCACCGCCTCCCCCGTTGGCCGAAGCGAGCGCACCCGCCTGCCAGGCGAAAGGTCCATGCTCGGCGCGATGGCCGTGGACGCGGTGGGCTCCGGGATGTACATCCCGTTCAGCCTGGTGTTCTTCCACCACATCACCGGCCTGTCCTTCGCCGTGGTGGGCGCGGTGCTCACCACGGTGGGCCTGGTCGGCATGGCGGCACTGCCGCTCGCGGGTGCGGCGGTGGACCGCTACGGCGCCCGGCGGGTGCAGCTCGTCCTCTACGGGGTGCGCGGCGCCGGCTTCGCGCTGTACCCCTTCGCGACCGCGCTCCCCGCCTTCGCCGCCGTCGCGCTCGGCACGGCCTTCGGCGACCGGGCCTTCCCCGCCGTGCAGCAGTCCTGGATCGGCGAGGTCGCGGCGGGCGCCGACCGGGACAGGCTGCAGGCGGCCGCCCGCGCGCTGCGCAACGGTGGACTCGGCGCGGGCGCGCTGCTCGCCTCGCTGGTGGTCACCCTCGCCGGTGACCGCGGCTTCGTCGCGGCGGCCTGGCTGAACGCGGCGAGCTTCGGAGTCGCCTGGCTGCTGATGCGGCGCGTGCAGGCGCCTGCGCGTCCGGCCGCGCAGGCCGCACCGGCCGCGCCCAAGGCGGCCGGCGGCCGCGGGGGCTACCGGGTGGTCTTCGCCGACCGCCCCTTCCTCGGCCTGACCAGCGCCAACTTCCTGATCGCGCTGGGCTATTCGGCGCTGGCGGTGCTCTTCCCGCTGCTCATCGCCGGTTCGCTGCACGGGCCGCAGTCGCTGACCGGCGCGGCCTTCACCGTCAACACTGTGCTGTGCGCGGTCGGCGGGGTCCACGTCGCCCGGCTGAGCCGCCGCGGCGGTGCCCGCCGCACCCGGTCGGCCGCGCTGGGGGCGGTGCTGTTCGCCGCGGCCTTCGCCGGGCTCGCGGTGCTCGCGGCCGTACGGCCGCACGCCGGCTGGGTGGCGGTGGCCCTGCTGCTCGCCCTGGTCACGCTCTACACGGTGGCCGAGACGGTGCACAATCCGGCGGCGAGTTCGCTGGCCGTCGCGGCGGCGCCCGAGGTGCTGCGCGGCCGGTACATGGCGGCCTACCAGCTGTCCTGGTCGCTGGCCTCGATCCTGGCGCCGTCCCTCTTCACCGCACTGACCGCGGCCGGCGCGGCCCTCCCCTGGCTGCTGCTGGTCGGCACGACACTGAGCGCCGCGGCGCTGCTGCTCCGCCTGGAGCGCGTCCTGCCACCCGAGGCCGTCGCCCTCCCCACCCGCCCCCGCACCTGGCACCCCTCGCCCCGCCCGACAAACCAGCCCTCCCCCAAGCCCGTCCCCCACACCTGACCCCCCCGCACGCCGCCCAGCGCCGGGCGCACCAGCAGCCCGGCCGGGACCGGGGCACGGCAGCGACAGGCCCTTTCACCGGACGCCCCCACCCCGCCCGTCGCAGACAGCCCGGACCCGAACGCACAAAGCACCCCGCCGGGCCAAGACCCGGCCCCGACAGGCGCGCTCACCAGCCGTCGCCGACCGCCCGGACCGGAAAGCACAACGCAACCCCCGCCAGGGCCGGGGCACGGCAGCGACAGGCCCGCTCACCGGACGCACCGTCCCGCCCGGCGTCGGGCGGGACCGGCAGCCCCCGGGCCGGAGCGTCGGGGCGGTGGCGGGGTCACCAGACGTCGCCGTCGCGCCAGTCGCAGATCAGTTCGGCGGTGAAGTCGAGGGGGGTCACCGGGTAGACGTAGATCGCGCCGTCCTCGTCGGGGGTGCGGACGACTCCCGTGGGGGTCAGGGCGCTGGTGCGGCCCGGCCAGCGGTGCCAGCCGCGGGATGCGTAGAAGCCGGTCGCGTCGGTGGCGGAGCCGAGGGCGCCCAGGTCGTAGGCGTCGCGGATGATGCGTTCCGACACCGCCATCACCGCGGCCCCGTGGCCCTGCCCGCGGCGGTCGGAGCGTACGGCGACGGCCTCGACGTATCCGGTGCGCAGCGCGCGATCGCCGTGCAGCAGGCGCCGCTGGACGACAGAGGCGTGGCCGATGGGCTCGTCGCCTTCGAGGACCACCGTGTGCAGGCCGCCGAGGGTGTGGTCCCAGTCGGCGTCGGTGAAGCCGCCGTCCGGGTGCCCGGCGAAGGCGCCGTCCAGCAGCACCCGGATCTGGGCGCGCTGGGCGGGGGTCAGGTCGGCGGTGTGCACGGTTCGTACGAAGGTCTCGGCCACGAGCCCATCTTGCCGCCGCCGCGGCGCCCGGGCGCCCGGCGCGCGCATCCGCGCGCGACCGGGCGGCCCGGGCCGGTGCGGTCAGCCGGCCGCCGCGTCCGCGGCCTGGGCGCGCAGGGCGCGCTCGACGCCGGCACGGGACTCCACGACCAGGCGGCGCAGGGCCGGGACCGGCTCGGCGTCGGCGAGCCAGGCGTCGGTGGCGTCCAGCGTGGCCTGGGAGACCTGCAGGGTCGGGAAGAGGCCGACGACGATCTGCTGGCCCATCTCGTTGCTGCGGTCGGCCCAGACCTGCTTGACCGCGGCGAAGTAGCGCTCGCTGTACGCGGCGAGCAGCTCGCGCTGGTCGGTCTGCACGAAGCCGCCGATGACGGCCTCCTGCATGGCGTTGGGCAGCTTGTCGGACTCCACGACGCTCGCCCAGACCTCGGCCTTGGCGGCCGCGGTGGGCCTGGCGGCCTTGGCCGCGGCGGCGTGCTGCTCGCCCGCCGAGGTGGGGTCGAGGGCCAGTTCCGCGTCGATGGCCTTCTCGTCGGCGCGTCCGGTGGCGGCCAGCCGGTTGAGCAGCGCCCAGCGCAGCTCGGTGTCGACGGCGAGACCGTCGTAGCCGGCGGTGCCGTCGAGCAGCCCGGCGAGGATGTCCAGCTGCTCGGGGGTGCGGGCGGTGGCGGCGAAGGCCCTGGCCCAGGCAAGCTGGTGGTCGCTGCCCGCGGGGGCGGCGGCCAGGTGCTGCTGGGCGGCCTCGGTCCAGCGGGCGAGCCCGGTCTCGCGCCACGCCGGGTCGGCGTAGAGGTCGAGGGCGAGCTTGACCTGGCGGTGCAGGGACTGCACCACGCCGATGTCGGACTCCTTGCCGATGCCGTGCAGCACCAGCTCCAGGTAGTCGCGGGTGGCCAGTTCGCCGTCCCGCGTCATGTCCCAGGCGGAGGCCCAGATCAGGGCGCGGGGCAGCGACTCGGTGAAGTCGCCGACGTGGTCGCGGACCACGGCGAGCGACTGCTCGTCGAGGCGGACCTTGGCGTAGGACAGGTCGTCGTCGTTGAGCAGGATCACGTCGGGGCGGCGGGTGCCGGCGGCGACGGGCACCTGGGTCAGTTCGCCGTCGACGTCGAGTTCGATGCGGTCGGTGCGCACCAGCACGCCGTCCTGCAGGTCGTAGAGCCCGACGGCGATGCGGTGCGGCCGCAGGACCGGCTCGCCCTTGGCGCCCGCGGGCAGTGCGGGGGCCTCCTGGCGTACCGCGAAGGAGGTGACGGTGCCGTCCGCGCCGACCCCGATCTCGGGGCGCAGCACGTTGATGCCCGCGGTCTCCAGCCACGCCTTGGACCAGGCCTTCAGGTCGCGGCCCGAGGTCTCCTCCAGTGCGCCGAGCAGGTCGGTGAGCCGGGTGTTGCCCCAGGCGTGCCGCTTGAAGTAGGCCTGCACACCGGCGAAGAACTCGTCCATGCCGACGTAGGCGACGAGCTGCTTGAGGACCGAGGCGCCCTTGGCGTACGTGATCCCGTCGAAGTTGACGAGCACGTCCTCCAGGTCGTTGATCTCCGCCATGATCGGGTGGGTGGAGGGCAGCTGGTCCTGCCGGTAGGCCCAGGTCTTCATGGTGTTGGCGAAGGTCGTCCACGAGTGCGGCCAGCGCGAGCCCTCGGCGTGCGCCTGGCAGGCGATCGAGGTGTAGGTGGCGAACGACTCGTTCAGCCAGAGGTCGTTCCACCACTCCATGGTGACCAGGTCGCCGAACCACATGTGCGCCAGCTCGTGCAGGATCGTCTCGGCGCGCATCTCGTAGGACGCGTCGGTCACCTTGGACCGGAAGACGTACTGGTCGCGGATCGTGACCGCACCCGCGTTCTCCATCGCGCCGGCGTTGAACTCCGGTACGAACAGCTGGTCGTACTTGGCGAAGGGGTAGGCGTAGTCGAACTTCTCCTGGAACCAGTCGAAGCCGAGCCGGGTGACCTCGAAGATCGCCTCGGCGTCGAGGTGTTCCGCCAGCGAGGGGCGGCAGTAGATGCCCAGCGGCACGCTGCGGCCGTCGCCCTCCCAGCTGCCGTGCACGGAGGTGTAGGGGCCGGCGATCAGCGCGGTGACGTACGACGACATCCGCGGGGTGGGCTCGAAGGTCCAGACGCCGTCGTCGGACGGCTCGGGGGTGGGCGAGTTGGAGATGACCGTCCAGCCCTGCGGCGCCTTCACCGTGAAGGCGAAGGTGCCCTTGAGGTCGGGCTGTTCGAAGCTGGCGAAGACCCGCCGCGCGTCCGGTACTTCGAACTGGGTGTACAGATATGCCTGCTTGTCGACCGGGTCCACGAACCGGTGCAGCCCCTCACCGGTGTTGGTGTAGGCGCAGTCCGCGACCACCAGCAGCTCGTTGCGCCCGCCGGGCAGCGCGTCCAGGGCGATCCGCGAGTCCTTGAAGACCTCGGCCGGGTCGAGCGCGGTGCCGTTCAGCACCACCTCGTGCACCTGCGGCGCCACCAGGTCGATGAAGCTCGCGCCGCCGTCGCCGGCGACGTCGAAGCGGACCGTCGTACGCGACCGGAAGGTGCCGCCCTCCTGGGCGCCGCTCAGGTCCAGCTCGATGGCATAGCCGTCCACGGTCAGCAGAGCGGCCCGCTGCTGGGCCTCCTCGCGCGTGAGGTTCGTACCAGGCACGGTGGCCCACTCCTTCTCGTCAGGTGAGACGCCCATCCTTGCATGTCGCCCTGGGACCACGCGGAATCCCCCGGTGGCGGGCGCACGCCGGCACGGGGTGCCCCGGCCGGCCGGCGGGGCGCCCCGTGACGCACGAAGGCCCGGGTCTCAGGCCGATATGCCGTCGATCCGGGCCAGGGCGTCATCCGCGCCGAAGGGTTGCAGGTATGGCAGCCAGCGCGGGTCCCGGTGGCCGGTCCCGATGATCCGCCAGGCGAGGCCGGACGGCGGGGCCGGTTGGTGGCGCAGCCGCCAGCCGAGCTCGGCGACATGGCGGTCGGCTTTGACGTGGTTGCAGCGTCTGCAGGCCGCGACCACGTTCTCCCAGGCGTGCTGGCCGCCCCGGCTGCGCGGGATGACATGGTCGACGCTGGTGGCGGCGGCCCCGCAGTAGGCGCACCGGCCGCCGTCCCGGGCGAAGAGCGCCCTGCGGGTCAGCGGTACGGTGCCGCGAAAAGGGACGCGGACGAACTTGGTGAGCTTCACGACACTGGGCGCCGGGAGCGCCTGTGACTCGCTGTGCAGATAGGCGCCGGATTCCTCTAGGCATACGGCCTTGTTGTTGAGCACGAGGACGAGCGCGCGGCGGAGCGGTACGACGCCGAGCGGCTCGTACGACGCGTTCAGGACCAGGACATGCGGCACGGATGCCTCCTTTAACGCCGGCGGCGCGTGGCTCGCGCCGGGACGATCTGTCTCAGTCTCTCCGGAAGGCGGGGCGCCGCGCCACCATGCCCGGGTAACGGACCGAGAGTGTTTTGGACCACACGGCTGCTCCTCCATCAGCCCTCCCTTCCCCTTTCTCCCCCGTCCCGCGGCGTTCCGCCCCTCGAACGGGGCAACGGAACAGCATCGGTCCTTCGTTACTGTGGAGGCTTCGAACACTCCGGAGGTTCCCGCACGTGTCCACCGCGACGCCCCCCGCCGCCGCCACCCCAGACAGCCTGTCCCGCACCGCGTCCCAGGCCGGAAGCTGGGTGGACGACAACTGGGCCGACTGGCTGAACGCAGGGCTCCAGATCCTGCTGATCCTGGTGATCGCGATCGTGCTGCGCTCGGTGGTGCGGCGGACGATCAGCCGGCTGATCGACCGGATGAACCGGGGCGCGGAGGCCGCCGCGGCGACCGCGCTGGGCGGGCTGCTGGTCAATGCGGAGCGGCGCAAGCAGCGCAGCGAGGCGATCGGCTCGGTGCTCAGGAGCGTGGCGTCCTTCGTCATCCTCGGCACCGCTGCGCTGACCATCCTGTCGGTCCTGCGGATCGACCTGGCGCCGCTGCTGGCCAGCGCGGGTGTCGCGGGTGTCGCGATCGGCTTCGGCGCGCGCAACCTGGTGACGGACTTCCTGTCCGGCGTCTTCATGATCCTCGAGGACCAGTACGGCGTCGGCGACGTCATCGACGCGGGCGTCGCGTCCGGCACCGTGGTCGAGGTGGGCCTGCGGGTCACCAAGCTGCGCGGCGACAACGGCGAGATCTGGTACGTGCGCAACGGCGAGGTCAAGCGGATCGGCAACCTCAGCCAGGGCTGGGCGACCGCCGTGGTGGACGTCCAGGTGGGCGTGCACGAGGACCTGGACCGGGCGCGTGCGGTGATCGTGGAGACCGCCGACACGATGAGCAAGGAAGACCCCTGGGACGAGTTCCTGTGGGAGCCGGTGCAGATGCTCGGCCTGGAGTCGGTCGGCTCGGAGTTCGTGGTGCTGCAGGTGCAGGCCAGGACGATGCCGGGCAAGGCGGCGCCGGTGGCGCGCGAGCTGCGCTGGCGGATCAAGCGGGCCTTCGACCGGGAGGGCATCGTGATCACCGGGGGCGCACCTGCCGCCACGGTGACCGACCCCGCGGCGGTGGCCGCGGAGGGCGCCCCGGTCGCCCAGGGCGCCGAGGACAACGGCCCGGCGCCGGTGCAGCGCTCCGCGTCCGTACCGCCGCCGGCGGCCGGCGAGCAGTAGGCCGTACAAGATCACCCGTACCGGTGGGGGCTGTCCGCGGACGGCCCCCACCGGCGTGTCCGCCGGCCCTTCCGCAGGCGCATCCGCAGCCGCATCCGTAGGCGCGGACGCGGGTGCGCACGCGGGTGCGCACGCGGGCAGATAACGACTTGGCCGCACGGCCTTGTGCACCCCTTGACGCTCCCCCGACGGCAGGCCTACCTTTCGTTGCCAATAGGAAACTTTCCTAACAGTGAACTGAGGGAGGATGGCGCGCATGGCTGGCACCCCTGGTACGCCGCGCGTATTGCGCGCCATGAACGACCGCGCCGCGCTCGACCTCCTGCTGGAGCACGGCACGCTCTCCCGGACCCGGATCGGCAAGCTCACCGGCCTGTCCAAACCCACCGCCTCACAGCTGCTTGCCCGCCTGGAGGCGGCCGGCCTCGTCCTGGCCACCGGCACCACCGCGGGCCGCCCGGGGCCGAACGCCCAGCTCTACTCGGTCAACCCCGCCGCCGCCCACGTCGCGGGCCTCGACGTGAACACCGAGCGGATCAGGGCCGCCGTCGCCGACATCACCGGCCGCACCGTCGGCTCCCACCGCCTGCCCACCCCGCAGCACAGGACCGGCAGCACCGTCGAGCAGGTCGTCCAGGCGCTGGACGGCGCGGTCAAGGCGGCCGGGCTCAGCCGCTCCGACCTGCACCGCGTCGTCATCGGCACCCCCGGCGCCTTCGACCCCAGCACCGGGCGGCTGCGCTATGCCAGCCACCTGCCCGGCTGGCACTCCCCCGCGCTGCTCGACGAGCTGGCCGCGGCCCTGCCGATGCCGCTGGAGTACGACAACGACGTCAACCTCGCCGCCGTCGCCGAGCAGCGGATCGGCGCGGCCCGCGGCCACGACGACTTCGTCCTGCTGTGGAACGAGGAGGGCATCGGCGCCGCCCTGATGATCGGCGGCCGGCTGCACCGCGGCTGGACCGGAGGCGCCGGCGAGGTCGGCTTCCTGCCCGTGCCCGGCACCCCGCTGGTCCGCAACGTGACCAGGACCAACAACGGCGGCTTCCAGGAGCTGGCCGGCTGCAACGCCGTCCTGCGGCACGCGGCCGAGCTGGGAATCGACATCCCCGACGCCCCGCTGCCTGACGCCGCCGCCATGGTGCTGGGCAAGGCCGCCGCCATCCACGACGAGTGCGAGCAGGGCGGCGAAGGCCCGTACGCCGACCTGCTCGCCCGCTGCGCCACCGGCATGGCGGTGGGCCTGGCCTCCGTCGTGGCCGTCCTCGACCCGGAGCTGATCGTCCTGGCGGGCAACGTCGCCGTCGCGGGCGGCGAACCGCTGCGCACCCTCATCCAGTCCGAGCTGGCCGAGCTGGCGGTCCCGAGGCCCCGGCTGGTGCTCGGCACCGTCGAGATGCACCCCGTCCTGAGCGGCGCCCTGGAAAGCGCGCTCGCCACCACCCGCGACGAGGTGTTCGACACCTCCCGCTGACCGCATCACCCCCACCGACCGACGGAACGGTGCCGTACCGCCGTCCCGACGGCACCGCACGCCCTCGCCCACCCTCGTACCCCGGAGGTAAAGAGCAGTGTCCCGTATACGTAAGGCAGCCACAGCCGTGGCGGCGAGCGCCGCGATCACCCTGCTCGCGAGCGCGTGCACCGGCCAGAGCAGCGGCTCGGCCGACGACGACGCCGGCAAGGACGTCACCATCACCTTCTGGCACGGCTGGTCGGCACCGGGCGAGCTGAAGGCGATCAACGACAACGTCGCCCGGTTCGAGAAGGCGCACCCCAACATCCACGTCAAGGTGCAGGGCAACATCACCGACGACAAGATCAACCAGGCACTGCGGGCGGGCGGTTCCAAAGCCCCCGACGTCGTGTCCTCCTTCACCACCGACAACGTCGGCCAGTTCTGCTCCTCCAGCACCTTCGCGGACCTGGCGCCCTTCCTGCAGAAGTCGGACATCGACCCGGCGGCGACCTTCCCCAAACCGATGCTCGAATACACCCAGTTCGAGGGCAAGCGCTGCTCGCTGCCGCTGCTGGGCGACGCGTACGGGCTGTACTACAACACCAAGGAGTTCGCGGCGGCCGGCATCACGGCGCCGCCGAAGACCCTCAGCGAGTTCAAGGCGGACGCGGTCAAGCTGACCAAGTCCAGCGGCGACTCCTACTCCCAGCTGGGCTTCATGCCGGACTTCCACGGCTACGAGTCCACGCCCATGCACGTGGCGGCCCAGTGGGGCGTGAAGTACTTCGACGCGGCGGGCAAGTCCCAGGTCGCCAAGGACCCCGGTTTCGCGGCGATGTTCACCTGGCAGCAGGACATGGTCAAGGCGCTCGGCGGCTTCGCCAAGCTGGAGAAGTTCCGCTCCGGCTTCGGTGACGAGTTCGGCGCCAAGAACCCGCTGCACACCGGCCAGGTGGCCATGGGCATCGACGGCGAGTGGCGGGCCGGCATGGCCAAGGACGCCGGGATGAACGACCTGGCCGTCGCGCCCTTCCCGGTGCCCGACGACCAGGCCGCCACCTACGGCAAGGGCTACCTGTCCGGCACGATCATCGGCATCGCCAACACCAGCGCCAAGAAGAACGCGGCCTGGGAGCTGGTGAAGTTCATGACCACCGACACCGACGCGGTCGTCTCCTTCGCCAACGCGATCCACAACGTGCCCTCGACGCTGGCCGCGCTGAAGTCGCCCAAGCTCGACCAGGACCCGTCCTTCAAGACCTTCCTGGACATCGCGCAGAACCCGAACAGCACCACCACCCCGCCGAGCGTCAACGGCGGCGCCTACCAGGTGACGCTGCAGGACTTCGGCTACGCCTACGAGTCGGGCAAGGCCAAGGACCTCACCCAGGGGCTGAAGGGCGTCGACACGCAGGTCGACAAGGACATCGCGCAGGCCAAGTGATGAGCGCCGCCGTCCACCCGCTGCTGAGGGCCAGACGCCGCAAGGCCGCGCTGCGCAACCTCGCCTTCCTGTCCCCGTGGATCGTCGGGTTCAGCGTCTTCTTCGCCTACCCGCTGCTGTCCACCGTCTACTTCTCCTTCATGCACTACAACGGGGTGAACCCGCCGACCTGGACCGGCACCAAGAACTGGTCCTACGTCTTCAGGGACTACCCGCTGTTCTGGCCGGCGCTGCGCAACACCCTGTGGCTGGTCGTGGTGATGGTCACGCTCCGGGTCGTCTTCGGCCTGGGCGTGGGCCTGCTGATCACCAGGATCAAGACCGGCGCCGGACTCTTCCGCACCGCCTTCTACCTGCCCTACCTGGCCCCGCCGGTCGCCGCGACGATGGCCTTCGTCTTCCTGCTCAACCCCGGCACGGGGCCGGTCAACCACATCCTGGGCGACATCGGCATCCCGACGCCGGGCTGGTTCACCGACCCGCACTGGTCCAAGCCGGCCCTGACCATGCTGGCGGTGTGGGGCATCGGCGACCTGATGGTCATCTTCATGGCCGCGCTGCTCGACGTGCCCAAGGAGCAGTACGAGGCCGCCGAGCTGGACGGCGCCGGGTCCTGGGTCCGGTTCCGCTACGTGACGCTGCCGAACATCTCGCCGATCGTGATGTTCGCGGTGGTCACCGGGGTCATCCAGACCATGCAGTACTACACGCAGCCGCTGGTGGCGGGAAAGGTCGCCTCCGGGATCATCGGCAACTCCGGCCAGCAGTTCGAGCCCGGCTACCCCGACAAGTCGACCCTGACCCTGCCCCAACTGGTCTACGAGCGCGGCTTCCAGCGCTTCGACTACGGCTCCGCCTGCGTCATCGCCCTGGTGCTCTTCGTCCTGGCGATGGCCTTCACCGCACTGCTCATGCGCCGGCGCAACGGCTTCCTGTCGGCGGAGGACTGACGCTCGAGCTCCCGCAGTGGCCGGCCGAGGAACGAGGCCGTCCGCGAAGGGAGCGAGGAGAAAGTCCGACCACTAGAGATGTGGACTGACGCCCATGACCACTCTTACCGCTCCCGCCACGCCCGCGACCGGCCACCCGGCCGACGCACGTGCCCGGCGCACCGCCCGCCGCAAGGCGCGGCTGCACTGGATCGCCGTGCACTCGCTCGGCCTGGCCGCCGCCGCCTTCTTCGTGCTGCCCTTCGCCTTCGTCTTCCTCACCGCGGTGATGAGCGACAACCAGGCCCTCACCAGGGACCTGTGGCCGCACCCCTGGCAGTGGTCCAACTTCCGCACCGTGTGGGACACCCCGGGCTTCCTCACCTGGTGGCGCAACACCCTCGTCTACGCGGTGTCCGGCACCGTGCTGACCGTGGTGTCCTCACTGCCGGTGGCCTACGCCCTGGCCAAGTTCCGCTTCCGCGGCCGCAACCTGATCATGGTGCTGGTCATCTCCACGATGATGCTGCCGCCGCAGGTGGTCATCATCCCGATGTACCTGTTCTGGACCAAGCAGCTCGGCATGGACGGCACCCTGTGGCCGCTGATCATCCCGATGGCCTTCGGCGACGCCTTCACCATCTTCCTGCTGCGCCAGTTCCTGCTGACCATCCCCAAGGAGTACACCGAGGCGGCCCGGGTGGACGGCTGCGGTGAACTGCGCACCCTGGTCACGGTGATCGTGCCGATGATCCGGCCGGCCATCGCCGCCGTCGCGCTCTTCCAGTTCTTCTACTGCTGGAACGACTACTTCGGCCCGCAGATCTACGCCAGCTCCAACCCGGCCGCCTGGACACTCAGTTACGGCCTCGAATCCTTCAAGGGGGCGCACCACACCAACTGGAACCTGACAATGGCCGCGACCGTCCTGGTGATGGCGCCGGTGATCGTGGTCTTCTTCTTCGCGCAAAAGGCCTTCATCGAAGGCGTGACCCTGACGGGAGTCAAGGGATGAAACTGGCAGTCGTGGGCGGCGGGTCCACCTACACCCCCGAGCTGGTCGACGGGTTCGCGCGGCTGCGCGACAGCCTGCCCGTCGAGGAGCTGGCGCTGATCGACCCGGACACGCACCGCCTGGAGCTGGTCGGCGGGCTCGCCCGGCGGATCTTCGCCAAGCAGGGCCACCCGGGCCGCGTCGTCACCACCTCCGACCTGGAGGCGGGGGTCGCGGGCGCCGACGCGGTGCTGCTCCAGCTGCGGGTCGGCGGGCAGGCCGCGCGCAACCAGGACGAGACCTGGCCGCTGGAGTGCGGCTGCATCGGCCAGGAGACCACCGGCGCCGGGGGCCTGGCCAAGGCGATGCGGACCGTCCCCGTGGTCCTCGACATCGCCGAACGGGTCCGGCGGGCCGCGCCCGACGCGTGGATCATCGACTTCACCAACCCGGTGGGCATCGTCACCCGGGCGCTGCTCCAGGCGGGCCACAAGAGCGTCGGGCTGTGCAATGTGGCGATCGGCTTCCAGCGCCGCTTCGCCGCCAAGCTCGGCGTGGCGCCCGAGCAGGTCCACCTCGACCACGTCGGGCTCAACCACCTGACATGGGAGCGGGGGGTGCGCATCGGCGGCCCCGGGGGCGAGGACGTGCTGCCCAAGCTGCTCGCGGAGCACGGCGACTCCATCGCCGCCGACCTGCACCTGCCACGCCCGGTCCTGGACCGGCTCGGCGTGGTCCCGTCGTACTACCTGCGCTACTACTACGCCCACGACGAGGTCGTCCGCGAGCTGCAGACCTCCCCCTCGCGGGCCTCCCAGGTCGCGGCGATGGAGCGCGAGCTGCTGGAGATGTACGGCGACCCGGCGCTGGACGAGAAGCCGGAGCTGCTGGCCAAGCGCGGCGGCGCCTTCTACTCCGAGGCGGCGGTCGCCCTCGCCGCGTCCCTGCTGCGGGCCTCGCACATCCCCGCGGACGGCGACGTGCAGGTCGTCAACACGTACAACAACGGCACCCTGCCCTTCCTGCCGGACGACGCGGTCATCGAGGTGCCCGCGGCCGTCGGCGGCGACGGAGCGCAGCCGCTGCCGGTGCCGCCGGTCGAGCCGCTGTTCGCCGGGCTGATCGCCAACGTGACCGCCTACGAGGACCTGGCGCTGGACGCGGCCCTGCGCGGCGGCAGGGACCGGGTCTTCACCGCGCTGCTCGCCCACCCGCTGGTCGGGCAGTACGACCTGGCGGAGCAGCTGACCGACCGTCTGATCGCGCACAACCGGGAGCACTTCGCGTGGGCCTGAACATCTCCCGGAGCCCGCGTCCCGGGAAGGTCCCCCGGCCGCCGCTCGTACCCGGCGGCGTGCTCGCCGTCGACGCGGGCAACAGCAAGACCGACGTGGCGCTGGTCGCCGCCGACGGGCGGGTGCTCGGCGCCGCCCGCGGCGGCGGCTTCCAGCCGCCGGCGGTGGGGATAGGACCCGCGGTCGCCGTGGTGGCCGAGATCGTCGCGCGGGCCGCGGCCGACGCCGGGTTCGACATCGCCGCGGGCGACGGCGCCCCGCTGGCCGCGTACACCTCGGCCTGCCTGGCCAACGCCGACCTGCCGGTCGAGGAGCAGCGCCTGGAGGCGGCCGTGCACGAGCGCGGCTGGGCGCACACCACCCGGGTCGCCAACGACACCTTCGCGATCCTGCGGGCCGGTGTG
Organism: Actinacidiphila bryophytorum; assembly: GCF_016916835.1. GTDB lineage: Bacteria > Actinomycetota > Actinomycetes > Streptomycetales > Streptomycetaceae > Actinacidiphila > Actinacidiphila bryophytorum. Next base: position 276,602 of record NZ_JAFFIX010000001.1, on the reverse strand, counting down.
GACGAGCCGCGCGGGGTGGCGGTGGTGTGCGGAGCGGGCATCAACTGCGTCGGCATGCTGCCCGACGGGCGCACCGCGAGGTTCCCCGCCATCGGCAAGATCTCCGGCGACTGGGGCGGCGGTTCGGGACTCGCCGACGAGGCCCTGTGGTACGCCGCCAGGGCCGAGGACGGCCGCGGGGTGCCGACCGAGCTGGCCCGTACGCTGCCCGCGCACTTCGGCCTCGGCTCGATGTACGCGCTGATCGAGGCGCTGCACCTGGAACACCTGGCGCCCGAGCGGAAGTACGAGCTGACGCCGGTGCTCTTCGCGACCTCCGACGCCGGCGACGCGGTGGCCAGGAGCATCCTGGCCCGGCAGGCCGAGGAGATCGCGGCGCTGGCCGCGGTCGCGCTCGGCCGCCTGGACCTGCTCGACGAGGAGGCCGACGTGGTGCTCGGCGGCGGGGTGATGACGGCCCGCAACCCGTACCTGATGGACACCCTCGCCGAGGCGCTCACCGCCCGCGCGCCCAAGGCGCGCACCCGGGTGGTGACCGCACCGCCGGTGCTGGGCGCGGCCCTGCTGGGCCTCGACCAGCTGGCGGCGCCGCCGCAGGCGCACGCGGCGCTGCGGGCGCACTACGGCTGAGCGCCCGGCGGGGGGGCGGGCGTGCGGCGGCGGTCGCGGGCATGGGCGGGTGCGGAAGGGCGGGTGCGGGAACCGAACTCCTACGGGGTGCGTGTGACCAGTCGGGGGCGGGTAGTGACCGGTCAAGATCACACGGCCGCTGGAGGTTGGCATCGGCTGCGGCCATACTGCTGGCTGACAGCGTGACTTCCGCAACTGCGGCAAGTCGGACTCGGGGGAGGGTATGTGACGCACACGCCGACGGGGAGCGCGGGTCGCCCTGACGTGCGCATGGGTGCGGGCCGGCCCGCACCGCGCGGCGGCGTGCCGCAACCGCCGCCGGGCGCCCCCGACCCCGGCAGGCGCCGCGCCTGGGTGGAGTCCGCGGCCAGGATGCGGGCCGCGGCGACCACGGAGCCGGGCCGGCTGCGTATCATCGGCGCGGGCCTCGCGCTGCTGGTGGTGGCCTTCGGCGCGGTCACCGCCTGGCAGGTCACCGACCGCTCCACCGCGGCGGACAACGTCGTCAAGCACAGCGCCCCGCTCAGCGCGACGGCCGCGGAGATCTACCGCTCGCTCGCCGACGCCGACGCCACCGTCACCGGCGGTTTCCTGGTCGGCGGCCAGCAGCCGAAGAAGGTCTCCGACCGCTACGAGGGCGACATCTCCAACGCCTCGAAGCTGATAGCCCAGGCCGCGGCCAACAGCCAGGGCTCACCGCAGGCCCGCGCCCAGATCGCCCTGCTCAACGAGCAACTGCCCAAGTACGTCGAGCTGGTGACGGCGGCCCAGACCAACAACCGGCAGGGCCTGCCGGTCGGCGGCGCCTACCTGCGCTACGCCAACAGCCAGATGCGCAAGCCCGGCGGCCTGCTGTTGGCGGCCGACAAGCTCTACGAGATCGAGACCGGCCGCCTGGGCAGCGACTACAGCGACGCCAAGGCGCTGCCGTACGTCTCCTGGGCGGTGGGCGCGGTCGCGCTCGGCGCCCTGCTGTGGGCGCAGCGCCGCCACTACCGGCGTACCAACCGGGTGTTCAACCAGGGCATGCTGGCCGCCAGCGCAGCCTCCGCGGTGGTGCTGCTGTGGCTGGTCGCCGGGCACACCGTGGCGCGCTCCCAGCTGGAGCACTCCTACCAGCACGGCGCCCGCTCCATGCAGGTGCTCAACAACGCCCGGATCAGCGTGCTGCAGGCCCGCGGCGACGAGAACCTGACGCTGGTGGCCCGCGGCTCCGGCGACAACTACGAGACCAACTTCGCCAACGGCATGACCACGCTGGCAGGCGCCGACCCCAAGGGCGTCGGCGGTGTGCTGGCGCAGGCGCTGCAACTGGCGGACAATTCAGCGGGCAGCGACCCCGTCAACGCCGCCGTCAAGAGCGTGCAGACCTGGCGTACCCGGCACACGGCGGAACGCAGGAGCGACAAGGACGGCGACTACACCACGGCCGTCGCCCAGGTCATCGGCGGCAAGGACAGCAGCGGCAAGACCGTGGAGCAGACGACGGGAAGCTGCTTCGACGCGGTCGACGCGAGCCTGCAGAAGGCGGTCGACCAGGAGCAGAAGGAGTTCAAGTCGGCGGCGGACAGCGGCCGCGGCGCCCTGGCGCTGCTGCCCTACGGTGCGGCGCTGCTGGCGGTGTTCGCCGCGGCGGGCGCGGTGCTCGGCATCGGCCGCCGGCTGTCGGAATACCGGTGACGGGGATGCCGGGACTGCAAGGACGCGGTATGCCGGAGATATCGCGCAGGGGCGCGGCGCGAGCGGGAGGGAGACGGACGGTGGGCGTATTCCGGCGCGGCTGGGGCGGCGTCGCGACGATGGCGGCGGCCTGCACACTGGCACTGGCGGGCGCGCTCGTCCCGCTGGGTGACGGCCCGGCCCCGGTGGCCGCGGCCGACCCGGGACCGGTGGTCCAGGCGCACTACGCGACCGCGCAGGACGACTCCGGCACCTGCACCCAGCCGGAACGCAGCCTCAACCCGGCCTCGGGCACCGACGACGGCGACGCGGTGGCCAGGATCAGGAAGTACGGCAAGCTGAAGGTCGGCGTCGACCAGAACAGCTACCTGTGGGGCTTCCGCGACCCGGCCACCGGCGACTTCGCCGGGTTCGACATCGACATCGTCAAGGCCATCGCCAAGGACATCCTGGGCGACGAGAACGCCGTGCAGTACCTGACGGTGCCGACCGCCGACCGCATCGCCGACATCCAGGCGGGCACCGTGGACATGGTGGTCCGCACCATGACGATCAACTGCGCCCGCATCAAGGACGTCGCCTTCTCCACCGCCTACTTCACCGCAGGCCAGCAGATACTGACCTCGGACGACTCCCCGATCACCGGCTTCGACGACTCGCTCAAGGACAAGACCGTCTGCACCGCGCTCGGCTCCACCGGCGACGACGAACTCGCCAAGGGCGCCCACGGCGCCCACGTGATGCGGGTCGCCAACCAGCTCGACTGCCTGGTGCAGCTGCAACTCGGCCTGGCCGACGCGGTCTTCACCGACAACGCGCTGGCCGCCGGACAGGCCGCGCAGGACCCGACCGTGCACCTGGTGGGCAGTACCGTCACCAAGGAGCCGTACGGTGTGGCCATGAAGCTGTCCGACACCGACCTGGTGCGGCGGGTCAACAAGGTGCTCAACACCTATCGTGCCGACGGTTCGTGGCAGCGTTCGTACCACAACTGGCTGGAGGACGTGCTGCCCGGCATCCAGCCGCCCGCACCGTTGTACAAATAGGTCAGGGGCAGGGTGGGAAGAGAGGGCGTGATGGCGGTCGCGGGACCATCCGGACCGGTGATGGGGCGGGAGGACGTCGACCGCGCCCTGGCGCGGCTCGCCACCGAGCACGAGGCGATCGAGTCCTCGCTGCTCTCGCTCCAGGACCACTCGGGCCGCCGGCTGCTGGAAGGCGCCGAGCTGACCGGGGTCACCAAGGAGCGCTGGGCCGAGACCGACGCGGCCATCACCGCCCTGTGGACGCACTTCGAGGCGTACACCGACGCCCTGACCACCGCCCGCGAGATCCGCGCCCGGCGCCGCTGGCCGACCCAGACCGAGCTGCGGCGGCTGACGGAACTGCTGCGCGGCGAGGGAGTCAGCGTGACCGGCGCGGCGGTTCCCGACGCCGCCCGCTCGCTGACCGGCCCCGCCAAGCTGACCGAGCAGCTCAGCCTCGACCAGCTGCTCACCCGGATGAACGGCTGGTACGACCAGGCGATGGAGACCGTCGCCGCGGCCGACTCGGTGTGGTCCGCGCTGCCCGCCAGGATCGACCTGCTGGCCGCCGAGACCCAGCGGGTGCGCTCGCTCGCGCACTCGGTGGGGGTACGCCCCGGCGCGCACCCGTCGGGCGACGAGATCGAGGACCTGGTCGCGGAGCTGACCGAGCTGCGCGCGCAGACCGTGTCCGACCCGCTGGCCTTCTGGCGTGCCAGGCCGACCCCGGGGCGCCCCGACACCTCGCGCTACGAGACGGCCGGCCGCCGGCTGGACGGCATCCGCCGCGAGGTCGAGGCGGTGATGCACGTCAGGGACGACGCCGAGCACCGGCTGAGCCGGCTGCGCGACGTGCTCTCGCGCGCCGACCGCACCCTGACCGAGGCGCGCAGCGCCCGGGTGGAGGTGCTCTCGAAGATCCTCGCCTCCGACGTGCCGGCCGTCAGCGGCCCGGCGTCCGCGCTGCACGAACAGCTCGCGGCGGCCGAGGACTTCACCAGGTCCGCGCAGTGGCACCGGCTCTCGCCGCTGCTGGACAGCCTGGAGCAGCACGCGGACGACGAGCTGCTGCGGGCCAGGGAGTCGCTGACCGCGGTGACCGCGCCGCTCGCGGTGCGCGCCGAGCTGCGCGGCCGGCTCGACGCCTACCGTGCGAAGGTCGCCAGGCTCGGCATGGCCGAGGATCCGCTGCTGATCGAGCGCTACGACCAGGCCCGGCGGCTGCTGTGGAGCGCGCCCTGCGACCTGGCGGCGGCCGAGCGGACCGTGCAGCGCTACCAGCAGGCGGTGGCCGAACTCGGCACCCAGCGCCCGCCGCAGGACCGGCGGTGAAGGGGTTGTCCCCGGGCTTCCCCCGCTGTTCCCGCACGATTCGCAACCGCCGCGTACGGTACGACCGTCGTAGCCGGTACGTGGCACACCAGGGGAAAGGCTGAGGGGGACACAGTGAGCAAGTGCCAACGGCCGGGCTGCGGCGGGACCTTGGAGGACATGGGCGGCGGCGACCTGTACTGCGACACCTGCGGCCTCGCGCCGCTGCCCGCCGCCGTGCCGCCCGCGCCCGCCACGCCTCCCGGGCCGCCGCCGCGCTCGGCGGGCGCCGACTCGGGCAGCACCTCGACCTCCACCTCCTCGCGTTCGTCCAAGTCCTCCTCGCGGGCCTCCCGGCGCTCGGTCTCCGGGCGGCTCTCGCAGGGGCTGACCGGCTCGGCCACCGGCAGGTCGGTGTCGGTACGCAGCAGCCGCTCCGGGTCTTCGGGTTCCGGGCGCGGCAAGCTCGGCGCGGGCCTGGTCGCCGTCCCCACCGTGCCGCGGCCCGACCCGGCCGCGGCGGTGCTGGCCAACCCCGAGGTGCCTGAGCGCAAGCGGTTCTGCAGCAAGGGCGACTGCGGCGCCCCGGTGGGCCGCAGCCGCGGCGACCGCCCCGGGCGCACCGAGGGCTTCTGCACCAAGTGCGGGCACCCGTACTCGTTCACGCCCAAGCTGCGCCCCGGCGACGTGGTGCACGGGCAGTACCACGTGGTGGGCTGCCTGGCGCACGGCGGGCTCGGCTGGATCTACCTCGCGGTGGACCGCGCGGTCTCCGACCGCTGGGTGGTGCTCAAGGGCCTGCTGGACACCGGCGACGAGGACGCGCTGGCCGCCGCGGTCTCCGAGCGGCGCTTCCTGGCCGAGATCGAGCACCCGAACATCGTGCGGATCTACAACTTCGTCGAGCACCTGGACCAGCGCACCGGCACCCTCGACGGCTACATCGTGATGGCCTACGTCGGCGGCAAGTCGCTCAAGGAGATCGCCAACGAGCGGCGCACCGCGGACGGCCGCCGCGAGCCGCTGCCGGTCGCGCAGGCCATCGCCTTCGCCATCGAGGCGCTGGAGGCACTGGGCCACCTGCACAGCCGCAACCTGCTCTACTGCGACTTCAAGGTCGACAACGCCATCCAGACCGAGGACCGGCTGGAACTCATCGACATGGGCGCGGTCCGCCGCATGGACGACACCGAGTCGGCGATCTACGGCACGGTCGGCTACCAGGCACCCGAGGTCGCCGAGGTCGGCCCGTCGGTCGCCTCCGACCTCTACACCGTCGCCCGCACCCTGGCCGTGCTGACCTTCGACTTCCAGGGCTACACCAACGTCTTCGTCGACAGCCTGCCCGACCCGGGCAACATCGAGGTCTTCTCCCGCTACGAGTCCTTCTACCGGCTGCTGGTGCGGGCCACCGACCCCGATCCGGACAAGCGCTTCGCCTCCGCCGAGGAGATGTCGGACCAGCTGCTCGGGGTGCTGCGGGAGATCGTCGCCCTGGAGACCGGGGTGCAGCGGCCCGCCCTGTCCACGCTGTTCGGCCCGGAACTGCGGGTGGTCGACACCGATCTGGTGCGCGCGGTGGCCGGCGACACCTCGGCGCTCGGCGCGGACCGGGCGCTGGAGAAGGCCGCGAGGCGCCGCGACAAGGCGGGCGCGCGAACGGCTGCGCAAGGCGGGGCGAACGGTGCGGGCGCGAACGGCCCGGCAATAGGCGCAGGCCCGAACGGCTCGGCAATAAGCGCAGCCCCAGGCGCCCCGGGAATGGGCCGGCCTCTTCCGCCCGGTGCGGTGCCCGCCCAACTGCCGGGTCCCGGCGGGTATCCGGCGGCTCCCGCGCCGGCCTGGACACCGCCGCTGCCGGTCGTCGCGCGCCTGGACACCACCGCGGCCGTCCTGGCGCTGCCCGTTCCGCACGTCGACCCCGGCGACCCCAACGCGGGCTTCCTGGCCGGGCTTTCCGCGGCCGCCCCCGGTGAGCTGGTCACCGCGCTCCAGTCGGCACCGGTCGACTCCGTCGAGCGGCGGCTGCGCGAGGTCCGCGCCCGGCTGGAGCTGGGCGACGCGGCCGGCGCGCAGCAGGTGCTCGGCTCGCTCGCCGACCCCGCGGACAACGCGGACTGGCGGGTGGTGTGGCACCGCGGCATGGCGGCGCTGTGCACCGGCGACCACGAGACCGCCGCGCTGAGCTTCGACGCGGTCTACGACGCCTTCCCCGGCGAGCCCGCGCCGAAGCTGGCGCTCGGCGTGTGCGCCGAGGTGCTGCGCCAGCTGGACAACGCCGCCGAGTACTACCGGCTGGTGTGGACCGGCGACCACAGCTACGTCAGCGCCGCCTTCGGCCTGGCGCGGGTGCTGCTTGCCTCGGGCGACCGGGCGGGCGCGGTCGCCGCGCTGGAGTCGGTGCCCGAGTCGTCCATCCACTACACGGCCGCCCGGGTCGCCGCGATCAGGGCCAGGCTGCGCGACCGCTCGCCGCACGAGCCGCTGCTGCCGGACCTGCGGGCGGCGGGACTGCAGGTCGAGGCGCTGCAGCGGCAGGGCCTGGACTCCGACAGGCGCGAGCAGTTGGCGACCGAGGTGCTGGGCAGCGCCCTGGACTGGGTGCTCGCAGGACGTGTCGGGGAGCACCAGGCGGCGCTCGCGGGCGTACCGTCGTCGGCATCCGGCAACCATGCAGTGCTGGGTGCCGACTTGACCGAGCGGGGCCTGCGGTTCGGCCTCGAACGCTCGTACCGGGTCCTGGCAAGGCTCGCCCAGCAGGGCAGTACGAGGATCGAACTGGTGGAACGCGCCAACCGCTTCCGCCCCAGGACGTGGGTGTAACCAGATGCCACCACTCCCCGAGTCGGCGCGGGCGGCGCAGTCCGCCCCGCCGGCGCTCTGCCCCAACTGCGCGGACCCGCTGGACGCGGACGACCGCTTCTGCGGGAGCTGCGGCCACGACCTGGCCGCGCCAGTCCCCGCCCCTGCGCCCGTCCCTGCCGCACAGGCGCCGCCGGCCGCCCCGCCGGCTCCCGCGGCGGAGCGGCCCGAGGAGGGTCCCGCCACCGACGCGTTCGTGCTGGCCCCGCCCAAGCCCGCCGGGGCCGCGCAGGAAGCCGGCGGCGAGACCCTCGCGCTCGGCGTCGCGCTGCCCGGCGCGCGGCTGTCCGACCCGCGCGAGGAGCCGCCGGCCCCCGAGGGTCCTGTGTGTGTGGCGTGCGGGCTCGGCGGGGTCGACGACGACGGCTACTGCGAGCACTGCGGGCACGCCCAGCCGCGCCAGCGCGACCACCAGGAGCAGGAGTTGGAGGGTGTGGCCGCGGTCAGCGACCGCGGGCTGCGCCACCACCGCAACGAGGACGCCTTCGCGGTGGCCACCGCCTCGCTGCCGGACGGCACCCCCGCGGTGGCCGCGGTGGTGTGCGACGGGGTGTCCACCGCCTACCGACCCGACGACGCGTCGGCCGCCGCGTCCACCGCGGGCCGCGAGTCGCTGCTGGCCTCGCTGGAGCGCGGCACCCCGGCGGAGGACGCGATGCGCGCCGCCCTGATGTCGGCCTTCGAGGCGGTGACGGCGCTGGCAGCCGAGGAGGAGCCGCCCGGCGGCGTCCCGCACCACAACGCCCCTGCCTGCACCTGCGTCAGCGCGGTCGTGACGGGGCCGGTCTTCACGGTCGGCTGGATCGGCGACAGCCGCGCGTACTGGATCCCCGACGACCGCACCCTGCCGGCCTCCCGGCTGACCGAGGACGACTCGTGGGCGGCCAGGATGGTCTCCGCGGGCCTGATGTCGGAGGCGGAGGCGTACGCCGACGAGCGCGCGCACGCGATCACCGGCTGGCTGGGCGCCGACGCGATCGAGGTCGACCCGCACGTGGCCGCCTTCCAGCCCGAGGGGCCCGGGGTGATCGTGGTGTGCACCGACGGGCTGTGGAACTACGCCGAGTCCGCCGCCGAGATGGCCGAGGCGATCCCGGCCGACGCCCGCGTCCGCCCGCTGCACAGCGCGCGGACCCTGCTGGGCGTCGCGCTGGACGGCGGCGGCCACGACAACGTAACGGTCGCGGTGCTGCCGTTCCCGGCCGCCGTGTCCCGGGCAGGATTTCCATCCGCGTAGCTTCCGGAAAAGCTGGGCGGGGCTGTGCAATGGCTTTAAGGAGTGCAGGAAGCGATGGCCATTCTTTCGAAACCGAACGTGCCGCAGTTCTCGGTCGACGTCTACCAGAACGAGTACCTGCCGGAGGGCGGCCGGGAGGTCAACGCCATCGTGACGGTCACCTCGACCGGCGGCGGCACGACCGGCGGCCACCCCATGCCCGGTGCCGCGGCGGGCAGCGGGAGCACGGCGGGCGCGGGCGTGGTGATCATGGTCGACTGCTCGGGGTCGATGGAGTACCCGCCGACCAAGATGCGCAACGCGCGCGACGCCACGGCCGTCGCGATCGACGCGATACGCGACGGCGTCGCCTTCGCGGTGATCGGCGGCACCCATGTGGCGCGTGAGGTCTACCCGGCCAACGGCGGCCTGGCGGTGGCAGACCCGGCGACCCGCGCCCAGGCCAAGCAGGCGCTGCGCCGGCTGACCGCGGGCGGCGGCACCGCGATCGGCACCTGGCTGCGGCTGGCCGACAAGCTGCTGTCGTCCGGCGACGCCGCGATCCGGCACGGCATCCTGCTGACCGACGGCCGCAACGAGCACGAGAAGCCCGAGGAGCTGCAGTCCGCCCTCGACACCTGTGCGGGCCGCTTCACCTGCGACGCGCGCGGTGTGGGCACCGACTGGGAGGTCAAGGAGCTGACCGGGATCGCCTCGGCGCTGCTGGGCTCTGTCGACATCGTCGCCGACCCGGCGGGCCTCGCCGCCGACTTCCAGGCGATGATGGAGAAGGCGATGGGCAAGGAGGTCGCGGACGTCAGCCTGCGGCTGTGGACCCCGCAGGGCTCCGAGATCGTCTTCGTCAAGCAGGTCGCACCGGCGGTGGAGGACCTGACCGCCCGGCGCAGCGAGGCGGGGCCGCGGGCCGGCGACTACCCGACCGGATCGTGGGGCGACGAGTCCCGCGACTACCACGTGTGCGTGCGCGTGCCCAACGCCGGTGTCGGGCAGGAGATGCTCGCCGCCCGCATGTCGCTGGTGCTGCCGCAGCCCGACGGCACCCCTCAGGTGCTGGCCCAGGGCCTGGTGCGGGCGCTGTGGACCGACGACATGGCCGCGTCCACCCGCATCAACCCGCAGGTCGCGCACTACACGGGCCAGGCGGAGCTGGCGCAGGCCATCCAGCAGGGCCTGGAGGCCCGCAAGTCCGGTGACATGGACGGCGCCACGGCCAAACTGGGCCGCGCGGTGCAGCTGGCCAGCGCGCTCGGCAACGAGGACACGGCCAAGCTGCTGGCGAAGGTGGTCGACGTCGTCGACGCGCCGAGCGGTACTGTGCGACTGAAGGCCCGCGTCGCGGACGCCGACGAGATGACCCTGGAGACACGGTCGACGAAGACCGTGCGGGTGAAGAAATAGCGCAGGAGGGACGCCGCAGCGACGGCGTCACGCAGTAGCTTCGCGCACAACCTGTAGAACCGCCCTCGGGGGGCGGAGGGGGAGCCGGCACGATGCTTTGTCCTAACGGCCACGAGTCCGCGGCCACCGACTGGTGCGAGACCTGCGGTATGCGGATGCCCGCGCCGCCGTCCTCGTCGTACAGCACGCGGCCCCCGTCGTCGGCTGCGTCCTCCTCCTCGACGCCGCCGGTCTCGCCCCAGCCCGCCTTCGGCTACGACCCGGCCGGGGCGGGCGCCGCGGGGGCAGGAGCGGCGCAGCTGTGCCCGGCATGCGGGACGCCGCGGGAGGGGATGGCGCTGTTCTGCGAGGAGTGCCGCTACAACTTCCAGACGCACTCGGCCACCACCTTCGTACCGCCGGCCCCGCACATCACACCGACCGCGCCGGACCGGCCGCCCTACCAGCGCTACGACTCCCAGCTGTCGCGGCCGTCCCGGGTGAACCGGCCCGCGGAGCCGCTGCCGTCGGAATCGGTGACGGTGACCTCGGGCTCGGGGGACTTCCTGCTGGACCCGCCGAGTTCGGCGACCGCGGCGCCGGGCGCACCCGGCACCTCATCCGCCGGTACGGCCCACCCGGCCGCTCCCCGCACGGGCAGCGCGTGGCTGGCGGTGATCGCCGCGGACCGGGAGTACTTCACCGCGGTCATGGCCCGCAGCGGCCCCGACGCGAGCGGGCTGTACTTCCCCGCCTTCTCGCCCGAGTTCGAGCTGCCGCTGACCGGCAACCAGATCACCATCGGCCGACAGCGGCACAGCACGGGCGAGTCGCCCGACATCGACCTGTCGCGCTCCCCCGAGGACCCGGGCGTCTCGCACAAGCACGCGGTGCTGGTCCAGCAGCCCGACGGCTCCTGGTCGGTGGTCGACCAGGACTCCACCAACGGCACCACCGTCAACCTCGCCGAGGACCCGATCCCCGCGTACACCCCGATCCCGCTCGCCGAGGGCGACCGGGTGCACGTCGGCGCCTGGACGACCATCACCATCCGCCGGATCTGACAGCCGCCCGGTCAGCCGGACGCGGTCGGCACCGGCCAGGTGTCGGGGCCGTCCGGGGAGTCCAGCCAGATCCACTGGCGACGGCCGTCCACGCTCAGCCCGAAGCGGGTGCGCGCCGGGTGCCGGTCCGGCAGCCAGGGCTCGCCGCCCACGCCGGGCGGCCCGACGCCGGCGCCGAGGCCGCGCAGCGGCACGAAGTAGGCGGGCCCGGGCAGGAAGTGCCCCTCGGCCCTGCCCGGCCCGAGCACGGTCAGCAGCACGAGGCCCGACGCGAAGGGCGCCAGGATCCGCGCCCCCGGCCGGCACTGCTCGGTCCAGCCGGGCGGCACCGACGGCAGCTCGCAGGTGGCCATCACCCGGTCGTAGGGCGCACCCTGCGGGTGCCCGAGCGCCCCGTCGCCGGTGACGACGGTGACCGACAGGGCCTCAGGGGTGCCGTACGCGGCCAGGTTCGCGCGGGCCGACGCCGTGATCGCCGCGTCCAGGTCCATGGTCGTCACCGCGCCCGTACCGCCGAGCCGGTGCGCGATCAGCGCCGCGTTGTAGCCGGTGCCCGCGCCGATCTCCAGCACCCGCTGGCCCTCCCGGACGCCGAGCGCCTCGCACATCAGCGCCATCAGCGACGGCTGGCTGCTGGAGGAGACCAGTTCGCCGCCCGCGACATGGGTGGCGATCGGCTGGTCGCTGTAGGCACCGGTCAGCCAGCGCAGCCGCCGCCGCGGGTCGGGGTCGTCCGCCGCGTACCGCCCGTGCCCGGGTTCGCCCGTCTCCCCGCGGTAGTACACCGGCACGAACAGGTGCCGCGGCACCTGTTCGAAGGCCGCCCGCCATGCCGGGTCCTTCAGCCCGCCGCCCGCGACGATGCGCCGCACCATCCGGTGCCGCAGCGCCTTTGCCGCGGCCCGGAGACGCTGGTCCTGAACCGACCCGGCCATGCCTTCATCCTCCGCCCGCGGCAGGGGTCCTACGACCCGGGTCCTCCGCCGGGCCGTCTGCGACCATGGTGGGGTGACTGACATCCCGCACGGCACGGTCGAGCAGCAGACGTTCTACGAGCTGGTCGGCGGCGAGGACACCTTCCGCCGCCTGGTGCACCGCTTCTACCAGGGCGTCGCCGACGACCCCGAGCTGCGGGCGATGTACCCCGAGCAGGATCTCGGCCCGGCCGAGGAGCGGCTGCGGCTGTTCCTGTCGCAGTACTGGGGCGGCCCGCGCACGTACAGCGACCAGCGCGGCCACCCGCGGCTGCGGATGCGCCACGCGCCCTTCCAGGTCGACAAAGCCGCACACGACGCGTGGCTGCGCCACATGCGCACGGCCGTCGACGAACTGGAACTGGCACCGGATCACGAGCGGCAACTGTGGGACTACCTGGTGTATGCCGCCGCTTCGATGGTGAACACACCGGGCTGAACCGGGCCGCCGCGGGGCGGGTCACGATCGTATTGCGACAATCCTCGACATGTTTCCGCACGCCCCCTTGTGTTGAAAGCATCCGATCAGTGAGAGGACGGGGGCGGCACGGGTGACCGGATTCGTACTGATGCGCGTCCGCGCCCATCGGCTGCTCCTTGCTGCCGCCCTGCTGACCGTGGTGCTCACCACCTGTGTGCTGGCCACCCTCGCCTCCTACACCGGCGCGATAGGCGACGCGGCCCTGCGCCGCACCCTCCAGCACCAGGCCGCCGACCGCTCCACCTTCGACGTCAAGGCCTCGCTGACCGGCAAGGACAAGGCGGCCCTCGACACCGCGGTACGCAGCCGGCTCGACCGGGCCTTCGGCGACCTGCCCGCGCAGGTGAAGGCCAGCACCAGGTCCGGCCCCTACGGCCTGCCCCTGGCGCTGCGGCCCGCGAGCGCGCCCAAGAACACCGAACCCGACCTGACACTGCTGGCGACCTTCGACCGCTCGCAGCTGGCGCTCGTCGGCGGCCACTGGCCCGCCCCCGCCACCAAGGGCGCGGCCACCGTCCAGGCCGCGGTGCCGGAAAGCGCCGCCAGGGCGCTGCACATCGCCGCCGGACGGCAGATCACCCTCGCCGACCGGCTCGGCGGCCCCCCGCTGAAGGTCGACATCACCGGCGTCTACCGCCCCGCAGACCCCGCCTCGCCCTACTGGCAGCTCGACCCGCTCGCCGGACGCGGCATCCACACCCTCGCCTTCACCACCTACGGCCCCCTGCTCGCCGACCCCGGCACCTTCGACTCCGGCCGGGTCGCCGCCGACGAGATGTCCTGGCAGGCAACCGGCGACTTCCGCAAGGCCGCCGCAGGGCACATCGACACCCTCGAAACCGCCGTCAAGGACACCACCGCCGGGCTGCGCACCGACAAGGCCACCGGCGCCGCCCAGGCCACCACAGGACTGCCCGACCTGCTCGACGGTCTGCGCCGCAGCCTGCTGGTGACCCGCTCCACCCTGCTCATCGGCGCCTTCCAGCTGGTCATCCTGGCCGCCTTCGCGCTGCTGCTGGTCGCCCAGCTCCTCGCCGAGGAAAGGGCGGGCGAGACCGCGCTGCTGCGCGCCCGCGGCGGTTCGCGCGGCCGGGTGGCCCGGCTCGCCGCCGGCGAGGCACTGCTGCTCGCCCTGCCCGCGGCAGTGGTCGCGCCGCTCCTCTCGGGACCCGTCACGCACCTGCTGGCCGGAACCGGCGCCATGGCCCGCACCGGGGTCACCCTCGACGGCGGCGGCGCGGGCAGCGCCTGGCTGGTCGCCGGAGCCGCCGCCCTGGCCTGCGCCCTCGCCGTGGTCGTGCCCGCACTGCGCTCCACCGGCACCACCGCACGCACCCGCCGCGGCGGCCTGCCCGGCGCACTGCAGGCAGGCGCCGACGTCGGCCTGCTGGTCATCGCCGGCGTCGCCTACTGGCAGCTGCAGCGCCGCGCCTCGGGCAGCGGCGCGCTCAGCTCCGACAAGTCCGGCGGCCTCGGCATCGACCCGGTCCTGGTGGCCGCGCCCGCGCTGTGCCTGCTGGCCGGCACCGTCTTGGTGCTGCGGCTGCTGCCGCCCGCCGCCCGGCTCGGCGAGCGCCGCGCCGCCCGCGGCAGCGGCCTTGCCCTGGCACTGGCCGGATGGCAGCTGGCCCGGCGCCCGCGGCGGGGCGCCGCCGCCGCACTGCTGCTGGTCCTCGCCGTGGCCATGGGCATGTTCTCCATCGGGCAGAGCGCCAGCTGGGACCGCTCGCAGCGCGACCAGGCGGACTTCTCCGTGGGCGCCGACCTGCGGGTCACCGGGATGACGACACCGCCCTTCGGCCAGGCCGGCATCTTCACCGCCGCACCGGGCGTCACCTCGGCCGCGCCCGCCGCCCGCGAGACCCTGCTGCTGTCCGGCGACAAGTACGCCACCGCCCTGGTCATCGACACCACCAAGGCGGCCGGTGCGATGCGCATCAGGTCCGACCTGACCGACGGCCGCCCGCTGCCCGCGCTGCTGGCACCACTGCGTACCGCACCCGACGACCAGGGCCTCACCGTCGACGGCACCGCACGCCAGGTCGCCTTCCAGGCCACCCTGACCGCGGCACGCGGCGGCAGGCCCGCGGGGGCGGGCGACCAGCCCGACCACGTCAGTGCCGCCGTCGTGGACGCCGAGGGCGTCGCTTACGACTTCGCGCTCGGCGACCTGCCGCCCGACGGCCGCCCGCACACCCTGACCCTCGACCTGGCCACCGCCGCCGGCAAGGGCGCCCCCGCCGGGCCGCTGCGGCTGGTGCGGTTCGAGTCCTCCTACCAGGTGCCGCCCGGCCCCTCCGAGACCCGGCAGCTGGTCCTGACCTCCGCGCAGGTCACCCGGGCCGACGGGGCGGTCGAGCCGCTGCGGATGCCCGACGGGCAGTCCTGGGTGGGCAGCGCCGGCTTCGACGACGCCTCGCTCGGCGCCGTCCCCGGCGCGGTCACCCCCAGCGCCGGCAGCATGCAGTCCGGCGGCGCCGCACTGCTCTCCTTCGGCTACGAGACCGGCACCTTCTCCGGCGGCGGCGACGGCACCTTCCAGCAGAACGGCACCGGCACCTTCCAGCAGGACACCGGCACCGTCAGGGTCCTGGCCGGCAGCCGGACACCCGCCAAGCTCACCGGCATCGCCACCGACGGCTACCTGCGGGCGGCCGGCGCCAAGGTCGGCGACACCGTGCAGGTACAACTCGGCAATGTGACCGCCCCCGTGAAGATCAGCTCCGCCGTCCACGCCCTGCCCGGCACCGCGGACGCCGGCGAGACGGACGACTCGGGCGCGCTGCTGCTCGACCTGCGGGCCGTCAACCAGGTGCTGGCCGCAGGCGACACACTGCCGATGCAGCCCACCGAATGGTGGCTGGGCACCGCCCCCGGCGCCGCGGGCCGGGCCGCGGCGGCGCTGCGCGCCCGCGCCGACGTGGACACCGTGCTCGACCGCGCCGCGGCCGCCGCGGAACTGCGGGCCGACCCGCTGGGCGCAGGCCCCCAGTCCGCGCTGCCCGCCGCGGTCATCGCGGCGGCGGTGCTCGCCGCGGTCGGCTTCGCCGTCGGCGCGATGGGCGCGGCCCGCGAACGCCGCACCGAATTCGCGGTCCTGCGGGCGCTCGGGGCGCCGCGGCGCAAACTCACCCGGATGCTGGCCGCCGAACAGGGCCTGCTGGTGCTGGTCTCGCTCGCCGTGGGCCTGGCGCTCGGCACCTTCCTGACCCGGCTGATCACCCCGCTGATCGTGCTGACCGGGCAGGCGACCCGGCCGGTGCCGCCGCTGGTGATCGAACTGCCGGTGGGCCGGCTGGCCGAACTCGTCGCGGTGCTGCTCGCCGCCCCGCTGCTGGTGCTCGTCGTGACCGCCGTGCGGCGCGGCGAACCCGCGGCGGCCCTGCGTCACCAGGCGGAGGACTGACATGCCGTTCACCGACTCCTGGCTGCGGACCCGGCTGCGCGCCGCCCCCGCAAGTGCCCTCGCGCTGGCCGCCCTGGTCATGGTCACCGCCTTCCTCGCCGCGGCCCTGCCGCGGGCCGTGGACCGCTACGAGGACCGCGCCCTGCGCAAGGCCGTCGCGAGCGCCGCCCCCCGCGACCGGGGGGTGTCGATCTCCGACGACTACCGCACCTCGGACGACCCGGCGGGCGAGGACAAGCTCAAGCCCGCCACCATCAGCGGCGTCGAACGCGACTTCCGCGCACTGCTGCGGCCACCGCTGCGCATCGACCCCTCCGAGGTCGTCCAGGGCGTGCGCTCCGGCGCCGAGGCCGAGGTCCCCGACCCCGAACTGCCCCGCACCTCCGACCACGCGCCCGGGGCCGTCCTGGTCGCGCAGGCCGCCCTCGCCGACCATGTGAAGGTCGTCGCGGGCCAACTGCCCAGGCCCGAGCCCGCAGGTCCCGCCGCACTGGCCTTCGACGGGGTGGTCACCGAGAAGACCGCCCAGGTGCTGCACCTGAAGGTCGGTCAGACCGTCCACATGATGAAGTTCGGCGCCAAGCCGCTCGCGGTGCGCATCAGCGGCATCGTGGCGCCCCGCGACCCGGCCGCCGGCTACTGGACCATGGACGACGACATGCTCGCCCCGCTGGTCAGCTACCCGCCGCACCTTCCGATCGACCCGCCGCGGACGTACTGGCACTTCACGGTCCTGGTCGACCCCACCGCGGCCCGTTCCATGCCGCTGCTGGGCACGGGCGCCTCGCTGTACTGGCACCACCCGCTGCAGACCGGACAGCTGACCGCGCACGACGTGCCCGGCCTGCGCGCGGAACTGGCCGCGCTCGGCAGCGGGCCGCTGGCCACCCGGCTGGCCACCGCCACCGGCTCCTCATCACTCCACACCTCCGCCGGCGTCGGCGCGGTCCTCGACAACTTCGCCGACGACCGCGACGCATCGGAGCCGCTGGTCCTCATCGCCGCCGTGGGCGTGGGCACCACCGCCTTCGCGGTGCTGCTGATGGCCGCAGGCCTCGCCGCGGACCGCAGGCGCGGCGAGATGTCGCTGCTGCGCTCGCGCGGCGGCTCACTGCGCGGCATCTTCCGCCGGCTGGTCACCGAGACCGGCGCGGCGGCCGTGCCCGCGGGGGCCGCCGGTACGGTCCTGGCGCTGCTGGTGCTGCCCACGGGCCGCTCCGCCACGGCGGTGCTGCTCGGCGCGCTGGTCACCGCCGCGGGGACGCTGGCGATGCCGCTGCGGGCCACGCTGGCCGCCCGCAGGCCACGGCCGGCCGAGCGCGAGGACCTGGTGGCGCAGCGGCCCTCGCGGCGCCGGCTGGTCATCGAGCTGACGGTGACGGTGCTGGTCGCCGCCGCCGTGGCCGCGCTGCGGCGGCGCGGCACCGCCGACGGCTCCGACCCCTTCCTGGCCGCGGCGCCCGTGCTGGTCGCGGTGGCCGCCGCGCTGGTGCTGCTGCGGATCTACCCGCTGCCGCTGCGCCGGCTGGCCCGCCCCGCGGCGCGTCTGCGGGGCGCGGTGACGCACCTGGGGCTCGCGCGCGCCGGGCGGGCCTCGTCCGGCGGCCGGCTGCCGCTGCTCGCGCTGCTGGTGGCCCTCACCGTGGCGTCCTTCGGCGGCTCGGTGCTCGCCGGGATCGGCCACGCCAGGGACCGGGCCGCCGCGGTGGCCGTCGGCGCCGACGCCAGGGTCGACTCGATCTACCCGCTGGACGCCAGGCTGCCCGGCGAGGTCGCCAAGGTGCCGGGGGTCGGCGAGGTGGCCGCGATCCGGGTCGAGCCGCACGCAGCCAGCCAGGACATCCCGCTGAACTTCGACCTGCTGATCGTCGACGACCCGGCCCTGTACGCCCGCATCACACGTTCCGTGGGCATGCCCACCTTCCCTGCGGACGCGCTCGGCGCCGGGGCCGCCGCGGGCGCGCACGGACCGCTGCCCGCCGTGGTCTCGCCGAAGATCGCCGACCTGATCGGCGGCGACACCAAGCCCGTCGACACCGGAGTCGGCGCCACCGGCATCCGGGCGGCGGCGACCCTGCGGTCCACCCCCGCCGACAGCGACAGCGACGGCGACTTCGTGATCGTCTCCGGGCGGCAGCTCCACGCACAGCACCCGCGGCTCGCCGCGCTCCCCCAGTACGGCGGCCCGACCACGCTGCTGGCCACCACCGCGTCCGGGCGGCACATCGACGCCGCCGCACTGCGCAAGGTCGCAGCAAGCGGCAGCAGCCCGGCCACGGTGGAACTGCGCAGCCAGACCCGGGCGGTGCTGTCCGACAGCCCGCTGCAGAGCGGCGCCCGCAAGCTCTACCTGGCGGCGGTCGCGGCAGGGGCCGGCTACAGCGTGCTGGCACTGCTGCTGTCGCTGATGGCCGCGGCCCCCGGGCGGCGGGCGCTGCTGGCCAGGCTGCGCACCCTGGGGATGCCGCAGCGGCAGTCCCGGCGGCTCGTGCTGCTGGAGATGCTGCCGCAGGTGCTGCTGGCCGCCGTGGGCGGGGTGCTGGTGGGCCTCGCGGTGGTCCCGCTGCTCGGCCCAGGCATCGACCTGCACGCCCTGACCTTCGGCGGCAGCGCGCGCACTTCGACACCGTCGCCCTCCGCGGGGGTCGGCCTGCGCGCCGACCCCTGGTCCCTCGCCCTGCCGTCGGCCGGTCTGCTGCTGCTCGCCTGCGCGGTGCTGCTGGGGCAGGCCTGGGCGAGCGGGCGACGCCGTGAAAGCACCGAGTTGAGAGCGGGTGACCGGACGACATGAGCGCACACGGGACGACGGAGGAGCCGGGCTCCGGCACTGCGGGTACGGCGGAGCCTTCCGCCGGGGGTACGCCCACGACCCGCGGCCAGGCCCCCGCCCCGGCCAGCCTCGCGGAGCTGGAGCGGCAGGTCGCCGAGCGGCGCGACGGACCGGCGTACGGCCAGGACTCGCTGATCAGCTGCGACCGGCTGGTGCGCATCTTCACCGCCGACGGTGTGGAGGTACAGGCCCTGCAGGGCCTCGACCTGCTCGTCGGCAAGGGCGAACTGATGGCGCTGGTCGGCGCGTCGGGCAGCGGCAAGTCCACCCTGCTCAACATCCTGGCCGGACTCGACGTGCCCACCGCGGGCGCCGCCTCGGTCGGCGGCTACGACCTGCTCGCGATGGACGCCAAGTCCCGGCTGCGCTACCGCCGGGAGGTCGTCGGCTTCATCTGGCAGCAGACCGCGCGCAACCTGCTGCCGTACCTGACGGCCGCCCAGAACGTCGTCCTGCCCATGCAGCTGTCCGGCCGCGGCGGGCTGCGGCACAAGCGGCAGCGCACGGCCCGCGCCGCCGAACTGCTCGGCATCCTCGGCGTCTCGCACTGCGCCGACCGGCACCCGGCGCAGATGTCGGGCGGCGAGCAGCAGCGGGCCGCCATCGCGGTGGCCCTGGCCAACGACCCGGACGTCGTCCTCGCCGACGAGCCCACCGGCGAACTCGACTCCGCCACCGCGGAACAGGTCTTCGGCGCCTTCCGCACCGCCAACGAGCAGCTGGGCACCACCGTCGTGGTCGTCACCCACGACCAGTCGGTCGCCGACGCGGTGCACCGCACGGTCGCCATCAGGGACGGCCGCACCGCCTCGGAGGTCGTCCGGCGCACCGAGATCGACGAGCACGGCCAGGAGTCGGTGGTGGCCCGCGAGTACGCCACCGTCGACCGGGCCGGCCGGCTCCAGCTGCCGCGCGACTACACCGAGGCCCTGGAGATCCGCCGCCGCGTGCTGCTGGAACTCCAGCAGGACCACATCACCGTCCGCCCCGACGACCACCCCGCCCAGCAGCAGGACTGACCGGGGGCAGCGGCGCCTCGGGGCGCCGGTGCGTCAGGCCGCCGCCGGTGTTTCAGGCCGGGGAGAAGGTCAGGCCGGCCGCGGCCGACTCCCGCCGCACCGCCACCGAGCCGTATCCGGTGCGCAGCCGCGTCCACGGCCCGGCCACCAGCAGCGCAACGGGCTCGTCGCCGTCCCCGCGCAGGAAGCCCAGCGCATGGGCCGCGTGCACCACCCGCAGAGTGGTGCCCTGGTAGGGCCGGGTCCACAGCTCCTCGGCGAGCGCGTCGAGCGCCGCCCTGGTCCTGCCCTGCGGCGGCAACTCCTCGGTGCGGGAACGGAATTCCGCGACGGCCTCGACCGCCGCCTTCCGCACCTGCCCCGGGTCGAACTCCGCCGTCCGCCGCCACCCGCCCTGCGGCGGCAGCAGCCCCGCCCAGGCCGGGCCGGTCACGGACGGCGGCAGCTCGAAGCCCTGCTCGTGCGCGGACACCGCCTCGAGCAGCTGGCCGGCCGACACCGTGGCGTCGACCGCCGCCCCCGTCGCGGCGGCGCCGTGCACCGCCGTGCTGCGCACCGCGAGGACACCGCCGAACGGCGGGTGCCCGAAGACGCCGAGGGCCGGTTCTCCCGCCGCGGACCGCAGCCGCACCACGGCCGCCTTGTCCCAGCGGACCAGCCGCCCGAGGAAGGCGGCCAGGTCGGCCGCCTCCCCCGCGCTGTCGCCGCCGCCCTCGTGCCCGAGAACCAGCCGGACTGCGGTCATACGGCGACTGACCCGTCGTCGTCGCGGTACTTCTCCAGGAAGGCCCGCTCCTCCGCCGTGATCCTCCGCGGCCGCCCCATGGCCAGGTTGTACGGCACCACGACGGTCGACGCCCGCGCGTAGACCGTCTCCTCGTCCTTCACCTCGTAGCGCACCGTCATGGACGCGGCCGAGATGTCGGTCACCCAGGTCTCGATGTCGACCGGGGCGTGCCGGTGCACCAGCGGGCGCAGGTAGTCGATCTCGTGCCGCGCCACCACCGAGCCGCCGGTGAAGGACGCACTCCCCTCGCCCGGCGCCAGGCGGAACATGAAGTCGATCCTGGCCTCCTCCAGATACCGCAGGAAGGCCACGTTGTTGACATGCCCGAAGGCGTCCATGTCCGCCCAGCGCAGCGGGCAGCGGAAGATGTGCCGTGCCATCAGCCGCGCGTCAGCTTCTTGTACGTGGCGCGGTGTGGCCGGGCCGCGTCGGGGCCGAGCCGCTCGACCTTGTTCTTCTCGTAGGACTCGAAGTTGCCCTCGAACCAGAACCACTTGGAGTTGCCCTCGTAGGCCAGGATGTGCGTGGCCACCCGGTCCAGGAACCACCGGTCGTGGGAGACGACCACGGCCGCACCGGGGAACTCCAGCAGCGCGTTCTCCAGCGAGGACAGGGTCTCCACGTCGAGGTCGTTGGTCGGCTCGTCGAGCAGCAGCAGGTTGCCGCCCTGCTTGAGGGTCAGCGCCAGGTTCAGCCGGTTGCGCTCACCGCCGGACAGCACGCCCGAGGGCTTCTGCTGGTCGGGGCCCTTGAAGCCGAACGCCGACACGTACGCCCGCGAGGGCATCTCGACCTGGCCGACGTTGATGTAGTCCAGGCCGTCCGAGACGACCTCCCACAGCGTCTTCTTCGGGTCGATGTTGGCCCGGCCCTGGTCGACGTAGGAGATCTTCACCGTCTCGCCGACCTTGATGGTCCCCGAGTCGGCCTCCTCCAGGCCCTGGAGCATCTTGAACAGCGTGGTCTTGCCGGCGCCGTTGGGGCCGATCACGCCCACGATGCCGTTGCGCGGCAGGGTGAAGGACAGGTCGTCGATCAGCACCTTGTCGCCGAAGGCCTTGTTCAGGTGCTGGACCTCGACCACGATGGCGCCCAGCCGCGGGCCCGGCGGGATCTGGATCTCCTCGAAGTCCAGCTTCCGCATCTTGTCGGCCTCGGCCGCCATCTCCTCGTAGCGCGCCAGCCTCGCCTTGGACTTGGCCTGCCGGCCCTTGGCGTTGGAGCGCACCCACTCCAGCTCTTCCTTGAGCCGCTTCTGCCGCTTGGCGTCCTTCTGGCCCTCGACCTTGAGCCGCGAGGCCTTGTTCTCCAGGTAGGTGGAGTAGTTGCCCTCGTAGGGGATCGCCCGGCCGCGGTCCAGCTCCAGGATCCACTGCGCCACGTTGTCCAGGAAGTACCGGTCGTGGGTGACGGCCACGACGGTGCCCGCGTACTTCGCCAGGTGCTGCTCGAGCCACTGCACGGACTCCGCGTCCAGGTGGTTGGTCGGCTCGTCGAGCAGCAGCAGGTCGGGCGCCTCGAGCAGCAGCTTGCACAGCGCCACCCGGCGCTTCTCGCCACCGGAGAGCGTGGTCACCGGCCAGTCGCCGGGCGGGCAGCCCAGCGCGTCCATCGCCTGCTCCAGCTGCGCGTCCAGGTCCCACGCGTTGGAGTGGTCGAGCTTCTCCTGCAGCTGGCCCATCTCGTCGAGCAGCGCGTCGGAGTAGTCCGTCGCCATCAGCTCGGCGATCTCGTTGAACCGGTCCAGCTGCGCCTTGACCTCGGCGACCCCGTCCTGCACGTTCTCCAGGACGGTCTTGGACTCGTCCAGCGGCGGCTCCTGCAGCAGCATGCCGACGCTGTAGCCGGGCGACAGGAACGCGTCCCCGTTGGACGGCTGCTCCAGACCCGCCATGATCTTGAGCACGGTGGACTTACCGGCACCGTTCGGGCCGACCACACCGATCTTCGCGCCCGGCAGGAAGCTCAGCGTCACATCATCGAGGATGACCTTGTCGCCGTGCGCCTTGCGCGTCTTGCGCATCGTGTAGATGTACTCAGCCAAGAGAAACCGTCCGGCAGATCGAGAGGGCCAATGTGCGGCTCCGCCGCGTGAGGGCAGATACACCCCATCTTGCCGTACGTCCACCCCACGGGGCGAATGGGTACCTCAGCGCCCCCTCCCCCGCCCCTGACCTGCGGTCCGTCCGGCGACCCTCCGTGACCGCCTGTCATCCTCGGTCAACGTCGGTCACCCTCGCACGGCCCACAGACGGCCCAGCACTCCCACGGCTAGCTCCCCCTGCGGAAAGCTGCGATGTCGGTGGTGGCAGGCATACTCTCGCCTCAAAAGGGAGATGACCATGGCCACTCAGCACTTCTGGACCTGGCGCGGCAAGTTCTTCGGTTACCGCAGCGGAGACAACTTGTACACCCATCGCGGCCAGCACGTCGGCAAGTTCTACGGCGAGGAGATCTACGGCGTTGATGGCCGGTACCTCGGCGAAGTGATGAACGACGATCGACTGATCACCCACAAGTCCAAGAAGGCTTGGGCCAAGCCCGCATTTGGTCCGATTCGAGGGTCGCTTTACACTAAGTATGCTAATTATGCCGGATATGCTATGTACGCGGGCTATGAAGACTTCCCGCTGGCTGAGACTTTCTGAGCCGCACTCCGGGCTCCTGGTCCTCACTCGGCTCAGCCGGAACCTATCCTTCCTCCCATCCCGTCTGCCGTCGGCCCGCACTCTTGTGGAGCGGGCGTGGTTCAGGGCGTCAAGGTGGAGCGCGCCACTGTACGAACGACCTTGACGCCCTGGGCCGCGACTGCTCGGCTTGCCCGGGTCGATGGCAGATGGGATGGGAGCCCCACCCTCACCACGATGAACGCGCGGTCGCCAGCGGGTTGGGGCCATCTCGGAGCCGGAGCGCCCCCGCCGGAGGCATCGCCTTGGCCTCGGCCGTGCGGTATCACCTCATGCCCTTGGCTGACCCATCGCGGGCGCGCGCGGCGCGGCCGAGCCGGAGCGGGGCGGAGACAGGAGCGGCGGCGCGGCCGGACGCCGGACGCGCGCCCGGCGGAGCGGTAGCGGAGCCGGGTGCCTTGATGAGGTAGAGAAACCTGTAACAACACACTCGGGCAGACGTCGATTGCGCGCCGCACGCTGGGTACGTTCGCCGTATGAACCTCTCCGAGACTGAGGCCCGTGAGCGCTTCGCGGCTTCGCCGGTCGGACGGCTGGCAACGGCCGATCGGGCCGGGATACCGCACGTCGTACCCGTTACGTTCGCGGCAGACGGTGACGTGATCTACTTCGCGATCGACTACAAGCCGAAGCGTTCCGTCAATCTGCGGCGCCTGCGGAATATCTCCGAAAACCCGTCCGTGGCGGTCATGGCCGACCACTACGCAGACGACTGGAACACCTTGTGGTGGGCTCGGGCTGACGGCCGGGCGGAGATCCTGAACGAGGGTGCTACCTACCGTAAGGCTGTGGAACTGCTCCAGCGGAAGTACGACCAGTACGCCGAGCACCCCCCTCAAGGGCCTGTCGTTGTCATCCACGTGGACGGCTGGACCGGTTGGGCGTTCGCAGGATGACTCTTGTCGGCACCAGGGCGTACGCTGGCTTGCATAGCCAAGTCGAGGTGACCTAGATGGCCGAGAAGGATCTTCCTCCGTTCAGGAAGATTGCCGACGAGCTGCGCGACCGGATCTTGTCCGGGAAGCTGCGCGCAGGCGAAAAGCTCCAGTCGGAGAACGAACTCAAAGATCAGTACGGAACGACGCGCGTCACAGTCCGGAAGGCTCTAGCGCTTCTCAAGGCCGACGGTCTGCTCATCAGCGAGCAAGGCCGAGGGGTCTTCGTGCGACCCCGCCCCAACGTGCAGATGCTCACGACCGGGGCGAACTTCCGCGCTCGCCGGGACACGGGCGTCAGCAACTTCAACGCAGAGGCTGCGGCACAGGGATTGCGGCCCGAACAACGGATCGCGTCTGTAGAGACAGTGCCCGCACCTGCCGACGTGGCGGAGCGGCTTGGCGTCGCCGACGGCACTGAGGTAATCGTCCGGCGCCGAGCATTCTTCGTGAACGACGAACCGATGCAGCTCGTTGACGGCTACTACCCGGCCGACCTGTTCGGCGGCACCCAAGTCGCTCAACCACGTCGGATTCGCGGTGGCGTCAGTCGGCTGATCGAAGATCCAGAGGGGCCGATTGGCCAGCGGATCACGCAGTTTGTGGAGGATCTTGAGATCCGCATGCCCACACCGGTAGAGACTGACGCACTCAAGATCCCACCCGGCGTACCGCTCGCACGAGTACTCCGTACGGCACACACTTCTGCTGGTCAGACCGTGGAAGTCCTTGACTCCCGGGTGCCGTGTGATCGTCACGTCTTCCGGTACGTGATCGACGTTCCCTGATCAACTGCACACCTACTGGAGAGCCTTCGGGCTCTCCTCTTTCAACTCCCCACTTGCATATCCAAGTTGATGCCCGTACGGTGGTAGCACAGCTTGGATATACAAGCTACTCGGCTCGTGGGGGAGACCTCTACTCCTTCACCAAGCACTGGAGTTGTCGTATGGCTTCGTTCAAGATCGACCTTTCGACCGCCACGGTGTTCGTGGCCACCCCGCCCGTTCCGAAGCTGGTGAACAAGCAGACCGGCGAGGTCGCGATCGACCGTGAGACCGGTGCGCCGCTCAAGACGGTGGGTCTGCTGGTCTCAGATGAGGGGCAGGGGGACCTGTTCCAGGTGACGATCCCGGAGACGGGCATCGACTCGACGCTGACGCCGGGCACGCTGGTGGCTGTGACGGGGCTGCGGGCGCGGGACTGGGAGAACGAGTTCAACGGGCAGAAGCGGCACGGGATCAGCTTCCGCGCGGTGGCCGTCACGTCTCTGGTTCCGGCGGCTGCCTCGAACGGCAAGGGCTGACCGGCCGTGGGCGTTACTGTTCTGGTGCTGACCGGCGCTGGGATCGCCGCTGTGCTGATCCTGCGCCGGGTCCGCCCCGACCTGTACTGGATGGTCGTCGGCGGCCCTGCGGCCCGTATCCGGGTGACCTGGTCGTACGCCTCGGTCATGGACGCCTGCGGCCTGTCGGTTCCCCCGTCCCGGGCACGTGTCGCGCTGGCGAAGGTGATGCGCCGGGAGATGCCCGCGAACCGCCCGCCCAAGCTGCTGCGGATGAAGACCACCCGTACCGGCCTGGTCGCGCGGATCCGGCTCCAGCCGGGGCAGGATGCCTTCGACGTGATCTCGGCCGCCGACCGGCTCCGGCATTCCTGGCGCCTTCACCAGGTCGCGGTCAAGGAAGTCCGCTCCGGGGTCCTGGAACTGTCGATGACCGGCTATGACGTACTCAGCCGTGTGCACATGCCTGCCCGTGCCGAAAGGTCGGCCCTGCGGGTGCCGGTCGCGCTGCGCGCTGACGGAACGGTGCACTACCGGGACTTCCGGAAGGTGCCGCACTGTCTGACTGTGGGCGCGACCGAGTCGGGCAAGTCTGTGTATCAGCGCGGTCTGATCAGGGAACTCGCCCCTCAGGCGGTCGCGCTGGTCGGGATCGACTGCAAGAAGGGAGTCGAACTGGCTCCGCTGGCGCGCCGGTTCTCCGCCATGGCCGACACTCCGGAGGCTGCCGCCGATCTCCTGGAAGCACTGGTTGAGGAGATGGGCGAACGCTTCGAGGTCATCCGGGCCGCGCAGCGGATCAGCGCGGACACCCCTGATGCGGAGATCACTTCCGACATCTGGGGCCTGCCGGAGAAGATCCGTCCGGTGCCGATCGTGGTCATGATCGATGAGGTCGCCGAACTACTCCTCGTCTCGGCTGCTGCGCAGAAGAAGCGGCGCGAGCGGATCATCACCGCTCTGGTCCGGCTCGGTCAGCTCTCGCGTGCTGCCGGGATCTACCTGGAGGTGTGCGGGCAGCGCTTCGGCTCGGAACTGGGTGAGGGCGTGACCATGCTGCGTGCCCAGCTCACCGGCCGGGTCTGCCACCGCGTCAACGACGAAGCCTCCGCGAAGATGGCCTTCGGCGACATCGCCCCTGAGGCGCTGGCCTCGGTCCTGGCCATCGCACCGGATCAACCGGGCGTCGCCATCGCTGCCGACACATCCGGCGGCTGGTCCCGCATCCGCACCCCCCACACGTCGCTGCGCGCTGCAGTGGCCACCTGCAACCAGTACGCAGCCCTGACCCCCGACATCTCCGCGCTGGACGCCTTCCGGCCCGTTCTGCCCCCGCTCCCGACCGGCACCGGACCGGCCCCCGAGCCGGTACCCGCCACCGCCTGACACCCCCTGCTCCACCGGTCGGCGTGACCGCTTTCACGCCAGGTCCCTACCCGCTCCATGCCCGAAACCCCGTACCGCCCGGGGCTGCCGGATCTACCCGCCCGGCCCCGGGCTTGATCCCCGAGAAAGAAGGTGAACCCCCATGGCCCGCGTCCTGCGTGTGGACCCGATCCTGATCCAAGCCGTGATCGCCGGTTCGCTGTCCTTCGCGCACCTGCACGACATCGCCGACGCCGCCGGACAGACCGGCTGGAAAGCCTGGGCCTACCCCATCAGCGTTGACCTGCTGCTGGTCGCCGCCTGGCACCGCATGCGCACCCTGCGGGCCACCGGCCGCCCTGCCCGTGCCGCGTGGACCTGGTTCGTCATCGCGCTGACGGCGTCCCTGGGCGCCAACGTCGCCACCGCCGGGCTCCTGGACATGCACCACGTCCCGGCCGTGCTGCGCGTCCTGGTCGCCGGATGGCCCGCCCTGGCGTTCTTCGGCGGCACCCTCCTCGCCCACAGCCTCCCCACCCCCACGCCGGCCAACGAGGTGACCGATGCGCCGACTGAACCCGACCCGGTCACCCTCGACCGCGCCCCCGCGCCCGTCCCCGATCCGATGCCTGTCCCTGAGCTTCCCCCCGCCCCTGCTCCGGCTCCTGCTGCTCCGCTGGTGGCGGTTCCGGCTGCGCTGGTTGAGCACGCACGGAAGATCGCCGATTCCCACCAGTCCGCGACCGGACAGCCGATCGACCCCGACACCCTGCGCACCCGGCTCGGTGTCCCCCCGGCTCTGGCGGACGCCATCGCCGCACAGCTCGCCTGACTGAGATCACGAGAGGAGGAAACAACCCGTGGCCCGCTTCGAACGCTTCGCCAACACCGCGCGGATCGGCCCCGTGGAAGTCGGCGACCACCGCGACCGGCACGGCCGCAACGCCACCATCGCGGCCTGCACCGCCCCGCGCTGCGGCTGGTCCAACGACTACACCAGCCGCGCCGCCGCTGAACTCGCCGCCCGCACCCACACCTGCACCACCTGATCCCGGAAGGAGTGGATACCCGTGCGACACCCGACCGCTCAGCTCTCCGCCAACCACCGCCCGGCCGAACTGATCCCGCCCGGCGTCCACCCCGGACAGGTCGTCGTCATCCAGGCACCTGGCCCGTCCTACGCCGGACGCATCCTGCTCACCATCGCCATCAGCGGCGGCACCGCGCTGGTCATCGTCGTCCTGGCCTTCGCCTTCCAGACCGCCGCTGCCGCTGCGGCTGCCGCCGTGCCCACTGTCGGCGGCGCCAGCGTCTCGATCAACCTCGCGCGCAAGCGCTGACCGGCACCCGGGGCGGCACCTGTCGCCAAACACGACCGCCCCGGGCGCCTGACCTCTTCCTGATCCAACGGACCCGAAAGGGACTCACCATCATGCCCCAGCACAACCGCGCCCCGGGCCACGTCTGCGGCCACTGCGACGGCTTCCCCGTCGTCCACATCGCCACCGGAAACCGGCGGCTCGACGGCACCCTGCGCACCATCTCTGTCACCTGCCCCGCCTGCAAGGGCACCGGCACCACCCCTGCCCGCCGCACCCTCGCCGCTGTCGGGCGGTGACTGCGATGAGTGAAGGTCTTCGCCCGTCCGCCACGTCGCCCGGCCTGCACATCAAGGGCGGCTCCTACTCCACTGCCCCCACCGGCGAATACGCCTGCCACTGCGGCGCCACCGACAGCGCCAAGGGCACCACCGCGGTCAAGGCCCTGGTCGAGGCCTACAGCGACCACAAGGCCAGCCACGCCGAGGCGGGCCGCTGATGGAACTCACCGCCGAACTCCCGGCGGGCCTGGACCCGACCACCTGGCAGGACTTCCTACGGGTGGCCGGGACCGACGGCTTCGACCGCTGGAACGACCAAGTACGCCGCACCGGCGGCTGCTCCGACCCGATCCACCTGATCGGCTCAACCACCACTCTCGACCCGGCAACCGGGCAGGTCCTCTACTCCTACGACACCAGCGCCGAGCCGGGCGGCAGGCTCCGCGTCGCCTGCGGCAACCGCCGCGCCTCGCGCTGCCCCGCCTGCGCCTGGACCTACGCCGGTGACACCTACCAACTCATCCTCTCCGGCCTGACCGGCGGCAAGGGCGTCCCCGAAACCGTGACCGACCACCCCCGCGTATTCGCCACCCTCACCGCCCCGTCCTTCGGCGCCGTCCACAACCGCCCGGCCCGTGGCCACTGCCGCTGCCGCACCGCCCACCCAGACGGGGCACCGGAGCTGGGCACGCCGCTGGACCCGGAGACGTACGACTACGCAGGCGCAGTGCTGTGGAACAACCACGCCTCAGACCTGTGGCGCTACATCACCATCTACCTGCCCCGGGAAATCGCTGCCCGAGTCGGCATCACCCAACGCGAACTCCGGGAACGGCTGCGGGTGTCGTACGGCAAGGTCGCCGAGTACCAGAAGCGCGGCGCGATCCACTTCCACGCCGTGATCCGCTTCGACGGACCCGACGGACCCGACACCCCACCCCCCGCGTGGGCAACCGCTGGCCTGCTCGCCGACGCGTTACGCGCCGCTGCCGCCCGTGCCACGGTGACCGTGCCCGCCGCTGGTGACGAGCCCGTCCGGGTCCTGCACTGGGGAACACAGCTCGATGTGCAGCCCATCGGAGCCTTCGGGCACGGCGAGGAACTGACCGAACAAGCCGTCGCCTCCTACGTCGCCAAGTACGCCACCAAAGCCGCCGAGACCACTGGCACCGTAGACCGCCGCATCGGCGAACTCGCCGAACTCGACAAGCTGCCCGACCTGCCCGCCCACACCCGGCGCCTCATCCAAGCCTGCTGGGACCTCGACGGGATCTACCCCGACCGGCGGCTGTGGGCCTGGGCACACATGCTCGGCTTCCGCGGCCACTTCTCCACCAAAGCCCGCCGCTACTCCACCACCCTCGGAGCACTCCGACAAGCCCGCGCCGACTACCGCGCCAACCAGGAACGACGCGAACGCGGACTACCCGATCCCGACACCGACCCAGAGGCCACCACGCTCGTGATCGCGCACTGGGCCTACGCCGGACACGGCCACACCCCCGGCGAATCCTGGCTCGCCCAACAGATCCACCGCGACATCGCCCAAACCCGCGACGCCGCACGCCAAGCACGCGCAGAGATCAGCGAGGAAGAGGAGTGGTGACCATGAATAGTGCGCTGCCGGATCGCTTCTTGACCCCGCCGGACCTGGCCGATCTGCTCGGTGTGCCGCTGGAGACCATCTACCAGTGGCGGCGCAAGCACACCGGTCCGCGCGGCTTCCGCGTCGGTCGTCACCTTCGCTACGACCCCGAAGAGGTCCGCCGCTGGATCGCCGGTCTGATGGGGGAGGTTGCCTGATGGCCGGGCACATTCAAGACCGCTGGTACAAGACGGAGAAGGGTCCGGACGGCAAGCCCGTCAAGGTCAAGTCCGACCGCTACGGCCTCGGCTTGCGCTACCGCGCTCGGTACGTTGGCCCGGATGGTACGGAGAAGAGCAAGAGCTTCCCCGACCGGCAGAAGCGCGCGGCTGAAGCCTGGTTGACCAACCTGGAAGCCGACATGAGCCGGGGCCAGTACATCGACCCTCGTACGTCTCGGATCACGTTCCGGGAGTACGCGGAACGCTGGCTCGCCGCGCTGACGACCGACCTCACCAGTCGGGCCGCGTTTGAGGGGCGTCTGCGCCTTCACGCCCTGCCGTACCTGGGCAGCCGTCCGATCGGGTCGTTCCAGCCGGAGCACGTGCGCGAGTGGCTGCGTGACCTTGAAGACTCCGTCGCCGCCGCGTCGTACCGGCGGCTGATCTTCGACGCGGTGTCCTCCGTGCTCAATGCGGCTGTGGACGACAGGCTGTTGCCGATGAATCCTTGCCGTGCCAGGTCGGTGAAGGCTCCTCGTCCGGCTCCGACCCGAGTGCACCCGTGGTCGGCGGAGCAGGTGTTCGCAGTACGCGAGGGGCTGCCGGATCGCTACTGGGCGACGGCAGATGTCGGCGGGGGCTGCGGTCTCCGGCAGGGCGAGATCTTCGGCCTTGCCGTCGACAACATCGGGGATCTCGGGTGGCTGTACGTGCGACAGCAGATCAAGAAGCTCCGGGGCGGCCTCGTGTTCGCGCCTCCGAAGCGGGGCAAGATCCGTGACGTTCCGCTCGATCCCGAGGTGTCTGCTGCGCTGACCGAGCACATGAAGCGCTTCCCGCCGGTCGATGTGACCTTGCCCTGGCTCACGCCGACCGGACCGAAGGTGACGCATCGTCTGATCTTCACCAGCGGTGCGGGCTCGGCGGTCTGGAGCAACGCCTTCAACGATCAGGCGTGGAAGCCCGCTCTTGCGTCCGCCGGGATCATCCCGGTACCGGAGAAGGGGAAGCGCTACGAAGCTGCCCGAGAGCACGGTATGCACGCGTTGCGGCACTTCTACGCTTCGGTGCTCCTCGACGCCGGAGAGAACGTCAAGGCGCTGAGTCTGTACCTCGGGCACAGCGACCCGGGGTTCACGCTGCGGGTGTACACGCACCTGATGCCGAGTAGTGAGACCCGGACCCGGAGCGCTATCAGCGCGATGTACCGGGCCGCCGGTCACGCTCATGACGGCCCAGAGACGGCCCACGCCGCGTGAGACGGCCCCTCATCAACGGGAAACCGCTGGTGAGGGGTCGTTTCATGTCGCGCTGGGATGAGAAACACCCCATCTTGCCGTACGTCCACCCCACGGGGCGAATGGGTCCCGGCGCCGGGTGCGGGGGCGCCGGGACCCGGTGGATCACTCCGTGCCGGTGGCGCTCTTCTTGCGGCGGAAGAAGAACACCGCGCCGCCGCCGAGGACGACCAGGGCGATGGCTATGCCCGCGATCATGGGCGTGGCGCTGCTGCTGCCGGTCGCCGCCAGGTCCTGGTCACTGCCGGCCGGGCTCGGCTGGTTCGCCGGGGTGGTCGGCACGGTGGTCGCGCTCTTGCAGTCCAGCACGCCCTCGAACGACTTCACCGACTTGTCCGGCAGCGTGACGTCGATCTTGTAGTGCTGGTCCTCCGCGACCGGGACGAGCACGGTCTGCGACGCGCCCGGGGCGACGGTGTAGTCCTTGCCGCCGAGGCTGAAGACCAGGTCCTCGTCGCCCTTGTTGGCGGCGGTGACGTCGACCCCGCCCTTGGCGCAGTTCACCGCGGCGCTGACCGCCGGTATCGCGCCCTTCTTCGCCCACGTGACCGTGGCCTGCGCGGTCAGCGGGGTGGTGTCGGAGCCCGCCAGGATCTGGGTCTGGCTCGCGACGTCGTTGGCGCCGAAACCGGTGAAGGCCCGGCCGATCGGCACCGTGGTGGTGGCGGTCACCTTGACGGAGGTGCTGCCGTCCTTGGTGCCCGCGGGGACGTCGAAGTAGAGCTTGCTGCCGTCCTTCGCGGTGGTCACCGGCCTGCCGTCGGCGTCGACCAGCTTGACGCCGGCCGCGTCCGCGGCGATCTCCGCATCCGCGGACTTCGCGTTGGTGTGCACGGTCACCGGGCCGATGCGGTCACCGGACTTGCCCGAGACCGAGGGCGGGTCCAGGGTCAGCGACGCATCGGGCTCGGCGACGGCGACGGCCGTCTTGGACAGGTAGTCGGCCAGCTGCTCGGCCGCCGGGTCGTTGGCCTTGGCCGTCGGGTCGTCCGAGAGCCGCCAGATGGCGACCTGGGTGCCCGCGGCGGCGGTCTTCTTGGTCAGCGGCCCCGCCCCTGCCGTCGTGGCCAGCGCGCCGAGGTCGTCGACCTGCGGAAAGGAGTGGTTGAGTATCCAGGCGATCTTCCCCGCCTTGGCGCGGTCCTTGCCCTGCTGGTAGAGCGAGGTCGCACTCCAGGGGACCTCCTGGTAGTGCGCTTTCGGCTTGGTCGAGTTGAACAGGTCGAT
Organism: Actinacidiphila bryophytorum; assembly: GCF_016916835.1. GTDB lineage: Bacteria > Actinomycetota > Actinomycetes > Streptomycetales > Streptomycetaceae > Actinacidiphila > Actinacidiphila bryophytorum. The sequence continues at coordinate 243,716 of NZ_JAFFIX010000001.1, read as the reverse complement.
GCAGTAGGTGTAGATGCTCTTGCCGCCGCCGAGATCCATCTTGAACAGGCCGGCGGCCTCGTGGGTGTTGGTCCCGCCGTCCTTGGTGGCGACCGTGGCGACATCGGACAGATCGCTCTGGATGCCTTCGAGAACGGCCGTCGCACCGCTGGACGACGGAGTGGCCGCGTCGTCGGCGACCGCGCTTCCCGCGCCGGCGAAGGCGCCCGCGGCGAGCAGGCCGGTGGCAACACCGGCCGCCGCGATGCGGGCAGCGCTCCGCCTGTAGGTGGTGAACATGGTTGGTTTTCCCCTCCGGGCGAGGCGGGTCGGTGGAAAGAGGGTCGCCTCGCCTGCAGCTCCGAGCCCCCGTGTGTCAGTGCCGAATCCTAGGAACCACGCGCAACATCAGCACCGAAAGGGTCGCCGCCCGCCCCTTTTCGCATCCCAATCGTTACCCGCTTGTGCGCATGTTTCCGTGATTGTCGACAAGTCCCCGGCGTAATTGATCCCCGGAAATACCGCTGAATACGGATACTCCGCGGAATCAGGGCACAGCCACCGCGGGAACCGGTGGCGGCGCCGACGGCTCCGGCAGGGTCGCAGGGGGTGCGGAGGTCCGGCTGAACCGCGCGACCCCGCGTGCCAGGTCGTGCCCGACCGCCACCGCCTCGATCTCGGCCGCCGTGTAGCGGCGGCCGTCGCGCTCGTCCTCACGGATCTTCAGCCGCCCCTGCACCACCAGCGGTTCGCCGAGCCCCACCGACTCCTTGACGTGCCCCGCCAGCGTGCGCCAGGCGCGCACCGTGTAGAAACTGGTCGCGCCGTCCGTCCACGACCCGCGCTCGGAGTCCCACCGGCGCGCGGTCGTCGCCAGCCGGAACCGGGTGACCCCCACGCCCGTCGCGGTGGTGTACATCTCGGGCTCCGTCGCCACGTTCCCCACGACGGTCACCAAGGTCTCGTTCATTGCACGGTCCTCACTTTCCACAGCATCCCGCGGTGGGACGTCCTGAGAACATCGTGCCTCAAATTCGGACGGTCAAGGAAAGACCATCTCGAATCTGTGGATAACCTCCCTGTTGTGGATAACCCGTCACTCGGACGAATGAGAATGGGAAGTCGCCGACCGGGAATCACGCGCGTGCGGCGCGCGCGGGGAAGTACCTGCGACCACCGCGAACTGCTCGCGCACCTCGCGGTAGCGCATCAGCTCGGCCGCGACGGGTTCGAGCACCCTGGCCCTGCCGCAGTCGGCGGCGGCGTCCCGCATCCGCCGCTCGGCGGCCTGGCCGTAGCGGCGGGCGGGACCGCGGGCCGCGACCCGGCAGCCGGCGGAGACCGCCGGGCCGCCGAGCCCGCCGGACGCGGCCATCACGACCGGCACCCACCAGCTCAGCTCGATCGAGCCGAAGGCGAGCGCGCTCAGGCACACCGCGCCCGCGACGGCCAGCGCCATCAGCAGCCACTGCACCACGTGGGCGGCCGACCACCAGCCGGGCCGCTCGGGGGACCCGGGCTCGGCGCGTTTCGCCGCGCTGTCCAGGGCGGCCGGCAGGCCCTCCCCGCCGCGCCGGGCGGCCTCGCGCACCGCCTGCCCCCAGGGGGCCGGAAGACCGCGGGCGGCGTCGGCGGCCAGCCCGCGCACCGCCTCACCGACCAGCGGCCGGGACGCCACGGGACCCGGGGCGCCGGCCCCGGCTCCCGGGCCGTTGCGCCGTACGGGTGAAGTCGGCGTCTCGCGCGCTGCGGGGGAACCGGCGCCCGCGGCGGTCCGTTCTCCTCTCAACCGCCCCCACGGTGTGCCGCACGCCGCACGGGCGGCAGCCGCCCACTCCCGTTCCGCCGACTGACCTGCACCGGCCGCTCCCACCGCGTCCGCCAGCCGGTCGACGAACTCCTCCCGCGCCGGGTCGGTCAGCCCGGCGCCGCCCTCTCCCACATAGAGCGGGTGCAGACGTCGCGCCGTGCGGTCCACGTCGGCAGCCAGCCGGCGGCCGGAGGCGGTCCGCTCAGCGACGATCTGGGCCAGCACCCCGCGCAGATCGGGCACGCCATGCCCGGTCAGCGCCGAGGCGGCGAGCACGACGGCGCCGGCGTCGCCGTGCTCCCCCACGGCGAGGCCGTCCTCGTCCAGCAGCCGGCGCAAGTCGTCGAGCACCAGGTCTGCCGAGTCCCCCGGCAGCCGGTCCACTTGGTTGAGCACCAGCACCGTCACATCGGCATGGCCGGAAAGGGGGCGCAGATACCGTTCGTGCAGCGCCGCATCGGCGTATTTCTCGGGGTCGAGCACCCAGACCACGACATCGACGAGCTGCAGCAGCCGGTCCACCTGCGCGCGGTGGCCGGGGGCGGCGGAGTCGTGGTCGGGCAGGTCGATCAGGACGAGCCCGTCCAGGCTCACCGTGTCGGCGGCGGCGCGCTCCGAGCACTCACCACCGAGGTCGTCAAGTCGTGAACCAGCCGGACACCCCTCGTCGCCGACCGGGATGCCGGCGGCGCCGCCGAAGCCGTCGGCGGCGGGCGCAGGCACGGGCACGGGCGCGGGCGCGGAATCCCGGGGATCGGCGCCGGCCGGGTGGGCGGTGCTGCCCGGCCGGACCGCACCGAGATCGTGCACCGCGTCGTGCAGCTCCTCGGCGCCAGGCAGGACGTCCGCGCCGCCGGATGCGCCGCGCTCGGCGCCGCCGGCCGGGGCGGGGATCCGGGCGTGCCGCCGGGTGTAGCGGTCCTGCGGGGCGATGCCGAGGCGGTCGAGCAGCCCCGCGGCCCGCTCGGGGGGCCAGGCGCAGGCGATCGGGCGGGCCGTGGTCGGCCGGCGCATGCCGGTCTCGGACAGCGGGAGTCCGGCCAGGGCGTTGAAGAGCGCGGACTTGCCGCTTCCGGTGGCACCGGCGAGGGCGACCACGGTGTGGTCCAGGGAGAGCCTGCGCCGCTCGCTGATGCGCTCCAGCAGCTCGCTCGTCTCGGCGAGGGCGTCGGGGCTGATCCGGGTCCTGGACAGGCCGAGCAGTTCGCCGAGCGCGTCCACCCGGGCGCTCAGCGGATCGGCTGCCGCACTCCCGGGAGCGGTTCCCGGCTGCCCCGCTCCCGGGGCGGGCACGGGCGCGGGGCCGTGGCCCGGCTGGGTGAAGGCGGTGGCGGGGCGCCCTCGTCCCGGCTGCCGGGCCGCGGCCGAGGGGTCGGCGGGGGGCGTCGTGCTCGTCGTGGACGTGGCGGTGTGGCGCACCGGGTCACCGCTCCTTCTGCAGTAGGGACAGGACGGAGATCAGCGACGCCTGCTGGCCTGCGGTGACGTCGAGGGCGTCGACGGGTGCGAGCCTGCGGTCGCGTTCGCCGTCGAGCAGTCCGGCGACGGCGTCGGCGAGGCGGTCGCGGGCGGCGTCGCGCATCCGCAGGGCCGCCTGGGCGCCGACGGTCTCGGCGAGCCGCTCCCCCGCGGTGCGCCCGCGCCGGCCGCCGAGCAGGGCGGTGGCCAGCAGGGCGGCGACGTCCTCCGGGTCGGCGGGCGGGCGTTCGGTGTCGCGGGCCGCCCGCAGTTGGGCGTAGGCGAGGTCGGTCACGGTGCGGCGCCAGCGGCGTACGCCCTTGTCGATCCGGGCGGCGACCGCCACGCGGTCCCGGTCGGGGCGGGATGCCGGGTCGCCGAGGAGTGCAGCGCCTGCCGGGTCGCGGGTCCAGACGTCGGCGATGCGCTCGTCGGCGGCGTCGGTCTCGGTGCGCAGCAGCGCCGCCAACTCCTCGGCGAGGGCGTGCTGCAGGGCCTCGGGGCCGCAGGCGGGGTAGCCCTGCCAGTGGGCCAGCGCCTCGCCGGCCAGGGGGGCGCCGGCCCGGACGGCGGTGTCGATGTGCTCGGCGGCCAGTTCGTAGGCGCCTTCTGCGGCGGCGGCCAGCCGCAGGGCCGCGGCGTGCTGGGCGGCGGAGGCCGCGGCGAGGGCGGGCAGCCGGCTGCGCAGCGAGTCCAGGACGCCCTCTGCGGTGCGGCGGGCGGCGTGCTGGCGGGCGGCGGGGTCCTGGGCGCAGTGCGTGAGCCATTCGCGCAGCCCGGCGACGGTCGTCTGCGGCAGCAGCCCGCCGCCGCCCGCGGACTCGGGCAGTTCCGGGACGGTGAAGCGCGGCACGTCGCCCAGGCCGGCCTTGGCCAGCAGGGCCGCGTAGTGCCGGCTGACGTCGTCGGCGATCTGGTGCGGCACGCGGTCGAGAACCGTGGCGAGCGTGACGTCGTACTCCTTGGCCGTGCGCAGCAGGTGCCAGGGCAGGGCGTCGGCGTAGCGGGAGGCGGTGGTGACCAGGATCCAGATGTCGGCCGCGCAGATCAGCTCGGCGGCGAGTTCGCGGTTGCCGCTGACCAGGGAGTCGATGTCCGGGGCGTCCAGCAGGGCGAGGCCGCGGGGCAGGGAGTCGTCGCACTCCAGCCGGAGTTCGGCCCGGGCGGGCTCGCTGCGGTCGGGTGCGTCGTCGTCGCCCCTGACCCGCTGGCGCACGGCCCAGGCCCGCGTCAGGCCGGGCAGCACGCGCGGGTCGGCGAACCACGCGCGGTCCTCTGGGTGGCAGACCAGCACCGGGGTGCGGGTGGTGGGTCGCAGCACACCGGATTCGCTGACACGACGGCTGATAAGTGAGTTGACAAGCGTCGACTTGCCCGCGCCCGTCGATCCGCCGACCACCGCGAGCAGGGGCGCCTCCGGGGCGGTGAGCCGGGGCACCAGGTAGTCGTCCAGCTGGGTCAGCAGTTCCTGGCGGGTCCGCTCGGCGCGCCCCGCTCCGGGCAGCGGGAAGGGGAAGCACGCGGCCTCGACGCGGTCGCGCAGCGCGGACAGCGCGTCGATCAACTCTGGCCGTACGTCCAAGATCGCCACGACGGCAGAATGCCCCATATTGGAGCATTTATGAAGCGCATTTCGGCTAATTAGCCCCATTCAGCCCGGATAACGCCCAACCGGCGGCGGCCCGCCGCGGCACCGCCAGGCGGACCGGGACCGCCGCGCAAGGCCCGCACAATGATCGCGCAATGATCACAACAAGGCCGCAGAACACCAAGGAACCGCTGGTCGAGGGTGTCGGATGATACGCAGGGGCCAGAACGAGCCACCGGCATAACGAGTGCACAACAGCAGTGTTGCGACCCGTCAAAAGCGATGCGACTTCAGCGCCTGCCTGCGATTATCGGACCGCTTCACCGAACCTCCACAACGTGTCACGCGAGTGAAGCAGACAGCAGCACGGACGCGGCGCCCTATCCTTGACCTCGGTACAGGTCACGGAACCAGCCAGGGGCGAAGACAGCCGCGACCACTGTCCGGCCCCCGTAGCTCAGCGGATAGAGCAGGCGCCTTCTAAGCGCTTGGCCGCAGGTTCGAGTCCTGCCGGGGGCGCTTCACTATCTGACCTGCGAAAACGTCGGATAGGCTCTCTCCCCAAAGCGCTGTGACTCACCCGTCCGATAGTTGGACAAGGTGAGTCGCCGACTCACTCTTGCCCAGCTCTCACAGAGAGAGCCACAGGCATGACACGGAGTCCTCTGCGTGCACAGCAGAGCACGAGCAAGAGCGCACGTCGTCTGACGTCCGTACCGTCCCCAGAGGCACGTGAGGACGCCGCTGCGTCTCGTGCTCACACGCTCAGCGACTACGCGACGCATCTCCGGGCCAGCAACAACAAGCGCGGCCGTCCGTACGCCGAGAAGACGGTCACCGCGTACACGAAGGCGGCACGCACTCTCGACCGCTGGATGACGGGGCTCGCCGACACGCCGGGCGAATCGTCGCAGCTCAGCGCGGCGGGTGTGGTACTCACCGACTTCATCCAGTGCGACGCCCCGGCCCTGAACGTCTTCTTCCGCGCCCACTACGACGGCGGAGACGGCGAGCGACAGGGCGGCACCCACACTCTCCAGCGGAACTTGCGCCCCTTCTTCAAATGGCTGGAAGTCGAATACGACCACGCGAACCCCTGGGACGACCCACGGCTACAGCGCTACGCGCACCCACAGGACGTACGTCCTCAGACCCTCTCCGAGGAGTTCATCCGTGATCTGCTCCAGGTCACGGGCGGGGGCAATCCTCGGGTCCGCGCATTCGAGAAGGTCAGGGACCACGCGATCATCCGGGTACTCACGGAGGGTCTGCGAGCCGAGGAACTTCTGTCCCTCCGACTCGACCACCTGCACCTGGCTGACGGGCTACTCGGCCCCGTGACCCCACTCAAGGAGGCACGCGCGTCGGGTGAGGGCAGGATCATCCCGCTCCAGCCCAAGACCGTCGTGGCGATCACGCGGTACCTGCGCGCACGAGAGAGCCACCCGCGAGCGAACCCGAACTCACCCAACTACTCGGACTGGTTGTGGCTCGGGACGCGAGGCAGGCCCCAGCTCACGTACTCGGGTCTGTACCGCCTGCTGAACCGTCGGGCGGCTGACGCCGGGTACGGCAACCCGGATAACCCCGAGTCACACAGCATCGTCCACCCGCACCAGTTCCGTCACACGATGGCCGATGACCTTCTGTCGGCTGGCGTCTCCGAGGGCGACGTGATGACCATCGCCGGATGGAAGGACCCGTCAATGCTCAGGCGGTACGCGGCCGACATGGCGACGACCCGAGCAGTGACCGCCGTGAAGCGGATGGGCGACCGCTACTGACGCGCAGCCGTCACGGACGGTAGATCGCCGGCTAAGCACTGGGTGACGACGGGGGGTGTGGAACGTCCCGATGGATGTCCCACACCCCCCTCGTTCTCACGCGGAGCTAATCCGCTTGGGCCTTACGGCACTCCTGGCTGACCACCTGGTATGTGGACTGAACGCCCAACTGATCGATCTCGGCTTGGGCGGCGTCTCGCTCGGCCTGCGGCAGGGTCTCGTCCTGGACGACGACCATCTTCTCCATGGCTGCCTGCCAGTCGGTGAGCGCGTTGGACAGCCGGTTCCAGCGGCCATCGTCACGCGCGGCGCTGGCGACGCGGTTGGCTATGTCGTCGTACTGATCGGCCGTGTCCGCCCAGTCGTCGGACGTCCACGTGGTGTCCGAGGAGTCGGACTCCTTGCTCTTGCCGTCCTCGTAGCCCATCTCCGTGCACGCGGCTTGCACATCGGCCAGGGCGGTGTCAGTGCTGGATGTGCACGCAGCCAACGCCAAGCCCGCCATCAGGGTCACGCCAAGTCTTCGCGGACGCACCAAGATCACCCCACCCTTTGCAGCGCGCTCCCCAGCACGCTTGCGGCACTACGCCGCATTTTCTGCGAGGAGGGTAGCGGCAGACCGTGTTTGCACCCCTACTCGTCGCCCTTCACGAACGAGCCTTGCCCGAGCACGGTGTAGAGCCGTCCTTCCTCGCGGAGGGCGGCCACAGCTTTCTGCACCGTGGACGGGGCTACGTCCATCTCGGCGGCCAGCTCGTTCACGGCGGGGAAGCGCTCGCCAGCCGGATACTGCCCAGCATCGAGGCGTCGGCGCAGTTCCGCCGCTACCTGGGGCCATACCGGCTTGCTGCGGTCAAGATCCATGGCTCTTAGCGTCCGCGTATCTGCGTGATCACGCGACCGCGTATACGCGAATGCGCGTATGCTCGATGGCGCAGGACCTCGACAGCACGACCAGCACCGCCCCAACGGAAGACCCCCGCGACTGCGCGAACAGTCCGGGGGCATGGCCGATCACCCAAGGAGTGACCGACGTGCGAAGCCTACTGGCCCTGATCCTCTCGTGGCTCATGCCATCGACCGGCAAGCGCCGCGCTACCCCGCCCACGCCGACACCGCACCTGACGGACGAGCCGACACGACGGCTGACGATCACGCGCGCAGCGGTGGGTGTGGAACTCCCCTCACACCGCTCCCCTCGTCCACCCGCGTATCTGCGAGGCGAGGACACCCCGCTCATCCGGCCGTATCTCGTCGCCCACGAGCGAGAGCAGGAGCGGCGGCGACAGCGGGACCGGCGCACCGCTGCCGCTCTCGCAACCCTCGGCATCGACTTCCCGACCCTCAGCCTCGACATCCACGGAGTGACGGCATGAGCGCCCAGCCCGAGACCAACCCGGTCCCTTCGCATCTCCGTCTCCTGCCGTGGACCGAGGAAGGCAAGCCCGCGTACCTCTCGACCCGCAACACGGAGACGTTCCTGTCCCGTCTCGCCGACCGGGTCGAGGAGCAGCAGATCGAGACGGCCGCCGTGGTCCTGGGCCTGGCCAAGCCGATGGTTGAGGACAGCGCGAACCTCGCGGCCAGTGAGCTCCGCTGGGTCGCTCGGCGGTTGATCGAGAGCCTGACCGAGCTCCTGACCATCGCGGAGTCACGAGGCCAGCGCATCCCGCCGTACGAGGGCGGGGAGAGCGAGGAGTAGTCACCACACCCCCGAGCCCAGTAGAGAAGCCCGGCCACTCATGACGAGTGCCGGGCTTCTCTACTGGGTTGGCCGCGGTCGCGAGGCAGATCCTTGCAGCTCAGCGGAGCTGGTCCTTCTTCACGATCGTTTGGCACTGGGAGCACTTCAACTGGTTGGTGGTGTACGGCTGAAGCGTGTTCCTGTCACAGACCGGACACTTGTGACCCTTCGGCACGGCACTTCCTCTCGCGGGGTGCGCTCGCACCAGAAGCGAGCAGCCGAGGCCTCATGGTGGTCTGATTTTTTGATTGCGTCAACGCAGTGGGTCTGACCTGCTGGTTTAGAACTAATGGTCGGACGGGGCCTCAACTTGACGCCCACACACCAACGTTACGAACAGCCGACGATTGACCACGGAAAGCCGTCTCGCCCCTTCGGACTGCTCGCGTGCTCTTGGGAGTGTCGTCCTGCCAGCAAGACAACGACCCACGAAGGAGCACGACATGACCCGCGAGCGCTTCTCCCACGCGAACTGCGCACACCCCTCCACGAAGGCGGGACGCGCCGCGTGCCGTAAGGCTCTCCGCGCCGCTGCTGAGCCTGTTGTCGCCGCGTCGAAGGCACCGACCGCAGGCACTGCCAAGGCGACGCCCGCGAAGAAGGCCGCGACCGCCGCTAAGCCCGCTGCCGCTCCGGCCGCGAAGAAGTCGCCCACCCGAGCGACCCCCGCGAAGAAGGCAACGCCCGCTCCCGCGAAGGCTGTCGAGCCGAAGGCCGACGACGCCGCGAAGTAATCCAGCGCCAGCAGAGAAGCCCGGCACCCGTGAGAGTGACCGGGCTTTCTCGTGGTCTCGTGAGTTCACTGTCTCGTGAGTGCGAGCGAACGTCACGCGCTCTCTTGTGCGTTAGGGCGACAGAATCGCGTCTCTCGGCTCCCAGCAGAGCAAGCGCGATAGAAGAGACGCACTCGACAACCGATCTCGTTAGACGCACTCTCAGCGATTCCGCCCCGCAATTCAGACATCGTGGCTGGTCAGCGTATGCCGGCGCGCACTCGACACGGGGCGGTGTGGAACATATCCGGGCTGTACCACACCACCCCGACAGGGTTGGCGGGTAATTCGATGCCGCGCTTGGAAAGGCGCCCACGCTGTCACTTCGTGCCAGCTTGCTCTATCCACTGAGCTACGGGGGCCGGTCAATAAATCCGCGTCGGATAGGCGGAATTCGACGCCATATACGATTCCTTGCCGTTTTGTCAAGAGTATGTCATTCTCGAATTACCGATGAATGGTTCAAGTCTGAGGTATGAAGGGAGGAAAGCATGGCTGGCGATAAGCCGCTGGGAGCGGGAACACTGACACCCGCCGAGCTGGACAAGGAAGCCGACAAGGTTTACCGACTGTTCAAGCGAGGCAATAGCAGGCAGGCCATTGGCCGCGCTCTCGGAATGTCCACGGATGTGGTCGAACGGCGACTCTCCCGGGCTCGGAAGAACCTGGGTGAGGATTCCCTCGCCGACATGCGTACGGATCGTGAATCGAGCCTGGCCGACATGATCCGTGAGTCCTACCGCAACCTCGACAAGGCCGAGACGGTTGCCGAGAAGAACGCGGTTATCCGTACCATCGCGGACCTGAATATGAAGGTCGCCAAGCTCCTCGGTCTGGAGATGCCTGCCAAGGTGACTCTTGAGATGGAGAAGGCTCTAGAGCTCCTCCACCTCCAGCCCGATCCGGTATGGGGAGACGGTGATCTTTAATGCCCCTCAGGTCAGCCCGGATTCTCCGGCAACGCGCTGAGGCTGGCGTCCAGGTGTGCACTGCCCACGGCCCCGCCTGCAAGAAGCACCCGGACCGAGGTAATCCCGATTCCATCGTGACTCGGGCGGACTTGGAACTAGCCGAGATGGCCCGGAGAGGTCGTGAACGGCTGGGCATTCCTGCCCCAGAACCCGAGTCCTGTAAGACGCGGAAGCTGTCGGACGACGAGCTCCGCAAGCGCACGAGATACGCGGACGCGGTTCGTGACGCGCAGAAAAGGAAGCAACTCCCGCCCTCGTGGTTCAAGTTCGACCCCGAGCTAGCGGAGCAGATCCGTTGGGGTCGAGCCGAGCAGGCAAGGGAGCTCCACACCCAAGACGTACGCGAGGGCTACGGCGACGCCGTGCCGGAGTTCGAGGAGATGGAATGACCGACAACAGGGCGGCACAGATCCTGGCCCAGATGCGCGGCAACGTGTCGAACGAGACGCGGAACCTGGACGAGATGCCGGACTCCACCAGCGTCAAGATCATGCGCGCCATGCGTGGCCGGACGGACTACAGCAGCGTCCACGAGGACAACGCCAAGGGTCAGCAGCAGCACGAGCGGGACGTCCGTGCCCGTGCTCGTGCGCTCGCCAGTCAGAACGTGCCGCACCCGGAGGCGACGGCCCGTGAGCAGATCCGGCGAGAGGCACAGCAGAGCGCGGAGACCGAGCGTCGGCACCAGGTCTTCGAGGCCATGAGCCAGTCGTCCGAGCGTGACCGCGAGCGGGCGAAGTGGGAGGCCCGAGCCAACCGGCCGCTTCGTGCGAACCGTGCCCCCGAGCCCGGAGCGCCGTACGTCACGCCCGACGGTGACGGCGTCGGACAGCGCCGCGACCGCACGGCCGAGCGTCTGATGGCGCAGTACCACGGAGCCGACGCGACCGTCTGGAACGAGTACGAGAAGGAGCAGCACCAGGACCGCCGAGCGGAGGCGGACGCCGCCCTGGTGGCCAAGCTGCAAGCCATCACCGGCGCGCACCGCTGAACCAGCGCTCCGCCTGACCCCTGTCCCACACCAGCCAGCAAACCAACGCCGAGGAGGCAAAGCTAATGGCTGCCATTCCCCTGAACACCACCGAGCTGGAGACCGTCATCGAGGCGGGCATCCGTGACCGCTCGGTCGCCCTGGATCTCCTGAACCTGCTCCGCGCCGCGAACGGCAAGGAGTCGCTTCCGGACCGCTCGCACGCGACGACCCACGGCCCCGACGTGACCCGCCCGGCACTCGCCGGCATTCAGGCCGACCTGGCCGTCTGAGACCGGCTGGCGTGGGAGCGGTCCACGGAGTGGGTAAGCAGGGCCCTCCTTCGCTCGCGTGGTGTATCCACCTCTCCCACGCCAGCCTCTAAGCCGGTTGGTGCGAGGGGATTCATAAATCCCTCTGTCCGCCCCTCGCACCAGCCTTGAACTCCCGACTCCTCCCCTTGGCCGGTCGGGGACTCCCGGACGTGAGCCCCCGGGAACACGAGCGGGGGGTGTGGTACGCGGGTCTGCCCTCGGACCTGTGCCACACCCCCCGTTCTGCATATCCGAATCCGTGGAACGGGAGTGCGGTCATGAGTCGGGCCAGGAGTGAGACCTACATAGCGACCCGTAGGGTTCTTTACAAGCCCGAGCTAAAGCCTCAGATCGTGGCATTCATCCGGGAGAAGGAAGCCGCCCATTCCTCTGACATCGGGCGAGAGTTCTTCAACGGGGATGGACACCAGACACGGCGCTACCTTTCCGCGCTGAAGTCTGAGGGGCAGATCACGAGCACCCGCCGGGGTAAGTACCTCTGGTGGTCATTGGCTGGTGTGGAAGTCACCGAGGCCGAGCTAGCCGCCCGCACTCCCAAGCCAGTTGGCCGCCCTGGCCCGCGCCTCACGGAGGAGCAGAGGCAAGCCAAGCTGGAACGACGAGCGAGGAAAGCGCGGGAGAAGCGGCAGGAGGAACGAGCAAAGCGGCCCACTCCCGCCAAGCCTCGGTCTCAGAAGCGAGACCGACATGTCCACTGCATCCACGAGAACACCAGGGCCGAACAGACGGAGTGCCGTAGGGCTAAGCGTAAGGCCGAGCGGAAAGAGGAACGCGCAAAGCTCCGACCCGCCCGTGTAACTCGGACCCTGGAAGAGCAGCGGGCCGCGAAGAACGAGCGAAACCGGCTGCGTTATGCAGCGCGAAAGCTCAGGGCGTCAGAAGAGAAGCTGGCCGACGAGATCTCGCTAGCCATGACTGAGCAGTGGCTGACCCAGGTCGAAATGCACTGCGCCGCCGCCGAGGAAGAGGTCGGCGAATACAACCCAATGGATGGGATCAGAGAGCGGAACGCGGAGCGGCGCAAGGAGACGCGTGAACGACTGGAAGCCGAGGGCAAGCTCTACGGATGGCGGACTCATGTCGGCTTTGACCGGATGGGCCATGGCCCTACGGTCTACCAGTTGGCTCGCTATATCCACGCGCGGATGAAGAATGACCGGGAGCATAAGGGTTGGTACCGGTTCACCTACGAGTGGGTGAATTCCCACTATCCACATCTCCTGGCCAACTACCGGGATCTCGTGGAGGATTCCTTGGAACTCCTCGTGATCCAGGGCAAGATCGAGCGGCTGGACATGCCCGTCAAGGCGGCAGTGTCGGGGGTGTGATGCGTGATTAAGCCTGACCCTGAACTCTTGCGGCGCATCCTCGCCCATGTCCGGGAGCGGGGGAATACCAATCGTGACGTGGTAGCCCGGCTATTCTTTGCTGGCGACATCCGCCGCGTGTATCCCTATATGAACCAGCTCACGGCAGAGCGCCACGTGTTCCCCCTCGCCAATGGCAAGACTGCTACGGCGTGGATTGCCTGTTCCGACAACGAGGAAGACTCGGAAGAGGAGCCGGAAGAGAGTGCCCCGGCCACGGAGCCAGAACCTGCCCGACCGAAGGCGCGTGACTTTGCCGACGGCGAGGTTTACGAGGTCGCCCTAAAGACGATCCGTGACGTCTACGGATACACGCAGGTTAAGCAGTTCCGGAACATGTTGCGCAGCCACACGAGACGGCATCCTGAGTTCCGCCTCTCATTCCAGAGGACTCCGCGCGGGGTCAAGTTCTGCCTAGGCATTCCCCCGCTCAGGTGGTCGACCGGCTCTCAGCCAGGTCATGGCGGCTGGCGACCTAGAAGCGGCTGGAATTCTTGAGCCCCTGAATCGCTCTGTGCGCCGCTAGGGCGCTCTCGCGTCTCGTGCGTCTCTCTCTGTCGGCGAGCACTGCTCAGCGCCGTACAGGCGCTTCTGGGTGCCCTAACGCGTGCTCTGTGTCGAGTCACGACACGTACGCGCGCCGAGCTGCCGACACGTGTTCCACACCGCCCCGTGCGTCGCTCTCGATGCCGACGCCTGCGCAGTGACAGAAAAACTGTCATCTGTAGGTAGCTCTCATACGCGTTTAGCGACTTGCTCCAGATGACAGAAAATCTGTCATCTCTGCTGGCTGCGCGTCGGTGCGCGTCACGCGAGACGGGGCGGTGTGGCACATATCACTCGACGCCCTGACCTGCGCAGCTAACGATCGTTAACGACCACGTGACACTTTCTCGATTACGGACGGTCACGGTCGAGACTTGCCAACGCGTACGCGGCTCGCTTCAATTCCGCCTCAGAGGCACCTCAAAAGCGTGATCGAAACGTTATCCATGCCGTTCATTCTGTCATTAGCCACGCCTTTTTCACACATCGTAAAGTCGATGTTGTAAGCGTGAATTGCGCAGAAAGGAGGAGCCGACTATGGCGCAGCAGGTGGAAAAGTCCCGCCTCGCAGGCAAGCAGTCCAAGTACCCGTTCTGGGACTGGGCGGATGGGAATGTCTGGGAAGCCAGGCGCGGCGAGGATTTTGACGTGGAGCCCCGAGCATTCCTGGCCGCCGCCCGTGCCTACGCGAAGAAGAACGACCTCCGGCTTCGGCACAAGGTCGAGGACCAGAAGGTTGCCGTGTTCCAGTTCCTCCCCGTCATGAATGGGGTGGGGCAGTGAGCGGTGTGAGTGAATTCCTCGTCCAGGCCACCAAGGACCCACGAGTGATGACGCGACTCCAGGACGAGCTGGACATCCTCGACGAGGCCCAGCGGGCGCGAATGCGCCACCTGATGGCAATGGGAGGGCACGCGTTCATTGCGGCCGATGTGAGCGACCTCGAAGGCGAAGAGGCGTATGCAATCGCGGAAGTGGACCACGCCTAACCGCCATCAACAACCACCGGGAACCGAGGGAGGAAATGGACGACATGAGCCATGCAGAACCCAGAGCACCAGCGGAGCAAGTGCCCGAAGTGTGGTGCGGGGCGCGGCGAACCCTGCGTCACGCGTAACGGTCGGATCGCCGAGAGGGTCCACTACGGCCGCCCGTACTGGTCGGCGAAGGTGGGCAAGCCGCGCAAGTACCAGCGAGCGTAAACCGAGGAAAGCCCCGTGCTGGGCGCAATTCAGCACGGGGCTTTCCAGGGAATGAACCACAGGCACGAGAAAGGAAAGGAACCATTCGTGAGCGTAGCACTCTCGAATTCCGCACGCGAAGGAATGATGCGGCAGTCCCTCACGGCTCTTTACGGCGAGGACTACCAGACCCTTCGCTTTACCGTCGTGGTCGCTGAGCGGCTGGACGACGGCACCGATAACGGCAAGCTGGACTGGGCAGGGCGCATGACCTACTGCCTCCGCCTGACGGACGAGAACGTTGCCAAGATCGTCCGCGTGTCCGACCGCGACGGCATGGAGGTCTTCTTCACCCCGGTGCCTCGCAGCGCCAAGGGTGACCCGTCGGCAGAGAACGCCGGCGTGCCTCGCACCATCTACGCCGACGTGGACAAGAGCGCCCTACCGGCTCGTACGCTCGCCTGGCTGCGACGGCAGGGAGCCTGCCTCGTGCGCTCGGGCGGTGTGGTACTGACCGAGTCCGGCAGGGAAGTCCCGCGCTACCACGTGCACTTGCCGCTGGACGTCACCCGTTCCACACCCGCCCATCACGAGGTCGAGCAACTGAACCAGGCGTTGTCCAAGCGGCTCGGAGGCGACAGCAAGACCAGCGTGGGCGTGATCCTGCGCCTGCCTGGCACGCGGAACTGGAAGCCGGTCAACCGCGACGCGGACGGCATCGGTCGTCTCGTGTCTGTCGAGACGTACGCGAGTCAGCGTGTGAGCGTCCCTGACGCTGTCTCAGCGCTCCGTACGGAGCTTCTGGATGCGAGCGAGTATCAGCGTGCGTCTGTCGCCGTAGAGAGCGCCGTGAGCGCCGCTGAGACGTTCAAGAAGTACGGGGCCGCTCGGCCGCTTCTCCGCAAGGCCAACCAGATGTTCGAGGCCGGGAACCACGGGAGGCGGCACACACTCGCCGCCGGTCTCGTCAGGGACCTGCGGAAGAGGGGGATCACCGAAGCCGAGGCGCTGGGTGTGGTGCTGGGTCTCGGCGTCGAGGACAGCCCGACTCCTGGATGCCTGGCCGCCCTGGACAAGTGGACGCCTGCGCAGATCGCCAACGACGTGGCGCGGGTGTACGCGAAGGCGGAGCGCGAGGCCGCGACCCAGAGCCGGAGTGATGGGAGCGGCGACGAAGGCGGCGGGGGCAACGGCGGAGAGCGAACCGAGGGAGATGGAACCCGAGGAGAGAGGAACGGCCCGCTCGGGCAAGCAGGCCGTTCCGATGAGTCCTCACCTACGCGGCAAAACGAGAAAGGACGCTCACTCGTGGACGAGACTAGCGCGATATCTGCGGCTCCCGACTCGCGGTTTGGGACCGCGTATTGGGACCAGCAGCAGAAGCGGTTGGACATCACCGCCGAGGTTCGGCACGTCCACTTCGCCGAGTTCGTGGCCGACCAGTGCGGGCGTGAGCTGAGGCATGTTCAGGGCGTCGGCTGGTTCAAGTGGAACGGGCGGTACTGGGAGGCGACCGGCGACCTTCGAGCCGCCTACCAGGCTGTGACGGACGCGTCGGGCGCTCTCATCCGTCGCGCTGCCGACAACCCTTCGGATCTCGCGTGGTGCGTGCCTGCGTCCAACAAGATGTTGGTCAACGACGTGCGCCGGAAGATCGTGGCGGAGATGGCCGTGCTGCCCCAGCTCCACGCGACCGTGGATGAGATGGACGCGAAGCGGTACCTCCTGACGTTCCGCAACGGCACGGTGGATCTCCGCACGGGTGAGCTTGTGCCACACCGCCCCGAGCACATGCTGACCCAGTGCACCCAGGTCGACTACGTGCCGGATGCCGAGTGCCCGCGCTGGCTGCGCTTCGTGGAAGAGATCTTCCCCGGCGACGAGGAGCTCCAGCGGTACTACCAAACGTGGATCGGCATGTCCGTGACCGGCGAGGTCAAGGATCACGTCCTGGGCGTCTGGTACGGCGACTTTGGGCGCAACGGCAAGGGCGTGACGGTGCGCACGCTCCAGAAGGTGTTCGGCCCCCGGATCATCCGTGAGGTGCCGTTCTCCATGTTCGAGAACGTGAGGGGACAGCAGCCGCACACGGAGCTGGTGGCGGGTCTGCGGGGCGCTCGGATGGTCGTCGCGCAGGAGGGCAACGAGGGCACCCCGATGAACACCGCGCTCCTCAAGAACTTCAGCGGTGGGGACCGGATCAGCACGCGGCACCTGCACGGCAAGCAATTCGACTTTGAGCCCACGTTCACGCTGGTCCTCGTGACCAACAACCTGCCCCAGTTCTCGGCGGGTGGTGCCGCTCTGTGGGCGCGCACCAAGGCCATCCACTTCGGGGTGTCGTTCGCTGGCCGTACTGACCCTGAGCTGGAGCCGACGATCCAGGGTCCGGAGGCTGAGGGCGTCGCCGCGTGGGTCGTGCGCGGAGCCGTGCGCTTCTACCAGAAGGGCCTGAAGGACGCTGAGAGCGTCGTCAAGGCCACGGAGCACCACAAGGAGCGAGTGGACCCGCTTCGGCTCCTTATCGGCGACCTGTTCGAGTTCTCGGAGGGTCACCGCGTCCTGCGCTCGGAGTTCAACGCCCAGTTGAAGAAGTGGCGGGGCCACAACGAGGTGAAGGCGGGTCTATACACGCCCAGTTGGGTGAAGGACAAGCTCCTGTCTACGGGGAACGTGACGGAGGGCCGCAGCGGCAAGCTGGGCGCGGTGCTCATCGGCATCCGGCTCACGCCGCAGTACGGCGGGGTCCTAGCTCGTGAGTTCGAGGTGATCGCCGTCCCTGCTGAGGAAGCGGAGGAGCTCCAGGAACTGTGACGTGATCCCCTTGGAGACGGCGGGCACTGGGCGGGTGAGTGCTCGCCGTTTCGTTTGGCGCGTGGCTACTTGCGAGTACCGTACCGTGACAAAAAAACTGTCATCTGTAGGTTGTTCTCATACGCGTATAAGACCGACCTACAGGTGATAAAAAATCTGTCACTACATAGGAACTCGTGAGTAACTTACGAGCGGGTGACACTGAGAGTGGGCGACTGTGGGCAGCCACAGAGACGCGGGCAGAGGGTGAGCGTCGCTCTTCGGCGGCGTGTGGGACAGAGGTCAGGGATTAGAGGATTGGTCCGTCTCGCGGGTGTGTGCGAGTGGGGGTGGGTGTATCCCCCCGGACGGAGCCCACGGGAGCCAGGCAAGCGCTCGATGGGAACGGCATTCTGGCCGCTCGTTTCAGGGTGCCCGTACCCACGTCTCCGCAGCTAAGCACCTGCTCCAGCGGGTACATGGTCAGGTGCTTAGCAGTGCCAACACTCGATTGACCGGGTCTATCCACCGCTCTAAGCTCGGCGTTTGTCACAGCAACGCGGGGTTGAGGTCAAGCCGCCTTCTAAGCGCTTGGCCGCAGGTTCGAGTCCTGCCGGGGGCGCCGCCACGCGGCCGACGACCGATACGGATGTCGGCCGCCGCTGTCGGGGTCGACCGTCTGCCGACCGCCGCCGAAATCACGGGTCGGCTGGAATGTAGCGGCAGCCACGTAGCGACGACGTAAGGACCGCCCGGCTCCGGCGGCACGCACCCCGCCGCACCCGGCTCCGTGCCCCCCATGCCCCGTCCGGCATTTCTTACGGAGCCCGGACGGTGAGGCGAAATGACCGTTTCGTCGCAACGGTGGCATGATGCGCGAGTTAGCGTGACGAGCAGTCCGGCCGCCGATCTCCGTGCCGTCAACTCCGTTGTGCCACAGACGAGTTGAGGGCTGCCTCGGCATGCCGGCAGCCCTGACAGCCTTCTGACCTGCACGAGGAGATCCGCATGCCGTCCATCGCCCGCAGGACCCGCCCGGGTCGTACCCGCCGCACGACCCGCGCCGCCGCCATCGGCGCCGCGGTGGCCGCCGCGGCCGTCATGGCCGCCCCCGCGGCCGGCGCGGCCGCACCGCAGCACGCCACCGTGCGCGACAGCGCCCCGGTGTTCGTCCAGAGCGACAACCCCACGGCGAACACCGTGGTCGCCTACCACCGCAACCGCGACGGCTCGCTCGGCGGCCACGAGGTCTACCCGACCGGCGGCCGGGGCGGTGTACTCGACGGCTCGGTCGTGGACCACCTCGCCTCGCAGGGCTCGCTCACCTACGACCGCGACCGCCACCTGCTCTACGCGGTCAACGCCGGCAGCGACAGCGTGACCGTCTTCGCCGTCCACGGCGACCGGCTGGAGCGCCTCCAGGTCCTCCCCTCCGGCGGCGACTTCCCGGTCAGCGTGACCGCGCACGGCGACCAGGTGTACGTACTGAACGCCCGCAGCGGCGGCTCGGTCCAGGGCTATGTCTGGATCGGCAGCCGGCTGGTGCAGGCCCCGGGCCGGCACCGCGAGCTGCACCTGACCGAAGCCTCCCCGGAGTTCACCCACACCCCCGGCCAGGTCGGCTTCACGCCGGACGGTTCGAATCTGGTCGTCACCACCAAGGCGGCGGACAACAGCATCGAGGTCTTCCCGCTCGACTCCGCCGGCGCGCCCGCCGCCCGCCCGGTGGTCACCCCGACCCCCGACGCGGTGCCGTTCGGCTTCACCTTCGACCAAGCGGGGCGGCTCCAGGTCACCTACGCCGGGCCGAACGCGGTGGCCACCTTCACCGTCCACCGGGACGGCACCCTGCACCAGGTCGGCCAGGTGGCCACCGGGCAGATGGCGACCTGCTGGATCGTCGCGACCGGCGACCACCTCTATGCCTCCAACGCGGGCAGCGCGACCCTGTCGGGCTACCGGGTCGAGCCGCACGGCCCGCTCACCCCGCTGGGCACCACCCCGACCGACGGCGGCACGGTGGACGCCGCCGCCTCCTCCGACGGCCGCACCGTCTACGTGCAGACCGGCGCGCAGGGCATCGTGGACGAATTCCGGGTCGGCCACGGGGGCTCGCTCACCCCGATCGGCTCGGTCACCGTGCCGGGCGCGGTCGGCGGCGAAGGCATCGCCGCGGGCTGAACCACCCCGCTGCGCGGGCCGCCCGAACAATGGCCGGCAACCCGCCGGGGGCCGGCCGAGAACCGAATCGGCCGAGTCCTCTGCGCTGAATGGCCCCCACCGCCCGAGAAGATACGTGTACTGCACCTGCAGCCTCGCCACCCCCGCTCGCCACACTGGTCGGCGAGGGTGGCGAGGTTTTGCGGAAGTCGTACGAGTCTCTTATGGGGTTGTGAGATGGTGTGCGCCGTAGTCACCCTCTGCCTGACCGCAGGTAAGCGACCCGAAAAGAGACGGCCGCCCGGCAGTCGGGTCGCGGCCATGGGGTAGTTTGCTCTCTCCGCGTGCTATCGATGCGAGGATCGTTTGCGTATGGATTCCACACTCCCCGGGGCCACGTCGGCCGCGTCGGCGGCGCGGCGGCGCAGGCGGCTGAACCACCGGATCAGGGAAGGGCTGCGCGATCTGAGCGTCCAGTTGGCGCTGCTGAACCACCAGATCGGTATGCATCTCGATCTGCGGGACACCGATCTCGAATGCCTGGACCTGATCAGCCGCTACGGGCCGATCGGCCCTACCGCCCTGGCCAAGCGCGCCGGCATGCACCCGGCCACCCTCACCGGCGTGCTCGACCGGCTGGAGCGCGGCAACTGGGTGGTCCGCACGCCCAATCCGACCGACCGCCGCGCCGTACTGGTGCAGGTGGTCAAGGAGCGCGCCGCCGAGGTGACATATCTGCTGTCCGGCCTGAACACCGCGGTCGACGGGATCTGCGCCGAGTACGACGACGACGAACTCGTGCTGATCGCCGACTTCCTGCTGCGAACAGCACGCGCCGGGCGGATCGCGACCGACGAACTGGCCGACAGCTGACGCACCCGTCCGGCGGCGGCCGGCGGTGATGTCACACTTCTGCGAGGCCCCTCATCTCAGTTGACAAGTGCGTCAACGAGGAGGCCGCGTATGTCCGACGACCCCGCCGAGCTGCCGGTCGACACGGCCACGAGGGTCTTCGCCGTCCACCGCGAACTGCTGTTCTCCGTGGTGTACAGCATGACCGGCAGCGTGTCGGACACCGAGGACGTACTCCAGGACACCTGGCTGGCCTGGGTGGACGGCGAGGGCGGCGACGTGCGGGCCGGCTCCGACCTGTGCGCGCGGCTGCTGCGGATCGCGGTCGGCCGCGGGCTCGCCCGGCAGACCGCGATCCGCAGCAGCCGCGCGGCCTACGTCGGCCTCTGGCTGCCGGAGCCGCTCGTCACCGGCCCGGGGCCGGAAGCCCCCGCCGCTCTGCCCGCGGACACCGACGGCAGCGCCTGGCCGGGGCTGCGGAGCGAGTCGGCGCCGATGGCGCTGATGGTGGTCCTGGAGACGCTGCCGCCGCTGGAGCGGGCGGTCTTCGTCCTGAACGAGGTCTTCGGCTACCCCTACGCCGAGATCGGCCAGATCCTGGGGCGCCACCCGGGCACGGTCCGCCAGCTCGCGCACCAGGCACGCGAGCACGTCCAGGCACGCCGCCCGCACTATCCCGCGGACCCGCAGGTCCAGCAGCGGCTGACCGAGCGCTTCATCGCCGCTGCGATGGCCGGTGACATGGCCGCGCTGCTGGAACTGCTCGCGCCGGACGTGACGATGTGGACGGACGGCGGCGGCAAGGTCCGCTCGGCGCTGCGGCCGGTCGCCGGGCGGGAGCGGGTCGCCCGGTCCCTCAGCGGCTATGCGGCATCGCACTCCCCGCACGGGCTCGACGTGCACTACCGGCATGTCAACGGCGACCCGTCGGCGGTCGTCTTCGACGGCGACTCCCCCTACGCCGTACTGGTGATGGACCTGAGCGCCCCCGGCGACCAGGTCACCGGCATCTACCTGGTCACCAACCCCGACAAGCTCTCCCGCGTCGTCCCGCCCCCGAGCCCGGACACCGACCAGGGCCGCTGACCTCAGGCCGCTCCCGACACGAACGGTGAGCACTTCTGCTCATTCGGGGGTGGTTTCGCGCAAGAGTGCTCACCTACACTGCAGAGGAGGCCCCATCCGGGGCCGGTCGGCACCGCCCCCTCCCCTGCATCGAGGAGCACCGCATGTCCGAGTCGTTGACCGCCGCCGAGATCGCCTCCCAGGCCGACTGCTGGCTGCGCGCTGCCGACATCGCCGCCGCTGCGGCCGGCCGGCTGCCGCAGCGCGGTGAACGCGTGGCCGTCGTCGGCTGCGGCACGTCGTGGTTCATGGCCCAGTCCTACGCGGCCCTGCGCGAACAGGCCGGGCACGGGGTCACGGACGCCTTCGCCGCCTCGGAGTTCCCCTTCGGCCGCACCTACGACAGCGTGCTGGCCATCACCCGCTCCGGGACCACCACCGAAGTCCTGCGGGCCGGCACCCGCCTGCGCTCGGCCGGCGTACCGGTCGTGGCGATCACCGCCGACCCGCACACCCCGGTGCAGGAGGCCGCGGACCAGCTGGTCGTGCTGGACTTCGCGGACGAACGCTCCGTCGTGCAGACCAGGTTCGCCACCACCGCGCTCGCACTGCTGCGCGTCCACCTGGGCGAGGACCTCACCGCCGCCGTCGCAGACGCCCGCACCGCGGTGACCGCGGACCTGCCGGGCGCGCTGCCCGCCGCCGAGCAGACCACCTTCCTCGGTACGGGGTGGACCTACGGGCTGGCCCAGGAGGCCGCACTGAAGATGCGCGAGGCCGCGGGCGCCTGGACCGAGAGCTATCCGGCGATGGAGTACCGCCACGGCCCGGTCAGCATCACGGGACCCGGCCGTACGGTCTGGGCCTTCGGCGCGCTTCCGCCCGGGCTGGCCGACGACGTCGCCGCGGTCGGCGGCACCCTGGAGGCCCGGCAGGACCTCGACCCGCTGGCCGACCTGGTGCGTGCCCAGCGGCTCGCCGTCGCCGTCGCCGAGCGCAAGGGGCTGGACCCCGACCGCCCGCGCAATTTGACCCGCTCGGTCGTCCTCGGCTGACCCGGCCTCCGCCGCCTCCCAGGAATCCGAGGGACCCGTATGACCGCCACCACCACCGCCGACCTCGTCACCGCCGCCCGCGCGGCCGGCCGCGGCGTCGCCGCCTTCAACGTCATCACCCTGGAGCACGCGGAGGCGATCACCGCCGCCGCCGAGGCCGCGGGCCTTCCGGTGATCCTGCAGATCAGCGAGAACGCCGTCGCCTTCCACCACGGCCGCCCCGCCCCCGTCCTGGCCGCCGCGGTCGCCCTCGCCGGCGCGGCCGCCGTCCCCGTCGCCGTCCACCTCGACCACGTCCAGGACGAGGAGCTACTGCGGTCCGGGATCGCCGCCGGGGTGTCCTCGGTCATGTACGACGCCTCGACGCTGCCTTACGAGGAGAACGTCCGCTCCACCGCCCGGGTCGCCGCATGGGCGCACTCCCAGGGGGTGTGGGTGGAGGCCGAACTGGGCGCGGTCGGCGGCAAGGACGGCGCCCACGCCCCCGGTGTGCGCACCGACCCGGCCCAGGCCGCGGCCTTCACCGCCGCCACCGGGGTGGACGCGCTCGCGGTGGCGGTCGGCAGTTCGCACGCCATGACCCTGCGCACCGCCCGCCTGGACCACGCTCTGATCGCCCGGCTGCGGGCGGCCGTCGGCGTACCGCTGGTCCTGCACGGCTCCTCCGGTGTGCCCGACGACGAACTGCGGCAGGCGGTCACGGCCGGCATGGTGAAGATCAACATAGGCACCGCCCTCAATGTCGCCTTCACCTCCGCCGTCCGCGCGTATCTGGCCGCCGACCCGGACGTGGTCGACCCGCGCCGCTATCTGCGACCGGCCCGGGACGCGATGACCGACACCGCCCGCCACCTCCTCCATGTCGTCTCCCACGCCCCTTCCCCCGCCTGACCGCACTGTTACCCGTTCGCGACTTTTGTCACCGTTACGCGGGTTCCGTGTCACAGATGATCAACAAGCCCATGCGGCGCTCATATACCTGTCGTTGACCGGACGAGTGTGCTGACTGACAGTCACGAATGCTCGGAGGTAGCCGACATGACGGACCGGACCCTGTGGTCGTACGCGGACATCGCGGCACATATCCGCGTGCAGGTCGACACCGTGCGCTCCTACCGCAAGCACGGGCACTTGCCCGATCCCGACCGCGTGGAAGGGGGCAAGCCCTACTGGTACGCGGACACCATCAGGGCGTGGAGCGCCCGGCGGCCGGGGAACCGCGGCCGCCGGGGTTCGGACTGACCGTCAGGTGCTGCTCACAGGCTCGGGGTCCCGCATCTCTCCGGAGTGCGGGGCCGCGCCCTTCTCCGCGCCGGCCGGCGGCTGCGGGCCGCCGCCCTCGGATATGCCGAACCGGTCGTGGAATCGGCGCAGCACCGGCGGCGCCCACCAGGTGGCCCGGCCCGTCAGCCGCATCACCGCGGGCACCAGCAGCGTACGGATCACCATCGCGTCCATCAGCACCGCGAGCGCGATCCCCAGTCCCAGCATCTTGGTGTTGGTCACCCGGGACATTCCGACGCCGACCATCACCACCGCCAGGATGACCGCGGCGGCCGTGATGAGCCCGCCGGTCCTGCGCAACCCGAAAACGATGGACGCCTGGTGGTCGCCGGTCCTGTCGTACTCCTCCTTGATCCGTGACAGCAGGAAGACCCCGTAGTCCATGGACAGCCCGAAGGCCACGCAGAACATCAGCACCGGCAGCGTCGTCTCGATGCTGCCCGTCGAGGTGAAGCCCAGCAGCCCGGACAGGTGGCCGTCCTGGAAGACCCAGACCACAGCGCCGAACATCGCGGTCAGGCTGAGGGCGTTGAGCAGCACCGCCTGCACCGGGACCAGCACGCTGCCGGTCAGCAGGAACACCAGCAGCAGTGTGACCAGGCCGATGATGCCCGCCGCCCAGGGCAGTCGCTGCGCTATGGCGTGCTTGGTGTCCACCAGCACCGCTGCCTGCCCGGTGACCGAGGCCCGGAAGTCCGTCGGCAGGGCACGGATCTCGCCGACCAGGTGCTGCGGCCCGGAGTCCACGGAAGCCCCGGCGGGGATCACCGTCAGATAGGCGCTGCCCGCGTCGCCCTTGGCGGCGACGGGACCTTCCACCCGCACCACGCCGGGCAGGGCCGCCACCTTGCGCCGGTAGTCCGCAAGGCCTGCGGAGTCGGCGTGCTCGGCGAGCACGGTGATGGCACCGACCGGGCTGCCGGCGTAGTCCGCCCGGAGGTGCTGCTGCACGACGTGCGACTCGGCCGCGCTCGGCAGCTGCCGGTCGTCCGCCGTCCCGAACTGCACCTGCAGGAAGGGCAGGCCGAGCAGCAGCAGCGCGGCCACCGCACCGACCGCGAAGGCGGGCGCCCTGCGCATCACCAGCCGGGCCAGCGCCGCATAGCGCGCGCCGGGCTCCGCGTCGGCCAGGCCCTCCGACCGGCCGCGGCGGCGGCGCATCAGCACACGCAGGTCCAGCGCATTGACCCGGTCGCCGAGCAGCACCAGGGCGGCAGGCAGCACGATCAGTGCCGCACCGGCGGCCAGCAGCACCACGGCGACGCCCGCGTAGGCGAAGGAGCGCAGGAAGTACTGCGGGAAGACGAGCATCGCGGACAGTGCGGCGGCAACCGTCAGCGCGGAGAACAGCACGGTGCGGCCGGCGGTGCGCAGGGTCGTCGCCACAGCGGAGCGCGGTGCGGCCCCGGCGGCCAGCTCCTCGCGGAAGCGGCGCACGATGAACAGGGCGTAGTCGATCGCCAGCCCGAGGCCCAGCGCGGTGGTCAGGTTCTCGGCGAAGACCGACACATCGGTGAATCCGGTGATGCCGCGCAGCACCGCACTGGTGCCGAGGATCGCGATGATGCCGATGCCGAGCGGCAACAGTGCGGCGACGGCGCTGCCGAAGACCATGACGAGCAGCACCAGGGTGATCGGCAGGGCGATCATCTCGGCCCGCACCAGGTCCTGCTGGATGGTGGTCTGCATCTCGTGCAGCACCTCGGCATTGCCTCCGACGCTCACCCGGACCGGCCCGCGGGCGCCCCGGTAGAGCGGGGCGATGCGCTTGACCTCCTTGGCGACGGCGTCGTCGTCCCCGCGCAGCCGCGCGGCGATCATCGCCGATCCGCCGTCCTTGGCGCGCAGCACCGGCGCGCGCGTGTCCCAGTACGAGCTGACACCGACGACGTCGGGATCGGCCGCGAGCCTGCGGGCCAGCTGCCGGCCCTGGGCTGCGACCGCGGCGCTGTCCAGGTCCGCGCCCCGGGTGTCGACCAGCAGGACGAGGTTGGGCTGCGAGTCGGGGAAGCGGTCGGCGAGGGCCGCGGTGGCGTACGAGGACTGGGAACCGGGGGCTTCGAAGCCGCCGCTGGACAGCCGGTCCCCGACGCCGCTTCCGGCCACGACGGTGAGCGCGGTGAAGACCAGTGCCAGCAGCAGGGTCAGCCGCGGTCGGGCCGTCACGACCCGCGTCCACCCCCCGACAGCCCCTGCACGGTTGACATCGGACATGACAGAGGTGTCCTCTCCCCCTAGAACGACATAAAATCACAAACACGAACGACCGCTCGCGTTTCAAGAATGCGAGCGGGCACTCGCGTTTGTCAATCCCCCCTGGGAGTACACGTGTCCGAGGCGGACGAGAGACCGAGGCGGCGCCAGGCGCGCGGCGAGCGGCGTATCAGCCAGCTGCTGCAGGCTGCCGCCAGCGTGTTCTGCACGCAGGGCTACACGGCGTCCAGCACCAACGCCATCGCGCGCGAGGCCGGCGTGTCCCCGGGCACGCTCTACCAGTTCTTCCCGAACAAGGAGGCCATCGCCGTCGAGCTGGGCGGCAGGCTGATCAAGGAGATGGAGGAGGCGCACGGGCGCGTCTTCACCGCGGAGAACGCCCGGCTGCCGCTGGACCAGCTGATCGACGCGGTGGCCGGCCCCTTCATCGAGTTCAACTGCGCCAACCCCGCCTTCCTCGCCCTCATCAAGGGCCCCGACGCGCCGGGCCGGGTCACCGAGGAGCACGACACGCTGCACGCGCGGTTCCTCGACGGCGTGTCCTGGATGCTGGCCCTGCGCCGGCCCGCGCTGTCCACCGTCGAGCGCACACTGGTCGCCCAGATGTCCTTCGCGATGTTCAAGGCCGCACTCGACCTGGTCGTGCAGAGCGAGGGCGAGGAACGGGCCGCCTACGCACGCGAGCTGAAGGGGATGCTCTACCGCTACCTCGCGCCCTACGTCGGCACAGGACCGGTCACGATCGGCGAGGCCGAGACGTCCGCGGCGCATGCGGCGGTGGTCGCGGCGGCGGCGGAACGTGCGGCCACCGCCGCCGAGAGGGCGCACGATCCCCGTGGAGCGGGCGCGGAGGCTACTTCTCGCGCCCTGCCGACGAGCAGCTGAAGGTGTCGCCGTACCCGTCCCGGGAGGCCGCGGGCGGTCCGATCGTCGGTGTGCCGCCCGCGCCCGGCGTTCCAGCGGGTCCCAGGGCCGCCGCGCCGCCCTTATTGGCCACCGAGGACGCCACCACGGCCGAGGGCCGTGTCACACCGGTGCCCTGACGGCGCTCCCTGGCCCGTGAGGCCCATTGCGCGACCGTGCCGACCCCGGCGACCGCCAGGGAGATGCCGAGCCCCAGAGAGAGCGCGTAGAGGGAGTTGGAGGCCGCCCGGCCGCTGATGTAGCCGGCGCCCACCGAATACGACGCCCAGACCGACTCGGCCACGCCTGCGCCGATCGCGTAGCGGCGTGCGGGATAGCGCACGATGCCCGCCGCGAGGCCGCCGATGATCCGGCCGCTGGGCAGGAACCGCACTCCGATGACGAACGGCACACCGTGCCGCTGTATGCGCAGGGCCGTCCACCTCAGCAGCGCCTCACGGCGCGGCCTGCGGTGCATGCGGCTGAGCACGCGGGGACTGATGACCTGTCCCGTCCTGTGCATCACCAGGTCGCCGAACACCGCGCTGCCGGCGACCACGAGCAGCACGAGCGCGAGGTTGAGGTGCCCTTCCGCGGCCATCACGCCGCCGGTCACGAGCAGCACCGAGTTGGGCACGAGCGGCGGGGCCGTGGTCACGGCCAGCAGCGCGTACGCCCAGATGACGTGCCCACCCCTCAGGTACTCGGCGAGTCCGGAGGTGAAGTCCAGTGACGACACACTCAGTGCAACGTCCATCCCACCGCCCCTCTTCCCTGCCCTTTATCCAACGCTGACAGCGGTGGACCGGGACGGCAAGCGGGTTAGCCGGGCTTCGGCCTATTCACAAGAAAGCTCATCCTGAGGTTTCAGCAGGTCTACACCTCAGGTAGTAGGACGCACCCTGAGGTCACCGCCGTGGGGTGTGCCGCGCCGGCCGGGCGGAAAAACGGCCAGAAGATCACCGGCCGAGAAGTTCACCGCCGTTGCACTGCAGGATCTCGCCGGTGATGAAGCCCGCCTCGGGCGAGGCGAGGAAGAGCACCGCGGCCGCCACGTCCGCCGGGTGGCCCACCCGGCCGACCAGTGTGCGGCCCGCGCGCCGGGTCAGCTCGGCGTCGTTGAGCCGCGAGCCGAAGAACTCGGTGCCCGCCACCGTGCCGGGCGCCACGATGTTGCAGGTGACGCCCTGCGGGCCGAGCTGCGCGGCGAGCGAGTGGTTCCAGGCGTGCAGCGCGGCCTTGGAGGCGCCGTACGAGCCGCCGCCGCGCAGCGCGGCCACCGAGGTCACCGTCACCACCCGGCCGCTGTCGGTGGTGAAGCGGTCGCGGAGCGACTCGGTGATCAGGACCGCGGTGAGCACGTTGCGCTCGAAGTCGCCGCGCCAGCGGGCCAGTACCCCGTGCGGTCCCGCACCCACGGCCAGCTCCCGGCTGCCCGCGTTGTTCACCAGGACGTCCACCCGGTCGGGCAGCTGCGACAGGGCCGCCTCGACGTCGTCGGGGTCGGCCAGGTCGCAGACCACGGGGGTGATGTCCAGCCCGCGCTCCGCCCGGATCTCCTCGACGGTCGCGTGCAGCACCTCGCGGCGGCGGCCGACGATCGTGACCCGGTGGCCGTCCTCGGCGAACCGCAGCGAGACGGCCCGGCCGATGCCCGTGCCGCCGCCGGTCACCACGATGTTGCGCACCGCTGCCCCGCTCTGTGCCATGTGCTCCGCCCCTCGAGAAGAGACAGCACGCTACGGGATCCCCCCGAACCGGCCGCGGGCGGGGTAGCCTGCGGAAACAGCCTTTTTTGAAGAGACGTAGATCACATGGCGGAGAACGTAACCATTACAGTGGTTGGCGGGTCTTATGTCTTGAGCACCGCGCTCCCGGCGGAGCCGGTGGGGGGCTGTAGGTCGGACCGTCTTGGGGGACGGTCCGGAACGCGTCGCCGGGGCGATACCCGGGGAGCTTGAGCGGCCCTCCCGGGCCGTTTTCGTCCCGGCAACGGCGCAGTCGCCACAAGCGCCCGGGCGGACCCGTGGGGGGATCCGTTCCGGGGAACGGGAGCGCCCCGTGCCGGACCCGTGGGGGGATCCAGCGCGGGGCGCTCTCTTGTGCTCAGGGGCGCGGCAGCGGCCTGCGTCAGCGGGCCTCGACCGAGACGTAGTCGCGGATCTCGACGCCGGTGTAGATCTGCCGCGGACGGCCGATCCTGGAGCCGGGCTCCTTGATCATCTCGTGCCACTGGGCGATCCAGCCGGGCAGCCGGCCGATCGCGAACAGCACGGTGAACATGCTGGTCGGGAAGCCCATGGCGCGGTAGATCAGACCGGTGTAGAAGTCCACGTTGGGGTAGAGCTTGCGCGAGACGAAGTAGTCGTCGCTGAGCGCGTGCTCCTCCAGCTTGAGCGCGATGTCCAGCAGCTCGTCGGACTTGCCGAGCGCCGAGAGGACGTCGTGCGCCGCCGCCTTGATGATCTTCGCCCGGGGGTCGAAGTTCTTGTAGACGCGGTGGCCGAAGCCCATCAGCTTGACGCCGTCCTCCTTGTTCTTCACCTTGCGGATGAAGGAGTCGACGTCGCCGCCGGTGGCCTGGATGCCCTCCAGCATCTCCAGGACCGACTGGTTGGCCCCGCCGTGCAGCGGCCCCCACAGCGCGCTGATGCCCGCCGAGATCGAGGCGAACAGGTTCGCCTGCGAGGAGCCCACCAGGCGCACGGTGGAGGTCGAGCAGTTCTGCTCGTGGTCGGCGTGCAGGATGAACAGCTTGTCCAGCGCACTGACCACGACCGGGTCGAGTGCGTACTCCTCGGCGGGCACCGAGAAGGTCATCCGCAGGAAGTTCTCGACGTAGCCGAGGTCGTTGCGCGGGTAGACCACCGGCTGGCCGACGGACTTCTTGTACGCGTACGCCGCGATCGTCGGCAGCTTGGCGAGCAGCCGGATCGTGGACAGGTGGCGCTGCTCGGGGTCGAACGGGTTGTGGCTGTCCTGGTAGAACGTCGACAGCGCGCTGACCACCGACGAGAGCATCGCCATCGGGTGGGCGTCGCGCGGGAAGCCGTCGTAGAACCGTTTGACGTCTTCGTGCAGAAGGGTGTGCTGGGTGATCTGGCCCTTGAACTCCGCCAGCTCGTCGACCGTCGGCAGTTCGCCGTTGATCAGCAGGTAGGCGGTCTCAAGGAAGGTCCCGCGCTCGGCAAGCTGCTCGATCGGATATCCGCGGTAGCGGAGGATGCCTTCCTCGCCGTCGAGGAACGTGATCGCGGACTTGTAGGCCGCGGTGTTGCCGTAACCGCTGTCGAGCGTGACCAGGCCCGTATCGGCGCGCAGCTTGCCGATGTCGAAGCCCTTGTCGCCGACCGTGCTGTCAACCACCGGGTAACTGTGCTCGCTGTCCCCATACCGCAGTACTACAGAGTTGTCGCTCACGTCATTCCCTCACCGACGGTTTTGCCTCTTCTTCGAGGTGCCCTGACTACGTCCACTGTCCCCCATTTGGCGCGCACGCGTGCACTCGGGGTCGGCCATCGGGCCGAAAAGTGGCACGGAGTGCCTATTTTGCGCCCACGGAGAGCCGGTGGTCGAGAGCCGTGAAGCGCCGGCCCGCCGACATGGTGCGCACCGCCTGGCCGATCGCCCGCCGCGAGCCGACCAGCACGACCAGCCGCTTCGCCCTGGTCACAGCCGTGTAGAGCAGGTTGCGCTGGAGCATCATCCAGGCCCCCGTGGTGACCGGGATCACCACCGCCGGATACTCGCTGCCCTGCGAGCGGTGGATGGTCACCGCGTAGGCGTGGGCCAGCTCGTCCAGCTCGTCGAAGTCGTACCCGATCTCCTCGTCCTCGTCCGTGCGCACGGTGAGCCGCTGCTCGACCGCGTCCAGCGCGGTGACCACGCCCACGGTGCCGTTGAAGACGCCGTTGGCGCCCTTGTCGTAGTTGTTGCGGATCTGGGTGACCTTGTCACCGACCCGGAAGGTCCTGCCGCCGAACCTG
Organism: Actinacidiphila bryophytorum; assembly: GCF_016916835.1. Classification (GTDB taxonomy): domain Bacteria; phylum Actinomycetota; class Actinomycetes; order Streptomycetales; family Streptomycetaceae; genus Actinacidiphila; species Actinacidiphila bryophytorum. The sequence goes on along the minus strand of NZ_JAFFIX010000001.1, from coordinate 212,898 downwards.
CGCTCGGGCAGGTCGGGACGGGCCGGGGTGACGGCCTGCTGGAGCAGGCCGTTGAGCGCGCCGGCGCCGGCGGGGCCGCGGTGCATGGGGGTCAGCACCTGGACGTCCCGCCGCGGGTCGAGGCCGAACCTGGCGGGGATGCGGCGCGCGACCACGTCCACGGTGAGCCGGCCCGCCTCCTCGGAGTCCTCCTCGGCGAAGAGGAAGAAGTCGGGGAGCCCCTGGGTGACCGGTGGCAGCCCGGAGTTGATCCGGTGGGCGTTGGTGACCACCCCCGACTGCTGGGCCTGCCGGAAGATCCGGGTCAGCCGTACCGCGGGGACCGGGCCGCCGTCCGCGAGCAGGTCGCGCAGCACCTCGCCGGCCCCGACGCTCGGCAGTTGGTCCACGTCCCCCACGAAGAGCAGGTGGGCGCCCGGCGGCACCGCCTTGACCAGCTTGTTGGCCAGCAGCAGGTCCAGCATGGAGGCCTCGTCGACCACCACCAGGTCCGCGTCGAGCGGGCGGTCCCGGTCGTAGGCGGCGTCCCCGCCGGGTTTCAGCTCCAGCAGCCGGTGCACGGTGGACGCCTCGGCGCCGGTCAGCTCCGACAGCCGCTTGGCGGCCCGGCCCGTCGGGGCGGCCAGCACCACCTTGGCCTTCTTCGCCCTGGCCAGCGTGACCACCGAGCGCACCGTGAAGGACTTGCCGCAGCCGGGTCCTCCGGTGAGGACGGCGACCTTCTCCGTCAGGGCGAGGCGCACCGCCTGCTGCTGCTCAGGGGCCAGGTCGGCGCCGGTCTGCCCGGCCAGCCAGGTCAGCGCCTTGTCCCAGTCCACGTCCCGGAAGGCGGGCAGCCGGTCCTCGGGGCCTTTCAGCAGCCGCAGCACCTGCGCCGCGAGCGAGATCTCGGCCCGGTGGAAGGGCACCAGGTAGACGGCGGTGACCGGCTCGCCGTCCCCGTCCGGTGCCGGCACGCTCTCGCGGACCACGCCCTCCTCGTCCGCCAGTTCGCCGAGGCAGTCGATCACCAGGCCGGTGTCCACCTGCAGCAGCTTGACCGCGTCGGCGATCAGCCGCTCCTGGGGCAGGAAGCAGTTCCCGCTGTCGGTCGCCTGCGAGAGCGCGTACTGCAGCCCGGCCTTCACCCGCTCAGGGCTGTCGTGCGGTATCCCGACGGCCTGCGCGATCCGGTCGGCGGTCAGGAAGCCGATGCCCCACACCTCGGCCGCCAGGCGGTAGGGCTGGTTCTTGACCACGGAGATCGACGCGTCGCCGTACCCCTTGTAGATCCGCACCGCGATGGACGTCGAGACGCCCACGCCCTGCAGGAAGACCATCACCTCCTTGATCGCCTTCTGCTCCTCCCAGGCGGCGGCGATCAGCTTGGTGCGCTTCGGCCCGAGGCCCGGGACCTCGATCAGGCGCTTCGGCTCGCCCTCGATGACCTCCAGGGTTCCGGTGCCGAAGTGGTCCACGATGCGTTCGGCGATGCGCGGCCCGATGCCCTTGATCAGGCCGGAGCCCAGGTAGCGGCGTATGCCCTGGATGGTGGCGGGCAGGACCGTCGTGTAGTTCTCCACCGTGAACTGCTTGCCGTACTGCGGGTGGGAGCCCCAGCGGCCGTGCATCCGCAGGGACTCGCCCGGCTGCGCGCCGAGCAGGGCGCCGACGACCGTCAGCAGGTCGCCGGAACCGCGGCCGGTGTCCACCCGCGCGACCGTGTAGCCGTTGTCCTCGTTGGCGTAGGTGATCCGCTCCAGGACACCTTCCAGCACCGCGAGCCCACCGTCCGGCATTGCCCGGCCTCCTCCCCGGAGTCGATCTGCTCCGAAGGTACCGGCCGGGGCGGACACCGCGTTCCCGGCCTGTGGACAACCCGGCTGCACCGCGGGCTGACCCGGCGGCTGCGGGCGCGGGAAGGTGCCGTAAAACGCCCGAGAGGGGCCCGGCCGGATGCCGGACCCCTCTCGCGCTCCCCCTGCTACCCCCGAAGCCCCCCTCGGGCGCATTTCCTGCCGGCTCCCTGAACCCCTCCCGGGAGCCGTGATGCCATATACGACCGGCCACCCACCGTGAGGGTTGTCCTACGAGCGCCGAATTTCTCAAGATTTTTTCAGAGGGCGTGCCGGACGTACCGCTCGGCGACCTCCGCGAGGACCTCGGCGCCGTCCCGCGCCCACAGCGCGGGGTTGAAGATCTCCACCTCGACGGCCCCCCGATAGCCGGCCGCGTCCACCCGCCGGTGCCATCCGCGCAGGTCGATGCAGCCGTCACCGAGCTGGCCGCGGCCCAGCAGGACGCCCTCGGGCAGCGGCGTGACCCAGTCGGCCAGCTGGAAGGCGGCGATCCTGCCGCCGGCGCCCGCCCTGGCGGTGTGCGCCGGCGCCAGGTCGTCCCACCACAGGTGGTAGGTGTCCACGACGACTCCGACCTGCTCGGCCGGGAAACGCTCGGCAATGTCCAGCGCCTGACCGAGTGTGGAAATCACGCACCTGTCCGAGGCGTACATCGGGTGCAGCGGCTCCAGCGCCAGCCGCACACCCCGCTCGGCGGCGTACGGGGCCAGTTCCGCGAGGGCGTCGGCGACCCGCTCCCGGGCCGCGGCGATGTCCCGGTCTGCGGCCGGCAGCCCGCCGGAGACCAGCACCAGGGTGCCGGTCGCCAGCTCCGCGGCCTCGTCGATGGCCGCTCTGTTGTCGTCGAGCGCGCGGGCGCGCAGTTCCGGGTCCCGGGCGGTGAAGAAGCCGCCGCGGCACAGCGAGGTCACGGTGAGCCCGCTGTCCCGCATCAGGCGCGCGGCGCGTTCCACGCCGTACTCCTGGACCGGCGCCCGCCACAGGCCGACCGAGCCGATGCCCGCGGCCGTGCACCCGGCCGCGAGTTCCGGCAGCGACCACTGCTTGACGGTCTCCTGGTTGATGCTCAGCCGCGTCAGGTCGTGCGGTTCCTTCGGCTCATGCGGCTCATGCGGTTCCTGCGGCTCGATACCGGTCATGCGTCCACTCCGTGCAGGGTCAGCAGCCCGCGCATCCGGGCCTCGGCGAGTGCCGGGTCGGGGAACAGCCCCACCTGGTCGGCCAGTTCGTACGCGCGCGCGAGGTGCGGCAGCGAGCGGGCCGACTGCAGCCCGCCGACCATGGTGAAGTGCCGCTGGTGACCGGCCAGCCAGGCGAGCAGCACGACGCCGGTCTTGTAGAAGCGCGTCGGGGCGCAGAAGAGGTGCCGGGACAGCTCCACGGTCGGGTCGAGCAGCCGCCGGAAGCCGGCTGCGTCCCCGGTGTCCAGGGTGCTGACCGCGGCGGCGGCCAGCGGCGCGAGCGGGTCGAAGATGCCGAGCAGGGCGTGGCTGAAGCCCCGGGCGTCGCCCTCGATCAGCTCCGGGTAGTTGAAGTCGTCGCCGGTGTAGCAGCGCACGCCGTCGGGGAGGCGGCGGCGCAGCTCCACCTCGCGGCGGGCGTCGAGCAGCGAGATCTTCACGCCGTCCACCTTGTCGGGGTGGGCGGCGATCACGTCGAGGAAGGTCTCGGTGGCCGCGTCGAGGTCGGCGCTGCCCCAGTAGCCTTCGAGCGCCGGGTCGAACATCGGCCCCAGCCAGTGCAGGATCACCCGGTCGGCGGACTGGCGCAGCAGGTGCCCGTAGACCTGGAGGTAGTCCTCGGGCCCCTTCGCGACGGCGGCGAGCGCCCGGGAGGCCATCAGCACGGCCTGTGAGCCGGCCGCCTCGACCACCGCGAGCTGCTCCTCGTAGGCGGCCGTGACCTCGGCAAGGGTGGCGGCGGGTCCTGTGAGCTGGTCGGTGCCGACCCCGCAGGCGATCCGGCCGCCGGCGGACCGCGCCTCGGCGGACGACCTGCGGATCAGCTCGGCGGCGACGGGCCAGTCCAGGCCCATGCCGCGCTGGGCGGTGTCCATGGCCTCCGCGACGCCCAGGCCGTGCGCCCACAGGTGGCGGCGGAATGCCAGGGTGGTGTCCCAGTCCACCGCGGCGGGTTCGTCCGCGGCGGTGCGGAGCGGGTCGGCCACCACATGGGCGGCGGAATACACCACACGGCTGCGCAGCGGGAGTTCCGTGGCCAGGGCGGCGGGTTCCGGGCGCGGCACATATCCGCGCAGTCCGCCGGACGCGTCGGGCAGCTGGATGGTCACAGGGACAGCTCCGGGACGTCGAGGCGGCGGCCCTCCGCGGAGGACCGCAGGCCGAGTTCGGCGAGCTGGACGCCGCGGGCGCCGGCGGTCAGGTCCCAGCGCCAGGGCTCGTCCAGGGCGACATGGCGCAGGAACAGCTCCCACTGGGCCTTGAAGCCGTTGTCGAACTCGGTGTTGTCCGGGACCTCCTGCCACTGGTCGCGGAAGGCCTCGGTGGCGGGCAGGTCGGGGTTCCACACCGGCTTGGGGGTCGCAGAGCGGTGCTGGACGCGGCAATTGCGCAGCCCGGCGACGGCGGAGCCGTATGTGCCGTCCACCTGGAACTCCACCAGTTCGTCGCGGTTGACGCGGACTGTCCAGGACGAGTTGATCTGCGCGACGGCGCCGCCGTCCAGCTCGAAGATGCCGTAGGCGGCGTCGTCGGCGGTGGCGTCGTAGGGCTTGCCGCGCTCGTCCCAGCGCTGCGGCACATGGGTGGTCGCCAGCGCCTGGACGGTGCGCACGCGGCCGAAGGTCTCGTGCATGACGTACTCCCAGTGCGGGAACATGTCGGCAACGATGCCGCCGCCGTCCTGCGCCCGGTAGTTCCACGACGGCCGCTGGGCGCTCTGCCAGTCGCCCTCGAAGACCCAGTAGCCGAACTCGCCGCGGACGGACAGGATGCGGCCGAAGAAGCCGCCGTCGACCAGCCGCTTGAGCTTCTGCAGGCCGGGCAGGAAGAGCTTGTCCTGCACCACCCCGTGCTTGACGCCCGCGGCCACCGCGAGCCTGGCCAGTTCCAGGGCGCCGTCGAGCGAGGTGGCGGTGGGCTTCTCGCAGTAGATGTGCTTGCCCGCGGCGATCGCCTGGCGGACCGCGTCCTCGCGGGCGGAGGTGACCTGGGCGTCGAAGTAGATCTCGACCGAGGGGTCGGCGAGCACCGCGTCCAGGTCGGTCGACCAGTGCTCGATGCCGTGCTGCTCGGCCATGGCCCGCAGCGCGTGCTCCCTCCTGCCCACCAGGACCGGCTCGGGCCACAGCGTGGTGCCGTCGCCCAGGTCGAGCCCGCCCTGCTGCTGCAGGCTGAGGATCGAGCGGACCAAGTGCTGCCGGTATCCCATGCGTCCGGTGACGCCGTTCATGGCGATCCGCACAGTCCTGCGTGTCACGTGGGGTCCTCTTCTCGGTGGTTCGGCGGGGCCCCGGTGAGCGGAGCCGTGGCGGCAACGGATGGCGAGCGCCGCAGCAAGGCGTACAGCAAGCGCTTTCTTTCCGCATCACGCTAACCCGCCGGTCTCCCTTCGGGCAAGACTCGCCCAGGTGATGGGGTAAGCGCTTGCTGCCGCTTGCGCGTACGCTCGCGATGACGCCGGGCGGCCGGGATGAGAGCATGACCCGCGGAATCCGCACGACCCGCACGATCCGCGGAACCGCAGGAACCGCGGAAGACGGAGGAGGACCGCAGCGAGATGGCAGTGACACTGGCCGATGTCGCCGCACGCGCCGGGGTGTCGTCCGCCACGGTCTCCCGGGTGCTCAACGGCAACTACCCGGTGGCGGGCAGCACCCGCGAACGGGTCCAGCGCGCCGTGGCCGAGCTGGACTACGTCGTCAACGGCCAGGCGCGTGCGCTGGCCGCGGCCACCTCCGACCTGGTCGGTGTGCTCGTCAACGACGTTGCCGACCCCTTCTTCGGCCTCATCGCCAGCGCGCTGCAGGCCGAGGTCGGCGTGGGTGCCGCGGAGCCCGGCGGCAAGCTCACCGTGGTGTGCAACACCGGCGGGTCGCCAGAGGCCGAACTGACCTACCTCACGCTGCTGGAGCGCCAGCGGGCCGCCGGGGTGGTGCTGACCGGCGGCGCGGTGGACAGCTCGGCGCACAGCGAGGCCGTGGTCGCTCGGCTCGCCCGGCTGTCCGCGTCCGGCACCCGGATCGTGCTGTGCGGACGGCCGCCGCTGACCCTGCCGGGCGACAGCGGCCCGCTGACCACCCTGGCCTTCGACAACCACGGCGGCGCCCGACGGCTGACCGAACACCTGCTCTCCCTCGGCCACCGCAGGATCGGCTACGTGACGGGTCCCGCAGAGCGCAGCACCACCGGGCACCGGCTGGCCGGCCACCGGGCGGCGCTGGAGGCCCACGGAATGGGGCCGGGCACCGAGGCGGGCGCGGACGCCGACCAGTTGATCGTGCACGGCGGCTACGACCGCGACGCCGGTTTCGACGCGACACTCGAACTGCTGCGCAGGGACGTGGGGGTGACCGCGATCGTCGCCGCCAACGACACGGTGGCGCTCGGCGTGTGCGCCGCGCTGCGCGACCGCGGGCTGAGCATCCCCGGCGACGTCTCCGTGGCCGGCTTCGACGACCTGCCCTTCAGCGCGGACGCCTCGCCCGCGCTGACCACGGTCCGCATCCCCCTGCAGGAGGCGGGCGCGCGGGCGGGCCGGCTGGTGATGGGGCGCATCACTCCGCCGCCCGGCGGGGTCGCCACGATCACGACGGAGCTGATGGTCCGGGGGTCCACGGCGCCGCCCGCGGCCGCCCGCGCCTGAAAGCCGTCGCATACAGCCGTCGCGCATAGGGCCGCGGTACGGCCCGGCCTGGTGACGACGTCGTTCCGTCGCCGGGCAAGAAGGCGAACGGGCCGGGAGTCCTCAGTCGGGGCAGGCAGCCGTCACCAGGCCGTCAGGAGCAGGTGGTTGAGCAGCAGTGCGGTCACCGCCTGGACCGCCAGCCAGCCGCGGTGGTCGCGGCCGGGGAGGAAACCGGCGAAGGCGGGCAGCCACAGGGTGAACGGCAGCCAGATGCGCTCGGTCTCCGCCTTGCTCATGCCGGTCAGGTCCGCGGCGAGCATCGCCAGCAGGAAGCCGCACGGCAGCAGGACCGCCGCGACCGCGGGCCGGCTCTCCCACGCCCGGGTCCGCAGCAGGCCGGGCGCTGCCGTCAGCACTCGGCGCAGCCCCGCGGCCGAGGCGATCCCGGCTGCCGCGACGGCCGTCGCGATGTCGCCGAAGAACCAGTAGCTGTACGGGCGTACGCCGCCGTAGCCCTGGTAGTACCGGGTCCGCAGCAGCCCGTACGCCTCCCACCAGTCGAAACCGGCGGCGGTGAACGCGGCCAGCACGACGGCCGCCCCGGCGAGCGCGTACGGCAGCGGGCGGGCGGTGCGGGCGCACACCAGCACCGCGGCCGCCGGAACGGCGAGCAGCACCAGGCCGTACGACAGGTAGCAGGAGGCGCCGAACAGCAGCCCGCCGCCGAACCCGGCGACCGCGCACATCACCGGTGAACGCCGTGTCGCGGCCACGGCGAGCAGCGCCAGCGACCAGGCGGCCACGGCCGCGAAGTAGCCGTCGGCGGCCACTCCGACCCAGACCGCGCCTGGCGCCAGGGCCAGGAAGGGCGCCGCGGCGCGGGCCGCCTGCTCGCCGACCAGAAGGCGCAGCGTGACCAGCACGGCGACGACCAGGGACGTGCCGGCGGTCATCACGAAGGCGGCGGCCCAGGTGCCGCCGCCCAGCCCGATCCGGTCAAGACCGACGAAGGTCAGCACGGCGCCGGGCGGGTGGCCGGCGATGTGCGTGGTCCAGTTCTGGGGCGAGCCGATCAGGATGTGGTCGGTGTACGTCCGCAGTGCCGGCCCGAGGTCGTCGAAGCGGTGCAGCTGCGTCAGGTACTCGCCGGTCTCGTCGAGCCGCCCTGCGATGCCGCGACGCCAGCCGTCCACCAGGGCCAGCGACCAGGTCCACGCCATCGCGGCGGCCCACCCCGACCACAGCAGCCCGCGCCAGGGAAGTCGCACCGCCAGCGGCGGGCCGTACGCGACGACCAGGACGGCGACCGTCACGGCCAGGGGCGTGCCGGGGCCGGTGTGCGGACGCCACCACGCCTCCAGGGGCGGGAGGGGGGACCTGAGCACGGGGCTGTCGCGCTGGAGCCAGGCGCCGATCCCCGCCAGGACGGCGAAGAGGAGCAGTGCCGCGCCGGCTGCCGCCACGTCCCGGCGGCGGGACGTGCGCCCCGGCAGGCGGGGCAGGTGGCCGCTCGGGGACACGGCCGCGGGTCCTGCGGCCGCAGCGTTGCCTGCGGGGCTCGGCGGACTCGGCGGACTCGGCGGGCTCGCGGAGAAGGGGCTCACCTGCGGCACCCTAGGCACCCGGAGCGCCGCGGTCACGGCCGCTCGCCCGCACGTCAGACTTCCGCAAGGACTGCCCGCGCCCCGGGACGACGTCACAATTCCGTCATGAGTCGATCCGGTCGCCCGGGCGGTTTTCGCCCCTAGGGTCGGCGGGCATGAAGGTCCCCCTCCCCCGCCCGAACGAGCTGTGGCGCAGCCCGCTGCGCGGCCCCTGGCTCACGTCGGTGCTCGGCGCCGTCCTGCTGGTCGGCATCCCGGTGCTGTTCGTCACCGGCTTGCTGTCGTACGCCGCGTACAACCCGAACCTGTCGCACGTGAACGACAAGACGCCGGGCAAGGGGCTGCTCGGCTTCTACCTGTTCTCCTGGCCCACGCATCCCTACTGGCTTTACCGCCTCAACCAGGGTGTGCACGTCACGCTGGGGATCGTGCTGGTGCCGGTGCTGCTGGCCAAGCTGTGGTCCGTGGTGCCGAAGCTGTTCGCGCTGCCGCCGGTGCGCTCGGTGGGCCACGCCCTGGAGCGGCTGTCGCTGCTGCTCCTGGTCGGAGGCGGCTTCTTCGAGTTCGTGACCGGCATCCTCAACGTACAGCTGGACTACGTCTTCCCCGGCTCGTTCTATCCGCTGCACTTCTACGGTGCGTGGGTGTTCGTCGGCGCGGTCCTGGCCCATGTGGCGCTCAGACTCCCCACGGCCGTGCGGGCATTGCGCAGCCGCGACTTCCGCGCCGAGCTGCGCACCCCGACGTCACGCACCCGGCCGGAACCCCCCGACAGCGGCGGCCTGGTCGCGGCCCGCCCGGCGGACCCGACGATCTCCCGGCGCGGCCTGCTCGGCATGGTCGGCCTGGGTTCGCTGGCGCTCGCGGTGGTGACCGCCGGGCAGAGCATCGGCGGCCCCCTGCGCGGCACGGCGCTGCTCGCACCCCACGGCCGGTCGCCGGGCACAGGCCCGGGAGGCTTTCCGGTGAACAAGACCGCGGCCGGCGCGCACATCCGGCCGCAGGACGTGGGTGCCGACTGGCAGCTGACGGTCAGCGGCGCCGGCGGCAGCGTCCGGCTGGGCCTCGCGGAGCTGCAGCGCATGGCCCAGGCCCGCGCTGCCCTGCCCATCGCCTGCGTCGAAGGCTGGTCCACCGGCGACCAGCACTGGGAAGGCGTGCGGCTGCGTGATCTGGCCGCCCTGGTCGGGCACCCGGACGACCCCCCTGGCGTGTTCGTCGAGTCCATCCAGCTCACCGGCTCCTTCCGCGCGGTGGCACTGAGCGCGGGCCAGGTCCGGGACGGCAGAACGCTGCTGGCCCTGCGCGTCAACGGCGCCGATCTCACCCCTGACCACGGCTACCCGGCCCGCGTGATCATCCCCGGCGCGCCCGGGGTGATGAACACCAAGTGGGTCGGGCGGCTGACCTTCGGAGCGACCGACTTCCCGGAGCGGACATGACATCACCGGACAGGAAGCCGGTCGTGCGGCGGCTCTTCCACCTCCTCTACGGCGAACCGTGGTGGCACCTGGCCACCCTGCTGGCCTCCTTCGCGCTCTGCGGCTACGCCATGGCCCAGCTGCTGGCCGGCGACTGGCGGGGCGTGCTGGAGTGGGCCGTCGGCGCCGCGGTCGTCCACGACCTGGTGGCGGTCCCGCTGTACGGCAGCGCGGACTGGCTCCTGCACAGGGCCGTACGCGGCTCCCGCCCGCGCTCGCCCCGCCGTATCGCCGTGGTCAACCACATCCGGGTGCCGGCCTTCGTCTCCCTGATGCTGCTGCTCGTCTACTGGCCCCTGATCTCCCAGGACAGCGGCGCCCAGCTCCGCTACGCGACCCTGCTCGACGCCGGCGTCTTCCGCACCCGCTGGATGGCCGTCACCGGCGTGCTGTTCGGCCTGTCAGGACTCCACCTGGCCTTCCGCCTGTGGCGCGAACGCCGCAAGGCGCCGGTGTAACGCGAAGGCCTATCTCCTGGTGACCGCACGATGATGGAGGCCGGCCGGTGTCGCACCTGTTCACTGCTCTCGACGACACCAGCAGCCCGTCGCTGCGCCGGCGCATCGGCGCCAGGCTGAACGCCACCGTCCACGGCGAGGACCTCCGCCTCGAGCACTACCGGGAACCGGAAGGGGACCCGGGCCTGTTCGGCCCCCGCAGTGTGCTGTGGCGCGTCCACTGCGACACCCCGGGGATGCTGACCGGCGGGATCGCGGCGCTGCTCCTGCAGTGCCTGCACCCGCTGGCCATGGCGGCGGTCGACCAGTACTCCGACTTCCGCAGCGATCCGCTCGGCCGGCTCAACCGCACGGCGGGCTTCGTCTCGGTCACCAGTTACGGATCCACCCGGGCGGCCGAGGAGGCCATCGCCCGCGTCCGCTCACTGCACTCGCGCATATCCGGCATCGCGCCCGGCGGCAGGCCCTACTCCGCAGCCGACCCGCACCTGCTGACCTGGGTGCACACGGCGGAAGCCACCAGCTTCCTCAGGGGCTACCAGGTCTTCGGATCCGCCCCCCTCACGCCCGCCGAGCAGGACCGGTACCTGGCGGAGGCGGCCACGGTGGCCCGCCGCCTGGGCGCCGAGGACGTACCCGCATCGGTTCGCGAAGTCCGCGCCTACTTCGCCGGGATCCGCAGGGAACTCGCCCCCACAGAAGCGGCCCTGTCCGCGACACGCTTCCTGCGCCGGTTCGGTGACGGGCCCGCTGAGAACGCCGCCGTCCGGATTCTTTTCAACGGGGCGCTCAGCCTCCTGCCGCCATGGGCCGCCCATGCCCTGGAGCTGACGCGCCCCTGGCTGGTCAGCAACTGCCTCGACCGTCCTGCGGCGCAGGCTCTCGGGGCGGTGCTGCGCTACGGCAGCCGGCCCTCGGCGATCCTCGACGCCGCGTACGCCCGGGCGGCGCCGCGCACCGGGGCCGGCCCCGGCCGCAGCGCCGTCGCGGGTGGACGGAAGGTCAGCCGGTGAAGCCGATCTTCGTCCAGTCGGTGTCCTGGAAGCCGAAGTCACCGTAGTTGGCCAGGGTGGACTTGGTGCCCTCGATGGCCGGGCGCTGGTAGAGCGGCAGGTTGACGGCCAGCTCCCAGAGCAGTCGGCCGCCGTGATGTCGTCCAGGTACGCCTTGTGGTCGATCTCCGTACCGGCCTTGCGCATCTGCGCGTCGAGGGCGGGCGAGCCCAGCCGGGAGTAGTTCCGGCCCGCACTGAGTCCCCGGTGTACGTGGTGCCGAAGTCACCGTGCAGGACGCCGGTCAGCCATCGCCAGTAGCGGACGGCGATGGGTGTGTCGGGGTCCAGGTTCTGCGCCCTGAGCAGGTTGTGGATGGTGCTCGTCGGCGGCTGCGGGTGCTTCTGCAGGTAGTTGACGATCGGTTCGAGCGCCGACGCGGCAATGAAATAGGTCATCGTCGCGGCGAGAAAGACGAGAACGAGGTAGTTCACCGCTCGTCGCACAAGAAAACGCACCATGTCTTTTCCGGTTCCGTTTCCACGCCGGACTCATACGAAGCCGGTCGCGAGGGGTAACCGCTCGGGGCACGAGCAGCGGTGAGCCGAGGGGAGGAGGGACCGCGGCGGAGATACGTGAGCAATACCTACTCATTCCGGTTGCCGACCCGCCCGCGCCCCGGCCGGGAAATCCGCGCCCACGTCCCGGTGTAACCGGCGGCGCTATCTGCCTGTGAGGCGCCGGTCGTACGGCCGGCCGGCTGTCCGGTCCCGTGCGGACCGGCACACCACCACCGAGTCGGGATGAGACAGATGCACGAGCATCAAGGCCCCTGGCAGCGGGACAAGGCGTATCCGTGACGCCGCCCGCTGCGCCGCAGCCGGGGGAACGGCCGGATCAGGGCGGATGCGCCGACTGTGCGTCCCGCCGCTGGCCCCTGGTGGGGCGCGACCAGGAGATCGCCGCCGCCGAGCAGGCACTCGACGACATCCGGACGGCCGGGGTCCTGGTGCACGGACCCGCCGGGGTCGGCAAGTCCCGCCTTGCCGACGCCTACCTGGCGCGCGCCGCCCGCAAGGGCAGCGCCGTCGGCCGCGCGGTGGCGACCGCGGCAGCCGCCGACGTCCCGCTCGCGGCCATCGCGCACCTGCTTCCCGCCCATGTCGACTGGTCCGACCCCGAAGCCGGGCTGGAATCCGTCCTCCGCGCCGGCGCCCGCCCCGGCCGGGCACGGCGGACCGTGCTCGTCGACGACGTGCAGTGGCTGGACCCCGCGTCCGCGGTGCTGCTGCGCCGCCTCATGGACAGCGGAGCCGTCCGCCTGATCGCGACGCTGTGCTCAGGGACTCCCAGCACACGGGCGACCACCACCCTGCTGGGCGGCAGCGGCATGCTGCACCAGGAACTGGCCCCGCTGGCCGAGAAGGACGTACGGGTCCTGCTCGGCTCCGTCCTCGGGTGCCATGTGACGCTGGAGGCGGTGCGGCGGCTGTTCACCCTCAGCGGCGGCACCGTGCTCTACCTGCGGGAGTTGGTGCTGGGCGCGCTGCGCGACGGCCACCTCTTCCTGCGGGACGGCAGCTGGGTCCTGACCACCCGCGACCTGTCCGGGACCCCCTGGCTCGCCGACCTCGTCGAACGGCGCCTGGCCGGCGTCGGCCACGAAGGCGCCGGCATGCTCCAGATGCTGGCCCTGACCGAGCCGCTGCCCGCCTCTGCACTCCGGCAGGCAGGCACCTCGGCGGCGCTCGCGCAGCTGCAGGAGCGGGGTCTCGTCACGGCCGGGCGGGAAGGACGGCGCTCGGCGATCCGCCTGGCACACCCCCTCTACGGTGCGGTGCTGCGGGCGCAGACGATGCTGCTGCGCCGCAGGGCCGTCCTGGCCGCGGAAGGAGACCGGGTCCTGGCTCTGGGTGCCCGCCGCGGGGACGACCTGCTGCGGCTGGCCGCCGGCCAGGTCGAGGCAACGGGTTCGGCTGAGCCGGCGCTGCTCGACGGCGCCGCCGCCGTCACCTTCCGTGCGCACGACTACGCGCGGACCGCGGAACTGCTGGAGCTGATACCGGCAGCGGACTGGACCGCGGACAGCCGCTTGCGCCTGGCGCAGTCCCGTTTCCACCTCGGGCGGTTCCGCGCTGTCGAGGAGGTGCTGGCCCAGCAGGCCGTGGCGGACGAAGGGCAGGCTGTCGCGGCCGCCCACGTGAGAGTCACCAACCTGCTGTGGCAGGACCGCGCCGACGACGCCCTGCGCGTCAACAAGGCGGCATTGGACCAAGCGTCCGATCCGGCACGGCGTGCGCAGTTGCGATGCAACAAGGGTGTGGCGCTGATCGCCGCCCGGCGGCCCGCAGCCGGCGTCCGCGCCCTTGAGGATCTCCCGCGCGGTCCCGAGGGTCTTCCGTCGGCCGACACGTGGATCCGGGCGGCCGCCGTGAAGGCAGTGGGACTCTCGGTGCTGGGCCGGGCGGGCGACGCGGTGGCATGGGCACGGATGGCGGCTGACGCTGCCTGTCCCGCGCCGGACGGGGACACCGCGCTGTTCTCCCACCCGGGCACGCGGCATTTGGCCCTCGTCCCGGCGTTGACGGAGGCCGGGCGCCTGGCCGAGGCACGGGCCGCGGGGCTGCGCGCGCACGAGGACCTGCTGCAGGCGGGCATGACCGGTCCGCGCCTGTGGGCCGCCGTGCACATGGGCCGGCTCGAATGGCTGGCCGGGCATGTCGCCGACGCCGGCGGCTGGTACTCCGAGGCACTCGCACTCGCACGCGAAGCCGATCACCTGGGCGCCCGGCGGCTCGCCCTCGGCGGCAGCGCCGCGTGCTCCGCGCTCACCGGTGACCTGGACTCGGCACGCCGGTCGCTCGCCCGGCTCCAGGAGGGCGCCACGACCGCGTCGGGGCTGTTCTCGACCCGCGAGGAACGCCTCGCCGAAGCCTGGCTGCTCGCCGTACAGGGCCATCTCGGCGCGGCATGCAGCGTCCTGACACAGGCCGCCGCGGCGGCGCGCTGCACCGGCCACCTGAACGCCGAGGCGCTGCTGCTCACCGACGCAGCCCGGCTCGGGGGCGCGAAAGCCGTTCTGGCGCGGGCGGAGGAGGTGGCGGACTCCTGCGACGGGGCTCTGGCAGCCGGGCGCCTGCGTTTCGTCCGCGCCGCGGCGGACGGCAGTCCGGCGGAGCTGCTCGCGACCGGCCATGAACTCGCAGGGATGGGGGCGCACCTGCTCGCCGCCGAGGCGCATGCGCTGGCGGCCGCGGCTTTCGCGCGTACGGGCGACGGCCGCCAGGCAGACCTCGCGTCCGCGCAGGCGGACGAGGCGAGGGCCTTGTGCCAGGGAGCGGCGACCCCGGGCCTGCGGACGACGAAAGCGGCTCATGTCCTGACCGCGCGGGAGCGGGAGATCGCCCTCATCGCGGCCACCGGCGCCCCCAGCAAGGAGATCGCGGCGTCGCTGTCGCTGTCGGTGCGGACCGTCGACAACTACCTGCAACGCGTCTACAAGAAGCTCGGCATCGCCGGCCGCAGGGAACTGGCCCGGCTCATGCACGACCGGTAGCCGCCGCCGTGCGCGCGGCCCGCGGGGTGCCTGCCCGGCTGCCGCGCGGGCCGCCGAAAGGACTGCCGGCAGGACCGTAACCCGCACCGCTATCTGTTGGTGAGGAGCAGCGGCCACGTGCACATGCCGGGAGGAAGTGCCATGTCGGAAAGCCGATGTAGAGTCGGGGCCGCCGCCTCGGCAAGCTGTGTGACCTCAGGCGAGACGGGCGGAGGGAGGGCCGGATGAAGCGCAACATGATGCGGTTCGTGGACAGCCTGGTGCGGCAGCGCCGGCCGCGCGCATTCCGGCCCGACGACGAGGACGTCCAGATGATGCGGACGGCCATCGCCCTGGCCGCGGCCCGCCCCGACGCGGACCGGCCGCGGGAGGAGTTCGTCGACCAGCTGCGCGAACGGCTGGCCGGCGCCGAGCGGCAGACACCGCCCGCTGCCCCCGCCCCCGCCCGGTCCCGGCCCGCACGGGCGCCCCGCCGCCGGATGCTGCAGGCAGCGGCGGTCGCGGCTGCGGGCTTCATCGCGGGCGTCTTCGTGGACCGCAGCCGGGACGGGGACTCCCCCGGGGCCGACGACGCGGCGGACGGAGGCGCCATCGTCCCGACGGCCGGTGAGTGGAAGACCGTGATGCCCAGCAGCGAACTGGCCGACGGCGCCGTCCAGAGCTTCGATCTGGGGGCCGTGGTCGGCGTGGTGCGCCGCGAGTCCGGCCGGCTGCGTGCCGTCTCGTCCGTCTGCACCCACCAGGCGTGCCGCCTCGGTCTCAACGACGGCAGGGACACCCTCGTGTGCCCTTGCCACGGCGCCACCTTCTCGGTGCAGGGGGCTCCGCTGCACAACTTCCGTTCCTCGCGTCCGCTGCCGGCCCTGCCCCGGCTCGCGGTGCGTGAATTCCAGGGCGATGTGCAGGTCTACTGCCCGGCGGAAACGGCGGCATGACACGCGGCCCGCAGGCTCGTACGGTCACCTCAGGTCCAGGGCCGCCCAGTGGTGCACTTTCCCGTTTCCCGGCCCCGCGCTCGTCGACCCCATTGCCGCGGCAATGGCCGCGATGACCTTCCGGCCCCGCCCGTGTTCGTGAGCGGCTCCCGCCGTCGCGGCGCCGGCGGGACACGCTCCGCCGTCCGCGACACTCACCGTGAGAGTTCTTGCCGCGGGACACAGGCGCACATGCAGCGAGACCGGTGGATGGGCGTGCGTCACGGCATTCGTGATCAGCTCGGAAACCACCAGCAGAGCGTCGTCGATATCGTCAGAGGCCACGCCCTGGCAGCTGAGAATCCTGTGCAGCACATGACGTGCCGTACACGCGGCGGTCGACCCGTGTACCAGGTGCAGGTCGAGCAGGCTCCGCTCGGAGGCCTCCGGGTGCGACCGCGGGGACATGGCGTCCGCTGCGATTTTCATGAGCACCCACGCTTCCTTGGAAGTGGTCTGAGAATTGCGATGTCTCCAGCAAACCCCGCCCCCGCCGCAGGGGCGTGAGCAATCAGTGCCCAATCGGGTTTTCTTTACGGCTGCGGGGCTCTGAACGCATATCGGACTGCTCACGTAGTTACTCATGACCGTGCCGCGCGATCGGCAAGGCGGCAGTGGACAGGAGCGAGCAATGACACCCCCATTCGACCCGGCCGCAGCTCTGGACATCGGGCAGGACGTCGCACCAGGGCGCTCAAGGATCCCGCTCGGCATGACCGCGCCCGACCTCGGCCACTGGCCGTTCGCCGGGAGATCGGGGGAATTGGCGGCGCTGGCAGAACTCTCCGAGGACCGGCGCACGGACACGGTGCTCGTCTCGGGGGCGGAAGGCGTGGGCAAGTCCCGGCTCGCGGACGAGTACCTGGCGCTGTGCGGTGCACAGGGCTGCCGCGGTGAGCGGGTCGTGGCGCGAAGGGAGAAGTCGGCGGTCCCCTTCGGTGCGACGGCGCACCTGCTGCCGCCGGACGCCGACCCCGCGGACCCCGTGTCCTGCTTCGCGCACGCGGCCCGCGGCCTGCGGACCGCCGACGGCCGGCGGCTCGTCGTGGTGGACGACGTGCACTGGCTGGACCCGGCCTCCGCGATCCTGCTGCGCCAGCTGCTGGACGCGGGCCTGGTGCGCGTCGTCGCCACCGCCCGGGCGGGTCTGCGCGGGAGCAAGCCTTCCGACGCCCTGGTGCACGCCGGGGAGGTCTCGTGGCTGGAACTGCCGTCCTTCACGGAAAGCTCGGTCGAGGAAGTCCTGGAAGCCGTGCTCGGGCACCATGTCGGCAAGGGCTGCGTCCGGCATCTGTTCACCTTGAGCGGGGGCAATGCGCGCGCTTTGCGCGAACAGGTCCTCAGCGCCCTCGACCGCGGACAGCTGGTCCGTCGCGACGGCGTGTGGGACCTCGACCGGAGGCGGAGCGGCAACCTGGTGTTCGGCCCCTGGCAGGGGGCGGACGGCCGCGGTGCCGATGCCGCTGCTGATGGCACGGGCGAGGCGGCGCCCGACGGGACAGACCCCGGCCTGCAAGGGGGAGCGGCGGTTCTGGCACTCACCGAGGCCGGGCGTCTGGAGGAGGCGCGCGCGCTGGGCCACGCGGCGTTCGAGCGCGTCGTCGACGGCGGGCCGCCGGACTTCCGCCGCTGGACCGCGGTACTGCTCGGCCGCCTGGAGTGGCTCGCCGGGCGCGTTCTCGACGCCAGGCGGTGGTTCACCGAGGCGCTGTCCGGTACCGGCCCCGCCAAGGACAGCGGCGTCCGGCGTATCGCACTCGGCGGCGCTGCAGCGTGCCTGGCCGCCACCGGTGACGTCGCCGCCGCCCGCGCGATGCTCACCCGGCTGGGCAGCACCTGGCACGACCCTGACGCCGGGCTGCTGCCCGGCGCGGAGGAGGCCCTGGGCCGTGCGTGGGCAGCGGCTGCGGAGGGTCGGGGCGCCGCCGCGAGGCACAGCCTCATCGCTGCCGCGGCCCGCGCCCGCGTCGCGAACCACCTGGCGAGCGAGGCCATGCTCCTCACCGAGGCCGCACGTCTCGGCGGGGCGCGGGAGGTGCTGGCGCCCATCGACCTGAACGCCGGCCGGTGCGGCGGCCGCCTCGCGACCGCGCGGCAGACCTTCGTACACGCCCTCGCCTCGGAGGAGCCGCAGGCGCTGATCGCCTCGGGCGACGACCTGCGCGGGATGGGCGCGGCGGCCCTGGCGGCCGAGGCGTACACGGCGGCATCGTCGTCGCTGCACGACTCGGGGCGCGTACGGGAGGCGACGTCCGCCGCTCACCTGGCCGCGGCTGTCAGGGCGTCGTGCCAGGGGTTGTCGACGCCGCTGCTCGGCGGCGCCGCACCGACGCAGTCGCTGACGGTCCGCGAACGGGAGGTCGCCCGCCTGGCCGCGCGCGGTACGACGAGCAAGGACATCGCCGCGCACCTCTTCCTGTCGCCGCGCACCGTGGACAACCACCTCCAGCGCGTCTACCAGAAGCTCGGCGTTTCCAGTCGGCAGGAGCTGCAGCGGCTGCTGGAACCGTGAGCCGTGTACCGGTCCCCGCAGGGGTGTGAGCACGTATTGCCCAGCCTTCGACGGCGTCCCGTACTCCGTCCAAGCGACCGGATCCGGGCATATGCCACTACCATGTGAGCGGTGGCAGTCTCGGTTGCTCAGCGCCGGCCTGCTGATCCCGGGGCCGCCGAGGGACACTACGTGAACGCGCAGACAACCACGTCCCCGCCCCTGGTGGCCCGGGACGACGAACTGACCGCCTTCGAGGCAGCCTGGGCGAAAAGCCGCTGCCGAGGGCTGGCGATCTACGGCCCCGCGGGGGTCGGCAAGACCCGGTTGGCCGAAGAGTTCCTGGCCAGGGCGGTGGGCAAGGGCTTCAGGTCCAGCCGGGCGACGGCCTCCGCGGTCGCCGGAGCCGTACCGCTGGGCGCCGTAGCGCACCTGATTCCCCCCGGCACCGACCTGTCCGATCCCGTGCGCGGATACCAGGCCGTGGCCCACGCCCTCGCCGGTGACGGACGGCGGCACGTCGTGTTCGTCGACGACCTGCACCTGCTGGACGCGGCCTCGGCCCGGCTCCTGCAGCAGTTGCTCGACGCGTCAGCCATCCGGCTTATCGCGACCATCCGCGCCGGGAAGTCCGTCACCGAGTCGGTCGCGGCGCTCGCGCTGGGCGACACGCTGCACCGCATCGACCTCGTCCCCTTCGACCAGGGGGAGGTCGAGGAGGTCCTCCAGGCGACGCTGGGCGGTCCGGTCGGCAGGCGCACGGTCCACATCCTGCACCGCGTCTCCGGCGGCAACGCGCTGTACCTGCGCGAACTCGTGCACGGTGCCCGGATGCGGGGAGCACTCACCCGCGACGGGGACATCTGGGAACTCACCGAGGGAGTACTGCCCAGCACACCCCGGCTCCTCCAGCTCATCTCCGCGCGCCTGGAAGCCGCGGAGCCGGCCGCCCGCCGCGTACTCGAACTCCTGGCGCTGTGCGAGCCGCTGGCTTCGGCCGACGCGGGACCGGCGCGGACCCTGCGCGCGCTGGAGGCCGACGGCCTGATCCGGGCGCGCCTGGAGGGACGCCGCACCACCATCACCCTCAGCCACCCGCTGTACGGTGAGGCGCTGCGCCGGGACATGCCGCTGCTGCACCGGCGCGAGCTGCTGCTGGAGCAGTGCGAACGGGTCAGCGGAAACGGTGCGCGCCGACGCGAGGACACCCTGCACCTGGCCACCTGGAGCCTGGCCGCCACCGGCAAGGCCGACCCCGGTCTGCTGGTCCAGGCTGCCGGGCTGGCCCAGCACGCCCGCGACCACCGCCAAGCGCTCGACCTGACCGAGGCCGCCTGGCGCGAGGAGCAGAGCGCTCACGTGGGCCTCGCCTACGCGCGCGCCCTGATCAACCTCGCCCGCCACGACGAGGCGGACCTGGTCCTGCGGCAGGTCGAGGACGTCATCACCGAAGAGGACCGCCACCGCCTGCTGCAGGCGCGGCTCGACAACCACATCCTGCAGGGCCGCCTGCGTGAGGCCCAGCAACTGCTGGAGGGCCGCCGCGATCCGCGCAGCCGGCTGGCCATGGCGACCGTCCTGTACTACCGGGGACGCTTCCGCGACAGCCTTGAGATGAGCCGCCCCCTGCTGACCAGCAGCGACCCGGCGGTGGCCCAGGACGCGACGACCTTTGCGACGTCCTGCCTGCTGCGCCGGGGCGCCCTCGCCGAAGCCGCCGAGGTCTTCCAGCCGATGCTGCGGCTGCTGGCCGCCCCACCGACCGAGCGGGAGAACACCTTCTACGCCGAGTACCTGGAGCACGTCCATGCGCACGCCCACGTGATCAGCGGCGATCTGCCCTCGGCGGAACGCATCGTGACCAGCAAGTACGAAAGGGACGTGGCCCGCCACGAGAGCGGCGCCATCAACGCCGTCGCCCTGGGTTTCATCCTGCTGGAACGCGGCAAGGTCCGCACCGCGCTCAACATCCTCCACCCGGTCGTGACCCGGGAGATCCACTGGAGCCTGTTCACGCAGTGGGCGCAGGCGGACGCCGTCATCTGCGCCGCGGTCCTCCGCAGGACGGAGGCCATGGACCGCTACGTGCAGCTGCTGCCCCCCGTCGAGGACACCATCGAGGCCTGCGACAACCGCATCGCCCGCGCCTGGCACGCCTCGGTGCACCACGACCGGCAGCGCGTCCGGGACCTGCTCGTGCAGGCCGCCGCGGACAGCCGCGAACGGGAGCAGTACCTGCACGCCGTCTGGGCGGTGCACGCAATGGGCAGGCTCGGTGTCGCCGCCGCGGCCGCACCCTTCTGGGACGTGCCCGTCGAGGGCGCCTTCATGAACGCCCAGCTCGACTACACCCGCGCGCTGGCGAAGGACGACGTCCAGCTCCTCGCCCGGACCGCCGAGGTCTTCCGCGGCGCGGGGGCCGACCTCTACGCCGCGGAGGCCCTGGCCGAACTCGCCCACCGGCTGCACCGCGACGGAGAGCACCGCCAGGCCGTGGCCGCCGCCCATCAGGCGTCGGAGGCGCTGGCCCACTGCGAGGGCGCGCGGACTCCCGCCCTCGAACTGCTCACCACCGTCCGGACACCGGCCGCCCTGACCGAGCGGGAACGGCAGATCTCCCTGCTCGCGGCGTCAGGAACCGCGAGCAGGGAGATCGCCGAGACTCTCCACCTGTCGGTGAGGACCGTCAACAACCATCTCCAGCATGTCTACGCGAAACTGGGAGTCACGTCCCGCAGGGAACTGCGGAAGGAACTGGAGTCCTGATTCAGGGCGGGACCGGATCCCGGGGGCGCGAAAATCCCGGTCCCGCCTCACCCCGCGAGCTTCCCTGTCGCCCGCGGGCAGCGGCCGGAGGCACGGGCCGCTGGGACGAGGCGGCACGACGGGGAGACGGAACTCCGTCGGCGCATCGCCATGACCGCCACCCTAGGAAAAGGCACCGCGCGCCCGAAGAGCAATCATTACTCATTCACCGGCACCGCCCTCTCCGACCGCCCCGGGACCATATAGGCTCCCATTCAGCCGGGGGCAGGAATTCCACGGGAATTCCCTATGAGAACGGCTGTTGAAGATGGTCGACAAGGTCGAGGCGATGCGGCGGCGCGAGCGAGCCGCGCAGGCCCGGGCGCAGGCCCGGCAGCAGGAGCGCCGCAGGCGTCTGATCAGGTCCGGCCTGATCACGGCCTCGGCTCTGGTCGCAGCCGGGGGTCTCACGGCGGCAGCGCTTGCGGCCGGAGGCGGCGGCAGCACGGCGAAGATCGACGGAGTGCGGTCCTTCGGCCACCTGTCGCGCAACCATGTCCAGGGCACCGTCAAATACGCGCAGAATCCACCGGCCGGCGGCGACCACAGCCCGATCTGGCTGAACTGCGGTATCTACGACAAGCCCGTACCGAACGAGAACGCCGTCCATGACATGGAACACGGCGCCGTCTGGATCACCTACCGGCCCGGTCTTCCCGCCGCGCAGCTGGCGGCGCTGAAGGCGACGGCGGGCAAGACGACCTTTGTCGACCTCAGCCCTTATCCGGGCCTCCCCTCGCCGATCGTCATATCGGCGTGGGGCAAGCAGCTTGCCTTGCAGAAGGCGGACGACCCTCGGCTGGCCGCCTTCGTCTCCGCATACCGCCAGGGACCCCAGACGCCGGAGCCCGGAGCGCCGTGCACCGGCGGCATCGGAACTCCCGCCGAGTGACCGCCGTGACCGCCGTGAGCGCCCCGGCCGACGACGCGGGCTGCGAGTCGCCGAGGACCCGATGAAGACGGCGGTCGTCCTCGCGCACGGCGTGGGGGGTCGGCGCGACCTTCCCCTCCCCTTCGGCTACCTGCTGTTCGGCGGGGGTCTCGCCGTACTCGTCTCCTTCGCGGTCCTCGTGTGGCTCAGGCCCGAAAGCCGCCTGGACGGCGCCACAGCGGGCGTACCCCTGCCGAGCCGGCCGGCCGCCGTCGCCGACGCCTCCGGGACACGGTGGGCGCTGCGCGTCCTCGGACTCCTCCTCACCGGATTCACCGCGGCCGGCGCCCTGTTCGGGCGCGACGACGACCTGAATCCGACCGGGTCCCTGGTCTTCGTCCTGTTCTGGGTCGGCCTGGTTCCCGCCTCGCTGCTGCTGGGCCCGGTGGTCCGCCTGATGAGTCCGCTGCGGACCGTCCACCACCTCGTGTGCGCCGTGCTCGGCCGCGACCCGCGGCAAGGCGCGCGCACCCTGCCGGCCGCCGTCGGCTACTGGCCGGCGGGGGTGTCACTGCTCGCCTTCACCTGGCTGGAACTGGCCACCCCCGACCCCGACGCCAGGACCACGCTGATCGTGTGGTTCGGCACGTACGCCGTCGTGCACCTGGCCGCTGCCGCCGTCTACGGATCGCTGTGGTTCGACCGGTGCGAAGGCTTCGAGGTGTACTCCACGCTCACCGCCCATCTGGCCGTCGTCGGCCGCCGGAGCAGCGACGGCCGGCTCGTCCTGCGCCGCCCGCTGAGCGGTCTCGACAGCGTCCGGGCGGCCCCCGGCCTGGTGGCCACCGTGTCGGTGCTCTTCGGCTCGACGGCCTTCGACGGTGCGGCGGCGTCCACCGCCTGGGCCGACAGAGCCCAGTCGGGGCCGC
Organism: Actinacidiphila bryophytorum; assembly: GCF_016916835.1. Lineage (GTDB taxonomy): Bacteria > Actinomycetota > Actinomycetes > Streptomycetales > Streptomycetaceae > Actinacidiphila > Actinacidiphila bryophytorum. The sequence goes on along the minus strand of NZ_JAFFIX010000001.1, from coordinate 190,093 downwards.
TCGGCCCGGCCACGGCCAATACCGTGGGCCTTGCCGTGACCGTCGTCCTCGTGTCCCTCGCCGTCACCGCCGCCCTGAGACTGGCCGGCCGCGTGGCGGGTACGCCTGCCGGGACGGCCGGTCCCGCGGCGCTGTTCGCCCACTCCCTCGTCCCCATAGCGGTGGGCTACGCCATCGCCCACTACTTCTCCTTCCTGGTGTTCAACGGCCAGCAGGCTTTCATCCTCGCCTCCGACCCGCTGGGCACGGGCGCCGACCTCTTCGGCACGGCAGGCCGCCATGTCGACTACGCACTCGTCTCCGTGCACCTCATCGCCGTGGTCCAGGTCCTGGGCGTCGTCGCCGGCCATGTCCTGGCCACGGTGGCGGCCCACGAACGCGCGGTCCGGGTCCTCCCCCGCCGGGACGCGGTGCTGGGCCAACTCCCCCTGCTCGCGCTCCTGGTGGCGTTCACCCTGGGCGGCCTGCTGCTGCTCTTCGCATCCTGAGGACTCACCATGCGTCGTGATCGCCGTCCCCCTGGCCGCGGGGTGCACTCCCACCAGGGCCTCTACCTCGCCACCGCCGCGTCCGGCGCGCTGGTCGACCAGTGCGGAAAGCTCTGGGCGGTCGCACGGTTCGGGGACGGCTCGACGCTTGCCACGGGTCCCGTCGGCTTCGAGGTGAGCCGCAATCCCGGTGCGGCCTTCGGCATGGGCCGTGGTCTGACGCCCTGGATCACCGCGCTGACGCTGGCCGCTGTCGTCGTGCTCCTGGTCACGGGGCGCCGCGTGCGCAGCCGGGGCCGGGCGTTCGCCCTCGGTCTTGTCACGGCAGGCGCCGCAGGAAACGGCATCGACCGCCTGGCCCGGTCTCCCGGTGCCGGGCGCGGGGCGGTGGTCGACTGGGTGCACGTCGCCCCCTATCCGCCCGTCTTCAACCTCGCGGACGTCGCACTGCGAGTCGGCGTGCTGCTCGTCCTCGCCCTGCTCGTGCGGCGGCAGCGGCCCGCGCCGGCCGCCCCGCCGGCCGACTCGGCCTCGGCTGGGCCGTGAAAGCCCGGCAGGGGAGACGGTGCGGTCTCCCCTGCCGGGCTTCGTGCCGAGTGGCTCTCGTGCCGGGTGTGCTTCGTGCCGGGTGTGCTTCGTGCCGGGTGGGTACGGAACACCTGGCTCAGAACGCTAGCTGCCGAACTTCATCCGCTGTTCGTCGTGCGTCGAGTGGAAGATGCTGTCGTGCGGGTCGGAGCAGTCCCACAGCTGCATGGGCTCGAAGTCACGGGTGAACTCGGTGGGCCTGTCAAGGCACTTGTTGCCGCCGAAACCGGACTTGAGCATCACCAGGCCCGTCTGGGAGGTGGTGATCTTCTGCCAGCCCTGCGCGACCTTGCCGAGGTCGCAGGGGAGCAGCAGGATGGACGCGCGGTTGAGGTTGTTGTCGACGCCCATGCACTTCTGGGTGCCGATGTTCTCCAGGGTGATCAGGCCGCTCCCGATGTTGGGGAGCACCTTCCACTGCTGGTTGGGCGCCAGCTTGTTGCACGTCGTCACCTGGACGAAGGTGTTGCCGGCATCGCTCACCAGGCACTGCCCGGTGCCGAATCCGTTGATGGTGAAGCCGGTCTCCGCCTGGGCCGTGCCTGCGCCCACGCCCAGGCCGGCGAGGGCGGCTGCGGCGGCGGACAGCGCGAGGAGACCCGTTCGGCGCCGAAATCTCATGGTTCTTCCCTGGGTTGCGTTCAGATTCTGACGGGGGGACTACTCGACGAAGGCGAAGCGCTGTTCGAGGTGGTCGTCGCCGAAGACGGCGGTGTGCGGGGACGCGCACGTCCACAGCTGCATGGCCTCACCGTCGAAGTGCGTCTCGGTGGGCCGGTCCAGGCACAGGTTGGTACCGGGGACCCCCAGCTTGAGCTGGTTCAGCTCGTCGTAGTGGTTGGTGTTGTCCCAGACCTGGGTCAGGTCGTCCGGATTGCACGGGGCCAGGCGGTTGGCGCCGCGCTTGGCGATGTCCGCCGCCTGCAGGCACATGCTGGTGTTCGGGAAGTTCACGATCTGGAGTTCCCCGAAGCCGTCCGCGTCACGGTGCAGGGTGCCCGTGGTGAACCAGCGGTCCGCCTTGGAGCAGCTGTCCACGATCACGCTGTGCGTGGTGCGGTTGGTGGACAGGCACTGGCCGGTCCCCCATCCCTTGAGGAGGAAGAGCCCGTCGGCGTGCGCCGTGCCCGAGGAGGCGCCCAGGCCGACAGTGGCCAGGAGGGCTGCTGCCGCCGCCAATCCGGCGGCTCGCTTTCTGACTCTCATCTGCTCGGTCCGTTCTGAAGCTGTGGTCCTGCCCTGGGAATAGGGCGCTGGGTTACAGCGCTCGGCCGGTGGCGGGTTCGAGTACGTCCTGATCGCCGCAGCACGGCGCCCCCGTCCTGGCGGCCGTGCCCGGCGGCATGAGTACTTTTTGCTCACGCCGCGGCCGCCCCGGGTGCCGACAATCGATGGCAGGGCTAGTTACCCGGACGGGTCGGCGTGCCGATGCCCGCGTGTAACCCCCTCGCCTATCTCACAGGTGACCGGCCCGGCTCGTTCGGCCGAGGCCCGCTGGTCCCACCGGCTCTCCCGCCGTCTCGCGCGCGGGCTGGGCGAGGCAGGGTGCGACGGCCCACGAGAAACACGCGAGGCGGTTCCTGGATGCGAAGGCTGCGGCTGAGAAGCGAGGAGTTTCCGGATGGACCTGTGGACCAGGTCCGCCCGGAGGAGGGAGGGGTACCGGTGCAGGCCGCGGGGAAGGACGGCACCGGTACCCAGCCCGTGCAGTTGCCGACCGCGGTGTACCCCGGCTGGGAGGCCATCTACGAGGACAACGTGGCCAGGATCCACCGGCTGATGTACGGCAAGGTCGGCAACCGGCCGGACGCCGAGGACCTGACCTCCCAGGTGTTCGTGACCGCCTTGAAGTCGTTGCGGACCACGGCCACCGTCGGCGAGGTCCGTGCCTACCTCCTGGCCACCGCCCGCACGGTGCTGGCCGGTCACTGGCAGCGCACCCTGGGCCGGCAGGTCACCGTCATCGACGTCGACGCGGCGGACCTGGACGAGTACGCCCAGCCGCCGGCCGCGCAGCCGGCCAGCCGCGCAGGCGAGCACGCCACGCACATCCTGGCGGGGCTCTCGGAACGCCACCGGCGCATCCTCGTGCTGCGTTTCATGCTCGGCTACAGCATCCGCGAGGCAGCCGCCGAGATGGACATCAGCGTCGCCAACGCCAAGGTCCTGCAGCACCGCGCCATACGGAAGGCGGCCGGGATGGATGTGTACGCCGGGCAGGGGGGGCCGAGATGACGAGCGCCCTGGACCGCTACCTGACCCGCTTGTCCGACGGGAAGCGCCCGAAGCCGTTCGCCGCGTCCGACGAGGACGTCGCGCAGATCAGCACGGCCATCGAACTGGCGGCCTTCCGCGCCGACCACGCCCGGCCGACCGAAGCGTTCGTCAGCTGCCTGCGCAAGCGGCTCGCCGCCGAGCAGTCCCGGGTGCTCATCCCGCAGCCGGCTGCGGCGGTGTCGGCACGCCGCCGCCGTTTCGTACGTGCGGGGCTCATCGGTGCTGCCGCCTTCAGTACGGGCCTGGTCACCGAACCGCTGCTCTTCCGCAGGACCCGCACCGGCGGGGGGCAGGGGGCGCCCGAAGAGCCCGAGGAGGAGGTCCGGCCGGTCCACGGGACGTGGCACAAGGTTGCCACCAGTGCGCAGCTTGCCGAGGGCGCGGTCATGGACTTCGACCTCGGGTCGATGGCGGGCTACCTCCACCGGTCCTCGGGACGTCTGCGCGCGGTGTCCGCGACGTGTACCCACCAGGCCTGCAGGCTCGGCCTCGACGCCGCACGCAGCATGCTCGTCTGCCCCTGCCACGGGGCCGCCTTCACCTTGGCCGGCGCCCCGCAGCCCGCCTCCGGCTACCGCACACCGGGTTCACTGCCGCCCCTCCCCCGCATTCCCGTACGGGAACGCCTCGGCGACATCGAGGTCTACGCCCCCGGGCCGCATTCTCCCGCGGAGGCATGACAGATTCCGCAGCGGCGGACATCCCGAGGGACGGTGATACGCCTGCGTATCCGCCCCGAGTTGGCGGGGAGTTGACCTTTGTCATACCCCAGTCGCAGGACGAAAGATCCCGGGGACTGACGACCGGGGGCCATCATTTCGAGGAGCATTTCCCTTGTGACTGACATTCTCCCGGGACTCCAGATGTCCTTCTTGGAAATTCTTCTCGTGTGCGGGGCCGCGGTCCTGGCGCTGGCTCGCTGGTTCCCTGCGGCCGCCCGCCGGCCGATGGCGTTCTCCGGGGCCGCTCTTGTCGTTCTCCCCTCGGCGGTGCTGTGCGTGGCCGGCATGCGCTGGCAGTCGGTGCCGGTCCTGGCAGGGGGACTCCTCGCGCTGCCGTTCGCGGTCGCTCCGCTGCTGCCCAGGCGCAGCGGCCGGCAGGCCCGCCGTGCCCGCTGGTGGGTCGCCCTTCCGGGATCGGCCGTGTGCCTGGGCCTGATAGCGGCGGGTCCCGCCGCGGCCTGGGCACTGCCCAGGCCCGACTTCCCCGCCCCGTCGGGCCGCTACCCGGTCGGCACCACGGTCGTGCAGTGGACCGACATGTCCCGCCCGGAAACCGCCACGGCAGATCCCCGCGACCATCGCGTCGTGGTGGTCCAACTCTGGTACCCCGCCGCGCGGAACACCCCGCACGCACGGCGCGCTCCGTATCTGGGACGCACGCGAGCCGAGTCGCGGACCGTCTCCGACGCCCTGGCCGGCTCCGTCGGCGTTCCCGGATTCGTGCTGGACGGACTGCCGCAGGCGCGGAGCCGCGCCTACCTCGACGTCCCGCCGGTTCCCGGCCACCAGCATTTTCCCGTCGTGCTGTTCTCCCCGGGCGCCGGCGGGGTCCGCACCCAGAACACCGCCTGGGCGGAGGAACTCGCCAGCCACGGCTACGTCGTCGCCGGTCTCGACCATCCCTACGACTCCACGGCCGTGCTGCTCGACGACGGGCGGGTCGTCCGATCCAAGCTCGCCTCGACGAGCGATGCCGCCGAAGGCGCGAAGGCGGCCGCCGCAGCGACGGCGATCAGGGCCGCCGACCTCAGTTTCGTCCTCACGGAGTTGGGCAAGATGACGCGAGGCCAGGTCCCCGGACCGCTCGCGGGACGCCTGGACGTCACCCGCGCCGCGGTCACCGGCCACTCCTACGGTGGCAGCGCGGCCCTGCAGGCGGCCCGGCAGGATCCCCGGTTTGCCGCCGTGATCGATCTGGACGGCTACCCGCACGACCCGGCGCCGGCCCCCTACCACCAGCCCGCCCTCGCGCTCATCCACACCATCGGCGGCAGCACCGCCGACTACCACTCCCGTATCACCGAAGTGCTCGGGCTCAGCACCACGACCGGCTACCGCCTCGTCATACCGGGCTCGTCCCATCTGACCTTCACCGACGCGCCCCTGTACCTGCCGCCGTACTCCCCGATCGTGGGCGGACTCGGCCGGACGGGAAGCCTGCACACCACCGCCGGGGCCACCCTCGCTTTCCTCGACCACGTTCTCGGAAACGCGAAGGGGGACACCGCGCAGGCACTGAAACCCTACGGAAACCTTACGGTTCTGGCCCCGCACACCGCTCGCTGACGGAAAAGTGAGCAGCCGCGCCGGGAAGAGTAATTGCTACTCATCCGATACCGGAGAAAAGGTTTGCGTTTCGCCGTTCTCGATCCGAGGATTCTGGTCATGGGACATGTCGAGGTCGCACACCTGGAGTACTACCTGCCCGACGGAAGGCCCTTGTTCGGGGATATCTCCTTCCGTGTGGGAGAGGGTGCCGTGTCCGCCCTTGTCGGTGCCAACGGCGCGGGCAAGACGACGCTGCTGCGGATGATCTCCGGCGAACTCCGGCCGCACGCCGGCACGGTCACGGTCAGCGGAGGGCTCGGTGTGATGCCGCAGTTCATCGGTTCGGTGCGTGACGGCCGAACGGTCCGCGATCTGCTGGTCTCGGTGGCACCTGCGCGGATCCAGGAGGCGGCGAGGGCTGTCGACGAAGCCGAGCACCTCATCATGACGGTCGACGACGCCAAGGCGCAGATGCGGTACGCGCAGGCGCTCAGCGACTGGGCCGAGGTGCAGGGCTACGAGGCCGAGACCGTCTGGGACATGTGCACGATGGAGGCGTTGGGTGTGCCCTACGACTCGGCGCGTCTGCGTGCGGTGGACACACTCAGCGGCGGTGAACAAAAGCGCCTGGTCCTCGAAGCACTGCTGCGCGGTCCCGACGAGGTCCTGCTCCTCGACGAGCCGGACAACTACCTGGACGTCCCCGGCAAGCGGTGGCTGGAGGAGCGCATACAGCAGACGCGTAAGACCGTGCTCTTCGTGTCACACGACCGGGAGTTGCTCGCCAGGACCGCCCAGCGGATCGTCGCCGTCGAGCCGGGTCCCGCCGGCTCGACGGCATGGGTGCACGGCGGGGGCTTCGCGACGTTCCACGGTGCGCGACGGGAGCGGTTCTCCCGCTTCGAGGAGCTGAAACGGCGCTGGGACGAGGAGCACGAACGGCTCAGGGCACTGGTGGCCAGGCTGCGGCAGCAGGCGGCCATCAGTCCCGCCATGGCGTCGCGGTATCGGGCGATGCAGACGCGGCTGCGCAAGTTCGAGGAGGCCGGCCCGCCGCCTGAGCCCCCGCGCGAGCAGGACATCCGGATGCGGCTGCGCGGTGGGCGGACCGGCGTACGAGCTGTGACCTGCGAGGATCTGGAACTGACCGGCTTGATGAAGCCGTTCTCGCTGGAGGTCTTCTACGGTGAGCGCGTTGCCGTCCTGGGGTCGAACGGGTCGGGGAAGTCGCACTTCCTGCGGCTGCTGACCGGCGACACGGGCGTAACGCACACCGGTCACTGGAAGTTGGGGGCTCGCGTCGTGCCCGGCCGCTTCGCCCAGACCCACGACCACTCGGAACTGCAGGGCCGCGCCCTGGTGGACGTTCTGTGGTCGGAGTACGCCAAGGACCGGGGCGGGGCCATGTCGGTCCTGCGCCGGTACGAACTGGACGGCCAGGGTGACCAGCCGTTCGACCGGCTCTCCGGCGGCCAGCAGGCCCGCTTCCAGATCCTGCTCCTGGAGCTGTCGGGTGCGACGGCCCTGCTGCTCGACGAGCCCACGGACAACCTGGACCTGGACTCCGCCGAGGCGCTGCAGGAGGGGTTGGAGGCCTACGAGGGAACGGTCGTCGCTGTCACGCACGACCGCTGGTTCGCCAGGAGCTTCGACCGCTATCTCGTGTTCGGATCGGACGGCACGGTCAGGGAGACCAGCGAGCCCGTCTGGGACGAGCGCAGGGTGGACCGGCCGCGCTGACCGCGCGGCCGGCGTCAGGGCTGCTTGGCCAGGACCGCGCGGGTGTAGAGCACACCGAAGCCCTGGCGCTGCACGTTCTCCTGGGACTTGGAGCCCGGCTGCGTGGTCACGACGGCGATGTCGCACCCTGCCGCCGCGGCGTCGGCGAGCCGGGCCGTGGTCAGCGCGGTCTGGACGCCCTGCCGCCGGTGTTCGGGCGCGGTCCCCGCCCCCGCCATCTGCGCGATGCCGTCCGCGACCCGCAGCCCGCCGCCGCCGAGGATGACCCCGTCGCGCAGTGCGCTGTAGTGGACGACACCGGCTGCCGCGCCGTCCCGCTCCGCGTTCTCCAGAATGTGCCGCGGGAAGTCCTCGTACCAGGGAACCCCCTGGGTGTCGGGGTGCAGCGTGGCCCGCACCACCACGTCCAGCCAGTCCTCGAACTCCTCCTCACGGGTTCGCCGGACCTCCATCCCGAGCGGCACCGCCGGCTCGACACCCCCGGCCAGCGCCCTGCCGAGGACGTTCTCGAAGGACACCAGGCGGTAGCCCCGGCCGGTGAGGACGTCCAGGGTCTCCGGGTCGGCGAGGTTCGACAGCTCGACCTGGACGGGTGCGCCGCAGGCGGCGTAGGCCCGCTCCACCTCGTCCAGCTCGGCGGCGGTGGGCACTCCGTCGAAGCCGAGACCGGCGACCTTGTTGTACGGCGAGTCGGCCTCGGCGAAGGAGGCGACACCACCGGCGAGGGGGATGGAGAAACTGTTTCCGCCGGTGCGGCCGCCGACGGCGCGAGTGCACTCCGCCATGAACTGTGATTCCGCGCGTTCGATCCGGGCGGCCAGGTCGAGGTCGCAGAAGAGGGAGGTCCGGCTGTCGTTCATGAGAGGCGTCCTTCACGATCGTTTCCCGCCGTGGACCAGCAGCCGCTGGCCGGCGTGGTTGATCTCGGTAAAGGAAGATAGCCGGACAGGTTACGCCTGCGGCGGTGCGGCCGGTTCATGAGGCGTTGACGACGATGGACGGGTTGCTGCGGAGCGCAGCCTTATTGAGTACCCATTACTCGCGAAACCGGCGCCGTCGCGGCCGCACACTGTTCCTGCCAGCGGAGGAACACGCGGGCAAGGCGGTGTGGTTCATCACATCCCCTGTCGAGACCACACCGCCCCACTCATGCCTTTCCACCGGCACTCCTGAAACGTCGAACGGTCCGCGCCCTCCCCTCGTACCGGTGGGCGGGCGCATCTGCGAAGGACGAAGGAGTACTCGATGCATCAGGCCAGGAAAACCACCAAGCGCTGGCTGCTCGCCGGAGGTGCCCTCGCTGCGGCCGCCGCCTTCACGGTCACGGCCCTGCCCAGCGCGAACGCCTCCTCTCCCGCCGACCGCGGCCACCGCTCCCAGCCGGTCACCGTCCATGTGCTGTCGCCCGAGCGGCGCGACAACACCGGTGCCGAGGGCAAGGGATGGTTCGTCGACCTGGAGCTGGTCTTCCACGACAAGGCGATACACCGGACGGGCTTCACCGCCCCTCAGCTCACCGGTCCCGGAGCGCACAACAACACGGCGCCATTCCCCGGCCTTTTCTCACCCGGCCAGGACGAGTCGCTCCCCGGTCTGGTGGTGCTGGACTCCACGGTCACCTCCCAGGCCCCCTTCGCCGGCCCGGGCACCAACCTCGCCAACCTCTTCAACCTGACCGGGGTGACGCACCGCACGGCGCACGAGACCCGGATCTCGGACACCTGGATCGTGGGCAACCCCATCGCGGGCACGGACACCGACAGCGTCCTCACGGTGGCGGTCGTCGACGACCTCGACCACGACGGTGTCTACGACGACGCTCCGGGTGTCGTTCCCGACGCGAACCACGACGGCGTGGTCAACGCCGCCGACCTCCAGCGCCTCGGCATCGCGTCGGACGTGGTGCAGGTTCCCTTCCACATCGACGGCGCCCCTGTCGCCTGATCCTCCGCACCCTTCCGACCTGCGCGAACACCCAGGTTACGCCCCGACGGCGCCCAGAGAGCCGTCGGGGCGTAACCCCGGCACGTATCACCTGTGGACAGCAGATTTCGTGGATCTTGTCCGAAATCATGAGCTTTGACATATGTGGTGCGCGAGGAGAAGCATGAGTGCAGGTATCGAGTTGCCGCCCGGAGGGTCCTTGCGGGCTCCGCCACGGGGCTTCAAGGCCCGGGCCACGGCAGTGGCCCTGGCCGCGACGGCCGCGATGACGATGGCGTCGCTGCCCTCCGCGCAGCCGGCCCGGGCGGACACCCCGGCCGGGCCGGTGCTCGGCGTCCTGGGCAAGATCATCCCGTTCGTCAGCTACGCCCAGACGGCCTACGGCCTGGCCGACAAGTACGTGTTCAGCGCGCACGACCCCGCCCTGATCCAGCAGATCCAGGCGCTGATCCAGGCGTCGTCCACGGACATCAAGAACCAGGTCGACGCCGACGCCGCAGCCGAGACGACCGGCCACGCAGGCACCGTCATCGAGCAGTTCGAGAGCTTCGACACCCTCGGCGACGGCGACGCCCTGAAGGCGTTCGTACGTGACGCCGTCGATGTCGTCGAGGTGGCCAAGGCCCAGATCAACAACGTGTCGTCGCCGGCGTCCGTGGACGAACTCGCCTTCGACCTGAACATCATCGGCCCGATCGCCCTGACGGCCTCCGCGAAGGCCGGCCAGTCCACCACCACCCTGCGCGCGGACATCATCGCGGCGAACCAGAAGATCGTGCAGCGGCTCACGCCCACGTGCGGCGTCTACACGCCGAACCCCTGCAGGGCGCACCGGTGGCGCTGACCGCCGAGACCGCCGCCAACCAGGCGGGCGCGCCGCTGGGCGTGGTCGGGACGAACGGGCCGGGCGACGCCTTCCGCGCGCATCTGAACCCTGAGGCCGCGCATCCGGGCAATGCGGTCTTCGTCCCGTTCACGGGCTTCGACACGCTGCACGAGTTCAGGTCGATGGCGACCGGGGTGAACGTCGACGGGCGGGTCGAGGTCTTCGCCATCGACCGTATCGGCCAGTTGTGGCACCGGTTCCAGATCGTCGCGGGCGCCGACTCCAGCTTCTCGCCGTGGGCGAAGTTCGACAGCTCCGCCTTCGTCAGCGTGTCCGTCGCCCGCAACCAGAACGGCGCGCTGCAGGTGTTCGCCTCCAACGCCTCCGGCCAGGTCTTCACCCGCACCCAGGTCCTCAGCAGCGACACCTTCCCGACTCCGGCCAACCCCAAGCCGGCAGTCGACACCTGGACCCCCTGGGCGGCGCTGACGAACGGCTGGATCAGCCAGGTCGCGGCCGCCACGAACAGCCTGGGCCGCATCGAGCTGTTCGGACTCGGCATCGGCGGTGTGCTCTTCCAGCGCCAGCAGCTGAAGCCCAACGCCACGGACCCCTCGACGGCGGGCACTTGGAGCGAGTGGGCGCCGGTCAACCACGCTCCCGCGCACCTGCGGGAGATCTCGGTCACCACCGCCCCGGCCACGGGCAGGGCGCTCTTCCTCGCCGGCCTGACCGACAGCTTCCAGCTGTTCGAGGCGATGAAGCTGACCGACACCTTCTCGGACGCCGACTTCACCCACTGGGGCCAGGTCCCGGCCGGCATCCGCCACATCGCCGTCGGCAACGAGGCCGGCAGCAGCGGGGCTGTCCAGATGATCGGCACGAACTCGGCGGGCAGCGTCCTGCGGAACAGTGTTCCCGACAGGGTCGGGGGCACCATCGACGCGGTCGTCCCGACCCCGCCCTCCACCGCCTGGACCACCCTCCCCGGCCGGCAACTGGGCGTCTTCACCAGCTGACACCGCCCCAGCGAGACGGGCCACCCGCCGGCATGGCCGGCGGGTGGCCCGCGTCCGTCGTGGTCCGTCTGCCGTGCGGAAACGGGAGGCCGGGGAACGCGTCAGGCGAGTCCGGGTGACAGCCCGTGCTCTTCCTTCCGGTCGAGCACCTGCGAAATTGCGCCCTGCAGCAGCAGGCGCAGGGGTTCGGTGTTGCCCTGGACCCGGGAGAGCAGCACACCGCCCTGATATGCGCCCAGGAGCAGTTCGGCGTGAGCTGTCACGTCCGAGTCGGCGGGGAGAACTCCGCCGCGGGCCAGACCGGCCAGTCCTTGGGCGATGGCGTCGCGCCATCGGCTGAACGCGTTCGCCAGGGCAGACCGCAGCGCCGGTTCGTCCTCGGTCAGTTCGGCCGCGAGCGCACCGAGCGGGCAGCGGATCGGGGCGTCGTCGGCACCGTGGGACCGGACCAGGAAGTCCGCCCAGCCCAGGAGGTCACCCGCCGTCGACATCGCGGACAGATACGGCTGCTGGGCGGTCAGCACGTGCTCGGTCTGGCGCTCGACGACGGCGAGGACCAGATCGGTCTTCCCCGTGAAGAAGTGGTAGATCTGGCCCTTGCCGGTCTTGGACGCCTTGGCGATCTGGTCGAGCCCCGTGGCCCTTACGCCCTGCACGTAGAACAACTCGCAGGCCGTGTCCAGAATGCGCTCCAGCGACGCACGTCCGCGATCGGTGGCGGGGACCGACTTCATGGCGCGATGGTACGCCGGTCCCGCTACGGCCTCCTGCGCCGCGTCGGCGGCCTCCATTGCCGCGCCGGCGGCTTCCTTTGCCGCCGCACCGCCGGGCGGCGAGGGCCGGCCCGTCACTCCGCGCTCCCGACGGGCCGGTCGAGCCAGACCCGGTCCCGCAACACGATGCCGTCGATCACGACGGGGTCGGGATAACCGGTGGCCGGGGTGAAGGCGTCGCGCTCGACCGAGCGCATCCGGAAACCCATCCGCTGGTAGAAGCGCAGGTTCCCGATATCAGCCGCGGCCGTCGCCACGAGCAGCATCGTGGCGGCTTCGCCGGTGAGCAGTTCCACGGCCGCCTCGACGAGCCGCCGGCCGATACCGCGGCCCTGCAGATCCTCGCGTACGGCCATGTTCTTCAGCTCGAAAGTGCCGGCACCGTCTGCGTCCACCAGCTGCAGGTGCCCCGCCGCCCGGACGCCCGGCACGGCCGCCACCAGGACCCGACCCTCGTCCAGGTAGGCGTCCAGCTGCACCGCCGAGTCCTCGGCCAGCTCGAACAGGTCCCGCAGGTCCCCGCGAGGCCCGGCGTACAGCTCGACGAGTACGTCCTGCTGCTCGCCGCCACGCCCGGAGCCGCCGCCGGCAGGGGATGAGGGGGTGGACGTCATGGCTGCTCCTCGGCATCAATGGAACGTTCGGTACAGCAACTGTACCGAACGGTACAACGCAGCGCCGGAGAACGCCATGCCGTGGCCCTCTCCTCGCCACGCGCCCACCACCGGTCCCGATCAACCGCACGCCCACGGTGGGCGGAAAAGTTATCCACAGGCCGGAGAATCCCCCTTCCCTCCGGCGCCGCCGTCGGCCTACCTTTGACTCAGGCAAAGATTCGACGAACGGCAGAACGGGGGGCGGACCATGGCCGTCAGGGAGATCCGCGAGTTCAACCGCTTCTACACCAACCTCATCGGGGCGCTCGACTACAGCCGCCACCTGCACACGCCTTTCACGCTCACCGAGGCGCGGGTGCTGTACGAGCTCGCGCACAGCCGCCGCACCGACGCGGCCGACCTGCGGGCGGCGCTGTCGATCGACGCGGGCCACCTCAGCCGGATGCTCGCCGGGTTCGAGCAGAAGCAACTGGTGACGCGGCGGCCCTCGGAGGAAGACGCACGGCGGCAGCGGATAGAGCTGACCACACGCGGGCGGGAGGCCGCGGGCCTGCTCGAGGAGCGGTCGCAGGAGGCCGTGGGTTCGCTCGTGGGCCGGATAGCGCCGGGCGACCGGCCGCGGCTGACCGCCGCCATGCGGACCGTGCAGGACATACTGCGCGACGGGCGGCCGGTCCACCCTGCCGCCGGCGAGGTCACCCTGCGGGGGCCGCGCCCGGGCGATCTGGGGTGGGTCGTGGAGCGCAACGCGGCGGTCTACGCCGAGGAGTTCGGGTGGAACGAGGAATACGAGGCGCTGGTCGCCCGGATCGTCGCCGATTTCGCCGCCGAGCACGACCCGGAGCGGGAGGCCGTGTGGATAGCGGAGTTGGACGGGCTCAGGGCTGGCTGCGTCTTCTGCGTGCGCGACGAGGCACCCGGCACCGCGCGGCTGCGGCTGCTGCTGGTCGACCCGGCCGCACGGGGGCACGGCATAGGCAGGCAACTGGTCGAGACGGTCATATCCTTCGCCCGATCGGCGGACTACAGCGATCTCGTGCTGTGGACGAACGACGTCCTCGCCGGCGCCCGGTCGATCTACCAGCGGGCCGGATTCGAGCTGGTGGAAAGCCGCCCGCACCACAGCTTCGGCAAGGACCTGGTGGGGCAGGACTGGCGGCTGGCGCTGTAGCCGGCAGCCCTGCCGGCGGGGCGTGCACGAGGCGCGGCACCGGGCGGATCGCGGTTGACCTGGTCGGATCGGGTGCCTAGTGTCCGGCGAATGAGACTCGCCTTCTCCACCCTCGGTGTTCCCGAACTGCCCGTCGAGCAGGTGGCCCGGCTCGCGGCGGACAACGGCTTCCACGGCGTCGAGCTGCGCGCGAGCCCGGAAGGCCCGGTGCACACCGGGCTGTCCGCCGACGAACGCGCCGATGTGGCGGCGGGGTTCCACAAGGCGGGGGTCGAGATCCTGACGGTCGCCGGCTACGCCAAGGTCGCCGCCGCAGGTGACGACGGGCCGGTGCTGGACGAGATCGGCGCGGCGGTGCAGCTCGCCCATGACCTGGGGGCGCCGTTCGTGCGGGTCTTCCCCGGGGGCGCCGGGCTCGGCCGGGAGGAGGCCGACGGGCTGGCCGCGCGGCGGCTCGCCGCCGCTGCGCCGGCGGCCGAGGACCTGGGGGTGCGGGTGCTGCTGGAGACCCACGACTCGCACCGCGGCGGCGCGGACGTGGCGCGGGTGCTCGGGCGGGTGGGGCATGTCGCCGCGGGCGGGCTGTGGGATGTCATGCACACCTGGCTGGCCGGCGAGCAGCCGTCGGCGACCTTCCCGGCGCTGGCGCCCTATCTCGGCTACGTCCAGGTCAAGGACATCGCCTCGGCCGCCGACACGACGCCGCTGCCGCTGGGGGCGGGAGTGCTGCCGCTGGCGGAGACCGTCGAGGTGCTCAGCCGGGCCGAGTGGGACGGCTGGCTGTGCTGGGAGTACGAGAAGCGGTGGTATCCGCAGGCCGCGGAGCTGCCGGCGCTGTTGGGGCCGGCACGGGACCACCTGACGCGGCTGCTGACGGAGTCGGCCTGAGGGAGGCCGACCTGGCCAGGTCGGCTCTACCCGGGCCGACCTGACCCGGCGCGGGGGCCGAGCGGCGGTCGTCCGGGCCGGCGCGGGTCAGGGGCGGCCGCGGTCATACAGGCCTGCCGGGGGCGAGGAGAGCGAGGAGGAGGGGCGGATGCTCGATCTGGGGCGCCTGAAGGCGCTGCACGCGGTGCACACCCATGGCTCGATCGGCGCTGCGGCCACCGCGCTCGGCTACACGCCCTCTGCGGTGTCGCAGCAGATCTCCAAGCTGGAGCGGGAGACGCACACGGTGCTGCTGGAGCGGCAGGGCCGCGGGGTGGCGCTCACCGACGCCGCGCATCTGCTGGTCACCACGGCGGAGCAGTTGCTGTCGATCGTGGAGCGGGCGGAGGTGGCGCTGGAGGAGCAGCGCGGCAGGCCGTCGGGGCGGCTGACGGTGGCGGCGTTCCCGACGGCGGCCTGCGGGCTGCTGCCGCCGGTCCTGGCGGAGCTGGCGGCCAAGCACCCGTCGCTCGACCTGCGGCTCGTCGAGGTGGACGCGCATCTGTCGGTCGACCTGGTGGCCCGCGGTGTGGTGGATCTGGCGGTGGCGCACGACTGGGACATCGCCCCGCTTCCGGCGCCCGAGGGCGTGGAGCGGGCGGTCGTCGGCGACGACCGGTGCGACGTACTGGTGCCGGCCGGGCACCGGCTGGCGGACCGGGAGGGGCTGCTGCGCTCCGACGTGGCGCGGGAGCGGTGGATCTGCCAGCCGCCGGGTTCGGTCTGCCACGACTGGCTGGTCAGGACGCTGCGGGAGGCGGGGACCGAGCCCGACATGGCGTATCAGGTGGGTGAGTACCGCACCCAGGTGGCGCTGGTGGAGGCCGGCCTCGGGATCGCGCTGGTGCCCAGGCTCGGCCGCGGGGAGATACCCGCGGGGGTGCGGGTGCTGCGGCTGGAACCGGCGCCGGTGCGGCGGCTGTACGCGCTGTGGCGGGCGGGTGCCTCCCGCAGGCCGTCGATCGGGGTGGCGGTGGACACGCTGCGGGCGCACTGGCCGGCGGACGGCTGACGGGGTGTGGGGGCGGGTCGACCCGGACGGGTGCCGCCGTGCGGGCGTACGGAACCGGAGCGGGCTGACGTCCGTCCCAGGGGCATGGGACGGATGACGGCGGTGGGCAGGGCGGTCGCGGGGACGGCGCTGGCCGCGGCGCTCGGGGGGCTGGGTGCCGGGTGCGCGGGCCAGTCGGGAACGGGCGGGCCGGACGGGTCGCCGGGCTCCGGGCCGGGCACGGCGGGCACAGGCGGCGGGGCCGCGGGTGACCGGGTGGTGTACTTCTCCACCACACCGAAGGGTCCGACGGACGATCAGCAGGTGCTGCACGACCGGGCCGAGGCCGACCGGTACGCCGCGCGGTTCGCGGCGCGCGACCCGCAGGCGCAGGCGCAGATCGCGGCGGCGGGGCGGGCCACCGACTTCACGCGGCAGGTGCTGGTCGGCTGGACGGCGACGACCGGGTGCAGCGCGGCCACCTCCGCGGCGCTCACCGTGTCGGGCGACCGGGTCGCGTTGCAGGTCAGCCAGCCGAAGCCGCCCCCGGAGTGCGTGATGGCCTTCCGGGTCTCGGTGGTCTTCCGGGTGGCGAAGGAGCGCATGCCGGCGCAGCCCGTCTTCGGCTGACGGGCGGTCGGCTGCCGAGCGGCGGCCGGGCGGAAGGACAGATACCGCAGGGCGGCTCGTGCGAAGGGTTCGCCCAGGCCATTGACTGGCGAAAACTTCCACGCTATCCGTGTACATCTGGAAATTACTTTCATCGTGTGCACTCTCCTCCGTCCAGAAGGAGTCCGTCTTGCACCACCACCCGTCCCGCCGCAGTGTCATCACCGCAGCCGCCGCCGGTTCCGTCGCCGTGGCCGGCGCGGCGCCCGCCGTCGCCGCCGGCTCCGGGTCCGCCCTGAGCAGCGCGGACCGCCGAAGAATCCGCGCGATCATCCAGCGGATGAGCCTGGAGGAGAAGGTCGGCCAGCTCTTCGTCATGCGGATCTACGGGGCCTCGGCCACCGACCCCGACCCCGCGGACGTGGCCGCCAACCAGGCCGAGATCGGCGTCGCGAACGCCGCGGAGCTGCTCGCCACCTACCACGTCGGCGGCATCATCTACTTCGCGTGGGCGCACAACACGCAGAACCCGCACCAGATCGCCGACCTGTCCAACGGCATCCAGCGCGCCGCGCTCTCGCACGGCACCCCCGTACCGCTGCTGATCTCCACCGACCAGGAGCAGGGCGCCGTCGCCAGGATCGGCGCGCCCGGCACGCTCTTCGGCGGCGGCATGGCTCTCGGCGCCGACGGCAGCACCTCGGACGCGCGCACCGCCGCCCGGGTGATCGGCACCGAGCTGGCCGCCATGGGCGTCAACCAGAACTACTCCCCCGTCTCCGACGTCAACATCAACCCGGCCAACCCCGTGATCGGGGTGCGCTCCTTCGGCGCCGACCCCACCGCGGTCGCCGCGCTGGCCGCCGCCCAGGTCAAGGGCTACCAGAGCGCCGGCATCGCCTCGACTGCCAAGCACTTCCCCGGGCACGGCGACACCGGCACCGACAGCCACTTCTCACTGCCGGTCATCACCCACTCGCTGGAGCAGTGGCAGACCATCGACGCCCCGCCCTTCCGCGCGGCGATCGCGGCCGGCATCGACTCGATCATGACCGCGCACCTCCTGGTGCCCGCCCTGGACGACTCGGGCGACCCCGCGACGCTGTCGTACCCCATCCTCACCGGGGTGCTGCGCGAACAGCTCGGCTACGACGGCGTCGTGGTCACCGACGCGCTCGACATGGCGGGGGTGCGGGAGAAGTACGGCGACGACCGGGTCCCGGTGCTCGCGCTCAAGGCGGGCGTCGACCAGTTGCTCAACCCGCCGCTGCTGCCCGTCGCCTACCAGGGCGTCATGGACGCCGTGGCCTCGGGCGAGCTGACCGAGGAGCGGATCGAGGTGTCGCTGGAGCGCATCCTCGCACTGAAGTTCCGCAAAGGCCTCTTCCGCAACCCGTTCGTCACCCACGCCGGGGTCGACCGGGTGGTCGGCACACGCTCGCATCTGGCGACCGCCGACCGGATCACCGAACGCGGCATCACCCTGCTGGCCGACGACGGCGGGACGCTGCCGCTGCCCCGCCGCTCGCACCGCAACCTGCTGGTGGTCGGCGCCGACCCGGCGGCGCCCTCGGGCACCGGCGGCCCGCCCACCGGTGTGCTGGCCAAGGCCCTCACCGACCTCGGCCACCCCGCAACGGCGCTGTCCACCGGCACCGCGCCGTCGCAGGCGGTGATCGCCCAGGCGGTGGCGGCAGCCGCGGGCAAGGACGCGGTGGTCGTCTGCACCTACAACGTGACGTCCGCCTCGCCCTCGCAGATCGCCCTGGTCACCGCACTGGCCGCGACATCGGTCCCGGTGGTCACGGTCGCGATCCGCAACCCCTACGACATCGCCTACCTGCCGCAGGTGTCCGCCTCGCTCGCCACCTACGGCTGGACCGACGTCTCGATGCGCGCCGTCGCCCGGGTCATCGCCGGCAAGGCGCGACCGGCCGGCCGGCTGCCGGTCGCGGTGCCGCGGGCCGACGACCCGGCGACACCGCTCTACCCGATCGGCTACGGCCTCGACTACTGACAGGGCGGCAGATGCGGGCGGACGGCTGGTCAGGCGGCCGCCCGCACCTCGCCGGTGAAGGTGCGCCACAGCTCGGCGTACCGCCCGCCGCGGGCCAGCAGCGCCTCGTGCGTGCCGTCCTCGACGACCTTGCCGTGGTCGAGGACCACGACCCGGTCGGCGCGTGCGGCGGTGCTCAGCCGGTGGGCGACCACCAGGGTCGTGCGGCGGGTCGCGAGCCGGTCGGCGGCCTGGTTGACCAGCCCCTCGGTCGCCAGGTCCAGCGCGGCCGTCGCCTCGTCCAGCAGCAGGATCGCGGGGTCGACCAGTTCGGCGCGGGCCAGCGCGATCAGCTGCCGCTGTCCTGCCGACAGATTCCTGCCGCGCTCGGCGACCTGGTGCAGGTAGCCGCCGTCGAGGGTGGCGATCATCGCATGCGCGCCCACCGCCCGGGCGGCGGCCTCCACCTCGGCGTCGGTCGCGTCCGACCTGCCGTAGGCGATGGCGTCGCGCACGGTGCCGGGGAAGAGGTACGGCTCCTGCGGGACGACGCCGAGCCGCTGCCGGTAGCCGGTCAGGTCGAGTTCGCGGATGTCGTCGCCGTCGACCAGCACCGCACCGTCGGTCGGGTCGTAGAACCGCGCGACCATCTTCACCAGCGTGGACTTGCCCGCGCCGGTCTCGCCGACGAAGGCCACCGTCTGGCCTGCGGGGATCCGCAGCGAGATCCCGCTCAGCGCCTCGGGGTTGTCCGCCTGCGGCCCGCCGTAGCGGAAGTGCAGGTCGCGGAAGGTGATCTCGCCGCGCAGCGGGCCGACCTCGCGGGGTTCCGCGGCCGCCGGGGTGGTGGTCGGCTCCCGCAGCAGCTCGCGGATCCGGCCGAGCGAGACCGACGCCTGCTGGTAGCCGTCGAAGACCTGCGAGAGCTGCTGCACGGGCGAGAAGAACAGGTCGATGTAGAGCAGATACGCCACCAGCGCGCCGGCCGTCAGGGTGCCCGCGCTCACCCGGTGCGCGCCGACGATCAGCACCAGGGCGGCGGCGACGCTGGAGAGCAGCTGCACGAACGGGAAGTACACCGAGATCAGGAACTGCCCGCGCACCCGCGCCCTGCGGTATTCGTCGCTGCGCTGCGCGAAGCGCTCGGCGCCGCGCCGCTGGCCGCGGAACGCCTGGACGACGCGCAGCCCGGCGACGTGCTCCTGCAGGTCGGCGTTGACGACCGCGACCTTCTCCCTGGCCAGCTCGTAGGCCTGCACCGACTTGCGGCGGAAGACCCAGGTGCCCACCACCAGGATCGGCAGGGTGGCGAAGACCAGCAGGGCCAGTTCGACGTCGATGGCCAGCAGCGCCACCAGGATGCCGCCGAAGGTGAGCACGCTGACCAGGGCGGTGACCAGGCCGGTCTGCAGGAACGTGGACAGCGCGTCCACGTCGGTGGTCATGCGGGTCATGATGCGGCCGGTCAGCTCGCGCTCGTAGTAGTCAAGGCCGAGCCGGTGCAGATGCGCGAAGATCTTGACCCGCAGCGTGTAGAGGACCCGTTCGCCGGTGCGCCCGGTGAGCAGGGTCGAGCCCCATTCCGCCGCCCACTGGGCCAGCACCAGGCCGAGGCCCAGCAGGGACGCCACCCAGACTGCGCCGAGCGCCTGGCGCCGGACACCGGCGTCGATGCCGTGCCGGATGAGCACCGGCAGCAGCAGCCCGGCGAGCGCGTCGACCGCGACCAGCAGCAGGCTCAGCAGCAGCGGGGTGCGGAAGCCGCGCAGCAGGCTGCGCAGGCCGAAGCCGTGGTCGGCCTGCGCGGCCTGCTCCTCGTCGACCCGCGGGGTGTCGTCGGCCGGCGGCAGGGCGGCGACCTTGGCGAGCAGCTCCGGGGTGGCGGGCATGCCCGCCAGGGCGCCGGCCATCGCGCCGGGTCCGGCCACCGGGCGAGGCTGCGCGGCGGCGCCCGACGGCGGGGCGCCGGCCCCTTCGTCGTCCGCGGGACGGCGGTCGGCCGGCCACAGCTCGGGGGTGACGTCGCCCTCCGCCGTCTCCGCGTCGGCCGCTGACGGCTCCGCGGCGCGGGCGAGTGCCCCGGCCGGGTCGATCTCGACCACGTCGGCGCCCAGCGCGTCCGGGTCGGTCAGCAGGGCGCGGTAGAGGGCGCTGCGCTCCTGCAGCTCCTCGTGGGTGCCGATGTCGGACAGCCGCCCCGCGTCGAGGACCGCGATGCGGTCGGCGAGCGCCAGGGTGGAGCGGCGGTGGGCGATCAGCAGCGTCGTACGGCCGCGCATGACCTCGCGCAGCGCGTCGAAGATCTCCGCCTCGACCCGGGCGTCGACCGCCGAGGTGGCGTCGTCGAGCAGCAGCAGCCGGGGGTCGGTGAGTATCGCGCGGGCCAGTGCGACGCGCTGCCGCTGGCCGCCGGACAGGGTGAGGCCCTGCTCGCCGACCACCGTGTCGTAGCCGTCCGGCAGCTCGGTGATGAAGTCGTGCGCCTGGGCGGCGCGGGTGGCGGCGAGGATCTGCTCCTCGGTCGCGTCCGGGTGGCCGTAGGCGATGTTGGCGCGGACGGTGTCGGAGAACAGGAAGCTGTCCTCGGGGACCATGCCGATGACCGACCGCAGCGAGTCGAAGGTCAGCTCCCTGACGTCGGTGCCTCCGACCAGGACGGCGCCCTCGGTGACGTCGTAGAGCCGGGGCAGCAGCAGCGAGACGGTGGACTTGCCCGAGCCCGAGGCGCCGACGACGGCGACCGTCTCGCCGGGGGCGAGGGACAGGTCGAAGCCGTCGAGGACCGGGCGGTCCTTGCTGTAGCCGAAGGTGACGTGGTCGAACTCGACGGTGGCGGGGGCGTCCGCGGGCAGCTCCTTGCTGCCCTCCTCCAGCGTCGGCTCGGTGTCGATCAGCTCGAAGACCCGCTCCACGCCGGCCCTGGCCTGCTGGCCGACGGTCAGCACGATGGTGAGCATCCGCACCGGGCCTGTCAGCTGGGCCAGGTAGGTGGAGAAGGCGACGAAGGTGCCCAGCGTGATCTGCCCGCGGGCCGCCATCCAGCCGCCGAGCGCCAGCATCCCGATCTGCCCGAGCGAGGGCACCGCCTGGAGGGCGGGGGTGTAGCGGGCGCTGAGCCGGACCGTGCGCAGCCGCCCGGCGAAGAGCCGGCGGCTGACCGCGGCCAGCTTGCCCATCTCCTGCTGCTCCTGGCCGAAGCCCTTGACGACCCGGACGCCGGTGACCGAGCCGTCGACGATCCCGGCGACGGCGGCGGCCTGCCCCTGGGCGTACCAGGTGGCGGGGAAGAGCCGTTTGCGGGAGCGGTCGGCGATGAACCACAGGGCCGGCGCCACGGCCAGGGCGACGAGGGTGAGCAGCGGCGAGAGCACCAGCATGACCACGAGCGAGAGCACGAACAGCAGCAGGTTGCCGATGACCATGGGCAGCATGAACAGCAGCCCCTGGATCAGCTGCAGGTCGCTGGTGGCGCGGCCGACGACCTGCCCGGTGCTCAGCTCGTCCTGGCGGCGGCCGTCGAGCCGCATGATCGTGCGGAACATCTCCTGGCGCAGGTCGTGCTGCACGTCGAGGGCGAGTCGGCCGCCGTAGTAGCGGCGCATGTACGTGAGCGCGTAGACCACGACCGCGGCGATGATCAGCGCGACGGCCCAGGGGGCGAGCGGCTTGTCGTGCTTGACGATCACGTCGTCGATGATCAGCTTGGGGACCAGCGGCACCAGTGCGGTGACCGCCATGCCGGCCAGCGAGGCGCCCAGCGAGAGCAGCACGGCGCTTCTGTACCGCCAGCAGTACGCCGTCAGCCGTCGGAGCCACCCCTGCTCCTGGCCGCCGTCCCTCGCCGCCGTCACCGGCTTCGCCGTCGTCACGCGGTCCTCCCACCCCATCGTCGGTCGTCCGTCACTGTGTGCTCGCTGCGTTCGCTGCCCGGAACCTGGTGCTGTCCCGCTCGGACGCTGCAACGCGCCCGGCCGCACGATTCATCCTCCTGCAACAAACCAACGACCAAGGTCGCACACGAGTGCGACATTGGTCGTAATCCCTTCGGGTGATTCGGTGCCGGCGGGCGCCGACGGATGCCGGCGCCCGATCCGGCGGCGGTGTCAGCGGGCGGCGGCGATCTGCCGGGACATGATCGTGGTCAGCTCGTAGGCGGTGTGCGAGGCCGCGACCGAGGTGATCTCGGCGTGGTCGTAGGCCGGTGCGACCTCGACCACGTCGGCGGAGACCAGCCGGCAGCCGGCCAGGCCGCGCAGGATCTCCAGCAGCTCGCGCGAGGTGAGGCCGCCCGCCTCCGGGGTGCCGGTGCCGGGCGCGTGGGCGGGGTCGAGGACGTCGATGTCGACCGAGACGTACAGCGGCCGGTCGCCGATGCGCTCCTGGAGCTGCTGGACGACCTCGTCCACCCCGCGCCGCATGACGTCGGCTGAGGTGACGATGCCGAAGCCCATCCGCTCGTCGTCGTCGAGGTCCTGGCGCCCGTACAACGGGCCGCGGGTGCCGACGTGGCTGAGCGCCGACGTGTCGAGGATGCCCTCCTCGACGGCCCGCCGGAAGGGCGTGCCGTGGGTGTAGGCAGCGCCGAAGTAGGTGTCCCAGGTGTCCAGGTGGGCGTCGAAGTGCAGCAGCGCCACCGGGCCGTGCCTGCGGGCGACGGCCCGCAGCAGCGGCAGCGCGATGGTGTGGTCGCCGCCGAGCGTCATCAGCCGGGCGCCGGTGCCGAGCAGGTCGTCGGCCGCGCCCTGGATCGTCTCCACCGCCTCGCCGATGTCGAACGGGTTGACCGCGATGTCGCCGGCGTCGGCGACCTGGGCCAGCGCGAAGGGCGACGCGTCCTGCGCCGGGTTGTACGGCCGCAGCAGCCGGGAGGCCTCGCGGATCGCGTTGCCCCCGAAGCGGGCGCCCGGCCGGTAGGAGACCCCGCTGTCGAAGGGGACGCCCACCACCGCGACGTCGGCGGCGCCGACCTCGTCCAGGCGCGGCAGGCGGGCGAAGGTCGCGGGGCCTGCGTAGCGCGGGATGCGCGAGGAGTCGACGGGGCCGCGCGGCTCTGCGCTGCTCATGGTGGCTGCCTTTCGTGGTGGCTTGATGCGTGGCTTGTGCGTGGCTCGTGCCTGGCTCACCGGGGTGCGGTGCGGCTCCGGCCGACCGTACGCCGCCGCCGGAAGTCCCCGAAATGTACGTTTCCGCGCATCGGCGGTGTCTATTACGCCTCGGCGTCGATCCGCGGGACGTCGCACGTGGGCGTGCCGGGGCGGGACAATGTCCCCATGCCCAAGGATGCCGCCGCTGCCGCGCCCACTCGCCGCGCCCTCGTCTCCCACCTGATACGCACCCGGATCGCCGGGGACGTCGCCACCAGCCGGGAGAACAACCTCGACCACTATCGCGAGCTGGCGGAGGGCAACCGCTACTACTGGTTCGGGCTCGACCTGGGCAGCCGCTGGACCGACCGGGCGGACGTGCTGGAGCTGATGGCCGAGCGCTGCGGTGTGGTGCCGGACGCGGGGCATCGCAGCGGGCAGGACACGATCGACCCCGAACTGACGGTCGACGCGCTGGACCGGATGGCCGTCGTGCTGCACAAGGCGGTGGAGAACCGCTCCCGGGTGCTGCTGGCGACCGGGCACCCCGCCGGGCTGTACGCCGTGCACCATGCGCTGGCCGCCGCGCTGCGGGCGGCGGGCTGCACCCTGATCACACCGGCCGAACACCTCTACGCCGACGGCGGCGAGATCCGCCACCTTGGGGCGGTCTCCATGCTGCACCGGGCGGGCGGCCTGGTGCACACCCACTCGCCGGACCCGATGCGGGAGATCCTTGCCGCGCTGGAGCGGGACGGCCAGGCGCCGCCGGACCTGGTGGTCGCCGACCACGGCTGGGCGGGCTGCGCGGGCGGCCGCGGCATCGACACGGTCGGCTTCGCCGACTGCAACGACCCGGCGCTCTTCGTCGGCGAGGCCGAGGGCAGCCTCCTGGTGACGGTGCCCCTCGACGACAATGTGCCGCCGCACCACTACGCGCCGATGACGGCGTATCTGCTGGCCGCCGCGGGCCTGCCGCTGCCCGCCTGAGGTCCCCCGCGGGTCCGCGCGGACCTGACGTGTCCCCGATCCCTCGTTACGATCAGTGAAGGAAGCCGAGGAAGGCAGGGGCACTGTGGTCCAGGTAGCGATCGTCGACGACGAAGCGCTGGTCAGGGCCGCCCTGCGGAGCATCCTCGAATCCTCGGGCGACATCCGGGTCGTCGCGGACTGTGACGGCCACCAGGCACTGGCAGCGGTCTCCGCGGCCCGCCCGGACCTGGTGCTGCTCGACGCGGTGATGCCGGGGCCTGACGACGGGCTGAGCGTGCTGCGGGCGCTGCGGGCGCTCCAGGACCCGCCGGCGGTCGCCATGCTCACGGCGTTCGACACCAGTGCGCATCTGCGGGCCGCGATGGCGGCGGGGGCGAGCGGTTTCCTGCTCAAGGACACGGCGGTCGGCACGCTGATCGACGCCGTGCGCATCCTGGCGGCCGGCGGCACGGTCTTCACTCCGACGGTCGGCCGTGCGGTGGTCGACGGCTACCTGGGCGAGGGGCCTGCCGATGCCGCGCCGGATGCGGTGACCGGTGCGCGGGACGCCGCCATAGCCACGCTCACCGACCGCGAGCGCTCGGTCCTGCGGCTGCTCGCCGCGGGCGAGCCCAACGCCGCCATAGCCGACGAGCTGCGGATATCCGTGGGCACGGTGAAGGACCACGTCCGCTCCGTGCTGCGCAAACTCGGCGCCCCCAACCGGGTGGCCGCCGCCGTCGTCGCCCACCAGACGGGTCTGGCCCGGCTGCCGGAGCGCCCGTGAAGCTCCGCTCCACGGCCCCCGACGCCGCGCTGCTCGCCCTGTCCGCGACCGAGGTGTGGGCCACCCGCTCCTTCGGCGGCCCGGTGGCCCTCGGCTTCGCCTGCCTGGGCACGGCCGCGCTCCCGGTCCGGCACCGCTTCCCGCTCGCGGCCTTCGCCGCCACGCTGCCCGCCCTGGCGCTCGGCTACATCTGGTTCTCGCCGATGGGCGCGCTCTACGAGATCGCCGCGGGACGCACGGGCCGTTCCCCGGCGCATACGCGGTGGCCCGCCTCCTGGCGGGTGACCGCGCGGGCGGCGCTGACCGGCGGCTGCGCGCTGGTCGCCGCGGTGGTGAACTTCGTCCCCTGGCCCTTCCGCGACCCCGTCTCCTGGACCCTGTCCGACACGATCCTGGCGGTGATGCTGTCCGCGCTGCTCGCGGTCGCACCGACCGCGCTGGGGCTGCTGGCCGCCTCCCGGCGCGAGCTGGGCGGGCGGCTGGACGAACTGGCGGCCAGCAGGGAGCGGGAGCACGCACTGGCGGCCGACCAGGCGGTCGTACGGGAGCGGACCAGGCTGGCCCGCGAGATGCACGACACGGTCGCGCACCACCTCAGCCTGATCGCCGTGCAGTCCGGCGCGCTGGAGGTGACGGCCGAGGGCCCGCGGGCGCGGGCCGCGGCCGGGGCGGTGCGCGAGCTGAGCCGGGACGCGCTGGACGAGCTGCGCCGCATGGTCGGCCTGCTGCGGCTGTCGGTGACCTCGGGGCAGGAGCTGGCCGCCGGTCCCGGGCTCGCCGGAATTCCGGCGCTGGTGGCCGCGGCGGGGCCGCAGACACGCGGTGAGCTGGCCGGGCTGGCCGACGGGCAGGCGGGAGACGCGCCGCCCGCCGAGGTGCAGCACGCGGCCTACCGCATCGTGCAGGAAGCGCTCACCAATGTGCGCAAGCACGCGCCTGGCGCGCGGACCCGGGTGCTGGTCCGGCGGGCCGGCGGCGTCCTGCTGGTCGAGGTGCGCAACGGCCCGGGTTCGCAGGCCGCCCCCGCCGCGCTGCCGTCCGGCGGCCACGGCCTGGCGGGCCTGCGCGAGCGGGCGGTGCAGCTCGGCGGCGACTTCGACGCGCTGCCTGCCGCCTCCGGCGGCTTCCTGGTCCGTGCCACCCTGCCGGTCACCCCGGCGACCGAGGCGGCCTGAACGCGATTCCGGGCGCCATGCCGCAGCCTGCCCGTCCTGGAGCACGGCCCCGCGTCGTCCCCGCGGTGCGCCTGCCCCTCAGGTGCGCGGGCGGGCGTCAGGGACGCAGCCTTCCCCGCCCTGACGGTCCGGTCCCGGCCCGATCGGTGGCGGGGTCGCGCCGCCGAACCTGGAGACGTGCCACGGCCGGGTCGTCCCGGCGGCACCCGCCCGTCAGGTGCGCGGGATGCGGACCAGGCCCTCCTGGATCACCGAGACGGCCAGCCGGCCGTCCTGGGTGTAGATGCGGGCGGTGCCCAGGCCCCGGCCGCCGGACGCGGACGGGCTCTGCTGGTCGTACAGCAGCCACTCGTCGGCGCGGAAGGGCCGGTGGAACCACATGGCGTGGTCCAGGCTGGCGCCGACCACGTCGCCGACCGCCCAGCCGCCGCGGCCGTGGGCGAGCAGCACCGAGTCCAGCAGCGTCATGTCGGAGACGTACGTGGCCAGGCACACGTGCAGCAGCGGGTCGTCGGCGAGCTTGCCGCGGGTGCGGAACCAGACCTGCGAGCGGGGCTCGCGCGCGGTGCCCGCGGTCAGGAACGGCGGGTCCTCGACGTAGCGCAGGTCGACGGCGGCGCGGGCTTCGAGCAGCCGGTCGATCACGCGGGGGTCGGGGAACTTGTCGGCGTGGACGGGCAGCAGCTCCGCGGCCTCCGGCAGGGTCTCCGGGTCGGGCGCCTGCGGCATCGGCTCCTGGTGCTCAAGGCCCTCCTCGGCGGTCTGGAAGGACGCCGAGAGGTGGAAGATCGGCTGGCCGTGCTGGATCGCGACGACCCGCCGGGTGGTGAAGGAGCGGCCGTCGCGGATCCGGTCGACCTGGTAGACGATCGGCGCGCCGGGGTCGCCGGGGCGCAGGAAGTACGCGTGCAGCGAGTGCGCGCCGCGGTCGGCGGGCACGGTGCGGCCGGCCGCGACCAGCGCCTGTGCGGCCACCTGGCCGCCGAACACCCGCGGGACGACCGCCGTGCGGCTGATCCCGCGGAAGATGTCCTGCTCGATCCGCTCCAGGTCGAGCAGGGCGAGCAGGGCTTCAAGGGGCTCGTTCAGTTCGCTCACAGGCCCATCGACTTGGCGATGATCGACTTCATGACCTCGCTGGTGCCGCCGTAGATGCGGTTGACGCGGTTGTCGGCGTACAGGCGCGCGATCGGGTACTCGTTCATGTAACCGTATCCGCCGTGCAGCTGCAGGCAGCGGTCGATCACCCGGGCGGCGACCTCGGTGCAGAACAGCTTCGCGGACGCGGCGTCGGCGGCGGTCAGCTCGCGCAGGTCGTGGGCCTCCAGCGCCCGGTCCACAACGGCCTGGGCGGCGTCGACCTCGGCCTTGCAGGCGGCCAGTTCGAACTTGGTGTTCTGGAAGGACGCGACGGTCTGGCCGAAGACGGTGCGCTCCTGCACGTACTCCTGCGCGAACCGGATCGCGGCCGCGGCCTGCGCATAGGCGCTGACCGCGATGGCCAGCCGCTCCTGGGGGAGGTTCTGGCCGAGGTAGGAGAAGCCCTTGCCCTCCTCGCCGAGGAGGTCCTCCAGCGGCACCTTCACGTCGGAGAAGGACAGCTCGGCGGTGTCGGACGCCTTCAGGCCGAGCTTGTCCAGCTTGCGGCCGATCGCGTAGCCCTCGGACGCGGTGTCGACGACGAAGAGCGAGATGCCCGCCCTGCGGTCCTCGGGCGTGGCCGGCGCGGTGCGGGCGCACACGATGACGCGGTCGGCGTGGACGCCGCCGGTGATGAAGGTCTTGGCGCCGTTGAGCACGTAGTGGGTGCCGTCGGCGGAGAGCTTGGCGGTGGTCTTCATGCCGGCCAGGTCGGAGCCCGTGCCGGGTTCGGTCATGGCGATCGCGAACATGGTCTCGCCGCTGGCGAACCCGGGCAGCCAGCGCTTCTTCTGCTCGTCGGTGGCGTAGGCCATCACATACGGCAGGCACAGTCCGGCGTGCACGCTGCTGCCGCCGAAGGTGACCCCGGCGCGGGCGCACTCCTCACTGAGGACGGCCTGGAACTTGAAGCTCTCCTCGCCGGCGCCGCCGTACTCCTCGGGCACTTCGATGCCGAAGACGCCCAGCTCGCCGAGCTTGTGGTAGAAGTCGCGCGGCACCTGGCCTGCCGCCAGCCACTCGTCGTAGACGGGGACGACCTCGGCCTCGATGAAGGCGCGTATCGTCTCGCGGAATGCCTCGTGGTCCTCGTTGAACACCGTACGACGCACAGCGCGCCTCCCGTCGGCGAGTGGTGACTGACCGCTGCTCCCTGCTGGTAAGCAAGCGCTCAGTAAGTTACCCGCCAGTCCGCCGCGCTGTCCAGGGCGCCCAGGGCGCCGAGGGCCAGGCGGCGCAGCAGCTCCGACATCTCCGCGCGGCCGGGCAGGCTGGACTGGGCGCCCAGGTGCGGGGTCGAGTTGAGCAGGCCGAAGACGCCGTGGACAGCGGCCCGCACCTCGCGCTCGGTGGCGCCGGGGTGGACCCGGCCGACCACGGCCACCCACTCCTCCACGTACTGCCGCTGCAGCTGGCGGACCAGCTTGCGATCGGACTCGCGCAGCCGGTCCAGCTCGCGGTCGTGCAGGGTGATCAGCGGCCGGTCGTCGATCGCGAAGTCGATGTGGCCGCGGATCAGCGCGTCGAGCGCCGCCTCGGGGCCGGACGCCTCCGCCACCCGCCGCTTGCCCGCGGTCAGCAGCCGGCCGCTGATCCCCACCAGCAGCTCGGCGAGCATGGCGTCCTTGCCCGCGAAGTGCCGGTAGAGCCCCGGGCCGCTGATGCCGACCGCGGCGCCTATCTCGTCGACCCCCACACCGTGGAAACCGCGCTCGGCGAACAGCCGGGCGGCCTCCCTGAGGATCTGGTCGCGCCGGCTGACCGCCGTGTTCGTCGAGTTCATGAGATCAAGTCTAGACAATCCGGTTAGCGAGCGTTAACGTAGTGTCATCAGTTAACGCTCGCTAACATCCTCACTCGCACCACCGGGGGGCCGAACCATGGCAGCACCCGCCCTGTCCAGCGCCGCGGACCCGGCGTCGGAGGCGTTTCGTGTCAACGCGCAGGCACACACCGCGCTCAGCGCCGAACTGCGCGACAAGCTGGCGGCCGCACGCCTCGGCGGCGGTGAGAAGGCCAGAGCCCGCCACACCGCACGCGGGAAGCTGCTGCCCAGGGACCGGGTGGACGGGCTGCTCGACCCCGGCTCCCCCTTCCTCGAACTGGCACCGCTGGCCGCCGACGGGATGTACGACGGGCAGGCGCCGGCCGCGGGGGTGATCGCCGGGATCGGCCGGGTCGCCGGGCGGGAGGTCGTCGTGGTCGCCAACGACGCCACCGTCAAGGGCGGCACCTACTACCCGATCACGGTGAAGAAGCACCTGCGTGCCCAGGAGGTGGCCCTCGACAACCGGCTGCCGTGCGTCTACCTCGTCGACTCCGGCGGCGCCTTCCTCCCCCGGCAGGACGAGGTCTTCCCCGACCGCGACCACTTCGGGCGGATCTTCTACAACCAGGCCACCATGTCGGCCCGCGGCATCCCGCAGATCGCCGCGGTGCTCGGCTCCTGCACCGCGGGCGGCGCCTACGTCCCGGCGATGAGCGACGAAGCGGTCATCGTGCGCAACCAGGGCACGATCTTCCTCGGCGGCCCGCCGCTGGTGAAGGCCGCCACCGGCGAGGTCGTCACCGCGGAGGAGCTGGGCGGCGGCGAGGTGCACTCCAGGATCTCCGGCGTCACCGACCACCTCGCCGAGGACGACGCGCACGCCCTGAGCATCGTCCGGGACATCGTGGCGACCCTGCCCGCCCGCGGCGCCCCGCCCTGGACGCTGCAGCCGGCCGAGGAGCCGGCGGTCGACCCCGCGGGTCTTTACGGGGCGGTGCCGGTGGACTCCCGCACCCCCTACGACGTGCGCGAGGTCATCGCCCGGCTGGTCGACGGCAGCCGCTTCGCGGAGTTCAAGGCGGAGTACGGCACGACGCTGGTGACCGGGTTCGCCCACCTGCAGGGCCACCCGGTGGGGATCGTGGCGAACAACGGCATCCTCTTCGCGGAATCGGCCCTCAAGGGCGCGCACTTCATCGAGCTGTGCGACCAGCGCGGCATCCCGCTGCTGTTCCTGCAGAACATCTCGGGATTCATGGTCGGCCGGCAGTACGAGGCGGGCGGCATCGCCAAGCACGGCGCCAAGATGGTCACCGCGGTGGCCTGCGCCCGGGTGCCCAAGCTCACCGTGGTGATCGGCGGGTCCTACGGGGCCGGCAACTACTCGATGTGCGGCCGGGCCTACAGCCCGCGCTTCCTGTGGATGTGGCCCAACGCCAAGATCTCGGTGATGGGCGGCGAGCAGGCCGCCTCGGTGCTGGCCACCGTCAAGCGCGACCAGCTCGCGGCGGCCGGCGAGAAGTGGAGCGAGGAGGCCGAGGAGGCCTTCAAACAGCCGGTCCGCGAGCAGTACGAGACCCAGGGCAACGCCTACTACGCCACCGCCAGGCTGTGGGACGACGGGGTGATCGACCCGCTGGAGACCCGCACCGTGCTGGGCCTGGCGCTCACCGCCTGCGCCAACGCGCCGCTGCCCACCGCCGATCCCGCCGCGCCCGGCTACGGCGTCTTCCGGATGTGAGGGCCGTGATGACCAGCAGTACACCCACCACGGGGGCCGCCCCCTTCGGCACCGTCCTGGTCGCCAACCGCGGCGAGATCGCCGTCCGGATCATCCGCACCCTGCGCGAGCTGGGCGTGCGCTCGGCCGCCGCCTTCACCGAGGCCGACGCCGGCGCGCGGCACGTACGGGAGGCCGACACCGCGGTGCGGGTCGGAAGCTATCTGTCGGCCGCCGACCTGGTGCGGGCCGCCGTGGCGGCCGGCGCGGGAGCGGTCCACCCGGGCTACGGTTTCCTGGCCGAGAACGCCGGCTTCGCCAGGGCCTGCTCCGAGGCGGGACTGGTGTTCGTCGGGCCGCCGGCCGCCGCGATCGAGCTGATGGGCGACAAGATCCGGGCCAAGCAGACCGTGCGGGCCGCGGGTGTGCCGGTGGTGCCCGGCTCCAGCGGCAGCGGGCTGTCCGACGCCGAACTGGCCGAGGCCGCCCGGGAGATCGGGCTGCCGGTGCTGCTCAAGCCGTCGGCAGGCGGCGGCGGCAAGGGCATGCGGCTGGTGCGGGACCCGGCGGCGCTGCCCGAGGAGATCGCCGCGGCCCGGCGCGAGGCCCTGGGGTCCTTCGGCGACGACACACTGCTGGTCGAGCGGTGGATCGACCGGCCGCGGCACATCGAGATCCAGGTGCTGGCCGACGCCCACGGCCAGGTGGTGCACCTGGGCGAGCGGGAGTGCTCCCTGCAGCGGCGGCACCAGAAGCTGATCGAGGAGGCGCCCTCGGTGCTGCTCGACCCGGCGACCAGGGCGGCCATGGGCGAGGCGGCGGTCCAGGCGGCCAGGTCCTGCGGCTACACCGGGGCGGGGACGGTCGAGTTCATCGTGCCGGGGGCGGACCCGTCGGCGTACTTCTTCATGGAGATGAACACCCGGCTGCAGGTCGAGCACCCGGTCACCGAACTGGTCACCGGACTCGACCTGGTGGCCTGGCAGCTGCGGGTGGCGGCCGGCGAGCGGCTGGACTTCGGCCAGCAGGACGTGCGGCTGAACGGGCACGCCGTGGAGGCGCGGATCTGCGCGGAGACCGCCAGGGCGGCCGACGGGCGGGTGGACTTCCTGCCCTCGGCGGGGCCGGTGCTGGCGCTGCACGAGCCGGCGGGGCGGCCGGGGGTGCGGGTCGACTCGGGGCTGCGGGAAGGCACCGACGTCGGCATCGCCTACGACCCGATGCTGGCCAAGGTCATCGCCCACGGGCCGGACCGGGCGACGGCGCTGCGGCGGCTGCGGGCCGCGCTGGCCGGAACGGTGGTGCTGGGGCTCGACACCAACACGGCCTTCCTGCGCAGGCTGCTGGAGCACCCGGCGGTCGAGGCGGGCGAGCTGGACACCGGGCTGATCGAGCGGGAGGCCGCCGCGCTGCTGCCGGACGGCGTGCCCGACGAGGTCTACGCGGCCGCTGCGCTGCTGCGGCAGGAGGCGCTGGCCCCGGCTCCCGGGGCAGGCGGCTGGACCGACCCCTTCTCGGTGCCCAGCGGCTGGCGGCTCGGCGGCGAGGCGGCCTGGACGGTGCACCACCTGCGGGTGCCGGGCCACGAGCCGGTCGCGGTGCGGGTCAGACAGGGCCAGGTGCGGATCGGCGACGCCCCCGCCATAGCCGCCCGGATCACCCTGGACGGGCCGCGGGCGCAGCTGCACACCGGTGACCTGGTGCACACCTTCTTCCGGGCCGGCCAGTGGCTGGGCCGGGACGGCGAGAGCTGGTGGGTGCAGCCCCACGACCCGGTGGCCGCGGCCCTGCGGGGTGCGGCGCTGGGCGCGGGCGGCGGCGCCCTGACCGCGCCGATGCCGGGCACGGTCACGGTGGTGAAGGTCGCCAAGGGCGACGACGTGACGGCCGGGCAGAGCCTGCTGGTGGTGGAGGCGATGAAGATGGAGCACGTGATCACCGCACCGCACGACGGGACGGTGACCGAGATCGACGTCAGCGCGGGGTCGACGGTGGCGATGGACCAGGTGCTGGCCGTGGTCACCCCCGCGGACCCGCCCGGCGCGGCCATGCAGGACCCGGCGGGCGGCACCCCCGGGGAGGCGTCATGACCGCGGCACGGACCGGGGCGCAGACCGGGGCCGCGACCGCCGCCTCGGCCGGGACAGCCGGCGGCACCGACGTGCCCGAGGTGCTCGGCCTGGGTCTGCCCGCGGCCGTGCCGGCGGACGGGCTGCCGCGGCGGGTGCGTATCCACGAGGTGGGCGCGCGCGACGGGCTGCAGAACGAGAAGCAGACCGTGCCGACCGCGGTGAAGGCGGAGTTCGTGCACCGGCTGGCCGACGCGGGGCTGACGACGATCGAGGCGACCAGCTTCGTGCACCCCGAGTGGGTGCCCCAACTCGCGGACGCCGCCGAGCTGATGCCGCTGCTCGCCGACCTCGCCGGCATCGGCGAGGGGGCAGGAGGCGCCGCCGTACGGCTGCCGGTGCTGGTGCCCAACGAGCGGGGCCTGGACCGGGCGCTGGAGCTGGGGGTGCGGGAGATCGCGGTCTTCGGCAGCGCCACCGAGTCCTTCGCGCGGGCGAATTTGAACCGGACGGTGGACGAGTCGCTGGCGATGTTCGAGCCGGTGGTGGCGCGGGCCAGGGCGGCAGGAGCGACGGTCCGCGGCTATCTGTCGATGTGCTTCGGCGACCCCTGGGAGGGGCCGGTGCCGATCGGGCAGGTCGCGGCGGTCGCCCGCCGCCTGTACGCGATGGGCTGCACCGAGCTGAGCCTGGGCGACACCATCGGGGTGGCGACGCCCGGGCAGGTCACGGCGCTGCTGGACGAGCTGACCGGCGGCCCGGCCGATGCCGCGGCCGGCGGCGGCATCGCGGTGGAGCACCTGGCCGTGCACTTCCACGACACCTACGGGCAGGCGCTGTCCAACACGCTGGCCGCGCTCCAGCGCGGTGTGACCGTCGTGGACGCCTCGGCCGGCGGGCTCGGCGGCTGCCCGTATGCCAAGAGCGCCACCGGGAACCTCGCGACCGAGGACCTGGTGTGGATGCTCAGCGGCCTCGGCATCGACACCGGGGTCGACCTCCACCGCCTCAGCGCCACAAGCGTCTGGATGGCGGAGCAGTTGGGGCGGCCCAGCCCGTCCCGTACCGTCCGCGCCCTCACCCACCGGGAGCAGTAGCCATGCCGATCGACCACCGTCTGTCCGAGGAGTACGAGGCGCTGCGCGCCACCGTGGCGGAGTTCGCCCGGGATGTGATCGCGCCGAAGATCGGCGGGTTCTACGAGCAGGAGGAGTTCCCGTACGAGATCGTGCGGGAGATGGGGCGGATGGGCCTGTTCGGGCTGCCCTTCCCCGAGGAGTACGGCGGGATGGGCGGCGACTACTTCGCGCTGTGCATCGCCCTGGAGGAGCTGGCCCGGGTGGACTCCTCGGTGGCGATCACCCTGGAGGCGGGGGTGTCACTGGGCGCGATGCCGGTGTTCAGGTTCGGCACCGAGGAGCAGAAGCGGGAGTGGCTGCCGCGCCTGTGCTCGGGCGAGATGCTGGGCGCTTTCGGGCTGACCGAGCCGGACTGCGGTTCCGACGCGGGCGGCACCCGCACCACGGCCAGGCTGGACGAGGCCGCGGGCCAGTGGGTGATCAACGGGACCAAGAGCTTCATCACCAACTCGGGCACCGACATCACCGGCCTGGTCACGGTGACGGCGGTGACCGGCCGCACCGACGACGGGCGCCCGCTGATCTCGTCGATCATGGTGCCGTCGGGCACCCCCGGCTTCACCGTGTCGAAGAAGTACAGCAAGGTCGGGTGGAACGCCTCGGACACCCGGGAGCTGTCCTTCACCGACTGCCGGGTGCCCGCGGCGAACCTGCTGGGCGAGATGGGCCGCGGCTATGCGCAGTTCCTGCGCATCCTGGACGAGGGGCGCATCGCCATCGCGGCGCTGGCCACCGGTCTCGCGCAGGGCTGCGTTGACGAGTCGCTGGAGTACGCCAGGAGCCGGGAGGCCTTCGGGCGGCCGATCGGCGCGAACCAGGCGATCCAGTTCAAGCTGGCCGACATGGAGATGCGGGCGCACACCTCCCGGCTGACCTGGCGGGACGCCGCCTCCCGGCTGGTGCACGGGGAGCCGTTCAAGAAGGAGGCGGCGGTGGCGAAGCTGTACTCCTCGGAGATCGCGGTGACCAACGCCCGCGAGGCCACCCAGATCCACGGCGGCTACGGCTTCATGAACGAGTATCCGGTGGCCCGGATGTGGCGCGACGCGAAGATCCTGGAGATCGGCGAGGGCACGAGCGAGGTGCAGCGGATGCTCATCGCCCGCGAGCTGGGGCTCACCGGCTGACCGCTCCCGGCCCACCCCGGCCCACCCCGGCCGGCCCCGCCCACCCCAGGCCGGCACCCCCACCGCCGTACCCGAACCGCCCGACGCCCCGCCCGCAGCGCCCAGCGCCGCGAGCGGGGCGTCACCCCTTTGGCCGTTCTTGACCTGTCGTCCTGCCCGGAATCGGGCAGGATTCTTGCAAACCGAAGATCATCACACCAGTATCAACGGGTGCTCGAACGCCGGACCTCCTACGAAGACCTGATCGACCACCTGGTGCGCACCACGCCGCTGCACCGCGGCGAGGCATCCCGGGTGGTGCTGGACGTCCTGGCGTACTTCGACGAGACGACCGAGGAGTACGTCCGCCGCAGACACCGCGAGCTCCAGGCGAAGGGCCTGGTCAACGCGGAGATCTTCGAGCGGATCGGCGAGGAGCTGCCGCACCGGGCGGTCGCCCCCGCCGCGCTCTCCCAGCGGCAGCTGCGCCGCATCGTCTACGGCTGAGGAGCACAAGAGCCGCAGGGCAGCAGGACAGGACAGCAGGACAGGGCACACCCGGCCTACGGGCCGCCAGAGGACGACGGAGAGGGACGGACGGCACATGTGCGGAATCGTCGGATACATCGGCAAGCGTGACGTGGCGCCGCTGCTGCTCGAAGGGCTGCAGCGACTGGAGTACCGCGGTTACGACTCGGCCGGCGTCGTCATCACCGGCAAGTCGGGCGAGCTGCGTACGGTCAAGGCCAAGGGCCGGGTGCGCGAGCTGGAGTCGCGTATCCCCAAGCGCTTCGCCGGCACCACCGGCATCGCCCACACCCGCTGGGCCACCCACGGCGCGCCCAGCGACCTCAACGCGCACCCGCACCTGGACGCGGACGAGAAGGTCGCCGTCGTCCACAACGGCATCATCGACAACGCCTCCGAGCTGCGTATCCGGCTGTCCGCCGAGGGCGTCGTCTTCGCCTCGGAGACCGACACCGAGGTGCTGGCCCACCTGATCGCCAGGTCCGCCGCCGAGACGCTGGAGAAGAAGGTCAGCGAGGCGCTGCGGTCGGTCGAGGGCACCTACGGCATCGCGGTGCTGCACCAGGACTTCCCCGGCCGGATCGTCGTCGCCCGCAACGGCTCCCCGGTGGTGCTGGGCATCGGCGAGAAGGAGATGTTCGTCGCCTCGGACGTGGCCGCGCTGGTCGCCCACACCCGGCAGGTGGTGACCCTCGGGGACGGCGAGATGGCCACCCTCAAGGCCGACGACTTCCGCACGTACACCACCGAGGGCTCGCAGACCACGGCGACGCCGACCACGGTGGAGTGGGAGGCCGAGTCGTACGACATGGGCGGCCACGACACGTACATG
The DNA here is from genome assembly GCF_016916835.1 of Actinacidiphila bryophytorum. Lineage (GTDB taxonomy): Bacteria > Actinomycetota > Actinomycetes > Streptomycetales > Streptomycetaceae > Actinacidiphila > Actinacidiphila bryophytorum. The sequence goes on along the minus strand of NZ_JAFFIX010000001.1, from coordinate 153,537 downwards.
CACAAGGAGGTCTTCGAGCAGGCCGAGGCCGTGGACCGGGTGCTGCGCGGGCGGATCGACGACCGCTTCGCGACCGTGCACCTGGGCGGGCTGAACCTGGACGCGCGCGAGGCGCGCAGCGTGCGGCGGATCAAGATCCTGGGCTGCGGCACCAGCTACCACGCGGGCCAGATCGGCGCGGGCCTGATCGAGGAGCTGGCGCGTATCCCCGCGGACGCGGAGCCCGCGTCCGAGTTCCGCTACCGCAACCCCGTGGTCGACCCGGACACCCTCTACGTGGCCGTGTCCCAGTCCGGCGAGACCTACGACGTGCTGGCGGCCGTCCAGGAGCTGAAGCGCAAGGGCGCCAGGGTGCTGGGCGTGGTCAACGTCGTGGGCTCCGCCATCGCCCGCGAGGCCGACGGCGGCACCTATGTGCACGCGGGCCCCGAAGTGTGCGTGGTGTCCACCAAGTGCTTCACCAACACCGTGGTCGCCTTCGCGCTGCTGGCGCTGCACCTGGGCCGGGTGCGTGACCTGTCGGTCACCGACGGCAAGCGGATCATCGAGGGGCTGCGCAAGCTGCCGGCCCAGATCGAGGAGATCCTCAAGACCGAGCCGGAGATCAAGCAGCTGGCGAAGGCGTACGCCGACGCCCGCTCGATGCTCTTCATCGGCCGGGTGCGCGGCTACCCGGTGGCCCGCGAGGCGTCGCTGAAGCTCAAGGAGGTCAGCTACATCCACGCCGAGGCCTACCCGGCCTCCGAGCTCAAGCACGGGCCGCTGGCGCTGATCGACCCGTCGATGCCGACGGTGGCGATCGTGCCGGACGACGACCTGCTGGAGAAGAACCGCGCCGCCCTGGAGGAGATCAAGGCCCGCAGCGGCCGGATCCTGGCGGTGGCGCACCAGGAGCAGGAGAAGGCCGACCACACCATCGTGGTGCCGAAGAACGAGGACGAGCTGGACCCGATCCTGATGGGCATCCCGCTGCAGCTCTTCGCCTACCACACCGCCCTCGCCCTGGGCCGCGACATCGACAAGCCGCGCAACCTGGCGAAGTCCGTCACGGTCGAGTAGGGCACCTCGGCGCAGCCGAGGACGAGCAGCCGCACCGAAGGGTGGGGGCCGGTCTCAGGACCGGCCCCCACCCTTCACTTTCCGAAGAAGAAACGGCCCGCTACGGGATGACCACCACGGGCCGCTGCGCCCGCCGGGCCAGCCGCCCGGCGACCGAGCCGAAGATCCGGCCCGCGAGCCCGTGCGTGCCGCCGACGACGATGGCGTCGGCCTCGTACTCCCGGCCGACCTCCTCCAGCTCGTGGCAGATGTCGCCGCCGCGCTCGACCAGCACCCAGGAGATCTCGGCGAGGTGGTCGGCGCAGGCCAGTTCGAGGCCCAGCACCTCGGTGCGGTGGTCGGGGACGTCGACGAAGACCGGCGGTTCGCAGCCCGCCCACACGGTGGCCGGCAGCCGGTTGGCGACATGCACGATGATCAGCGCGGAACGCGTCCTGCGGGCCATGCCGATGGCGTACGAGAGCGCGCGCTCGCTGGAAACGGAACCGTCGAAGCCCACCACCACGCCGTGCCGGAACGCCGGGTCACACGCGTGGCTCAGGGCTGGGGCCTGCTCGGGCAGAGCCGCCGATTCGGCGAGCGGCCTGCGATCGGCGGGCTCGGGGAAGTCATGACCGGCCATGATGCGGATTCTCGGCGAGGGCGGCGCTGACGCGCCGAGCAGCGGACAGGACGGTGCGTGCGGGGCGGGACGCCGGATCGGCCGTTTTGGGCCAGTTCGCCACTTCCCGTCCCACTCCCTCCAGAGTACGGCTGCCACGTCCGCCTGCACAGATCCGGCGGTCGCTTCACAGGCCGCGTACCCGGAGTTCCCAGGAGAATGCCGGAGCGGCGGCGAGAGCGCAACGCCATCCCGCCAACCGGCTGCACGCCGCGGCGCACCGGAGCATCCCGGGGGCGCATCGGAGTCACCCGCGGGCGGCCGCGCGCCGCAACCGGCTCATACCCACTGCGACCACGGGATATCCACCGGAATGAACCCTTCGGCCGCACGATTGTGCGACCACCGTACGGACGCCCGGCGCACCCCCCGGCGCCTTTTACGCGCATCCAGCTCCTGAACGGCGTTTTTCGGCCAACTTCTCGGCCCTGCGCCCCCGTTCGGATTCCCGCCCGCTAACACCTCTGCCACCTGCGGTTCTACGATGCGGCGTGTCGCGGATGACGCACTGCGTGGCCGAAGTGACGGGAGGCGTACTTCCCTCCGGGCGCCACGAGTGAAACGCTTCGTGATCGAATGCTTTACGCCACGTTGTCTTGTCGACTTAGCGTCAGGTGCCAAAGGTGTCACTGACGCCCCACCTGACGCAGTAGATTTGATCATGGGTGGCCTCGCGGGGGAAACGTGCAGGACCGAGGTGACGACGCGTCGATTCGAGGGGGGCTTGAGCTCCATGAGCCAGGAGTCCGGTTCCGGTACGGCGACGGAGAGCCCGTCGCAAGCAGCATCGGCATCACCTCGCGCCATCCGTAAGCTCTCCGCGCGCCGGCGGCCCGAAGTGGTGGCCGTGCTGCTCTTCAGCGGTGGCCCGATCTTCGAGAGCTCCATACCGCTGTCCGTCTTCGGCATAGACCGCCAGGACGCGGGAGTCCCCCGCTACCGGCTGCTGGTCTGCGCCGGCGAGGACGGGCCGCTGCGCACCACCGGCGGCCTCGAACTGACCGCCCCCTACGGCCTGGAGGCGCTCTCCCGGGCCGGCACGGTGGTCGTGCCGACCTGGCGCTCGATCTCCCAGGCGCCGCCGCCCGAGGCCCTGGAGTCGATCCGCAGGGCGCACGAGGAGGGCGCCAGGATCATCGGCCTGTGCACCGGCGCCTTCGTGCTGGCGGCGGCAGGCCTGCTGGACGGCAGGCCGGCCACCACGCACTGGATGTACGCGCCCACCCTCGCCAAGCGCTACCCGTCGGTCCACGTGGACCCCAGGGAGCTGTTCGTGGACGACGGCGACGTCCTGACGTCGGCCGGCACCGCGGCCGGAATCGACCTGTGCCTGCATGTGGTGCGCACCGACCACGGCGGCGAGGCCGCGGCCGCGCTGGCCCGGCGGCTGGTCGTACCGCCGCGGCGGGCCGACTGGCAGACCGGGCAGCGGCACCTGGACAGGTCTTTACCCGAGGAGATCGGCGCCGACCCGCTGGCCGAGGTCGTCGCCTGGGCGCTGGAGCACCTGCACGAGCAGTTCGACGTCGAGGCGCTGGCCGCGCGCGCGTACATGAGCCGGCGGACCTTCGACCGCCGCTTCAGGTCGCTGACCGGCAGCGCACCGCTGCAGTGGCTGATCACCCAGCGGGTGCTGCAGGCACAGCGGCTGCTGGAGACGTCGGACTACTCGGTGGACGAGGTCGCGGGCCGCTGCGGCTTCCGCTCCCCGGTGGCGCTGCGCGGCCACTTCCGGCGGCAGCTCGGCTCCTCCCCCGCGTCCTACCGGGCGGCCTACCGCGCCCGCAGGCCGCAGGACGAGCAGGAGCGGCCGCCGGCGCCTGCCGACCTGGCGGCGCTGCGCCGCACCACGGGGGTGCCGGTCACCGCGCACGGGCCGGTCTCGCAGATCCTGACGGCGCCCGGCAAGCCCGACGGCGACGCCTTCGCCTCCCGGGTGCCCGAGCAGCCCGGCAGGGGCGGCGACGCGGACGCCCAGGGGCGCAGCAGGCTGCGTGCGGGGCGCGGTCTGGGCGCCGCACTGCCGGGCCCGCGCGATCGCCCCGTAGGGTGAGACACATGAACGACCGGATGGTGTGGATCGACTGTGAGATGACGGGCCTGTCGCTGGCGCACGACGCGCTGATCGAGGTGGCGGCCCTGGTCACCGACTCCGAGCTGAACGTGCTCGGCGACGGGGTGGACATCGTGATCCGCCCGCCCGCCGAGGCGCTCGACACCATGCCGGACGTGGTCCGCGCGATGCACACCGCGTCCGGCCTGCTGGAGGAGCTGGCCGGCGGGGTGGCGCTCGCCGAGGCCGAGCAGATCGTGCTCGACTACGTACGCGGCCAGGTCGCCGAGCCGCGCAAGGCGCCGCTGTGCGGCAACTCGGTGTCCACCGACCGCGGCTTCCTGGCCCGCGACATGCCGACCCTGGAGCAGCACCTGCACTACCGGATCGTGGACGTCTCCTCGGTCAAGGAGCTGGCCCGCCGCTGGTATCCGCGGGCCTACTTCAACAGCCCGGAGAAGAACGGCAACCACCGGGCGCTGGCCGACATCCGCGAGTCGATCGCCGAGCTGCGCTACTACCGGGAGGCGGTCTTCGTGCCGCAGCCCGGCCCCGACACGGACACGGCCCGCACGATCGCGGCCCGCCACGTCGTGCGGTAATCGAGGGCGCGACCACCCCCCGCCACCCTGTACACTTTTCGAGGCGGCGCCACCCCAGCAGCATGATCAGCCGGGAAAGCGCCGCTCATGGTGGGTGTAGCTCAGCTGGTAGAGCACCTGGTTGTGGTCCAGGATGCCGCGGGTTCGAGTCCCGTCACTCACCCTCGTGGAAGAGGCCCCGCCCCCGGGAAACCAGGGGCGGGGCCTTTTCGCTGTGACGAGAGGACTGCTGGCAGATGAGCGACTTCCCGGCCGACCGGACCCTGCGGATCGGCACCCGCAGCTCCCCGATGGCGATGGCGCAGGCCACCATGGTGGCCGGGCTGCTGCGCAAGGAGCAGCCGGGGATACGGGTGGAGTTGGTGCCGGTCACCACGCAGGCCGACCGGTGGCACGGGGACCTCGCGCAGGTCGGCGGCAAGGGACTGTTCGTCAAGCAGATCGACGCCATGGTCCAGGGCGGCTCCGTGGACATGGCGGTGCACTGCATGAAGGACGTGCCGGGGGACATTCCCCTGCCGCAGGGGCTGGTCTTCGCCGCGGTCCTGGCCAGGGACGACGTGCGGGACGTCCTGGTCTTCCCGCAGGGCTCGGACCTGCAGACCCTCGACGACCTCCCGGTGGGCGCAGCCGTGGCCACCTCGGCCGTACGGCGCAGGGCGCAGCTGCAGCGGGTGCGGCCGGACCTGGCGGTGGTACGGGTCCGCGGCGCGGTCGGCACCCGGATCGACAAGCTCGACGGCACCCGGGAGAGCGACACCGCGGCGGACGCGGCGGTCCTGGCCGCCTCGGGGCTCGAACGGCTCGGGCTCTCGCACCGGGGCCGCCAGGTCTTCTCGGTGGACGAGCTGCTGCCGGCCGTCGGCGCCGGGGTGCTGGCCCTGGAGTGCCGCGAGGACGACGGGCCGGTGGCGGAGCTGCTGGGGCGGCTCAACCACGAGCGGACGATGGCCGAGGTGACGGCCGAGCGGGCGATGCTGGAGGGCCTGCGCGGCCACTGCAACAGCCCTGTCGCGGGCTACTGCGCGACCGGGCAGGACGGGCTGCTGTCTCTTCGCGGCATGGTCTTCACGCCCGACGGCTCGGCCTTCGTGGAGGCCCGCCTTCGCGGGGAGCCCGGCGAGGACCCGGCGGCGCTGGGCGCACGCGCCTGCGCGGAACTGCTGCGGCAGGGCGCGGCGGAGATCATCGAGGCCATCCCCCACTGAGGCCAGCGCGAAGAGGCGGACGGCCTGCGTAAAGGCAGGCCCGCAGCACGCATACCGCGGCCCCGCGCCCTCCGAGTGCCTGGAGGGTGCGGGGCCGCGGCCCGGGTCCGGCGGGGGCACGGGGCGGGCCGGGTGACTGTCAGGAAACCCGGGTCATCCCCCGCCCCGGCTCCCGCCGGTGGTGCGGATCACCTCATCACTCGCCGAAGAGCAGACCGTAGGCTCCCATCGCCATCGCGATGTCGGCCTGCGCCCAGAAGCGGTGGTAGGTGAAGCTCGGCGCGTTCCCACCGTCGAGGTAGGCCTGCACCTTGGACCAGTTGGGGTCGTTCTTGTAGAAGGACCGCAGCTCGATGAAGGTCGAGCTGGAGTTGATCTTGTCGCCGTTGGGCATCGTGCCGGAGAATGTGGACGGCACGTACACCGGGTCGTCGAACCGGTTGAAGTCGGTCCTGGTCTCCGGGGTGGCGATGCCCAGCGGGTCCTGGTAGTTGCCCCACATGCCGTCGAGCAGCGCCTTGGCGGTGGTCTTCGCCGCCGTGTTGCCGGACTTGGCGGCGTAGTAGGACAGCGTCTTGGCGTAGGCCGCCGCGACACCCAGGTCGTTGCCGTAGGCCGAGACCGTCACGTGCAGCCCGGTGTTCTGGGCCGGGCTGGTCGGGTTCCAGGTGGCCGGCGCACCGGTCCACTGGAGGTCGGACGGGATCTTGAAGGTGCCGTCCGCGTTGATGGTGGTCTCGGAGATCGCCCAGGCGACCCACTTGTCGAGGATGGCCTTGGCCTTGGCGTCACCGGTCTGCTGGTAGTACTCCGCGACGCGCTCCATCGACCAGGCCTGCATGCCGAACCACTGGTTCGACGGCGGGTCGTGGTAGACGGGCTCCCAGTCGTACGCCATCCCGTAGAAGGTGGGCGTGCCGGCCGGGGGCTGGCCGTAGGCGCCGCCCCAGCTGTTGGTGGCACCACCGGCGATGGCGCCCTCGGAGGACTGCAGCCACTGGTAGAACTCCAGCTGCCGGCCGAGGCTGGTGGTCCAGTCCTGCTTGCCGGTCGCCGACTTGGGCGCCATGGCCGTGTCGGTGGTCAGCGCGTAGGCCGCCAGCGGGTTCTGGTAGCCGAAGTGCGAGGCGCCGTCACCGATACGCCAGGCCCAGCCGCCGCCGGAGCCGGACGAGCCGCCCCAGGCGTAGTACCAGGACAGCAGGTAGTGCTCGCTGTCCTTGCCGGTGCCGGCCGGGCACGCGGTCGGGCTGGTGCAGTTGCCGATCTTCTTGAAGTACTTGTCGAAGAACGAGTACCGCAGGTAGTCGCCCATCTTGCCGGCCTTGGCGACGGTCGCCGCGACGTCCGACTTCTTGCCCTGTGCGGTGGCCCACTGGTCGGCCCAGTAGGCGGCCTGGATCGCGCGGGCGTCGGCGTCGGGGGCGTCGGTGTACTTCCACTGCTGCGAGTAGGCGGAGTCACCCGTGAACAGGTCCAGGTAGCCGTTCTTGCCGCCGTACTTGAACGCGTCGCAGGTCGGCTGCGGCACGGTCTCCCACACCGACTCCTGCTCACCGCGCTGGAAGGTGTTGATGTACGAGGGGCCGTCGGCCGTCGGGCCGAGCTCGCAGCCGCCACCGGGCGTGTCACCGTAGCCGTAGATGTTGTCCACGTCTTCGAGCCAGTGCATGCCGTAGATGTCGTCCGTGCCGTAGGCCGACTTCAGCTCGCCCGCGATCGGGTCCACGCCGGACTTCACACTGCTGTCGAGCTGCGACGGGTAGTCGGAGGGCAGCGGGTGCTCGGGGGCGTAGGTGGCCGGCGAACTGGGGTTGTAGAAGCTGTTCGTCGGCTGGTCGGCGTGCGTGGGGATCATGTACTTCTCCATGGTCGCCCACGACGCGTTGAACTTGCTCCAGTCGCCGCTGACCTGGCCGTACATGGCCTGCAGCCAGATCATGTACGAGTACGCCTCGGACGTGGTCTCGTGACCGTAGTCCGGCGCCTCGACGATCAGCGTCTCGACCGAGTGGTACGGGATGCCCTCGGGCGAGAAGTAGCCGCTGGACGGGTCGGTGATCTTCCCGTACAGCGACAGGAACCGGGCCGCGTAGTCGCCGCCGGTCGCGCTGATCTCGTTCACCGTGACAGCCGCGGTGCTGTAGCCGGTCGCGGTGGCCGAGAAGGTCGCGGAGCCCGAGCCGGTGGACGCCGCGGCGACCGTCACGGTCTGCGCGGTCGACCAGTTCGACGGGGTGAAGGTCAGGCTCGAACCGGACTGCACGCTCAGCGAGGTGTTGCCCGCGGTGCGCGCCACGGCGACCGTCACGTTCGACGACGGAGCGCTGGAGAGCTTCACACCGAAGGTGCCGGTCTTGCCCTGCTGCACGGACACGGTGGTCGGCGAGGCGACGATCGCCGGGCCGGTCGCGACGTGCACGCCCACCGGGGTGGACTCTGCGGACGCGCCGAGGCTGTCGTACGCCTTGGCGTAGACCGAGTAGTCACCCGCCGGGACCGCGCTCCAGTCGAAGGAGTACGGCGAGGTGGTGTCGGTGGCCAGCAGCGTGGTGTCGCTGTAGAACTCCACCTTGGTGATGGTCGCCGAGTCCGCGGCGACCGCGGTCGCGGCCAGCGGGATGGTGGCGCCCGCGCTGAAGGTCGCACCCGCCGACGGGCTGGTGAGCACCGGCAGCGGAGGCTGGTGGGCACCCCCGCAGACCGTGCCGTTCACGCTGAAACTGGTCGGTGCGGTGTTGGTGCCGCTGTAGTTGAAGTTGGCACTCGACGTGACGTTCGCGTTGGGCGCGATTGTCTTGTTCCAGTCCAACGACTTGACAGTGACGGCCTTGCCCGACTGCGACCAGGTGCCGTTCCAGCCGCTCTGCAGCGTCTGGTTGCCGGTGTAGGAGTACGTCAGCGTCCAGCCGTCGATCGCGGCCGTGCCGAGGTTGGTGATCTTGGCGTTCGCGGTGAAACCGGAACCCCAGTCATTGGTCGAGTAGTCGACGCTGCACTGCAGTCCGGCCGCGTGCGCGACGCCGCCGCCGGTGGCCACGGTCAGGCCGAGCGGCAGCGCGAGTGCGGCGGCCAGCGCCGTCAGCAGTCGCCTGGTCCGCTTTGCGAACGGTCTTCCTCTGGGCATGCGAGAGGTCCTCCTCGCGGTTCTTGTGGGGGGATGGGTCCTGCGATTCAGCTGTGAACCAGTGGGAGCGCTCCCACCATCAAGGCGTTGACGAAGAACTGTCAAGAGGTGAATCAGAACCGCCTGCTGACGGGGCCTCGTCTGCAGAAGTCGATGGAGCCCGCCCGCGGGCGCGACAGCCCCTCTACCGTCGGACCGGACTTGGCGCTAAGGTCTGCGGCGGACCAGTGGGAGCGCGTCCACTCTTCTCGTTCACTCGATTTCTCGATCCCCCCACCACACGAGGAGTCGCACATGCGACGACCCACGCGCACCGTGGCGGTCACCATCGCCGCCGTCACCACGGCGGCCGCTGCCGCGGCGCTGCTCCCCGCGCTGAGCAGCGCCGCGGCCGGGGCCGCGCCGACCTGCTCGGTCCTCTACACCGTCACCAACCAGTGGGACGCGGGCTTTCAGGGCAACGTTGTCATCACCAACACCGGTGCACCGACGACCAGTTGGGACCTGAGCTTCAGTTTCGCCAACGGCCAGAAGGTCACCCAGGGCTGGAACGCCACCTGGGCGCAGTCGGGTACGACCGTGCACGCCACCTCGATGTCGTACAACGGGGCCATCGCGACCGGCGGCACCGTCAGCGCCGGCTTCCTCGGCAGCTGGTCGGGCAAGAACGCGATCCCGATCGGCTTCACCCTCAACGGCGCCGCCTGCGCGCAGGTCGGCGAGCCGACCGAGACTCCGCCGAGCACCCCGGTGACCCCGCCCACCACACCGACGCCGACCGTCCCGCCGACGACGCCGCCGACCACGCCGCCCACCGGCGACTCCGCGCCGCCCAAGCTGCACGTGGCCGGAAACAAGCTGGTCGACTCCACCGGCAAGCAGGTGGTCCTGCACGGTGTGAACCGTTCGGGCACGGAGTTCGCCTGCGCGCAGGGCAAGGGGATCTTCGACGGCCCGGTCGACGACGCGGCCATCGACGCGATCAAGAGCTGGAAGGGCGTCACCGCGGTCCGCGTCCCGCTCAACGAGGACTGCTGGGAAGGCCTGAGCTACGTTCCCTCCGCCGACGGCGGGGCCAACTACATCGCGGCGATCACCGGCTGGGTCGACCGGCTGGTCGCGCACGGCATCACGCCGATCGTCGAACTGCACTGGTCGCACGGCACCTACACCGGCAACTCCGCGGGCTGCACGGACGTCAACGCGACCTGCCAGAAGCCGATGCCGGACGCGCAGTACGCGATCCCGTTCTGGACCAGCGTGGCGAACACCTTCAAGTCGAACACCTCGATCGTCTTCGACCTGTTCAACGAGCCGTACCCGGACCGCGCCACCTCCACCAGCGACCAGGCCTGGTCCTGCTGGCGGGACGGCGGCACCTGCCCGGGCATCGGCTACCAGGTGGCGGGTATGCAGGACATGCTGGACGCGGTGCGCGGAACCGGTGCGCAGAACGTCGTCCTGATGGGCGGCCTGGCCTACTCCAACGACCTGACCGGGTGGCCGGCGCACGAGCCGACCGACCCGACGGGCAACCTGGCGGCGGCCGTTCACGTATACAACTTCAACTCATGCGCCAACAGCTCCTGCTGGGACTCCCAGCTGGCGCCGGTCGCGGCGAAGGTGCCGCTGGTGGCCGGTGAGATCGGCGAGAACACCTGCGCCCACTCCTTCACCGACAGCTTCATGAGCTGGCTGGACAGCCACCAGCTGTCCTACCTGGGGTGGACCTGGAACACCTGGGACTGCTCCTCCGGGCCTTCGCTGATCTCCTCCTACGACGGCACCGCGACGAACTACGGCCTCGGCCTGAAGAACCACCTGGCGTCGCTTGGCTGACCCGGCGGCACCCCGAGAACGGGGGCGGTCCCGTGCATGGATGGCGTGCACGGGCCCGCCCCTCCTTCGTGATCTGGCGTCTGAGCAGGGGCTGAGCGCACGGCGGGCGGGTGCAGGTCCGTTCGAGTCTCGTAGTCGCTCGAAGTCTCAACTGGCCATTATTGAACAACTTATTGACGCGGAAGTACGCGCCTTGTAAACATCACCTCGCCAAGAGAGCGCTCTCACCGCGCTCTGGCGGCCTCCGTCACGGACCCCCACCCGGTTGAGGAGAACACATGTCAGGCAGCACTTCCCTGCTGGTGCGCCGACGGCCAGGGCGCCACCGCGGACGCCAGCCGTATCTGGTCCTAACCGCATTGCTCGCCCTGCTCGCGGGGCTCGTCCTCGTGGTGACCTCGCAGTCCCCGGCGCGCGCCGCGGGCACCCTGCTCTCGCAGGGCAAGCCGGCCACCGCGTCCTCCACCGAGAACGCCGGAACCCCCGCATCCGCGGCCGTCGACGGCAACACCGGCACCCGCTGGTCCAGCGCCGCCGCCGACCCCCAGTGGATCCAGGTCGACCTCGGCAGCAGCCAGGCCATCAGCCAGGTGACGCTCAACTGGGAGACGGCCTACGCCAAGGCCTTCACGATCCAGACCTCGGACAACGGCACCACCTGGTCCACCGTCTACTCCACGACCACCGGCACCGGCGGCGTGCAGAACCTGGCCGTAAACGGTTCCGGCCGCTACGTGCGGGTCAACGGGACGGTACGGGCCACCCAGTGGGGCTACTCGCTGTGGGAGTTCCAGGTCTACGGCGCCGGCGGCTCGACCTCCCCCGCCGCGTGCGGCACCGCGAACACCGCACAGGGCAAGACGGCCACCGCCTCGTCCACCGAGAACGCCGGCACCCCCGCATCCGCCGCCGTCGACGGCAACACCGGCACCCGCTGGTCCAGCGCCTTCGGCGACCCGCAGTGGCTGCAGGTCGACCTCGGCTCCTCGCAGCAGGTCTGCGGCGTCGGCCTGAACTGGGAGGCCGCCTACGCGACCGCCTTCCAGATCCAGGTCACCGACAACCCGGGCGGCACCTGGACCACCGTCTACTCCACCACCACCGGCACCGGCGGCGTACAGAACCTGGACGTGAACGGCACCGGCCGCTACATCCGCGTCTACGCCACCGCCCGCGCGACCGCCTACGGCGACTCGCTGTGGGAGTTCCAGGTGCACACCGCCGGCGGCGGCACCACCACGGGCGGGACGACCGGCGGCACCACCAACCCGCCCGACTCCTTCTGGGGCACCACCGACGACATCCCGGCCGCGCACAACGTGATGGAGCTGAAGATCCTCAACAGGACCAACGGCGCCTACCCGGACAGCCAGGTCTACTGGAGCTTCAACGGCCAGGTGCACTCCATCGCCGAGCAGCCGTACTTCGACATGCCGGCCAACTCCTCGGGCCGCATGTACTTCTACGTCGGCTCGCCCAACAGCCAGTACAACGACTTCATCGAGTTCACCATCGGCGCGACCGTCTTCAACGGCAACACCACCCGGGTGGACGCCTGGGCGCTGCCGCTGGCGATCCGGCTGCACTCGCACAGCGGTGAGGACATCCAGCTCGGTGACAGCCAGGACCTGTTCACGATGAGCCGCGACCAGGTCTTCCAGTCCTTCCAGAACGCGGTGCCGCAGCAGTTCAAGGTGCTCGCGCAGACCCAGGCGCCCTACCGGATCATCGCCCCGGGCAGCGACCCGAGCTTCCGTGCGGGCGGCGTCAACGCCGACTACTACACGGCATACGCCCAGTCGGTCGGCGTGAACGAGCCCACCTCGAACATCTTCGGCTGCGCCGGCTCCTTGGCCGCCGACGCCGCCGAGTGCGCGGCGCTCAACCGGCACACCGCGACCCTGCCCACCGACCAGCAGCAGGACCCGAGCAAGTTCTACGGCGGCGACCCGGCCAACTGGTACGCCAAGTACTGGCACGACCACGGCATCAACCACCTCGCCTACGGCTTCCCGTACGACGACGTCGCCGGCCAGGCCGCCTACGCCTCGCAGCAGAACCCCCAGTGGATGGAGGTCGCCGTCGGCTTCTGAGCGCCGGCGCTTCCCCGAGCTTCCCCGGAATCCCCCCACATCCCCCCACAGCACCGCCGGAGGCGGACCCGGTACGCGCCCCACGCGCACCGGCTCCCGCCCCCGGCGGTGTGCTTTTCCGGCGGCCCTCCCCACGCCCTCCCCGGCTCCCGGCGGCGGCCTCAGCGGCGCAGCCGGTCGCCGACCCAGCGGCTGGGGGCGGTCAGGGCGATGGCGAGGGGGTTGAAGAAGAACGTATGGGCGTCCAGGAGGCCGCGAGGGCCGCTGTGGCGGGTGACGAAGCCCCCGCCGGGCATCGGGGTCGCCCGGGCGCGTGCGCGGCGCAGAGCGGCCTGTGCGAGGGGCTCGCCGGCGACCAGCAGGACGGGGGAGGCGATGACGACGGCGGCGTATGTCAGCAGGCCGGTCCGGGAGTTCCGCATGCCCCTGCAACGCCCGGCGCCCGCACCCCGGTTCCCCGGGCGCGGGCGTTCGGACGTCCGCCCGCCGGGCACGGGAGCGCTCCCAGCGGGCGGCGCGACCGCATCCGGCTCCGGGCGCGGCGCGGCCAGACCGGCCCTAGACCGAGTCCCGCTGGACCAGTTCCGTCGCCAGCACCACGTGGCGGCGCACCGACTCGCGTTCCGCGATCTCCTCCAGCAGCACGCGGGCCATGGTGCGGCCCATCTCCTCGGTGGGCTGCCGCACGCTGGTCAGCGCCGGGTCCATGTGCCGGGCGATGGCCGAGTCCTCGAAGCCGACCAGCGCGACGTCGTCGGGCACCCGGCGGCCGCTCTCGCGCAGCACCGCCCTGGCGCCCGCGGCCATCACGTCGGAGGCGGCGAAGACCGCGTCGATGCCCGGGCGGCGCACCAGCAGCTCGCGCATGGCCCGCCTGCCGCCCTCCTCGGTGAAGTCGCCGCGGGCCACCAGCGCGGTGTCGAAGCCGGCGTCCAGGCCGCCCGCGGCGGCCTCCACGGCCTGCCGGTAGCCGTCGAGCCGGCTGCGCGCCACGTACATGTCGGGCGGCCCGGTGATGGTGGCGACCTGGCGCCGCCCGCGGGCGATCAGATGCGCGACCGCGGCCCGCGCCCCGCCGACGTTGTCGGCGTCGACGTAGGAGACCGACTCCAGGTCGCTGCGCCGGCCGTTGAGCACCGCCGGCATCTCCAGCTGCTCCAGCAGGTCCGGCAGCGGGTCGTCCTCGTGCACCGACACCAGCAGCACCCCGTCGACCCGGTGGGCGGCCAGGTACTGCGCGAAGCGCGCCCGCTCCTTGGGGGTGCGGATCAGCGTGAGCAGCAGCTGCATGTCGGTGTCTGCCAGCTCCGCGCCGATGCCGCGGATGATGTCGGAGAAGTACGGCTCGGCGAACAGCCGGGTCTCCGGTTCCGGGATGACCAGCGCGATGGCGTCCGTGCGGTTGCCCGCGAGCGCCCGGGCCGCCCGGTTGGGGACGTACCCCAGTTCGGCGATGGCGGCCTCGACGGCGGCCTTCGCACGGTCGCTCACCCGGGGTGATCCGTTGATCACCCGGGAGACCGTTCCCCGCCCGACTCCGGCGCGCAGCGCCACCTCCTCAAGGGTGGGACGTCCGCTGTGCCGCCCGTTCATGGCCACTGCCGCCTCCAGTACTCATTTCGCGCCACCTTAGCGCCCGGTCCTTCCCAGCAGGAGCGGTTCTTGAGAGCGCTCCCACACTACAAGCCCCAGGCAGGAGCTTCCGTTCAAGAAGTAATCAAGAGTCAGCTCCGGACACGTTCCGGCAACGAAATGGACTTCACATCTTGACACTGACCCCTCCTAGGCGTGAATGTTCCGGAAAGCCTACGTGGGAGCGCTCCCACAGCGCCATCCGTTCGTACGCCCCCGGGGACCCACGCACCACCCGCACGCTGACCCACCCTGACAAGGAGAGTGGAATGCGCACTTCCGGCAGAACCCGCAAGGCCGCCGTCATCGCGGTCGCGGGTCTCGCAGCCTGCGCGACCCTGATCACCGGCTGCAGCAGCGACAAGAAGGACGACCCGAAGAGCACCTCCAGCGGCTCGTCGTCCACCGAGAAGATCACCCTGCACGTCGGCGACTTCGGCTCGTTCGGCTACGACGACAAGACGGGCGCAGCCCTCTACGCCGAGTACCACAAGCTGCACCCCAACATCACGATCGTTGAGGACGCCGTCTCCGACGGCCAGCAGTACTGGAACTCGCTGAAGCTCCACCTGACGCAGAACAGCGGTCTGGACGACATCCAGGCCATCGAGGTGGGCTACATCGGCCTGGCCATCCAGCCGAACCTCGCGTCGAAGTTCGTGGACTTCAAGACGGTCGCCGGCTTCAACGCCGACGACTGGCTGCCGTACAAGGAGAAGCAGGCCACCACCTCCGACGGCAAGGTCATCGGTGTGGGCACGGACGCGGGTCCGACCGCGATCTGCTACAACAAGGACGCCTTCCAGAAGGCCGGCCTGCCGACCGACCGCGACACCCTCGCGGCCAACTGGAACGGCGACTGGCAGAAGTTCATCGACCTGGGCAAGCAGTTCGCGGCCAGCAAGACCGCGCCCAAGGGCATGAAGTTCTCCGACTCCGGCAGCGGTCTGTTCAACGCGGTGCTCGCCAGCCAGCCGACGCAGTACTCGGACGCGAGCGGCAAGCTGATCTACGACACCAGCGCGGGCGTGCAGACGGCGTGGAACATCGCCACCGAGGCCGTGCAGGAGGGCCTGACGGCCGGCTACCAGCAGCTGGACCCGGCCAACGCGTGGGCGGCGGCGTTCAAGACCAACAAGTTCGCCACCGTCACCTGCCCGAGCTGGATGGTCGGCCTGGTGGCCACCAACTCCGGTGACGCGGGCAAGGGCAAGTGGGACGTCGCGGCGCCCCCGCAGGTCGGCAACTGGGGCGGTTCGTTCCTGGCCGTGCCGAAGTCCGGCAAGCACGTCAAGGAGGCCACCGAGCTGGCCCAGTGGCTGACCTCGGCGGCCCAGGAGATCAAGGTCTTCCAGAAGTTCGGGAACATCCCGTCCTCGACCAAGGCCCTGGACGACCCGGCCGTGCAGAACCTGGTCAACCCGTACTTCCCTGACACCCCGATGGGCAAGATCTTCGCGACCGCCGCCAAGAACATCACCCCGGCGCCCATCGGCCCGTGGGACGGCAACGTGAAGGACATCATCACCAAGAACGGCATCCTCGACATGGAGAAGCGCGGCACGTCGAAGGACAAGGCGTGGTCGAACGCGGTGAAGCAGATCAAGGACACCGTCGTCGAGTAGTACCCAGGCGGGGCCGCCCGGCAGTGTCTCCCACCTGCCGGGCGGCCCGTTTCAGGGTCCGCTGCGAGAAGTGAACGCACCGGACCCAGGCCCCTACAACTTGTGAACCAACCCTCCCCCCCTCCCCCGGTCCACCGCCCGCACCCCTACGGGAAGGACGCCACTCGTGGCCACCTCCGTCAGGGCGACGTCCGACGGCAGCCCGCCGTCGTCCCGGCCCGCCCCCAGCACGTCCGACCAGCGCGGCAGCCGCCCTCCCGGCTGGCGCACCCGGCTCTACCGGTTCGACACCAAGGCCTCCCCGTACGCCTACGTCGCGCCCTTCTTCATCCTCTTCGCCGCCTTCGGCCTCTTCCCGCTGATCTACACCGGGTGGCTGTCGCTGCACCAGGTCGAGCTGGGCTCCCACGCCAAGTGGGTCGGCTTCGACAACTACACCGGCCTGTGGGACAACGAGTTCTTCTGGAAGGCGCTGCGCAACACCTTCACGCTCGGCGTGCTCTCCACGGTGCCGCAGTTGCTGATGGCGCTGGGCCTCGCACACCTGCTCAACTACAAGCTGCGCGGCCGGGGCTTCTTCCGGGTCGCGGTGCTGGCGCCGTACGCGACCTCGGTGGCCGCCGCCACCCTGGTCTTCATCCAGATGTTCAACCCCGACTACGGGATGATCAACCAGCTGTTCGGCCACCTCGGGTTCGGCCACGTCGACTGGGAATCGTCCAAGTGGCCCGCGCAGATAGCCATCTCGACCATCGTGACCTGGCGCTGGACCGGCTACAACGCGCTGATCTACCTGGCCGCGATGCAGGCCGTGCCGGCCGACCTCTACGAGGCCGCGGCGCTGGACGGCGCCTCGCGCTGGCGGCAGTTCGTCAACGTCACCATCCCGTCGATCCGGCCGACGATCCTGTTCACGATCATCGTGTCCACGATCGGCGCGACCCAGCTGTTCGGTGAGCCGCTGATGTTCGGCGGCGGCGTCGGCGTCACGGGCGGCACCGACCACCAGTACCAGACGCTCAGCCTCTACATGTACGACAAGGGCTGGAACGTCGGCGAACTCGGCCAGGCCTCCGCCGTGGCCTGGGTGATGCTGCTCATCCTGCTGCTCATCGGCGCCGTCAACCTGCTGATCGCACGCTCCAACCGACGGAAGCTGGGGGCCTGACCATGGCGCAACTCACTCAGGCCGCCAAGACCGCGGGACCGCGGCACTCCTCGGCTGCGCCGGCCCGCCGCCGGCGCGTGAAGGCAGGCGGCGCGGGCAAGCAGCAGCACGCGGGACCCATCGCGTACATCCTGCTGATCATCGCCGCGGCGATCTCGCTCTTCCCGCTCTACTGGACGGTCGTCGCCGCCTCGCACACCGACACCGACATCACCCAGCCGCCGACCCCCCTGCTGCCCGGCAGCCACCTGGTGGAGAACATCAAGGTGGTGTGGGACGAGGTCGACATGACCACGGCCCTGATCAACTCCACCGTGGTGGCCGGCTGCGTCGCCATCAGCACCGTGCTGTTCGCCACCCTGGCCGGCTTCGCCTTCGCCAAGCTGCGCTTCCGCGGGCGCAACGCGCTGCTGATGATCGTCGTCGCCACCATGACGATCCCGCCGCAGCTCAGCGTGATCCCGCTCTACCAGATCATCACCAAGGTCGGCTGGTTCGGCCACCTGCAGGCCGTCATCCTGCCCTCACTGGTCGCCGCCTTCGGTGTGTTCTTCATGCGGCAGTTCCTCTCCGAGGCGCTGCCCATCGAGCTGATCGAGGCCGCGCGGGTGGACGGGGCGCACAGCCTGCGCATCCTGTGGCACGTGGTCTTCCCGATCGCCAGGCCCGCGATGGCCGTGCTGGGAATGCTGGTGTTCGTGCAGGCCTGGAACGACTTCTTCTGGCCGCTGATCGCCCTGAACCAGCAGAACCCGACCGTCCAGGTCGCCCTGGCGGGCGTCGGGGCCGGCAACCACACCATCGACCATGCCGCGGTCGTCACCGCCGCGCTGGTCGCGACGCTGCCGCTGCTGCTGGTCTTCGCCTTCCTCGGCAAGCACATCGTCGGCGGTATCACCGCGGGTGCCGTCAAGAGCTGAACTCCCTGCCCGCGGGGCCGCAACCCCTGTGCCGCGCGGGTCAGCGGAGCGGGCTGACGCCTGAGCTCGCGAAGTGGGCGGCTGAGGAACGAAGCCGTCCGCGCAGCGAGTGAACAGGAAGACCGCCTGATAAGGGAGCCCCCTTCTCCCCCGACTACCCCCTGATTCCCCTGGAGTCCCCCGTTATGACAGCTGTCCGTTCAGAGAGCACTGAGCTTTCTGCCAGCTCGGCCTCGCTCCGCTTCCCCCCCGGCTTCGTCTGGGGGGCGGCCACCGCCGCCTATCAGATCGAGGGCGCCGCAGCCGAGGACGGCCGTACGCCCTCGATCTGGGACACCTTCAGCCACACCCCGGGCCGAGTCCGCAACGGGGACACCGGCGACATCGCCGCCGACCACTACCACCGCTTCCGCGACGACGTGGCGCTGATGGCGGACCTGGGCCTGGGCGCGTACCGCTTCTCGGTGTCCTGGTCCCGGGTCCAGCCGACCGGGCGCGGCCCCGCCGTGCAGCGCGGCCTCGACTTCTACCGCCGGCTGACCGACGAGCTGCTCGACAAGGGCATCACCCCGGTGGCCACGCTCTACCACTGGGACCTGCCGCAGGACCTGGAGGACGTCGGCGGCTGGACCGTACGCGACACCACCGAGCGCTTCGCCGAGTACGCCGAGATCGTGGCGGGCGCGCTCGGCGACCGGGTGCCGTACTGGACCACGCTCAACGAGCCGTGGTGCTCGGCCTACCTCGGCTACGGCTCGGGGGTGCACGCCCCCGGGCGCACCGAGCCCGAGTCGGCGCTGAAGGCCGTGCACCACCTCAACCTCGCCCATGGCCGGGCGATCGGGGTTCTGCGTTCCGTTCTCCCCGCTACAGCGCAGACCTCGATCACCCTCAACCTCCACCAGATCCGCCCGCTCACCGACTCCGCCGCCGACCTGGACGCGGCCCGCCGCATCGACGCGGTCGGCAACCGGGTCTTCCTCGGCCCGATCCTCGGCGACGGCTACCCCGCCGACCTGCTGGACGACACCGCCCACCTGGTCGACTGGGAGTCGCTGGTCAAGGACGGCGACCTCGCCGAGATCGGCCGCCCGATCGACCTGCTGGGCCTGAACTACTACACCCCGACGCTGGTCTCCGACGGGCGGGTGCAGACCGACGGTCCGGCGGCGCCGCGCAACGACGGGCACGGGGCGAGCGACTTCTCGCCGTGGCCCGGCTCCGAGCACGTCGCCTTCCACCTGCCGCCCGGCGAGACCACCGCGATGCGCTGGGCCGTCGACGCGACGGGCCTGCGCGACCTGATCCAGCGGATCGCCAGGGAGCACCCGGGCCTGCCGATGATGGTCACCGAGAACGGCGCCGCGTACGACGACTACATCTCGCCCGAGGGCCAGGTCAACGACCCCGAGCGGATCGCGTACCTGCACGGCCACCTGTCCGCGGTGCACCAGGCGGTGAGCGCGGGCGCCGACGTCCGCGGCTACTTCCTGTGGTCGCTGATGGACAACTTCGAGTGGGCCTACGGGTACAGCAAGCGCTTCGGCGCCGTCTACGTGGACTTCGGCACGCAGCGCAGGATCCCCAAGCAAAGCGCGCACTGGTACGCCTCGGTGGCGCGCGCGAACGTCCTCCAGGACCTCCCGGAGGAGGACGGGAAGTCCTGAAGGGACGGAGAAAAAGGAGCGGTACGGCAGTTCGAGGGTGCTGCCGTACCGCTCCTTGACGTTCCTCCCCCGTGGGGGTGGGAGAGGACCGTGCCCCGGGGGGATCAGCCGGTGTAGCCGGCGAAGGCCTGGGCGAAGGCGCCCGCGCTCTGGGTGATCGAGCTGCAGCTCGCGTCCGCCCAGCTCTGGGCGCCGCCCGCGCAACTCCTGTCGCGGGTCGCCGACCACATCGACAGCCAGGCCAGGCCCTTGGTCTTGGCGAAGGCCGCCAGCTGCGAGGCGTCGGCGACGGTGAACACCTCGGAGCTGACGTCGTTGACGCCGATCATCGGGGTGACCGCGACCTTGTGCCACGCGGCGGCGTCCGAGAGCCCGAGCACGCTCTTGACCTGCGCCTGGGTCGCGGTGGCACCGTCGATCGCGTACTGGCCCATGTCGCCGGAGAAGGACGCCCCGTAGTCCATCGCCATGATGTTGACCGCGTGCACGTCCACGCCGTTGGATTTCGCGTTCGACAGCAGGTCGATGCCGTCCTGGGTCAGCCCGGTCGGCATCGCGGGCAGCGTGTAGGAGACCTCAAGGCCGCTGTGGGCGCGCTGGAGCTGCGCGATCGCCTGGGCGCGGCGGGTGTTGGCGGCGGTGTCGGGCAGCGCGCCGCCCTCGACGTCGAAGTCCACCTTGGTCAGGCCGAACTGGTCGATCACCTTGCCGTACGCGGCGGCCAGGTCGCCCGCAGACGAGCAGGCCGCGGCCAGCTCCGTACCGTTGGCGCCGCCGAAGGAGACCCGGACGTCGCCGCCGGCCGCGCGCAGGGCGCCGATCTGGGCGGCCACCGCGTCGCTGCCCAGGTCCGAGACGCCGCCCCACTTGGGGACGCAGCCGCCGCCGGAGACGACGAAGGCCAGGTTGAACTGCTTGACGCCGGCCTTGGCAGCGCCGACCAGGTCGTAGGCCGGGTAGAGCGAGGTGTCGACGTAGGGCGAGAAGCCGCCGCCTGTGGCGGAGCCGCTGCCCGGGTCGGTGGTCGCGGTCGGGGTGGCGGTCGGTGTCGGCGTCGCGGTGGGGGTCGCGGTGGGCGTGGCCGTGGGGTGGCCGGTCGGCGTCGCGGTCGGGCCGCTGTCCACCGAGCACTTGCTGTCGTTGATCAGGCAGCCGGTCGGGTCGCCCGCGGTCCCGCCGGCGCCCGCGACGAAGCCGACCTGGACTATGCCGCCGGGGGCTATCGAGGAGTTCCAGCTCTCCGGCTTCACCGTGACGGTCTGCCCCGACACCGTGAAGGTGCCGTTCCACAGCGAGCTGATCGTGGTGCCCGCGGGCAGCTGGAAGGTCAGCGTCCAGCCGTCGAGCGTGCTGCCCGTGCCGTTGCTGATCACGTACTGCCCGGTGTAACCGCTGCCCCAGTCACTTGTCTTGGAGTACGCGGCCCCGACAGTGGCCGCGCTCGCGGAACCCGCGAGGGCGAAACCGCCGCCCGCGAGTGCCGCCGCGACGGCGACGGCGACGGTCAACTGGACTTTGCGGCTGGGACGGCGGCGGTGCGTGCGTGCCATGTGCTGCCTGCCTCGGTGTTGGGGGAGGTGGTGACGCGCTGCACGCTAACCGCCGGCGGTCGGACGAAAGCCCTGTTCAGGGCGCCGGGGCGGCTTCTTATGGCGCGCTTAAGCAACGGCAAGGGACCCGTTAAAGATGGCCCGCGCACCGGGCTGTGCGCGGGCGGCCCTCACAGGTGGCCGCGGCCCGCCGCCCTGCCGCGCCGCTTGTGGCCCGCCGCCACCGGGGCGGGGGCGCCGCCCAGCGCGAGCCACAGCCGTATCTCCGCACCGCCCAGCACACTGCGGCCCACCCGCATGTCGCCGCCCGTGGACTCCGCGACCCTGCGCACGATGTCCAGGCCGAGCCCCGTCGACCCCTGCCCGCCGTCGCCGTGCCCTCTGCGCACCGCCGCCGCCGGGTCCGCGACACCCGGCCCCGCGTCCGAGACCAGCACGATGACCGCGTCGTCCGCGCGGTGCACGTCCACCGCGAAGGCGGTGCCTTCGGGGGTGTGCCGGAAGACGTTCCCGAGCATCGCGTCCAGCGCCGCGACCAGTTCACCGCGCGCGACCGGCACCCGTACCGGCCGGTCCGCGCCCGCCGTGCGCACCTCGCGGGACTCGTCCTCCGCCAGCGCCGACCAGAACGCCATCCGCTCCCTGATCACCTCCGCCGCGTCGCACCCGGCCGCCGTCGCCGGTACGCGCTGCTCCCGCGCGGCCCTGATGATCTGGTCGACCTCCCGCTCCAGCTGGGCGACCGCCGCCCTGGTCTGGTCGGCGGCCGGACCCTCGCCCAGCGAGGCGGTGTTCAGCCGCAGCACGGTCAGCGGGGTACGCAGCCGGTGCGACAGGTCCGCCGCCAACTCCCGCTCCGCCGCCAGCAGCTGCACCACCTGGTCGGCCATGGCGTTGAAGGCGGCCGCCGCGGACCGCAGTTCGTCAGGCCCCGCCTCCGGCACCCGCACCCCCAGGTCCCCCTCACCCAACCGGTGCGCCGCCCCCGCCAGTTGCACCGCGGGCCGCACCATACGGCTGCCCAGCCGGTCGGCCACCGCGACCGACCCCACGATCAGCCCGAGCCCCACCCCCGCCAGCACCAGCCACGCGGTCGCCACCCCCCGCGTGACATCGCCGTCCGGCACGAACACCTCGACGACCGCGATCGTCCCGGCCCCCACCGCGGTCGGCCGCAGCAGCGCATAGCCGCCCGCGACCCGCACCGTCGCCGCCTCCCCGTCGGCCGACGCCGCCGCCAGCGCCGCCGCGTCCGCATGCGGCTGCCCGATCCGCACCTCCGCACGGCCCGGCGTCGCCGGGATGCGCAACGCGATCCTTTTCAGCGCCCCCGCCTGCGTCGTGGCCACCGCCCCCTCCAACTGCCCGCGGTCCGTGGTGATCGCCAGCGCCGGGGCGATCGCCGCGGCCTGCCGCTCGGCGTTCGTCAGCGCACGGTCCCTGGCCAGCTCCCTGACCACCAGGCCCAGCGGCACCGCGAAGGCGATCACCACCATCGCCGTCACCGCGAGCGAGACCCGGATCAGGGACCACCTCATACCGGCGGCTCCAGCTTGACCCCCACCCCGCGCAACGTGTGCAGATACCGCGGCCTGGCCGCCGTCTCCCCCAACTTCCTGCGCAGCCACGACAGATGCACGTCGATCGTCTGGTCGTCCCCGTACGACTGCTGCCACACCTCCGCCAGCAGCTCGCGCCGCGCCACCACCACACCCGGCCGCGCCGCCAGGAAACTCAGCAGGTCGAACTCCCGCCGCGTCAGGTCCAGCGCCACCCCGTCCAGCACCGCCAGGCGGCGCCGCACATCGATGGTCAGCCCGCCCACCGCGATCACCGCGTCCACCGACGACGCCGCCGACCGGCTGCGGGACCGCCGCAGAACGGCCGCCAGCCGGGCCGACAGGTGCTCGACGGAGAACGGTTTCACCAGGTAGTCGTCAGCGCCCGCGTTCAGCAGCCGGACGATCTCCGCCTCGTCGTCCCGCGCGGTCGCCACGATCACCGGTACGTCGCTGAGCCCGCGCAGCATCTTCAACGCCTCGGAACCGTCCAGGTCGGGCAGCCCGAGATCCAGGATCACCACGTCGAACCCGACCTGCGCGACCTCCCGCAGCGCCTCCAGCGCCGTGCCCACGCTGCGCACCGTGTGCGAGGCGTCCGTCAGGTGCCGGATCAGGGCCGAGCGCACGAACTGGTCGTCCTCGACCACGAGCACACTTGCCATGCGCGGCAACCTAGCGCGTTACGCCGCCGCGTGGTGCGGCACTATGGCCGTTGTGCACCGAGGGCTGCTCCACATCTGCGCCTGGGCGCTGACCACCGCGGCGGCGGCGACGCTGTCCTGGTTCGGCGTCCACAGTGTGCTGCGCGGCACCGCGTACGACCCGCCGCACGCGCTACCCGTCACCGCGCCCGCGGTGGGCGCACCCACCTCGCGCCCCCCGGCCCCCACCCCGGCGCACCGCGCCCCCGCCCGCTCCTCCCCCACCCCCCGCCCGCACCCGTCCTCCACGGTGCACGGCTACACCCTCCGCGGCGGCCGCGTCGTCCTCGCCCTCGGCCCGACCGCGGCCACGCTCGTCTCCGCGGTCCCCAACTCCGGCTGGAAGATGCAGGTGTGGCCGGAGCAGGGGTGGCTCCGGGTCACCTTCACCTCCGCCTCCGGCGGGTCGGCCTCGACGGTGATCTCCACATGGAACGGACACGCGCCGTCCGTCCAGACCTACGAGGAATAGCCCTGCGGCGCCGGGGGGGGTACCAGGTGATTGCCCCTTGCGGTGGGCGCTCGCCTTTCCCGCCCTCGTGGCTGGGCGCGCAGGTCCGCCCCCAGAGCTTCGCCTGGGGGTACCCCCAGCGCCTCCTGAGGTGATTGCCACTTGCTGTGGCGTTGCTTGCTTCCCGGCCGTTCAGGCTGGGCGCGCAGTTCCCCGCGCCCCTTTGGCCTGCGTCCTCATCCGCTCAGCAATGGCCCCGGCCAGGGGCCTCGCCCTTGGGGCGGAGGGTGAGCGTTTTCAGGGGCGCGGGGAACTGCGCGACCAGCCCACCACCGGCCGGAAGGCGAACGCTCACCGCAGGTGGCAGTCACCTCTCGCCGGAGGCGGGGGCGCGGTCAGCCGAAGGCGTGAGGGGGTGGAGGCGGGGACGGGGTCGCCGTCGCGTCGGTGGTGACGGGGGCGCCCGCGGCGAAGGAGGAGAGCGCGTGGCCATGGTCCACGCGACCAGGGTGGGGGTCGGTCGCCACCCGCCGGGTGAGATCGGCGACGGGCAGGTCGTGGTCGGCAGCCCACAGCACGGCGTTGCCGAACCGCTTCCCCCGCAGCACCGCGGGATCCGCGGCCAGGCACACCTCCGCGAACGCGGCCCGTACCGTCGCGACCTGCGCGCGCAGGAAGGTGAGCGCACCCCCGTCGGTGAGGTTGGCGGCGTAGTCGCCGCCGGGCCTCAGCACCCTGCGCACGTCCGTGAGGAACTCCGCACTGGTCAGGTGCGCGGGGGTGCGGGCACCCCCGAAGACGTCGGCGATCACCAGGTCGGCCCAGCCGTCGGGGAGTTTCGCGAGCCCGGCGCGCGCGTCGCCGCTGCGTACCTTGATGCGCCAGCCGCGGTCCCAGGGCAGGTGGGTCCTGACCAGGTCGACCAGGGCGGAGTCGAGTTCGATGACCTGCTGGGTGGAGCGGGGCCGGGTGTAGGCGGTGTAGCGGGCCAGGGTCAGCGCGCCGCCGCCGAGGTGCAGGACCCGCAGCGGCATGCCGGGCGGCGCGACCAGGTCGATGACGTGGCCCAGCCTGCGCTGGTAGGAGAAGCCGAGGTGGTCGGGCTCTGCCAGGTCGACATGGGACTGCGGGGCGCCCTCGACGACCAGCGCCCAGGCCTTGGGGCGCTCCCGGTCGGGTACGAGGGCCGCGGCGCCGCCCGCGACCTGCGCGGTGACCGCGTCGGGTGTGCGGGCGCGGCCGCCGCGCTGTCTCTTGCCTGCCATGCGCCGATTATCGGGGCAGAGCGGCTAGACCGCGCGCAGGCCCTGGTAGCCGTCGACCAGTTCGATGGTGCGGGCGGCCTGGCCGAGTGCCGCCCGCAGCACCGCGGGGTCGGTCACCTCGGTGTCGGTGTGCGGCGGCACCAGCCACCCGGTGTCGGCGACCGGCGGCGCACCGTCCAGGACCAGGCCGCGGCCGTCGGTGCTGGTACAGGAGCTGCCGGGCACGTCCCAGCAGTCGGCGGTGCCGGGCGGTACGAGGAAGCCCAGGCTGGCGCCGGTGTTGTCGTGCAGCACCGGGCCGACCCCGCTGCCGTGCCGCAGCAGGTCGACCGCTTCGAGACCCTGCCGGGTCGGCACGGTCACCAGATCGCACGGTGGCGGCAGTTCGCTGCACTCCCGGCTCGGACCCGACGTATGCGTACCGCTGGTGTCCAACAAGGCAAACGCTCCTCACGATGGGATCGGCGCACGCTGTGCTTGTGCCACACCGGTACAACGCGGGACGGCGTCAACGGCTACGTGCGTTTCACGCCGTAAGGGGTGGCGTTTCATGGCGGATAGTGCGTGAGATATCCGGTTTGTAGCCAAATTCGGCATATGGAGCTTCCTTGCGGCCGGTACGTTCGTCCCGCCGCCGAGCGGTACCGACCGTCGTGGGAGTCGCCATGCTGCCGTCCCCTGCCTCCACAGCCCCGCCCGCCAACACCGCGATCCGGCGGCTGCGCGGCGACCGCTCGCCGGCCGAGTTCGCCGCGGCCGTACGGAGGGCCGCCCGCGAGATCGGCGAACAGGTCAGCTGCGACGCCCGCTACGTCGGACGGCTCGAATCCGGTGAGATCCGCTGCCCCAACTACGCCTACGAGCGGGTCTTCCGCCACATGTTCCCCGGGCTCACCCCCGCGGACCTCGGCTTCGCACCCCGGCAGGCGGTGCGCGGCCGGCGCACCACCGCACCGCCTGCCGCCCCGCTCGAACCGACGTACGAGGAGAGCGACGTGCAGCGTCGCGCGTTCATGACCGGCGGCCCGGCCGCCTTCGCCACCGCACTCCTGCCGCAGCAGCGCGCCGAGGCGCCCGCCAGGGCCGGCGCCGCGGAGGTCGCCGCCGTGCACGACGCGGTACGGCAGATCCGGCTGCACGACGACCGGCACGGCGGCGACGGCCTCTACACCCAGGCCGCAGGCGCCCTCCGCGGCGCCTACCGGCTCCTCGACGACACCAGCCACAGCTCCGCGACCGGAGCCGGGCTGGCCTCCGGGGCCGGGGAACTCGCCATCTCCGTCGGATGGCTCGCCCACGACTCCGGGCGGCTGCCCGAAGCCCGCTCCCACTACGCAGAAGCGCTCGCCACCGCCCGCATGGCCGGGGACCCCGCACTCGAAGTGCACGCCTTCTGCAACACCTCCTTCCTCGCCCGCGACGCCGGGCGGCACCGCGAAGCGGTGCGCGCCGCCCAGGCCGCGCAGGTCCTCGCCCGCGACCTCGGGTCCGCGCGGCTGCTCTCGCTGCTCGCGCTGCGGGAAGCCGGGGGGCTCGCCGGGCTCGGCGAGCGGCGGCGCTGCGAACTCGCTCTTGCACGGGCGCACACGCTCTTCGGGCAGGGTGCCCGGGACGCCGATCCCGGGTGGATGAGCTTCTTCGGCGAAGCGGAGCTGGCGGGGCTCGAAGCGCAGGCCTGGTCGGCCTTGGGCCGACCGGCCAGGGCTGCCGGGGCCGCCCGGCACGCGGTGCGCCTGCAGGACCCGCACTTCGTGCGCAACCTCGCGCTCTACCAGGCCGAGCTGGCCATCAACCTGCACCGGGCCGGCTCCCGCGCCGAGGCGGCCACCGTGGCGGGCTCCGCCCGCCGCCTCCTCCCCACCCTCCGCTCCACCCGCGTCCACACGATGCTCACCACCCTCTGACCCCCGCCCCCGCGCCTGCCGGCGCGGGTTCGTTTCCCCACCCTCCCCCACAGCTCCGCGTGGGGGTGCCCCCAGACCCGTGCAGATGCGATGTCGTGTGCAGGCCTCCCCGTGGCCGGTGCCCCGCCATCGGCGGCTGCGCGCCGATACCCCCCGGCGAACCGCCAGCGGTTACCGCAGCCGAGGACGTACCAAAGCCCACCCCGCAGACGACAACCGCAAGCCGCCGACACGGCCTACGCGACGACGAGGATGCCTGCGCAGGACTGACAGCTCACCGCAAGCCGCCAAACCGGGCCGAGGGGACGATTCGGGTGTCCCCGCAGGCATGCGCGCGACTCCCGCCGCCTCGTTCGGGAAGAGGTAAGGCGCGCAGGCCGGGGAGATACCCCCGAAGCGGCACCGACCCCACAGACGCACGGCAGGCGCACCGGGGGAAGCGCGCTTACGTTAAGGGCATGGCCCGGATGAGAACCGCTGCCGCCGTTGTGGCGGTGCTCGCAGGCACCGCGTTGGCCGCTCCGCCGCACGCCACGGGGTCGGCCGCCGCCGATCCGTACGGGCAGAGCATCGACTGGACCGGGTGCTCGGGTGTGCAGGGGCCGGCGTCGATGGAGTGCGGCACGCTCACCGTGCCGCACGACTACGCCGAGCCGCGGCACGGCGACCTGGACCTGGCGGTCAGCCGGATACCGGCGACGGGCCCAGGCCCGCGCCTCGGCTCGCTCGTGGTGAACTTCGGCGGCCCCGGCATCCCCGGCATCGCCGAACTGGCGCAACGCACCGCGGCCGGCGAGCTGTCCCGGCTCAACCGCAGCTACGACCTCATCGGCTTCGACCCCCGCGGCACCGGCCGCAGCACCCCCGTCGACTGCGGCGACCTCTCGGACGTGACCGCCACGGACCCGGTGGCGCAAGCGCGCCAGGTGGCGCAGGCGTGCCGCGAGCACTCCGGCGCCCTGCTGCCCTGGGTGGGCACCCCGAATGCCGCAAGGGACCTGGACGTGGTGAGGTCGGCGCTGGGCGACGACCGCCTGGCGTACCTGGGCTTCTCCTACGGCGGCCGCCTCGGCTCGGTCTATGCGCACGAGTTCCCGCAGCACACGGGCCGCGTCGTGCTGGACGGCGTACCGGACCCGACGCTGGACGACACGCAGACCGCGCTGGCCCAGGCGGCAGCCTTCCAGCACGCGCTGAACGACTTCGCCGCGGACTGCGCGGCCCGCGGCTGCCCGGTGCCCGGCCGGACGGCGGCGCAGGTGGTGGCGGGGATCGGGGCGACCGGCCGCGGCCTGGACGCTGGCGGGCTGGCGACGGTGTCGGGGCAACTGGACCGGGCCGGCTACCTGCAGGGCGTGCAGAACGCGCTGTACTCCAAGGACAACTGGCCCTTCCTCCGGGAGGCGCTGAGTGCGCTGCGCGACGGTGACGGCGAGCTGATGATGCAGCTGGCCTACCCGGGGCAACTGGGCGTGGCCTCGGGCCCCGCCCGCGGCCCTTCGTGGTCGACGCCGGACAACTACGAGATGTCGAAGCTGGCGATCGACTGCCGGGACACCCCGGAACGGCACACCGCGGCGGGCGTGCACGCGCTGGACGCGCGTTTCGCGGCGGCGTCCCCGGTGTTCGGCTCGTCGATCGAGGCGACGCTGCTGTCGTGCTCGGGGTGGCCGCCGGGAGACGCGGCGTCGCGCCGGGTGGCGGCACCGACGGCGCCGGAGGCGCTGCTGGTCAGTACGACGGCGGACCCGGCGACACCGTACCCGGGGGCGGCGCACATGGCCGCGGCGCTCGGCAACGGCAGCCGGGTGCTGACGTACCGGGGCGAGGGCCACGGGGCGTACTTCGCGCACAACCCATGCGTGGTGAAGTCGGTGGAGGCGTACCTGATCGACGGAGCGATGCCCCCCACGAAGGCGGTGTGCTGAGGCGCACACAGCACCCCGCGCACCGCGCACCGCAACAGCCAAACACGGCACCCCACCACTGCAGCCATGCACGGCACCGCGGCAGCACCCAAGCAGTCAGGCACCGCAGCAGCCAGGCACGGCAGCGCAGCACCGCGCACCGCAGCACCGCAGCACCGCAGCACCGCAGCACCGCAGCAGCCCAAGCAATCAGGCACCGCAGCAGCCAAGCGCGGCACCCCGGCACCCGGCAGCCAAGCGCGCAGCGCACCAGCAGCCAAGCGCCGGAGCGCACCAGCCCCCCAGCCTCACCCCCGCAGCGCGGCCGCGGCGACCCGCGGCAGGTCGAGCCGGCGCTCGTACAGCAGGAAGCGCGGGTACCAGCGGGGCGCGTACGCGGTGAGGAGGCGGCGGCGCTCCGTGGCGGCGGGCCAGGGGCGGGCGGGGGCGATGTTGAGGGAGAGGCGGGCGACACCGGCGAGGGCGGGGTCGGCGCCACCAGCGGCACGCAGCAGCAGGTCGGTGAGCAGGTGGTCGACGGGCGCGCGGCCGGAGTCGCGGTCGTGCCGCAGCAGGTCGAGGGTGAGGCCGTCGGCGCCCCAGGGCACGAGGAGCAGCAGGGCGCAGGTGCGGTCGTTGGGGTCGCGGCACTCGGCGAGGAGGCAGTCCCCGTCGGCGGGGTCGCCGATGCGGCCGAGCCCGGCCGGGAGCCCGGCGGGGTGCCGGCGCCAGGCGTCGGCGAGCTGGCCGAGCCGGCGCAGCTCGCCGGGGTCGATGTCGCGCTGCCGCCGGAAGGCGGTGGCGTAGCCGGCGTCGGCGACCATGCGGTGGGCGTCGAGGGCGTGGCCGCCGCCCGCGGCGAAGGCGGCGGCGTCGACGACGGCCTCGTCGCCGGAGGACAGGCCGTGGAAGCCGGCGGACTCGTAGGCGACGGCGGCGTCGGGTCCTGCGTTGGCGACGGCGGGCACCCAGGCGTGGGTGCGGGCGTGGTCGAGCCAGCCGCTGACGGCGGCGGGCCAGGCGGCGCGCGGGCCGAGGGGGTCGCCGGTGGCCAGCGCGACACCGCCGACGACGCGGTAGAGGATCGCGGCGTCCCGTTCCCCCGTCCACCACACGGACTTGTCGCGGCGCAGCGCGAAGTAGCCGAGCGAGTCGCGGCGGCCGTCGGCGCGCAGCAGGGCGCGCAGCCGCTGCTCGTCGGCGGGCAGGAGGCGCGCCCGCCCGCGGGGCGGGCGGAAGAAGGCCAGCAGGACGACGAGCATGAGGGCGACGCTGAGCACGTTGATGGCGAGGTCGGTCCAGCCGGGCACGGTGACGCCCGGCAGGTCGAAGAGCCCGGAGACGGTCAGGACGCGGACGGAGGCGTAGCGCAGGCTGGCGCTCCACTGCCGGGGCGGTGCCTGGTCGGTGGCGTGCACCAGCAGGGTGCCGACGCCGACCGCGACGACCGCGCCGATGACCAGGCTGGTCAGGCCGAGGGCGACGTTGCCGCGTTCGCCGCGGACGTTGAACAGCGGCCGGGAGACCAGCAGGGCGGTGACGAAGAGCAGGGTGAGGCCGAGCGAGACCCAGTTGAAGGGGTGGCCGCGGGACTCGCGGACCGCGGAGAGGGTGCCGGCGACGACGAGGGTGTAGCCGGCGGCGAGCACGGTCGTGACGATCCAGGCGGCGCGTTTGCGGCGGCGCAGGCTGATGGAGAGCACCAGGGCGAGGGCGGCGCCGGTGAAGCCGGGGCTGACCAGGAAGGCGGTGACGTACTCGCCGTCGGTGGCGGCCCGCACCCGGTCGCGGAAGGGGGCGATCAGGCCGGTGACGACGTTCACGGCGGTGGCCAGCCGCAGGTACCAGACGGCGGCGGCGGCGCCGGGGTCCCGGAGCGGGCGCAGCACCCGGCCGAGCAGCACTTCGAGCCGGGAGGGCGGCAGGTCGACGATGGTGGGGCGGGCGGCCGGCTGCTTGGTGAGCGAGACCGGGCTGGGGGCGCCGGCGACGGCGTCCATGGCGCGGGTCTTCATGTCGACCATGCGCCGGTGGATGCGTTCCTCGCGGCGTTCCGCGCGGGCCATCCGGCGCGGCCTGCTGCCGTAGCGCCAGCGCGCCCAGGGGCTGGCGGGGCGGGCGAGCCGCAGGGCGCCGACGACGGCGAGGAAGGGCAGCATCACCCCGAGCAGCCCGGTCCAGATCTTGCCCTTGGCCATGCACAGCACGACGAAGCCGAGGATCACCGCGGCGACGACGTAAGTCGTCCACTTGGTGCCGCCGACGTAACCGCCGAGCGGGGCCTGGCCGATGAGCAGCAGGCCGATCACGGAGACGGCGAGGATGACCGCGTCGACGGACTGCCGGCCCTCCTCGCGCCAGTAGACGTCCTCCAGGTGCAGGACGAGCGCGAACTCGTCCAGGACCAGGCCGCAGCCGACACCGAAGACGACGGCGAGGATGTTGTGGGCGAGCGGGCCGCCATGGACGGCGAAGGAGCCGACGCCGCCGATCAGCATCATGGCCTGGCCGAAGACGACGTGGTGGATGTGCAGGCCGCCGGGCTGGACGTTGCCCGGCCACCAGGAGACCTGGGCGCGGATCATCCGGGTGCTGAGCCGGATGAAGAGGAAGGACCCGAGGAGCCCGGCGAGCAGCAGGAACAGCGGTGTGCGCCCGCCGGTGCCGGAGATCTCCACCCGGACCGCGTCGGTCAGCGACCAGTGCCCCATGGGACAAGGGTGCTGGTCGCGGCGGTGCCGGACGGCGCGGCACGCCGTACGGCCGCGCCGCGGTCACACGCCGAAGGCCCCCCGTGGATCACGGAGGGCCTTCGTCTCAGGTGCGCCGCCAGGGACTCGAACCCCGGACCCGCTGATTAAGAGTCAGCTGCTCTAACCAACTGAGCTAGCGGCGCCGGCTGACGTCGTAGACATTAGCACCCACCCCCGCGACCTGGAAAATCGATTGGTGTCAGGCCGTTCCCGGCACCCCGGCGAGTGCCGTGCGGGCCGGCGCGGGGCCGCTCCTGACCGCCCGCAGGCAGGCCCACAGCAGCACGTCCGCGCCCGGCAGCCAGGGGTGCCGGGTGTCGGGGGCGACGACCCAGCGGGACATGCCCGCGCTGTCCCGGGGCGCGGCCGACGGGTCCTGGTAGAGCGCGGGGACGGTGACCGCGTCGCCGCTGCCGTGGCACAGCATCGGCGGTACGGCGTCGGCCCACTCTTCCCAGCCGAGCAGGGCGGGCAGCCGCTGGGCGGTGCCGGGCGCGACCAGCAGCAGGACCCTGCCGTGGTGCACGGCGACCGGTCCGCTGCCGGGGCCCGCCGACCACAGCTGCTCCAGCACCCGGCGGCCGAAGAGGGCCGTGAGGTTGACCACGTCGAAGGCCCTGCCGCAGGGCAGGACGCTCGGGGCGGCCGGGCGGGCCGACCACAGGGCCTCGACGCTGCGCGGGAAGGCGCTCGCGGAGGCGAGCCAGGCGGCGCCTTCTGCCGTGACAAACGCAGTGTGCTGCCGTCGCTGGGCCTCGGTGACAATGCCCACGACGCTGGTGCTCCCCTGCCATTCATCCATGGCATCTACAGGTACTCGGCGTACGGGGGGCGTCCCGGTAAATCCGTCGAAGACGGGACAGCGGACAAGCGGAGGCGTACCCTTCCGCACCCACGGCGACGGCACCGCTACGGGGTGACACCGCCGCCGGCGATCAGGCCCTGGCCGTACTCGGCCATCTTCTTCGCGTAGTCCTCGGTCCAGCCGGCCGCTTCCGCCAGGTCGGCCGCGGTGAGCCGGTCGAAGCGGCGCGGGTCGGTGAGCTGGGCGGCGGCGATGGCCTGGAACTCGCCGGCCCGGTCCGCCGCGGTGCGGAAGGCCTGCTCCAGTTCCGTGGCCCGGGCCAGCAGCTGCCGCGGGTCGTCCATCGACTCCAGCTCGAAGAAGCGGTCGCCGTCGGCGTCGAAGGGCATACCGGGTTCGAAGAGCAGCGGTGCGGGGCGCTTGGGCCGGTCGGCGCGCGACCCGTGCTGTTCACGGGACTCGCGGGACGGGCGAGCCGGTTGCGGCTCGGACATGCGGTACCTCCGGGGTCGGTTCCGCCTTCCATTGTCCCGCGCCCGCGCAAGTCCCCCTTGGCGCAGGTGGAACCGCAGCTCAGGGGCGCCAGCTCACACGGTGCTCCGCGAGGTGCGCGAGCACCGCGTGGTTGGCCTCCCAGCCGTCGGGGAACTTCACCGTGACGCCGAGGCGCACCGGCTCCGACGACGGGTGCTCGTCCAGCAGGTCGGCCACGCCCGCCCGGCACACCACGATGCAGGCGTGCCGGTGCCGGGAAGCCAGGACGCACAGCCGGCCGGTCTCCAGGTGGAAGGCGGTCGCGTCCGGGCGCCCCGACAGCGGGTGCAGCACCACGGTGACGTCGAACTCCCGCCCCTGCAGCCGGTTCGCGGTGTCCACCGCGACCCCGCCGGCACCGGCCGGCACCCCGATGTCGGCCAGTGCGCTGCGGACCGCGGCGGCCTGGTCGCGGTGCGCGGTGCCGACGGCGATCCGGTCCGCGGTCAGTGGCGCCGGGTCCGCGCCGCGCTCGGAGTACGCCGACCCGCCGCGGTCCAGCAGCCGCCGTACGACCGCGGCGGTCGCCCGTACCGCCTCCGGGTCGGTGCGCGGGGTGTGCCGGGCGGGCAGTTCGAGCAGGCCCCAGCCGGACGCGGCGGCCTCGTCGAGGACCCGGTCGACCCCGCCGCCGTCCCCCCGCACCCCGAAGGCCAGCCGCCGGTCCCCGTGGCCCGTGCCGCTCCTGAACGGGGTGTACGGGTAGAAGGCCCGTGAGACCAGCGGCGCCGCGGAGGCGGGCAGCCGCCAGGACACCGGCAGGCGGTGCTGCGGCAGACCCGGGTTGTGGGCCAGCAGCGTCACCACCGCGCTCGCCGACGGGTCCCAGCTCAGCCCCGCCCACTGCTCGGCGCCCACCACACTGAAGGGGTCGAGCTGGCCCGGGTCGCCCACGAACAGCGCCCGCTCGAAGAGCCCGGCGACCTGCAGCAGCGCGTCGGAGCGCATCTGGTACGCCTCGTCGACGATCGCGTGCCGCCACGGCTCGACGTCCTTGACGTACGCCCACTTCGCCGCCGTCGCGATCACCACCGCGCGGTCCCTGAGATCGGCCACCGACGCGGACTTGGCCACCTCCGGGTGCCGGTCGAGCACCGGGTCGGGTGGCGAGTCTGCGCCGTGCAGCCGGCCCACCGGCAAGGCGGGGTCGGCGGTCGCCA
Source organism: Actinacidiphila bryophytorum (assembly GCF_016916835.1). Lineage (GTDB taxonomy): Bacteria > Actinomycetota > Actinomycetes > Streptomycetales > Streptomycetaceae > Actinacidiphila > Actinacidiphila bryophytorum. Next base: position 119,291 of record NZ_JAFFIX010000001.1, on the reverse strand, counting down.
GCCGGTCGGCCAGGTCGTCCACCTGGGCGTTGGTCTGCGCGACGATCATCAACCGCTCACCGGCCGCCGCCAGTTCGCGGGCCGCCCGCACCACCAGGGTCGACTTGCCCGCGCCGGGCGGCGAGTCCACGACGACACCGCGTGCGGTGCCGTGCATGGTGCTGGCCAGGATCGCCTCGGTCGCCGCGGTGGCCTCCGCCCCCGGGTCGAAACCGTCCTGCGTCACAGAAAGTCCTCCGCGGTCACGGTGTCCGGTACGTCCGCCACGGCGGCCCCCGGCGGGCCGCCGTGCGTCCACGGCGTCTCCTCGGGGTCGGGCAGCGCGGGGCCGCTGCGCGGCTCGTGCGCGAACAACGTGAACAGCACCTGCTCCCCCACCTCCGGCACAGACCCTTCCCGCGGCACCTTCCCCGTACCCATCCCGCCGGTGAGCCTGACGACCACCGTCCGCCCCGGCTCGTCACCGCCCCGCTGGGCAGGCAGCACACCGCTGCCCGGCGCCTCCGCGACCGAGACCACCTCCGCCGTCTGCGCCGACTTCGCATCCGGCACCGCCCGGTAGGCCTTCGTACCCGGCTCCGCCTGCGGGATGTCGGACGTGGCAAGCGTCAGCAGCGGGCGCGGCATCGGCCGGCGGCCCTCGGAGTACGTCATCTCCACCGCCAGCACCGTGCCGGCGAACGCCTCCCCCGCCAGCCGCCGGCCCGCCATCACCAGCGGGTCGTCGAGCGCCTCCTGGGCCAGCAGCCTGGCCTGGGCCGTCTCCCGGCCCGCGAGCTTCTGGGCCGCGGTCACCGCGTCGTCCCGCTTCGGCTGCGGCGGCTCCCCCGCACGCACCCGGTCCCGGTGGCCGGTGAACGACCAGCGGTCCCGCTTCCAGCGCTCCGCGACATGCGCGCCCTCCGGCAGCGCCCGCAGCAGGTCCACACCGTGCCACACGTCGTCCCACGTCGGCTGCAACTGCGACGCCACCAGCCGCCGCACATCCGCCTCCGCGACCCGCAGCGGACCCGTCGCGCCCGCCGCCTTCGCCGCGTCGTAGCGCTCGAGCGCCGGGGCCAGCACGCGGTTGTCGAACACCGGGTCCGTCGCCGGACCCGCAGGCGGGCTGAACAGCAGGCCGTCCCGGTCCCGCCCCGTCTGCGCCCGGGCCGCGGCCGCCGCCCCGTCCCACCCCTGCGGCGGGTCGATCCACCCCAGCAGCCCGCCCAGGTGCTGGTCCTCCATCGCGCTCTGCCCCGTCGCCCAGTGCCGGGTCAGCAGATCGGTCATCGCCACCAGCAGCGCACTGCCCGGAGTACGCGCCCGCTCGGCCCAGTGTGTGAGCCAGCGCCCCAGCAGCGGCACCGGGACCGGCACCGGGTGCGGGGCGTCCGGGTCCTCGACGGTGCGCAGGTACCGGGTCGAGCGGCCCAGCAGCCGCACGTACTCCAGGGCGGCGCCGTTCGGCACGATCACCTGCGGTGCGTCGGAGCAGACCTCCGTCTCCTCGCGGTTGCGCGTGGCCGGCTCCGTCTCGACGGCGTCGGCGTACTCCTCCACCACGGGCAGAACGGCCGCGGCCAGGCCCGCGAAGAAGTCGAAGCGCAGGGTGCGGTCCAGTGGCTGCGGCACCACCAGGACGGTGGGCTCCGCCCGGTCCGTCCCGATCATTGCGCCCAGGGGGGCGCCGGCCTCACCCGCGGTGGTGAGCGGCACGAAAACGAGCGGGCGGGGCGCCACCCAACGGTGCCGCACCGTCGCCGCGGGCACGGCCCGCCCCCGGGCCACGGCTTCCGCCCTGGCCAACACACTCATGACGCTCACGCGTCACCCTCCATCCCCGGTGAGTACCCCTCGCGGTGGGCTTGTCGCGCAGTTCCCCGCGCCCCCAGGTGATTGCCACTTGCCGTGGCGTTGCTTCTTTCCCACTCCTCGGGCTGGCCGCGCAGTTCCCCGCGCCCCTTTTGGCTTGCCCTCTGTGCAGGAGGGTGAGCGTTTTTCAGGGGCGCGGGGAACTGCGCGGCCAGCCACCACGCACCGGGACTGTGAACGCGACAGGACGCGGCACCCACCCGGGGGCTCGGGGAGCGGCGAGACCAGCCCACCACCGGGGGGAAGGCGACCGCCCACCGCAAGAGGCAGGGCCTGAAGGGGTGCGGGGAACTGCGCGCGCAACCCACCGCCCGGGGAAAGGCGACCGACCGCCGCAAGGGGCTCGGGGAACTGCGGGGTTGGGCAGGGCGGGGGGTCATGAGGTCGGGGGGAGGGCCAGGGCCTCCGCCCGGAGGCGTGCCGCACGGCGGAGAGCCGCGACCGCCGGGTCCGCGTCGGGCGTGAAGGGGGCGGCGGAGGCCGCGAGGACCGAGCCGACCGTGGTGAGCGCACCGAGGTCGGACCGCAGGCCGCGGCCGAGCGCGTCGACGGAGTCCGCGGCCCGGGAGCGGTCCCGGCAGTGGTAGGCCAGTTCGCAGTCCGCGAGGCACTCCGGCGCGTAGGCGGCCGGGACGGAGTCGACCGCGGCGGTGAGCGCCTCCCGGGGTGCGCCGGGGTCGAAGCACGTGCCATCGGGGAGGGTGGCGGCGATCTCCTCGATCCGGGTGAGCCGGGCGAGCTGCCGCCGGGTGACGGCGAGCTGTTTGCGGACGTCGACCCGTTCGGCGGTGGGGAGGTTGGAGAAGTCCTTGGGGCAGACCAGGAGCACGTCGGTGCGGGCGCGCCCGGGGGTGAGGGCGTCGAGGGCGAGGACGTAGACCGCGGCCTGCCGGGCCGCCGCCCCGACCTTCATCGCGTCGGCGCCGCCGTCCAGGATCGGGAAGGACTTGATCTCGGCGACGGTCCATGCGCCGTCGGGCGCGACGGCGACGGCGTCGGGTTCGAGGAAGACGGTGGACCCGGCGACGTCGAGGGTGAGCAGCGGGTGGTCGAGCAGGGTCCAGGCGCCGGGTGTGGCCTGGTCGAGGGCGAGCCTGGTGCGGGCGGCCCGCCCCTCGGGGCCTGCCGCGGCGAGGTCGGGGACCTCCGCGTGCGCCCCGTCGGCGCCCAGCAGCCGCAGCAGTTCGGCGCAGCCGTCGGCTTTGACGCGGGCCTCGAAGGCGTGGCCGCGGGAGAAGGCGAACCGCGACTGGCCGAAGCGGGCGGGCGCCCCGAGGGTTTCGGCGACCGCGCCCTTGTCGACGCCGGCGGCGTCGAGGAGGGCGCGGCGCCGGCAGCCGGGGTTGGCGGCGAGTGCGGCCAGTGCGCGCGCGTCGAGCGGGCGGGGCGGCGTGTCCTGGCCGCGGAGGGCGGCCAGCTGCTCCCGCAGTGTGTGGTGCGTAGTGCTCACCCGCGAAAGTGTGGCACCCGGCTAGGACATCCGGCTGCGCTCGCCGCGCCCTGCCGCGTTTCCGCCGGGTGCGCCGGGGTCGCGGTCGGCGTCGTCGGGCACCGGGACGGTCCGCGGCGACGGCACCTTCGCACCGCCGGCACCGTTCGCACCGTTGGCACCGTTCGCGACCTTGGCACCGCCGGCCGCGTTCGCACCGTTCGCGACGTTCGACGCGACGACGGTCTGGCCGCCGCTCTTGCCGCGCCGGGCGGCGATCGCGCCGGTGACGCGGGCCTGGACCCGGTCGACGAGCCGCAGCGCGGGCGCGGCGAGCAGGAAACCGACGCCCATGGTGGCGACGCCTGCCGCGGCGTCCATCAGGTAGTGGTTGGCGGTGCCCATGACGACCAGTGCGGTGGTCAGCGGGTAGAGCACCCCGAGAGTGCGGACGACGACGTTGCGGCCGTAGCGGAAGAGCATGATGCCGCACCACAGGGACCAGCCGACGTGCAGGCTCGGCATGGCCGCGTACTGGTTGGTGAGGTGTCCCAGGCCCCGGGGGGCGCTCGCGTCGGTGCCCCACCAGCCGTAGGAGCCGTACTGCGCCATGGTGTCGATGAAGCCGTGCGCGCCGGGCAGCAGCCGGGGCGGGGCGGTGGGCACCAGGGTGAAGCCGATCAGGCCGATGAGGGTGGAGATCAGCAGCCAGGTGCGGGCCTGCCGGTAGTGGGTGGGGCGGCGCAGCCAGAGCCAGACCAGGATCGAGGGGGTGACGATGTAGTGCAGCGAGGCGTAGGCGAAGTCGGCGGGCACGCCGAGGAAGGCGTGCTCGGTGAACAGGTGGTTGAACCAGCGCTCGGGGTCGAGGTGGGTCAGCTGCTCGAAGTGCAGGATGTCCGCGCCGGTGTCCACCGCGTCGTCCACGTCCCCGCGCACCAGCAGCCGCGCGCCCGAGTACAGGCCATAGACCACGGCAATCAGCGGCAGCTCGGTCCACCAGCGCAATTTGCCACGGTAGGCGGCAGCTCGCGGCGCGGTGGCGGTGATCGTCATGCGGGCGTCTCTCCAGGTTCTCCGCGGGCCGCAGGTGGCGGTCATGGACTTGTCGCGTACCCTCTACCGTACGACGTACGCTAAACCGTACGCACACCACCCCTGCGGTAGCGCGCGAACCCCGATTTTCCCCGGTGTTCAACGCTCGTACGGTGTTCAACCTTCCCGTGGTGGGGGTATGCAAGGCGAAGGACGCCCGGGGCACCGCCCCGGGTTGCCTCGTACCCGGCACACACCGCACCGCAGCAGCAGGCCGCGCACAGCAGCGAAGGACGAGAACAAGAGAATCGGATGTCCGTGACCCAGCCGGTCCGCCCCCCACGGCGCCGCGCCCCGCGCAACTCGCTCAACCCCGACCGTATCCTCGATGCCGCACTGACCCTGCTCGACCGCGACGGCGCCGAGGCCTTCACCATGCGCGGCCTCGCCCAGCAGCTCGGTGTCGGCACGATGGCCGTCTACTCGCACTTCCGGGGCAAGGACGAGATCAGTGACGCCGTCGCCCAGCGGCTGCTGGACACGATAGAGCTTCCGCCGGGCGGTTCGGGCGATCTGCAAAGTGAATTGCGCGAGGTGTGCGTCGGGGTGTACCGGCTGTTCACCGAGCATCCTTCGGCGCTGGAGCTGCTGGCGGACCGGCCGCTGCGCGGCGACGACGCGATAGCGCTGATCGACCGCATGCTGGGGCTGCTGCGCAGCGCCGGGCTCACCCCCGCGGACGCCGCGCACGCGCATGTCGCCCTCATGCAGTACACGGTGGGCTCCGCGCTGTGGAACACCCGGCGCGCCCGGGCGCTGTGCCAGGAGGGCGCCCGGGACCGGGTGCGGGCCAGGATCGCGGCGCTGCCGAGCGACGCCTACCCGGCGCTGGTCGCGCTGGCGCCCGAGCTGCTGTGCACGCAGAGCGAGGGCTCGGGCCAGTTCGAGTACGGCCTGGACGGGCTGCTGCGGGGGCTGCTGGGCGGTACGGCGCAGGTCTGAGCGATGATGGGGGTTTCCCGTCCCCGCACGAGAGGCCGCCCTGCATGGCTGCGCGCATCCTTCTGGTCAGGCACGGCCAGACGGAATGGTCCCTGTCCGGCCGCCACACCGGGCGTACCGACATCCCGCTGACCGACGAGGGCCGCAGGACGGCGGTGCTGCTGGGCGAGCGGCTGGCGGGCGCGGCGTGGGAGGGCCTGCGGGACGCCGAGGTGCGCACCAGCCCGCTGCGGCGGGCCGCCGACACCTGCCGCGCCGCGGGCTTCGCCGGCGCCAAGGAGTGGGACGCGCTGCTGGAGTGGGACTACGGCGACTACGAGGGCCGCACCCCGGCGCAGCTGCAGGAGCTGCGGCCCGGCTGGAACATCTGGCGGGACGGCGTCCCGAACGGCGAGTCGCCCGACGACGTGGCGGTGCGCGCCGACGACGTGGTGGCCTGGGCGCGCTCGGCGCCGCGGGACGTGCTGGTCTTCGCGCACGGCCATGTGCTGCGCACGCTGGGCGCCCGCTGGCTGGGCCTGCCGCCGTCCTTCGGCGCGTCGCTGCGTCTTGACCCGGCCTCGCTGTCGGTCCTCGGCTGGGCGTACGGGGAGCCGGCGATCGAGCGCTGGAACGACACGGGCCACCTGGGCTAGGCCGTGTTTTGGAAGTCCCGCCTGCCCCGCGGCGTCTGGCACGCACGCTCGCTGCGTTGTCGGAGTCGTCCGAGCAGGCCCACTACGAGGACGACCCTCCGCCTTGCGATCGCACGCACCAGACGCCGCGGGGCCCGCCCTGTGGGCGGACGGCGCTACTTCCAAAACACGGCCCAGCCCGGACGGCAACCGGGCCGGGGGCGCGGGGCGGTGGGCGGCGCCGGGCAGGGGACCGGACCGGGTAGCGTTCGGAGAGCGGCGGGAGCCGCGGACCGACGGTACGTACTCGATGGAGGCTTTCACCATGGCAACCACCCGCACCGCGACCACCCAGTGGAAGGGCGCGCTGATCGGCGGCGCCGGCACCGTCTCGCTCGACACATCGGGTGTCGGCACCTACGAGGTCTCCTGGCCGTCCCGCGCCGAGGCGGCCAACGGCAAGACCAGCCCCGAGGAGCTGATCGCGGCGGCCCACTCCTCCTGCTACTCGATGGCGCTCTCGCACGGCCTGGCCGGTGCGGGCACCCCGCCGGAGACCGTGCAGACCGTCGCGAACGTCACCTTCCAGCCCGGTGAGGGCATCACCGGCATCACGTTGTCGGTGAAGGCCCGGGTGCCCGGTCTGACCGCCGAGGCTTTCGAGGCGGCGGCGCAGGACGCGAAGGCGAACTGCCCGGTCAGCAAGGCGCTCGCGGGCGTGAACATCACCCTTGAGGCCGAACTGCTCAGCTGATCGCAGCCGTTGGAAGTCAGCGGCGGGTGACGCGTATCGACCAGTCGCCCGCCGCGTCCCGGCCCAGCACCGTGAAGGCCACGTGCGCCGCGTCGTCGGTGAAGGTCTGCCCTGCGGTGAAGGGCGCGTCGTTGAGGGAGTTGAAGGCGCCGCTGCTGAAGTCGCAGGCGGAGCTGCCCGGGTGGCCGTCCACGACGGTGACGGGACCCTGCCCCGAGTCGATGTCGGTGCGCACGGTGTAGGCCAGGACGCCCTGGCGGCAGGCGTCGTGGTCGTCGCCGACGGCGGCCCTGGCCTCGATCACGAAGACCCGGGTGGGGCCGTAGGGGATGATCACGGCCTTGCGTCCGCCGGGTGTCTCGACCGGGCTGAGGTGGTAGGTGGCGCTGCCGCGCGAGGTGACGCAGGCGATCTGCCGGTCGGTCAGCCAGCCCAGCCGCCACTTGTGCCAGGCGAAGAGGTCGCCCTGCAGGCCCCAGTCGAGCGACATGGTGTCCCACTGCCCGGCGAGGCCGTCGGTGCGCTGGAAGTCGTCGGCGGAGTAGAGGTCGGGCAGTCCGAAGGCGTGGCCGTTCTCGTGGCTGAGGACCCGTGAACCCGACTGGTCGTGGCCGTAGATGAGCGAGACCTTGTTCAGGTGGGCGCCGTCGTCGGTGGTCGCGGCGGAGGCCCCGGTCCAGGTGACCGACAGCACCGCCTCGTCGGCGGGCGGCCCCGCGTTCGGCGTGACCAGGACGTTGACCAGGTCGTAGCCGCGGAAGTCTATGGAGGCGTCGGCGGCCTTGAGCAGGTCGCGCATCATCGCGGTGTGCGCGTCCCAGCCGTAGCCGCGGCCTATGCCGTACGCGCTGAAGGGCCGCGGCATGCGTATGTAGCGCAGCACCGGGGTGGACTCGTAGTCGAGCTTGCCGTACGAGGCCGCCGCGTACCACTGCTTGACCGCGGGGAAGAACTCGGCGTACCGCTCGCGGGCGCTGTAGGGCGCGGGCGCGTCGGGGAAGTCGATCAGCAGGGTCAGCGCGTGGACCGTGCCGACGCTCGGGGCGAACTCGGCGTCGGGGCCGCGGGCGGTGGTGTCGGAGAAGCCCTCGGACATGGCGACGCCGGGCACGGCCCGCAGCGCGCAGGGCCGGGCGGCGGGCGGGTTGGCGGGCAGCGCGGGCGGCCCGGAGCCCGCGGAGACCGAACTGCCCACGGCCAGCAGCCCGGCCGCGCCGATCGCCGCCGTCCTGGCACCCCTGGCGGCGAACCGCCGCAGGTGGCCGGGCCGTCCTGCCGCGCTACCCCGGGCGGCCCGCACCGTCACCGCCCGGCGCGCTCTCGGTGATCTTGACCGCCCAGGCGCCGTCCGGCTCGTGCCCGGTGACGGTGACCCGGGTGGTGCCGTCGGGCAGCGCGTAGGACTCCCCCACCCCCAGCGGCGCGTCGGCCAGCGGCGGGTAGACCGAGGTGGCGGCGCAGGCGGAGTGGCCGGGGTGTCCGTCGAGTACGTCGATGGGGCCGTCGCCCGACTCGCGGTCGGAGCGCACCCGGTAGAGCAGCACGCCCTCCCGGCAGGCGGTGGCGTCGTTGCCGGTGGCGCTGCGGGCCTCGATGGCCAGCGCGCTGTCCGCGCCGGTGCGCACGACCAGCAGCTTGGTGCCGCCGGGGGTCTCGTCGGGGCTGAGGTCGTGGTAGGTCGTGCCGGTGCCGGTGATGCAGCCGACCTGGCCGGGCTCCAGCCAGCCGAGCTTCCACTTGTGCCAGGCGAAGGGCTCGGGGGCCAGGCCGAACTGGCTGCCCATCAGGTCCCAGTCGCCGACGTGGGTGTCCCAGTCGGCGGTGCTGCCCACCGGCGGGCGGTAGTAGAGGTCGGGCAGGTCGAAGACGTGGCCGGTCTCGTGGGCGAGCACGTTGCGGTCCGGGGGGTGCCGTTCGAAGACCGTCACCATGCGGGCCAGCGGATTGCCGTCCAGGGTGACGGGCGAGGCGAGGTTGACCACCTTCGTGGCGTCGGAGTCCACCCCGGGCGCGTCGGGGTCGGCCACCAGGTAGACCACGTCGTAGCCGCGGAAGTCCACCACGGGGTCCGCCGCGGTCAGGGCGTCGCGCAGGTAGGCGGTGCGGTCGGCGGCCGCCCAGTCGCGGCTGATGGCGTACGAGGTCGCCGAGTGCGGCATCGGTACCCACCGGTCCACGGTGTGCAGGTGCAGCCGGAACTTCCCGTAGGAGGCCTGGTCGTAGAAGTCGGAGGTGGCCGGGTAGTGGTCGGCCGCCACCTCTTGCGGGGTCAGCGCCGGGGGGGTGTCGGGGAAGGACAGGAAGACCATCAGCGCCTGCACGTCGCCCTGCGCCTTGGCGTAGCCGGCGGGGGCGGTGTCCACGCCCTCGGAGTGATGCACCTGGGTGCGCGGCAGCAGGCAGGCGGCGGAGGCGGGCGCCGCGTGCGCGGTCGGCCCGGTGGCGAGCGTCCAGGCGACCAGCGCACCCAGCACGAAGGCCCCGGACGCCGCTGAACGCCCCCCGCGCGGGCGCCCGGGCGCGGCGCCGGCGCCACGCGCGTACCGAACGCCTCCAGCGCCCCGCGTATCACCTGCCGAGATGCCTGACCGCCGCACATGGACCTCCGGGGAGGGTTCGCGAGCCCGTTCGGGACACCTCAACCACCTTGCTATGGATTGCGGTGGTATGCGGAGTTCGGCTGCTCCGCCCGGGTGGTTCCGGCACCCCGGGGCACGGCGAACACCTGGACGGGCGACGACATTACGTTCCGTAGCGGCACTGGTGAGGCGATCAGGACCGGTGCCCATTCGCGCAGAATCGGTCGGCCACCGGGGGGCCGTGCGGAGAATCACCACGGCGACGCTGGATCGCCTGCTCCGCCAGCCCATATGATCGCGTGCGAGACGAGCGCGACACGGGGAGCAGGCCATGGGCGGACCCGCGGGCGGCCCCGGCGTCGACCCCGACAGCACAGCACAGGTCATCACACAGAGTCACAGCTCTGCCCCGCGCCCGCGCGGCACGGGGGCACGCGACGAAGCCGAGCTGCGCGACTACCGGGCCGCCTTCGCGGTGGCCAGGTCCGCGATGGCGCTGCTGTCGCCCGAGGGCGAGGTGCTGGCCGCCAACCCGGCGCTTGCGACCCTGCTGGGAGCCGCACCCGAGCGCCTCGCGGCGGTCGGCGCGGGAGCGCTGCTCGGCCTGGCAGGCGACCCGCACGCCAGGGCCGCCTTCCACGACGTGCTCACCGGCCGCCGCGACCGGCTGCGCTGCACCCGGCGGATCACCCGGCAGGACGGCGCGGCCCTGCTTGCCGAGGTGACGCTGTCGCGGACCGGGGCGAGCCCGCTGCTGCTGACCGTCGAGGACGTCGGCGAACGGGACGCGCTGCGCGAGCAGTTGCGGCACCTGCGCATGCACGACCCGGTGACGAAGCTGCCCAACAGGGCGCTGTTCTTCGAGCGGCTCACCGACGCGTGCGACAGCGCGCCCGGCCGGGGCACCGGCCGGATCGGGCTGTGCTACCTCGACCTGGACGGCTTCAAGGCGGTCAACGACACCCTCGGCCACCGGGTCGGCGACGAGCTGCTGGCCGCCGTCGCCCGCCGGCTGCTGGCCTGCGCCGAGCCCGGCGGGCACCTGGTGGCCCGGCTCGGCGGCGACGAGTTCGCGCTGCTGGTACGGGACTCCACCGGCACCGGGCAGGCCACCGCGCTCGCCGAGTCCGTGCTGACCGCGCTGCAGCAGCCCTTCGACGTGGCCGGGCAGCGCCTCGCGGTCTCGGCGAGCATCGGGGTGGTGGAGCGGGAGGCGCCCGGCAGCTCCGCCACCGGGCTGATGCAGGCCGCCGACACCACGCTGTACTGGGCCAAGGCCGACGGCAAGGCCCGCTGGACGCTCTTCGACCCCGAGCGCAACGAGCACCGGATGACCCGGCAGGCGCTGTCGCGCACCTTGCGGCAGGCCGTGGAGCGCGGCGAGTTCGTGCTGGACTACCAGCCGCTGGTCGCCCTGGACACCGGCGAGCTGCGCGGGGTCGAGGCGCTGGTGCGCTGGGAGCACCCGCACTTCGGGCGGCTGGCCCCCAACCGCTTCATCGGCCTGGCCGAGGAGGACGGCTCCATCGTGCAGCTGGGCCGCTGGGTGCTCGCCGAGGGCTGCCGGCAGGCCCGCGCCTGGCAGCTGGCCCACCCGGCGGCCCCGCTGGTGGTCAGCGTGAACGTGGCGGTCCGCCAGATGTGGGACTCCGACCTGGTCTCGGACGTCGCCGGGATCCTGGCCGAGACCGGGCTGCCGCCGCGGCTGCTGCAGCTGGAGCTGACCGAGTCGGCGGTGATGGGCTCGGCGGGGCGGCCGCTGCAGGCGCTGCACGCGCTGCACGAGATGGGCGTACGCATCGCCATCGACGACTTCGGCACCGGCTACTCGAACCTGGCCTACATGAGCCGGCTGCCGGTCTCCGCGCTCAAACTCGACGGCTCCTTCGTCCAGGGCTTCCGCTCGGCCGAGCACCCCAACCCGGCCGACGAGACCATCGTCGAGGCCCTGGTGGACCTCGCCCACCGGCTCGGCCTGACGGTGACGGCCGAGTGCGTGGAGAACGCCGAGCAGGCCGAGCGCCTGCGCCGCATCGGCTGCGACACCGGCCAGGGCTGGCACTACTCCCGCCCGGTGGGACCTGACGCGATCTCAGGCCTGCTGGCCTGACCCGGCCTCGGGCCGCGGAACGTGAATCCTCGGATACTTCCGAGTGCCCATCAGCCGGCGCCCGGATCAGCTGATCGCGCGGTATTTCTCCGCTACGTCAGTTCCGGCATTGGTGACCATCACTGCCAGTTGGGGGTCCGTCAGGCTGGTCGTGCTGCCGTCGGCACGCCGGTAGGTCAATTCCACCGTGTACCGACCGTAGCGCGCCCAGGCCCACCATGTGATGCACTGCGCCCGCTCGTCCCAGGTCCCGCACTTGTAGTCAACCTGGTCCGCACCCATCAGCCGCGCCCCTATGGAGTACTCCTCGGCCCCCACGTAGGTGTCCGTCGTCTTCTCTGGCGAGCTTGTTCTGAATGCGTTTGCAGCAACCTTGTCGGAGGGGTAGATGCGGACCGTCTCCGTGAAGTCATCGATCCGCTGAAGCCATCTCCTCGAAGCTTCCGAGCCGTTGTCCTGCCCGCTCAGGCGAATTGGATGCCATTCACCCGCCCCCCGCGGACCGTCGATTATCAGCATGGTGGGCGGCTGCTGTCCGCCACCCATCTCATTCCCACATGCCGTGAGGCACAGCGAGACGAAGCACACTGCAGCGCAGTTGACTATCCGAATCGCGGGTTCTTTTACCATGCCGCATACCTTACTTGTGATACATCCGCCGTTTTGGACATTCGTCCGATGAGGCGCTCCGTGGACTGGTGGAATGCGCGGATAGTCAGTCCTGAGCCGAACGCTTCCCACAGATCCATTCCCAGCCCGGAGGTGAGGATGTCACCCTTGTCGGTATGGCCGGTGCCGGGCAGTTGCTGACCGTACTTGAGTTCAAGTCGGCTGAATTTGGCACTTCGGCCAACATACCCGTAATGGATGTTGGACCAGATGTCGTAGAATACTTCCAATTCCTTACCGGGCACCTGGCTCCAGAGTTTGCCACCGGCGATCTGCTGGAGAACCCCCTTGTGGTCCCAAGGGCCGCCGGGCCTGACCATCGCAGCCCAAGTGGCGGCTGCGCCAGCCGTGGTGAAGGGCCACCCACTCTGAGGAGACCCCAGCGGAACTCCGAAGACGTCGAGCGTTGTGGAATTAACGGCTCTAATTGATTTCACTACAGGGGAATTCACATTCCGCATCATCTCGCCGAAGATAAAGCTCTCCTCCTTAGCGAATCTCGCCTCGCCTGCGAGCCGCCCTTGAGACGGCCCTACGAAATTCTCGTACTGGCACTCCAAGTTTTCGGAGATGGTTTCGAGCAGCCCTCCCGTCAGGTTCTTGGGGTCACAGCCTGGCCAGCTGGCGGCCTCCCACACGGAGCACTTGCCCGATGGGTCCACGAGCCGGGTGGGCGCGTCGCTGGCGTAGACGTAGGGCGCGGTGACTGGGGTGCCGGTTTGGATCGTCAGCGGGTCGGTGGCGGTGAATCGGCCGGTGGTGGGGTCGTAGTTGCGGGCGCGGAGGTAGAGGCCGGCGGCTGCGGTGGTGGGTTCTTCGTACTGGCCGGTGTAGGTGAAGGGGTTGGCCGGTGGGTTGGTGCCGGTGTTGGTTCGGGTGGTCTGGCCGTAGGCGGTGTAGGCGTAGCTGGTTTGGAGGTTGCCTGTGTTGTCGGTGAGGTCGGTGACGGACCCGAGTTGGTCGTGGTGGTAGTAGACGGCGCTCCCGGTCGGAGTGGTCTGGGACTGGATCTGCTCCAGCGGGTTGTACTGGTAGTCGGCAGTCAGGGCGCCCGAGGCCCCGTATTCGGCTGCAGCCTGGGGGAGTTGGTAGTTGGTGTCCCAGACGGTGCTGCGCTGGCGTGTGCCGTTCTTGGCGGCGGTGGTGCGGTTGCCGGCGGCGTCGTACCCGTAGGTGTAGGTGGTGCTTCCGCTGGTGAGGGTGGTGAGGTGGTTGCCGGCGTCGTAGCTGAAGGTGTTGGTGCCGTCGCCGGTCTGGTTGCCGTTTTTGTCGTAGCTGTAGCTGGTGGTGGTTGTGCCGGTGAGGCTCTCGGTGAGCTCGTCGGCCGCGTCGTAGGAGTACGTGGTCAGGGCGCCGTTGGTGGTGGCGGTGGTGCGGTTGCCGACGCCGTCATAGGTATAGGTCGTTCCGGCGGCGAGGTCGGTTGCGGGGCAGGCGGTGGTTTTGGCTGCCGAGGTGCAGTCGGTCAGGAGTCGGCCGGCGTTGTCGTAGGTGTAGTACTGGTAGGCGGTCGCCTTGCCGGTACGGGTGGCGTCGATGCGGGTGGGCTGTCCCACGGCGTCGAGGCTCAATTGCCAGTCCGCCAGGGTGCTGGAGTCCTTGGTGCTGCCGATCGACGTCAAGCGGCCATCCGCGTCGTAGCCTCGTTTCTCGGTATAGCCGTTGGCTGCGGGCAGGGTGGTCGTGGTGAGGTTCTCGGCCGGGTCGTAGGCGTAGGCAACGGTCCCGGTGGGTCCGGTCTGGGAGGTCTGGCGGGAGTCGTCGTCGTAGCCGTAGGTGGTCTTCTGGCCCGAGGCCGGCGTTGCGGCGGGCACGGCGCCGGTCAGGTGGGCGGCGCCGTCGTTCGTCCACACGCGCAGGTGGCCGGTGGTGTCGGTGGCGGCGATGTCGAGGGTGGCGTTGTTGTCGAAGCGGCCCATGACGGGGTCGCCGTAGCCGGTCCAGGAATCGGCTTCGGTGATCCGAGCGCTCACGGTGCCTGATCCGGTGCCGGGGTACACGTAGAGCTTGTTGCCCACCGTGTCCCGGCCAAGGAGGTCGAGTTTGCCGTCGCCGTTGAAGTCGCCGGGGGCGATGTGGAAGGTGGTCCATCCGGTGCCGACTTGGACGCGGGTGGCAACGGTGCCGTCGCCTTTTCCGGGATAGAAGTACAGTTTCCCGTCGGCATCGTTGATGGCGAGGAGGTCGATCTTGCCGTCGCCGTTGAAGTCCAGCGAGATCGGCCGGTACGTCGCCCAACCCGAGCCGAAGACGCTGCGGGTGCCAAAGGTGCCGTCGCCCTTGCCGGGATAGAGGTACATCTGGTTTTCGGACGAGTTGAACGCCAGGAAGTCCTGCTTGCCGTCGCCGGTGAAGTCCCCCGGCGTCAGGGTCATCGCACTCCAGCCTGCGCCGACGTTGGCCGCTGCAGCGAATCCACCGGAGCCGTCGCCGTTGTAGCGGAGCATGTGGCCGGTGGACTTGTCGATGGTGAGCAGGTCGGTCTTGCCGTCGCTGGTGAGTTCGATGGGCACGACCTGGGTGAACCCGGTCCCAGTGCCGGTCAGCGTGCTTCCAGGCGTGAAGGTGCCGTCTGGGTGGCCGAGGTAGGTGCGGATGCCGTCCTTGGAGTCGGTTCGGACTACGTCCGTCGTGCCGTCGCCGTTCAGGTCTGCACTCACGGTCTGGACTGCGCCTGACCAGTCCAGGGGAGCGCCGTCGCTGTAGTCCTCAGTACGGCTGGTGATCCGGCCGTCGTCGTCGTAGGTGTAGGAGAACGCGCCCTTGCCGGCCGACGGGGTCACCGAGGCCAGTCGGCCGTCCGCGTCGTATCCGAAGGTGCGTGTGCCGGTTCCGTCGGTGATGGTCTTCTGCTTTCCGTCCCCGAAGTAGGAGTAGCCGACAGCCGGAGTGTTGTCGCTGTACGCCGTTCCCGACGGCAGCCCTCGGCCGTCAAATGCCGTGGTGGTGGTGATGCCGCGCGCGTCCGTGACCGTGGCGGCGTTGCCGTCCGCGTCGTAGCCCACGGTCCGTACGCGCCCCAGCGGGTCGGTCACCGAGGTCTGCCGTCCGGCATCGTCGTACCCGTAGGTCGTGGTGTGCCCGTTGGGATCCTCGCGGGTAGCCAAGGTTCCGGTGACGTTGTAGGAGTAGATGGTCGCGGCGCCGTCCGGAGCGGTCACCTTGTCGATCCGGCCCAGGTCGTCGTAGCGCGTCGTCGTCTCCCGCCCGAGGGGGTCCTTCACCGACGTCGCATCGTCGTTGGCGTCGTAGGCGGTGGTGGTTGTCTTGCCCAGTGCGTCCGTGACCGTGGTCTTGTTGCCGGCAGCGTCGTAGCCGAAGGTCGTGGTGAAGTTCGACGGGTCCGCCCCGGCGACATTCCCGCGCGGGTCGACCTGCGTGATCATCCGGCCGTCATCGTCGAACGTCCAGGACGTGGTGAATCCCAGCGGCGTCGTCTGGGACGTCTGGTGGCCCTCGGCGTCGTACCCGTAGGACGTGACCTTGCCGAGCGGATCCGTGACCGTCTTCTGCCGATCCGCCGCATCGTAGGTGTACGTCGTGACCTTCCCCAGCGCGTCCGTCGTCGTGGCGATGTTCCCGTCATCGTCGTAGCTGGTCAGCGTCTTGTGGCCCAGCGGGTCGGTCACCGAGGTCACGCGGCTCAAGCCGTCGTACTCTGTGACGGTTTCGCCGCCCGCGGGGTCTACGACGTCGGTGCGGTTTCCCACGCCGTCGTAGGCGTAGGTCGTGGTGAACTTCGCCTTGTCGGCCCCCGTTTCATTGCCGCGGGGAGACGTGGTCGAGATCAGCCGCTTGGCTGTGTCGTAGGTGCTCGTGGTGCGGTTGCCCAATGGGTCGACAGTCGCGGTGACGTTGCCCGCCGCGTCATACTCGGTCGTCGACGTCTTTCCGTCCGGACCCTTTACCGAGGTGCGGCGGTTGAACGTGTCATACCCGTAGGTGGTGACCTGCCCCAAGGCGTCGGTGACGGTCAGCTGGTTCCCGTTGCCGTCGTACGTGTACGACGTGGTGTGCCCCAGCGGATCCGTCTGGGTCTTCAGCCGCCCCTGGGCGTCGTAGTCGTAAGTGGTGGTGAACTTGGAGGGATCAGCCCCTGGCAGGTTGCCGCGGGGGTCGGTCTCGCTGGTCACCCGGCCCGCATCGTCGTACGTGGTCGTCGATGTGTTGCCTTCGGGCGTGGTGGTCGATGTGAGGTTGCCGGCGGCGTCATAGCCGTAGGTGGTGACATTCCCGCCAGGTGACGTCTCGGTCTCCACCAGGTCGCTGGAGTTGTAGGTGTAGGTGGTGGTCCCCGCGGCCCCGCTCTCCGTCAGAGGCCGGGCGCTGTCGCCGTCGTAGGTGTACGTCGTGGTATGTCCCAGGCCGTCGGTGTGGTTGGTCAGCCTGTCCGCACTGTCGTACTGCCACTTCTCGGTCTTCCCACCCGCGGTCGCCGTGAGAACGTTGCCATGAGCGTCGTATGTCATGTCCGCCGACTCGAAATTGGCGTCGACCTGCTCGGCGATGTTCAGCGACGGGTCGTAACTGCGACTGGGACCGTGGCCGAGCGGGTCCGAGCTGCTCATCAGGACACCCGCCTGATAGACATCCGTCCAGATGCCGCCATTCGGGGCTGTCATATCCGACTCCCCGGAACCGCCGGGTGCACCCTCCGTGGGCGTCCAACCGAAGAGGATCTCCTTGCCGCCCGCGTCGATCTGCTTAGCGATCCGGCCGGTCGTCGCGTCGTAGGTGTTCTGCGTGACCGTGTTGCCGTTGGCGTCCACAATCGTCGCCAGTCGGCCGGTACCGTCGTAGGTGTACTTCGTCACCCCGCCGTCCATGCCGGTCACGCTCGTCAGCTGACCGCCCGTATAGGCGTATCCGACACTCCGGCCGTCCTGCAAGGTGACCGCTGTGAGCCGGCCCGTCGCGCTGTCGACCGTAAGGGAAGCGGTGCGGCCCGCGGCATCGGTGATACTGCTGAGTACACCAGAAGCGTAACCGAGTGAAAGACCGCTCCCGTCGCTGTCCTTCACCGCGGTGAGTCGCCCGGCGGTGTCGAAAGTGCGAGTGCTGTGGTCAAGGGCAGTGACCGTGAATCCACCGGAAACGGCCGACAGAATGTACCGAACGGGCTTGGGTGCCGAAAAGGTGCCGTCGGAGTTCTTGGTGAACACCACCTTCGCGCCGTCGGCGTCGATCAGCGTCGCCTGATCACTGGCCGGAGCGAGCGACGACTCGAGCCCGAGCGACCAACCCTTCCCCAGCAACCCGGTTGCCGCCGAGGCATCGGACCGGTATGACCGCTGCAGAGTGAGCGGCACACCCTTCCCCGGAACCGCTGCATCTGTCACCGTTTCCGTCACCGTCCCGGTCGCGGTGTTCACCGGATCAGCACGGTTTGTCTGGTGAGAGCACGAACACTGACCGTCCATGCCACCAGGGATTCCTGGTGTGTGCACAGCAGGTCCCGAGGCCGTCGTGACCGGAGTCGTCCAGGCCGTCGGGAGCCAGTACTCCTGATATATGGTGTCTGAGATTTGGTAGTAATGAAGGGTCTGCTGTGTTGCGAAGGATAATTTCGCGTAGTACTTCGTTCCAGCGGTTCCCGCTATCGCACCATCCGTGACGATCCAGGCGCACTGATTCATGAGGCCGCTGTACAGCCACTGCAGGCAGACGCCCAGCGTATCCCCGTCCGTGGAGGTCTGGTGGTTGGTGATGCGAGTGGACACCAGGGCGTTCGTCGAAGCGTTGTACAGCTCGATCCGGGTATAGGAGGGCGGGAAGGTCAAAGATCCACTGGCGTTTACCTCCCACGTGGTCTCGCCGGGCTGGGCATCAACAAAGAGCTGAGGCGAGACGGGGACGCCGGCGGAAACGTCTGTCACCTTGCCGTCGTCAGTAGGCGGTGGAAAATTCTCGTAGGTGGATCCCCAGATGGCTCCCTCGAACGGATCGGCCGCCGAGAGTGAAGTCATCGGCGTCTTCCGTGATGTGCTGGCCGGCCGCTTGCCTGCGGGCAGAGTCAACCGCGGAGACTTCTCCACAGAACGGCGGAGACCAAGCGGCAACCTCCGGATGAAGTCGTCCTTCTGAACCTGGTCATGCCGCTCCTTGAGCGTCATCGGTTTCGCAGGTTTCAAGGGCCGTACTCCACCAGAATCCTGACCTATTGCCGTCTTCGTTTTTGGGATTTCCTTCTCGTCGGAGGCAACGGCGGCCCCGGGCAGTGCCGCCGTTAAGAATGCAGCAGCCAGTAATCCGCAAATCCCGCGACGCAGCCCATGCCGAACCCCACCCATCAAATCCCCCCACGTAAACCAGGCGCCTATATGGCAGGGTCATCCTTGGTGACGGGCCCACCGGTGTCAAGGTTGCCCGGAACGCCTAGCGCAATTCTTGGCAGATTTGGCTGAATGACCTCTCAGATGGCGTCGCCGAGGAGGGGCGGGTCCTGGGGGTGGGCCGGGAGGGCCTCGGGCTGGGGGGACAGCAGGAGGAGGACGACGTCGTCCGAGAGGGAACCGCCGGCGTGCCGGAGGAGGTCCTCGTAGACCCGCTCGACCGCCGCGTCGAGGTCACGGCCCGCTCCGGCCACGAGCGGGCCGACCCGCTCCCCGAGCGGATAGAACGTGTTGTCGAGCGGGCTGCGCGCCTCGATGACCCCGTCGGTGCACAGCACGAGCACGTCCCCGGGAAGCATGGGCACGCGCCAGGCGGTCGGGCCGCCCGACACGAGGTCGGCGAGCCCGAGCGGCACCCACGGCTCGGCGGGGTCGAGCGTCTCGACCGCGCCGTCTCGGGAGACCCGCAGCGGCGCGACGTGGCCGTAGTGGAGGAGTTCGACGCTGCCGGGCTCGTCGAACTGTGCGAAGAGCGCGGTGATGAAGTCGCCGGTGGTGACGTGCCGCCCGACGCTGGTGTCGACGCGGCGGGCGACGGTGTCGAGCCCGCCCTCGTCGAAGGCCGCTTCGCGGAAGGCGCCCAGGACGACCGCGGAGGTCTGCACCGCGGCGAGCCCTTTGCCGCGGACGTCGCCGATGAGCGCCCTTACGCCGTGCGGGGTGTCGATGACCGCGTAGAGGTCGCCGCCGATCTGCGCGGCGTCGGCGGCGGAGACGTACCGCACGGCGAGCCGTACGGATCCGACGCGCGGGTCGGGCGGGCGCATCAGGGCGTGCTGGGCGGCCTCGGCGACGGAGGCGATGGCGGTGAAGGCCCTGGCCCCGGTCTCGCGGCGCCAGGCGATGTAGACGCTGAAGAGGGTGACGAGGGCGTAGGCGAAGGCCTGGCCGAAGAAGACGTCGTGGTCGGGGATGTCGGTGATGCCGTCGTAGGGGGCGAGTGCGGCCTGCACGAAGAGGCCGAACACTCCGATGAAGAGCGTCTTGCGCCAGGTCACGGTGATCGCGGCGAGCGGGGGCGCGACCACGATGCCGGGGGTGAGGAAGTGGTCCCGGCCCGCGATGAGGTCCGCGATGATGACCAGGGCGATGGATGCCAGCGGCAGCGACAGGCCCATGCGCGCCAGATACTCCCCCTCCACCCGCTGGAGGGCTCTGGTCAGCCAGACATTCTTCACATGGTGAACCTATCCGCCCGCACCCGTCGCGTCAGCCGCTCGCCCGGGTGATCGACTCCGTCCGAGCGGGAAACGGTCCGGCCCGCGGCGGCGTTCCCGGTGTGCGCGGCCGGTGCCGGCGGGAGTGCTGCGGCGGGGTGTCGCGGCAAGGTTTCGCCGCGACTGTTGCGCCGGGTGAAGTTTCTGCGACAGCGGGGGGCCGCGGGGTGGCTGTGGCGGCCGGATCTTCCTAGGGTCGTCGTGTACCTGCCACCCATGGGGCGGACCGCCCCGCGCTGGAGGACCCTGTGCGCCTCAGACTGATCGCACCCGCTGCCGCCGCCCTCGGCTTCCTGCTGGTGATCCCGGCAGCCGCCGCCGACGCGGGACCGGGAGCACCCGGCATCGGCGACCCGTACTACCCGACGTACGGCAACGGCGGCTACGACGTCTCCCACTACGACCTCGACCTCCGCTACCAGCCCGCGACCGACACCCTGTCCGGCACCGCCACCCTGCAGGCGACCGCCACCCAGGGCCTGACCAGCTTCGACCTGGACTTCGCACTGACGGTCAGCAAGGTGACGGTGGACGGCCGCCCCGCGGCCTTCGCCACCAGCGGCGAACAGGAGCTGGTCGTCACCCCGGCGAAGGCGATCCCGCGCGGCCACCGCATCACCGTCGCGGTCACCTACTCCGGCGTGCCCTCCAGCGTCGAGCGCTACGGCTTCACCTCCTGGCAGCGCACCGCGGACGGCGGGGTCGCGGCCAACGAGCCCGAGTCGGCCTGGTGGTGGTTCCCCAGCAACGACCACCCGCTGGACAAGGCCACCTACGACGTCGACGTGCAGGTCCCGGCGGGCGAGCAGGCGATCAGCAACGGCCTGCTGGTCTCGCAGCACACCGCGGACGGCTGGAGCTCCTACCACTGGCACCAGGACCGGCCGCAGGCCACCTACCTGGCCACGCTCGCCCTCGGGCACTTCGACATCACCCGCAGCCGCACCCGAACCGGCGTGCCGGTCATCAACGCCTACAGCACGGCGCTGCCCGCGGCCACCGCAGCCAACGCGCGGGCCGGCGTCGAGCGCACCGGCGAGATCATCGACTTCCTCAGCGGCTGGTTCGGCCCCTACCCCTTCGACGCGGCCGGCGGTTACGTCCCCGACGTCCCCTCGCACTTCTCCCTCGAAGCGCAGACCCGGGTCTTCTACAGCCCCGCGGTCTTCGCCACCACCGACGGCATCGGCACCGTCGCGCACGAGCTGTCCCACCAGTGGTGGGGCGACGACGTCTCGCTCGCCCGCTGGTCCGACATCTGGCTGAACGAGGGCTTCGCGACGTACGGCAGCTGGCTGTGGGCCGAGCACCAGGGCACCGCGACCGTGCAGCAGATCGCCCGGCAGACCTACGACGCCCACCCGGCCGACGACCCCTTCTGGACGGTCGAGCCGGGCGACCCGGGGCCGGCCAAGCAGTTCGACGACGCCGTCTACGACCGCGGCGCCGTCGCCATCCAGGCGCTGCGCATCACCGTCGGGGAGCCCGCCTTCCGCGCGCTGCTCAAGGCCTGGCCCGCGCAGCACCGCTACGGCAACGGCACCATCGCGCAGTTCCGCGCCCTGGCCGAGCGCCTGTCGGGCAAGGACCTGGGCGGCTTCTTCCAGACCTGGCTGTACACCCCGGCCAAGCCCGCCGTACTCCCCGGCGGGTGACGCCCGGCTGATACGGCACCATGGACCCGGGCGGAGCCGGGAGGACGACCACCGATGACGGACAGCGAACTGCGCGCGGACTGCGGCAACTGCTTCGGGCTGTGCTGCGTCGCCCTCGCCTTCACCCGGTCCGCCGACTTCGCCCGGGACAAGGCCGCGGGGGAGCCCTGCGGCCACCTCGGCGCCGACCACCGCTGCGGCATCCACGACCGGCTGCGCGAGCGCGGGTACGCCGGCTGCACCGTCTACGACTGCCTCGGCGCCGGGCAGAAGGTCTCCCGGCACACCTTCGCGGGCCAGGACTGGCGGCAGGCGGCGGACGGCGGCCGGGCGATGTTCGCGGTGCTGCCGGTCGTCCGGCAGCTGCACGAACTGCTCCGCCACCTCGCCGAGGTCCGCGCCCTGCCGGCCGCGGCCGAGCTGGACGGGGCCGCCGCCGAGGCCGCCGCGCACATCGAGGCGCTGAGCCTGGGCAGCGGCGACGAGCTGCTCGCCCTGGACGTCGCCGCCGAGCGCGCCCGGGTCGGCGACCTGCTGCTGGCCGCCTCCGCGCTGGCCCGCGCCGGCTTCCCCCGGCGCAGGAACCACCGCGGCGCCGACCTGATGGGCTCCCGGCTGCGCGGCGCCGACCTGCGCGGGGCGGACCTGCGGGGCGCCCTGGCCATCGGCGCGGATCTGCGCGGGGCCGACCTGCGCGGCGCCGACCTCCTGGGCACGGACCTGCGCGGCGCCCGGCTGGCGGGCGCCGACCTGCGCGGTGCGCTCTTCCTGACCGCCCCGCAGCTGGCCGCGGCGGCCGGCGACGGAGCCACCCGCCTCCCGGCGGGCCTGGCCCGCCCGGGCCACTGGACGTGACGAAGGACACGATCGTGGCGGCGGACATGAAGATGGACACGAAGAAGGCCCCCCACATGCCGTGGGAGGCCTTCTCACCCTGCGAGGTGCGCCGCCAGGGACTCGAACCCCGGACCCGCTGATTAAGAGTCAGCTGCTCTAACCAACTGAGCTAGCGGCGCCTGCGTGCACAACTATACGGCCTCCGAGCGGGTGCTCGTGACCACCCCGGGGGCACCCCCCCCGGGGGTCCGGGTGCCTGGTCAGATGCTCATCGAGAGCAGCACCGGCGCGGCCCGCTGGTTGAGGGTGTCGACGGCCGGCTTGAGGCGGTGGGCCTGGGCCAGCGGCATCGACAGGGCCAGGCAGGCGACCGTCTTGCCGATCGTGACCGGGATCGCCGCGCACACCGTGCCGACCGCGTACTCCTGCAGGTCGAGCGTGGGGACGCTGGCCGGCTGGCGTTCGAGCTTGGTCAGCAGCGCCCGGTCGTCGATCTCGGTGCGGGAGGTGAGCCGGGCCGGGCGGTGCCGGGAGAGGTGCTCCAGCCGCGAGTTGTGGTCGAGCTGGGAGAGCAGGCACTTGCCCACCGCGCTGGCGTGCGCGGCCGAGCGGAAGTCGACCCACTCGTTGACCTTGGGCGCGTTCGGCCCGTCGGCGAAGTCGATGATGCGGACCTCGCCGTCGTCGTAGCGGCTGAAATACACCGCGGCGCCGACCTCGTCGCGCAGCTCCACCAGAATGGTGCGCAGCTTTTCGGCCAGGGCGTCGTCGTGGTTGGCGGCGCCGAGCAGCACCAGGGTCTCGCCGAGCACGTAACCGCCGCCGGGCAGGAATCCCAGATAGCGTTCCTGCTGCAGCATGGTCAGGAGCTGGGAGAGGTAGCCGACGGGTACCCCGATCTCCCGGGCCAGCTGCTCGGCGGAGACGCCGTGCCGGTGTGAGTCGACGGATTCCAGCACGCGCAGTGCATGCTGGACCGCGTAGACCGGCGCGGTCTGACGGTGCTCTAGCGCCACGGTAGCCCCCTGCAGGTGTGACCGTTTGCGTCCCGGTTGTCGCTGCTGGTCACGGTTGGGGCTCGGTAGGGTCCCAACCGGCAGCTTGACCGGATTCCACGATAGCCCCAATACCGTTGCCGGTAGAGGCGGTTGAGCACTTCTTCCGGGCGCCGCAGGCGTATATGCAGGAAGGGGCCACTCTGGCATATGCCAAGGTCACTGCCCGATTGGGAAAACCGCCGAATTGACCACGGGAATAAGCGGACGCCCGCTCCGGTTGTGCATTCCCGGAATATTCCGCGTGCCGGGCACGCGGGCGAACGATCAAGGAGGCGCTAGCTGTGGGTGACGACGTGGCTCGGGACGGCGGCAGCGGCAATGGCGGCAGCGCCGGCGACGGGATCCGCGGCACCGTCCGCGGCAGCGCTCCCGTACCGCTGTCGGTGCTCGACCTGGCGGGCGTCGGCGCCGGCCTGACGGCGGGGGACGCGCTGCGCAACAGCGTCGAGATCGCCAGGACCGCGGAGGCGCGCGGCTACCACCGGATGTGGGTGGCCGAGCACCACTCCATGCCCGGCGTGGCCAGTTCCTCGCCCGCGGTCATCCTGGCGCACCTGGCCGCCTTCACCCGCACCCTGCGGCTCGGCTCCGGCGGTGTGATGCTGCCCAACCACGCGCCGCTGGTGATCGCCGAGCAGTTCGGCACCCTGGAGGCGCTGGCGCCGGGGCGCATCGACCTGGGACTGGGCCGCGCGCCCGGCACGGACGGGGCGACCGCCGCGGCGCTGCGCAGGACCGAGTCCCTGCACGAGGGAGCCGACGAATTCCCGCAGCAGCTGGCCGAGTTGACCCGCTTCCTGGACGACGACTTCCCCGAAGGACACCGCTACGCCCGTATCCACGCGGTGCCGGGGCCTGTGCAGGGCAGCACGGCGGGCGGTGTGCAGTCGGCGGCCAGGCCCAGCATCTGGCTGCTCGGATCGTCCGGCTTCAGTGCCCGGCTGGCGGGTGCGCTGGGGCTGCCCTTCTCCTTCGCGCACCACTTCTCGGCCGCCAACACCGTTCCCGCGCTGGCCCTCTACCGCGAGTCCTTCCGCCCCTCGGCGGTGCTGGACCGCCCGTATGCCTCGATCGGGGTGGCCGCGCTGGCCGCGGAGGACCCGGAGCAGGCGCGGCGCCAGGTGATGGCGGGGGCGCTGGGCATGCTGCGGCTGCGGACCGGCCGCCCCGGGCTGATCCCGACGCCGGAGGAGGCCGCGGCCCACCCCTTCAGTCCGATGGAGCGGGACTTCGTGGACTCGTGGCTGGCCAACATCGTCCACGGCGACCCGGAGACGGTCAGGACGGGGCTGGACGAACTGGTGGGCAGGACCGGCGCCGACGAGCTGGTGATCACCGCCAACGCGCACACGCCGGCCGTCCGGCTGCGCTCCTACGACCTGATCGCCGACGCCTACGGCTTCCCCAAGGACGTCGCCGCCGGTTAAATACCCGTTTCCCGGCACCCGGTGGTCCAACCTTGGACCGACCACGGGCCATGCCTTAACCAGGGGTTAAAGCCGCTCGTCACCCGGTTGACGAGCGGCTTTGCTCACGTCGTGAACGATCGGCGGGCCGCCAGGAGCCGCAAATTGGTCTAGTCCTGGCTTTGGTTCAGACCATTGACGTGCACTTGATCAGAGGGCTATCCATACCCCACAGCCCCCTGTTGTTCCTCCCTCTCCCCCCGGAGGTTCTTGTGCAGTCCAGGAAGAGAGCGCTCGTGGCCGCCGCCACGAGCGCCGCGCTCGCCATCGGCGGCCTCACCGCGCTCGTCGCGGGCGTGGGCACCGCCCAGGCCGAGACCGCCGCTGCCAAACCGGCCGCAGCGGCCGCCACCGCGAGCAGCGGCGGCGTCAAGATCGCGTACTACGACCAGTGGAGCATCTACGGCAACGCCTTCTACCCCAAGAACCTCGACACCGAGGGCATCGCCGGCAAGCTGGACATCCTCAACTACTCGTTCGAGAACATCGACCCGGTCAACCTGACCTGTTTCGAGGCCACCAAGGCGTCGGACTCCACCAACGAGTCCAACCCCAACGCCGGCGACGGGGCGGGCGACGCCTTCGCCGACTACCAGAAGTCCTTCGGCGCCGACATCAGCGTCAACGGCACCGCCGACACCTGGAACCAGCCGCTGGTCGGCAACTTCAACCAGCTCAAGCAGCTCAAGGCGAAGTACCCCAAGCTCAAGATCGTCGCCTCGATCGGCGGCTGGACGTACTCGAAGTACTTCTCCGACGCCGCCGCGACCGACGCCAGCCGCAAGAAGCTGGTCAGCTCCTGCATCGACATGTTCATCAAGGGCAACCTGCCCGTCCAGGGCGGCTTCGGCGGCACCGGCGCCGCGGCCGGCATCTTCGACGGCTTCGACCTCGACTGGGAGTACCCCGGCTCGCCCAACGGCCACACGGGCAACCACTACAGCCCGAACGACAAGGCCAACTTCACCAAGCTGGCCGCCGAGTTCCGCACCGAGCTGGACGCCTACGGCGCCGCCAACGGCGGGCGCAAGATGCTGCTCACCGCGGCCCTGCCGTCCGGCCAGGACAAGATCGCCACCGTCGAGACCGACAAGCTCGGGCAGTACCTCGACTACGCGAACATCATGACGTACGACATGCACGGCGCCTGGGACGCCACAGGGCCGACCAACAACCAGGACCCGACGTACCAGTCGCCCAACGACCCGTCGAACCCGATCGCCCCGGGCAGCGCCAAGTACAGCACCGACGAGGCGATCAAGGCGTGGACCACCGGTGACCCGGCCTACGGCATCCCCGGCGGCTTCCCGGCCAGCAAGATCACCATGGGCTACCCGCTGTACTACCGCGGGTGGAGCGGGGTCCAGGCCGGCAGCAACCACGGCCTCTACCAGCCGGCCACCGGCGCCGCCCAGGCCCGCGGCATCAGCCAGGTCGCGGGGACGGCGTACTACAAGGAACTGAGCGGCATCGTCGACAACGCCTCGACGACCTTCTGGGACTCCGCCTCGCAGTCCAACTACTTCTACAACGGCAACGAGTTCTGGACCGGACTCGGCGCCCAGGGCATCCAGGCCAAGGCCGACTACGCGCACTGCCACGGCCTCGGCGGCTCGATGATGTACTCGCTGCTCGACCTGGACCCGGCGGCCACCCTCTTCAACAAGATCGTGACCGCGACCAACGGCTCGGCGTCCAGCTGCAGCAACCCCACGACCCCGCCGACCACTCCGCCCACCACCCCGCCCACGACGCCGACGACCACCCCGCCGACGACGCCCCCGACCACTCCGCCCACCACCCCGCCCGGCGGCACCTGCACCCTGCCGTCCTGGTCCGCCTCCGCGGTCTACGTCGGCGGCAACCAGGTCTCCTGGAAGGGCCACAACTGGAACGCCAAGTGGTGGACCACCAACGAGGAGCCCGGCACGACCGGTGAATGGGGCGTCTGGCAGGACCTCGGCGCCTGCTGACCCGCCCACCGGGGTCACCCCACTGACCCCACAGGGACCCGCGTCCTCCCTCCCCCCGAGGACGCGGGTCCTCCGCGTGTTCGGTCAAGGACAGCAAGAACTCGACCGGCCCCGGCGTTCATGGCTGACGTCACAACGGGGCGCCCCCACCGGGCTAGGCCGTGTTTTGGAAGTCCCGCCCGCCCCGTGGGCGGACGGCCCTACTTCCAAAACACGGCCTAGCGGGTGGCGCGTTCCAGCGCCGTGATAACGGATTCGTACGGTTCGCCCGTGGCGCGCGCCATCGCGACTTCGCACATGCGGCTCGCAGAGAGGTACGTCGAGAAGCCCCGCGCAGCGACCTCTTCCGCCTCGGGGCGGGTGGCCGCGGCGGTGAGTTCCGCGTGCAGCATGCCGCGGTCGCCGGCGAAGCCGCAGCACCCGGCGTCGTCGGGCACGACGACGTCCTCGGCGATGGCCGCCGCGAGTTCGGCGAGTGCGGCGTCGGGCCGGCCGAGGTGGTGTGCGGAGCACGTGGGGTGGAGGACCGCGGAGGGGACGGGGTCGGTCACGGTGAGCCGGGGCAGGACGTGGTCCGCGGCCCATACGGTCGCGTCCAGGACGGTCAGCTCGCCGTGGAGTTCGCGGTTGGCGTCGGTGAGGTAGGGCACAACCTCCCGGGCGAGCCCGAGCGTGCAGGACGTGGCGTCGACCACCAGGGGGAGCCGCCCGCCGCCGGTCCAGCCCCAGGCGTGCTCGACGATGCGGTTGGCCATGACCGCGTTGCCGGCCTCGTACCCCTTGGAGTGCCAGATCGTGGCGCAGCACGTGCCGGTGACGTCGGGGGGTATCCACACCGGCAGGCCTGCCCGGGCGGAGACGGTGACCAGGGACTGCGGCACCCAGCCGTAACGGCCCTCGGGCGGGCCGAAGATGCGGTTGACGCAGGCCGGGTAGTAGACGGCGGCGGCGCCGTCCTGCTCGGTGCGGGGCAGCGCGCGGGGGGCTGCGCCGGGGATCTCGGGGAGCCAGTCGGGGACGAGTTCGGGCCGCAGCGCCCGCCGGGCGAGCCCGGTGGCGGCGGTCAGCGGCCGGTCGCCGGCCCGGCGGCGTACCGCGTCGGCGGTGGCGACAGCGGCGCGGGCGGCGCGCTCGGCGCCGCGCCAGTGGGTGGCGACGGAGCCGGCGGCCCGCTCCTCGGTGCGGGAGTGCCGGGCGTGCCGGAAGTCCTTCATCATCGCGCCGGTGTCGATGCCGACGGGGCAGGCGAGTTTGCAGGTCGAGTCGCCGGCGCAGGTGTCGACGGCGGCGTAGCCGTACGCGTCGAGCAGTTCGCGCAGCACGGGGGAGCCGGCCGGCTGGCGCAGCATCTCGCGGCGCAGCACGATGCGCTGCCGCGGGGTGGTGGTCAGGTCGCGGCTGGGGCAGGTGGGTTCGCAGAAGCCGCACTCGATGCAGGGGTCGGCGACCGGTTCGATGACCGGGATGGTCTTCAGGCCGCGCAGGTGGCCGCGCGGGTCGTGGTCGAGGACGACGCGCGGGGCGAGGATGCCGTCCGGGTCGAGCAGTGCCTTGATCCGCCACATCAGGGCGGTGGCGGCCGGCCCCCACTCGGCTTCCAGGAAGGGCGCGATGTTGCGGCCGGTGCCGTGCTCGGCCTTGAGGGAGCCGTCGAAGCGCTCGGTGACGGTGCGGCAGAAGTCCGCCATGAAGGCGGCGTAGCGTTCGACGTCCGTGGCGCGCCCGGCGTCGAAGGTGAGCAGGAAGTGCAGGTTGCCGTGGGCGGCGTGGCCGGCCACGGCGGCCTGGAAGCCGTGCCTGCGCTGCAGGTCGAGCAGTTCCGTGCAGGCCTCCGCGAGCCGGTCGGGCGGCACCGCGAAGTCCTCGGTGATCAGGGTGGTGCCGGGCGGCCGGGCGCCGCCGACCGCGGTCACGAAGGCCTTGCGTATGCGCCACAGTGCGGCGATCCGCTCACGGTCGCGGGTGAGGCCGCCGTAGCCCTCGCCTGCGGGGGGCGGGGTGATCAGGCCGAGGTCGGCGCAGATCCGCTCGGCGGCCCGCTCGTACGCCGCCAGCTGCGTGTCGTCCGCGGCCCTGAACTCGACCAGCAGGGCCGCGCAGGTCTCCGGCAGGTCCGCCCACTCCCCCGGCACCCCGGGTACGGCGGTCGCGGCCCGCAGCACGTTGCCGTCCATCAGCTCGACGGCCTCGGCGCCGGCCTGTGCGAAGTGCGGTACGGCCGCGGCGGCGGCGGGCAGCGTGGGGAAGAAGAGCAGCCCCGCGGTGGCGGCGGGGCGGACCGGCAGCGTGTCGTAGACGGCCTCGGCGACGAAGCCGAGGGTGCCCTGCGAGCCGATCATCAGCCCGCGCAGGATCTGGGCGGGGCTGTCCGCGTCGAGGAAGGCGTCGAGCCGGTAGCCGTTGGTGTTCTTGATGGCGTGCTTCGCGCGGATCCTGGCGGTCAGCTCGGGGTCCGCCTCGATCTCGTCCCGCAGGTCGAGCAGCCCTTGGTAGATGTCCGGCTCGGCCGCGGCGAGGCCGGCGTCGGCGTCCGGGTCCGCGGTGTCCACGACGGTGCCGGACGGCAGCACCACCGTCAGCGAAGCGACGGTGCGGTAGGAGTCCCTCGTGGTGCCCGCGGTCATGCCGGAGGCGTTGTTGGCCAGGACCCCGCCGACGGTCGCGGCCACCGCACTGGCCGGGTCGGGGCCGAGCACCCGGCCGTGCCGGGCCAGGGCCGCGTTCGCCCGGGCCAGCACCGTGCCGGGCAGGATGCGCGCCCGGGCGCCGCCCGCCTCGACCTCCACGCCGCTGAAATGGCGGCGCACATCCACCAGGATGTCCTCGCCCTGCGCCTGCCCGTTCAGGCTGGTGCCCGCGGCCCTGAAGACCAGGTGGCGGCGCTCGGCCCGCGCGTACGCCAGCAGCCGCACCACGTCCTGCACACTCTGCGGCACCACCACGGCCTGCGGTACGAAGCGGTACGGGCTCGCGTCCGACGCGTAGCGCACCAGGTCCGTGAGGTCGCCCAGGACCCGGTCCGCGCCCAGCAGCCGCACCAGACCCGTCCGCAGCGCGGCAGGCGTGCCGCCCGCCCTGGTCTCCTCCACCCGGTCCGGCGCGGCCTCCCCCGCGGGTACCGGCCGCAGCGCGGCACCGCCCTTCGGATCGTGCACAGGCATCGGGACCTCCTCGGCGGCGGTCCCCCGCGGGCGGGGGGCCAGACCTGGCGGAGAAACATACCGATCGCCAACCTATGCCCCAGCAGGTGGCGGTGCGCGGTGCTCCGCCTGCCGCCCTACGCCCCGCGGCGGCTCCCGGGCGATCTTCTCCGACTTGCGACGGAGGCGAAAGCCGCCGGTCACCGGCAATACTTCACGGCAGGAGCCGGTCCGACGGGGGAAGGGGAACGGCGTGCACGGGGATCTGCCGGACGGGTCAACAGCCGCAGGAGGGCTGCTGGCCGACACTCTGGTCGAGCTGGCCGACACCCTCGGCGACGAGGGCGAGCCCGACGCGCCGCTGCGGCGGCTCGCCGGCCGTACGGTACGGCTCACCGGCGTCGCCGCGGCCGGGCTGCTGCTCGCCGAGGAGGGCGGGGACATCCGGGTGGTCGGCGCGTCCTGCGAGCCGGCCCGCCTGCTCTCGGCGGTGGGTCCTGGCCCGGACTGCTTCCGCAGCGGCACGGACGTCGCCGTGGCCGACCTCGGCCGCGACCGCGGCCCCCTCCCCCGCGACTTCGTCCGCCGCGCGCGGGCCAGCGGCTACGCCGCCGTCTTCGCGGTGCCGGTGCGGCACCGCGAAGAGGTCCTCGGCGCCCTCGTCCTCTACCGGGCTGCGCCCGGGCCGCTGCCAGAACGTTCCGCCGCGGTCGCACGCTCACTCGCCGACGCCGCCGCGATCGGGGTCCTCCAGCGGCGCACCCGGCGGCGGCACCAGCTGCTGGCCGCGCAGCTGCAGACCGCGCTGGACTCGCGCATAGCCGTTGAGCAGGTCAAGGGCGTTCTCGCCGAGCGCTGGCACGTCAGCCTCGACGACGCCTTCGCCCTCCTGCGGGCGCACGCCCGCCACCACCAGATCCGCATCGCGGATCTGGCGACCTCCATCCTCTCCGGCTCCACCACCCTCCCCCCGCCCCCCTGACTCCCCCCCTTGCGCGGGGCCCCCGCCGGGGAAGGGCGGCGGCCCCGCGCAAGGGGAGTCAGGGGGCGGGGTGGGAACCCGTGAGTGCGGCGAAGACCACCACGTTGGCCGAGTAGGCCTGCGCTTGTTTGTCGAAAGCCCCACCGCAGGTGATGAGGCGGAGTTCGGGTCGGCCCGCTGACCCGTAGACGCGGTTGGCGTCGAAGTGGGCCTTCTCGACGACTTCGACCGCCTCGACGGAGAATTCCGCGACCGTGCCGTCGGAGCGGGAGACCTCCACCAGCGCCCCGCGCCGGATCGTGCTGAGGCCGTAGAAGACCGCGGCCCGCGTCTCGGTGTCGACGTGGCCGACGATGATGGCCGCGCCGGACGCTCCTGGGGGCGGGCCGTCGCGGTACCAGCCGGCGACGTCGGGGGTGGAGTAGGGGGGCGGGTCGACCGCCCCGTCCTTGAGGCCGCGGCCGACGAGCGGCGCGTGGATGCCCACCGACGGGATGTCGATGTGCAGCGGTACGGCGTCGCGCAGCGGCACGTGGGGGGCGTAGACCTGGGGCGGCCGGTCGGCGGCCGCGGCGGCGAGGCTGCGGGCGCCGGGGGGCGGCGCGGCGGGCAGGTGGCCGCCGTGGCCGAGGAGGTACGCGGCCAGCAGGACCAGGCCGACCACGACGGCCGCCCAGGTCCTGCCGGTGCCGGCACCGCTGTCGGCGCCTGGTTCTTCGGCCCCCACCGCCATGCCGGTCAGCCGCGGGCGGCGGTGCGGCGGCGGATGACCAGGCCGGCCAGGCCGGCTGCGGCGGCGCCGCCGGTGGCGAGCAGCGGCCCGGTGCTGGTGCCGGCGGCTGCGGGGCCTGCGGCGAGCTGTGCGGTGCCGCCGCCGCCGGCCGGGACGGGGTTGACCGGGACGAGCGGGGTGCTGCCCGACGTCACGGTGACGGTGGCGGACGCGGAGCTGGTGGAGCCGTTGCACTCGACGGAGACGGCGTAGGAGCCGTCGACGGCGTCGGACTTGATGAAGGCCGTGCCGTCCCAGCCGTCGGAGCCGTCACCCGAGGGTGCGAGGGTGACCGCGTCGACGAAGACCTCGGCGCTGGCCTTGGCCTTGGCTCCGGACTTGCAGGAGGCCTTGAGGTGCAGGCTGACCACCCCGCCGGGGGCGACGGTCGCGGGTGAGATGTCCATGCCGGAGCTGGACGAGGCCGACGACGAGGAGGACGAGCTGGACGAGGACGATCCACCGCCCCCCTCGTCGGCGAGTGCCTGCTTCGGCAGCCCGGTCACCCCGCCGACGGCGAGGACGCCGAGGGCGCCGGCCGCGGCGATGACGGGGAGTTTCAGACCAAACATGGGGACCTCCGCTCGGCCGGGGCGGGGACTCGCTCCCGGTGCTTACGAAGATCCCCGTGACCGGCCCGGCGTGCACGCTCGGTGACCCATCAGGGTGACGTGCCCGCTACGGAGGGTGATCAGATCTCGGCCACCAGGTCGGCGATGGACTCCACGACCCGGGACGGTTTGAAGGGGTAGCGCTCGATGTCGGGCACGGCGGTCAGGCCGGTGAGGACGAGGAAGGTGGTCATGCCGGATTCGAGCCCGGCGAGCACGTCGGTGTCCATCCGGTCGCCGATCATGGCGCTGGTCTCGGAGTGCGCGCCGATGGCGTTGAGACCGGCGCGCATCATCAGCGGGTTGGGCTTGCCGACGAAGTAGGGCTCCTGGCCTGTGGCCTTGGTGATCAGTGCGGCGACCGAGCCGGTCGCGGGCAGGACGCCCTCGGGGGACGGGCCGGTCTCGTCGGGGTTGGTGGCGATGAAGCGGGCGCCGCCGCGGATGAGCCGGATGGCCTTGGTGAGGGCTTCGAAGCTGTAGGTGCGGGTCTCGCCGAGGACGACGTAGTCGGGGTCGGCGTCGGTGAGGACGTAGCCGACGTCGTGCAGCGCGGTGGTCAGGCCGGCTTCGCCGATGACGTAGGCGGTGCCACCGGGGCGCTGGTCGTCGAGGAATTTGGCGGTGGCCAGCGCCGAGGTCCAGATGTTCGCGACGGGCACGTCCAGGCCCATCCTGGACAGCCGGGCATGCAGGTCGCGCGGGGTGTAGATGGAGTTGTTGGTGAGCACCAGGAAGGGCTTGCCCGAGTCCTTGAGGCCCTTGATGAAGGCGTCGGCGCCGGGGATCGGGGTGCCCTCGTGGATGAGCACGCCGTCCATGTCGGTCAGCCACGAGTCGATGGGCCTGCGGGTCGACACCGGTCGCTCTCCTGTCGTCGTGCCTGGCGCCCGTACCTGGGCGTGTGCCCCAGCGTAGCCGGGGCGGAGTTGCCCCGCCCCGGCCGTCTCGCGTGCTGGGCGCCGGCTGTCAGCCCAGGGCCGCGCGGGCGAACAGCGGGGCCAGCGCCAGCAGGGCGGCGCCCTCGGCGACCGCGTGCGCGCCCGCCGCCGCAAGAGCCACAGGGACCGGGCCGAGCGCCGCCCCGACCCCGTCGAGGAAGACCCCGGGATCGGCGAGCACGGTGCGCCCGCCCAGCACGATCCGGTCGACGTCCAGCAGCGCCACCAGGTTCGCGGCGCCCACGCCCAGCAGGCGGGCCGCGCCCGCGGTGTCGCCGCGGGCCACCGCCGCCAGGCACAGCGCCTCCAGGCAGCCGCGCTTGCCGCACTTGCAAGGCGGCCCGTCGAGCTGCACCACCTGGTGCCCGAACTCCCCCGCCCCGGCCCGTCCGCCGCGGTGCGGCCGGCCGCCGAGCACCAGCGCCGCGCCCAGGCCCGTCCCCAGGTGCAGATAGCCGAAGGAGCCGGCGGCCCGGTCGGTGTGCGGCTCGGCCAGGACCGAGAGGGCCGCCGCGTTGGTGTTCTTGTCGACGGCCACCGGCAGGCCGAGCGCAGCGGTCAGCTCGTCCCGCAGCGGGCAGCCCGACCAGTGCGGGAAGCCGGTCACCTCGTGCAGGGTGCCGGTGCGGTGGTCCAGCGGGCCGCGGATGCCCACCCCCAGGCCCAGCACCGGTGCGGGCGCCAGGCCGACGGCCGTCCGCAGCTCGCGGACCATCGCGGCCACGCCCTCGCGGACCGGCAGTGCCAGGTCGAGCGGCGCCGCGTGCTCGGCGACCGTACGCCCGGCCAGGTCCGCGACCACCGCGGTCAGCACCTCCCCGTCCAGGTGCGCGCCGACCGCACATCTGGCCCCCGCCGCGAGCCGCAGTTCGGTGCGCGGCTTGCCCCCGGTCGACGCGAGCCGCCCGGCGTCCTCCACCAGGCCTTCTGCGCGCAGCCGGGCGGTGATCTTGCTGACCGCCTGCGGTGTCAGCCCGGTCCGCTCGGCAAGCTCGGGCCGGCTGATCCCGCCGCTGTCCGCCGCCCCGGCCGCGTCCCGCAGCAGGCCGAGCACCAGCGCCGCGTTGTGGCTGCGCAGACCGGGCAGGTTGACCCCCGGTCCCGGCACGGGGGCCTGGTGCGGTTCCTGGGCGGCGGTAGGCGGGGTCACTCGGCCATTGTCCCGCGCGCTTGCACTTTGGCAACACTGTTGCCAAAGTAGGGCGCATGAGCCCTACCGGTACGCCACCCCTCCGCGTCGCCCTGGTCGGCTACGGCCCGGCCGGCTCCTTCTTCCACGCACCGCTGATCGCCGCGACCCCGGGCCTGGCCCTGGACACCATCGTCACCGGCAACCGCGAACGCCGCGCCCAGGCCGCCGCGGAACACCCCGGCGTCGCCTTCGCCGGCACCGCGGACGAGCTGTGGACGCGGACCGGCGACCTGGACCTCGTCGTCCTCGCCTCCCCCAACCGCACCCACATCCCGCTCGCGACCGCCGCACTCCGGGCCGGCCTGCCCGTCGTCGTCGACAAGCCGCTGTCCGCCACCGCGGCCGAAGCCCGGGAGCTGGCCGCACTCGCGGAGCAGCGCGACCTGCTGCTCACCGTCTTCCAGAACCGCCGCTGGGACAGCGACTTCCGCACCCTGCGCGCCCTGCTGGAACGCCGCGAACTCGGCGAGGTCCACCGCTTCGAGTCCCGCTTCGAGAGGTGGCGCCCCCAGCCCAAGGGCGGCTGGCGCGAGTCCGGCGACCCCGCGGAGATCGGCGGCCTCCTCTACGACCTCGGCAGCCACCTCGTCGACCAGGCCCTCACCCTCTTCGGCCCGGCCCACCACGTCTACGCCGAGTCCGACGTACGGCGGCCCGGCGCCGCAGCCGACGACGACGACTTCATCGCCATCACCCACGCCGGCGGCGTCCGCTCCCACCTGTGGATGAGCGCCACCGCCTCCCGGCTCGGGCCGCGCTTCCGGGTGCTCGGCAGCACCGGCGGCTACGTCAGCTACGGCCTCGACTCGCAGGAAGCCGCCCTGCGCGAAGGCCTGCGGCCCGGCGAAGGAGCGGCGTGGGGCGCGGAACCCGAATCCGCGTGGGGCACCGCGGGCACCGACGAGAACGTACGGCCCGTCCCCTCGCTGCCCGGCGACTACCCCGCCTTCTACGCGGCCGTCGAAACAGCCCTGCGCGAGGGCACGCCACCGCCGGTCACCGCGCTGGAGGCCGCCGCCGCGGTCGAGGTCATCGAGGCGGCCAGGCAGTCCGCGACGACCGGGCGGACGGTGGTCCTGTGACCAGCGCCGCCACCCCCGGCCGGCTCGCCGACCCGGAAGTCCTCGCCCAGCAGGAACGGGACCTCGTCCTCCCCCGCTTCACCCACGACGACGCCTGGCGGCTCGGGTGCCTGCTGGTCGAGCTCGCCCGCGAGCAGGGTGCCGCCGTCACGGTCGACATCCGCCGCGGCGGGCAGCAGCTCTTCCACTACGCCCTTGAGGGCACGACACCCGACAACGACGCGTGGCTCGACCGCAAGGCGCGGGTCGTCCTGCGCTACGGTGCGTCGTCGCTCGCCGTCGGGGAGCGATTCCGCGCCAAGGGCACGACCTTCGAGGCCGCGTCCTTTCTCGACCCCGCGCTCTACGCCGCGCACGGCGGGGCGTTTCCCCTGCGGGTCGCCGGGGCCGGCGTCATCGGCGTCGTGGCCGTCTCCGGCCTCCCCCAGACAGAGGACCACGCCCTCGTCGTGCGTGCCCTCAGCCGTTTTCTGGGGTGACTGCCACTTGCTGCGGCGTTGCTTTCCTTCGGTACGTTGTGGCTGGTCGCGCAGTTCCCCGCGCCCCTGAAAAACGCTCACCCTCCTGCGCAGAGGGCGCCGCCTGAAAGCGCCCGCTCTGCGGGAGAGGGCGACCATCAGGGGCGCGGGGAACTGCGCGACCAGCCACGACGCAGCCGCAGGCAAGCAACGCACCGCAAGGGGCAGGACCTCAGGAGGCGCTGGGGGTACCCCCAGGCGAAGCTCTGGGGGCGGAACTTCGCGCGCAACACACCGCCGGGGGAACGGCGACCGGCCACCGCAACGGGCAACCACCTGACGCGCCCCCGCCGGGGGAAAGACGCGCCGCCCGCCGCAAAGGGCACCCCAGGGGGCGTACCCCCTTACGCTGCGGCAAGCTCCTGGCGTTGGCGGCCCAGGCCGTCGATGGAGAGTTCGACCACGTCGCCCGGGCGGAGGTAGGGACGGGGCTCGGGCTGCCCGAGAGCCACCCCGGCAGGGGTCCCCGTGTTGATCACGTCACCCGGGTAGAGCGTCATGAAGTGGCTGAGGTAGCGGACGACTTCCGCGACCGGGAAGATCTGGTCGCGCGTGGAGCCGTCCTGGCGCAGGACGCCGTTCACCCACAGCCGCAGGCTGAGCGCCTGCGGGTCGGGGATCTCGTCCGCGGTGACGAGCCACGGCCCGAGCGGGTTGAAGGTCTCGCAGTTCTTGCCCTTGTCCCACTGCCCGCCGCGCTCGATCTGGAACTCGCGCTCGGAGACGTCGTGCGCGACGGCGTACCCGGCGACGGCGGCCATGGCCTCGTCGGCGTCGGCCGCGTACCGCAGCTCCCGGCCGATGACGACGGCGAGTTCGACCTCCCAGTCGGTCTTGGTGCTGCCCCGCGGCACCAGCACGGTGTCGGTGGGGCCGACGACCGTGTCGGGCGCCTTCATGAAGACGACGGGCTCGCCCGGCACCTGCGCCCCGGTCTCGGCCGCGTGGTCGTGGTAGTTGAGGCCGATGCAGACGATCTTGCCGATGCGGGTGAGCGGCGGCCCGACGCGCAGGGAGGCGTCGGCGGCGGGCAGGGAGCCGTCGGCGGCGGCCGCGGCGATCCGGGCCATGGCGCCGGCGTCGGCGAGAGTCGCGCCGTCGATGTCGGTGACGAGCCCGCTGAGGTCCCGTACGACGCCGTCCTGGTCGAGCAGGGCGGGGCGCTCCGCCCCTGCGGGGCCGACTCGCAGCAGTTTCACGTGGTACTCCGTACGTCAGTGATCCGCGGCGGACGGTCCACGGATGTCATCGGATGTCTGTCCGATCCTCCAATCGCAGCCCCTCGCGGCGCAAGCCCTGTTCAGTCAGTGGACTCGGCCGGTCTCCGGCGGGCGGGCGCCTCGCCCGTACCGCAGAGGTCGGAGCGGCACGGGCGGTCAGCTGCCCGCGAGGCGGGACACCGTGAAGATCAGCAAACCGACGAGCGCACCGACGACCGTGCCGTTGATGCGGATGAACTGCAGGTCGCGGCCCACGTGCGCCTCGATCTTGCGGGAGGTCTGCTCGGCGTCCCAGCCCGCCACGGTCTCGCTGATCAGCGAGGTGATCTGGTCGCGGTAGGTGGTGACCAGATACGTGGCCGCGTCCTCCAGCCAGCTGTCGACCTTGGCCTGCAGGCGGGTGTCGGTGGCCATCCGGGCGCCGAGGCTGAGCAGCGACGCCCGGGTGCGCATCCGCAGCTCGCTGCGCTCGTCCTCGGCCGCGGCCACCATCATCGCCCGCACCGAACCCCACACCGAGGCGATCAGGTCCTGGACCTCGGGGCGGGCCAGCAGGTCGTTCTTGAGGCGTTCGACGCGCTGCCGGGTGTCGGGGTCGGACTGCAGCTCGGCCGCGAAGTCGCCGAGGAAGCGGTCGACGGCGCCGCGGGCCGGGTGGCCGGGCGAGTCGCGCATCTCGGTGACGAAGCGCAGCAGTTCCTTGTAGACCCGCTCGCCGACCTTGCGGTCCACGAACCGCGGGGTCCAGCCGGGGGCGCCGCCCTGGACGGCGACCATCACCGAGTCGCCGTGCTCGACCAGCCAGTCGTGGGCGCGTACGCACACCAGGTCCACCAGCCTGCGGTGGCCGCCGTCGGCGACGACCTTCTCCAGCAGCTTGCCCAGGCCCGGCGCGACCTCCTGGGCCTCGGCCCGCCGGGTGATCGCCTCGCTGACGACCGCCTGCACGTCGGAGTCGCGCAGCACGGTGAGCATGCCGCGCAGCGCGGCCGCGGCCTGCTCGGTCACCCGGTCGGCGTTGGCGGGTTCGGCCACCCAGGTGCCGAGCCGCGAGCCGATGCCGACGGCCCGCAGCCGGGTGCGCACCACGTCGGCCGACAGGAAGTTCTCCCCGACGAAGTCGCCCAGGCTCGCGCCCAGCGCGTCCTTCTTCGTCGGGATGATCGCGGTGTGCGGGATGGGCAGGCCCAGCGGGCGGCGGAAGAGCGCGGTCACCGCGAACCAGTCCGCCATCGCGCCGACCATGCCCGCCTCGGCCGCGGCCGCCACGTAGGCCGCCCAGGCGCCCGCGTCCTGCGAGTCCGCCCACTTGGCCAGGACGTAGACGACCGTCGCGACGGCGAGGAAGCCCGTCGCGATCAGCTTCATCCGGCGCACCCCGCGGCGCCGCTCCGCATCCGGGTCGACAGCCCCCGGGGCGCCGGCCGGTCCCGCCTCCACCTGCTTCACCCGCATATCCACCTGCGTATTGTTGCCGCCGCTGACAATCTTGGAACGTACGGCGGGTTCCCGGCGCCTCCCGGTGGCGCGGACGCGGTCCCGCGGGCAGGAGCGGCATGGCGCACAGCGGTGGGGACGACGGCGGGCTGCCCGGTTACGCCGAGCACTTCGAGGCCGCCCCCGGCTACCTGGACTTCGCCCGCTACGGCCCCCCGTCGCGCGACGTGCTGGCCGCCACCGCGGACGCGCTCGGCCGCTCCGCGCGCGCCGACCACGACACGGTCAACGACCTGATGCGCGCCGACCTGCGCGCCCGGCAGGCCGCCGCCCGGCTGGCCGGCACCGACGCCGAGCACACCGTGCTGCTGCCCAACGCCTCCACCGGCCTCTTCCAGGCCGCCTTCGGCATCCCCGCCGGCACCGTGCTGGTGCCCGCGGCGGACTTCCCCGCCAACCACTACCCCTGGCGCAGGGCCGCCGCCGCGGGCCTCGCGCAGCCGCGCTGGCTGCCCGGGCCGCCCACGCCCGAGGCGGTACGGGGCGCGCTCACCGACGACGTCGTGGCGCTCTCGATCAGCGCGGTCGACTTCCGCACCGGCTACCGCGCCGACCTCGCCGCGCTGCGGGACGTCATCGGCCCCGACCGGCTGCTCGTCACCGACGCGATGCAGGCCTTCGGCGTGGCCGAACTGCCCTGGCAGGCGGCGGACGTCGTCGTCACCGGCGGCCAGAAGTGGCTGCGTGCCAGCTGGTCCACGGGGTTCGCGGCGCTCTCCGACCGGGCGCTGGAACGCCTCGCGCCCACCCTCACCGGGTGGACCGGGGTGGACGACGTCGCCCTCTTCGACGACGCCGAGCACCCCGCCGCCGCCGGTGCGGCCCGGCTGAGCATCACCAACCTCAGCCCGGTCGCCGCCGCCGCCTTCGCCGCGGCCCTCGACGTCGTCGAGAGCGTCGGGGTCGCCGCGATCGAGGCGCGGGTGGCCGCGCTGGTGGACGGCCTGATCACGGCGGTACGCGGCTGCGGCGGCGAGATCCTCTCCGCGACCGCCCCCGCCCGCCGGGCCGGCATCGTCTCCTTCCGCCTCCCCGGCATCCCCACGGCGACCGTGGCCAAGGCCCTCCAAGCCCACGCGATCACCCCCACGGTCCGCCCCGACTCCCTCCGCCTCTCCCCCCACGCCTCGACCCCCACCTCAACGGTGGCCCAGGTCGCGGCGGCCCTGGATTCCCTGCGGTGACCGGGGGCGCCGCCCCCTCCGCGGCCGTCCCCGGTGAACCACCGCGGCCTTGCAGCCCCGGCACTGAACGGGCGCCGACCGCCACTGTCTGCGGCCTCCCCGCACGCCTCCGCGACGGACCAGCCCGGCCCCGGGATCCCCGCACTGAACGGGACTCAGCGGCCCGCGCCGACTCCGTGCCGCTGCCCTCGCACGCCTCCGCGACGGACCAACCCGGCCCCGGGATCCCCGCACTGAACGGGACTCAGCGGCCCGCGCCGACTCCGTGCGGCTGACTTGGGCGTCGACCGCCCGCGTCTCTTCGGCACGGGTCGGGAGTTGACCCTGACGTGCGGGGCAGGGGTTAGCGTCACCGGGCCGTCGCGGCGTCCGGCTGCCGCGGCTCCCCGACTTCCGCGAAGGACTCCGCATGGCCACCCCCAGCTCCCTGCCGCGCACCGCACGGCAGGTCGTGCTCTCCGCACTGCCCGCAGGGCTGCCCACCCGCGCCGACTTCCGTGTCGTCGAAACCCCGCTGCCCGCGCCCGGGCCGGGCCAGGTGCTGGTCAGGAACCGCGCGTTCCT
This sequence comes from Actinacidiphila bryophytorum, assembly GCF_016916835.1. Classification (GTDB taxonomy): domain Bacteria; phylum Actinomycetota; class Actinomycetes; order Streptomycetales; family Streptomycetaceae; genus Actinacidiphila; species Actinacidiphila bryophytorum. The sequence goes on along the minus strand of NZ_JAFFIX010000001.1, from coordinate 78,944 downwards.
GGTCTTCGCCGCCCTGTGCAGCCTCATCGGCGGCGCCGACGACATGCCGCTGCCCGCGCTGAAACCGGGCGACCCGCTCTTCGGCCCCGCCGTCGGCGACGTGCTGGCCGCACCCCCCGGCAGCGCCCTGCGCCCCGGCGACCTCGTACGGCACATGGCCGGCTGGCGGGACCACGCCCTCCTCCCCGCCGACGCCTGCACCCCGCTGGGCGACGCGCTGCCCGACCCCGTCGCCCACCTCTCGCAGGGCTCCGTCGCCTACGGGGCGCTCACCCGGCTCACCGGAGTCCGCCCGGGCGACACCGTGTTCGTCACCGGCGCGGCAGGCGGCGTCGGTTCGCTCGCCGGGCAGATCGCCCGGCTCCTCGGCGCCGCACGCGTCATCGGCAGCACCGGGTCCCCGTCCAAGGCCCACCGGCTCACCTCGGAACTCGGCTACGACGCGGTCGTCCTGCGCGGCGCGGAACCGCTCGCCGCCCAGCTCGCCGCCGCCGCACCCGACGGCATCGACGTCCTGGTCGACAACGTCGCAGGCGACCAGCTGACCGCCGCTCTCGGCGCGGCCCGGCAAGGCGCCCGCTTCGCACTCGTCGGTACGCTCTCCGGACAGCTCTCCCGGAACCGGGCCGGCGGTGCATCCGTCGAGATCGACGCCTTCCAGGTCGTCCTGCGCGGCATCTCGCTGCGCGGCTACGCCGGCGCCGACCACCCCGACGTCGCCGCCGAATGGCCCGCCCGCTTCGGCGAGTGGCTGCGCTCCGGCGCCATCCGCTTCCCGCACACCGCGGTCGCGGGCATCACCGAGGCACCCCAGGCGTTGCAGGACCTGATCGAGGGCAGGCACGTCGGGACGGTCGTGGTCGAACCGTAGGAAGCAAGGGGGCACGATGAAGATCGGTGAAGCCGCGGCGGCGGCCGGTACGACGCCGCGGGCGCTGCGCTTCTACGAGGCGCGGGGGCTGCTTGCCGCGCCCGCCCGGACGGCCGCCGGGCAGCGGCTCTACACGCCCCGGGACGTCGCCGTGATCCGGCTCATCCGTGAACTGCTGGCGCAGGGCCTGACGGTGGAGGACCTCCGCGAGTGCGCTGCGCGGCTTCCCATGCTTCTGGCGGTGCCGCGCCCTGCCTGTGCGCCCGGCGGGATCGTGGACCGCCGCATCGCGGTTCTCACCGCGGAGATCTCGCGACTCACCGCCCTCCGCGACGCCCTCGCCAGGCCGGCCGCCTCCCCCTTGCGGTGACCCCGCAGGTCCCTGCCCCTCCCGGCGGGCGGTCGGCCCCCCCGGTGGCGGGTTGCGCGCGCAGTTCCCCGCGCCCCTTAAAAACGCTCACCCTCTCGCTGAGAGGGCAACCATCAGGGGCGCGGGGAACTGCGCGCCCAGCCCGAGGAGTGGGAAAGACAGCAACGCCACAGCAAGTGGCAATCACCTTGCGTCCTCCGCCCGGGGGGAAGGCGAACGGGCTCGGGTCGGAGGGCGGGTGTCAGCCCAGTTCCAGGGTTGTGGTGGCGAAGACCGCCTGGGAACGCGTCGCCGGCGGCGGGGCCGAGTACATGCGGGTGCAGCGGGAGGACTCGGTGAGGCCGGCGGCGACCGCCAGGGACGTGGCCGCGTCGTTGTGGGAGGGGACGTCGAGGGAGAGCGGGACGTCCGCCGGCAAGCCGGCGGCGAGCGCGGCGAAGAGCGCACCGGCACCCTCGGCGGTGTCGGCGAAGAGCGGCCCGATGCGCACCCCGTGGTGCGCGGGCCTGACGACCCCGTAACCGGTGACGTGCCCGTTGTCGTCGAGCAGGACCCGCGCGGTGTGCCGGTCCGCGGTGAGCCACCGGCTCAGGAACGCGTGCCGTTCGGCGGGGAAGCACCCGCTGTCGTACGCGCTGATCGCGTCGAGGTGGTAGGGCGTCACGGAGCCGACGGTGCCGGCGCCGTCCGCCGCCGGGAGCGTCCGCGGGGTGCCGGTGTAGCGGACGTTGTCGTAGGCCGGGGTGAAGCCGGACCGTATGTAGAGGTCGCGTTGCGCGGGCACCGCGTCGAGCCCGATGACGCGCCCTTCCGCGTGGGGCAGCGCGGCCTTCCAGGTGGCAAGGCCCAGGCCGGTGCCGCGGTAATCGGGGTGGACGAGGTAGTAGCCGAGGAATGCGTAGTCGGGTGAGTAGGCCACGACGGAGCAGGCCGACACGACGCGGCCGTCGAGCCGGCCGACGAGGAAGCCGGCCGGGTCGGTGGGCCGGAAGCAGGCCGCGTCGCCGTGGCCGGGGTTCCAGCCCTCGGCCTCGGTCCATGACACGACCTCGTCCCAGTCCGCCGCTGTCGCCTCGGCGACGGTGAAGTCCTCCCGCACGTGAACTCCTTGTCTCGGGTCCCCGGTTGTTCCGGGGATGTTACGCCGCCCCGTACATCCGGGCGATGACATCTTCGATGGCGGGTTCGCGTACGGACAGGTCCACGAGCGGGTGGCTGGCGGCGAGCGCGGTGACCAGGGGCGCCGCGCTGTCGCCTGCGGGGAAGGCCAGCCACTGGCGCGGGCCTTCGCTGCGCACCCAGCGGGCGCCGGGCACCTGGACGGGCGGCAGTTCTGCGGCGAAGTCCACGACGAGGGTGCGTTCCGACTCGCCGACGGCGTGCAGCCCGTCGAGGCCGCCGTCGTACATGAGCCTGCCGTGGTCGATGACCATGACCCTGCTGCACAGCGTCTCGATGTCGGTGAGGTCGTGGGTGGTGAGCAGCACCGTGGTGCCGCGTTCGGCGTTGACGGTGCGCAGGAAGTCGCGGACCTTGGCCTTGCTGATGACGTCGAGGCCGATGGTGGGCTCGTCCAGGTACAGCACGTCGGGGTCGTGCAGCAGGGCCGCGGCGATGTCGCCGCGCATCCGCTGGCCGAGCGAGAGCTGGCGTACGGGCACGTCCAGCAGCGGCCCGAGGTCGAGCAGGTCGACGCACGCATCGAGATTGCGGGCGTAGCGGGCGTCCTCGATGCGGTACATCCTGCGGACCAGCTGGTAGGAGTCGCGCAGCGGCAGGTCCCACCACAAGGTGGTGCGCTGCCCGAAGACGACGCCGATCCTGCGGGCCAGCCGGGTGCGGTCGCGGGACGGGTCGATGCCGGCGACCCGTACCCGGCCGCCGCTGGGGGTGAGGATGCCGGTGAGCATCTTGATGGTGGTGGACTTGCCGGCGCCGTTCGGGCCGATGTAGCCGACCATCTCGCCGGGCGGCACGGTGAAGGAGATGCCGTCGACCGCCCTGACCTGGTGGCGCTCCCTGCGCAGAGTGCCCGCGGCCTTGCGGCGTACGTCGAAGACCTTCTCCACGCCCTCGACGGCGATCACGGGTTCTGCGCTGCCGTTCACGGTCACGTGCCCTCAACTCCCGGTACTGCGGTAGGAACGGACGCCGGCCCGCCAGACCAGCCAGGACAGCGCACAGCACGCGGCGGCGACCGGCGCCCCCGCGAAGTCCACCCAGCCGGGCAGGCCCAGCGGGTCGGGCCTGCCCATCATGTGCAGCGCGGGCAGCCAGTTGACGAAGGCCAGCGGGACCACGAAGGTGACGCCCCGCACCAGTTCGCGCGAGAACAGCGCGGGCGGGTACTGCAGCAGCGTGGCGCCGCCGTACGTCACGGAGTTCTGCAGCTGCGCCGCGTCGCCCGCCCAGAACTGGAAGGCGCCGCCCGCGACGAAGACCGCACCGAAGATCGCGGCGCCGACCAGCAGCGTCAGCGGCAGCAGCGCCAGGTTGACCGGCGTCCAGTCCACCCCGGCCCGCGGCAGCGACCAGCCGAGCACCAGCAGGCCCTGCACCAGGCGGCCGAGCCGGCGCAGCGCGAAGCGGTCTGCGGCCACCTGGGCCAGCACCGGCGCCGGGCGCAGCATCAGCGTGTCGAGCGTGCCGTCGCGTACCCGCTCGCCCAGCCGGTCCATGGAGCCCATCAGCAGGTCGGCGAGCCCGAAGGAGGTGCTGGCGGTGCCGTAGAGGAAGGCCACCTCGCTGAGCGTGAAGCCGCCGAGCGCGTGGATGTGCGAGAACATCAGCATGATCGTGACGAAGTCCAGTGCGGTCGCGGCGAAGTTGCCGGCCGCGGTCATCACGAAGGACGCCCGGTAGACCGTCGTGGACCGCATCCACATGCCGACGACCAGCCGGTAGGCGCGTACCGACTCGGCCAGGGTGCCGGGGGTGCGCTCCGCGGGCGTACGCGGCTCTGCCTGTGCCGCCGCCTCAGCCACCGTGCACCACCACCCTGCGCGTGGCCAGGTTCTGCACCAGCCGCCCCGCGGCCAGCAGTGCCGCCGCCCAGCCCGCCTCGAAGGCCAGCGCGAGCAGCGCGTCGGCGCCCTGCCGGCGCTGGAGCAGCACGTCGGCCGGCACCTGCAGCATCGCCGACCAGGGCAGCGCCTGGGCCACGTCGCCGAGCGCACCGGGGAAGGCGTTCAGCGGCAGCAGCATCCCGGAGAAGAACAGCCCCACGATCCACGAGATCTGCACCACCCCCGTCCCGTCCAGCAGCCAGAAGGCGCTCAGCCCCACCAGGTAGCGGATCGCGAAGCTGACCACCGTGCCCAGGCACACCGCGGCGGCGAACAGCAGCCAGGCCAGCGGGGAGGCGGGCAGCGCCAGGTCGAAGACCAGCCCGCCGGCCACCATGGGCAGCACCCCGCGGCCCAGCAGCTGGAAGCCGGCCCTGCCCAGGTCGGCGGCCAGCCACCAGGCCTGCAGGTCGGCGGGCCGGTAGAGGTCGACGGCGATCGCGCCGGAGTTGATCCGACCCATCAGCTCGGTCTCGAAGCCGCCGCCCATCTGCGCCATCGCCGCCAGCAGCGCCTGCCCGACCCACACGTACGTCAGCGCCTGCGCCTCGGTGTAGCCGCCGAGGTGCGGGCGCTGGTCCCACAGGGCGATATAGGTGTAGGCGATGATCAGGCCGAAAACCGTATTGGTGAACACGCCGGCCGCGGTCGCCACGCGATATGTCGCATAGCGCCGGAATCCGCGGACCGCGACGGCAGCGTAGAAGCCGCCCATTCCCACCGCCTCTCTGCCGGGAATCCCGGGTGGAATCCCGGACCGCCGCCGGGAACCACTGCCCGGAACCACGGTCTGGAACAGCCGTCCGGAACCCCGGTAACCGCCCGGAACACAAGCGGCCGAGCCTAGTGCGCGGCACGCGGCGGACTCCACTGCTTTTCCGCCCGCCGGGTGACGCGGGTGGGCCGTCCGGCCTGTCACAGCCCTGTCACGGATGCGCGCCGCCTGATCCGGGCGGGCGGATGATGCGACAGTGTGGAAGGTGGACACGCATGGGGTGTACCTCCGCCTACGTGCGTGTCCGTGCCGATCGGCCCGGTTTTTCCGCCGCGGACCCAACCCTGGCGGCGGATGAGGAGTCCCTACAGATATGAGCGACGTGCAGTACGGGGCGGCCGGCGGCGGCAGCGGGGGCGACCGGCCCCGCAGGACCGGGTGGCGGCGGCTGGTGCCCAGCTGGCGGGTGGTGACCGGGACGGTGCTCGCCGTGCTGGTGCTGCTGCTCGGCGGCTTCTTCCTCGGCTACGCCCTGGTGTCCATCCCCGACCCCAATGCGGCGGCCGTCGCGCAGAGCAACGTCTACTACTACGCCGACGGCAAGACCGAACTGGCCCGCGACGGCGCCGTCAACCGGCAGAACGTGTCGCTGTCCGAGGTCGCGGAAACCGCGCAGCACGCGGTGCTCTCCGCAGAGGACCGCAATTTCTACCACGAGTCCGCGGTCAGCCCGAAGGCGATGCTGCGCGCCGCATGGAACACCGCGACCGGCAAGGGCAGGCAGTCCGGTTCGACCATCACGCAGCAGTATGTGAAGAACTACTACCTCAACCAGAACCAGACCGCGTCCCGCAAGGTCAAGGAATTCTTCATCGCGATCAAACTCGATCGCAACGAGTCGAAGGACCAGATCCTCGAGGGCTATCTCAACACCAGCTACTTCGGGCGCAACGCCTACGGGATCCAGGCCGCGTCGCAGGCCTATTTCGACAAGAACGCCGCACAGCTGACCACGGCCGAAGGCGCGTACATCGCCACCCTGCTCAACGCGCCGAGCGAGTACGACCTCGCCGCCCACCCGGAGAACGCACCCGCGGCCAAAGCCCGCTGGAACTACGTGCTCGACGGCATGGTCAAGGAAGGCTGGCTCACCGCCTCGGAGCGCAATGCCACGCAGTTCCCCGCCATCGGCAAGCCCAAGCCGGTCGCCAGCAAGGCCGGCCAGCGCGGCTACATCATCGAGGCCGTCAACCAGTACCTCGACGAGAACCACATCGTCGACTCCGACTCGCTGCGGCTCGGCGGCTACCGCATCGTCACCAGCATCCAGAAGCCGAAGGAGGACGCCTTCGTCACCGCCGCCCAGAACGACATCTACGCCAAGCTCGGCGACACCGCTGCCGACAAGTACGTACGGGCGGGCGGCGCCTCCATCGACCCGGCGACCGGTGACGTCGTCGCCCTCTACGGCGGCATCGACTACACCAAGCAGTACGTCAGCAGTGCCACCAACGGCACCTATCCCCCCGGCTCCACCTTCAAGCCGGTCGTGCTCGCCGCGGCGCTCCAGCACCACTCGCAGACCCAGGACGGCGAGGACATCACCCCCTCCACCGTCTACGACGGCGAGAACAAGCGCCCCGTCGTCGGCCCCGACGGCCCCGTCGGCTACGCCCCGGAGAACGAGGACAACAGGACCTTCGGCCGGATCAACGTCACCGAGGCCATGGACCAGTCCGTCAACGCCGTCTACGCTCAGATGGCGCAGGACGTCGGCACCCAGAAGGTGATCGACACCGCCCACGAACTGGGCATGCCCGACGACGTCAAGATCCCCACCACCCCCGCGATGGCCCTCGGCTCCTTCGGCGCCAGCCCGCTGGACATGGCGCAGATCTACGCCACCCTCGCCAACCACGGCAAGCAGGTCCCCTACACCCTGGTGCTCAAGGTCACCAAGGACGGCAACGACCTCACGCTGCCCAAGCGCGAACCCAAGCAGACCGTGCCCCGCGACACCGCCGACACCGTCACCTCGGTGCTGCGCAGCGTCGTCGAAGGCCCCAAGGGCACCGCGCGGGTCGCCCAGGACTCCGACTGGCCCTCCGCCGCCAAGACCGGCACCGCGGAGAACGACATCGCCGCCTGGTTCGCCGGCTACACCCCGAAACTGGCCAGCGTGGTCGCGGTCCTCGGCATGAACCCCGACACCGGCAAGCAGGAGAAGCTCTACCACGCCCTGCACCAGGACCGGATCAACGGCGGCGGCCCGCCCGGCCAGGTCTGGGCCGACTACACCGCGGCCGCCCTGCGGGGCGTACCCGTCCAGGACTTCGACCTCGACGTCAGCAAGGACCTGCCGCCGACCTCCCCGGCCAGCGACGAGCCCACCACCGACACGCCCACGACGTCCCAGCCGCCCACCAGCCTGCCCCCGACCAGCACCCGGCCGCCGACCAGCAGCCCGCCCACCACCGAGCCGACCACGCCGACCGGGCCGACGTCCGAGCCGCCCACCACGGAACCGACCGGTGAGCCCACCCAGACCTTCGACCCGCTCGGCGGCCTCACCGGCGCGGCGACCGGCGGACCCGGCGGAGGCGGCGGCCCCGGCGGCGGATAGCCGGAAGCGCGGGCGGCCTCAGAGATACAGGCCGGTGGAGTCGTCGGTGCCCTTGAGGCGCTCGGAAGCCACCGCGTGCAGGTCGCGTTCGCGCATCAGCACGTACGCCACACCCCGCACCTCGACCTCGGCCCGGTCCTCCGGGTCGTACAGCACCCGGTCGCCGACCTCCACGGTCCGCACGTTCTGCCCCGCCGCGACGACCTCGGCCCAGGCCAGCCGCCGCCCCACGGCGGCGGTCGCCGGAATCAGGATGCCGCCGCCGCTGCGGCGCTCGCCCTCGCCGGCCTCGTGCCGCACCAGGACCCGGTCGTGCAGCATCCGGATGGGCAGCTTGTCGTGCTCACTGTTCGAACTCACCCGCACGACGTTACCGGCGGCGCCTGCGGACCGAGAGACTGGCCACCGCTGCGACGATCCCGACCACCGCGAGCGCCGCGGGCGCGACCCGCTCGGGGCGCAGCGCACCCTCCGCGGTGACGAACTGCGACCTGGCCCGGCCCACCGCGCGGTTCACCGCGACATACGCCTGCCCGACCGTGCGGTCCACCGCGGAGACGGCCTTGGCCTTCGTATCCCGCGCGATCGTCGCAGGGTGCACCCGGACCGCCAGCTCGTCCAGCGTCTCCGCGAGGTCCTGCCGCCTGCGGGCAATCTCCGCCTCGATCTGAGCGGGCGTCCTGACGTCGTCCGACACCGCGTCTCCTCCATCGCCTGATTAGGTAGCGTTCGGACAGTCTGTCAGTACGACGCGGCCCGCGCCTCGTCGGCACCCCCGTTTGACTGAGGAGCTTTCCCATGGCCGAGCGCCTGTCACCCGGCGACCCCGCCCCCGACTTCACCCTCCTGGACGCCGACGGCAAGCAGGTCTCCCTCGCCGACCACCGCGGCCGCAAGGTCATCGTCTACTTCTACCCCTCGGCGATGACCCCCGGCTGCACCAAGGAGGCCTGCGACTTCACCGACAACCTCGACCAGCTGGCCGCCGCCGGCTACGACGTTCTCGGCATCTCCCCCGACTCCCCCGACAAGCTCGCCAAGTTCCGCACGAAGGAGTCCCTGCGCGTCACCCTCCTCTCCGACCCGGACCGCACGACCCTGACCGCCTACGCGGCCTTCGGCGAGAAGATGAACTACGGCAAGAAGATCATGGGCGTCATCCGCTCCACGATCGTCGTCGACGAGTCCGGCAAGGTGGCCCACGCCTTCTACAACGTCCGCGCCACCGGCCATGTGGCCAAACTCCTCCGCGACCTCAAGGTCTGAGGCCCCGCAAATCCCGCGGCACGGCGGCGCGGCGCACCGGTACGATGGCGCGTGCGACCAGCGGCGGTGGCGCAATGGCGACGCAGCAGACTTAGGATCTGTGGCCCTTGATCGGGCTTGAGGGTTCGAATCCCTTCCGCCGCACGGTGAAGGCCCGCGATTTCCCCTGGGGGCGCGGGCCTTCGGTGTGGTCAGGCGAGGAGTTCCGCCACTGAGGGGGCGAGGGCGCGGAAGGCCTTGCCGCGGTGGCTGATGGCGTTCTTTTCTGCGGGGGTCAGTTCGGCGCAGGTGCGGGTCATGCCGTCGGGCTGGAGGATCGGGTCGTAGCCGAAGCCGCCGGTGCCGGCGGGGGTGTGGCGGAGGGTGCCGCGGAGGTGGCCTTCGGCGACGCGGGTGGTGCCGTCGGGGAGGGCGAGGGCGGCCGCGCAGGCGAAGTGGGCTGCGCGGTGCGGGGGGTCGATGTCGGCGAGCTGGGCGAGGAGCAGGGCGAGGTTGGCCGCGTCGTCGCCGTGGCGGCCGGCCCAGCGGGCGGAGAAGATGCCGGGGGCGCCGCCGAGGACGTCGACGCACAGGCCCGAGTCGTCGGCGACGGCCGGGAGTCCGGTGGCCTCGGCGAGGGTGCGCGCCTTGAGCAGGGCGTTCTCGGCGAAGGTGACGCCGGTCTCCTTGACGTCGGGGATGTCGGGGTAGGCGTCGGCTCCGACGAGGTCGACGTCGAGCCCGGTGCCGGTGAGGATGGCCCGGAGTTCTGTGACCTTGTGGGCGTTGCGGGTGGCGAGTACGAGGCGGCGGGTCATGGGCCGATTATCCCGGCGGGGTGCCCTGCCCGGGCACCCCGGCCGGGGCGGTCAGGCCTGGGTGGCGGCCAGTGCGGCCTGCTGTGCCGCGGTGAGTTCGGTGCAGCCGCCCACCGCGAGGGCGAGCAGGGCGTCGAGTTCTGCGCGGTCGAAGGGCTGGCCTTCCGCGGTGCCCTGGACCTCGACGAAGCGGCCGTCGCCGGTGCAGACGACGTTCATGTCGGTCTCGGCCTTGACGTCTTCTTCGTAGGCGAGGTCGAGCAGCGGTACGCCGTCGACGATGCCGACGCTGACGGCGGCGACGGTGCCGGTCAGGGGGCGGGACTTGGCCTTGATGAAGTGGTTGGCCTGCATCCAGCCGACGGCGTCGGCGAGGGCGACGTAGGCGCCGGTGATGGCGGCGGTGCGGGTGCCGCCGTCGGCCTGCAGGACGTCGCAGTCCAGGACGACGGTGTTCTCGCCGAGGGCCTTGTAGTCGATGACGGCCCGCAGGGAGCGGCCGATGAGCCGGGAGATCTCGTGGGTGCGGCCGCCGATCTTGCCGCGGACGGACTCGCGGTCGCCGCGGGTGTTGGTGGCGCGCGGCAGCATGGCGTACTCGGCGGTGACCCAGCCTTCGCCGCTGCCTTTGCGCCAGCGGGGGACGCCCTGGGTGGCGCTGGCGGTGCAGAGCACTCTGGTGTCGCCGAAGGACACCAGGACGGAGCCTTCGGCGTGCTTGCTCCAGCTGCGCTCGATGGTGACGGGGCGGAGCTGATCCGGCCTGCGGCCGTCAAAACGTGACATCCCCCGAGCCTATCCGGGTGACCCGGCCCCGGCTCCGCCCCCCGGTGGCTACATCATGTCTTCGATGTCGGCGGCGATCGGGTCGGCGTCGGTGCCGATGACGACCTGGATGGCGGTGCCCATCTTGACGACGCCGTGGGCGCCGGCGGCCTTGAGGGCGGCCTCGTCGACGAGGGAGGGGTCGACGACCTCGGTGCGGAGCCGGGTGATGCAGCCCTCGACCTCTTCGATGTTGCCGAGTCCGCCGAGCCCGGCGACGATCTTCTCTGCCTTGGTGGCCATCTGAGTCTCCCTGTGTCTCCGACCCACCGCGGGTCCGTTATGTCACGGTAACCCACGGTTGGCCCAACTTCACGGGCGGTCAGCCGCCCGGTGGACCACCATGTCGATCATGGACGCCGGTCTCCCGCACCCCCAAGTGGTCTACACCACTGTACGCGACCAGTCCACCCGCGGCGGCCCCGGGTGAGCGCCGCCGAGGCCACCGCCGGGCGGCCGCGCCGCAGCTGGGGCAGCCGGTTCTTCCAGGGCCTGCAGAAGATGGGCCGCAGCCTGCAGCTGCCCATCGCCGTCCTGCCGGCGGCCGGCATCATCAACCGGCTCGGCCAGCCGGACGTCTTCGGCAGCGACGGCCTGGGCTGGGACCGCCTGTCGAAGGTCTTCGTCGGCGCGGGCGGCGCACTGCTCGACGGCAACTTCGGCCTCCCGCTGCTGTTCTGCGTGGGCGTGGCCATCGGCATGGCGAAGAGGTCCGACGGCTCGACGGCGCTGGCCGCGGTGGCCGGCTACCTGGTCTTCTTCGGCATCCTCACCCGCTTCCCCAAGGAGTGCCCGCAGGGCGCGACCTTCACCCAGCTCGGGCAGCTGGCCGGCGCATGCACCCTCAAGGACGGCACGACGACGCTGGCGGAGTTCCAGACGCCCGGCGTCTTCGGCGGCATCGTGATGGGCCTGCTCACCGCCTACCTGTGGCAGCGCTTCCACCGCACGAAGCTGCCCGACTGGCTGGGCTTCTTCAACGGCCGCCGCCTGGTGCCGATCATCATGGCCGGGGTCGCGATCGTCTTCGCGATCGTGTGCCTGTGGATCTGGCCGCCGATCGGCGACGGCCTGACCAGCTTCAGCAAGAGGCTGGTCGACCTGGGCTCGTGGGGCTCGGGCATCTTCGGTGTGGCCAACCGGGCGCTGCTCACGGTGGGCCTGCACCAGTTCCTGAACACCTTCGTGTGGTTCCAGTTCGGCGACTTCACCAAGCCCGACGGCACGGTCGTGCACGGCGACATCCCGCGCTTCCTGGCCGGCGACCCGACGGCCGGCCAGTTCCAGACCGGCTTCTTCCCGATCATGATGTTCGCGCTGCCCGCGGCGGCACTGGCGATCGCGCACACCGCACGCCCCGACCGCCGCAAGGAGGTCGGCGGCATGATGCTGTCGGTGGCGCTGACCTCGTTCGTGACCGGCATCACCGAGCCGATCGAGTACTCGTTCCTGTTCATCGCGCCCGCGCTGTACGCGATCCACGCGCTGCTGACGGGTGTGTCGATGGCGCTGTGCTGGGCGCTGGGCATCAAGGACGGCTTCAGCTTCTCGGCGGGCCTGATCGACTACGTCATCAACTGGAACCTGGCCACCAAGCCCTGGCTGATCCTCGTGGTCGGCGCGGGCTTCGCACTGCTCTACTACCTGCTCTTCCGCTTCGTGATCCTTTTCTTCGACCTGAAAACCCCGGGCCGCGAGCCAGGGGAACTCGGCGAGGAGATGGAGAAGGAGAACATCAAGTAGCCGCCACCCACGGTAGCGGCCGCGCCCACCGTACGTAAGACCCCCTGGCCAGTGAACCAGGGGGTCTTCGCTGTGCGTGAGCGGTGTGACGCAGCGCACGCGGAATCGCGGATTCCTTTACGCGTACCTGACGTGCTACAACAGGTCTACACCACTGAGTGGTATAGACCACGGAGGATTTCGATGACAACGGCCACGGCCACCGACGCCATTCCGGCGCCGCCCGCAAAGAAGCGGGGCTCCGGCCTCTTCCAGGGCCTGCAAAAGGTCGGCCGCAGCCTGCAGCTGCCGATCGCGGTCCTGCCTGCGGCAGGCATCTTGCTCCGGCTGGGCCAGTCGGACATCCACGACAAGCTCCACCTGCCGACCGACGTCACGCGGGTCTTCGCCGGCGCCGGAGGCGCGCTGCTCGACGCCTCCTTCGGTCTGCCACTGCTGTTCTGCATCGGTGTGGCCATCGGCTTCGCCAAGAAGGCGGACGGCTCCACCGCGCTCGCCGCGATCGTCGGCTTCCTGACGTACTACGCCGTGATCCACCAGTTCCCGATCGACCCGGGCACGCCCGGCATGACGTACACGGGCAGCGGGCTCGGCGGCGGCTTCTGGCAGAAGGGCGACACGGTCGTCACTGCCAGCTTCCAGAACCCCGGCGTGCTCGGCGGCATCATCCTCGGCCTGCTCACGGCGGTGCTGTGGCAGCGCTTCCACCGCACCAAGCTGGTGGACTGGCTCGGCTTCTTCAACGGCCGCCGCCTGGTGCCGATCATCATGGCCTTCACCGGCACCGCGCTGGGTGTGCTGGTCGTCGCGGGCTGGGAGCCGATCGGCGACCAGATCACCCACTTCGGCAAGTGGATGACCGGGCTCGGCTGGTTCGGCGCCGCACTGTTCGGCCTGATCAACCGTGGTCTGCTGCCCATCGGCATGCACCAGTTCGTCAACACCGTGGCGTGGTTCCAGATCGGCGACTTCAACGACACGGCCCACCACGTGGTGGCGCACGGCGACCTGAACCGCTTCTTCGCCCACGACCCGGGCGCCGGCCAGTTCATGTCCGGCTTCTTCCCGATCATGATGTTCGGCTTGCCGGCCGCCGCCCTGGCCATCGCGCACTCCGCTCGTCCCGAGCGCCGCAAGGCCGTGCTCGGCATGATGATCTCGCTCGCGCTGACCTCGTTCGTCACCGGTGTGACCGAGCCGATCGAGTTCTCGTTCATGTTCATCGCGCCGCTGCTGTACGCGATCCACGCGGTGCTGACCGCGATATCGATGGCGGTCACCTGGGCGCTGGGCGTGCACGCGGGCTTCACCTTCTCCGCGGGCTTCATCGACTACGCGATGAACTGGAACCTGGCCACCAAGCCGTACCTGATCATCCCGATAGGCCTGTGCTTCGCGGTGATCTACTACGTCGTCTTCCGCTTCGCGATCACGAAGTTCGACCTTAAGACCCCGGGCCGCGAGCCCGAGGAAGAGGTCGAGGACGTCACTCGCTGAGTCCGCGTCCGGCGGGTCGGCCCCGGGAGCCCGGGCGCGAAAGCGCCCGGGCTCCCGGGCCTTCCGCGGTCACAGCTCGTAGACCGCGCCCGCCGTCGCCAGGTCGACCGGACCGGCGAAGGCGGCCCGGGCGTCGCGGAGGTTGGCCGAGGGGCTGGTCCACGGGGGGATGTGGGTGAGGACCAGGCGGCCGGCGCCTGCGCGGGCGGCGACCTCGCCGGCCTCGCGGCCGTTGAGGTGCAGCTCGGGGATGTCCTCCTTGCCCGCGGTGAAGGACGCCTCGCACAGGAAGAGGTCGGCGCCTTCTGCGAGGGTGTCGAGTGCCTGGCAGGGGCCGGTGTCGCCGGAGTAGGTCAGGGTGCGGCCCTGGTAGCCGAGCCGGAAGCCGTAGGCCTCGACGGGGTGGCTGACCAGGTCGGTGGCGATGTCGAAGGGGCCGAGCCGGAAGGTGCCCGGCTGCAGGGTGCGGAAGTCGAAGACCTCGCTCATGCACTTCTCGTCGGGTACGTCCCCGTAGGCGATGTTGAGCCGGCGTTCGGTGCCGGCCGGGCCGTACACGGGGATCGCGGCGGCGGGGCCGCCGTCGTGCCGGTAGTAGCGGGCCACGAAGTAGCCGCACATGTCGATGCAGTGGTCGGCGTGCAGATGGCTCAGCACGACCGCGTCCAGGTCGTAGAGCCCTACGTGGCGCTGCAGTTCGCCCAGGGCTCCGTTGCCCATGTCGATCAGCAGCCGGAAGCCGTCGGCCTCGACGAGATAGCTCGAACAAGCCGAGTCCGCGGACGGGAACGACCCCGAGCAGCCGACGACGGTGAGCTTCATTGCTGGAAACACCTCCGTGGGCAGGCCGCATCCACCCCATTCCTGGTGGGGTGGGGGGATTGGCGGATAGCTGTCCGCCGTGTCTTGCGAGGGTAAAGCGCAAGGCGGTGTGCTGGGCCTCCACGGCGCCCCGTTGTGGGCGGAATCACCAGTCCGGGGGGTCTTTTACGGCCCCTTCGGCCGCACTTGGCGCTTTGTGGTCGCCGTGCGGCCTGCCGGTGCGAACAGCGGTACGCCGGACGGGCAGGTGTCCGTCCGGCGTCCGCAGCGAGGGTTCAGGCCCGAAGGGCTCAGGCCCAGAGCTGGCCGTGCAGTGCGGCGACCGCGGCCTCGGTGCTGGGCGCGGTGTAGATGCCGGTCGACAGGTACTTCCAGCCGCCGTCGGCGACGACGAAGACGACGTCGGCCCGTTCGCCGGCCCGCTCGGCCTTGGCCGCGACGCCGAGGGCCGCGTGCAGTGCGGCGCCGGTGGAGACACCGGCGAAGATGCCCTCCTGCTGCAGAAGTTCGCGGGTGCGGCAAACCGCGTCCTGCGACCCGACGGAGTAGCGGGTGGTGAGCACGGCCTCGTCGTACAGCTCGGGCACGAAGCCCTCGTCGAGGTTGCGCAGCCCGTAGACCAGGTCGTCGTAGCGCGGCTCCGCGGCGACGATCGCGACGCCGGGGGCCTTCTCGCGCAGGTAGCGGCCGACGCCCATGAGGGTGCCGGTGGTGCCGAGGCCTGCGACGAAGTGGGTGACGGTCGGGAGGTCGGCGAGGATCTCGGGGCCGGTGGTGGCGTAGTGGGCGCCGGCGTTGGCGGGGTTGCCGTACTGGTAGAGCATGACCCAGTCCGGGTGCTCGGCGGCCAGCTCCTTGGCGACCCGCACGGCGGTGTTGGAGCCGCCGGCCGCGGGCGAGGAGATGATCTCGGCGCCCCACATGGTGAGCAGTTCGCGGCGCTCGGAGGAGGTGTTCTCCGGCATCACGCAGACGATGCGGTAGCCCTTGAGCCGGGCGGCCATCGCCAGCGAGATGCCGGTGTTGCCCGAGGTGGGCTCCAGGATGGTGCAGCCGGGGGTGAGCCGCCCCTCCGCCTCGGCCTGCTCGACCATGTGCAGGGCCGGGCGGTCCTTGACGGAACCGGTGGGGTTGCGGTCCTCCAGCTTCGCCCAGACGCTGACGGCGTCGGACGGTGACAGGCGCGGCAGGCGGACCAGCGGGGTGTTGCCGACCGCCGCCAGCGGGCTGTCGTAGCGCATCAGGCCATGCCCCCGGCGACGGCGGGCAGGATCGTGATGCTGTCCCCGTCGGCGACCTTGGTGGAGATGCCGTCGAGGAAGCGGACGTCCTCGTCGTTGAGGTAGACGTTGACGAAGCGGCGCAGCTCGCCGCCGTCGACCACCCGCTCGCGCAGGCCCGTGTGCCGGGTGTCGAGGTCGGCGAGCAGCTCGTCGAGGGTGCTGCCCGCACCGTGGACCGACTTCTCGCCGTCGGTGTAGGTGCGGAGGATGGTCGGGATGCGGACCTCGATGGCCATGTCTGCGCTCCAGTGAGTGCGTGGGTGCGGGGGTTGCGGGGGCGTGCGCGGACCCGGGGTGGGTCCGTGCCGCGGGGCGGGGCTGCGGTGCTGTGCGGGCGGGTGCGTCAGGCGTGCGTACACGCGGCACTGGTGCGGCGGCACAGGTCGACGTGCAGCCGCGCCACGAGCAGCGTGCCCGGCGCCTTGTCGCTCACGTCGGAGGGAACCATGGGCTCATCGTATCGATTCCCCGAACCGGGCCGAGGCGCCCGTCTCGGCATCCGGGACGTCATGCGTACGAAGCCACTACTTTGACCGGTTCCTCCGTGACGGTCCCGTCCACGATGCGGAACGAGCGGAACTGCGGCTCGGGGAGATCCTCCGCGGTGGAGACCAGGACGTAGTGGGCGCCGGGCTCGTTGGCGTAGCTGATGTCGGTGCGCGAGGGGTAGGCCTCGGTCGCGGTGTGCGAGTGGTAGACGACCACCGGCTCCTCGTCCCGGTCGTCCAGCTCCCGGTAGAGCCTGAGCAGGTCGGTGGAGTCGAACTCGTAGAAGGTGGGTGAGCGGGCCGCGTTCTGCATCGGCACGAACCGCTCCGGGCGGTCGCTGCCCTCCGGCCCTGCCACGATCCCGCAGGCCTCGTCGGGGTGGTCGGCGCGGGCGTGGGCGACGATCGCGTCGTGCAGCTCCTGGGTGATGGTCAGCATGCGGGAAAAGTAACAGGGGCCCTTCCCCTCACAGCGCGGCGGCGTCGGGTGCTGCCTGCGGCCCGCCGGGGACGGGGCCGGCCGGCTCGGGCGGCAGGTGGGCGCGGCGGGCGAAGGCGGCCGGATCGCGCCGCTTGAGCACCCGGTAGCCGGCGGCCAGCACGGCGAACCACACCGGTACCCCGTAGAGCGAGATCCGCGCCTGGCTGTCGGCGCCGATCAGGACCAGCACCGCGGCCAGGAAAGCCAGGGCGGCCCAGCTGGCCGCGGCGCCGCCGGGCGCGGTGAACCAGGCGGGGGCGGCACGTCCGGCGCGGACGGCGGCCCGGTAGCGGATGTGCGAGCCGAGGATGACGCCCCAGGTCCACACGCCCGCGACGGTGGCGAAGGCCGTGATGTAGGTGAAGGCCCCTTCGGGGTCGACGTAGTTGAGCCACACCCCGATGCCCATGACGGCGACGGAGGCGAGGATGCCGGCGGCGGGGGTGCGGCGCCCGGTGAGCCGGCCGAAGACGCGCGGCCCCTGGCCGTTGACGGCGAGGTCGCGGAGCATCCGGCCGGTGGAGTACATCCCGGAGTTGCACGAGGACAGGGCGGCGGAGAGCACCACGAAGTTGACGATGCCGGCGCCGAAGGGGATGCCGATCTTGGCGAAGGCGGCCACGAACGGGCTGACGCCCGGCCGGAATTCGGTCCAGGACACCACGCACAGGATCACCGTCAGCGCGCCGACGTAGAACAGCGCGATGCGCCAGGGCAGGGTGTTGATGGCGCGCGGCAGCGTCTCGCGGGGGTTCTGCGCCTCCCCCGCGGTCACGCCGACGAGTTCGACGGCGACATAGGCGAACATCACGATCTGCAGGGTCAGCAGCGAGCGGCCGACGCCGTTGGGGAAGAAGCCGCCGTCGCGCCACAGGTGGCCGGCCGACGCGGTGTCACCTGCCGCGGACAGCCCCAGCGTCAGCACCCCGACGCCGATGAGGATCATCCCCAGGATCGCGGTGACCTTGATCATCGACAGCCAGAACTCGACCTCGCCGAAGAGCTTGACCGAGATCAGGTTGGCGGCGAACAGCACCAGCAGGAAGCCGGCCGCGGCGCTCCACTGCGGCACCTGCGGCCACCAGTACGCCAGGTAGGTGGCCGCGGCGGTCACCTCCGCCATGCCGGTGACGACCCACATCAGCCAGTACGTCCAGCCGGTGACGTAGCCGGCGAAGGGGCCGAGGAACTCGCGGGCGTAGTCGGCGAAGGAGCCCGACACCGGGCGGTAGGTGAGCAGTTCGCCCAGCGCGCGCATGATCGCGAAGACGGCGACGCCGGCGACCGCGTACATCAGGATCAGGCTGGGGCCCGCCTGGTGGATGGCGCGGCCCGCGCCGAGGAAGAGGCCGGTGCCGATGGCGCCGCCGATGGCGATCATCTGGATCTGCCGGCTGCCCAGGCCCCGCTGGTAGTCCGCGTCGGAGCCGGCTGCCTGACCGCTTTCCGGGCCGGTTTCGGGCGTCGCGCCCTTCACGTCCGTCATGCCCGGATTCGTACCACGCGGGCGCGGCCCCGAAATCCCGGCTGCGCCACCCGAGGGGCGGCGCAGGACCGCAGGGCGTCAGGGCATCAGGGCATCAGGGCATCAGGGCATCAGGGCATCAGGGCATCAGCGTCTCGACCAGCGACTCCTGGAGCGCGCCGAGCCACAGGTAGGCGACGACCATCGGCTTGCGCTCGTCGTCGTCGGGCAGGTGGTAGAGGCCGTGGTCGTCCTCCTCGGTGATGTCGAGGTAGGCGCCGATGGTCAGCCGCAGGTCGTTGAGGGTGCCCAGCCACTGCCGCGACTCCTCGGGCGTCAGGTCGAGCACCGGGCCGCCGCGGTCCAGGCAGCGCACCACGGCCAGGGCGTCGTCGCGCTTGCGCGCCCGCAGGTCGTTCTCGGTGAAGCGGCGGAATTCCGAGGCGTCGGCCTGCTCCTCGTACGCGTCGGGGAACAGCCGGGCCAGCGCCGGGTCCTCCGGCGGCTTGCTGGGGCCTTCCGCGAACAGCTCGGCCAGCGGGTCGGCGTCCGCGTCGGCGGCGCCCGGCCCCGGGCCGACCAGTTCGAGCAGCTGCACGACCAGGGAGCGCAGGATGGAGATCTCGCCCGCGTCCAGCTCGATGCTGGCGCCGCCGCCCTTGACCGCCTCGAAGGAGCCGGGGCGGCTCCGCCTGCGGCCCATCAGCGGTCCTGCGACAGGGTCGCCCACAGGCCGTAGCCGTGCATGGCCTGCACGTCGCGTTCCATCTCCTCGCGGGTGCCGCTGGAGACCACGGCCCTGCCCTTGTAGTGGACGTCCTCCATCAGTTTGGTGGCCTTGCCCTTCGAATAGCCGAAGTACGTCTGAAAGACGTACGTCACGTAGCTCATCAGGTTGACCGGGTCGTTGTGCACGATCGTCACCCACGGAACGTCCGGTTCGGGTACCGCGGAGGGCGCTTCGCTCGACTCGGTGCGTTCGGTCTCGACAGGCTCCACTGGGGCGACACTCACAGGTTCCATGCTGCCGCTGTTGTGGGGTCTCGCACAAATGGGCGTGCACACGGGGGGTGCCGCAGGAGTACCGACGGGCGGGCCGCGGTGCGGGGGCGCGGTGTGAGGGCGCGCACACCCACCACATCTCGTCAGTTTGACGAGATAGCGGGTAGCATCCCGGTCATGAGCACAGCAGAGCTGGGACTGCCGGTGGACGTGCCCTCCACCGCGCTTTTCACCGACCGCTACGAGCTGACCATGCTGCAGGCGGCCCTGCGCAGCGGCGCGGCACAGCGCCGCTCGGTCTTCGAGGCCTTCACCCGCCGGCTGCCCGAGGGCCGCCGCTACGGCGTCGTCGCCGGCACCGGCCGTGTGCTGGACGCGGTGGAGAACTTCCGCTTCGACGCGCCCGTCCTGGACTTCCTGCGCCGCGAGCACGTCGTGGACGACCAGACGCTGGAGTGGCTGGCCGGCTACCGCTTCACCGGCGACATCTGGGGATACCCCGAGGGCGAGGTGTACTTCCCCGGCTCCCCGATCCTGCGGGTCGAGGGCAGCTTCGCCGAGGCTGTCGTGCTGGAGACGGTGGTCCTGTCGATCCTCAACCACGACTCGGCCATCGCCGCCGCCGCCTCCCGGATGGCCGTCGCCGCCGGCGGGCGCCCGCTGGTGGAGATGGGCGCCCGGCGCACCCACGAGCTGGCGGCGGTCGCCGCCTCCCGGGCCGCCTACGTCGGCGGCTTCCGCACCTCCTCCAACCTCGCGGCGGGCTTCCGCTACGGCATCCCCACCGTCGGCACCAGCGCGCACGCCTTCACGCTGCTGCACGACACCGAGCGGGACGCCTTCACCGCGCAGGTCGACTCGCTCGGCCGCGGCACCACGCTGCTGGTCGACACCTACGACGTGGCGACCGCCGTGAAGGCCGCCGTCGACATCGCGGGACCCGAACTGGGCGCGGTCCGCATCGACTCGGGCGACCTGCTGCTGCTGGCCCACCGGGTGCGCCAGCAGCTGGACGACCTGGGGGCGAAGAACACCAAGATCGTGGTGACCTCCGACCTGGACGAGTACGCGATCGCCTCGCTCGCCGCGGCCCCCGTCGACTCCTACGGCGTCGGCACCTCGCTGGTCACCGGCAGCGGGCACCCCACCTGCTCGATGGTCTACAAGCTGGTCGCCCGTGAGGCGGACGACGGCTCACTCGTACCGGTGGCGAAGAAGTCGATGGGCGGCAAGACCAGTGTCGGCGGGCGCAAGTGGGCCGCCCGCCGGGTCGACGAGGACGGGGTCGCCTCTGCGGAGGTCGTCGGCAGCGGGCCGGTCCCCGACGACCTGGCCGGCCGAAGGCTGCTGGTGCCGCTGGTGCGCGGCGGCGAGATCGTCGGCCGCGAACCGCTGGAGGCCGCCCGGCTGCGGCACATCGAGGCCCGCGCGGGACTGCCGCTGTCGGCCACCCAGCTCTCCCGCGGCGAGCCGGTGCTCCCCACGGAGATTCTGTGACGTTCCCCTTGCGCCGGACGGCGCCCCTCAGGGGCGCGCGCCCCTGAGGGGCGCCGTCCGGCGCAAGGGAGCCGTGCAGCCCCCGCGGAAGGGGACGCTGGTGCACGCGGGGGCGTGCAGGGCTTCCCGGGCGGGGGGAGAATCCCTACGCTCGGGCCGTATCCACACATCCGCCGGAAGGGCACCATGCACCGCGCACTGATCGTCGTCGACGTCCAGAACGACTTCTGCGAGGGAGGCAGCCTCGCGGTGGCCGGAGGCGCGGACGTCGCCGCCGCGGTCACCGACCTCATCGGTGAGTCGGCCGGCAGCTACCGGCACGTGGTGGCCACCCGCGACCACCACATCGACCCCGGTGACCACTTCTCGGCGGACCCCGACTTCGTCACCTCCTGGCCCGTGCACTGCGTCGCGGGCACCGAGGGCGTCGGCTTCCACCCGAACTTCGCCCCCGCGGTGGCCTCGGGCGCGGTGGACGCGGTCTTCGACAAGGGCGCGTACGCGGCGGCCTACAGCGGTTTCGAGGGCCAGGACGAGAACGGCGCGGGCCTGGCGGACTGGCTGCGCGGGCGCGGCGTCGGCGAGCTGGACGTGGTGGGCATCGCCACCGACCACTGCGTGCGCGCCACCGCCCTGGACGCGGCCAAGGCGGGCTTCACCACCCGTGTGCTGGTCCCGCTGACCGCGGGGGTGGCGCGGGAGACCACGCAGCGGGCGCTGGAGGAGATGAGCGCGGCGGGCGTGGAGGTCGTGGGCGCCTAGGCGGGCGCCTAGACCCGGTTCAGGGTCGATATGGGGTGCCAGGGGTCGGACGACCTGGCGTGGTAGTCGCGCCATATGAGGCCGTCCGGGTGGTGCAGCACCGCGGTGATCTCGTCCGGGGTGGGCGGCTCGGCATTGCCGGTCAGCCGGGTGCCGCGGAAGCCGAGGTTGCTCAGCCGGGTCAGCGCGCGCTGCCGGTTCAGGGCGTGCACCACGACCCGTACGGTGTGCGCCGGGTCGGCAGGGTGGGGCAGCGCGAGGGCCACCACGACCGTTCCGCTCGGCAGCTTGGTGAAGCCTCCGACCGCCATGGTCACATCATCGGCGGTCCGGCCGCCGCCCACCAGCAGGCGACGGCCGAACGCAGCATTACCGCAGGTCGAACAGCAGATTGCGTCAGCGGTGCGACGGGCCGACCTGGACGGTCATCGTGCTGCCGTCGATCGGCTCGGCCAGGATGGTGATCCTGGTGTTGGTGTCGGGCACCTGCACGCTGCCGTACGGGTTGCTGTCGTACCAGTAGGTGCCGTAGTGGTCGTCGAAGACCGGCGAGCCGAGTTTCGGGGCCAGCTTGGCGGCGGCACCGTTGTTGTGCAGGGTGAAGCCCTGCGTCGGGTACCAGCTGAAGGGCGAGTCGTAGGCCTGGATGCGGTTGCGCATCACCGAGCCGTCCGACCACTTCTCCGGCGTGGCGTGGGCGTCGACCGGCAGGATCTCACCGGAGCCCGGGTGCACACCGACGTTGTTGTCGGCCTGCGAGGTGTCCCAGAGCCACACGAGCAGTCCGTTCTGGTAGGAGAAGTGCTCGACCTGCTTGGGCTTGCTGTTCAGCCAGCCGAAGTTGTACGGGCCGGTCTTCAGCGTCTGGTCGTAGCTGACGTACTGCCGGTTCTCCGCGATGTAGAACTCGGGGTAGTCGTTGGTGAAGGACGCGCCGATGCGGGTGAAACCCTTGGCGGTCCACCCGTTGTCGTCGGTCTCCGCGCCGTCGGTGACCACGGCTGCGCCGTCGGCGGTCACGGTGATCGCGTCGGCCGTGAAGCCCTTCTGCGCCACACCGCCGTCGGTGAGGTAGCGGAAGCGCAGCTGGATCTGCTTGCCCGCGTAGGCGTCCAGCGGGAAGGACAGGTCCTCGTACGCGCCGCTGGTGCCGGTCAGCGCGGGGGCGTCGCCGCCGTCCCTGGGCAGCGACTTGCCGTTCGCGGTGCCGTCCAGCGCGGTCCAGCTGGCGCCGCCGTCGGCGGACACCTCGGTGTAGAGGTAGTCGTAGTTCTCCTCGATGTCCCACCAGCCCTTGAGGGTGAGCGACGCCGAGGACTTGCCGGTCAGGTCGACCGAGCGGGTCAGGGTGTTGGACAGGTTGTCGCCGCTGCCCGACCACCACTGCTTGCTGCCCTCGGCGGGCGCGGTGACGGTGGTGGTGACGGTCTTGTCCGGCAGCGAGACGATCAGCGCCTGCTTGTCCTTGGTGTTGTACTCGGCCACGCCCAGCTTGGTGGTCGAGCGCGTCGCCGCCTTGGCGGTGCCGTAGTTGAGCCAGCCCAGCTGCAGCTTGTCCCAGGCGTTCATGTCGTCGGGGCGGTCGCCGATGGCGTTCTTGCCGGTGCCCATCCACGAGCCGGACGACATCAGCGTCCAGAAGGCGGTGCTGTTCTCGCCGA
The DNA here is from genome assembly GCF_016916835.1 of Actinacidiphila bryophytorum. Lineage (GTDB taxonomy): Bacteria > Actinomycetota > Actinomycetes > Streptomycetales > Streptomycetaceae > Actinacidiphila > Actinacidiphila bryophytorum. The sequence continues at coordinate 55,711 of NZ_JAFFIX010000001.1, read as the reverse complement.
TGTACGTGGTGTCGTACTCGTCGGGCAGGCCGAGGTCGTGGCCGTACTCGTGCGCGAAGACGCCCAGGCCGCCGTTCTCCGGCTGCAGGGTGTAGTCGCCGACCCAGATGCCGGTGTCGCCGATCTGGGTGCCGCCGGCCTTGTTGTCGGCCGGACCCGTGCGGCCCGCGTCGGTGCCGTACGCGTACCAGCGGTGCGCCCACAGCGCGTCGGTGGCCTGGACGCCGCCGCCGGCCGACTCGTCCTCGCCGGCGTGCACGATCTGGAAGTGGTCGATGTAGCCGTCGGGCTCGTTGAAGTTGCCGTCGCCGTCGAAGTCGTAGCGGTCCCACTGGTCGTACTGCGCCAGGTCCGCCTTGATCTGCGCGTCGGTGCGGCCCTGCGCCTTCTGGTCGGCGACGTAGGCCGTGGTGGCGTCGCGGATCAGGTCCCAGGCGCTGGAGCAGATGGTGCTGCCGCAGTAGTTGGAGCCGTAACGGGCCTCGTTCCAGGGCACCTTGACCCAGGCGGAGACCTCGCCGTCGACCGAGTAGCGGCCCGAGGACTGCTTCTCGTAGTAGGTGGCCAGCGAGTCCTGGCCCGCCTTGTGCGAGAAGTACAGGTCCTGGAAGTGCTGCTGGTTGTAGTCGGCCTGCCAGGCGGTGCTGTTGTCGGCGGCCGGGTCGGGCTGGGCGATCGTGTTGTGCGCCGGTCCCGCGGTGCCGCCGTACTTGGTCACCGGGGCCTCGGGGCCGTCGGGGCCGTCCGGGTCGTAGGTGGTGGTGCTGTCCACCTGGTCGCCGAACTCGGCGAGGATGGTGAAGATCTTGTCGGTCTTCTCCCGGCCCAGCTCGACGTACTTGCTCTTCTTGCCCTTGCCCGAGCCGAGTTGGACGACCTTCGAGGCGCCGATCTGCTGGACCTGCGCCTGGCCCGCGACGACCTGCTGCAGCGCGGCGGAACGCTCGGCGTCCTGCTGCTTGGTGAACGGGCCCGGCAGGTCGTGCGCCTGGCTCTCGGCCGGGTCGTGCGAGGTGGCCGCGGGTACGGTGCCGGGCGTGTGGCCCGGCTCCGCCGCGAACGCGCCCGCCGCGGTGGCGGTGGGAAGCACGCCGAGTACGGCGACTGCCACGGCCAGGGCGGCGGGTTTGGTGAACCTCCGCTGATATCTCAAGATTATTTGACCTCCCCTTGGGAAAGGCCATTGCATCGGAGTGACGCAGGAAAAAACAGACCTTGACTTGAGCATGGCAGGACAGTACGTTTACCGGTTTCCCGGCTCCGCTGACCGGACGTCAGTGCCCTGACGTGCCACGGCGGTACGGCCGCACAGCGGCAACCGGACGCGCGTGCGACCCCGTGCGCCCCCTCGTGCACCGCACCGTGGGTTAGGTCACGCTTACCAGGCGTTCGGCCCGGGCATGCCGAACACGAACCACCCGTCAGCGTGCCCCCGCTTCGACGTACCCGAGGACGGTTCCCCCGATGCCACGTCCGACGACCCCGCAACTCGCCTACGGTTCCCTGACCGTCGTCCTGTTCACCCTCGCCACGCTGCTGCTGGCCGACGTACGCTCCGGCGCCGCGGTCGCTGCCGTGGCCGCCGGCGGGCTGCTGCTCGGGCTGCTGGTCGCCCTGAGCCTGAGCGCCCCGACAGCCGCCCGCCGCCGCGCCTCCCTCGGCCCGGCCCCGCTGCCCCCCGCCGCCGTGCCCGTCCCGCGCTCCCGCGTGTCCGGCGGCACCCCGACCCGGGTCGGTGAGCGCTCGCTGCGGCGCTGACGCCCCGGTGCGGGCCATCAGACGGCGGTCACGACCACGGTCCTGGCCGCCTTCTCGTGCAGCCCCTGCTTGTACGGCTTGTCGAACGCCACGGTGATCCCGATGATCAGGAACCAGAAGCAGCTGCAGCAGAAGGCCGGGACCCACAGGATCGCGGCCCGCGCCGCGGCGGCGTTCTGCGGCGGCACACTGCCGTCCGACAGCATCGCCGCCCGCAGGCCCATCAGCTTCTTGCCCACCGTCTGGCCGGTGGACTGCGTCATCCACCACTCGTAGAGGAAGCCCAGCGCGGCCGTGAACACGCCGCCGATGGCCGACCGGCCGTAGCTGAAGTCGTTGCCGTTGACCCCGCCCGCCGCCCAGTCCAGCAGGCCCGCCGGGACCAGCACGATGACCAGGTCGATGATCCGGGCCAGCACGCGCTTGCCCGGGGCGGCAAGCGGCGGCATCCCCGCCAGCGGGTCCTGTCCGCCGCCTCCGCCGCCGAAGCCCGGGTCGTACGGATTCCCCCCGGCCGGCGGAGGCGGCGGAGACCCGTACGGGTTCCCGGGGGGCGGCGTCTGATCACTGGTCATACCCCGAGCTAATCCCCCCCACGACCCGAGCGCCCCCCACCCCTGTCCATCCGGGCGACCCGACCCCCCTTTCGGTAAGGGGCCAACCCCCAGGGGCGCGGGGCTGCACCTAATCTGCGGCGGGGCCGAGCCATCGGCTGGCCGCGGGGGCTGAGGGGGTGCCTCTGCGTAGGGCGGTGCTTTTCAGGGGCGCGGGGAACTGCGCGACCAGCCCACCACCGGCGCGCGGGTCGTCACCGACCCAAAGGGGCTCTTCGGTCCGTACCGGACCACCGGCCGGCGAGCGAAGCTAGTGGGGGCACCCCCAGGCAAAGCCCTGGGGGAGGGCTGAGCGCGCAGTTCCCCGCGCCCCTGATGGTTGCCCCCCTGCACAAGGGGAACCGCCCAAGCCACCGCTGCCCGCGGAAGACACCGCCCGACGCAGAGGCACCCCCAGCCCGCGGCCGCGGAAACGCACCCCCTTGCGGAAGGGGAACCGCCCGAGCCACCGGGGCCGGTGGAGGGGGCGGCCAGACGCAAGGGCGAGGTCAGGTCGCCGCGACGAAGGTGCGTGCGGCCTTGTCGTGCCAGCCCTGGCGCCACGGCCGGTCGAAGGCGGCCCAGGCCACCCCGATCAGGCCGACGGCCAGCAGGTTGAGGACCGAGCGCAGGAGCCACCGGCGCAGGCTCGCGGCGAAGCCGGGGGGCTGCTGGGCCTCGATGTCGAGGACCTTGAGCCCGGTCAGCTTCTTGCCGAGCGTGCGCCCCCACTTGGCGGTGGGCAGCACCTCAAGGAGCACGCCGGCGACGACGGCCACCAGAAGCACGGCACCCAGTTCGAGTCCCGTCGTGGCGTCGAGCAGCCACACCTTGACCGTCTCCCCGGTCAGCTTCGCCGCGTCCACCTTGTCCTTGGCGTGGTGGTAGGCGGCCGACCCCAGCGGCAGCGCCGCCGCGCCGGTGACCGCGGCGAAGACGACGGTGTCCACGACCCGCGCGGCGAACCGCCGCAGCAGCCCGCCGGGCCGGTCCTGCGCCCGGGCGCTGCCGAAGGGGTCGTCGGCGACCGGGCGCCAGGGCGTGACGCCCTCGCGGGCCAGCTCGTGCACCTGCTCGGCCCAGGGCGCGGGCTGCGGCGGCCCGGACTGCGGGGGCACGGGGGCGGGCGCGGGCGGCTCGCCGTGCGGCGCGGGCTGGGTCCAGGACGGCACCGGCGGGGGCGCCGGCTGCGGGGTGATCCGAGGCTGCTGGTACGGCGCGGAGCGCTGCCCGGCCTCGGGGGGCGCACCCCAGGAGATCGGCGGCAGGTCACTGCCGGCCTGGGCGGGCGCGGGCCACACGGGCGGCGCCTCCACGGCCGGCGGCGGCGCGGGGGCAGGCGCGGGGGCCGGCGACGGCGCGGGGGCCGGCGCGGGGGCCGGCACCTCCGGGACGCCCTGCACCGCGGCGGGCGCACCGGGATCGGCGTCCAGGAACATCGGCCCCGACTCGTCCACCGCCTGCGCTGGCGCGGTCTGCACGCCCTCGGGCGCGGGTCGGCTTGTGCCGGGCACCCAGGCGGAGCCGTTCCAGTAGCGGATGTAGTTCGGGATCGACGGGTCCGGGTAGTAGCCCGGCGCCGGGGACGCGGACGACGAAGAACCGGAGGAGCCAGAAGGAGGTGCGCTCATGGTTCACAGGTTCCGTATCTGCTCGGCCGGGGGTGCAGCGTCCAGGAATACCAGACCGGCGGACCCGGCGGGACCGCGCCGCCGCACACCACTCTCCCCCACGTCCTTACCCTCCCCTCCGCCCGTGCGCCCCCTCTTCGGGAAATTTGAACCCAATCCCGCGAAGCCGCGTAATGGTGGGAGAGGCACGCGCTCTCTCCAGGTGCAGGCCCCGATCGCGAAACCCGCAACGAGGGGCCGCCGCGCCAAGGAAAGGACGTCGACTCGATGCAGACCGTGGTGGAACGCGAACTCGAAATGCAGTTGGTGCTGTCGCCCGAACGCAGCATCCCCGTACCCGCGAAGCTGGTCTACCGCGCGGACGACCCGTTCGCCGTGCACGTGACCTTCCACGTGGGCTCCGACGCGCCGGTGAACTGGACGTTCGCCCGGGAGCTGATCGTGGAAGGGGTGTTCAGACCGTGCGGGCACGGCGACGTGCGGATCTGGCCGACGAAGGTGGGCGGCCGCAGCGTGCTGTGCATGGCGCTCAGCTCACCCGACGGCGAGGCGCTGCTGGAAGCGCCGTGCTCGCCGGTCGCGGCCTGGCTGGAGCGCACCCTGCGGGTGGTGCCGCCGGGCAGCGAGCACGAGCAGCTGGGCATGGACGACGGGCTGAGCCGGCTGCTGGCGCCCGCGGCGGGCGACGAGCTGTGGCTGGGCAAGCCCGCGCCCGGGCAGGACACCCCGGACGCCAGTGCGTAGCCGCCGCTGCGGCGGTCAGAACACCTTGCCCGGGTTCAGCAGCCCGAGCGGGTCGAAGACGGCCTTCACGCCGCGCTGCAACTCCAGGGCGGTGGGGCCGAGTTCACGCGCCAGCCAGTCCTTCTTGAGCAGTCCCACGCCGTGCTCGCCGGTGATCGTGCCGCCCAGCTCCAGGCCGAGTGCCATGATCGCGTCGAAGGACTCCCTGGCCCGCCGGGACTCGTCGGGGTCGTGCGCGTCGAAGCACACCACGGGATGGGTGTTGCCGTCCCCCGCGTGCGCGCACACCCCGATGGTCAGGTCGTACTCGGCCGCGATCGCCGCGACCCCGTCGAGCATCTCGCCGAGCCGCCCGCGCGGAACGCACACGTCGTCGATCATCGTGGCGGTCGACACCCGCTCCAGTGCGGTCAGCGACAGCCGCCGGGCCTGCAGCAGCATCTCCGACTCCGCCGCGTCCTGCGCGGGCACCACCTCGGTGGCCCCGGCCGCGGTGCACAGCTCGCCGAGCGCGGCCAGGTCGGCCGCGGGGTCGGGGGTGTCGAAGGCGGCAAGCAGCAGCGCCTCGGTCGACTCGGGCAGGCCCATCTGCGCCATCGCGTTGACCGCGCGGATGGTGGTGCCGTCCATCAGCTCCAGCAGCGACGGTACGTGGCCGCGCTCCATGATCGTGCAGATCGCCGCGCACGCGGCGGACGCGGAGGGGAACTCGGCGACCAGCGCCAGCTGTTGCGGCGGGGCGGGCCGCAGCGCGACGACCGCCTTCACCACGACGCCCAGGGTGCCCTCGGAGCCCACGAACAGCCGCGTCAGGTCGTAGCCGGCCACGCCCTTGGCCGTACGCCGCCCCGTGCTCAGCAGCCGGCCGTCGGCCAGCACGACGTCCAGGCCGAGCACGTACTCGGCGGTGACGCCGTACTTGACGCAGCACAGGCCGCCGGCGCCGGTGCCGATGTTGCCGCCGATGGTGCACTGCTCCCAGCTCGACGGGTCCGGCGGGTAGTACAGCCCGCGCTCGGCGACCGCGCGGGACAGCACCGCGTTGACGACCCCCGGCTCGACCACGGCGACACGGTCCACCGGGTCGATCTCCAGGATGCGGTCCATCTTCGCCAGCGACAGCACGATGCAGCCGTCCACGGCGTTGGCGCCGCCGGACAGGCCGGTCCGCGCGCCCTGCGGCACGACCGGCACGCGCGCGGCCGTCGCGGTCCGCATGACGTGCTGCACGTCCTCGACGGTCCGCGGCATCACGACGGCGAGGGGGTCGCCGACCGCGGAGAAGCTCGCCATGTCCCTGGCGTAGGCCGCCATGACCTCCGGGTCGGTCACCACGACCCCCGGGGCCAGCCCCGCCCCCAACATCTCCACCACATCACCCATCCCCCCACCTTGGCACCCTCCCGGGTGCCCCCACCAGGGGCGCGGGGCCGCGCCTGGCGCCGCGTGGGTGCCTCTTCGGCGGGGCCGAGCACACAGGGGCGCGGGGAACGGCGGGACCAGCCCTCCCCCAGGGCTTTGCCTGGGGGTGCCCCCATCTCGCTTCGCTCGCGGCCGGTGGTCCGGCACGGACCGAACAGCCCCTTCGGGCCGGTGACGACCCGCGCCCCCGGTGGGGGCTGAGCGCGCAGTTCCCCGCGCCCCTGATGGCTCGGCCCCGCCGCAGGGGCGCCCTAAAAGCGCCGCCCGACGCGGCGGGCACCCCCCTGCAGAGGGGAAGCCCCAGGCCCGGGGCTACAGGTTGCCGCGAAGGGCCTGCTCTCGCTCGATGGCCTCGAAGAGCGCCTTGAAGTTGCCCTTGCCGAAGCCCATGGACCCGTGGCGCTCGATCATCTCGAAGAAGACCGTCGGCCGGTCCTGCACCGGCTTGGTGAAGATCTGCAGCAGGTACCCGTCCTCGTCGCGGTCCGCGAGGATCTTCAGCTCGCGGAGCTGGTGCAGCGGCACCCTCGTGTCGCCGACCCACTCGCCGAGCGTGTCGTAGTAGGAGTCGGGGGTGTCGAGGAACTCGACGCCCGCGGCCCGCATGGCGCGCACCGACGCGACGATGTCGTTGGTGGCCAGCGCGATGTGCTGGACGCCGGGCCCCCCGTAGAACTCCAGGTACTCGTCGATCTGGGACTTCTTCTTGCCCACCGCCGGCTCGTTGAGCGGGAACTTCACCTTGAGCGTGCCGTCGGCGACGACCTTCGACATCAGGGCGGAGTACTCGGTGGCGATGTCGTCGCCGACGAACTCCTTCATGTTGGTGAAGCCCATGACCTGGTTGTAGAAGGTCACCCACTCGTTCATGCGGCCGAGTTCGACGTTGCCGACGCAGTGGTCGATGGCCTGGAAGTAGCGGTGGGCCGGGGGCTCGACGACCGGCTGCACCGCGTCGTAGCCGGGCAGGTAGGGGCCGTCGTAACCGGTGCGGTCGACCAGGGTGTGCCGGGTCTGGCCGTACGTGGCGATCTCGGCGAGCACCACCGTGCCGTGCTCGTCCTTGAGTTCGTAGGGCTCGGCGAGCCCGTGCGCGCCGTGGGCGACGGCGTAGGCGTAGGCGGCGCGGGCGTCGGGGACCTCGATGGCCAGGTCGACGACGCCGTCGCCGTGTGCGGCCACGTGGTCGGCCAGGAAGCGGCCGTGCTCGGTGGCGGGCTTGATGACGGAGGTGAAGACGAAGCGCGCGCCGCCCGACTCCAGCACGTAGGAGGCGGTCTCGCGGCTGCCGTTCTCCGGCCCGGAGTACGCCACCCGGCGCATCCCGAACGCGGTCGAGTAGTAGTGCGCGGCCTGCTTCGCGTTGCCCACCGCGAAGACGACGGCGTCCATGCCCTTGACGGGGAAAGCGTCCTTGGCGTCCTTGGTCTCAGTCATGGCAAAAGCGTCTCCCTGCCGCTCAGGGTGCGCAACAGTTCCGGTTTTCGCTGGACAGACTGCCCAGCCAGGGTGACGATCGACGGGTCAATCTGTGCAGGATGACCATGGTGAAGGGCGGGCGGGCGGGGATGGGCATCGACGCGCTGGACGGGCGGCTGATCACTCTGCTGGACCGGGAACCGCGGATAGGCGTCCTGGAGGCGTCGCGCCGGCTGGGGGTGGCGCGCGGCACGGTGCAGGCCCGGCTGGACCGGCTGCGGGCGCAGGGGGTGATCCGCGGTTTCGGGCCGCAGGTGGACCCGGCGGCGCTGGGCTACCCGGTGACGGCGTTCGCGACGCTGGAGATCAAGCAGGGCCTGGGCGCGGACGTCCGCGCCCATCTGGCGTCGGTGCCGGAGGTGCTGGAGCTGCACACCACGACCGGTGAGGGCGACATGCTGTGCCGCCTGGTGGCCAGATCGAACGCGGACCTGCAGCGGGTGATCGACAAGGTGGTGGGCTTCGAGGGGATCGTGCGGGCGGCGACCGCGATCGTGATGGAGAACCCGGTGCCGCTGCGGATCATCCCGCTCGTGGAGCAGGCCGCGCGCGACGTCTGAATCCGCCCACCGCCATGAATGCAAAGCTTCCTTTGCAAAAACCGTTGCAAAGGAAGCTTTGCATTCATAGGCTGCAACCGTGCCCGACAAGAAGCCCGAGAATCCCACCGACGACCCGGACGCACCCGACGTACCGGACGTCCCCGACGTCACACCGCTCGACCCGCGCACCCTGCGAGGCCTGGCGCACCCGCTGCGAATGCGGCTGCTGGCCGCGCTGCGCGAGGACGGCCCCGCCACCGCCTCGGGCCTGGCCGCCCGGCTCGGCGAGTCCAGCGGCGCCACCAGCTACCACCTGCGCCAGCTCGCCGCCTACGGCTTCGTCACCGACGACCCCGAGCGCGGCACCGGCCGCGAGCGCTGGTGGAAGTCGGTGCACCGGGGCAGCCGGGTGGACAGCATGGAGGAGTTCCTGCGGCACCCCGACCCCGAGGTGCGCGGCGCGCTCACCGCCTTCCTCTACGAGCACGCGGCGGCGCACGCGGAACAGGTCGCCACCTGGCTCGGCACCATGCACGAGTGGCCGCAGGAGTGGCAGAGCGCCTGGGACATGAGCGACTTCACCATCCGGCTGACCCCTGAGCTGGCCCGGGAACTGGACCGGCGGGTGCACGAACTCATCCAGTCCTACCGGGACCGGCTGCCGGAGCCCACCGACTCCGCCGCCCGGGTCCGCATCCACCTGCACGCCTTCCCGCGCCGCGCGGACTGATCCCGCACGCCGCCGCCCGCACGACTTCCCACGGGGGGAAACCATGTCCGACACCGCACGCGACCGCCGCCCGCTGGCGGTCCTGCTGGCCGCCAACGTCATATCCGTCACGGGCAACATGCTCACCGCCGTCGCCGTGCCCTGGTTCGTCCTGCAGACCACCGGCAGCCCTGCCAGGGCCGGGCTGGTCGCCTTCGCCGCGACCCTGCCGATCGTGCTGGCCGCGCTGCTCGGCGGGCCGCTCATCGACCGGCTCGGGCAGACCGTCAGCAGTGTCGTGTCCGACGCGGTGTGCGCGGCCGCGGTCGGCGCGATCCCGGTGCTGCACATGGCCGGCGCGCTCTCCTACGGGTCGCTGCTGGCCCTGGTCGCGGTCAGCGGGCTCTTCCACGCACCCGGCGAGACCGCCCGCGAGGTGCTGATGCCGCGGCTCGCGGCCCGCGCGGGCACCACGGTGGCGCGGGCGTCGAGCGGGTACGAGAGCGCGCAGCGCGGCGCCAGGATGCTGGGGGCGCCGCTCGCGGGCCTGCTCATCTCGCTGACCGGCGCCGCCGACGCGCTGCTGGTGGACGCGGGCACCTTCGCGGCGTCGGCGCTGCTGATCGGCCTGGGCGTACGCGGCGAGCCCGCGCCGGAGCGCCCGGGGACCCCCGTCACGGGCCGCGGCTACCTGGCGGAGCTGCGCGAGGGGTACGCCTACCTGCTGGGCGCCCGGCTGCTGCTGGCCGTCGTGGTGATGGTGATGGTGACCAACGCGCTGGACCAGGCGTGGTCGGCGGTGATGCTGCCGGTGGACGCGCGCGAGCACCTGGGCGGTGCGACGAGCATCGGCCTGGTCACCGGGACCTTCGCCGCAGCGGCGCTGACCGGTTCGCTGCTCTACGGGGTGTTCGGACACCGGCTGCCGCAGCGCGGCCTGTTCATCGGCGCCTTCCTGGCCTGCGGCTTCCCCAAGTCCGCGGTCGCCGCCTTCCTGCCGGGGCTGACACCGCTGATCGCGGTGTGCGCGGTGTCCGGGGTCTTCGCCGGGGTGCTGAACCCGATCATCGGCACCGAGATGGTCCGGCTGGTGCCCGAGCGGCTGCGCAGCCGGGTCTTCGGCGCGGTCACCTCGGGCGTGCTGGTCGCGGTGCCGCTGGGCGGCCTGCTCGGCGGCTACGTCGTGCAGTACGCGGGCCTGCGCACCGGCATGGCAGCGGTCAGCGCGGTCTACCTGCTGACCACGCTGAGCCCGCTGGTGCTGCCCGCCTTCCGCTCCTGGGACACCCCCGCGGCCCCCGCTCCCCGGGTGGCGGCGCCCAGCAGCACCTGAGGGACGCGGTCAGCAGGTCGGGGTCTTCTTGCCCGCGTCCAGTGCGGACAGCGCCGCCAGGGCGCCGTCGAGGGTCTCGACGGGGATGAGCCGGAGGCCGCCGGGGAGCTGGGCGGTGGCGTCGGAGCACTCGGCGCGCGGCACCAGGAAGACGGTGGCGCCGTCCTTGCGTGCCGCCAGCTCCTTGAGCGGTACGCCGCCGACCGCGCCGACGTTGCCCTTGCCGTCGATGGTGCCGGTCCCGGCGATGTTCCGGCCGCCGGTGAGGTCGCCGCCGCGGCCGTTGCCCTGGATCTTGTCGATGATGCCGAGGGTGAACAGCAGGCCCGCGCTCGGGCCGCCGACGTCGGCGAGCCGCAGGTCGACCTTCACCTTCTGCGGCGACAGGCCGAGATGGCTCAGGGCCGCGGTGGTGGCCGCCTCCTGCGAGTCGGTCATCTCCTTGAGGTTGGCCTTCTCGATCTCCTTGACCGACCCGCCGCTGGGGTACACCGAGTCGCGCGGCATCGCGGCCTCCTTGGTGTTGAACCAGGCCCTGGCCACGTCGATGAAGTGCACGGTGGTGTCGGGTGATGTCGCCTGGATGGTGACCATGCGCAGCTGCCCGCTGGTGGCGCGCACCGGTGTCCCGCTGATCGTGATGACCTGGGTGCCCGCGTTGGAGCCCAGCACGTTCGCGGTCAGCCCCGGCTGGACGATGGACACCGGCAGCGGCGCGAAGGCGGCCACGGCCAGGGTTGCGGCCACGACCGCCGCGCACACGGCGAGGGTCAGGGACCGGCGGGAGAGCGTAGGCATGCGCCCGACCCTATTTCACCGCCGGCCCCGCCCGGAAACCGCGGGTTCCCCCGCCCGCTCAGCGCAGTGCGTCGGAGACCTCGGTGGCCGCCTCCACCACCCGCGGCCCGACCCGCTCGGGTACGGCCTCGGCGAGCATCACCACACCGACGCTGCCCTCCACTCCCGGCACCCCGAGCAGCGGGGCTGCGGCGCCGCTCGCGCCGGCCTCCAGCTCGCCGTGGGTCAGGACGTAGCGGACCTGGTCGGTGGCCAGGCTCGTGGCGACCGACGCGGTGCCGATCCTGACCGTGGAGCGGCCGTCGTCCTCCAGCACGTCCTGGGTGCCCTCGCGCCCGTCGCGCCCGTCGAGGTCGTCGCCCGTGCCGTCGTGGGCGTCCGCGAAGCGCTCCCAGCGGCTGCCGTCCGGCGTCGGCTGCATTCCGCGGCCGGCCAGGATCGCCCGGCCCGCCGCACCCCGGTCCAGCGGGTGGCGGAAGCCCGTGCGGTAGGCGACGTGGTAGTCGGTCCACGTCGGTTCGACCACGGCGACGGCCAGCGCCTCGCTGCCGTCGACCAGGGTCAGGTGGGCGGTCGCGCCGATGTCCTCGGCGAGCGAGCGCAGCGCGGGCAGCGCCGCCTCACGGAGCAGCGGGTGGACCTGGTGGGCGAGTCCGAGCACCCCGAGCCCGACCCGTGCCCGGCCGCCGAGGTCGCGGCGGACCAGCGAGTGCTGCTCCAGGGTGGCGAGCAACCGGTAGACGACCGTCCGGTTCACCCCGAGTTTGGCCGCCAACTCGGTCACGGTCAGGCCGTGATCGGTGTCGGCGAGCAGTTTCAGGACCCGTAGGCCCCGGTCCAGTGTCTGAGACGTCTCCGCGGTCACGACGCCCCCTCCTCATAGAATCGGCGGCGCTTGTCACGGAGACGACGCACCACCGGTCCCGCGGCAGTGCGCGGAGAGGCCGCCGGTTGTCGGCTTACCGGCTGCGCTCCGCGGCGGCTCTGCCACGGCGCGTGCGTGATCGGCACGGTAGCGAGGATGTACCGCTCAGCGGAAGAGGCCGTCCACAATCCGGGCGGTCCGGTGACGCGTGGTCGCCTGTCATATCCGTGTAACACAGCGGAAATCACCGCATTCGGGTGGCCCACTCCTGCACCTTCTTGATCCGTTCGCCGAGCTGCCCCGCGGTCGCCTCGGCGCTCGGCGGTCCCCCGCAGACCCGGCGCAGTTCGGTGTGGATCACGCCGTGCGGCTTGCCGCTCTGATGGTTGTACGCGGCCACCAGGGTGTTCAACTGTTTTCGCAGCTCCAGCAGCTGGCGGTGCGAGACGACCGGGCGCCGGTCCGCGGGCAGTTCCAGCAGGTCCGCCTCCTCGTCCGGCTTCTTCCTGCTGTGCGCGATCTGCCGGGCCTGCCGCCGCTGCAGCAGTATCTGCACCTGGTCGGGCTCCAGCAGCCCGGGGATGCCGAGGTAGTCCTGCTCCTCCTCGCTGCCCGGGTGCGCCTGCATGCCGAACTCGGCCCCGTCGTAGAGGACCCGGTCGAAGACCGCGTCGGACTCCAGTGCCTCGAAGGGCAGTTGGTCGTCCTCTGTGGCCTCGTCCTCGGCCTTCTCCGCGTCGGCCAGCAGCTGGTCCTCCTCGGCGAAGGGGTCCTCCTCGCCGCCCTTCTTCGGCTTGTCGAGCACGTGGTCGCGCTCGACCTCCATCTCGTTGGCGAACTCCAGCAGCATCGGGATCGTCGGCACGAACACCGACGCGGTCTCGCCGCGCCGCCGCGACCGTACGAAACGGCCCACCGCCTGCGCGAAGAACAGCGGCGTCGAGATCGTCGTCGCGTACACCCCGACCGCGAGCCGCGGTACGTCCACGCCCTCCGAGACCATCCGCACCGCGACCATCCAGCGGTCGTCCGAGGCGCTGAACTCCTCGATCCGCTTGGACGCGCCCGTGTCGTCCGACAGCACCACGGTCGGCTTGTGACCGGTCAGCTCCCGCAGCAGCTTCGCGTACGCGCGGGCCGAGTCCTGGTCGGTGGCGATGACCAGGCCGCCCGCGTCCGGAATGCCCTTGCGGACCTCGGTCAGCCGCTGGTCGGCCGACTTGAGCACGTTGGGGATCCAGTCGCCGGTCGGCGACAGCGCGGTGCGCCACGCCTGGCCGGTCGCGTCCTTCGTCATCGGCTCGCCGAGCCGGGCCGCGATCTCGTCGCCCGCCTTGGTGCGCCAGCGCATGTTGCCGCTGTACGACAGGAAGATCACCGGGCGGACGACACCGTCCGCGAGCGCGTTGCCGTACCCGTAGGTGTAGTCCGCGGAACTGCGCCGGATGCCGTCGTTGCCCTCCTCGTACGCCACGAACGGGATCGGGTTGGTGTCCGACCTGAACGGCGTCCCGGTCAGCGCCAGCCGCCGCGTCGCCGGGTCGAACGCCTCCAGGCACGCCTCACCCCACGACTTGCTGTCCCCCGCGTGGTGGATCTCGTCCAGGATCACCAGCGTCTTGCGCTGCTCGCACCGGTTGCGGTGCAGCATCGGCCGCACCCCCACGCCGGCGTACGTCACCGCGACGCCGTGGTATTCGCGCCCCACGGGACCCGCGCTGTACTGCGGGTCCAGCCGGATCCCTATCCGCGCCGCCGCATCCGCCCACTGCGTCTTCAGGTGCTCGGTCGGCGCGACCACGGTGATCTGCTGCACCAGGTGGTTGTGCAGCAGGTACGACGCGAGCGACAGCGCGAACGTCGTCTTGCCCGCGCCAGGGGTCGCCACCGCCAGGAAGTCCCGCGGCTGGCGCGCGACATAGGCGTCGATGGCCCCCTGCTGCCAGGCCCGCAGCTTGTTGGCCGTACCCCAGGGCGCGCGGCCCGGGAAGGCGGGAGACAAATGGTGGGGGTGCGAGGCGGTGGTAGTCACGGTCTCCGGTGAGGGTAGGGCGGCGGCCGCCCCCACGTCCCGGCGGCACGGCCCGTACGAAAACCGCCTCAGCCTACCGGCAGCGGGCCGCAAGGCCCGCCGCCGCGCCCCGCCTCGGCGGGGCTGCGATGCATCTCACACGGCCCCTCTTCCGCAGAGGTCGCACTTCCGCCGCCCGCGGCGGCTGTACGGCTCCCCTTCGGCAAGGGGGGAACCCACAGGCGCGCGGGGCCGCACCTGATCTGCGGCTGACGCCGCGTGCACGCGCGGGGCGCCTCCGCGGCTGGACCGAACCACCAGGCGCGCGGGGCGCCTCCGCGGCTGGGCCAGCCATCAGGGGCGCGGGGAACTGCGCGCCCAGCCCCCACCGGCCGTCGTGTCGCGACGAAACCGCCACCACATCCAGGTGGCGCTGGGGGTACCCCCAGGCGAAGCTCTGGGGGAGGAACTGCGCGCCCAGCCCCCACCGGCCGGTGGTCCGGCACGGACCGAAGAGCCCCTTCGGGACAGTGACGACCCGCGCGTGGGTGGGGGCTGAGCGCGCAGTTCCCCGCGCCCCTAAAAACGCTCGCCCTCGGGGGCAATGGCGCCCTGGGGACGGAGGCGGGTGGCTATGAGGGCCGCCGCCGAGGCGAGTGCGGCGGCCGGGAGGAAGACGCCGGCGAAGGCAACAGGGTGGTGGGTCACGGCCGCGTGGGCGGAAGAGGCGAGGGAGCCGCCCCCGAGCGCGGCGAAGGCCGTTCCCGCCGCGCCGACGAAGACGACCTGGCCGAGCGCGTCGGACACCTGCAGCGCCGCGGAGTTCGTACCGGTGTCCTGCGGGCGTGACACGCCCATCATGAGCACCGTCAGCGTCGCGATGACCATGCCCATGCCCATGCCGGCCAGGCACCATCCGGCGGCCACGACCCACACGGGCACCGCGTGCACCAGGACCAGCGGCACCAGCGCGATGGCCGTGGCGGTCAGCCCCATCCCCACCGGCACCAGTCGCTCGCGCACCGGCGCGAACCGCGGCCTGGCCTGCAGGTACGAGCCCAGCGCCCAGGTGAGCCCGCCGCCGGCCAGCGACAGGCCGGCCATCGTCGCGGACAGCCCGCGCTGGGTGACCAGCATCAGCGGGATGAAGGTCTCGGCGGCGGCGAAGGTCCCGGACGCGAGCCCGCGCATCAGTACCACGGCGGGCAGCCCGCGGGCCGCCCGGAAGGTGCCTGCGGGCAGCAGCCGGCGCGCGGCCGGCACGAGCAGCGCGGCCCCGGCCGCTGCCGGGACCGCGGACAGCGGCCGCAGGTCCTGGCCCGCGTACTGCAGCAGCGCCGCTCCCCCGGCGAGCGCGACGGCCAGCCACAGCCGCCGCCCGTCCATGCCGGGCCGCGGCCCGGCGGCCTCGCGCCCGGGCCCGGCCACCGTGCGGCGCACCGCGGGCAGCATGACCGCGAGCGGCAGCACCACCAGCACGGGGATCGCCAGGAAGACCCAGCGCCACCCGAGTTGCTCGGTCACCGTGCCCGACACCAGCGGCCCGACGATCGACGGCACGACCCAGGACGCGGCGAAGGAGGCCATCACCGAGGGCCGCAGCCGCTCGGGGTAGGCCAGGCCCACCACCACGTACAGTGCGACGATCACCAGCCCGCCGCCGAAGCCCTGCACGGCGCGACCCAGGACGAACACCCCCATCGCGCCGGCCGTTCCGCTCACCACGAGCCCGGCCGCGAAGGCGGCGATCCCGGCGGTCAGCGGCGCCAGCGGCCCGCTGCGGTCGCACCACTGGCCGCTGACGACCATGGCAAGCAGCGAGGTGGTGAAGTAGCCGGAGAAGCCGAAGGCGTACAGCCCCAGGCCGTGCAGTTCGCGGGCCGCGATGGGCATCGCGGTGCTCACGGCGGTGGCCTCGAACGCCACCAGCAGCACCACCGACACGATCCCGAGGGTCAGCGCGCGGTACTCGCGGTCCAGGATGCCGCCCGTCCCCTCCTCGGGCAGCAGGCGCTTCGCGGTCTCCTCATCAGCTACGGTCACCGGCCCAGCGTAAGGGGCAACACGGCATTTCACCCCTGCCGCGAGACCGTACCCCGGTCGGCCTTCCGTCCTACGACCTCCGCCGTTTGTGAACGGCGTATGGCAGTCATGTGGCACGCCTGCCCGCACCGTTGACGGCGCCGCCCCGCACCCGCCATCGTCGAACCACGACGCACACGGCCGTGTGCCCGAGTGGTTCAGGGACTCGTCTGCAAAGCGAGACACACCGGTTCGAATCCGGTCACGGCCTCCAGGATTGGCCCACATATCCGGCCGCCGAGTGGCACAGCCGCGGCGGCTCCCGAGCCCGTACCGTCGGGCACATGACGCAGGAGACGGAACACACACCGGTCGGTACGGGCGCGGACGTGCTGCGGGCGCTGCACCACGGGCGGAAGCCGGGCGACCCGCTCGTGCTGCCCGGGCCGTGGGACGCGGCCAGCGCGCGGGTCTTCGCGGACGCGGGCTTTCCCGCGCTGGCCACGCCCAGCGCGGGGGTCTCCGCGTCGCTCGGCTACGACGACGGCGAGGGCACACCGCCCGACGAGATGTTCGCGGCGATCCGCCGCATCACGCGGGCCGTCGACGTGCCCGTCACCGCGGACGTCGAGGCAGGTTACGCCCTGCCCGCCGCGGAGCTGGTCGAACGCCTCCTGGAGGCCGGGGCCGCCGGGTGCAACCTGGAGGACTCCGACCCGGCCACCGGCGCGCTCGTCGAACCCGCGCGGCAGGCCGACCGCCTCGCGGCGGTGCGCGCCGCGGCCGGCTCCGCGCTCGTGGTGAACGCGCGCGTCGACACGTATCTGCGGGGCGGGCGGACGCCCGCAGAAGCCGTCGACCGGGGCCGGCTCTACGCTGCCGCGGGGGCGGACTGCGTGTATCCGATCCTTGCGCCGGCGACGCATCTGGGGATCCTCGCCGATGCGGTGGGCGTTCCTTTGAACGCCCTGTGCAAACCGGGCACCCTCTCGCCGCGCGAGCTCGGCGTCCTCGGCGCCACCCGCATCACCTTCGGCGGCGCCCTCCACACCGAGGCCCTGGCCTCGGTACGCTCCCTGGCCGCCGGCCTCGCCCTCTGACCGCCCCGCAGCACCCTTACGCAGGACGGCGCCCCGGCAGGGGCGCGGGGAACTGCGCGACCAGCCCACCACCGGCCGGTGGTCCGTCTCCGACAGAATCAGCCCCTTTCGGACGGAGACGACCCGCGCGTGGGTGGGGGCTGAGCGCGCAGTTCCCCGCGCCCCTGATGTGGTGGCGGTCCGTCGCCATGTGACCGCGCGCCCGCGAGGGGGTGCCCTCTGCCGCCAGAGGGTGAGCGTTTTTCAGGGGCGCGGGAAACTGCGCGACCAGCCCACCACCGGCCGGTGGTCCGGCACGGACCGAACAGCCCCCTTCGGACGGAGACGACCCGCGCCCCGGTGTGGGCTTGGCTCCGCCGAAGAGGCAGCCCGCGCGGCGGCAGCCGCAGGTCAGGTGCCCACCTGCGGAAGGGGAGCCCCCCGCCGAGCCACCGGCGGGTCAGGTCTGGGGTTTGACGATGGCCGCCTGGGGGCGGATGGGGAGGCGGGAGACGGGGCGGCCGGTGGCCGCGCGGACCGCGGAGGCCACCGCGGCGGGGGCGGTCACGACGGGCACGGCGCTGACCGCCTTGGCCCCGAACGGGGCGACGACATCGCGTTCCTCGACGAGTTTGACGATGCGCACGTCGGGCGCGTCGAGTGCCGTCGGGAGGGCGTAACCGGTGAGGCTGGGGCGTTTGACGACGCCGCGGGGGGCGCGCAGGTCCTCCATGAGGGCCAGGCCGACGCCCTGGGTGACGCCGGCCTCGATGCGGGCGGCGAGCTGCCGGGGGTTGAGGACGCGGCCGACGTCCTGGGCGACGGCCAGCTCCACGACGCGCACCGCGCCGAGTTCGATGTCGACGTCGACGACCGCGCGGATCGCGCAGAAGGTCAGGCCGACGAAGGCGTCGCCCTGCCCGGTGTCGTCGAGCCGGTCGGTGGGATGGGGACGGCACTGCGCCGTCGCCCACAGCTCCTTGCCGTCCAGCGTCTCGGCGACGGTGGTCGACAGCACGCCGTCGTAGGACGTGATCTTCCCGTCGGCGATGGTCAGCAGCTCCACCGACATGCCGAACTTGGCCGCGAGCGGCTGCAGCAGCTGGGTGCGCACCATCTTGGCGGCCCGCTCGACGGCACCGCCGGAGACCCAGGTGTGCCGGCCGCGGGCGGCTGGCCCCGCGGGCGGCTGGTCGGTGTCGGAGGGCAGCACGCGGACGTCCTCGACGCCCAGCACCTCCTGCACGATCTGCCGGGCCAGCGTGGTGAAGCCCTGGCCGGTCTCGACGGCGGCGCAGATGACGGTGGCGCGGCCGTCGTGGACGCGGACGGTCGCGGTGGACACCTCGTCGGTGCCCTCGGCGCCGAGCACGTGGACCATGCCGAGCGCGTAGCCGACGCCGCGGCGCACCGCGCCGGGTTCGCCGGCGCCCGAGGTGCCGCCGGGCAGCAGCCACTGGGACTCGTCGTCGCCGTCGGGCAGCGGCGGCAGGTCGGCGTCGCGGACCGCCTTGAGCAGTTCACCGACGGGCGCGGGGCAGGTGACGGTCTGCCCGGTGGGCAGCAGGTCGCCGGTGGCCAGCACGTTGCGCATGCGGATCTCGGCCGGTTCCAGGCCGAGTTTGGCGGCGAGCTTGTCCATCTGGCCCTCGTAGGCCGTGCAGACCTGGAGGGCGCCTTCGCCGCGTACGTGCCCGGACGGCGGGTTGTTGGTGCGTACGGCCCAGCCCTCGACGAAGACGTGCGGGACGACGTAGGGGCCGGCCGCGAAGGCCACGGCGGCGGCGAGCGCGTCGGACGAGGCGTCGGCGTAGGCGCCCGCGTCGAGCAGGATCTGCGCCTCGACCTTGACCAGCCGCCCCTCGGCGTCGGCGTGGTGGCGGTAGCGCAGCAGCGTGGGGTGCCGGTGGGCGTGGCCGAGGAAGGACTCCTCGCGGGTCGCGACGAACTTCACCGGGCAGCCGGTGCGCAGCGCCAGCAGGCCGAGCGGCAGCTGGATGCCGGAGTCCTCGCGGTCGCCGAGGGCGCCGGGCACACCGGTGACGACGACCTTGACGTGGTCGGCCTCCAGGCCGAAGCAGGCGGCGGCGATGTCGCGGTCGGCGTGCGGGTCGGTGGAGGCGACGTACAGCTCCACGCCGCCGTCGGGGCGCGGCACCGCGAGGCCCGCCTCGGCGCCGATCGGGGCCGGGTCCTGGCGGCCGACCCGGTAGAGGCCCTCGACGATGACCTCGCCGACGGCGTCGGGGTCGCCGAAGCGCAGCGGGATGTGCCGGATCAGGTTGCCGTCGGGGTGCAGCGGCTCGGCCGCGAAGGCCTTCTCCGGGTCGGTGACGGGTTCGAGCACCTCGTACTCGACCAGGATGGCGGCGGCCGCCAGCCGTGCGGTGTCCGGGTGGTCGGCGGCGACGGCGGCGATCGGCTCGCCGTGGTGGCGCACCATGTCCTTGGCGAAGACCGGGCGGTCGGCGACCCGCCGCCCGTGCATGGCGTCGCCCGGCACGTCCTCGTGCGTGACGACGGCCCGCACGCCGGGCATCGCGGCGGCCTCCGCCGTGTCGATCCGCACGATCCGCGCGTGCGGGTACGGCGAGCGCAGCACCGCGGCCCACAGCAGGCCCTCGGCCCACAGGTCGGCCGCGTACGGATAGGTGCCCTGCGTCTTCGCCGGCGCGTCGGCGGACGGCAGGGAGCTGCCGATGCCGTGCGGGGTGCCCCCGCCGGCCAGGCTCTCTGCGACGGCCCCAGGCCCGTCGATGACGCTCATCGCGCGCCTCCCCCTGTCAGGTGCGGGCGGGACGGGCGCGCGGCTCGTGGGGTCATACGGCGGCCTCCGGGGGGCCGGACTGGGTGGGGATGCGGGGCGCGGGCTGCGGTTCCTCCGCGTCGCGGTCGGCGACGACCTTGCGGACCGCCTCGGTCACGCCGCGGTAGCCGGAGCAGCGGCACAGGTTGCCCGACAGGGCCTGCCGCGTCTCCAGGTCGGTGGGGCGGTGGTTGCCTTCCAGCAGGTCGTGGACGGTCATCGCCATGCCGGGGATGCAGAAGCCGCACTGGACGGCGCCGCATTCCACCAGCGCCTGCTGCACGTCGGAGAGCCGGCCGTCGGCGGACAGGCCCTCGACGGTGCGGACCTCGCTGCCCGCGGCGGTGGCGGCGGGCACCAGGCAGGACGCGACGAGCCGCCCGTCCACCTGCACCGAGCAGGCACCGCACTCGCCCTGTTCGCAGCCGTCCTTGGCGCCTGCCAGGCCAAGCCGTTCGCGCAGCACGTACAGCAGCGACTCGCCGAGCCAGGCGTCGGTGACCGGCCGGTCGGTGCCGTTGACCCGCAACTGGTAGGAGGCCAGCGGGTGTTCGCTGCGGGTCTCCTCGACGGGTTCGGCTTCGGGCTCGGGTTCTGCCTCCGGCTCCAGCTCGGCCTCGTCCTCGAGTGCGGCGGGCTGCTCCTCGTCCTCGGCCGCCGGGGGGGCCTCTTCCGCGCCCGCGTCCGGCACCTCGTCCACGACCGCGGACCACGCCGCCTCGGCCGCCGCCTGGTCGACCGGCTGCCAGGGCAGCGCCTCGCCGCCGGAGAACGCGGCCCACTGCCCCTCCTCCGGCTCCGCGGCGGGCTGCTCCGCCTCCGGTGCGGGCGCCTGGGCGGCTGCGGCCTGCGCCGCCGCGCCCTGCCCGAACATCCCGGCGGGGAAGGACTGGGTGGGCGCGGCGGGCGAGGGCGCCCGGTCCCACGAGGAGGTGAAGGCGCCGACCGAGTACTCGCCCGAATCCCCCTCGGCCTCGTCCCTTATCACCGGGATCGTCCACTGCGTGGCCGGGTCGGAGTCGCCGACCGGGCCGTGCGCGATCAGCGGGTCCTCGCCGGGGAGCGGCTCCGGCGGGAGCTGGGCGGCGAAGGAGACGTGCATGGTCTGGTCGGGGTCGTAGTCCCCGCCGCCCGGGACGGGCTGCCACGCCCCGGAGTTGCCGGGCGGCCGGCCCGGCTGCTGCGGCTGGTCGGTCATGCCAGTGCCCTCCCGAGCGCTCGGCGGGACAGTGCGGCCACCGTACGGCGCAGCTGGACGGCGGCCGGGGGCAGTTCCACCCCCGGCTGGTCGGGGATGCACGCGGCGGCCACGTACTCCCCGAAGGCGGTGCACGCCTCGGGTGCCAGGGTGCGCTCGCCGTCCCAGTCGATCAGCCCCGCCACCCACTGCTCGGCCTCCAGCGGCCGCAGCGGCACCTGGGCGACCGCGCCGACCGCGCACCGCACCTGGCGTCTTGCCGGGTCCACCACGAGCGCGACGGAGGCGACCGCGCGGCCGGGCCCGGTGCGCCCCGTGGCCTTGAGGAAGGTCTGCGGGGCGTGCAGCAGCGGGATGCGGACGAAGGCCAGCAGTTCGCCGGGCCGCAGCGGGTCCATGCCGGTCAGCAGGTGGCTGACCGGGATCTCCCGGTCAGCCTCGGGCCCCGCGAGGATGACGCTCGCCTCCAGCGCGGCCAGCACCGGCAGGGCGTCACCGGTGGGCGCGGCGGAGACGATGTTGCCGCCCAGGGTGCCCGCGTTGCGGATCTGCGGGGGTCCCGCCGAGCGCGCGGCGGCGGCCAGTGCGGGGATGAGCGCGGCGAAGTCGGGGCGCCCCATGCGCGCATGGGTCAGGCCCGCGCCCAGCAGCGCGGCCCCGTCGGCGTACTGCCAGCCGCGGATCTCGGCGATCCGCCCGAGGCCGACGAGTGCGGCGGGGCGCAGCAGCCCGGCGTTCACCGACACCATCAGGTCGGTGCCGCCCGCGACGGGCACGGCGGAGGGCATGGCGGCGAGCGCCGCCACCGCCTCGTCGAGCGAGGTCGGCAACGTGACATTCTCCGCGGTCTGCTGTGCATACGTGCTCACGCAGCTGCCCCTTCCCGGCCTTCCTCCGTCACGCGGTAGCCGTACCGTACGTGCTGAGCGCCCGGACGTGGCAACTCTGGCACATCTTCCCCCGGGGTCGGCGCGAGGGTCCACGAAGTACCGATCCGTCCGCCACGCGTGCGATCGTACGTCTCCCGGGGAAAACGGCACAGTGCCTGAATTGCCATCCTTCGTGTGTGTTACGGCGGTTACGGGTCCACGGTGCCAGGTCCGCCGCGGCCTGGTGCGGAAGTTGCGGAATTGGTCACACGATCGGGGGCGGACCCTCCAGCGGCCGCCCCGGGACGCCCGGGCGGCGCTGCCAGGGCCGCGGCCCGCCCGGCGGGCGGTACTCCACGCCCAGGGCGTCCAGCCGGGCGTAGTGCGTGCCCATCCGCGCCTCGAAGTCCGGCCAGTCCCGCTCGGCGGGCGGCGGCAGCTGCGACCAGGCGACCTCGGCGAGCGCGGCCAGCCGCGGGTAGACCGCGTAGTCCACCGCCCGCGGTGAGTCCAGGACCTCCGTCCACACGTTGGCCTGGGTGCCGATGACGTGTTCCGCTTCCGCCGCGGTCAGCTCCGCCGGCACGGGCTCGAAGCGGTAGACGTCCTCCAGGGTGCGCACATGGGAGATCGGCACCGGCTCGTCGGGTCCGTCGGCCTGCCGCCAGTCCAGGTACACCTGGCTCTGCGGGCACATCACCACGTCGTGCCCCGCCCTGGCCGCGGCGACCCCGCCCGCGTAGCCCCGCCAGGACGACACCGCGGCGCCCTGCGCGAGACCGCCCTCCAGGATCTCGTCCCAGCCGATCAGCCGCCGCCCGCGGTCCGCCAGCCAGCGGTCGAAGTGCCGGATCAGCGCGCTCTGCAGCCCGTCCTCGTCCCCCGCCCCCAGCTCGGCGATCCGCGCCTGCGCCGCCGGCGAGGCCCGCCACTGCTCCTTGGGGCACTCGTCGCCGCCGATGTGGAAGAAGGTGCCGGGGAAGACGTCGAGCAGCTCGGTCAGGACGTTCTCGTAGAACCGCACCGTCGCCTCGGTCGGCGCCAGCACGTTGGGGTTGACGCCCCAGTGGTCCAGCACCGGCAGGGCCGCGGTGTCCACGACGTCGGCGTTGCCCAGTTCCGGATACGCGGCGATCGCCGCCTGCGAGTGGCCCGGGATGTCGATCTCCGGCACCACCGTGATGAACCGGGCCGCCGCGTACGCCACGATCTCCCGCAGGTCGTCCTGCGAGTAGCAGCCGCCGTGCGGGCGCTCGTCCCACAGCGGGGACTCGCGCAGGCCCACCTTCGTACGGTGCCGCCACCCGCCGACCTCCGTCAGCCGCGGGTAGCGGGCGATCTCCGGCCGCCAGCCCTGGTCGTCGGTCAGGTGCAGGTGCAGCACGTTCAGCTTGTGCGCGGCCATCAGGTCCAGGTGGCGCAGCACACCGTCCTTGGGCATGAAATGGCGTGCGACGTCCAGCATGAAGCCGCGCCAGTGGAAACGGGGCCGGTCCTCGATGTCGCAGACCGGCAGGGTCCAGGGGGCCGCCCCTGGGAGCGGGGCCTTGCGGAAGGCCCCCGGGCCGAGGAGCTGGCGCATCGTCTGTGCGGCCCAGAAGACGCCGGCGGCGTCACCGCCGGTGAGCCGCACGCCGCCGGGCGTGACGGTCAGGCGGTACGCCTCCCGGCCGAGCGCTTCGTCCACCGCCAGGTGGACGGCGGGGCCGTCCGGTTCGCCGTCGAACTCCACACCTGTCGCCGGCGCGAGCACCGTACGCATCCAGCGGGCGGCTCCCTCGGCGCCCGCGCCCACCACCAGCCGGGGCCCGGCCCCCAACTCGGCCCGGCCTCCCGCCACCTGCCCCCGCCGCACCCTCGGGATGAGATCCATCCCCCCATCTTCCCCCGGTGCGCGAAGGCCCCCGCAGCTGCCCCTTGCGGTGCGCGGTCACCTTTCCCCCGGCGGGGGGTGCGCAGGTGATTGCCACCTGCGGTGAGCTTGCACCTCCCGGTGCGTCATGGCTGGGCGCGCAGTTCCCCGCGCCCCTGAAAAACGCTCCCCCTCCCAGCGAGACGGCACCCCCTGAAAACGCCAGCTCTGCGGCAAGGGGTCGCCCACCAGGGGCGCGGGGAACTGCGCGCCCAGCCCCCACCCGGGGAAAGCCGACCGCCCACCGCAAGGGGCAGGACCTCAGGAGGCGCTGGGGGTGCCCCCAGGCGAAGCTCTGGGGGCGGAACTGCGCGCCCAGCCACGACGCACCGGAAGGTGCACGCCCACCGCAAGGGGCAGGGTCGGGACGGGCGCGCCCGGGGGGCGGTCAGAGCGCTCGGGCTCGGAGCGAGCGGGCTCTCGACGAGAAGGCGGCCGCCGCCAGTGCGGAAAGGACGAGCCATGCCAGGTGGGCGATGGCGAGGTCGCGCCAGGTGGAGCGGGCGGCGGAGCCGGCCACCGCGGCAGCAAGCGTGCCCCCGAGCAGCAGCGCGGGCAGGATGATCTGGAGCCGCCCGTACCAGGAGAAGAGGAAGGCGCGGCGGGCGAATTCCGGCCCGTACCACCAGTGGACGCCGGCCACGGCGAGGGCGACTCCTGCGGCCCCGGCCGCGGTGACCGGCACCGCGGCCCACAGCGGCCACAGCTCGCGCCGCCAGGCCCGGTCGGCGATGAGCCCTGTGGTGAGCAGGGGTGCGACGGGGATGGCGGCCCCGACGTGCGCGGCGCGCACATGCCACAGCCGGTCGTCGGCTGCCAGCTCGGTGCGCACGGTCGCCCGGATTCCGCGCAGCCGCGCCCGCGCACTGGTGCCGGTGCGCCTGGCGTGGACGCGTACGACGACGGCGAGCAGCGCGGCGGTGGCGAGCAGGACGACGCCGGCGGCGATGAACTGCCAGTCGTCGCCGGTTTCGATGCGGTAGAGCTGGATGCCCCAGAGCACGGCGACGGCGAGCCCGCCGGTGAGCACCCCGGCCCGGGGGGCCTGGAGCTGCCCGGGGTCGGCGCCGAGCAGCAGGGAGCGCTCGACGGCGGCGCGGTGCTCGGGCCGCAGCCGGCGCGGTATGCGGCCGAGGACGGACCGGCCGGCGCTGAGGGAGCGGGCGAGTGCGACCTGCGCCTCGGCTTCCCTGGGTGCGAGGTCGACGGCCCGCCGTGCGGCGGCGACGGCGTCGGGGACGCGGCCGAGCCGCCGGTAGACGTCGGAGAGCAGGACGGCCGGCTCCCAGCCGTCCGGATCGGCCCCGGTGGCCCGCAGCGCGACGATCAGCGCGTCGTGGGCCTCGTCGAGTGAGAGAAGGACCACACCGGCGAGCACGAAGACGTCCGCGGCCTCGGCTGGCCCTGCCAGGGCCAGCGCCCAGTCGACCGCTTCGCGGGCCTCGGGTCCGCGTTTCTCCTGGGCGAGGACCCAGGCGCGCAGGAGGTAGCCCGCGCTGCCGTTGCGCTCGACGAAGGCGTCGCCGACCACGGCGTGCGCCTCCGCGAAGCGGCCCTGTGCGACCAGCGCGTGGACGCGCTCGCCGCTGGTCGAGTCGTCGTCGGGCGCGTCCGGCGTACCGAACACGCCTCCGTCACCCTCGTCGCCTTCCACGGGCCTCCCCTGTCCGCCGGAAGGGCGTCAGGCGTTGCCGCCGCTGCCCTTGCCGGACTTGTCCTTGTCTCCGCCGCCGCCGAGCGGCATGCCCTCGTAGATCTCCTTGCACATCGGGCAGACCGGATACTTCTTCGGATCGCGGCCGGGGACCCAGACCTTGCCGCACAGGGCGACGACGGGCGTGCCTTCCAGCGCGCTCGCCATGATCTTGTCCTTCTGGACATAGTGCGCGTAGCGCTCGTGGTCGCCGTCACCGTGGGAGAGCTGCGGAGTCGGCTCGACCAGGGTGCCGGTGCCCGCCCCGCGCTCGGGCTCAAGAGTGCTCATAAGAGTCAAGACTAGTTGAGAGACGGATCGTCGGGATACGTGGCCACCATGGCCAGCTCGTTGCGCTGCCTGCGCAGCACCGAGCGCCACAGTCTTTCCGGGTCCGGTGCGGACACGTCGCCGGGCTCGGACTCGACCACGTACCAGGCGCCGTCGACCAGCTCCCGCTCCAGCTGGCCAGGACCCCAGCCGGAGTACCCGGCGAAGATCCGCAGGGAGCCCAGTTCCGCGGCGAGCAGTTCCGGCGGGGCCTCCAGGTCGACCAGGCCGATCGCCCCGTGCACGCGGCGCCAGCCCAGCAGCTCGACGCCTTCCGCGGGCCGCGGCTCGCCGGGGACGACGGCCAGGCCCAGTGCGGAGTCCAGCGAGACCGGGCCGCCCTGGAAGACGACCTGGGGCAGCACGGCGAGTGCGGCCCAGTGCTGCAGGACGTCGCCGACGCCGACCGGGGTGGGCCGGTTCAGGACGACGCCGAGCGACCCCTCCGCGTCGTGGTCGAGGAGGAGCACCACTGCCCGGTCGAAATTGGGGTCGGCCAGTTTCGGGGTGGCGACGAGCAGTCGTCCGGTGAGCGAGGACACCTCGGTCATGGTCCACATGATCCCGCATGCCGGGCCGCCGCGGGGGGTCGTGCGCGGGACCCGTGCCCGGGGCGCGGCGTACGCGGTGGTGCGTGCCCCGCGGCGGGGGTCGCGGGGCGCATTACCATTTCCTCTGTTCTCCCTGGCACTACCCGTTCCGACGATCGCGAGATCCATGACCGACATCGCCGATGTACTGCTTGTCCATGGCGGAACCCCCCTCGAAGGCGAGATCCGGGTCAGAGGCGCGAAGAACCTCGTGCCCAAGGCCATGGTCGCCGCCCTGCTCGGCAGTGAACCCAGCCGGCTGCGCAATGTGCCCGACATCCGCGACGTCAGAGTGGTGCGCGGGCTGCTCCAGTTGCACGGTGTGACGGTCAACACCGGTGAGGAGCCGGGCGAGCTGGTGCTCGATCCGACCCGGGTGGAGAGTGCGAACGTCGCGGACATCGACGCGCACGCGGGTTCCTCGCGTATCCCGATCCTCTTCTGCGGCCCGCTGCTGCACCGGCTGGGCCATGCGTTCATCCCGGGCCTGGGCGGCTGCGACATCGGCGGCCGGCCGATCGACTTCCACTTCGACGTGCTGCGCCGCTTCGGCGCGACGATCGAGAAGCGCGCCGACGGCCAGTACCTGGAGGCGCCGCAGCGGCTGCGCGGCTGCAAGATCCGGCTGCCGTACCCGTCGGTGGGCTCCACCGAGCAGGTGCTGCTGACCGCGGTCCTGGCCGAGGGCGTCACGGAGCTGTCGAACGCGGCGGTCGAACCGGAGATCGAGGACCTGATCTGCGTCCTGCAGAAAATGGGCGCGATCATTTCCATGGACACCGACCGTACGATCCGGATCACCGGTGTCGACAAGCTGGGCGGGTACACGCACCGCGCGATTCCCGACCGCCTGGAGGCCGCGTCGTGGGCGAGTGCGGCACTGGCGACCGAGGGGAACATCTACGTCCGCGGCGCCCAGCAGCGCTCGATGATGACGTTCCTGAACACCTTCCGGCGGGTCGGCGGCGCCTTCGCGATCGACGACGAGGGCATCAGGTTCTGGCACCCGGGCGGCCCGCTGAACGCCATCGCACTGGAGACCGACGTGCACCCCGGCTTCCAGACCGACTGGCAGCAGCCGCTGGTGGTGGCCCTCACCCAGGCGTCCGGGCTGTCCATCGTGCACGAGACCGTCTACGAGTCCCGGCTCGGCTTCACCTCCGCGCTGGGCCAGATGGGCGCGCACATCCAGCTCTACCGCGAGTGCCTGGGCGGCAGCGCGTGCCGTTTCGGGCAGCGCAACTTCCTGCACTCCGCGGTGGTGTCGGGGCCGACCAAGCTGCAGGGCGCCGACCTGGTGATCCCCGACCTGCGCGGCGGCTTCTCGTACCTGATCGCGGCACTGGCCGCGCAGGGCACCTCGCGGGTGCACGGCATCGACCTGATCAACCGCGGCTACGAGAACTTCCTCGCCAAGCTGGAGAGCCTGGGCGCGCACACCGAACTGCCCGGTGTGCCCGCGCAGCACGCGAAGACCCCGGCGGTCGCCTGACGCCGCCACCAGCGACGCCGCAACGCAAGGGCGGCCTCCCCCGCACCGGGGAGGCCGCCCTTGTGCGCTCGGGGACTTACTTGCCCTTGGCGGATTCCTTGAGCTTGGAACCCGCGGAGACCTTCACGCTGTACCCGGCCGGGATGTTGATCGGCTCACCCGTCTGCGGGTTGCGGGCGGTGCGGGCGGCACGGTGAGTGCGCTCGAAGGTCAGGAAGCCGGGGATCGTGACCTTCTCGTCGCCCTTGGCCACGATCTCACCGACGGTCTCAGCGAACGCGGCCAGAACGGCGTCGGCGTCCTTACGGGTCACCTCTGCACGGTCGGCCAGGGCGGCCACCAGCTCACTGCGGTTCATATCTGTACTCCCGTGTTCTTTCTGCCATGGGGGCGCGAGCTCGAAGCTGTTGCTGTGTGCCTCACTGCCCAGGTGTGCATCCTGCCCCCATATATGGGCGGAAAGCCAATCGCCCGCCCGCGCGAGTCGCGGAAAAACCGTTGCGGCACGGCGGGGATGACGGATTGTCGTCCGCTGCTCGACGCTCGGAATACGAATCCGGCTCTTTCCCGTCCTACAACCCTTGGCCCGCCGTGGCGGACGCGGCGGCGGACACCGCGGGGCCCTGCGCCCTGGCCGCGTCGCGCACGGCGTCGGCGACCGCACCGGCCACCTTGTCGTTGAAGACGCTGGGGATGATGTAGTTGGCGTTCAGCTCGCCGTCCCCGACGACCGCGGCCAGCGCGCGGGCCGCCGCCAGCATCATCTCGGTGTTGACCGTGCGCGACTGGGCGTCCAGCAGGCCGCGGAAGACCCCGGGGAAGACCAGCACGTTGTTGATCTGGTTGGGGAAGTCGCTGCGCCCGGTGGCGACCACGGCCGCCGTCTGCCGGGCGACCGCGGGGTCGACCTCCGGGTCGGGGTTGGCCAGCGCGAACACGATCGCACCGTCCGCCATCGCCGCGACGTCCGAGCCGTCCAGCACGTTGGGCGCCGACACCCCGATGAAGACGTCGGCGCCGGCCACCGCCTGCTTCAACGTCCCCGTGACGCCTTCGGGGTTGGTGTTGTCGGCGATCCACCGCAGGGCCGAGCCCGCGGGCGCGCCGACCAGGTCCTCGCGGCCCGCGTGCACCACGCCGTGGATGTCGGCGACCACCGCGTGCTTGACCCCGGCCGCGATCAGCAGCTTCAGGATCGCCGTACCGGCCGCGCCCGCACCGGACATGACGACCCGCAGGTCGCCGATCTGCTTGCCGACCACCCGCAGCGCGTTCGTCAGCGCCGCCAGCACCACGATCGCGGTGCCGTGCTGGTCGTCGTGGAAGACCGGGATGTCCAGCGCCTCCCGCAGCCTGGCCTCGATCTCGAAGCAGCGCGGCGCCGAGATGTCCTCCAGGTTGATCCCGGCGAAGCCGGGGGCGATCGCCTTGACGATCGCCACGATCTCGTCGCTGTCCTGGGTGTCCAGGCACAGCGGCCATGCGTCGATCCCGGCGAACCGCTTGAACAGCGCCGCCTTGCCCTCCATGACCGGCAGGGCGGCCTTCGGCCCGATGTTGCCGAGGCCCAGCACCGCGGAGCCGTCGGTGACCACGGCGACGCTGTTGCGCTTGATCGTCAGCCGCCGGGCGTCCTCCGGGTTCTCCGCGATGGCCATGCACACCCGCGCCACACCCGGGGTGTAGACCATCGACAGGTCGTCGCGGTTGCGGATCGGGTGCTTGGACTGCATCTCGATCTTGCCGCCGAGGTGCATCAGGAACGTACGGTCGGAGACCTTGCCGATCGCCACACCCTCGATGCCGCGCAGCTTGCCGACGATCTCGTTGGCGTGCTCGGTGGAGCTGGCGGCGACCGTGACGTCGATCCGCAGCCGCTCGTGCCCCGACGCGGTGACGTCCAGACCCGTGACCGACCCGCCGGACGACTCCACCGCGGTGGTCAGCGCACTGACCGCGGTCCCCCCTGCGGGGACCTCCAGCCGCACCGTGATCGAGTAAGAGACGCTTGGCGCCGTTGCCATGACGACCTTCTTCCGGTTCCTGCCTGAGGGTGTTCGTACCCGTGGAAGACTACTTCCACGATGTGAAGACACCGCAACACCCCGGTTTTGCCCGGCACGGGAAGAGCTTCCGCCGACCGTTTGTTAGCCTGGGTACGGCACCGGCCCGATCCAAGCCCCCGGGCCCAACCTTAGGCGCTTCGAGCGCCCACTTGCCGCGAGGCGAGCATGGCGGGTCGGTGTCACCAACCTCATCAATCCTGCGTTGTACGCAGCCCCCACCGGCGCCTGCCGCGCCTCACGACCCCCACCCCCGCGCCCCCGCGCGCCCCGGGCCTCCTTCCCCCGGCGGGGGGGTGCGCCTTCCGGGGTGCCACCTGCTGTGGCGGTGCGTCTGCCGGTCCGCGGTGGCTGGTCGCGCAGTTCCCCGCGCCCCTTCAGGTCCTGCCCCTTGCCGTGCGTTGCCTTCTTCCCGCCCGCTCAGGCTGAGCGCGCAGTTCCGCCCCCAGAGCTTCGCCTGGGGGTACCCCCAGCGCCTCCTGGGGGGGTGCCCCCTTCCGCAGAGAGGGTGAGCGTTTTTAAGGGGCGCGGGGAACTGCGCGACCGGCCGCAGGTGGACGGCAGGGGTCAGGCCAGGGGGGTGAGGAGGTCGGGGATGCCGTGGGGGTCGGGGGCGTCGCGGTCGCCTGCGAGGACGGTGAGCCGCTGGGTCGCCCGCGTGAGGGCGACGTACAGCACGCGAAGGCCCGCGGGGGACTCCTCCGCGATCTCGGCCGGCGCCACAACCACCGTGGCATCGTATTCGAGCCCCTTGGCCTCAAGGCTGCCCAGCGCGACGACCCGCTCGCCGAGCCCTTCGAGCCAGCCGCGGGCCTGCGCCCGCCGGTTCATGGCCACGACGACCCCGACGGTCCCGTCGACCTCGGCGAGCAGCCGCTCGGCCGAGGCCCGTACGTCCGCGCCCAGATCGTCGCCTGCGACCTCGTAGCGCGGCAGGATGCCGGTGGAGCGGACCGCCCGCGGCGACTGCGTACCGGGCATCGCGAGCGCCAGGACCGTCGAGGCGACCTCGGCGATCTCCGCCGGGTTGCGGTAGTTGACGGTGAGGGTGAAGCGCCGCCTGGGCCTGCTGCCGAGTGCCTCGTCGCGGGCGCGGGCCGCCTCCTCCACGTCGGACCAGGAACTCTGCGCGGGGTCGCCGACGATCGTCCAGGTGGCCGTACGGCCGCGGCGGCCGACCATCCGCCACTGCATGGGCGTGAGGTCCTGCGCCTCGTCCACGATGACGTGGGCGTACTCGGTGCGCTCCTCGTCCAGCCGCTCCGAGCGGGCGCGCCGCCCCGGCATGCGGTCGGCGTAGGTGGTGACCTCGTCGAGCCCGGTCAGCTCGTCCAGCGGGTCGGCCTCGCGCCGCTTGGGCTTGGGCACGGGGCCGAGCACCGTGTCCAGCTCGTCCAGCAGCGCCACGTCGTGCGCGGTCGCACCGTCCCTGCGCAGGGACCGCGCCACCCGCCGCACCTCGGGCGGCGTGAGGACCCGGCGCGCCCAGCGGGCCAGCCGCTTCTCGTCGGCGAGCGCCGCCAGCACCCGGCGGGGTTCGAGCACCGGCCACCAGGCGTCGAGGAAGTCGGTGAAGTCCTGCTCGGTGGAGATGTCCTCGTCGAAGCCCTGCCGCTCCTCGGCGGCCAGTTCCGCGTCGTCGAAGCGCCGCCCGGTCTTGCGCCACAGCGCGTCGAGCAGCAGCCGGCGGGCTCGCGGGCGCAGCAGGTTGAGCGGGGCGGTGCCGCCGAGCGCGCTGTGCCGCAGGTCGGCCAGTTCGCCCGCGGACAGTTCGATGCGCCGCCCGAAGGCCACCACCCGCAGGGTGGCGGGGGCGCCGCCCGCCAGGTCGAGGCAGCCGCGTGCGGCGTTGCGCAGCACCTTCTGCATGCGCAGGGAGCCCTTGACGCGGGCGGTGGCCGGCTCGTCGTAGAGGTCCGCGGTCACGCCGTCCACGAGGGAGCCGACCGCACGGATCGCGACCTGCCCCTCCTCGCCGAGCGAGGGCAGGACGCCCTCGGTGTACGCCACCAGCAGCGGCGTCGGGCTGACGCAGAGGATGCCGCCGGAGTAGCGCCGCCGGTCCTGGTAGAGCAGGTACGCCGCCCGGTGCAGGGCCACCGCGGTCTTGCCGGTGCCCGGGCCGCCGGTGACCTCGGTGACGGACGCGGCGGGCGCCCTGATCACCATGTCCTGCTCGGCCTGGATGCTGGACACGATGTCCCGCATGGTGTGCGTCCTGGCCTGGCCGAGCGCGGCCATCAGGGCGCCGTCGCCGACAACGGGCAGCCCTGTGGTCAGCTCCGGGCGCAGCAGGTCGTCCTCGACGCCCAGCACCCGGCGCCCCTTGGACCTGATCACCCGGCGCCGCACGACCCGGCCGGGTGCCACCGGCGTCGAACGGTAGAAGGGCGCGGCGGCCGGCGCCCGCCAGTCGATGACCAGCGGGGCGTAGTCGGTGTCGAGCACGCCGATCCTGCCGATGTGCAGGGTCTCGGCGATGTCCGCGGTGGCGTCGTCGCGGATGGCGTCGTCGGCCGGGTCCACGGAGGTGAAGGCGCCGTCCACGCCCTTCTTGCCGTCCTTGCCGCGCAGCAGGTCGATCCTGCCGAAGAGGAAGTCCTCGAACTCGCTGTTCAGCCGGTTCAGGTGCACCCCGGCCCGGTAGACCTGCGCGTCCCGCTCGGCGAGCGCGCCGGGCGTGCCCGCCTGGCCCTTCTTGGCGGCGTCGCTCATCAGGAACTCCGCCTCGTGGATCTTCTCCTCGAGACGGCGGTAGACCCGGTCGAGATGCTGCTGCTCGACGGCGATCTCACGCTCCCGGACCCCGCCGCCGCCCTGCCGGTCCTGAACTGCGGTCTGCGCGGCCACGCAGGACCCCCTTCTGTGTACGTCGTGCGCCGCCCCGCGGGTTACCGTTCCGCGCGAGGGGCAGCCTGCAACCGTACGCGACCTGCGCGCTTCTGCCCACCCGGCACCCCGGGTCAGGCGTTGCGCAACGCCGGTGCGGTACGCCTGCGGTGCCGGGCGACACGCTCGCGGTTGCCGCACACCTCACTGCTGCACCAGCGGCGGCGCCGGCCCCGGGAGGTGTCCAGGTACACCAGGGCGCAGTTCTCGCCCTCGCAGCGGCGCAGCTGGGAGCGGGCCACCGGGTCGGTGAACAGGTCCACCGCGTCCCTCGCCACCGCCGCGAGCAGGGCTGCCGCATCCGGCGGCGCCGCGAGTGCCCTGGTCAGGGTGCCGTCCTCGGCCAGCACCGCCCGCGGGGCGGGCGGGGCGACCCGCGCCAGGTCGTTGAGCCGGGCCACCGCGTCCTGCGGCGGCGGTGCGCCGGTGAGCTGGGCGCCCACCAGCGCCTCCAGGAGCGTACGGAGGTCGGTGAGGCCCTGCGTCCAGCCGGCGTCGGCGTCCACGGGGGTCCCCGGCGGGACCAGCCCGGTGCCGTACGCCCACTCGACCACCCGCTCGGCCCGGTCCAGCCGCTCCCCCACCGGCCGGGCCACCCGGGTCGCCACGAGGTCCAGGCACACCCGCCCCCCGTCGAACCTCAACTCCCCCATCGCCCCCTCCCTCCGTACGGACGGCTCGCCCTTAGAGTGCCGGTTTCCTCCCGTCGGGGGCTAGAGCCTTACACCCCCGGCTCCCCCGGGCTCCCTCCACCCTCCCCCTTGCGGTACGCGCTCGACCTCAGCGCCGTCGTAGCTGGCCGCGCCGTTCCCCGCGCCCCCGAGGTCCTGCCCCTTGCGGTGCGTTGCCTTTTTCCCGCCCGCTCGGGCTGGGCGCGCAGTCCCCCGCGCCCCTGGGGTGGTGATCGCCCGTCCCCACACAACGGTCCACGGTGGTTGCGCGCGCCGTTCCCCGCGCCCCTGATGGTTGCCCTCTGCCTGCAGGGTGGGCGTTTTTCAGGTGGGTGCCCTCTGCCTGCAGGGTGGGCGTTTTTCAGGTGGGTGCCCTCTGCCTGCGAGGGTGAGCGTTTTTCAGGGGCGCGGGGAACTGCGCGCCCCGCCCCAGCGGGGGGAAAGAAGGCAACGCCACAGCAAGTGGCAGTCACCCAGGGGCTCGGGGAACTGCGAGAACAGCCCACCACCGGGGGAAGGTCCCGGGCCGGGGGCGGGGGCACCCCGGGGGTTAGAGGGCGGCGCCCGGGGCGTATTTGTCGGCGTGGGGGTCGAGGGCGAGGCGGTAGCCTCGCTTGACGACGGTCTGGATGAGCTTGGGCGCCCCGAGGGCTGAGCGGAGACGGGCCATGGCCGTCTCCACGGCGTGCTCGTCGCGCCCGGCCCCGGGCAGGACCCGGAGGAGGTCGGCCCGGGAGACGACCCACCCGGGCCGGCGCGCGAGAGCGCGCAGCAGCGCCATACCGGCCGGCGGCACCGGCCGCAGGAGGCCGTCGACGACCGCCGCCTGCCCGCGGATCTCGACCTCGTGCCCGGCGACAGGCAGCGGCCGTACCCGCCCGGGCAGCTCCCGGGCGATGACCTGCACGAGCGGCCCGAGCCGAAAGCGTTCGGGCTGGAATGTGGGGATGTCGTGCGCCTGGAGGGGCAGCGCGGTGACCGGCCCGACGCAGGCGACGAGCACGTCGCGCCGGAAGGCGTCGAGGACGGCGTCGAGCTGCCCGCGCTGCCCGGCGCGGTCGAGCAGCGACGCGGCGGCCGGCGCACTGGTGAAGCTGACCGCGTCGATCGATCGCGCGACGACCGCGTCGAGGAGCCGGTCGACGGGGGCGATGTCCTCGGGGGGCAGCCACCGGTAGACGGGGACGGCGACGACGCGCGCGCCGGCGACCCGCAGCGACTCGATGAAGCCGGGCAGCGGCTCCCCGTGCAGCTGGACGGCGACGCGCCGCCCGTCGACGCCTTCTTCCAGGAGCCGTTCGAGCACTTCCGCCATGGATTCCGACGCGGGCGACCAGGCTTCGGTGAGCCCGGCGGCGCGGACGGCGCCGCGCACCTTGGGGCCGCGGGCGAGCAGTTCCGCTTCGCCGAGCCGCCGCAGCAGCGCTTCGCCGAGGCCCCACCCGTCGGCCGCCTCGATCCAGCCGCGGAAGCCGATCGCGGTGGTGGCGACGACGATGTCGGGTGCGTCGTCGAGGAGTTGCTTGGTGGTGGCGAGCAACTCCGCGTCGTCGATGAGCGGCACGATCCGCAGGACGGGTGCGCGCAGTACGGTGGCGCCGCGCCGTTCCAGCAGTGCGCCCAGTTCGTCGGCGCGGCGGGCCGCCGTCACGCCGACGGTGAAGCCCGCCAGCGGTGCCACAGGTTCTGGTCCGCCGTTCCCGCTCGCCTGTTGCGCCTGCATCGCTCCGCCCACCTTGCTGCTGAGGTTCCACGTTCCGTCCCGCCACCCCGCCGGGTTCCGGCATCGTCCCAAGGCGGGGTGACGGGTTCGGTTCGCCGGGATTTCCCGGGTGTTACGTACGTATCAGGCGCTCACACCTCCGCGTATGCGGCCGCACCGGTGGGGGCGCTGTGCTCCTCCCCTGCGCGGGTGCGGGCGGGGCGCCGCAGGTATACGGCCCAGGTGACCGCGAAACAGACCGCGTAGTAGGCGAGGAAGGACACGAAGGCGGGGGTGCCGGAGTGGCTGTTCAGGAAGCTCTCGCGGAAGGCCAGGTTGATGCCGACGCCGCCGAGTGCCCCGACCGCCCCGATCAGGCCCATGGACGCGCCCGACAGGCGCCGCCCGTGTGCTGCCGCGGCCTCCCCGGTCAGGCCCTTGGCCAGGGCTTTCTGGTGGAAGATGCCGGGGATCATCTTGAAGGCCGAGCCGTTGCCGAGCCCGCTGAGCGCGAACAGCGCGATGAAGCCGGGCAGGAACAGCCCGAGCGACTTCTGCTCGGAGGCGGCCACGACCACCCCGGTGGCGGCGGCCATGGCCAGGAAGTTCCACAGGGTGATGCGCCCGCCGCCGAAGCGGTCGGCGAGCCGGCCGCCGAGCGGCCGTACCAGCGAGCCGAGCAGCGGCCCGATGAAGGTGAGGTAGGCCGCGTGCAGCGGGGTGCGGCCGAACTGGTTCTGCAGCACCAGCCCGAAGGCGAAGCTGTAGCCGATGAAGGAGCCGAAGGTGCCGATGTAGAGCACCGACATGATCCAGGTGTGCGGGTCCTTGGCGGCGTCGATCGCGGCCCCGGTGTCGTTCTTCACCGCGGTGAGGTTGTCCATGTAGAGCGCGGCGAGTGCGGCGGCGACCACGATGAGCGGGATGTAGACGGCGAGGACGACCCGCGGGTGTGTGGCGCCGGCGGTGGCGATGACCAGCAGGCCGACGAGCTGGATCGCGGCCACGCCGACGTTGCCGCCGCCGGCGTTGAGGCCGAGCGCCCAGCCCTTCTCGCGCAGCGGGTAGAAGGAGTTGATGTTGGTCATGGAGGAGGCGAAGTTGCCGCCGCCGACGCCGGTGAGGGCCGCGACCAGCATGAGCGTGGTGTAGGAGACCCCGGGCTTCATGACGAAGGACGCGGTCACCGTCGGGACCAGCAGCAGCAGCGCGCTGAAGATCGTCCAGTTGCGGCCGCCGAACCTGGCCACCGCGAAGGTGTACGGCACCCGCAGCACCCCGCCGACCAGCGTCGGCATGGCGACCAGGAAGAACTTCCCCGCCGGGTCGACGTGGTACTCCGGCCCCATGAACAGCACCATGACCGACCACAGGCTCCAGATGGAGAAGCCGATGTGCTCGGACAGCACGGAGTAGACCAGGTTGCGCAGCGCGACCCGCCGGCCGCCGCCCTCGTTCCAGAACCGCTCGTCCTCGGGATCCCAACTCTCGATCCACCGCCCCGCCCACCGACTCATGGCGCCTCCCTGTGTGCTCTGCCGGGTGTCGCCCCGACCCTAGGAACACCGGGTTACCGCTCCGTGCCACCAGGTCACGCGGGCGCAACCGTGCTCTCATTCCCCCGACCCGCCCGGTGTGAGCCCCCGGAAACGCCGAACGGCGCCTCCCGGCTGGGAGGCGCCGTCCGGCGCATGGGATGAGTGGAGATGGCGGGAATCGAACCCGCGTCCTGTGGTGCGGAACCAGGGCTTCTCCGAGCGCAGTCCGCTGTGCTTTTCTCGGCCCCGGCAGTCACGCGGACAAGCCGCCGACGGGCCCAGTCACTGTTTGGTTTCCTCCCAGGACCCGTGACCGGTCCTGGAAGTTTAGATCCCTTGATGATGCCAGGATCCGGGTCGGGATCACCCCCGGGCTGACACTTCGCAAGTCGCTACTTAGGCAGCGAGGGCGAAGGAATCGCGCTTGGTGTTGGCGATTATTGGTTGCGACATATGGTTAACGAGATCATTGCCGCTTCCTCGGCTCGCTTCCCCTGCTTCGACATCCCCAGTCGAAACCGATCATCCCCATGTGTTTTTTTCAATGTGCACACCGGACTCACCATGGTCCGATGCCGCTGGCCCCATCGTACGTGATCAGCGCGCGGCGCGGCCAGCGTATTCCCCCCTGGGGCGTACTCCCCGGGGTCCCGGGGGTGCCCCGGGCCTGTCAGGCGCGCTGGCGGCGGCGGGCCGCGGAGATCGCGCGGTCGGACTCGCGGCGGTCCTGCTTCTCCCGCAGGGTCTGCCGCTTGTCGTACTCCTTCTTGCCCTTGGCGAGCGCGATCTCGACCTTCACCCGGCCGTCCTTGAAGTACAGGGCGAGCGGCACGATGGTGTGGCCGGTCTCCTGGGTCTTGTGGACCAGCTTGTCGATCTCGGCCCGGTGCAGCAGCATCTTGCGCTTCCTGCGCGCC
Source organism: Actinacidiphila bryophytorum (assembly GCF_016916835.1). Classification (GTDB taxonomy): domain Bacteria; phylum Actinomycetota; class Actinomycetes; order Streptomycetales; family Streptomycetaceae; genus Actinacidiphila; species Actinacidiphila bryophytorum. The sequence continues at coordinate 18,055 of NZ_JAFFIX010000001.1, read as the reverse complement.
GAGTGGTTGGTCCAGGTGCCCTGGACGTACTCCGGGATGTGCACGTTGTGCAGCCACGCCTCGCCGCCGTCGAGCTGGCCGAAGCCGTCGACGAGCGACGCGCGGCCCAGGCGCAGCGACTTGACCTCGGTGCCGGTGAGCACCAGGCCCGCCTCGTACGTGTCGAGGATGAGGTAATCGTGTCGCGCCTTCTTGTTCTGCGCGATGATCTTGCGACCGGTCTCTTTTGCCATAGCCCCGTCATTGTCCCACTAGGAGGGGGTGCCGAGGCCAGCGAATACCTCGCGCGCCTCGGCCGCCGCGTCCTGGCCGCCGGACACCTGGACGTCGGGTTCGATGCCGTGGCCGTCGACCCCGCGGCCGTCGGGCAGGCTGTAGTGGCCGACGGTCAGTTCCGCGACCGAGCCGTCGGGGAGGGTGCTGGGCATCTGCACCGAGCCCTTGCCGAAGGTGCGCGAGCCGACGACGACCGCCCGGCCGCGGTCCTGGAGCGCGCCCGCGAGCATCTCCGCGGCGCTCATGGTGCCGCCGTCGACCAGGACCACCAGCGGCTTGGCGGTGTCGCCGCCGGCTGCCGCGTAGAGCGCCTGCTGTTTGCCGTGGACGTCGTAGGTGGCCACCAGTCCCCCGTCCAGCACGGTGGAGGCCACGGCGACGGCCTCCTCGACCAGGCCGCCGGAGTTGCCGCGCAGGTCGAGCAGCACACCGTGCTCAGCGGCGGCGACCGCGGCCCGCACCTGTTCGCCGGTGCCGAGCGTGAAGGCGTCGATGGCGATGTCGGTCGGGCCGTCCGGGCCGTCGGGGTGGCTCACCGTGACCGCCTCGGTGGCGAGCGTGGCCCGCTGCATGGTGACCGTCCAGTCGCGGTCGGCGCGCTGCACGGCGAGCGTGACCGTGCTGCCGGGTACGTTGTCGCCGCGCAGGTCCGCCACGACTTCGGTGACGGCAAGGCCCGTGCACCGCACCGAGTCGATGGAGTCCAGCACGTCGCCGACCCGGATGCCGGCCCGCTGGGCGGGGCTGCCGGACTGGACGCGGGCGATCTGGATGCGCCCGCCGTCGATCCGCCGCACCCACAGGCCGGTGCCGACGTAGCGCCCGTCCAGGGCTTCCTGGAGGCCCGCGTACTCCTGGGCGGTGTAGAAGGAGGACCAGCGGTCGCCGCTGCGGCTGACGAACCGCTGCACGGCCTGCGGGCCGACCTTGCCCGCCGCGATCTCCTGGGCGATGCGTTCGCTGTCGGCCTTCTGCGCGGCCGTGCCCTTCGGGTGCGCGGCGCCGCTCTTGCCGTCGCCGCCCGCGTCCTGTGCCGTACCGGCCGGGTCCGCGGACTGCCGCTGCGCGTCGGCGGCGGGGGCCGCGGCGACACGGGGCCTGGCGCGCTGCTGCGGTTCCGTCAGGCTGCCTGCGGCGGCACCGGTCGCGAGCATCGTGCCGAACACCAACGTCAGGGTGGCCCCGCGGCGGATGCGGCGGGGCGTCCCGAACAGCAACGGGCCGGACATGGCGGGAAGTCTAGGCGAGAATCCGGCGTCGTACGGAAAGATACGACGACCGCCGGCGGGTCCCGTGGACACCCCCGGCGGTCGTCTGCCGGCAACCCGGCCTTCGCGCCTGCGCCGTACGCCGGCGGCCCGCGTCAGACCCTCAAGTACCGCCGCAGCGCGATGAATGCGGCCGTGGCAGGCATCAGGAAGCCGATCAGCAGCACCAGCGGCAGCACCTGGACGACCGAGTCCCAGCCGAGGAAGGACACCAGCGGGATCTTGTCCTGGAGTTTGAGGCCGGCGTCGATCATGAAGTACCGCCCGCCGAGCAGCATCACGCAGGCGACCGCGGCGCCGACCAGGCCGGCGAAGGCCGCCTCCATGATGAACGGCATCTGGATGTAGAAGCTGGACGCGCCGACCAGCCGCATGATGCCGGTCTCCCGGCGGCGGCTGAAGGCCGACACCCGCACGGTGTTGATGATCAGCAGCATCGCGACGGTCAGCATGAAGGCCAGCACCACGTACGCGGCCTTGGTCATGCCGCCCAGCAGCGAGAACAGGTTCTTCAGCACCGCCCGCTGGTCCTCGACCGACTGCACACCGGGGCGGCCCTGGAAGGCGCTGGCGATGACGGTGAACTTCGTCGGGTCCTTGAGCTTGACCCGGTAGTTCTCCTGCATCTGGTCCGGGGTGATGGAGGCCGCCATGGGCGAGTTCTTGAACTGCTGCTCGTAGTTCTTGTACGCGCCCTCCGCCGTCTCGAAGTAGACCTTCTCGACGATCGGCAGCTTCTTCAGGTCCGCCAGGATCGCCTTCTTCTGGTCGTCGGTCACCGCACCCTTGGCGCAACTCGGCGTCGACGTCGCGTCGCTCTTGTTGCACATGTAGACGGTGACCTGGACCTTGTCGTACCAGTAGCCCTTCATCGAGTCGACCTGCTTGTTGGCCAGCAGGGCGCCGCCGGCGAGGGCGAGCGAGAGCGCCACGGAGATGATCACCGCGAAGGTCATCGTGAGGTTGCGGCGCAGGCCGACGCCGATCTCCGACAGGAAGAACTGGAGGCGCATGGGGGTCGGGTTTCCTTTCGGAAGGGGACGGGTGTCGTGTCGGCAGGCCGCTAGTGCTGGTAGCCGTAGACACCGCGCGACTGGTCGCGAACCAGCCGCCCCTTCTCCAGTTCGATGACGCGCTTGCGCATCTGGTCGACGATGTTCTGGTCGTGGGTGGCCATCACCACGGTGGTGCCGGTCCTGTTGATGCGGTCCAGCAGCCGCATGATGCCCACCGACGTCTGCGGGTCGAGGTTTCCGGTCGGCTCGTCCGCGATCAGCAGCATGGGCCGGTTCACGAACGCCCGCGCGATGGCCACGCGCTGCTGCTCACCACCGGACAACTCGCCCGGCATGCGGTCCTCCTTGCCGGCCAGGCCGACCAGGTCCAGCACCTCGGGAACGGTCTTGCGGATGGTGCCGCGGGGCTTGCCGATCACTTCGAGGGCGAAGGCGACGTTCTGGGCGACCGTCTTGTTCGGCAGCAGCCGGAAGTCCTGGAAGACCGTGCCGAGCTGGCGCCGCATGTGCGGGACCTTCCAGTTCGACAGCCGGTTCAGGTCCTTGCCCAGCACGTGTACGAGGCCGGTGTCGGTGCGCTCCTCGCGCAGGATCAGCCGCAGGAAGGTCGACTTGCCCGAGCCCGAGGAGCCCACCAGGAAGACGAACTCACCCTTCTCGATCTCCAGCGACACGTCCCGCAGCGCGGGGCGGTTCTGCTTGGGGTAGGTCTTGGTGACGTTGTCGAATCGGATCACGTTCGCACCAGGGGTTTGCGGGGTGAGCGGACAGGGGATGAGGGCGACACTACGCGACGGGTCAAGCCGCGCGCAGTCGTCGGAGTGGGTTGGTGGGCCGTCCCACAGGGCATAACGGGGTAAGCCGTCCCATTACCGCCCCGGCACGGCTTCTGTGCTCCCCGGGCGCACCGCTCCCCAGAACCTGGCACAGTGGAGAGTGCGTACGCAGTGCCGACCCCAGGACTGGCGAGCGTCCCTCCCGGGAACGATTCACCCACCGGGAGCGTTCACCGGACGGAGTGAGGAGACCACGATGACAGTCGACCGGCTGGTGTGCGCGAACTGTTCCGGCCCGGTGGCCGAGGGTCGCTGCCCCGTATGCCGCGCCAACCGCGCCCGCATGCAGCAGGAGCCCGGCTGGTCCTCCATATCCCCCGCGGCCCTGATCGCCCTCCTGGTGGCCCTCCTGGCCGTCGTCCTCGTCGTGGAACACGCCACGGCGTGACCTCGCAGTCACCCTGAGTGACCTCCGGCGGCACGGTCGGACGTGCTGCGCAGTACGCAGAACTCATTGCCCTCGGGGTCCGCGAGCACCGCCCAGCCCGAGCCGTCGGGATTGCGCCGGTCCGCGACAAACCCGGCGCCCAGCGCCAGCAGCCGCTCCACCTCCTGGTCGCGCGAGGTCTCCGGCCGCAGGCACAGATGGATCCGGTTCTTCCCCGTCTTCCCCTCCGGCACCTGGTTGAAGTGCAGCACCGGTCCGTCCTCCGACAGCAGCACCTGCGCCTCCGGATCCCCCGGAAAGTCCTCCGCATGCAACGGCCGCCCGGTGACCCCGCTCCACCACTTGGCCAGCCCATAGGCGTCCGCACAGTCGATCGCGATGTTCTGCACTACCGAAACCATGCGCGCGAGCCTCCCCTATCACCGTCCGCAGCGCAACCGACCTTCACATCGGCCGCTCGACAGTTGCGAAAGACCCGATCCCGCCCGACCCCTGCCATCACGGCTCCTCGCCCTTTACCTGTCCAGCACGCGACGGACAGAACGGGGCGTCTCGTAGGACAGTGCGCCGGACCGTCGGCGGCACCACTCGCGTCCCTCCGGCGAGTTACGACCCCAGCCGTTCGAGATACGCCGAGGGAATTGGATCGAGTTCACGCCTGGAGTGTTCCCCGGGGGAAACGGGATGCGATGGCACACGTCGGCGATCGCAGCGACCTTGCGACCAACGGCAGGAAGCCGGCGCGATCCACGTACTGACCGACCGATACGTCAACGTCTTCCACAGCCCACCCGCGCCCGGAGTTTGCGAACTTCCTCGCCATCCAGTAGCGCCCCGATCTCCTCCGCCCCGGCCCAGGCATGAGCCGAGCCGTCGGCGTCCAGACCCCGTGACACATCCCGCCCGATCGTCCTGATGTCAATCAGCCCCTGCACTGCACATTCGATCAGCAGCGCAGCCCCTTCGCTCCGATTCATCGCAGGCGGGGTGTCAGTTCCACGGTTCCCGGTGAGGGTCCTCACCCAGCACCTTCGCCGCGGCCGCGCAGAGGTCCTTGCCGTAGAGCTGGTTGCTTCCGTATTCCGCGTTCCACAGGTCGGACGCAGCCATGGCCACGGCGCGCCACGACAACTCCTCGTCGACTCGCCATACGCGAATCCGAACGGCCATCTCCGGCGTGATCGTCGCCGGATCCACACCCTTGTACGTCATTCCCACGACCCTAGCCTCGTGGACCACGGTTGTCGTCAGCCGATGTACGTGGGTGCCGGGGACCAGGTCGCCGGCAAGTCCGCGGTCGAATCCCTGGTCACGAGCCGCGGGTAGCGGGACCGCCACCACCGTGCTGGTGGTGACGTCGCGCGCTCGCTCATACCGGAGGACGGGACAGGTGCCGTTGCCAGGCGGAAACGCTCGTCCAGGGCGTCCAACTCGGGTTGGCGTAGCCGCCGGAGGCGACGACCAGCCACCAGGGCGGCACGGTCCCACTACAAAACAGCGAGGCCTGATCAAACGTGCCCACGAAAAGGTTCCTGCTCGACCATCGCGCCGACACCGCGTTGGTCATTCACCATGCTCCAGGACCTCGATCTCGATCGGCTCCTCTCCGTTGAGGTAGAGAACATACCCGGCCTCTTCGTCGTCGAGCATGTCGATTGGCACAAGCTCCAGGAAATATTCGGGGCGTGGCAGGAACCCGAAGTCCGCAGGCGGATCAAATTTCCCGATTCCCGTAATCCGAACCTCCGTCGGCGGAATCCCTACCAGACATGTATCACCGACCTTCAGTTCTGACGAGTCGGGCTCGAGTCGCCACGGAGTGTTACACCAATCGTAGGCATCGGGGTCACGAGGGAAACCGATGGCGCCATCCCAGCTGTTTTGCGAATCCGGATCCACCTGACGCCACGACCAATTCACAAGAACACGGCGCGCGAGCACTTCTCGGACCTGCGCGTCAAGCGCCTCGGTCGAGATGCGCACCAGGTCTCCGACGGCGTAGCCGAATATTGACGTCAGCTGGACGCTTTCCATCACCTACGAGCCTTCCTGCCAGAAGTACGAGAACGGCGTCTTATCCGCTCGGCCGCCGAAATACCCTGCGCCGCCAAAGCGCATACCCCTGCTGTTCAGCAGGGCATAGCAAGTATCCCTACAGATATTACGCGACGTCCCTCCGAATCCCACGACCTCGTGAGACCCCAGGCTATTCAGGATCGTCTGCTCTGCGTGGCCAGCCCCTTGAACAAACTCTTCACCGCTTCGCAGAGCCCAGGGGGCCGCTCCATCACCGTTGATGGCCACCTTATTGACCCACTGCCGCGTCTTGGTGTTGAACACTCCGATGACAGCGGTAGTGCCGTGCTGAGCAGCATGCGGATAGTCGTTGCGCTGCGATTGAAGCTCTTCGGCTCGCCCTCGCGCCGCAACTGCATCCGCCTCAGTGGGTCCGGTACCGCAGTTGTGGACCAGCACCGAGGTGGTGCCCGCCAGGACATAGTACGAGTGGAGGTCCGTGACCGTGAGGTCGTAGGTGACTGCCTGGCGGTGGTAGTTGCGGACTGTCGTGACGGTGGCCGTCGTGCCGTCGGGCCGGCGGAGGTGGGTGCCCGGGGTCAGGGCGTGGGCTTCGGTCCAGCGGTGGTGGGTGGCGTCCCAGAAGGGGTGGTGCCAGGTGGTGGTCAGGTGGGCCGGCGGGGCGTTGGGGTGGGCGTCGTCGGTGGTCAGGGTGAGGTCGGTGAACTCCTCGTCGGTGTGCGTGACGATGACCTTCTGGACCTTCTCCGGGCGGGTCAACCCGGTCTGAGGATCCGTGGCTTGAACCGCGTCGCCCACCTTCAGATCGGAGATGGCCTTCGGGTCGCCTGACGCCATGGCGACCGGGGTCTGCGCGAGGAAGCTGTGGCACGTCGGCGCCGGGCTCGGGGCCTCCTTGGCGGCCTCGTCGGCCGCCGCCTTCGCGTCGTTCATCGCTGCCGCCGACGAGGCCTCGCGTTTGGCGGCCAGGACGTCTTCCGCGACGTTCAGGGCTTCCTGGGTGTCCTTGACCAGGCCTTCGGCCTTTTCGACCTCGCGCCAGACCTTGAAGGCTTTGATGCCGACCTTGAAGGCCTTGAAGACCTTCGTCCAGGGGACGCTGCCGAGGGCTGTGTTGATGCAGCCCATGACGTTGCCCTCGGTGAAGCAGCTGATGGCGTCGTTGACGCCGATCAGGTCGCCCACCAGGTGGACGATCTTGCTGACCAGGCCTTCCTTGTGTGCCCGGGCGGCGGCTGCGACCTGGCTGGCGGTGTCGGCTGCGCGCTGGGCGGCGGCCGCGTCGTCCTGGGCCTTCTTGGTGGTCGAGGACGCGTCGGGTTTGCCGGGGCTGCTGCTGCCGGAGCCGCCGCCGGGCTGCTGGGGGCGCTTGTTGCCGAAGATGAAGTGCCCGTTGTACATCTGGCACTCGTAGTAGCGGCAGTCCTCGGGCTGGTTGCCGCTGGGGTCGGACAGGGTGACGGGGCTGTTGTCGGCGTAGGCGTAGGCGTTCAGGGACTGCGGGTCGCCTGGTGCGAGCAGCGGGTCGGGGGTCAGGAAGCGGCCGGTGGTGGCGTCGTACTCGCGGGCGCCGAAGTTGGTCAGGCCGGTGGTGTCGTCCTGCTGGCCGCCGACGTAGCCGCGGGTGCCGAGCCAGCCGCTGGTGGCGGTGCGGGTCTGGCCGAAGGGCAGGTACTGGCGGCGGGTGAGGGTCTGGGTGGCGGCGTCGATCTGCAGCTGCCCGGTGCCCTGCCGGTCGGAGACGACGTAGGCGAAGGTGCCGTCGGAGGAGTGGACGGCGACGGGCTGGCCGGCGATGGAGATGTAGCGCACGCCGGTGATGCCGGTGGCGCCGGCCTTGAGGGTGATCTCCTCGTCGCCGAGGTAGGCGGTGGCGCCGGTGGCGTCCCGCCGCACCAGCAGGTTGCCGTCGGCGTCGTAGACGTAGGTGGTGTCGCCTGCGGTGCCGGTCTGCTGGAGCTTGGCGAGCTTGCCGGCGGTGTTGAAGGTGAAGGTGTCGGTGCCGGCCTGGGTGGTGCGGGTGGCGACGTTGCCTGCCTGGTCGTAGGTGTAGGAGGTGACGGCGTCGGTGACGGGTGCGGCCGGCGCGTGGGTGGCGACCTGGGCGAGGGCGTGGGCGGGGCCGCCGGTGGCCTTGGCGTCGGTGGAGGTGGCGACGGTGTCCTGGGCGGCGTCGCCCGCGAGGTCGTGGTCGGTCTGGGTGGCGCGGTCGCCGATGGCGTCGTAGGTCCAGGACTGCCAGTACGGTGCGGGGCCGCCGATGGTGGCGGCGGAGCCGGCGGCCGGGGTTGCCGCGCAGGCGTCGGTCGCGGTCCAGGCGGCGGACAGCCGCTGGGCGCCGTCGTAGCGGAAGCACTGGGTGTCGGTCTGCCCGGTGTCGAGCTGGTCGCTGATCCGGGTGACCTGGCCGGCGGCCTTGTAGGTGTAGGTGGTGTTGTCGGCGCGGACGTGCCCGGACTGGGTGACGGTCAGCTGGCCGGCCAGCCGCCGGGTCTGCTCGTCGTAGGAGTACGTGGTCTGGGCGAAGTTGCCCGAGGGTCCGAAGGTGAACTGCTCGGGCTCGTCGTACTCGGTCCAGGCCAGCTTGTCGACGTAGTCCCAGCTGCCGACGTCGCCGCCGGCGGAGGTGGGCCGGCCGAAGGTGTCGTAGCCGTAGCTGACGGTCTCCTGCGGGAGGGAGCCGGCGGCGCCCTCGGTGTAGGAGTGCAGGTTGCCGGTCGGGGTGTAGGTGCGGTCGGTGATGTACGTGCCGGCCGGGTTGCCGTCGCCGGCCGGGATGATCGTCTCGGTGGAGCCGGTCCAGCCGTGGCTGTCGTAGCCGAGGATCTTGCTGGTGTACGCGAGCCCGTCGTCGTAGCTGGTGGACGAGGTGGGCAGGCCCTTCTTGAGGGTGTCGTACGTCCAGGAGGCGAGCCGGTTGCCGGTGCCGGGGGCGGCGCCGCCGGTGGTGTCGTACGTCGCGGTGGGGCGGCCCAGCTCGTCGTACGTGCTGGTGACGGTCCTGCCGCGGGCGTCGGTCGCGGTGAGCTGCTGCCCGGTCAGGTCGTAGCTGCTGGTGCTGGTGCCGGTGTCCGGGTCGGTCTGCGAGGTCTTGCGGCCGAGCATGTCGTAGCCGGAGGACCAGACGTTGCCGTCGCCGTCCTTCAGGCCGGTCTGGTGGCCGGACTTGTCGTAGGTGTACGTGATGGTGTCCGCGGAGCCGCTGGGCGTGGTGCCGTGGTAGGTCAGCAGTTTGACGGTGCGTCCGCGGCCGTCGGTGAAGGTCGAGGTGGGCGAGGCGCCGTCGGGCGGGGTGACGTCGGTGCGGTCGGAGCCGGGGTAGGCGGTGGTGGTGCGCCAGGTCTCGGAGCCGAAGGTGTACGCGGCCGAGGCGGTGACGCGTCCTGCACCGTCGTAGAAGGTGGCGGTCTCGTTCGCGACCTGGTCGTCGGGGGCGTAGACGAGCGTGCCGTCCGGCGAACCCTTCGTGTAGTAGGGGCCGTTGGCCTTGACCGTCCAGCCGTGGTCGTCGTAGGCGATGTCGCTGATGACCCGGCCGCCGTCGACGGTGGCGGTCTGCGTCTCGCGCGGGCGCAGCAGCGCGTCGTAGATGCTGACGGACGTCTGGTACGTGGTCGCGCTGCCGTTGTCGACCAGCGTCCTGGTGGTGACGGTGGACGGCGCGCTGTTGGACAGGCCGTAGGTGTAGGTGACGTTGGGCTGGGCGCCGAGGGACTGGGAGAAGCCGGCGTCCCAGCCGGCGGTGATCCGGCCCAGCGGGTCGTAGGTGCTGCTGGTGGTGTAGCCGGAGACGTCGGTGGTGGCCAGCGGCAGGCCGCGCGCCGGGTCGTAGGTGGTGGTGGAGCTGAAGCCCTGCAGCTGCCCTGTGACCTGCGGCTCGGTCGTCTTGATCCTGGTGGGTGCGGCGCCGGTCGCCGGGGTGTAAGCGGTGGTGGTGCGGTGGCCGAGCGCGTCGGTCTGGCTCAGCGGCCGCCCGTAGATGTCGTAGTCGGGCGTGTTGGTGCCGGGCAGCGTGGTGGTGCTCGCGGTGACGTAGTGCGGTGTGCCGTCGGCGGCGGCGGAGTCGGCCTTCTGCACCTTGGTGACGTCGGCGGGTCCGGTGACCGGGGCGGTGCTGTCGGTGGCGCCGTCGTAGAAGATCACGTCGTCGCTGAGCAGGTCGCCGGGGTAAGCGGGTGTGGCTCCGCACCCGACGCCGAGCGAGGTGATGCGGCGCGGCGCGGGCAGCAGCTGCCCGCTGCCGCCGGTGGCGTAGGCGGTCTTCTCGCAGCGGTCGTCGGCGGTGGTGGACAGGTCGCCCTTGTCGTCGACGGCGAGCACCAGGCCGGTGTCCGCGTCGTGCGTGTAGTCGGTCTCGTCGGTGATAGCGGTGCCGTCGGCCTTGGTGGTGGTGGCGCGCTCCTGGGCCATGCCGAGGATGTGCGCGCTGACCGGCCCGAGGCCGGCCTTGGTACGGGTCTGCGTCGCGGTCGCGGCGCTCGCCCACGGGACGGTGACGGCGTCGGAGAGCAGGGCGCCGCCGTCGCCGTCGTAGTTGCGGGCCTCGAAGACCTGGCCCGCGTACCAGTCCTTGTCGGTGGCGGTGACGTCGCCGCCGGCCGAGGTCAGGGAGACGCTGCGGGTGCCGCCGGACGTCTTGTCGCCGTCCATGCCGCGGAAGTAGTTCAGCCGGGTGAGGGTGGTGCCGGTGGTGTCGGAGCCGGTGCGGGTCTCGACCTGGCCGAAGCCGCGCCACTGGTTCCAGGTGCGGTACTTGGCCGGGGTGCCGGGCTCGTCGGCGAAGTGCCAGGCCGGGTCGCCGACGTAGGAGTAGACGGTCTCCATCGGCTGGCCGCCGCCGGTGGGGTCCTGCTCGGTGACGGCGTGCACCAGGTACTTGTTGAACCAGTCGAGCTGCGGTTCGACCTGGCCGGGCGGCGTCCAGTAGACGGGGTAGCACAGCAGGTGGTTGTCGTCCGCGGCGCCGGGCAGCACGGTGGTGCCGGACCGGTGGCACTGCGGGACGGTGTACTGGACCTGGACGACCTCGCCGGTCTCGGTGGTGATCGTCGTCAACCGGTAGCGGGCCAGAGGCTGGTAGCCGTCGAGCCCGTCGACGCGGTTGACCATCGCCTGGCCCGCGAAGGTGACGGGCTCGGTGGCCAGGGTGCCGCCGTCGAGGCCGGTGCGGGTGATGCCGGTCAGCCACGCGGTGGGCGTGGTGGTGTCCTTGGCGTCGGCGGGCGGCGGGAAGGCGTGGGTGAGCGCCCAGGAGTCGACGTTCTGGTAGCCGGTGCCGACCAGCACCTGGGTGCGGATGCCGGTGAGCCAGCGGGTGGTGAAGTACGCGGGGCCGTGGTTGTTGCAGGTGCCGGTGGACGCGCAGATCTGGTCGGCGGGCACGTCGGGCCAGTGCGCGGCGTTGGCCGCGGTGAGCTTGGCGGGCGCGCAGTCGAAGTCGGTGCCGGGCAGGCAGCGTTCTGCGGTGTCGAAGAAGACCTGGGCGGCGGCCGGGGTGCCCGCGGTGTCGTAGACCTTGCCGGCCCGCTGGCCGTACTGGATCTTCGTCAGGTAGCCGCCGCGGGTGTACGGCGCGGGGGACGTGGTGTTGTCGGGGCCGTAGTAGCCGGTCTCCGGGGTGTACCAGTAGCTGACGGCGTTGCCGTGGTCGTCGGCCACGTAGTCCAGATTCCACCGGTAGGCCTGGTTGCAGGCGGAGGCGGTGAAGGTCGAGGCGTGGCAGGGCTCGCCGGTGTCGTTGCCGTAGACGCGGGCGGTCCACACCGAGTTGGTGACCGGGTCGTCGGCCGCGGTACCGTGGTCGGACCAGCCGGGCAGCTGGTTGCGGCCGAAGTAGTACGTGGTGCCGTCGGTGGTGGTGACGGTGAAGTAGCGGTGCTCCTGGTCGGCGTTGACGGTGTCGGTGGCGACCTTGACGATCTCGCCGGAGTCGCCCTGCGGGTGCCAGGTGCCGGTGGCGTCGTCGTGGACCAGGGTGTTGGAGGCGCCGTTGAGCGACAGGGTGACCGTGTCGGCGGCGTCCGACCAGCACTGGTCGCCGGTCTTGGGGCTGCCGCCCGCGGTGTCGTCGGCGCAGCCGGTGTAGGACTCCTCGACGAAGCCCGGCGAGTACTCCCAGCCGTCGCCGATCCAGGACGCCTGCGGCGAGGTCGTGGAGGTGCGGCCGTCGATGCTCTGCGAGCTGTACGAGAGCCCGACGGACGGCTGCAGGCCGCCGGGGACGTCGGGCACGCCGATCGGGTACGACCAGGAGAAGTCGCCGGTGGCGCCGCCGCCGGACCACTGGCCCGAGGGCGAGAGCGACGTGGCCGAGAAGCTGCCACCGCCGCCCGAGGCACCCGCGGCGGCGGCCAGCACCGCGGTCGTGGACAGCGGCACCACGGCGGAGACCACGTGTGTGCCGCTGTCGTTCGTGGAGGCCAGCGGGGTTTCCGTCTGGCAGGAGGGCAGGTCGGGGGTGGTCAGCGCGCACGCGGGCAGCGACACCAGCCGCAGCCGGGAGCCCCAGTCGGCGCCGTAGGCGTCCTTGAAGGCGCCGTAGTCCAGGCTGACCTGGACGTCGCCGGTGCCGGTGGCGCCGTCGGTCCGCGCGACCTGCAGGACCAGGCCGCCCAGGTGCAGGCGCTGGGCGGCTTTCTGGTCGGCGACGGTGACGCGGGCGTGGGTGACGGGGGTGACGGGGGTCCGGGCGGCGGCCTTCCCCTGGGCCTTGGCCTGCGCCTTTACCGGCGTCCTCGGGGGCGCCTGGGCCAGGCGCACCGGGAGGGCCGCGGCCCGTGCGGCGGCCGGCGTGACCGCGACGTCGGCGCTGCCGGCGGCGGGCCAGCTGCGGTGCGCCGCCGCCGGGTCCCACGCCGGCATCGCGGGGACCTTGACGCTGCGGTGGGCGACCGGCTCTACGGGTACGACCCGCTCCTTCTTCGGCTTGACGTCGTAGTGCGGCGCGGCGGCCTCGGCGGCGGGGCCGCCCGTCACGAACGGCACGACCAGCGCGAGCAGGGCGGCCCACAGGCCCCAGGCCCACGATTTGCGCGCACCCGCCGCCGAACGACGACGCATAGGCATGCCGATATGACTGCGCACCGCAACCCCCCAAGGCGTGGACCAGCAGAAGGCAGAAGCTAGCAACCCGCACCCCGGAACGGGATTTCCCGGGGAGAACAAACGGCAAAGGTTTGGCCTTCGAAAAACCATGGGCAGGTCAAATGTGCAGGACGTTGCCGGGTAAATCATGGGATGCGGCCCTTTACGCCCAGGAGCGACATATCCGATTCACCGGGGCAACGCCGGTCACACAAGGCTCACAAGGCCGCTGGCCATCGGCGTGATGTGACTGGGCGTCACGTCCTTGCGACTACTTGTGGAATCGAACAGACAGCAGCTAGCTTGCTCCGGGTTGTCTCTCGATAACGGCTCGGGCCAGGGGTGGGGGAAATGCGTCAACGAATGAGTTTGCGCTGCAAAAATTCAGGGAAGCGCGGACGCTGGAAGTCCGTTTTCATTGCCGGCGTTCTTGTTGTGGGAATTATGCCGGGGTTCGCGCTCGCGGGCGCGGGACCGGCCGCGGCGGACAGCGCGAGCACGCCGCCGGCGTCCGGCGGGCAGGGCACCGCGGCGCCGCTGCCGGACGAGCCCGCCCGCACACCCGGCGTACCGCTGGCGCCAAGGGACGACGCCGACGGCTTGACGGCGGCGCAGCGCAAGGCCCTGCAGGCCGCGCACGACCGCGCCGCCGCCGACGGCACGCCGGTCACCGTCGACGCGCTCACCACCGGGACGTCCACGACGACCGCGAACCCCTCCGGCACCACGACGTACAACGCCAGCCTGCTGCCGACCAGGGTCCGCAAGAACGGCGCCTGGACGCCGGTGGACGCGACCCTCGTACGCAACGCGGACGGCACCTACAGCCCGGCCGCCGCGGTCGGCGCGCTCCGGCTCTCCGGCGGCGGGACGTCCGCGCCGCTGGCGGCCATGGGCTCCGGCGCCGAGCGCCTGGCCTTCGGCTGGCCCACGTCGCTGCCCGCACTGCCCGCGCCGACCGCGGCAGGCGACGCCCTCACCTACGCCGGCGTGCTGCCGGACGTGGACCTCAAGGTCACCGCGACCACACTCGGCGGCTTCTCCGAGGTGCTGGTCGTCAAGACACCCGCCGCGGCGGCCGACCCGCGGCTCGGCACCCTGACCCTGGCCACCACCGGCACCGGCGTCACCGTCAGGAACGCCGGGCGGGACGGCCTCGCCGCGGTCACCGCCGACGGCGCCGTCGCCTTCAGCGCCCCCGCCCCCCTCATGTGGGACTCGGCGCGGGCGGCCGGCGCGACCCCGGCCCGTACGATGTCGCCCGCCGCGCACGCCAGATCCGCCGTCCTGCCCTCCGCCGCGGCCCCGCAGCCCGGTGCGCACACCGCGCCGCTGGGCGTACGGGTGGCGGCCGGCGCGCTCGCCCTGACCCCCGACCGCGCCCTGCTCACCGGCAAGGACACGGTCTACCCGGTCTACATCGACCCCACATGGAACCCGCACCCGGCGTCCGGTTCGCGCCAGCACTGGGCCGAGGTCCAGTCCGGCTGCCCGACCACGTCCAACTACGACTCGACCAAGTACGGCGACCCGGGCGTCGGCGACAACGTCTACTCCGGCTGCGTCGGCATCGAGCGCTCGTACTTCCAGCTCGGCATTCCCTCCGGGATCTGGGGCACGCACATCGTCAGCGCGGTCATCAACACCACCGAGACGTACGCGGCGCAGTGCGACACGACCAGCACCGTCACCATGTACCTGACCTCGGCGATCAGCTCCAAGACGACCTGGAACGCCAAGCCCGCCGCCGGCACGAAGATCGACAGCCACTCCTTCGCACCCGCGTGCAGCAGTTACGTCTCCGGCGGCTTCGCGGCCACCTCGACCGTCGCCAGCGCGGCGGCCGGGCACTGGTCGTCGCTGACCTACGTGCTCATCAACGGCAGCGAGTCCAACGGCTACCACTTCAAGCGGTTCGCGGCGAACCCGTCGGTGAGCATCACCTACAACCACGTCCCGAACCCGCCGGCCACGCCGACCGTCAAGCTCAACTCCTCGACGTACGGCTGCGCCACCGCGACGCCCTACCCGATCCTCGGCAAGACCGTCGCCACCACACCGCCCTCGCTGACCTCCGTCGTCTCCGACACGGACAAGGACGCACTCCAGGCGACGTACACCTACTGGGTCGGCTCGGCGGCCAAGGCCACGATCAAGAGCAAGGACGTCTCCAGCGGGCAGTCCGCCCCCGCCACCTTCCCGCTCACCTACATCAAGGGCCTCGCCGACGGCAGCACCGTCAACTGGCAGGTGTCGGTGACCGACGGCAAGGACACCAAGGCCAGCACCTCGACCTGCCACTTCACCGTCGACCAGCGCGCCCCCGCGGAGCCGGACGTCACCGCCGACGTCTACCCCGACCTCGACAAGGACGGCGGCCCCGGCGCCCCCGCCGGCACCCCCGGCACCTTCACGGCGCACGTCGACCCGGGCTCCACGCAGAACGCCGCGGCGAAGTTCGTCTTCGGCCTCGACGTCGCTCCCCCGACCACGGGTGCGCCCGCGAGCCAGACCAAGACCGCGACCAACAGCACCGCGACGTACACGGCGACCCCGGTCGCGCCCGGCACGCACACGCTGTTCGTCTACGCGCTGGACTCGGCCGGCAACGAATCCCCCATGCACGAATACCACTTCACGTCCGTGGGACACGCCGCACAGACCTACCCGAACCTGGCCGCCGCCTTCAACAACACCGCGATCTCCGACGACGCGGCCCCGACGGCCGCCGACATCGACGGCAAGGGCTACTCGCTGTCCAAGCAGGAACTGCAGTCCAAGGGCTGGCAGCCCGGCGGCAAGATCACCGTGGACGGCGCGACCTTCACCCTGCCGGACTTCGGCACCGGCGCAGCCGACAACGTGCTCGCGGCCAACCAGACCATCACGATGAGCGGTCAACAGGGCAACGCCCTGGTCTTCCTGGCCACCTCCACATACGGCGGCAGCGCAGCGGACCACGCCCCCGCCGACCACAGCAGCCCGTACGTACCCGACGGCACGGACGTCAGCGCGACCAACTGCTCGTACGGCTACGACAACGAGCACTACAGCGACTGCAGCGAGGCCTCCGGCACGATCACGTACGCCGGCGACACGGCGCCCCAGTCGTACTACCTGGCGGTGCCGGACTGGAGCACGGGTCCCTCGTCGCTGGGGGCGACCGGCTTCGTCAAGCTCAACTCCCCCACGGGCCAGGTCACGACGACCAACCACAAGATCTACGCCTTCGCGGTCCCGCTGGCCCCGGGCGCCCAGGTGTCGTCGGTGACCCTCCCCGACCTGAGCAGCAAGGCGCAGGCTTTCGTGCCCGGCCTGCACATCCTGGCGATGGCGGTACGCGACACGACGTCCGCCGGGGGCGGGGCCTCGTGGACGGGGGCGTGGAGTTCGCCGAACATGAACCTGCCGTACAACTTCATCGGCGGTCAGGACTACAGGGACCAGACGTTCAGGCTCGCGGTCACGCCGAGTGTCGGCGGAGCCAGTGTGCGGGTCAAGCTGTCGAATCGAGGCAACTCGACGCCGCTCACCATCGACCACGTGACCTTTGCCCAGCGGAGTGCCGGTTCTGCGGCTGCCGACACCCCGGCCACCATGACGTTCGGCGGCTCCACGAGCGTGGTGCTTCCGTCCGGAGGCGAGCTGTTCAGCGATCCGCTGGGCGCGTCGGTCACCGCGAACCAACCGGTCCTGGTGAGCTTCCACCTGGCCGACACGGTGCACTACATCCCCGAGCACGCGTGGGCCTCCGAGGCGGTGAACTACATCAGCGCAGTGGGCAGCGGTGATCACACGGAGGACGTGGCAAACACCGCGTTCACCGGCACGGGAGTGACGTGGGGCTACTTCACCGACGTGGTCACCGGCCTGGACGTTGTCTCGCCAGGCAACCAGCCCACCGTCGTCACCATTGGTGACGGTTTGATCGACACCAACATCACAGGCACTACCGGGGTGGGCGGTGGTAACGCGCTGGGCGCTTCATGGCGGTTGGGAGGTAGGACTGCACGCGCCCTCCAGACCAACACTCAAGGCGTTCCGAACCTCGGTGTCCTGGCTGCCGACCTCGCGACCAATCGGATAGCCACGGATATGACACAGGGCTGGGGCGGCAATTCGCTGCTGTCGCGTCTCGACGACCATGTCCTGTCCGATCCCGGTGTCACGACAGTGGTGATCGCCCAAGGGCTTCAGGACATCGTGGGCGGCAGCGACGACACGTCTCTGACCAGCGCCTACCAACTGCTCCTCGACCAGTTGCAGGCCTGGGGGATCAGGACCGTCATCATGACGCTGACGCCCTGCGAGGGGTACGCGCCCTGCACGGACACCGTGGACGCCTATCGGCAGACGGTGAACGACTGGATCAGCGGGGTATCGGCAGGCAACCCGCCGGGACAGACCTACGTGGACGCCAACGCGGGCGTCGCCGTGGACGATCCGGCCAGCACCGCCACGCCCCCGGAGCAGCAGCTCAGCAACCAGGCCGCGCCGCTGGACTTCGACTCGGGTGACCACGTCAACCTGTCGGTCGACGGCTACGCAGCGGTGGCGCGGACGATCACCGACGATCTGACGGTGCTCGTACCGCCGCAGGCCCCCGCGCCTTAGCGAGCGCGAGGCAAAGGGGCGGGGCCGGAACGCAGATGCGTTCCGGCCCCGCCCCTTCGGTGTGTCAGACCGCGTTGCGGCGGCCGGCCGCCAGACGCGGGGTCAGGCGGAAGCCGATGCCGCCCGCGATCAGGGTCGCGGCGCCGATCAGCAGGAACGTGGTGCCGTTCGAGCCGGTCTCGGCGAGCTGGCTCGTGGTGTCGCCCTGCGCGACCGGCTGGGTGTTGTCGGTGCTGGTGTCGTTGCCGCAGTCGACGCTCTCACCGGTCAGCGTGCAGGTGTTGCCGTTGCCGTCGGAGTGCGTGCCGCCCGTGGTCGTGGACCCGGTCGAACCGCCGTTGTTCCCACCGCCGTTGTTGCCGCCACCGTTCTGGGTGCCACCGTTCTCGGTGCCACCGTTCTGGGTCCCGCCGTTCTCGGTGCCACCGTTCTGGGTCCCGCCGTTCTGGGTCCCGCCGTTCTCGGTGCCACCGTTCTGGGTCCCGCCGTTCTCGGTCCCGCCGTTCTCGGTCCCGCCGTTCTCGGTCCCGCCGTTCT